>NZ_JARKMT010000001.1:0-60204 GCF_037626295.1 Pseudomonas sp. LF-5
ATTTGAGTCAATCAATAAGGGCGACAGGTAGCCTGACACGGAGGGAAACGCCTAAAAAAAGTAAGCAAAAAAACGCTTGCTCCTACGTGCGGCCCGCTCGCTGGGGCTCGGGGTTCCTTCGCTCCGGGATTGATCCGGGCGCAGCGCCTACGGTTTGCTTCGCTGCACCTCCTCTCGCTGTGTTTGGCTGCGCCAAACGGTCGCTGCGCTCCCACCCCCGGATCAATCCCTCCACTCAGCCTTCCGATGTCGCCCGTGGATCAAGATCAAAAGCAGGCGAGCTGACACTCGGCCTATTGAGTGGTGAAGAGCGGGTGTTTGGCTTTGGATTTGTGGTGGATTTACCCCTCACCCCAGCCCTCTCCCTAGGGAGAGGGAGCCGATTTGTGGGCTTTTCAAAATCTGAGTTCGACTCGATATCGCACGTCGGCGTAGCTCTCCCAAACACTTCGATCAGTCCTTTCTCTGGGAGGGTGAGGGGCCGATTTGTTTGCTTTTTAGAGCCTGAGTTCAACGCGGTATCGCACGTCGGCGCAGCTCCCCCAAACACCACGGTCAGTCCCCTCTCCCTCCGGGAGAGGGCTAGGGTGAGGGGCTCTTGATCCGGCTTTTGATCTGGCTTCGGCTTTTGATCTTTTGCCCCATCGGCAGGCCGAGCGTAGGTGTTCATCCGGGGGTAGGCGCGCAGCGCCGTGCGGCGAAGCCGCATTCATCGAGAGGAGGTGCAGCGAAGCAAACCGTAGGCGATGCCCCCGGATGGACTCCGTAGCGAGGGAACACTGAGTCTCAGCGAAGTGCCGTACGCCGGGGCAAAGCCTTTTGGGTTACCTTTTCGGCGTTTGGAAAAGGTGACTCGCTGTAAGAGCGAAACCGCCAGCGGCAGCACCCGCAGCTACGGATATGCCCACAAAACCCAAATCCCAGACAAACAAAAACGCCCGGCATAAACCGGGCGTTCTGTATTGACTTGATTAACGAGCGCGGTAAGTAATGCGCCCTTTGCTCAAGTCATAGGGCGTCAGCTCGACGCGCACTTTGTCACCGGTAAGAATACGAATGTAGTTCTTGCGCATCTTGCCGGAAATATGCGCGGTTACGACGTGCCCATTTTCCAACTCCACGCGAAACATGGTGTTGGGCAGGGTGTCGACGACAGTGCCTTCCATTTCGAAGCTGTCTTCTTTCGACATGCAGTAAAGCCCTCGGTATCCAATGAATGGCCCGGTGCAACTGCGCCAGGCAAAAGCGGCGTGCATTGTGCCCGAAAAATGGGGTTTACGCCAAGGGGTTTAGGGCTTGGGTTTAGTTCAGGACAACCCAGCGCTGATTAATCAGCAATTCGATGGGGCGATATTGCGTCTTGTAGTTCATCTTTTTGCAGTTTTTGATCCAGTAACCGAGGTACACCGCCTCAAGCCCGAGGCGATGGCTTTCGGCGATCTGCCACAAGATGGCAAAACGGCCAAGGCTGCGGCGTTCTTCGGCGGGTTCGTAGAAGGTGTACACCGCCGACAAGCCGTTTGGCAGTAAATCGGTGACCGCCACGGCGAGCAACCGTCCGTCGAGACGGAACTCGTAAAAGCGCGAGAAGGGCAGGTCGCGGACCAGAAATGTCGAGAATTGATCACGGCTGGGCGGGTACATGTCGCCGTCGGCGTGACGTTGTTCGATATAGCGCTGGTACAGATCGAAATATTCTTCGCTGAACTTGGGCTTGGCCGGACGCACCTGCAGGTCGGCGTTGCGTTTGAAAATGCGCTTCTGCTGACGATTGGGGATGAACTGCGCCACCGGAATGCGCGCAGGCACGCACGCATTGCAGTTCTGGCAATGCGGCCGATACAGATGATCGCCACTGCGACGAAAGCCCATTTCCGACAGGTCTGCGTAGACATGCACATCCATGGGCTGGCTCGGGTCGAGAAACAGGGTCGTCGCCTGCTCCTCGGGCAGATAACTGCAAGAGTGGGGCTGAGTGGCATAGAACTTGAGGCGTGCCAACTCGGTCATGATCAACCCTCGGGATAAGCTGGTGAATTAAGTGTAAGCCACGCGCGCAAAAGTCGCTCAGCAAACCCAGGTGGCACGTTGAGGTTGATCCAGATGATTGGCCAGATAGCGCGCGAATTCACTGCGGGGAATCGCCCGGGCGCCGAGGCTGTGCAGATGATCGGTCGGCATCTGGCAGTCGATCAGCACAAAACCCGAATCTTTCAAGTGTCGCACCAGTGTGGCAAAGCCATATTTGGAGGCGTTGTCGGCGCGGCTGAACATTGATTCGCCGAAAAACAGTTGGCCCATCGCCAGGCCATACAGGCCACCGACCAGTTCGCCCTGATCCCAGACCTCCACCGAATGGGCAAAGCCGCGGCGGTGCAATTCAATGTAGGCATCCTGCATGGCTTGCGTGATCCAGGTGCCATCGGCGTAATCCCGTGGCGCGGCGCAGGCGCGGATGACGGCATCAAAATCCTGGTCGAAGGTCACCTGATAGCGCGTCTTGCGCAGTAATTTGCCGAGACTGCGCGAGACATGCAGTTCGTCGGGAAATAGCACCGTGCGCGGATCCGGCGACCACCAGAGAATCGGCTGGCCTTCGGAAAACCACGGAAAGCAGCCATGGCGATAAGCCTGAATCAAACGATCGGCGGACAGGTCGCCGCCGGCGGCGAGTAATCCGTTGGGGTCGCGCATGGCCTTTTCCAGCGGCGGAAAAGTCAGTGAGTTGCGTTGTAACCAAGTCAGCATGGCATCCAGGCTTGCAGAAGGGGAGGGCGGTGCGGGCCGTGTGGCCCGCGATAAAGTGTGCCGTTAAATGACAGGAATGTCGTCCAGATACTTCTCCGCATCGAGCGCAGCCATGCAACCGGCGCCGGCGGACGTCACCGCTTGCCGGTAGACGTGGTCGGCCACGTCGCCTGCGGCAAACACGCCGGGGATCGCGGTGGCTGTGGCATCGCCCTCGCTGCCGCCCTTGATCACCAGATAGCCATCGCGCATCGGCAGCTGACCCTGAAACAGGTCGGTGTTGGGTTTGTGGCCAATGGCAATGAACACGCCCGCCAACGACAGTTCGCGGGTTTCGCCGGTGTGGCTGTCGCGCAGGCGGGCGCCGGTTACGCCGCTGGCGTCGCCGAGCACTTCGTCAAGGTTCTCGTTCCAGTGCAGGCGCACGTTACCGCTGGCGGCTTTGTCGAACAGCTTGTCCTGAAGGATTTTCTCCGAGCGCAACTTGTCGCGACGGTGGATCAAGTGCACTTCTTTGGCGATGTTGGAGAGGTACAGCGCTTCCTCGACGGCGGTGTTGCCGCCACCGACCACCGCCACCACCTGATTGCGATAAAAGAAGCCATCACAGGTCGCACAGGCGGAAACACCCTTGCCGGCGAAGGCTTCCTCCGAGGGCAGGCCCAGATACTGCGCCGACGCGCCGGTGGCGATAATCAGTGCGTCGCAAGTGTAAGTGCCGCTGTCGCCGATGAGTTCAAACGGGCGCTGCTGCAACTTGGCCGTGTGGATGTGGTCGTAAACGATCTCTGTGGCAAAGCGTTCGGCGTGCTTTTGCATGCGCTCCATCAGCACCGGGCCGGTCAGGCCTTCGACGTCGCCGGGCCAGTTGTCGACCTCGACCGTGGTGGTGAGCTGGCCACCGGCCTGCAATCCGGTAATCACGACGGGTTTGAGGTTGGCGCGGGCGGCGTAGACGGCGGCGCTGTAGCCGGCCGGGCCGGAGCCGAGAATGATCAGGCGTGAATGCTTCGCTGCGTTCATCAAATACACCTCATAAGCCTTTGTCACAAAAGACAATGCATGCTCAAATTGAACCGCAGGTTTCGTGCGCTTGGCTATGCTCAATGCTGGGCTTTGAAGCATGGCATCAGACGCACAAACCCGTACAATGCCGGGCTGTAACAGAATATTCGCTGCGCACCGTGTTTATAAAAGCCGCAGCGCAGTGTTAAAAGTAGTCTCAGTTGTGCCCGTTCACTTTTTCACCTGCCTGGATTGGGCAGTTTTTTATCGTCATTCAATAGATGGACGCGCCTCGGGCGCAGGAAAAGAAGCGTTTTGAAGAAATCCACCGCAGCACCAAAAACAGTCGTTCCGCTCTGGCGCCAACAGTTGCACTACCGGCTCAAGGAAGGTGCATTGATCGCCATCGGTGCCTTGTGCCTGTTCCTGATGATGGCTTTGCTGACCTACGGCAAGGACGATCCGGGCTGGAGCCACAACAGCAAGATCGACGACGTGCAGAATTTCGGCGGCCCGGCGGGTTCCTACAGCGCCGACATCCTGTTCATGGTGCTCGGTTATTTCGCGTACATCTTCCCGTTGCTGCTGGCGATCAAGGCGTATCAGATCTTCCGTCAGCGTCACGAACCGTGGCAGTGGAGCGGCTGGCTGTTCTCCTGGCGCCTGATCGGCCTGGTGTTTCTGGTGCTGTCCGGCGCGGCACTGGCGCATATCCATTTCCATGCCCCGACCGGTCTGCCGGCGGGCGCCGGTGGCGCATTGGGCGAGAGCCTCGGCGATCTGGCGAAGAACGCGCTGAACATTCAGGGCAGCACGCTGCTGTTCATCGCCCTGTTCCTGTTCGGCCTGACGGTGTTCACCGACCTGTCGTGGTTCAAGGTGATGGACATCACCGGCAAGATCACCCTCGACTTGTTCGAGCTGTTCCAGGGCGCGCTCAACCGCTGGTGGTCGGCCCGCACCGAGCGCAAACAACTGGTCGCGCAACTGCGTGAAGTCGACGATCGCGTACATGACGTGGTGGCGCCGACGGTCACCGACAAGCGTGAACAAGCCAAGGTCAAGGAACGCCTGATCGAGCGTGAGCAAGCCCTGAGCAAGCACATGTCCGACCGTGAGAAGCAGGTGCCGCCGGTCATCGCCCCGGCCCCGGCCAAGGCCCCGGAACCGAGCAAGCGCGTGCAGAAAGAGAAACAGGCGCCGTTGTTCGTCGACAGCGCCGTGGAAGGCACCTTGCCGCCGATCTCGATTCTCGATCCGGCGGAAAAGAAACAGCTCAATTACTCGCCGGAGTCCCTGGCAGCGGTCGGCCACTTGCTGGAGATCAAGCTCAAGGAGTTCGGGGTCGAGGTCACGGTGGACTCGATCCATCCGGGCCCGGTGATTACCCGTTACGAGATCCAGCCCGCTGCAGGCGTGAAAGTCAGCCGCATCGCCAACCTGGCGAAAGACCTGGCGCGTTCGCTGGCCGTGACCAGCGTGCGCGTGGTCGAGGTGATTCCGGGCAAGACCACCGTGGGTATCGAGATTCCCAACGAAGACCGGCAGATCGTGCGCTTCTCCGAAGTGCTGTCGACCCCCGAGTACGACAACTTCAAATCGCCGGTCACCCTGGCCCTGGGCCACGACATTGGCGGCAAACCGGTCATCACCGACCTGGCGAAGATGCCGCACCTGCTGGTAGCCGGTACCACCGGTTCCGGTAAGTCGGTGGGGGTGAACGCGATGATCCTGTCGATCCTGTTCAAGTCCGGCCCGGAAGACGCCAAGCTGATCATGATCGACCCGAAAATGCTTGAGCTGTCGATCTACGAAGGCATTCCGCACCTGTTGTGCCCGGTGGTTACCGACATGAAGGACGCCGCCAACGCCTTGCGCTGGAGCGTTGCCGAGATGGAACGCCGCTACAAGCTGATGGCGAAGATGGGCGTGCGTAACCTGTCCGGCTTCAACGCCAAGGTCAAGGAAGCCCAGGATGCCGGCGAGCCGTTGAGCGATCCGCTGTACAAGCGTGAAAGCATTCACGATGAAGCGCCGCTGCTGCAGAAGCTGCCGACCATCGTCGTGGTGGTCGACGAATTCGCCGACATGATGATGATCGTCGGCAAGAAGGTCGAAGAGCTGATCGCGCGTATCGCGCAGAAGGCCCGTGCGGCAGGTATTCACTTGATCCTCGCGACCCAGCGGCCGTCGGTGGACGTGATCACCGGTCTGATCAAGGCCAACATCCCGACCCGTATGGCGTTCCAGGTTTCGAGCAAGATCGACTCGCGGACCATCATCGACCAGGGCGGCGCCGAACAATTGCTCGGCCACGGTGACATGCTCTACATGCCGCCGGGCACCAGCCTGCCGATTCGGGTTCACGGCGCATTCGTGTCCGACGATGAAGTCCACCGTGTCGTCGAAGCGTGGAAACTGCGTGGCGCACCGGAATACAACGATGACATCCTCAACGGTGTCGAAGAAGCAGGCAGCGGTTTTGAAGGCAGCAGCGGTGGCGGCGACGGCGATGATCCGGAAGCGGACGCACTGTACGACGAAGCCGTGCAGTTTGTGCTGGAAAGCCGCCGCGCCTCGATTTCCGCTGTACAGCGCAAGTTGAAGATCGGCTACAACCGTGCCGCGCGGATGATCGAAGCCATGGAAATGGCCGGCGTCGTCACCTCCATGAACACCAACGGTTCGCGTGAAGTGCTGGCCCCGGGCCCGGTACGCGACTGATCCCAGAAGCAAGAGGTGGCACAATGACGTGCCGCCGCTCTCCCACGAGTATTCAAGAGGACTCCCATGCGTCTGATCCGCATGCTGTTGCCAGTACTGGCACTGACCACATTCACGGCCCACGCCGATGACAAGGACGTGGCTCGTCTGACCCAATTGCTGGAAACGTCCAAGACCCTGAGCGCGAACTTCTCGCAGTTGACCCTCGACGGCAGCGGCACGCAGTTGCAGGAAACCACCGGCGACATGACCCTGCAGCGTCCGGGCCTGTTCTACTGGCACACCAATGCGCCGGCCGAGCAGACCATGGTCTCCGACGGCAAGAAAGTCACCTTGTGGGACCCGGATCTGGAACAGGCGACGATCAAGAAGCTCGACGAGCGTCTGACCCAGACCCCGGCGTTGTTGTTGTCCGGTGATGTGTCGAAGATCAGCCAGAGTTTCGACATCACGGCGAAAGAGGCAGGCGGCGTGATCGACTTCACTCTGAAGCCGAAAACCAAGGACACGTTGTTCGACAACCTGCGCCTGTCGTTCCGCAACGGTCTGCTCAATGACATGCAACTGATCGACAGCGTCGGCCAGCGCACCAACATCCTGTTCACCGGGGTCAAGGCCAACGAGCCAGTGCCGGCCTCCAAGTTCAAGTTCGACATCCCCAAGGGTGCCGACGTGATCCAGGAATAAACCCCGGATCCTGAACTGGGCCTTTGTGGTTTGGAGCTTTTGTGGCGAGGGGATTTATCCCCGTTCGGCTGCGCAGCAGCCGCCAAAACCATTGCACTTGGTAGGCCTGATACAACGAAATTGCTGGTTTAAGGGCCGCTCCTCAGCCCAACGGGGATGAATCCCCTCGCCACAGGGTCACCCACAGAGTTCAGAAAATTCGAGGTTTCAACGCTACGTGATGGATCTGTTTCGCAGTGCACCGATTGCCCAGCCACTGGCCGCGCGTTTGCGCGCGACCAATCTGGATGAGTACGTCGGTCAGGAGCACGTGCTCGCTCGCGGCAAGCCTCTGCGTGAAGCGCTGGAGCAGGGTGCCCTGCATTCGATGATTTTCTGGGGCCCGCCTGGCGTGGGTAAAACCACCCTCGCGCGATTGCTCGCGGAAGTCTCGGACGCGCACTTCGAAACGGTCTCGGCGGTGCTTGCCGGGGTCAAGGAAATCCGTCAGGCGGTTGAAATCGCCAAACAGCAGGCCGGCCAGTACGGCAAGCGCACGATTCTGTTCGTCGATGAAGTGCACCGGTTCAACAAGTCGCAGCAGGATGCGTTCCTGCCTTATGTTGAAGACGGCACACTGATCTTCATCGGCGCCACCACCGAAAATCCTTCGTTCGAACTGAACAACGCCTTGTTGTCGCGGGCCCGCGTCTATGTGCTGAAAAGCCTCGACGAAGCGGCGCTGCGCAAACTGGTGCATCGCGCACTCACCGAGGAGCGTGGGCTGGGCAAGCGCAACCTGACGCTCAACGATGAAGGCTTCCAGATGTTGCTGTCCGCCGCCGATGGCGATGGTCGACGGCTGCTCAACTTGCTGGAAAATGCCTCGGACCTCGCCGAAGACAACAGTGAGATCGGCACCGAACTGCTGCAAAGCCTGCTCGGCGACACCCGTCGGCGCTTCGACAAAGGCGGCGAAGCCTTTTACGACCAGATATCCGCGTTGCACAAATCGGTGCGCGGCTCCAATCCCGACGGCGCGCTGTACTGGTTTGCGCGGATGATCGACGGCGGTTGTGATCCGCTGTACCTGGCCCGGCGCGTGGTGCGCATGGCCAGCGAAGACATCGGCAACGCCGACCCGCGTGCCCTCAGCCTGTGCCTGGCGGCGTGGGAAGTGCAGGAACGCCTCGGCAGCCCGGAAGGCGAACTGGCCGTGGCCCAGGCCATTACCTACCTGGCCTGCGCCCCGAAAAGCAATGCGGTGTACATGGGGTTCAAGACCGCCCTGCGCGCCGCCGCTGAAAACGGTTCGCTGGAAGTGCCGCTGCACCTGCGCAACGCGCCGACCAAACTGATGAAACAATTGGGCTACGGCGATGAGTATCGCTACGCCCACGATGAGCCGGACGCCTATGCCGCCGGCGAAGACTATTTCCCTGAGGAGCTTGAGCCGATCCCGTTCTACCAACCGGTGCCCCGAGGCCTGGAATTGAAGATCGGCGAGAAGCTCAATCACCTCGCTCAACTCGATCGTTTAAGTCCAAGACAGCGGAGAAAATAGTGCTTCCATTGATTGTTGCAGTCTCCGCCGGCGGGATTGCCGGCACCCTGTTGCGCTTCGCCACCGGCAATTGGGTCAATGCCAATTGGCCGCGGCACTTCTATACCGCGACGCTGGCCGTTAATATCGTGGGCTGTTTGCTGATTGGCGTGTTGTACGGCCTGTTTTTGATACGCCCGGAGGTGCCGATCGAGGTGCGCGCCGGGTTGATGGTCGGCTTCCTCGGGGGGCTGACGACTTTTTCATCCTTTTCACTGGATACGGTGCGCCTGCTGGAAAGTGGGCAAGTGCCGCTGGCCCTGGGCTATGCGGCACTCAGCGTATTCGGCGGGCTGCTCGCGACGTGGGCCGGCCTGTCCTTGACCAAACTTTGATAACGAGAAACCGACATGCTCGATTCCAAACTGTTACGTAGCAACCTTCAGGACGTAGCGGACCGCCTGGCTTCCCGTGGCTTTGCCCTGGATACCGCGCGCATCGAAGCGCTGGAAGAACAGCGCAAGACCGTCCAGACCCGCACCGAAGCACTGCAGGCTGAGCGTAACGCGCGTTCCAAATCCATCGGTCAGGCCAAGCAGCGCGGCGAAGACATCGCACCGTTGATGGCGGACGTCGAGCGCATGGCGGGCGAGTTGAGTGCCGGCAAGGTCGAGCTGGACGCGATCCAGACCGAACTGGACTCGATCCTGCTGGGTATCCCGAATCTGCCGCACGAATCGGTGCCGGTCGGCAAAGACGAAGACGACAACGTCGAAGTGCGCCGCTGGGGCACCCCGACCGCCTTCGACTTTGAAGTGAAAGACCACGTTGCCCTGGGCGAGAAGTTCGGCTGGCTCGACTTTGAAACGGCCGCCAAACTGTCCGGCGCGCGTTTCGCTCTGCTGCGCGGGCCGATCGCTCGTCTGCACCGCGCCCTGGCGCAATTCATGATCAACCTGCACGTCAACGAGCACGGCTACGAAGAGGCTTACACGCCTTATCTGGTTCAGGCTCCAGCGCTGCAAGGCACCGGGCAACTGCCGAAGTTCGAAGAGGACCTGTTCAAGATCGCTCGCGAAGGCGAGGCCGATTTGTACCTGATCCCGACCGCCGAAGTGTCGCTGACCAACATCGTGGCCGGTGAAATCGTCGACTCGAAGCAACTGCCGATCAAATTCGTCGCCCACACCCCGTGCTTCCGCAGCGAAGCCGGCGCATCGGGTCGCGACACTCGCGGCATGATCCGTCAGCACCAGTTCGACAAAGTCGAAATGGTCCAGATCGTCGAGCCGTCGACGTCGATGGAAGCGCTGGAAGGCCTGACTGCCAACGCCGAGAAAGTCCTGCAACTGCTGGGTCTGCCTTACCGCACTCTGGCGCTGTGCACCGGCGACATGGGCTTCAGTGCCGTGAAGACCTACGACCTGGAAGTGTGGATCCCGAGCCAGGACAAATACCGGGAAATTTCGTCGTGCTCCAACTGCGGCGACTTCCAGGCCCGCCGCATGCAGGCGCGTTTCCGCAACCCGGAAACCGGCAAGCCTGAGCTGGTGCACACCCTGAACGGCTCGGGTCTGGCTGTCGGTCGTACCCTGGTGGCCGTGCTGGAAAACTACCAGCAGGCTGACGGCTCGATCCGCGTACCGGACGTGCTGAAACCGTACATGGGTGGCCTTGAGGTCATCGGCTAAATGAAATATCTGCCGCTGTTTCACAACCTGCGCGGCAGTCGTGTGTTGGTTGTCGGTGGGGGGGAAATTGCCTTGCGCAAATCCCGCCTGCTGGCCGATGCCGGTGCGCTGCTGCGGGTGGTCGCACCTGAAATCGAACCGCAACTGCGTGAACTGATCACCGCCTCGGGTGGTGATTGCCTGTTGCGCGGTTACGGCGAGGCGGATCTGGACGGTTGCGTGCTGATCATCGCCGCCACCGACGACGAGGCGCTCAATGCCCAAGTGTCCAGCGATGCCCATCGGCGCTGCGTACCGGTCAACGTGGTGGATGCGCCGCAATTGTGCAGCGTGATCTTCCCGGCGATCGTCGATCGTTCGCCGTTGATCATCGCAGTGTCCAGCGGCGGCGATGCGCCGGTACTGGCGCGGTTGATTCGCGCCAAGATCGAAACCTGGATTCCCTCGACCTACGGCCAGTTGGCCGGACTGGCCGCGCGTTTCCGCAATCAGGTGAAGAACCTGTTTCCGGATGTGCAGCAACGTCGCGGTTTCTGGGAAGACGTGTTTCAGGGGCCGATTGCCGACCGGCAACTGGCCGGGCAGGGCGGCGAGGCCGAGCGTCTGCTGCAAGCCAAGATTGATGGCGAAGCGGACATCACCACCGGTGAGGTGTATCTGGTGGGTGCCGGGCCGGGCGATCCGGACCTGCTGACCTTCCGCGCTCTGCGTCTGATGCAGCAAGCCGATGTGGTGCTGTACGACCGTCTGGTGGCGCCGGCGATTCTTGAGCTGTGCCGTCGCGATGCCGAGCGGATCTACGTCGGCAAGCGTCGCGCCGATCACGCCGTGCCGCAGGATCAGATCAATCAGCAACTGGTCGATCTGGCCAAGGCCGGCAAGCGTGTGGTGCGGTTGAAGGGCGGTGATCCGTTCATCTTCGGCCGTGGCGGTGAAGAGATCGAAGAACTCGCGGCTCACGGTATTCCGTTCCAGGTGGTACCGGGGATCACGGCGGCCAGCGGTTGCGCGGCGTATGCCGGGATTCCGCTGACCCATCGCGATTACGCGCAGTCAGTGCGCTTCGTCACCGGGCACCTGAAGGACGGCTCCACCGATCTGCTTTGGGCCGACCTGGTTGCCCCGGCGCAGACCCTGGTGTTCTACATGGGCCTGGTCGGGTTGCCGGTGATCTGCGAGCAGTTGATCAAACACGGTCGCTCGGCCGATACCCCGGCGGCGTTGATCCAGCAGGGCACCACGGTCAATCAGCGGGTGTTTACCGGCACCTTGGCTGATTTGCCGCGCCTGGTGGCGGAGCATGAAGTGCATGCACCGACGCTGGTGATCGTGGGTGAAGTGGTGCAACTGCGCGAGAAACTGGCGTGGTTCGAGGGTGCTCAGGCGCAGGTTTGAAAACCGCGTCGCCTCTATCCCTGGCAAGCCAGCTCCCACGGGTTTTGTATTGAAGCTGCAATTTTCAGCTTCATACAGATCCCTGTGGGAGATGGCTTGCCAGCGATGGCGTCCTCAACATCAGCGAATCAATCAGCCCCTGCGCCAAACCCCTTTCCCGCTCAGCCGCGCCCGATCATGGGCCACACTGAAATCCTGCGCCGGCCCCTTCGGCACAACTCCTGTCGGGTTGATCGTCTTGTGACTGCCGTAGTAGTGATGTTTGATGTGCTGAAAGTCCACGGTCTCGGCAATCCCCGGCCACTGATACAGCTCACGCAACCAGTTCGACAGGTTCGGGTAGTCGGCAATCCGCCGCAAATTGCACTTGAAGTGGCCGTGATACACCGCGTCGAAGCGAATCATCGTAGTAAACAGACGCACATCCGCTTCAGTCAGGAACTCACCGCTCAGGTAGCGGTTGGCGCCCAGCAACTGCTCCAGATGATCCAGCTCGGCAAACACCTCATCGAACGCCGCTTCATAGGCCTGTTGCGAGGTGGCGAAGCCGGCGCGATACACGCCGTTGTTCACTGCCGGGTAGATCCGCTCGTTCAGCGCGTCGATCTCGCCGCGTAACGGTGCCGGGTAGAAGTCCAGGTCGTTGCCGGTGAGGTTGTCGAAGGCGCTGTTGAACATGCGGATAATTTCCGCCGACTCATTGCTGACAATGCACTTGAGCTGCTTGTCCCACAGCACCGGCACCGTGACGCGCCCGGTGTAGTCTGGGGTGTCGGCGGTGTAGCGCTGGTGCATGAAGTCGAAGTGATCGAGTTTGTCGCCGGTCGAGCCGAGAGCCTTGTCGAAGGTCCAGCCGTTTTCCAGCATCAGCCAACTGACCACCGAGACGTCGATCAGCTTTTCCAGACCCTTGAGTTTGCGCAGGATCAGCGTGCGGTGTGCCCACGGGCAGGCGAGGGACACGTAGAGGTGGTAGCGTCCGGCTTCAGCGGCAAAACCGCCTTCACCGTTCGGCCCCGGCTGGCCGTCAGCGGTGACCCAGTGACGCCGCTGCGCCTGTTCGCGCTGGAACGCGCCGTCCTTGCTGCTTTCGTACCACTTGTCCTGCCAGTGGCCATCGACGAGTAAACCCATGATCAAGACTCCATAAACCAATAAACGTTGGAGCCGAGTCTATTCCGATGAGTTCGAACAAAAAGCGCAAAGATCGGGCGCGAATGATCGGTTAAATCGATTTGTTCCGCGCGGCCCAGTAGCGTTCGGCGGTTTCGAAGGCTTGCTCGCGGCTTTGGCCAAGGCCGCGCAGGGCCAGGGCCATGGTCGAGATCAGGGCCAATTGCGGATAGCTGTCGACCGCCTCGCCGCGCCACACCGCTTTCAGATGCTCGATGTCCAGCGCGGCCGGTTTGACGTGGCGCTGGCTCGACAGCTGCGGCCATTCCTCGTCCCAGCTCTCGCCGCCGGCGGTGCCGTACAAGTGGCTGTCGGCGTCCGGATTGATCTCGATTTCACCGCCGTCGCCCTTGACCACAATCGCCGTGTCGCCGAGCAGGCCGCTGGCCTCTCGGTGCACGGCTTGATAACCCGGGTGGAAAATACTCTGCAGACCACAACGCGCGCGCAGCGGATTGAGAATCCGTGCCAGCGAGTGGATCGGCGAGCGCAGGCCCATGGTATTGCGCAGGTCGATCATCTTCTGCAGCTGCGGCGCCCAGTCCATCAGCGGCATGAACGCCAGGCCGCCGTTATCCAGTGCGCTGCCGACTTGTTGCCAGGTGCGGCACAACGGGATCTGCAGTTCACCGAGCAGTTGCTCGGTATACAGGCGCCCGGCGGTGTGGGCGCCGCCGCCATGCATGAAAATCCGCACACCGTTTTGCGCCAGGCATTTGGCCGCCAGCAGGTACCACGGCAGATGACGTTTCTTGCCAGCGTAGGTCGGCCAGTCGAGGTCGACGTTCAGCGCCGGCGTCTGCAAGCGCTCGCGCAAGGCTTCGGTGAAACCGGCCATTTCCTCGGCGCTTTCTTCCTTGTGCCGAAGCAGCATCAGAAAGGCGCCGAGCTGGGTGTCTTCGACCTTATCGTCGAGCACCATGCCCATCGCCTCTCGGGCTTCCTCGCGGGTCAGGTCGCGGGCGCCGCGCTTGCCCTTGCCGAGGATCCGCACAAATTGAGCGAACGGGTGTTCGGCGGGTGTTTCGAGGGTCAGCGCTGGAAAGTCGGTCATAAGCAATTCGTCGGTTTGGGCAGGCCCGCCAGTTTCGCGGCGAGTTTGGCAGGGGTGCCTTTGAACAGTCGGTTCAGGTGCAGGCTGTTGCCTTTTTCCGCGCCGAGTTTCAACGCGGTGTACTTGATCAGCGGGCGCGTGGCCGGCGACAGCTGGAATTCGGCGTAAAAGCTGCGCAACAGTTCGAGGACTTCCCAGTGTTCGGCGGTCAGTTCGATGTCTTCGGCGGCGGCGAGGGCGCCCGCGACATCGTGGGACCAGTCTGCGAGGTCAACCAGAAAGCCATCCTTGTCCAGTTCGATGGCGCGGGTGCCGACGGTCAGGGAATTCATAGCCAGCTGTTGACCTTGTCGTGGTGGATCGACAATTCGACGAAGGCCGGGTAGTCGATGGCTTCGGCCCAATCCGGAATCTGCTGGGCGCGGGCCTGGGCGTCTTCGGTGAGGACGAACAGTTGCAGCTGACGGCTTTGCAGCGCCGTGAATGGCGCGGTGCCGGATTGCAAGGCATACACGGCGTCGCCGCACAGCAGCAAGGCGTCGGCCTTGCCGATCACGCGCAGGCAACTGGTCAGGCGCTCGTCGCCGAACGGGGAATGAGACAACACATGCAAGGTCGACATCAGAGGGTGATCACCTGGTCGTAACGGTCAATAAGGGCGGTGATTTGTTCGGCGGCGAGTGGCTGCGCCTCGTCCAGCGACAGATCGCTCAGCCCACGCAGGCTGGCGCTGTCGGCGCAATAGAACAGTTCTTCAACACCGAACATCGGCAGCGCCTGCAGGTTGGCGCTCAGGTCCTTCTGCTGCAAGGCTTTGGCGTTTTGCCCGGCGGCCAGTTGCAGCACGCCGTCGTCGAGAAACAGCAGGCCGATCGGCAGGTCGAAGGCGCCACCTGCCAGCACGATATCCAGTGCTTCGCGGGCGCCGGGGCCGGACCAAGGCGATTGGCGGCTGATGATCAACAGGGATTTGGCCATGTCATGCGCCTCCGAAACAGATCAAGCGGTCGGCATCTTGCGCGGCGTCGTGCAACTGGCCAAGACCGGACAGCTCCCACGGCGCGCTGACGGACACGGCGTCACGCTGATAGCGTTTGGCTTCTTCGCCGTTCAAGGCACCACGGCGCAGGGCGGCGGCGATGCACACCACGCCATCGAGTTGCTGCTCGGTGATGAACGCACGCCATTGTTTGGGCAGGTCGAGTTCGTCCTGCGGGGTGACCACCGCGTCGGAAGCGTTGTAGACGCCATCCTGGTAGAAAAACAGCCGGACAATCTCATGCCCCCCGGCCAGTGCCGCCTGGGCAAACAGCAGGGCGCGGCGCGAGGAGGGCGCATGGGCGGCGGAAAACAGCGCAATGGCGAACTTCATGACGGACTCGATCAGCGAAACTGCGGCCATGATAAAGCTTTATGAAGTCATCCGCGAAACCGAAGTCATGCACATGACCCCACAGGGGCGCATTTCAGCGGGGCATATAGCCCAACTGCCAACGACGCGGAATGGCCAGGGACAGCACGCCCAGCATCGCGGCCAGTACACCACTGGCCAACATCGCCTTGAGGCCAAAATGGTGTTCCAGCACCGCGCCAAGAATCGCGCCGATAAACATCCCGCTCCACGGCACCAGTTGCACCCGCCAGCCATTACGGCGTTCGCCGAGCAACCAGCGGCCCAGGCCACGGCCGAAACGTGACAGGGCGCCGGTGACATAGGTCAGCCCGACCGGGAGGCCATTCACTTCCTCGACTGACGCGTTGAGCATGCCCATCGCAATGATCGCCGCCAGCAGCGCCGGCAATTGTGCGTCATACGGCCAGATCGCCGCCGCGCAGAGCAGGGTGGCGATACACAGCAGCAGCGGCAGCGCCCGGCGGCCGCCGAGGCGAGCAACGAGCACGCCCAAGGCGTTACCGACAATGAAGGTCGCGACGAGGATCACCAGGCGCACGGTCAGCCCGAAATCACCATCGCTGATCGCCACGGCCAGGCGTGTGGTATTGCCACTCATGAACGACACAAAGTCGCCGCTGGCCATGAAGCCGATCGCATCGGTCATGCCCGCGAGTACCGATAGGCTGGCCACCAGCGCCAGGCCCACACGCCCGCGCCACTTTTGCGTGTGCAGGTGGCCGGGGCTGGCGCGGTGAGTCGAGGCGGATGGCAGCATGGGTGCAGGTGTCCTTGCGCAGCGATTAAGGTTCTATGCCATACAGGTCGCAATATTCCAGCCAGTCCATGCCAGCCATTTCTGCGACTTCGCGATGCACCTCCAGGCGCTGCGTGCGATATTCCTGCGGCGAATCGGTGGTCAGTTGCAGGGTCAATTCCCAGGCAAACAGGCCCTTGCTCTCGGCCTCCGCCTCAAATGCTTCGTGCAGACGCTCTTCGCGATACTGGGCCTGGGTTTCGCCTTTGGCCTGGGCCAGCAGTGGGTTGAGGTTGTCGAGGGTTTCGCGCAAGTCAGGTCGCGCGTCGAGAAACAGTTGCAGGGCATGTTCATGTCGCTGGTCGGTAGGCGCCATGGGTTTTCCTTGTGAGGCTGATGACCGTAGGTTGCCGTAGCTGTCGGCGTGTGTCGCGTGATAAATGCAGTAAAGCAGAACGATTCCTGCCGCTGCGGTGCTACAGTCCGCTTTTTTCTGACTGAGCGAAAACAATGCGAATTCTGATGGTAGCGCTGGCGGCAACACTGCTGGCCGGGTGCGCGGGTTCGGTGATGGATGATGCTCGCACGAGAACGCCGTACAAAGTCATGACCTCGGACAAGCCCGAGAAAATCGTGGCCCAGTGCGTGCAATTCGGCTGGCAGGACGAAGCGGTGTTCGGCGTGGATGCCGCCGCCTATCTGGAACCGCGCAAACAGGGTGGTACGACGGTATACACGCGTTCCGCCGAGTCGTTTGTCGATGTGACAACCGGGCCTTCGGGCACGACGCTGAGTTACTACGTGCAAAAGGATGATTTTGTCGCCAAGCGGCGCTTGGCGGCGTTGGCGACCTGCCTTTGATCATGCATTGATGCGGCCAGCCTCAGCGCGGGCAAGCCCACAGGATTTTGTGTGTCGCTGAAGATTTCAGCCTCACCACAAAACCTGTGGGAGCAGGCTTGCCCGCGAAGGGGCCGGCCCATTCAAACGATCAAGCGCTTCTGGAAAAAATGCCGTTTATGTCCCGGCGGGTAGTCGTCGATTTCCCCAAACTGGCTATACCCGAGCTTTTCGTAGAACGCCGGCGCCTGAAAGTCGAAGGTGTCGAGCCATGCCCCGATGCAGCCTTTCTCCCGCGCCAGGTCTTCGGCCATGCGCATCAGCTTCGATCCAACACCCTGACCGCGGCCAGCCTCGGGCACTGACAGCAAATCGATGAACAGCCACTGGCACACCAGCCGCCCATACAGCCCGCCAAGGATCTGGTTGTCATCGTCGCGCACCAGCAGGGTGAGCGGCTCCGATACCGCGATCCCGGCCTTGGCGACGTTGTAGGCATGCAGGGGCGCCAGAATGGCCTGGCGTTCTTCTTCGGTGTTGTTCTGCGACTGCTCGATGCGCAACTTCATGCGTGACGTCCTTGTAGTGTGAACCCGCAGCCTAGCCTGTCTAGGGGGCATCTTCAAAGCCCTTGCCCCAACCGTTTGGAACCGCCGCTCCCGCGTTGCGGTCTAGCCTTTACAGCGTCATTCCAGCACGCGGTTGATGAGGACCCCCCATGAATATTTTTGAAGCCCTTCGTGAAAGCCATGACCGCCAGCGTACCTACGCCAAAGCCCTGATCGCGACCAGCGGCGATACGCCGGAGCGCGTTGAAGCCTACAAGCAGCTCAAGGCCGAACTGCAGGCCCATGAAACCGCTGAAGAGCGCCACTTCTATATCCCGCTGATGGAATTCGACAACGGTGTCGATCTCAGCCGCCACGCCATTTCCGAACACCATGAGATGGACGAAATGATGGAAGAGCTCGACGAGACGGAGATGTCCAGTCCGGCGTGGCTCGCGACCGCGAAAAAACTCTCGGACAAGGTGCACCATCACCTCAAGGAAGAGGAACAGAAGTTCTTCCAGATGGCCGGGAAACTGCTCGACGACAAACAGAAAGAACAGCTGGCCGGGCAATACGAAAAGGAGTTCCAGGCGCAACTGCCGTGACGCGTGAATGCGCGATTTCGTAACCTTGACGTGTAGGTCTTTGCCTATGCGTCGAGTGAGATTCGCCGCACTTAACTGTACATATATCCAGTGTTTTCGCTGTTTTACCGATTGTGTCCCGGCAGGCTGCGACAAAACCGCCGATGGACAAAAAAATCACCTCCGTTAGCTTGAAGGCCTCTCCTCGGAATGGAGAGTTCTTAAATCAACGGAGTGAAAAACATGAATCAACCACAAGCACAAACCCAACTGCGACACGGTCGCGTCATCTCCCCGGCCAGCCGCGGTGCGGTGGCGATCGAGCAAGGATTGCTCGGCGCCTGGCAGGTCAACGAAATGGAAGGCGGCAAGAATTTCCCGGCGCTGGCTGCCGGGCCTTTTCCGGCGCCTTACCAGACTGACTCCGACAGTGTCACGCCGCCTGCCGATGGCTACATCCTCAGCGGTGGCAAGACCGATGCCCGTGACTGCGTGAACTTCACCCAGGAAGAGATGAGCAAAAAACTCGGCCGCCCGTTCACCTGGCCGCTGCTCAATGTCACCCCGGGGCAGACCCTCGACATCCAATGGGAATACACCGCGCCACACACCACTCGTGGCTATCGCTGGCTGATCACCAAGGATGGCTGGGACCCGAAACAACGCATCACCCGTGCGCAACTGGAAGCCCAGCCGTTCTTCGAGGATTTTTACACGCAGGTGCCTTACTACAGCTATCCGAATGAGCTGAAGGCCAAGGTCAATCACGCGGTGAAACTGCCGGCCAACAAAAAGGGCCACCACGTCATCGTGCTGATGTGGATCGTCGCCAACACCGGTAACGCCTTCTATCAGGCCTTCGACGTCGACTTCAAATAAGTCGTCATCACCCTGAACCCACACGTTCTGAAGGATTAGAACATGTCAAAGATCGACTTTTCTTTAATGCAAAACACCGCGAGCGATGCCGCCTCGCTGATGCCAAGCATCGCCGGTAAAAAGATCCTCATGGGCTTCTGGCACAACTGGCCCGCGGGGCCGAGCGACGGCTACCGTCAGGGGCGCTTCGCCGAGCTCGCTCTGGAAGCGGTGCCCAAGGAATACAACGTGGTTGCCGTGGCGTTCATGAAGGGCAGCGGGATTCCAACCTTCAGGCCGTATAACCTGTCCGACGCCGAGTTCCGCCGCCAGGTCGGCGTTCTCAACAGTCAGGGCCGGGCGGTGCTGATTTCCCTCGGTGGCGCCGATGCGCAGATCGAGTTGCGCGCGGGGCAGGAACAGCCACTGGCCAACGAAATCATCCGTCTGGTGGAAACCTACGGTTTCGACGGGCTGGACATTGATCTTGAACAGAGCGCGATTGATTCCGCTGCCAACAAGACCGTCCTGCCGGCTGCGCTGAAACTGGTCAAGGATCACTACGCAGGCCAGGGCAAGCACTTCATCATCAGCATGGCACCGGAGTTTCCGTACCTGACCAGCACCGGCAAATATGTCGGTTACCTGCAAGCGCTGGAAGGCTACTACGACTTCATCGCCCCGCAGTTCTACAACCAGGGCGGCGATGGCATCTGGGTGCCGGAGGCCAACAGCGGCGCTGGCGCGTGGATCGCCCAGAACAACGATGCGCTGAAGGAGGACTTCCTGTATTACCTGACCGAAAGCCTGGTGACCGGCACTCGCGGGTTCACCAGGATTCCTGCCGAGAAGTTCGTCATCGGCTTGCCGGCCAACGTCGATGCGGCGGCGACCGGTTACGTGATCGACAAAGCGGCGGTGGGCAATGCGCTCAAGCGTCTGGCAATCAAGGGGCATCCGATCAAGGGGCTGATGACCTGGTCGGTGAACTGGGACAACGGCAGCAGCAAGGATCATGTGCCGTACAACTGGGAGTTCAGCCAGCGTTATGGTCCGCTGATCAACGGAGTGAAGCTGGCTGAGTAATTGAGCCAAAGGGCCCGGTAGCGCTGCCGGGCTCTTTGCTGAGCGATCAAAAGAGCACCTCCATTGAATTTCAGTCTCCTGGAGGCGCTGCCGAAGGCTGCGAACTTTTCTTTAAAAACCCTCCAGCCGCCCCGTGCCGGGCCGCTGCCCACCTTCAAGCACCAGCAAGCGCTCCTTGGCCTCCAGCCCCCCGGCGAACCCGGTCAATTTTCCCGAGGCACCAATCACCCGATGACACGGCGCAACAATCGAAAGCGGATTTTTCCCATTGGCCGCACCGACGGCCCGCACGGCAGCGGGATGGCCGATCTGCTCGGCAATCTGGCTATAGGTTCGCGTCTCGCCAAACGGAATGGTCAGCAGCGCCGCCCAGACTTTTTTCTGGAAGTCGGTGCCGACAAAGTCCAGCTCCAGATCGAAGCAATGCCTTTGTCCGGCAAAATATTCTGCAAGTTGCCGAGCGGTTTTCATCAGCAGCGGATTGTCCGGCGCCTCGCTCATCGGCCCGAGACGCACGCGATTGGGTTTGTCGTTTTCCCAGAGGATGGCCACCAGTCGTGAACCGTTCGCGACCAGCTTCAGCTCACCGACCGGTGAGGGCAGGGTGATGAACGTGTACGACATGGTGACCAGCTCCGGATCAGAGGATGAACAGCGCTCAGCATACTGCCTGATCGGGGAGGCGCAATACGCAAAGCCGACCATACTGCTTGTTGCTCTTGAAGCGTTCCCCTCTGTTTTGCACAGCCCCTAAAACAAAAAAGAGATCGACTCATGAAGTACGAACCTTTGGCCAAATCGCTGATCGCGACCTCGCTGGCACTCAGTTGCCTTATGGCTCACGCTGCTTCGGTGGCCCCGGTTGCCGCCGAGAACGGTATGGTCGTCACGGCGCAACATCTGGCCACGCATGTCGGTGTCGATGTACTGAAAAGCGGCGGTAACGCGGTAGATGCGGCGGTTGCCGTCGGTTATGCGCTGGCGGTGGTTTATCCTGCGGCGGGCAACCTCGGTGGCGGCGGTTTCATGACGATTCAATTGGCGGACGGGCGCAAGACCTTCCTCGATTTCCGTGAAAAAGCCCCGCTGGCGGCGACCGCCAATATGTACCTCGACAAGGACGGCAACGTCGTGCCCGATCTGAGCACCCGAGGCCACCTGGCGGTCGGCGTGCCGGGCACCGTTTCGGGCATGGAACTGGCGCTGAGCAAATACGGCACCAAGCCGCGCAAGGAAATGATCGCTCCGGCCATCAAACTGGCCGAAGACGGGTTTGAACTGCAGCAGGGCGACGTCGAACTGCTGGAGTACGCCACCGACGTGTTCAAGAAGGACATGCGCGATTCCGGCTCGATTTTCCTGCACAACGGCGAACCGATGCAGGTCGGGCAGAAACTGGTGCAGAAGGACCTGGGCAAAACCCTGCGCACCATTTCCGAGAAGGGCACTGACGGTTTCTATAAAGGCTGGGTGGCCGACGCGATTGTCACGTCCAGTCAGGCCAACAAGGGCATCATCACTCAGGCCGACCTCGACAAATACAAGACCCGGGAACTGGCCCCGGTGGAATGCGATTACCGTGGCTACCACGTGGTGTCGGCGCCACCACCGAGTTCCGGCGGCGTGGTGATCTGCCAGATCATGAATATCCTCGAAGGTTATCCGATGAAGGATCTGGGCTTTCACTCGGCCCAGGGCATGCACTACCAGATCGAAGCGATGCGCCACGCTTACGTGGATCGCAACAGCTACCTCGGCGATCCGGATTTCGTGAAGAACCCGCTCGAACATCTGCTCGACAAGAACTACGCGACCAAACTGCGCAACGCGATCCAGCCGCAGAAGGCCGGTGTTTCGGCGGAGCTGAAGCCTGGCGTGGCCCCTCATGAAGGCAGCAACACCACTCACTATTCGATCGTCGACAAGTGGGGCAACGCGGTGTCGGTCACTTACACCCTCAATGACTGGTTCGGCGCCGGCGTGATGGCGAGCAAGACCGGAGTGATCCTCAACGATGAAATGGACGACTTCACCTCCAAGGTCGGCGTGCCGAACATGTATGGACTGGTGCAGGGCGAGGCCAATGCCATCGCTCCCGGCAAGGCACCGCTGTCCTCGATGAGTCCGACCATCGTCACCAAGGACGGCAAAGTGGTCATGGTGGTCGGCACGCCGGGCGGCAGCCGGATCATCACCGCGACCTTGCTGACCATGCTCAACGTCATCGACTACGGCATGGGCCTGCAGGAAGCGGTCGACGCGCCGCGCTTCCACCAGCAATGGATGCCGGAGGAAACCAACCTCGAAGACTTCGCGGCCAGTCCGGATACGAAGAAAATCCTCGAGAGCTGGGGCCACAAGTTCGCCGGCCCGCAGGATGCCAACCATATCGCGGCGATTCTGGTCGGTGCGCCTTCGCTGGGCGGCAAACCGGTAGGGAAGAACCGCTTCTACGGCGCCAACGATCCACGGCGCAATACCGGCTTGTCACTGGGGTACTGAGCGGCGTAAAAAAGGGGGCGGCCGGCGTTCCGCCCCCGTCTCAAGGATTGATCAAGGAAGGCTCATCATGACCACCGCATTACTGATCATCGATGTTCAGCGGGCTCTCTGCTCGGGCCAATACCAGTGCCACGACATTCACCGCGTGATCGACACGATCAACGCCCTCGGCGCACGTGCGCGCAAGGCCGGCGTGCCGGTCGTGCTGATCCAGCATGAGGAAAAGGACAGCCCGTTGGCCTACGGTGCCGAGGGCTGGCAACTGGCCGAAGGACTGGCAACGTCCGCCAGCGATCTGCGGGTACGCAAGACTGCCCCGGATTCGTTTTATCAGACCGAACTGCGCAAACTGCTGCCCAGTGAAGATTTCGAACAACTGGTGATCTGCGGTCTGCAGACCGACTACTGCGTCAACGCCACCGTGCGTCAGGCGCATCAACTGGGTTACGACGTGGTGCTCGTTTCCGATGGCCATTCCACCCTCGACAACGGCAACATGAGCGCCGAGGACATCATCGCCGAGCACAACAAGGATCTGGCGCACCTGACCGGCTCCGTGGCGCGGATCGATGTCAAACCGGCTGCTGAAATCAGGTTCTGACCGACACATCCAATTCCCCTGTGGGAGCAGGCCCGCTCCCACAGGATTTCTGTCAGCGTCACTGGCATACTGCGCGCCGTCTGAAGAATGGAATCTACCGATGTTCGCGCTCAAGCTCCGCCACCTCCTGATGCTCTCAGCGTTCGCTGTTGCCCCCGGCGTCCACGCCAGCAGTTTCGATTGCGCCAGTGCCGGCACCCCGACTGAAAAAACCATTTGTGCCGATCCGGATCTCTCCAATCTTGACCAGAGGCTGGGTTCGGCATGGCAGTCCGCTGTGGCAAAGGTCGCCGACCCGAAAGCCCTGAAAGCGGATCAGCGAGGATGGCTCAAGCAACGTAATCAATGTAACGAACAGGTCCCCTGTTTACGCCGGCAGTACCTGATGCGGCTCACGGCCCTTGAATACATGGTCAAGCCGTTTTCCTGGAATAGCACCTGGCAGCTGATTCCCTGGGGTGTTTCAGAAGGGGCAGAGCTGAAAACACAGCGCAAGGGGGCCTCACAGATCACCTTCGATATTTCAGCGGCGAACGGTAGTCACTCGGGTGAACTGGAGGGGGTCGCCACTGTGGACGGTACGCAGGCCCGTTACGCAGAAGGAGACTGCGTTTTGACGTTCACGGCGCTCAATGGACTCATGGACGTGACACAGACTGGCGATGCTTCCGACTGCGGTGCCGGGATGGGTGTTTACTACGGCGGTCGGTATGTGGCATCGAAGCAAACGGTCGCGGTGGGTTATGACTTGCTCACACTGGGCGTGGTACAGACTCGACGAGAAAACGAGATCGTGCACACGCTTCTCAGCGGCGACTATCAGGTGCTTCTGCAAAACTGTGGCATTACACAGACAGGTGATGCCTCTGTCGATGTACCTAATGGTGAAGTCAGCAAATACTGGGTCCGGGGGCTGCCATCGAGCAATGCAGCGATTGTGATGCGTGCACCGGATGAGCGTATCTGGCTGGTGGTGTTGGTATTTGACCCGCAGGGTAAATCCCGTGCGCGCTACTACACCAACGTTGCCGAGTGGAAAGGGCGTTTGCCTGACGCCTTGCGCGCCTGGCACAGGGACCTGGGGGGTGAATTGGTTCTGCCTCTGGACTTCATGCCCTGACCGGGTTGCGCGGCTGCCTCTTCAAGTCGCAAACAAAACCCCACGAATCGCCCCCGTCCGCGGCGGCATCATCACGCCCTCCAGCACCATCCGCGTGATCGTCTGCGCTGCCGTCTGGTAGTCCTCATCCTGCGGCTCGGGTCGGCCAGTGATGCAACCCATCTGCCAGCCAATATTGGTGTACGTGCGCGTCGCCGACCAGATGAACAGCATCAAATGCTCCGGATCCACCGGGGCCAGCAAACCGCGCTCGATCCAGCTGCGCAAACATTCAACATTGCGTCGCGCCTCAGCGTGCAAGAGGTCGCGGCACTCAGCGGGCAGTTGGCGACCACCCAGCAGCAATTCGCCGCTGAACACCTTGGCAGCCGCCGGATGTTCACGGGCGATGCGAATTCTGGCGGCGACGTAGGCACGCAGGCCAATCAGCGGGTCATCGCTTTCACGCAACACCGCCGAGGCTTCCAGCAGTGGCTCGACAAAACCCAGCAGCACTTTGCAGTACAGGTTTTCCTTGGTCTGGAAGTAGTAATACAGGTTGGCCTTGGGCACCCCGGCGCGGGCCGCGATGTCACGGGTCTGGGTCGCGTCGAAGCCGTTGGCGGCGAATGCCTCGCTGGCGGCGGCCAGAATCGACTGTTCGTTGCGAACGCGGATGGCGCTCATGGATACACGGTAAGAATGGACGGCATGGGAAGGTTCTGGCGAAATCGATTTCGTAATATACAAAACTATATAGCGATGAAGCCAGCGCACTCGACACGCAGCGCTATGCTGGTTCGAACATTCAAACGAAGGGGGAAGGGCAAATGACCATCAAGGCGCGGCGAGCGGACGCAACACATCTGGATGCGGTGGCACCGTTGTTCGACGCCTACCGGGGGTTTTATCAGCAACCGGCGAACCTGGCGCAATCGCGGGCGTTCATTGCCGAACGCCTGGCTAACGACGAATCGGTGATCTTTTTCGCAGAGGATGACAGCGGCGAAGCGCTCGGTTTTGTGCAGTTGTACCCGACGTTTTCCTCCATTGATGCTCACCGCACCTGGCTGCTCAGCGATCTGTTTACCACGCCTGCCGCTCGTGGCCGCGGCGTGGGCCGACTGCTGATGAACAGCGCCCGCGACTTTGCCCTGCAAACCGGCGCCAAGGGCCTGGTACTGGAAACCGCCACCGATAACCTCACCGCGCAGAGCTTGTACGAATCGCTGGGTTATGTGCGTGACACCGGTTACTACACCTATCTGCTGGATTTGCGTCAGGCTTGAGTGCAGGCCTTCAGCAACCGCTCGAGCTGCGCCAATTCCCAGGTACTGAGCAAACTCACAGGATCAGTGCCGTAGCGCTGCCAGGTATCGAGCGCACCTTCCTGGCCATCGGCACTGCGAGCGTATTCACAGTGATGTAACTGCGCGTCTGCAAAATCCAGCAGCAGTCGCCAGCCTTCGATATCGACGGCAATCAGTGCGGATTCGCCCGGCGCTGCGCACACTTCAACTGTCAGTAAGCCCAGTGCGGCTTCACGCAGACGCTGGCTCACTTCGCGGGCAGTCAGAAAACACGGCATGTTCTGCACTCATTCAAAGCACGAGCGCGCAGCATAAAGGTCAGGTTGATCAGTGTCAGCGTTCACTGGCCCGCGGCGGAACAATTCCGTACCATCCGCAACCCTCTTTTTCCGCGAACACCCGCGGCCGTGCTCATCGGCCGCCCAGTCAGGTAAACCATGAAACCGATTCGTCTGCGCGCCGATGTCCTGGCCGGACTCACCACCTCGTTTGCCCTGTTGCCCGAGTGCATTGCGTTTGCGCTGGTGGCTCACCTCAACCCGCTGATGGGCCTGTATGGCGCGTTCATCATTTGTACGCTGACCGCTTTGTTTGGCGGCCGGCCGGGCATGGTCTCCGGTGCAGCGGGTTCGATGGCGGTGGTCATCGTCGCGCTGGTGGTGCAACACGGCGTGCAATACCTGCTGGCGACGGTGTTGCTCGGCGGCCTGATCATGATGGCGTTCGGGCTGCTGCGTCTGGGTAAACTGGTGCGCATGGTGCCGCACCCGGTGATGCTCGGTTTCGTCAACGGTCTGGCGATCATCATTGCGCTGGCGCAACTGGAGCATTTCAAGAACGGTGAAGCCTGGCTCAGCGGCACGCCGTTGTACCTGATGACCGGGCTGGTGCTGTTGACCATGGCCATCGTCTATCTCCTGCCGCGCCTGACCCGCGCGGTGCCGCCGGCCCTGGTGGCAATCCTCGGCGTCGGCCTGCTGGTCTACCTGTTTGGCCTGCCGACCCGCACTTT
Source organism: Pseudomonas sp. LF-5 (assembly GCF_037626295.1). NCBI lineage: Bacteria > Pseudomonadati > Pseudomonadota > Gammaproteobacteria > Pseudomonadales > Pseudomonadaceae > Pseudomonas > Pseudomonas sp. LF-5. Next base: position 26,593 of record NZ_JARKMT010000001.1, read on the forward strand.
GGGCGACATGGCACACATCGCCGGTGGCCTGCCGACTTTCGCGCTGCCGGACATTGCATGGAATCTCGAAACCCTGCGCATCATCGCGCCGTACGCAATCCTGATGGCGCTGGTCGGGTTGCTGGAAACCCTGCTGACCCTCAACCTCACCGATGAAATCACCGAGACCCGAGGCTATCCGGATCGCGAATGCGTGGCGCTGGGCGCGGCGAATATGGTCAGCGGCGCATTCGGCGGCATGGGCGGTTGCGCGATGATTGGCCAGACGGTGATCAACCTCAGTTCCGGCGGGCGGGGGCGTCTGTCGGGTGTGGTGGCGGGGGTGTTGATTCTGTTGTTTATCCTGTTTCTGTCGCCGCTGATCGAGCGTATTCCGCTGGCGGCGCTGGTCGGGGTGATGTTCGTGGTGTCGCAGCAGACCTTCGCCTGGGCCTCGTTGCGGGTGCTGAATAAAGTGCCGCTCAACGATGTGCTGGTGATCATTGCGGTGACAACCATCACCGTGTTCACCGATCTGGCCACGGCGGTGCTGTGCGGCATCATCATCGCCGCGCTCAATTTCGCCTGGCAGCAGGCTCGCGAGTTGTACGCCGATGAACATCTGGAGGCCGATGGCAGCAAACTCTATCGCCTGCATGGCACGTTGTTTTTTGCTTCGACCACGCCGTTCCTCAATCAATTCGATCCGGCCAACGATCCGGCGAAGGTGACGCTGGATTGCCGGCATTTGAGCTTCGTCGATTATTCGGCGATCGCCGCGCTGAAAACCTTGCGCGAGCGCTACGCCAAGGCGGGCAAGGAATTGCAGGTGTTTCACCTCTCCGAGCGCTGCAAGAAACTGCTCAAGCGTGCCGGCGTCGAGCACCACTGATCCTGTATGGGAGCGGGCTTGCTCGCGAAGGCGTCGTGTCATTCAACGCTGAAGTTGAGTGATCCATCGCCTTCGCGAGCAAGCCCGCGCCCACATTGGTTTTTGCGTTTAAGCGATGGCCGGGAAGTCGATGTCGGTCAGCGCGGTGTTGTTCAGATAGTTGGTCAGGGTCTGCACGGCCACCAGCGCGATCACTTCTATGATCTTCACGTCGTTGATGCCGGCAGCGCGTGCGGCGGCGATCTGTTCGTCGTTCAAGTGGCCGCGGCTTTCGGTCAACTGCCGGGCGAGCGTGGCGTAGGCGTTGAGTTCACCCTGACGCGCGGCGACGATGTCTTCGGCCGACAGCCCGGCCTTGCCGGCAAACAGCGTGTGTGCTGCCAGGCAATAATCGCACCCGTTGACCTGCGACGTGGCGAGGTACACCGCTTCCTTTTCCTTGGCGCTGAGCGAGGTTTTGCCGAGGATCGCCGAGGCTTGCACGTAGGTTTCCAGCGCCACCGGCGCCTGGGCCAGGGTGGCGAACAGATTCGGCAGGAAACCGATCTTCTTTTTCACGCCTTCCAGTACCGGGCGAGTGGCGTCAGTGGCGGTGTCGAGGCTGATAGCGTTGATGCGGCTCATGGTGATTCTCCGAAAATCCGCGGCGAAGTGCAGCGGGGATGGAGGCCATGTTAGGCAGCGCAACTGGCGCCTTGGCGGCAAATCGTCGAGGATATGCGGCAGATCGTCCAGAATTGCCGGCCAAGCGCCTTCGCGACACGGCGTCAGCGGTGCAACCAAAAAAGCAGTAGATTTGCCTCGGAGTCGCCCATGGATCGCCTTTCCACCTTGCTCAGCCATTTCGGCGTAAACGCCGGGACCTTTCACAGCGGCACGTTTTGCGGCCTCAGCGTGCATGCCGACGAACCGTGTGGCCATGTGCACCTGTTGCAAGCGGGCGAGTTGCTGCTCAAACCCGGCAACGCGCGCGAAATCAGACTCGATGAGCCCTCGCTGATTTTCTTTCCCGGCCCCTTTGCCCATCGGATGTTCGCCGACGAGGCCATGAACCCCCGGATCGTCTGCGCGACGCTGACATTTGACGGCGGTTCCGGTAATGCCCTGGCGGCAGCCTTGCCGGATTATCTGGTGCTCAAACTTACGGAGATACCGGAGCTGGGCAGCACGCTGGAGTGGTTGTTCAAGGAGGCTTTCGAAGCGCATTGCGGGCGGGTGGCAGTGATGGACCGGTTGTTCGAATTGCTGGTGATTCTGTTGTTGCGCCACCTTATCGAGCGTCGCGAACAGCAGCCGGGGATGATGGCCGGGCTGGCCGATCCACGGCTGTCATGTGCACTGAACCTGATCCACGAACAACCGGAAAAACCGTGGAGCGTGGCCGAACTTGCCGCCGCCGCCAACCTGTCCCGCGCAGGATTTGCCGAACACTTTCGCCGCGTCGTCGGGCAGCCACCGGCGGATTATCTGCTGAGCTGGCGAGTCAGTCTGGCGCAAAAACGTCTGCGCGAAGGCAAGCCGATTGCGTTGATTGCCGAAGAAGTCGGCTATGAAAGTCCGTCGGCGCTGGCCCGGGCGTTTCGACGCAAGACCGGGCTCAGTCCTCGAGCGTGGAAGGCAGCCAACTGAAGTCATTTGGCGAATTTCTTCGCTCCGACCACGCATGAAATCACGCCCAGCGTCACTGCCAGCATGCCGAGGCTGACGTGTTCATGCAGCAGTGTCGCGGCCAGGGCCAGGCCGAAAAACGGTTGCAGCAACTGCAACTGACCGACCGCCGCGATCCCGCCCTGAGCCAGGCCGCGATACCAGAAAACGAAGCCGATCAACATGCTGAACAACGCGACGTAGGCCAGGCAAAGCCACGCTGACAGACTGATGTCGTGGAACGAGGCGGGCGCCAGCCACAGACTCAGCAGCGCCATCACCGGCAGCGCCAACACCAGGGCCCAGCAGATCACCTGCCAGCCACCGAGGCTTCGTGACAGTTTTGCGCCTTCGGCGTAACCGAGGCCGCAGGCCAGAATGGCGGCGAGCATCAGCAGGTCGCCGGTGGGCGAAGCGGTCAGCCCCTGGGCCAGGGCGAATCCGACCACCAGCGCACTGCCAAGTATCGAGAAGATCCAGAACACCGGTCGTGGCCGTTCACCGCCGCGCAACACGCCGAAAATCGCGGTGGCCAGCGGCAGTAGTCCGACGAACACAATCGAATGCGCCGAGGTCACGTGTTGCAAGGCCAACGCGGTCAGCAACGGAAAACCGAGCACCACGCCGAGCGCGACAATCAACAGCGACCACCACTGCTCGCGCGCCGGACGTGGTTCGCGAAACAGCCACAACAGCGCCACCGCACACAACCCGGCAATGGCTGCGCGTGCCACGGTGAGAAACACCGGATCGAATTCCAGCACGGCCAGACGCGTGGCCGGCAATGAGCCGCTGAAGATCACCACGCCGATAAAGCCGTTGATCCAGCCGCTGGTTTTGTCCAGGGTCGGGTGGGGCAGATTCGAGGTTTGTTCCATACGCCTTCATGCTCGGAGAGGGGGTTGTGTTTCGGTCATGCTAGGGCCGAGAATCAGCACAATCAAAGAATTGTCATGGATACATCCAGCGATGCCGCGATCCCGCTACAAGACACTGGTCGACGCTTACGCCGGCGACATCCGCGCCGGGCATCTGGCGCCGGGCACACGATTGCCGACCCACCGGGAACTGGCGGCCAGCGCCGGGCTGGCGCTGGCCACCGCGTCGCGGGTGTACGCCGAGCTGGAGGCGATGGGGCTGGTCAGCGGCGAAACCGGACGCGGCACTTTTGTGCGGGAGACCTCGTTGGCGCCGGGGCAGGGCATTGATCAGAAAGACGTGGCGGTCGGCATGATCGACCTCAATTTCAACTACCCGTCGTTGCCCGATCAGGCCGACCTGTTGCGCACGGCGCTGCGCCAGTTGGCACTGTCCGGCGACCTTGAAGCGCTGTTGCGTTATCAGCCCCACGCCGGTCGCCAGCACGAACGCGCTTCGGTGGCGCGCCATCTGACGGCGCGCGGGGTCAACGTCGACGCCGCGCAAGTGTTGATCGTCAATGGCGCTCAGCAAGGGCTGGCGGTGACGCTGATGGCGTTGCTCAAGCCCGGCGATGTCATCGCGGCCGACGCGCTGACCTATTCCGGTTTCAAAGTGCTGGCCGAAGCGTTGCATCTGGAGGTAGTGGCGATCCCGTGTGGCGAGCACGGGCCGGATCTGTCGGCACTCGACGCGCTGTGCCGCCAGCGCCCGGTGCGCGCGGTGTACAGCATGCCGACGCTGCACAATCCACTGGGTTGGGTGATGCCGATCGAGCAGCGCGAGCAACTGGTCATGCTTGCCCGCCAACATGACCTGATCCTGATCGAAGACGCGGCCTACGCCTTTCTGGTGGACAACCCGCCACGGACCTTGATCGACATGGCACCGGAGCGCACGGTGTACGTGTCCGGGCTGTCAAAGAACATTGCGACCGGTCTGCGCGTCGGTTTTATTGCGGCGCCCGACACGAGGGTGCCGGCACTGGAGCGGATCATCCGCGCCACCACTTGGAACACCCCCGGGGTGATGACCGCGATGGCATGCGGCTGGCTCGATGACGGCACCGTCACGCTGCTCGAGGCGCAAAAGCGTCACGATGCCAGGGCGCGCCAGACACTGGCCGCCGAGTTGTTGAAGGGCCTGCGCTGCATTGGCCATCCGTCCTCGTACTTCCTGTGGCTGCCGCTGCCGGAAGACGTGCGCGCCGATCAGATCGTCGTGGCGTTGATGCACGAACAGATTTCGGTCACCACGGCGGAGCCGTTTTCGGTGTCGACGCAGGTGCCCCACGCGATTCGGCTGGCGTTGGGGTCGGTGGACATGGACGTCTTGCGTCAAGCGTTGATCACCGTCAGAAAGGTCATCGGCGCGTATCTGTAAGCTTTCGCTGGCGAGAAAACCGTGGCGAGGGAGCTTGTTCCCGCTGGACTGCGCAGCAGTCCTGTGTTTGCGGCCGCTTCGCCACCCGGCGCGAGCAAGCTCGCTCGCCACAAAATGTTAGCCTTGGCGCACTTGCACGACACTGCTTTGGATCGTTTGATGAAAAACAGCGCTTTCCTGTCCCTGACCTTGATCCTTGCCGCAGGCCTTTTCGGCACCTCCGCGCACGCCGCCGGCGACCCTGAGGCCGGCGCCAGGATCTTCCCGCGCCTGTGCGGCGGCTGCCATCAGGTCGGCGAATCCGCCCGGCCGGGCTTCGGTCCGCAACTCAACGGCATCATTGGCCGCAAGGCCGGGACCTCGGCGAACTACGTTTATTCCGACGCGATGAAAAATGCCGGCCTGACTTGGGACCGCGACACGCTGACGGCGTACCTGAAAGATCCGAAAGGCGTGGTGCCTGGCACGCGGATGATTTTTTGGGGGCTGAGCGACCAGGAAAAACTCGACAACCTGCTGGCCTACCTCCAGACCTTCGCGCAATAAGGGCCGGCGTTTGATTTCTGATCGCCGCCACGCTTGGCGTGGGAGTGCCTCACGGACTGCGTACCCACGTAGCGCGTGGTTACGATCAGAGAGGCGAGGTGATGATTGCGTGATGCGCCACTCGGTTGCGTCCCGCCGCTTTCGCCTGGTACAGCTGTTGATCGGCGCGTTTGATCAGGGCGGTGGGGCTGTTGTCCGCCGGGTCCGCCAGGCCCACGCCGATGCTCACCGTGACGTGTTCGACCACCGGGAAGTGCGTGTCGGCAATCGCCGCGCGGATTTTCTCGGCGACCACTTCCGGGGTGTCGGGCTGGGCGATTTCCGGCAACAGGACAGCGAACTCTTCACCGCCGTAACGGGCGACGAAATCGGTGGTGCGCAGGCTGGCGCCGATCAATTGGGCCAATTGCCTGAGCACGTCATCGCCCACCGCATGGCCGTGGGTATCGTTGATGCGTTTGAAATGGTCGGCGTCGATCAACAGCAGCGCAAACGGGCGCCCGGTGCGGCGCGACAGCAGCGTGTATTCGGTGAGTTTTTCGTCGAAGCGGCGACGGTTGTAGGCGCCGGTCAGCGCGTCGTGGGTCGCCAGGCTCAGCAGCTCGGCGTTGGCCTGGCGCAGATCGGCCGTGCGCTGCGCCACGATGGCTTCCAGCGATGCATTGGCCTCCTGCAGTTCGCGTTCCTTGCCGAGCAGCGACTGCGTCATTGCATCGATCGACTGGCCAAGCTGGGCGATTTCCCGCACCGGGTGCTGCAACGGAAAGTGCGCACCGGGCTGGTTGTCCTGCACCTGTTTGGCCGAACGCGCCAGCTGTTCGATCGGACGACTCAGGTACAGCGCCAGATAATAGGCCACCACGCCAAACAGTACGGCAGCGACCACCCCCAGCAAGAGCAATTTATACAGCAGCATATGCGCCGGTTGCAGCGCGGTTTCCAGGGGCTGGCGCACGGCAATCGACCACGACAGTGCACTGCTCGACGGTGTTGGTACTTTAACCATACTGGTCAGGTAGCCATCGCCCACCGACCAGCCCGGCGCGCGTGAATCACTCGTCGACAATCGCTGGCCCATCAAGGCTTCGGGGTAGAGCACTTTGCCGTCGTGATCGATGATCAGCGCTTCGATGTCCGGTGCCGAGTTCTTGTGGGAGAACGCCGCCGATTCGACAATGCGCGTCACCCAGTTCCAGTGCGCGTGCGCGCCCAGCACACCAATCACCTGATCGGCGGCGTTACGGATCGGCGCCGCGAAGTCGATGAAACGCAACGGTTCGCCGCTGGGCGACCCCGGCAGCAGTTTGGCCAGCAGCACCGCTTCATGAGGATTGCCGGTGTATTCGCCGCGCAGTCCGGCCTGAAACCACGGCCGTTGTTGCACCGATTGGCCGACCAGCAAGCCGTTCACCGCTTGATGCACGTTGCCTGCGGCATCGGTCACGCCCATCCACGCATATTCGGCGCGGGCCTGAGTGCGCAGTTGCAACGATTTGAGAATGGCCGGGTTGTCCAGATCACCGCGTTCCAGATGCGGCGCCCGGCTGAGCAGATACACCTCCAACTGCCGCTCGCGCAGTTGTTCACCCAGCAACGACGCGGCCGAACGTGCCGTATTGAGCAGCGCGCTGCCACTGGCCTGCTTCATCTGCTCGGTGGCGATATGGCCCACATAAAAGCCCACGCTCAATAACGTCAGCAGGGACAAACCGGTAAACCAGAGAGTGAGATGGCTACGCAGACTGGCTTTGAGCATGGGCGGTGTCTGTCTTCATTGGAGTGGCGCCATGGTATGCGACATCGGCGATCAGCTGCCAGCGAAGCGGTTCACGAACCGGGACGAAACCGCCGACACGAAAAAGCCCGGCTGATCAGGCCGGGCTTTCAATGGGGACAGCGGCAGTGCTTTGGGCTCAAGCGTTGCGGCTTTCGATCAGACGATCAGAGCCACCTTCGGCAACGCGGCGTTCGAGCAGACGATCAGAGCCGCCTTCGGCAACGCGGCGTTCGAGCAGACGATCAGAGCCACCTTCGGCAACGCGGCGGTCGATCAGACGATCAGAGCCGCCTTCGGCAACGCGGCGGTCGATCAGACGATCCGAACCGCCTTCGGCAACGCGGCGTTCGAGCAGACGATCGGAGCCACCTTCGGCAACGCGGCGTTCGAGCAAACGATCCGAACCGCCTTCAGCCACACGGCTTTCAATCAACTTGTCCGAGCCGCCTTCGGCGATCAGGGTGTGCGCCGGGGTTGCGGCGAAAGCGTTAACTGCAAAAACCGAGAAAGCGATGCTGAGAAGGGTCTGGCGTTTCATGATCGTGTGCTCCGGGGTGTTTTGGGTTGGTATGGAGCGGATGTTACGCCGCAGAATTTTTATGAGAACTTCATTGCCGTGATGGTAAACATCGACGGCAATGATGGTCCCCCAAACCCCACACCAACCACTTGTAGGTGCTGGCGCCGGCTGCGATCTTTTGATCCTGACGTCGCTCAGCGTGAGTTCCCGGCCCGAACACACAACTCCCCGGTAGCTCTGACCAACGCCAGCTCATGCAGCGCATCCCGCGCCAGCCCCTTGCGCGCCTCCATCACCCAGGCTGGACAATCCGCAGCCTGGCGATACGGCGCAAACGCTGCATATTGCTGCAACAGCCGGCTCTGCAACTCATCCAGTCGCGGGCGGATCTGCTGGCCCAGGTCCGGCCGCGGTGTGTCCGGCGCCGCCCCGGCCGCCTGCCATTGCGCGAGCAAGCCGTACTGCACCAGCTTGTTGGCTTCCATCTGCGCCGCGAGCAACTGTGCAACGTCTTCAGGATCCAGCTTGCGTTCAACGGCCAGCGCGCGGGCGTTGGCAATGACCTGCGCTTCACGCGGGCTGTCCTGAATCGGCTTGCCGCTGTCCCATTTGGTCAACGCCACCTGATCGCCGATGTTCAGGCGTTCGTTCAGGGTCATCAACAAGGGTTTCAACGACTCGGGCGCTGCGGCTGAGGCGGCGTGGGCGGTGCCGGCGAACAGAGCCAGCAAGGCACAGGAGAGCAGGCGTGACGGCGGGAGCATGGGCATGGCCTCGATTGAAATATAAACACGGGGCTCAAATGTTAATTGCACCCCGCTTGCAAGTCACCGAAGCTATCCTGCATCAGTCTTCCCGTGTCGAGATGGACCTCCAGTCAATGCAAACCCCTAGCGCCATCAAACCTCTCTGGCAAACCTACTTGCTGTTTCTGGCGCCGATGGTGTTGTCCAATTTCCTGCAATCGATGTCCGGCACCGTCAACAGCATCTACATCGGTCAGATGCTCGGCACGCAGGCCTTGGCGGCGGTGTCGGGGATGTTCCCCATCGTGTTCTTTTTCATTGCCCTGGTGATCGGCCTCGGTGCCGGCGCCGGTGTACTGATCGGTCAGGCGTGGGGCGCGCGTGAGCCGCACATGGTCAAGGCGATTGCCGGGGCGACGCTGCTGTTGGGGGTATTGATCGGTCTGGTCGCGGCGGTACTCGGCAGCGTTTTTGCGCGGCAGGCGTTGGCCGGGTTGGGCACGCCGGCGGATGTGCTCGACGATGCGGTGGCGTATGCCCACGTGATGATGTGGATTCTGCCGTCGATGCTGGTGTTCGTGTTGTTCACACAGTTGCTGCGCGGGGTCAGCGATACGCTGTCGCCGTTGCTGGCGTTGATGGTATCGACCTGCGTCGGGCTGGCGCTGACGCCAGCGCTGATACGGGGCTGGTTCGGCTTGCCGCAGATGGGCATTCAGAGCGCGGCCTATGCGGGACTGGCGGGTAACCTGTCGGCGATGGCGTGGTTGGCGTGGCGCCTGATTCGCAAGAGGCATCCGCTGGCGCCGGATCGCGAGTTCTTCGCCGCGTTGCGCCTGGACGCGGCAATTCTCGGCAAGGTCCTGCGCATCGGTCTGCCGACCGGGGTGCAGATGATCGTGCTGTCGTTGTCCGAGCTGGTGATTCTGGCGCTGGTCAACCAGCATGGTTCACAGGCGACGGCGGCCTATGGCGCGGTGACCCAGATCGTCAACTACGTGCAGTTCCCGGCGTTGTCGATTGCGATCACCGCGTCGATCCTCGGCGCCCAGGCCATCGGGGCCGGACGGCTGGAACGCATGGGGCCGATCCTGCGCACCGGGCTGCTGATCAACGTGTGCCTGACCGGCGGATTGATTGTGCTGGGCTATTTGCTGTCGCACTGGTTGCTGGGTTTGTTCCTGACCGAGGACAGCACCCGCGCCATGGCCGAACATCTGCTGCACATCATGTTGTGGAGCCTGCTGGTGTTTGGCTTCCAGGCGATCATCGGCGGGATCATGCGTGCCAGCGGTACGGTGCTGGTGCCTGTGGCGATCGCAATCATCTGCGTGGTCGGTGTGCAGTTGCCGGCGGCGTACTGGCTGGACGGGCAATATGGTTTGCAGGGCGTGTGGATGGCGTTCCCGGTCGCGTATCTGGGGATGCTGGTGCTGCAGACCCTGTATTACAAGCTGGTCTGGCAGCATCAGAAGATCGAACGCCTGGTTTGAATACAGCCAAATGCAGAAGCTGCCGCAGGGGCGTGGGTGGTGTAACCGGCCGATGTTTGCTTAAGTCAATCGAGCCCCCGACGACAACGCGCTGCCCGGAGAATCCCATGTCGATTCGTTTGTTGCTGGTTGCCGCGTTGTTCCTGTGCGCCATTCCCGCCGTGCAGGCGGTGGAATACACCCGGGTCAACACCGCCGCCAGCCAGATCAGTTTCACGTACAACCAGATGGGTTCGCGGATATACGGCACGTTCGCCAAGTTCGACGCGACGCTGAAGCTCGACACCGACAACCTCGCCAACGCCCAGACCACCTTGCACATTGACCTCACCAGCATCGACGCCGGCAGTGAAGATGCCAATACCGAACTGGTGAAACCGGCGTGGTTCGATACTGCGAAATTCCCCGTGGCGGTGTTCGAGTCCAGCCAATTCACTCGGGTTTCCGCAAACCACTATCTGATCGCCGGCCGTCTCACCCTCAAGGGCATCACCCGTGATGTGAAGGTGCCGGTGGAACTGAAACCAGACAGTGACATCGGCATTTTCGACGGTGAACTGTTGCTCGACCGCGACAGGTTCGGCTTGGGTGCGGGGGAGTGGGCGGACACTGTGGTGTCCAGGGAAATTGCCATCAAGTTCAGAGTGGTGGCGCCACAGCAGTGACGCCACCTGCCCGGATCAATAGGCGCGCCAGTGCCCCGGCACCCAGCGCCACTCATTGCCGCCCCAGCGATAATGGCCCGCGACCCAGTGATAGCCCGGTGCAGGCATCACCGGCACCACTTCCACCGGTGGCGGTGGCCGGTGCGGACGCGCCGGTGCAATCACGCAACCGGACAGGGTGATCGCCACCAGCGTAGCGGCGAGGAGCGATTTAACGGTGTTTGACATGGTGAAGTTCCCGATAGATGAGGTGTACAGCGTGTCGGGCGATCAACGCACCCAATGCCCTTCAATCCAGACCCAGTTAGGCCCGCGAGCCTGCCAGTGCCCCGGTTTCCAGCGCGCGCCGTAGCGCACCGGTTGCCAGTGACCGGGCACCCAGACATAACCGCGTCCTTGCCAGCGCCAATGGCCCTGATCCCAGACATAACCGGGACGCGCGCCCGGCATCACTTCCATGCGCATCGGCGGCGGTGCTTGCTGAACGATCACCACCGGTTGCGCGAACACCGGCGCGCTGCCCAGCGCGGCCAGGGTGAGCGGCACCAGCAGCAGGGTTTTTCGCCATTTGGACAGGGAACGCAAAACGCTCATGACAACTCCTCAAGGCCTGCGTGGAAAAGTGAACGCAGTTGAGGAATTGGACGCCGAATCGGCAAAAGATCCTGTGCGCGGCAGATGAAATTTTATTCAGAGAGGAGGGCGGCGCGAGGCTGACAGGTGGCGCGCCAGCAAGGTATGCCGCACGCGCCGAGGCCGGGAGGTGAACCTGGGTTCAATAGAACCGGTCTTGTTCTTTCATCGCCTGAATCTGCCAGAACGTCCTGCCCGAGATCAGCAGAAACAGCAGGGCGAGCAACACACCACCGGTCATGATGTAGAACCCGGTCTTGTAGCTTTGCAGCTGGCTGGCGATGCAGCTTTTGTCAGGCATCCAGCGCGAAACCAGCAGCGGGATGGGGCCATCGACTTCGTACTGGGTGTGTTCGGCGTAGCGCTCGTCGGCATGCTGCCCCTCATGAACCTGGCCTTGCTCATCGGCATAGCGATAGTGGATGACCTTGCCATTTTTGTTCATCGGGATGTTTTCCAGCTGCGTGACAGTGCCACGGGTGTCCACGCCGTTGAGATTCAACACGCCATACAGGATGCCCTGATTGCGGGCCATACCGGCCAGAAGCAAGACCACGCAGCAGGCGACGGTCAACATGACGATGCGGTTATAGAGGTGATCCTTGGCAGCTTCGCGCGTGTAATACATGGCCCGATCCTTGGTCTTGGCGGAGAGAGAGGTCGTTACATCGGCGCGCGCAAAGGGATCTTTAGGCGGTAGCCGGTCGCGTCACGGTATGATGTCGCGGTTCGTCGACCGCCGCGGTTGTCGGCGACGCTTTTTACCGTCGGAGTTCGCCATGCCACGCATCACCCATTACAAAACCCCATGCCCGGAAAGCGTCAACAGCCAGATCCTGCAGATGGTCGTCGACTACTTGACCGACATCAGCGCGGTCGGACTCGGCCCGAGCAACCTGCTGTACAACGTTTATCAGTACGTGGTCGGTTATGAGGTGCATTTGTATCTGGAAGCGCTGAACGGCGAGAAGGGCACCGAGGTGGAGTTGCTGGTGGCGACCGATGACGATGACCCGCAACAGCTGATCGGTTTTCTGCTGTACCTGCCGGTGCAGGGCGATTGGGAAGCCTGCAGCGTGGCGTACATGGCCGTGCGTGAAGGGCATCGGCGCCAAGGGGTGGCACGGGCGATGATCGCTGAAATGGTCGGGCGTTACCCTCACGCCGAACTGGCCTGTAGCGTCGGCAAAGTCCCGTATTTCGAGGCGCTGGGTTTTGACGTGATCGGGCAGCGCGAGACACAGGTGCTGATGAGCACCCGGCATTACCGCAGCAACGGTCTGCGCGGTTTCATCGACACCACGCCGATCTACCGGTCACTGGAAGTGCAGCAGATTCACACCTATCTGCTGCAGAAGAACGGCAAGCGCGCCATGCTCGATGCGGAGAAACAACGCGACCGGCATCTGGATCAAGTCACCCGTCACACCGAAGCATTCGTACGCCAGCGTCTCACCGTGCACTGATTGCGTACCCGGCCAATTCCCGCAGACAAAAAAAGAGCCTCAAAGCTCTTTGATGGGGAGGAAGTAGAGCCCGTGAGGCTCAAGATGCGCATGAAGCCAGGCACGGGCTTGATTTGGGGTTCAGAGCACCCGCGCCTACGCAGCGCTGGATGAGCCAAGTCACTGCGTCATTCCATTCTGTGAGCGTGGCAGGGCGGGCTCAAGTACCGCCAGTCGCGCGGATTGCGGCGCGAGGCAGCGCCACGGTAGCGCCGCTCCTCCAGGCAACAGTGATGTTAGCGGGCGCCGGGCCAGCCTGCTTGGGCGAGGGCGGCGAGCAGGGTCTCGGCATCCAGTCCCGGCACCGAGTGGCCGTTGCCGTCGGTGCTGTCGCTGGCGAGCAGGGCGTTGATGATCGCTTCTTCCACCGCTTCGGTTGCCGCCAGAAACAGCTCGCTGATGTGGTCGTTATTGACCATGCGCAATCCGTCGCAGGTCGGCGCGCCTTTGCCTTCGTAGGCGGCGGGTGGCACCTGAGCGTTACCGGTGGCGAAGGCGATGAAAATGTCGCCGCTGTGGTCTTCGTTACCACCGCCGGTCCGCGCCAGACCCAGGCTGGCACGCTGTGCCAGACGCGTGCATTGATGCGGCAACAACGGTGCATCGGTGGCCAGGCAGACGACGATCGAGCCCATGCCCGGATGCGGCAGCGAGGCACGCAAAAACGGCGAGTCCTTTTGCTCCATGTAACGCCCGACCGGATAACCATCGACCCGCAGCTCACTGCGAATGCCGTGGTTGGCTTGGACGATGGCGCCCACGGTCCAGCCGCCCTGGGCAGCGCTCAAACGCCGCGATGCGGTGCCGATGCCACCCTTGAGTTCATGGCAGATCATGCCACTGCCACCCCCCACGGCGCCTTCTTCGACCGGGCCGTCCACCGCACTGTTCATTGCTTCGGCAACATGCTCGGGCTGCACGTGGAAACCGTTGATGTCATTGAGCAAGCCATCGAAGGTTTCCAGCACCACCGGCATGTTCCAGTAGAGCCGGCCGTCATCCGGTTGTTGCTGACGATCCAGGGCAATCATCGCATCACGCACCACACCGAGGCTGTGGGTGTTGGTGAAGGCGATCGGGCTGGTCAGCAGGCCGGCCTCGCGAATCCATTCCAGCCCCGTGGCATCGCCGTTGCCGTTGAGCACATGCACACCGGCGAAACACGGCTGCTGGTTGGTTGACCCCGGACGCGGTTCGATCAGCGTGACGCCAGTGCAGATGTCCCGGCCGGCGCTGCTGCGCCCGCGCACATTGCTGTGGCCGACGCGGATGCCGGGCACGTCGGTGATGGCGTTGAGCGGGCCGGGCGGTAACTGGCCGATGCGGATATTGAGGTCGCGGGCACGAGGTTTCATTGAGGTTGGTCTCTCTATAAAAAGTCTGAACAAGTCACGATTGCTGTGAGAGCGGGCTTGCCCGCGAAGGCGGCGTGTCAGGCGACAACGATACTGGCTGACCGGACGCTATCGCTGGCAAGCCAGCTCCCCCAGGGGTTTGTGGTCTACAGGAGGGTTACTGGCCGTTCTTGACCTTGCTCCACACCCGCGTGCGCACCCGCTCGGTGGCTTTGGGCAGCGGCTCGAGGGTGTACAGCGTGGCCATGGCGCTGGCAGACGGATACACCGCCGTGTTGTCGCGCGTGGCTGCGGCCACCAACGGCGTGGCCGCGCGATTGCCGTTCGGATAGGACAGATGCTCACTGACCGGCGCGATCACTTCAGGGCGCAGCAGGTAGTCGATGAAGGCCAGGCCTTGCGTGCGGTTCGGTGCGTCCTTGAGCAACACCAGGGTGTCGAACCACACCGGCGCACCTTCCTTGGGCAGGCTGTAGGCGATCTTCACGCCGTTGCCTGCCTGCTCGGCGTTGGTCTTGGCTTCGAGCATCGCCCCCGACCAGCCCACTGCCACGCAGATGTTGCCGTTGGACAGGTCGCTGATGAATTTCGACGAGTTGAAGTAAGCGATGTGCGGGCGCAGTTTGAGCAGCAGCGCCTCGGCTTTCTTGTAGTCCTCGGGATCGGTGCTGTTCGGCGGCAGCCCCAGATAGTGCAGGGCCACCGGCAGCATTTCCGAGGGTGAATCGAGCATCGCCACGCCGCACTGGCCGAGTCTGGCAAGGTTGTCTTCGTTGAACACCAGGTCCCAGGAGTCCACCGGCGCCTTGTCGCCCAGGGCTGCGCCCACCTTGTCGACGTTGTAGCCGATACCATTGGTGCCCCACAGATACGGCACGGCGTACTGGTTGCCGGGATCGTTGTTGGCGAGTTTTTTCAGCAGATCGTTGTCGAGGTTTTTCCAGCCCGGCAGTTGCTCACGGGGCAGCGGGGCGAGGGCGCCGGCCTTGATCAGCGTCGGCAGGCTGTAGTTGCTCGCCACTACCACGTCGTAGCCACTGCGGCTGGTCATCAGTTTGCCTTCGAGCACTTCGGCGCTGTCGAAGGTGTCGTAGACCGGTTGAATGCCGCTGTCGCGCTGAAAGTCGTGCAGGGTGTTCGGGCCGATGTAGTCGTACCAGTTGTAAACGTGCACGCTCGGCGCATCGGCGGCCATCGCGCTCAAGGTGACACTGATACAGGCCAGCAGACCCAGGTTGATGCCCAAGTTGATATAGCCACGGTGACGACGCATGATGCGGCACTCCTGGCCTGTGCAGGCCGGTGATGAACAGGAGTGCTCAGCCTATCGGGGCGGTCACGCCTGACCCATTCCCATCATGGGTTACTCAAAAGGGGTAGTGCGTGGACGCGTTGTTGCAGGAGTTGCCGGTGCATCAGAGCCTGGCGCGGGTGTTCAGCAGCGTCGGCGAAGACGGTTTCTGGCGGGCGCTGGTCGACACTCTGCGCCTGCTGGTGCCGCTGGACAACGCGCTGGTCGCGGTCATGAAAGCCGCTCAGGCACCGCAATTGTTGATCGACTTCGACAGCAAGGGCGGCGCCGATGAGCAACAGGAACTTGCCGGTTACAGCGCCGGAATGTATCTGCTCGATCCGTTTTATCAAGCCGCGTCGAATGGCATCGCCGACGGTTTGCATAGCCTGGCCTCGGTGGCGCCGGACCAGTTTCTGCACAGCGAGTATTACCAGAGCTATTTTCGCTCGGTGGTGGGCGAGGATGAGCTGCAGTTCATGATCAACGTCGAAGGCGGCGTGCTCGGTTTGTCACTCGGTCGGGCGACGAGGTTCGACCTGGCCGAGCAGGGCCGGTTGTTATGCGTACGTGATTGGGTCCTGGCAGCGATGCGTCGGCATGTGCAGTTGTTGCCGCCGCAGGGCGTGCCGGTTGAGGCGGTGATCGGCGATCTGGCGACGTTGCTCGATCGTTTTGACGCGCGGCTGACGGTGCGCGAAATCGACACGGCGCGCCTGATTCTGCAGGGCTTTTCCAGCAAGGCGATGGCCCGGCAGCTGGGCATTTCACCGGAAACCGTCAAGGTCCACCGGCGCAATCTCTATCACAAGCTCAATGTGAACGGGCATGGCGAGCTGTTTGCGCTGGTGTTGCGTCCACCCACTGCCTGATGCACCACAGTCCCTGTAGGCGTGAGCCTGCAGGGCTTTTCGGGGGTGTCAGCCGTGGCGCTGGAAGACCAAGGCCTTGAGGCCGCTTTGCGGGTCGATATCGGGGAATTCCGGTGGATTCTCCAGCCGCTGTTCAAAGCGCAGGCTCGGGGCCTCCTGCATCACCCCGTCGATCAGGAAGTCCGCCCCGAACGACGGATCGTTCATGCACGCCAGCACCGTCCCTTGCGCTGTCAGCAACTCCGGCAGACGCCGCAGCACGCGCTGGTAATCCTTGGTCAGCAGAAAACTGCCTTTCTGAAACGACGGCGGGTCGATGATCACCAGGTCATACGGGCCGCTGTTGATCACCTTGCCCCAGGACTTGAACAGGTCATGCCCGAGGAAGCTGACCTTGCTCAGGTCATGGCCGTTCAGGCGATGGTTGTCGCGACCGCGGCTCAGTGCCGCGCGAGACATGTCGAGGTTGACCACATGGCTGGCGCCACCCGCGATGGCCGCCACGGAGAAACCGCAGGTGTAGGCGAAGAGGTTGAGCACCCGTTTGCCGCTGGCCTGCTCGCGCACCCAGTTGCGCCCGTAACGCATGTCGAGAAACAGCCCGGCGTTCTGCTTGCGCCCCAGATCGACGCGATACTGCAAGCCGCCTTCGACGATGGTCATTTCCTCGATCTCCTCGCCCAGCAGCCACTCGGCGGTGCTCTGCGGCAGGTAACGATGCTGGATCAGCAAGGTCTGCGCGCCAGACTGCAGCCACTGCGGCGAACGGCTGATCTGCAGCAACAAGTCCTTGAGTGCTGCGAGTTGTTCGGGCGCCGGCTCCTTGAACAGCGACACCAGCACCACGCCCTGCAACCAGTCCACGGTCACCTGCTCAAGCCCCGGCCAGCAGCGCCCGCGTCCGTGAAACAGGCGACGGGTTTCGCTCGGTGCCGCCGCCAGCGCGGGCAGCAAATGGGCGTGAAGGGTGGCGAGGGCTTCAGGGTTCATCGGTCAGGGTCGGCAAGCAAAAGGGCCGGCATTTTAACCACAAACGGGCGGCGGCGGACGTCTGTCTGCGCCGGTCTTGGGCGTTCTTTCGGAAAAGACCTGTATCAAAAGTGAATTTCTGTAGAAGCCGCTGCTCATACCAGTTAAGCAGCGGATTCACGCCGCTAAATCGTTAATGCAATTCAGGGAGTGCTGTTCCATGTGCCCAACACCAACGGCGAACGCGCACCTTCCTGGCGGGTTGATTCTGGTGGTTGAGGATGACCCGTTGATTCTGGAGTTTCTTTGCGAAATTCTTCAGGAGGAAGGTTTCAAGGTCGAACCGCAAACCAGTGCCGATGCGGCGTCGCTTTACCTGGAAAAGCACGCGCAGCAAGTGGCGCTGTTGCTGACCGACATCACCATGCCCGGCACCCTCAACGGTGCTGATCTGGCCAACCTCGTCGGCGACCGCTGGCCGGAGAAGCCGGTGATGGTCATGTCCGGTTATGAAACCCCGGAAACCTCGGGGGTCAAGCATCCGGTCGCGTTCATCAAAAAGCCGTGGGCCATCGGCCAGTTGCTCGATTGCGTGGACAGCGCATTCAAGTCCAAGGCTCCGCGCCTGCACTGACAAGTGCTACATTGCCGGGCCTATTGTGCCCGGCACCTTGCCAGAGGAAGCGACCCTTGCCTGTTCACGACGCTGTATTCAATCGCGCATTCGGCGCCTTTCTGTTCGACATGGACGGCACCGTCCTCAACTCCATCGCCGCCGCCGAACGCATTTGGTCCGCCTGGGCGGTGCGCCACGGCGTCGATGTCGAGGCGTTTTTGCCGACCATTCATGGCGTGCGGGCCATCGACACGATCAATCGCCTGAACCTGCCCGGGGTGGACGCTGAAGCACAAGCGGCGTTTATCACCGAAGCGGAAATCGAAGACGTCGAAGGCATTGTCGAGATTCCCGGTGCGGCGGCATTTCTCAACGGTCTGCCCGGGGATCGCTGGGCCATGGTGACCTCGGCGCCGCGGGATCTGGCATTGCGGCGGATGGCGGCGGCGGGGATACCCGAACCGGCGGTGATGATCACCGCAGAAGATGTGCAGGCCGGCAAACCTGATCCGGCCGGCTACCTGCTGGCGGCCCGACGCCTGGGCCTCGAGCCGCGTGATTGCCTGATCTTCGAGGACGCCGCCGTCGGTATCCAGGCCGCTGAAGCGGCTGGCGCGGCGCTGGTGATCATCACCACCACGCATCAGCATCCGCTGCACACAGCTCATGCAACGCTGGCCGGTTATGACGCGGTCCAGGTCAACGTCGACAGTGCTGGCAAGCTGCGCCTGCTAGCCGACTGATTCAACTCAATCCCTGGGGGAGCGTGTTGTCAGTAAACCCCCGGCAGCAAGCGCCAGCTGCGCGCGCAATAAGCGTCGTACTCGGCGCCAAACTGCCCGCGCAGCAGCGCCTCTTCGGAATGAATGCGGGCGATCAACGGGATCAGGGTCAGTGCGGCGAGCAGCAGCCCGACCAGCGAACGAAACGCCAGCGCCCAGCCTACAGCGTTGATCACCAGCCCCAGATAACTGGGATTGCGCAACCGTTGGTAGATGCCATCGGTGACCAGCCGATGCCCCGGCTGGATCGCCACCAGTCCGCTGAAGCGCCGCCCGAGCACAAACACCGGCCACAAGCGCAGCGCGCCGCCGATGATAAACAGCAGCGCGCCGAACCAGCGGATGCCTTCGCCACCCAGCGTGAGGATATTCAGGCGGTCGCAGTAGGCCGGCAGAAAACCGCTGATCAAACCAATCACGCCGAATGCGGGAATCACCCAGCGATTGGCCCGGTCCTCGCGTTCGCCCGAACTCAGGTTCACTTCGGTGAACAGCGAGGCGATCACCATCGCCAACGTCGCCAGGGCCACGATCACCAGCGAGCCATGGGAAAAGAACACCGCCACACCACCAATGCCCCACATCGCCAGCGCCAGGTAAGCGAGCGTGGCGAGTATCGCGACGACGGTCATTTGCGCAGACATTTTCATGGCGGCCTCACGGCAAAAGGCTGATCCGTTCAGTGTAGATCGCCAGTGTTTTTCTGGAGGAGTGAGCCTGCTCGCGATGGCGATGCTTCATTCAACGGCTGCTCGGGCAAGGCCGGCAGCATCGGATCGTCGAGCACCTGAACACCCGGCAGGTCGGAGTCGTCATCGGTCGGCGGCTTACTCACCAACGCGATATCGAGGCTACGCTGACGCAGGCCTTCGAGTTGCTCGGCGGCGCTCAAGTTGTACCGCGCCACATGCGCTTGCCGAGGATGTCGCGGCGTCGGCGGCGGTGATACCGGCCGGGTTCTGGCAGGTGTTGCGTGAGGCAAAACTGGTTTCTGAACGGGCGCCGTTGCCGGATCAACAGATCGCAGCCTGCGGCAGCTCCTACCTGGGAGGTGTGTGATGAAAATTGATTTGAGCGGTAAGTTGGCCATTGTCAGTGGCAGCACGGCGGGTATTGGCCTGGGCATCAGCCAGTCGCTGGCCGAAGCCGGCGCCACGGTCGTGGTGATCGGTCGCGACACGGCCAAGGTTGACGCGGCGCTGGCGAGCATTCGGCAGAAGGTGCCGGGCGCGCAATTACGCGGTCTGACGGCTGATCTGGGCAGCGCCGAAGGCGCCGAAAAACTGTTCGCTGCACAAACGCGGGCGGACATCCTGGTGAACAACCTCGGCATCTTCGACGCGGTGGATTTCTTCGACACCCCGGACAGCGAGTGGACACGGTTCTACGAGGTCAACGTGATTTCCGGCGTGCGCCTGTCGCGGCACTACGTGCCGGCGATGGTCGAGCAGGGCTGGGGTCGGGTGATTTTCCTGTCTTCTGAATCCGGTGTGGCGACGCCGGCCGACATGCTCAACTATGGCGTGACCAAAAGCGCTAACCTCGCGGTGTCGCATGGCCTGGCCAAGCGCCTGGCTGGCACTGGCGTCACGGTCAATGCGATCCTGCCGGGCCCGACGTTCACCGACGGTCTGGAGCAGATGCTCAAGGACGCCGCTGCCGAGTCCGGTCGCAGCCTGCGCGATGAGGCCGACGCCTTTGTGCAAAAGGCTCGACCCACCTCGATCATCCAGCGCGTGGCCGATGTCGAAGAAGTCGCGCATCTGGTCACCTACATCGCTTCGCCGCTGTCCTCGGCCACGACCGGCGCGGCCCTGCGGGTTGATGGCGGTGTCGTCGACAGCATGGCGATCTGAAACCGAAGTCTTCTGGAGAAACCTTTATTTATGGCAACTGCATCAGCAACGATCGACATCCCGGCCCCGGCCGATCAGGTCTGGCAATTGATCGGCGGCTTCAACACGCTGCCGGACTGGCTGCCGTTCATTCCCAAGAGTGAGCTGAGCGCGGGCGGGCGCGTGCGCACCCTGCAAACCGCTGACGGCGCAGTGGTGATCGAACGCCTGCAAACGTTCGATAACGCAGCGAAGACTTACAGCTATTCAATCGAACAGGCGCCGTTCCCGGCCACGGATTATCTGGCGACGATCAAGGTCGAGGCGCACGGGCAGGGCGCGCGGGTGACGTGGTCGGGACGCTTCACGGCCAACGGCGTAAGTGAGGAGGAGGTGGTGGCGTTGTTCAGCGGCATCTACCAGGGCGGCCTCGAAGCCCTGCGGGCCAATTACCCTGCCTGATTGAACACCACAAAAACCCTTGCAGGCGTGAGCCTGCTCGCGATAGCGGTCGATCATTCAACAAACATGTTGGCTGACCCACCGACATCGCGAGCAGGCTCACGCCTACATTGCATCGCGGTGATTTTCAGGATTGTGAAATCAGACTCTGCCGACAATCAAGCATCAGTTTCGCCCCGCCAAGATCGCTCTGGCCCACTTCAAGACTGAAGCCATGCAGGCTGACAATCGCCGCCACAATCGACAGGCCGAGGCCAAAGCCACTTTGCGGTTGCCCACCCTCGGCCCGGTAGAATCGCTGAAACACCGCCTCACGCTCGGCCTCGGGAATCCCCGGCCCGGAATCGTGGACTTCGATCCGCGTATGCCCGCCGTCATTCACGCCGCGCAGGATCACCGTGCCGCCAGCCGGGGTGAACTTGATCGAGTTGCTCAACAGATTCGCCAGCGCCTCGAATAACAGTGCCCGATCACCGTTCAGGCGTGGCAGGGTTTCCGGCATGTTCAGTACAAACAGCAGTTCGCCTTCCTCGGCCAGCGGCAGGTAAAACTCGTGCAGTTCTTGCAGCAATTGCACCGGATCGAGCTCGACAAAACCCGAGCGGCGCTGCCGGTCTTCCAGTTCGGAAATCCGCAACAACCCGCGAAACCGCGCCATCAGCGTATCCGCTTCCGCCAGCACCAGATCCAGTTGCGCCGCTTCCTGCGAGCCTTCACCGGCCTGTTGTTGCATGCGGTACAACTGCGCGCGCAGGCGGGTCAGCGGGGTGCGCAGATCGTGAGCGATGTTGTCGCACACGCCTTTGACCTCATGCATCAACCGTTCGATGCGCTCAAGCATGGCGTTGACGATGGCGGCGAGCATGTCCAGTTCATCGCGGCGATTGGACAGCGGCAGGCGGTGGGTCAAATCGCCCGCGACGATGGCCTGGGCACTGGCCTGAATCGCTCGAATCCGCCGCAAGGGCCGACGGCGTAACAAATGCCAGCCGGCAATCCCCGGCAAAATCGTCAGCGACACGCCCCAGAACAACGCGTGCAGGATGATCCGCGTCACCGCGAACAGCGAGCCGTTGTCGCGCAACAACACCAGCCAGCGTCCGTCACGCGTTTGCGTGGCAACGGCGTCGCAACTGTCGGCGGGCAGGGTCGGATCGTCGGAGTCGGCGCAGTCGACGAGCGTGTGGATCTTGCCGTCCAGCGGCAGGCCTTCGGGGATCCGTTGCAGCGCGCCACCGAGGTAGGTGCCTTCGGCATCGAACAGGCCATAGGCGTCGATGCCGCGGATGTCGAAGGTCATGCTCGCGGCGAGGGCTTCTTCCAGTTGCTCGCCACGAAAGTGCGAAAACAGGTGCTGACGCTGCATCAGCGAATGTTTGGCAAGGTTGTCGAGGTAGCCGGACACCTCGAAATACATGACCCCCATGAGGATCGCGCTCCATGCCACGAACAGCGAACTGTACAGCGCAAGCAAACGGCTGCTGGAGGAGCGCCAGCCGTCAGACGGGTTCGGCAATGACATAACCCGAGCCCCGTACCGTGCGGATCAGCGGAACGTTGCCGGCAGCGTCGATTTTCTTGCGCAGGCGGCCGATGTGTACGTCGATCAGGTTGGTGCCCGGGTCGAAGTGATAACCCCAGACCTCTTCGAAAATCATCATGCGCGAGAGGATCTGGCCGCTGTTGCGCATCAGGAATTCCAGCAGTTTGTATTCGGTCGGCAACAGCGTCAGGACTTGTTCGGCGCGACGCGCTTCGTGGCTGATCAAGTCCAGCTGCAGATCCGCGACCTGCAAGGTCGTCGCCTGGGTGGCGCCGCTGTTCTGCCGGCGCAACAACACTTCGACCCGCGCCGCCATCTCGTCGGTGGCGAACGGTTTGGTCAGGTAGTCATCGCCACCGGCCCGCAGGCCGCGTACGCGCTCGTCGACATCGGACAGGGCGCTGATCATCAGGATCGGCGTGGCCACGCCCATGGTACGCAGGGTGGTGACGATGGCCAAGCCATCCAGTTCGGGCAACATGCGGTCGAGGGTGATCAGGTCGTAATTGCCGCTCACCGCCCGGTCGAGGCCTTCGCGGCCATTGTCGACCCAGTCGACGTCGAGGCCGTGGCTGCTCAATTCGGCGACGATTTCCCGGGCGGTCACGGCGTCGTCTTCGATGGTCAAAATACGCGTCATAGGGCTGGCCTTGATCGATTCAACGGAATGGCTGCATTTTGCCAAGAAATTTCCGTGACGCTTTAAATTAACTTTCATGTTGTAGCTGCCATTGAGCGGGCTTGGGGAAATATTTTCCTGAACGTTGATATCATCTGGCCACAATCTCAATAAGGAGTGGTTTCGGTGCGTACGTTGATTCGCCGTGGCTGGATGCCAATAACCGGGTTGGTGCTGACGCTGTTGAGTGCTTCGGCGATCGCCGCCAATACCCCTTGTTCCGGGAAGAAGGGCGGAATTGATCGTTGCGACGGCGACCTGTTCCTGTGCAATGACGGCTCTATCAGCGGCTCGAAGAAAAGCTGTGCCGCCCTGTTCGGCGAACGCCAGCAGGCGCGCCCGCAAAACTTTCTGCAGAGCGATGATGGCTGTGCTTGCGGCACAGGCTCGTTTTGCACGGGGCCGCGCGGAGGCGTGTATTGCCTGACGCCTAGTGGTAACAAAAGCTACAAGCGCAAATAACGTGCCTCGCCGCCAATGCATAAAACCCGCTGTTGTCGGGCATTTGTTGCAAGTTGCATGGTCCGGGGAAGTTCATTTTTTATAACTGATTGAAACCAAAGGATTTATTTAATTTCTGCGACTGGCACGGTCACTGCAATTCGTCTGATGACGAGTTGTAACACTATTTTTCATGCCTGGAGCGGTACAACAATGAATAGATCCTCAGATGGGTTTTATCCTGCTTACGAAGACTCGAGCAGCGTGTCAGGCGTTTCCTGGGGCGCGATTTTCGCCGGTGCGGCGGCTGCCGCTGCATTGTCGATGATTCTCGTGCTGCTCGGTTTCGGTTTGGGTTTCTCTGCCGTTTCACCGTGGGCCGGAGAGGGCATCAGCGCCAAGGGCCTGGGCATTTCCACGATTGTCTGGCTGGCGGCGACGCAAATCATCGCTTCGGGCATGGGGGGTTACATCGCCGGTCGTCTCCGGGTGAAGTGGGCGAACATGCACGGTGACGAAGTGTATTTCCGCGACACCGCCCACGGCTTCCTCGCCTGGTGTGTGGCCACGCTCGTTACCGCAGTGCTGGTGGTGGGCTCGGTCAGCAGCGTGATCAGTGGTGGCGTGCAGGCGGGTGCCAGTGTCGCCGGCGGTGCCGCCAGCGCCATTACCCAGGCAGCCGGTACGGCTGCGGCAAACACCGACAGCAATCAGTACGGTTACTTCGTCGACAGCCTGTTCCGTGATGACCGTCCTGCAGCCGTCAGCGATGACGCCGCCCGTGGCACCGTGACTCGTATCTTTGCGCAAAGCCTGGCCAATGGTCAGCTCAGCGCCGAAGACCGTACTTACCTTGCGCAACTCGTCGCTCAACGGACCAACCTGACCCAGGCCGATGCCGAACGTCGCGTCGATGAAATCTACGCACGTACCCAGAAAGCCATCGCCGACGCCAAAGTCAAAGCTCAAGAAGCCGCCGACACCGCTGCCAAAGTCGCTGCCTGGACGTCGCTGTGGATGTTCATCTCGCTGCTGGCCGGTGCGTTCTTCGCCAGCTTCGCCGCCACCTTCGGCGGTCGTCGTCGCGATGCGGTCGAGTACGTTGAAGTCGACACTTACACCACGACCACCCCGGTCCGTTAATCAAGGAGAACCACCATGCGCTCACTACTGCTGTTTTTCCTCGGCGTACCGATCCCGATCATCATTCTGATCGCCCTGTTCGTGCACTGATTGCTCTATAGGGGGTCATTGCCTCGGCCGCTTCCACTTCACGGTGAAAGCGGCTTTTTCATTGTTGCCGCTGACCTGCGCAGGGGCTGTCGAAGGCTGTGATCCTTTGACCTTGATTTTTTAAAACAGGATCAAGAGATCGCAACCCGCAGCAGCGCCTGCAG
Organism: Pseudomonas sp. LF-5; assembly: GCF_037626295.1. Lineage (NCBI taxonomy): Bacteria > Pseudomonadati > Pseudomonadota > Gammaproteobacteria > Pseudomonadales > Pseudomonadaceae > Pseudomonas > Pseudomonas sp. LF-5. Next base: position 51,539 of record NZ_JARKMT010000001.1, read on the forward strand.
GGAGAGATGTTTTAACGATCTGGATCAATATTCCCTTGGGCGAGATCACCTAACTTAAAAGATCCAGGCCCTTGTCGCGGTATCGACTACAGTGCTCCGGTGCGCAATTTGCTGCGCTCATGGAGTCGCCCGGCAGATCCCACCAAAAACCACAACGGGTCGCCAGGCAGAGTGCAGCAAGGAGCTGACGTAGAACTCCCCTGAACCTTTTCACGGATGAACATTGCAATGCACTGCCTAGAACGAACCTTCGATATTCAGCCTTTGACCCAGGCGGATATGACCGTCCACATCAACGGCCAACCGGTGACCGCCGCCATCGGCGAAACCGTGCTCAGCGTCATTCAATCCCTTGGCGTTCGCCAGATTGCCCGCAACGATCATGACCAGATCAGCGGCGCCTACTGCGGCATGGGCGTGTGCCAGTGTTGCCTGGTCAAAATCAACGGCCGGCACAAGCGCCGCGCCTGCCAGACCGTGGTGCGCGACGGCATGCGCATCGAGACCCAGGTCAACCGCGTCGCCGCGCAGGAGGTCGTATGAGTCAGCAACCGTTGATCGTCGGCGGCGGCCCGGCGGGCATGGCAGCGGCCATCGAACTGGCCCGGCACGGCGTGCGTTGTACCCTGCTCGAAGAAGCGTCGCGCCTTGGCGGGGTGGTCTATCGCGGGCCGCTGCGCGATGGCGTGCAACTGGATTATCTGGGGCCGCGTTACGCTGAAGTGCTGGGCAAACTGCACGGTGATTTTCAGGCGCAGGCCGGGTTGATCGACGTGCGTCTGAACCATCGCGTGATCGGCGCCGAGGGCTCGCGGGCACTGGTGGTGCTGGACGGCGACGAGCAACTGCACTCGATCGAGTACCCGCAAGTGCTGCTGGCTGCCGGTTGCCACGAACGCAGTGTGCCGTTTCCCGGCTGGACGCTGCCGGGGGTCATCATGCTGGGCGGTCTGCAACTGCAAATCAAAAGCGGCGTGGTCAAGCCGCAAGGGCCAGTGATCATTGCCGGCACCGGGCCGTTGTTGCCGCTGGTAGCGACCCAGCTGCACGCCTCGGGCGTGCGTGTGGCGGGGGTGTATGAGGCCTGCGTGTTCAGCAAGATCGCCCGCGAGAGTCTGGCGCTGTTGAACAAGCCGCAGTTGTTCCTCGATGGCCTGAGCATGCTCGCGTACCTGAAACTGCACGGCATCCCGATGAATTACGGCTGGGGCGTGGTCGAAGCCCACGGCGAAGGCGAACTGAAAAGTGTCAGCGTCGCGCCCTATTCGGCGACGTGGGAACCGGACCTGTCCCGTGTCGAACGCTTCGAAGCGCAGACGCTGGCGGTCGGTTATGGCTTCATCCCGCGCACCCAACTCAGCCAGCAGATGGGCCTCGATCACGGCTTCAGCGACGACGGCTATCTGCGCGCCAACGCCAATATCTGGCAGCAAAGCAGCGAACCCCATGTGCACCTGGCCGGCGACATGGGCGGGATTCGCGGCGGGGAAGCGGCGATGCTCGCCGGCAAGATCGCTGCGACGTCGATCCTGTTGCAACGCGGCGTGCTCGAAGAGGAGCTGGCGCGAGTCCGCCGTGACCGCTACCTGAGCAAACTCAAAGCCATCGTGCGCTTTCGCGCTGCCGTGGATCGCTACACCGAGCGCGGCGTCGGCCAGACCGCGTTGCCGGCCGCCGACACGGTGATCTGCCGCTGCGAACACACGACCCGCGCCGATATCGACCGCGCGCTGGAGCAGGGCGTGCAAGACATCGCCAGCCTGAAAATGCGCACCCGGGTGAGCATGGGCGACTGTCAGGGGCGGATGTGCGTCGGCTATTGCAGCGACCGTCTGCGCCAGGCCACCGGACGCAAGGACGTCGGCTGGCTGCGTCCGCGTTTCCCGATTGATCCGATTCCATTTTCCGCGTTCCAGTCCGTCGGCACGGAGGCCGCTGCCCATGAGTAAGTTCTATGACGTGATCATTGCCGGTGGCGGCGTGATCGGGGCGTCCTGCGCCTATCAATTGTCCAAGCGCCAGGGCCTCAAGGTCGCGCTGATTGATGCCAAGCGGCCGGGCAACGCGACCCGTGCTTCGGCCGGTGGTTTGTGGGCGATCGGTGAATCGGTCGGCCTCGGCTGCGGGGTGATTTTCTTCCGCATGATGTCGGCCAATCGCAAGCGCGAAACCCAGGGCGCGGCAGTGGCGGTAGACGCCAGCACACCGCATATCCTGCCGGCGTCGTTCTTCGATTTCGCCCTGCAGTCCAACGCGCTTTACCCGGCGTTGCACCGGGAGCTGAAAGACCACCACGGGATGGATTTCAAGTTCGAAAAGACCGGGCTGAAATTCGTCATTTATGACGACGAAGACCGGCTCTACGCCGAACACATCGTCGGCTGCATTCCGCACCTCGCCGATCAGGTGCGCTGGCTCGATCAGGCGGCGCTGCGTGCAGCCGAGCCGAGCGTCAGTCACGAGGCCCGTGGCGCACTGGAGTTTCTTTGCGATCACCAGGTCAGCCCGTTTCGCCTCGCCGATGCCTATCTGGAGGGTGCGCGGCAGAACGGTGTCGATATCTTCGTCAACACCAACGTGACCGGTGTGCTGCACCACGGCACCCGCGTGACCGGGGTGCAGACGGCGGAGGCGGGGGTGTTTCACTGCAAGACGCTGATCAACGCGGGCGGCGCCTGGGCGGCGGATTTGAGCGAGTGGGCGACGGGCATCCGCATTCCGGTGAAACCGGTGAAGGGCCAGATTCTGCTGACCGAACGCCTGCCTAAAATCCTCAACGGCTGCCTGACCACCAGCGATTGCTACGTGGCGCAAAAGGACAACGGCGAGATCCTGATCGGCAGCACCACCGAAGACAAGGGTTTCGACGTGACCACCACTTACCCGGAAATCGCCGGGCTGGTGCAGGGGGCGGTGCGCTGCCTGCCGGAACTCAAGGACGTCAACCTCAAGCGCACCTGGGCCGGACTGCGTCCGGGCTCGCCGGACGAGTTGCCGATTCTCGGGCCGATGCGGGGGGTGGAGGGCTATATGAATGCCTGCGGACACTTCCGCACCGGCATTCTGACGTCGGCGATTACCGGTGTGCTGCTGGACAAACTGATCAACGACGAGCCGTTGCCGCTGGATATCACGCCGTTCCTGGCCGACCGGTTTGAGGTCGCGCCGGTCAAGCACGAGCATGAATTAGAGCTGGCCTGATTCAAGTCACATTGATGCGGAATGTGCTGGCCTCTTCGCTGGCAAGCCAGCTCCCCCAGGGTTTTCAGTCGTTCATAAAACCTGGGGAAGTGGGCTTGCCCGCGAAGGCGTCGGCCCTGGTGGTCTGACATTTGGATCTGGGCAAGGACGTCAGTCCTGGCGCGATTCCTCTTCCAGCTGATCCGACTCGAACAGCCGCGCCAGTTCCGCCCGGGCTTCCTGAGCGGTCTGCAGGACTTTGGCGGCGTCGTCGTAAACCGCGTGCTGGGCTTCCAGCACCTGTTCGTCGTGGTGCTTGAAGCGCTTGATCCGCGCATCGGCCTGGGCCTGGGTCAGACCGAGGCCGACCAGGGTGCGGCGGCTCATTTCCAGACTCGAATAGTAGGTTTCCCGAATCGCCTCGGCGCCGACATCGACCAAGCGGTGCACGTGCTGACGGTTACGTGCCCGGGCGATGATTTTCATGTGCGGATACAGCTTGCGCACGATTTCGGCCGTCTTGATGTTGGTCTCCGGGTCATCCGTGGCAATCACGAAATACTCCGCCTCGCCAACCTTGGCCGCATTGAGGATTTCCGGGCGCATCGGGTCACCATAGAACACCGGCACACCGCCGAAACTGCGCGACAGCTCGATGGTTTCCACCGAGGTGTCCAGCGCCACGAACCGGATGTTCTGCGCCCGCAGAATCCGCGCCACGATCTGCCCCATCCGGCCCATGCCGGCAATCACCACCCGTGGCGTTTCGGTGTCGATCTGGCGGAACTGCTCCGGCACTTCCACCGGTTGCACTTTCGGGCTGACCAGACGCGCACAGAGCAACAGCAACAATGGCGTCACCGCCATCGACAGGGTGATGGTCAGCACCAGCAAGTCGTACAGGCGCGGTTCGAACAGACCCTGATCGCGACCGATCTTGAACACCACGAAGGCGAATTCACCGCCGGCCGCCAGGACGATACCGAGGCGAATGGCGCTGATCTTGTTGAGACCACCGGCCAAACGCCCGACAACGAACAGCAACGGCAGCTTCAGACCGATCAGCAACAGCGTCAGCCCCAGCACGGTGACGGGGGCGCTGAGCAACAGGCTGAGATTTGCGCCCATGCCGACGCTGATGAAAAACAACCCCAGCAGCAGCCCTTTGAACGGTTCGATCTGTGCTTCCAGTTCATGGCGATACTCCGAATCCGCCAGCAGCAGCCCGGCGAGAAACGCCCCCAGCGCCATCGACACACCGACCAGGTCCATCAGCCACGCCGTACCGATCACCACCAGCAGCGCGGTGGCGGTGGACACTTCCGGCAAGCCGGTTTTCGCCACCACGCGGAACACCGGACGCAACAGATAACGCCCGCCGACCACCACCACGGCGATGCCGCCGAGCACTTGCAAGGCGTGATTGAAGCTGTCGGCGTTGCTGGTGTCCTGACCGCTGCCGGCGAGCATCGGCACCAGGGCGATCAACGGGATGGCGGCGATGTCCTGAAACAGCAGAATCGCAAACGCCAGCCGCCCGTGGGGGCTGGTCAGTTCCTTGCGCTCGGCCAGGCTTTGCAGGCCGAACGCGGTGGACGACAGCGCCAGGCCGAGGCCGAGCACAATCGCGCTGTTAAGAGGCTGGCCAAACAGCGCCAGCGCCAGCACGCCAATCACCGAGGCGGTCAGCAACACCTGCGCCAGGCCGACGCCGAACACCGATTTGCGCATTACCCACAAGCGTCGCGGCGACAGTTCGAGGCCAATGATGAACAGCAGCAGGACCACACCCAGTTCGGAGATGTGCGCCACGCTCTGCGGATTGCTGATCAGGCCCAGCACGGAAGGACCGATGATCACCCCGGCAAACAGATAACCGAGCACAGCGCCCAGTTGCAGGCGTTTGGCCAGAGGCACGGTGAGCACCGCCGCGAACAGAAACACGACAGCGGCTTGCAACAGATTGCCTTCATGGGGCATGGGGTAACTCCTGACAACGGTACGGCGGGGGCGATAAGGATAAGGGCTGAAACGATTCAAGATCCACTGAAGATCCCCTGTAGCAGCCAGCCTGCTGGCGATAGCAATCTGTCAGATTCCCGGTTGTTGACTGACATTCCGCCATCGCGAGCAGGCTCATTCCTACAAGGGCCGTTCATGCGCTCTGTAATATTTTGCATCAGTTGGTTACATTGATAGCCTTTGTGAATCAATCTTTTTAGAGTTCGCCATGGCCATCAACTTCGACCTCAACGACCTGCAGGCTTTTCGCGCGGTGGTCGAGCAGGGCAGTTTTCGCAAGGCTGCCGACACCGTGCGCCTGTCACAACCGGCGCTGAGCCGGCGCATCGAAAAGCTCGAAGACGCCCTCGGTGTGAAGTTGTTCGAGCGCACCACGCGCAAGGTCAGCCTGACCCAGGCCGGGCGCGGATTCATGCCCAGCGTCGAGCGCTTGCTGGATGACCTCGACGTGGCATTGCTGGGCATCAGCGAAGTCGCTTCGACCCGAATGGGTCACGTCACCGTGGCCTGCGTGCCGTCGGCGGCGTACTACTTCATGCCGCGGGTGGTGGCGCGTTACCACCAGCAGTTTCCGCGGATCAAGGTCAAGGTCCTCGATTCCAGCGCCCACGATGTGCTCAGCGCAGTGGTGAATGGCGAGGCGGATTTCGGTTTGAGTTTCCTAGGCACTCAGGATGCCAAAGTCGATTTCGAACCGCTTGTGCAGGAGTGCTATGTCGTCGCCTGCCGGCGCGATCACCCGTTGGCCGGGCGCAGCAGCGTGACGTGGGACGAGTTCTATCAGCAGGATTACATCTCGCTCGACAAGACGTCGGGCAACCGCTTTTTGCTTGATCAGGCCTTGAGCAGCGTGGTGCCGCAGCGTCAGAGCATCTGCGAAACGCGGCATGTGACGACCATGATTGGTCTGGTGGAGGCGGGGCTGGGGGTGGCGGCCGTGCCGCTGATGGCGATGCCGGGGCCGGATCATCCGATCCTGACGCGGGTGCCGCTGACCGATCCGCAAGTGATGCGCAGCGTCGGCATCATCAAGCGCCGGGGTCGCACGTTGACCCCGGCGGCACTGGAACTGGAGCGGCTGGTGGTGGAAATGAAAGTCCAGCCGCCAACGATCAGCGCTTGACCGAATCCAGCCCGGTGGCTTGCACGTCTGCCTGGGCCGCGGGTGCGGCGAGGTAGTCGAGCAGGGCCTTGGCTTCTTTTGGATGCTGCGCACCGACCGGGATACCGGCGGCGAAGCGCGTCACCGACTGCACCGACTCCGGAATCTTGCCGACAAATGTCACGCCCGGCACCGGCAGCAATTCGCTGACCTGCTGGAAGCCCAGCTGATAGTCACCGGTGGCCACCACGGAGCCGACCGGGACTTTCGGGATCATCTTCGCTTTCGGTTTCAGTTGATCTTCGACGCCGAGTTTCTTGAACAGCTGCTGCTCGATGTACACGCCGCTGGCGCTGTCGGAGTAGGCCACCGATTGTGCGTCGAGCAGGGTTTTCTTCAGGCCTTCGACGCTGCTGATGTCCGGTTTCGGCGCGCCTTGGCGCACCACCAGGCCGATCCGCGAATCCGCCAGTTCAACCCGCGAAGCCGGGTCGACCTTGCCCTGCTTGATCAAGTCGTCGAGGGCGTAGCCGACCATGATCACCACGTCAGCGTGCTCGCCACGGGCGAGGCGATTGGGGATCGCTTCCGGCGCCTTGCCCATCGACGGGCCGAGCTGGGTGTCGAGCGTGTTGCCAGTGGCCGCGGCGAATTTCGGCCCGAGGATTTTGTAGGCGGCAGTGAAGCCGCCCGACGTCATCACGTTCAGTTGTTCAGCGTGTGCCAGAGCGCTGAACGCGAAGAGGGCGACGGCGCTGAGGTTAATGAGTTTTTTCAAGGTGATTGCTCCTTATGCGGCAACCGGTTGCAGACGGCCGCCTGCGCGGCGATAGAGATACAAGGTGGCGCACAAGGCACACAGCGCGCCGATGCTCATCCAGTAACCCGGCGCAGCCTTGTCGCCGGTGTACTGGATCAGAAAGGTCGACATCGCCGGGGTGAAACCGCCGAAAACCGCAGTGGCCAGGCTATAGGCCAGCGAGAACCCGGCAACGCGCACTTCCACCGGCATGATCTCGGTGAGCGCCGGGATCATCGCGCCGTTGTACATCCCGTAGATAAACGACAGCCACAGCAGCGACAGCAACATGTGGCTGAAGCTCGGCGCCTGCACCAGGTACGACAGCGCCGGGTAGGTGGTGGCCAAGGCCAGCAGCGACATTGCGATCAGCACCGGGCGACGACCGATACGGTCGGACAACATGCCGCCAATCGGCAGCCAGCAGAAGTTCGACACACCCACCAGCAAGGTCACCAGCAGCGCGTCGGAGGTGCTCAGGTGCAGCACGGTTTTGCCGAAGGTCGGCGCGTACACGGTAATCAGGTAGAACGCCGTAGTGGTCAACGCCACCATCAACATGCCGCCCAACACCACGCCCCAGTTCTGGCCGAGGGTGTGGAACACTTCGCGCATGCTCGGACGGTGTTTGCGTGCGGCGAACTCTTCGGTTTCCGCCAGGTTACGGCGCAGCAGAAAGATGAACGGCACGATCAGGCAACCGACGAAAAACGGAATGCGCCAGCCCCAATCGGCCACCACGCTCGGCGCCATCCACGCATTCAGTGCGTAGCCCAACGCAGCAGCGACGATGATCGCCACTTGCTGGCTGGCCGACTGCCAGGCCGTGAAGAAACCCTTGCGACCCGGGGTGGCGATCTCCGCGAGATACACCGAAACCCCGCCCAGCTCCGCACCGGCGGAGAAGCCTTGCAGCAGCCGCCCGATCAACACCAGTGCGGGCGCGAACAAGCCGATGCTTTCGTATCCGGGCACCAGCACAATCAGGATCGTACCGCTGGCCATGATCGACAGGGTGACGATCAAGCCCTTACGGCGGCCCACGTCGTCGATGTACGCACCCAGCACAATGGCGCCCAGCGGTCGCATCAAAAAGCCGGCGCCGAACACGGCGAACGTCATCATCAGAGACGCGAACTCACTGCTCGCCGGAAAGAACACCGCCGCGATCTGTGTGGCATAGAAACCGAACAGAAAGAAGTCGAACTGTTCGAGGAAGTTGCCCGAGGTGACTCGGAAAATGGCACCGGCCCGCGAGCCGCCGTGTGGGATTGAGGCTGTCATAGCAAAGGACTCCACCGCTTTTATGACGTGCGCGACGTGGAAGCGGCGCACGGTTGTTATTGCGGTGGATGGTGGCGCAGGTGTAACTGGATGTTAATTGCATTATTGGCATGCATTGATGCGCAAAGCGGATCAATCTCTTAAATAACCTCTAACCCTGTGGGAGCTGGCTTGCCAGCGATGGCGGTGTGTCAGTCAATGAAAATGCTGAAAGGCCTGTCCCCATCGCTGGCAAGCCAGGCTCCCACAGGGTTTGGTGGTGTTCAAAAAAGTCGAGTA
>NZ_JARKMT010000001.1:60304-1585596 GCF_037626295.1 Pseudomonas sp. LF-5
GGAGCTGGCTTGCCAGCGATGGCGGTGTGTCAGTCAATGAAAATGCTGAAAGGCCTGTCCCCATCGCTGGCAAGCCAGGCTCCCACAGGGTTTGGTGGTGTTCAAAAAAGTCGAGTACAGCCAGGACACCTGTGGGAGCTGGCTTGCCAGCGATGGCGGTGTGTCAGTCAATGAAAATGCGGAAAGGCCTGTCCCCATCGCTGGCACGCCAGGCTCCCACAGGGTTTGGTGGTGTTCAAAAAAGTCGAGTACAGCCAAGACACCTGTGGGAGCTGGCTTGCCAGCGATGGCGGTGTGTCAGTCAATGAAAATGCTTAAAGGCCTGTCCCCATCGCTGGCAAGCCAGGCTCCCACAGGGTTTGGTGGTGTTCAAAAAAGTCGAGTACAGCCAAGACACCTGTGGGAGCTGGCTTGCCAGCGATGGCGGTGTGTCAGTTAATGAAAATGCTGAAAGGCCTGTCCCCATCGCTGGCAAGCCAGGCTCCCACAGGGTTTGGTGGTGTTCAAAAAAGTCGAGTACAGCCAAGACACCTGTGGGAGCTGGCTCGCCAGCGATGGCGGTGTGTCTGCCAACTACAATGCCCCGGCCAGCCCAAGCAAAAAAACAAGGAATGATTCCAGTCCTCCGCAGTCGGAGTTCAGGTATCACACATCTGAAGGAGGTTCACCGATGAACAGCAAAACCCTAATCGCCAGCCTGGCCCTCGTCGCCGGCATTGCCGGCAGCCCACTTGTTCAAGCGGCGCAAACCTCAAGCGAACCTGCCGTCCAGTCCCCGACCAGCGACCGTGAATTGAAGGTCAACGACCGGGCCCCGGACGTTTATCAGCGCAGTGACAAAGCGCTGAAAAACTGGAAACAGAAAGGTTTGAAAGCACCGGTCGAACAGGCGCAGTGGGTGCAGATCAACGACAAGTACGTGATGGTCATGATCACCAATGGCACCATCGTCGAGATGCAACCTGTCGAGCGTTAAGCCCCGGATTCAAAAGCCCTGCGCATGCACCCGCGCAGGGCTCACGCCCCCCAACCGATACTGATTGTTCCCACTGCGCTTGGCTTCATACATCGCCAGATCGGCAATGTGCAGCAGCCGATCCATGGTCGGCGCATGATCCGGAAACACCGCCACCCCAAGGCTGGTGCCGACATGGCGCTGGTCGTTGCCGATGGTGATCGGCGGCGACAGTTCGATGAAGATCTTCTGACAGATGCGGCGGGCTTCGTCCTGCAGGTCGAGGTCCGGGGCGAGGCCTTGCAGGATCACCACGAACTCATCGCCGCCGATCCGGGCGACCGTGTCAGTGTTGCGCAGGATGCGTTTCAGGCGCGTGGCGGTGGTGATCAGCACCCGGTCGCCGGCGGCGTGCCCATAGTGGTCGTTGATGTTCTTGAAACCATTCAAGTCGACAAACACCAGTGCCACCCGCGTAGCGGTCTGACTCGCCTGATCCAGCGCTTCGGACAAACGTTCTTCCAGCACCAGACGGTTGGGCAGGCCGGTCAGCGGGTCGAAGTGGGCGAGGTGCTTGAGGTAACTCGCCGAGGCTTTTTCTTCGGTGATGTCGCGCACCACGCCCATCATCTTGATCACCGCGTCGTGATCGTTGCGCACCACGTTGCCGGTTTCGCGCAGCCAGCGAATGGTGCCGTCGGGCCAGACCACGCGGTATTCCTCGTCGTGGTTTTCGCCGGTTTCCAGGCAACGCAATTCACCGTCGCGCACCCTGATGCGATCGTCCGGGTGCACGCAAGAACAGAACAAGGCATAGGACGGGGTGATTTCGCCGATCTTGAACCCAAACATGCCGTAGATCGCGTCCGACCAGTACAGCCGATCGGTGTCGACCTCCCAGTCCCAGGTGCCGATACGCGCAAAATACTGGCTGCGCTTGAAGCGCTCGGCATCGCCGTCCTGATGGATATTGCGGCCCTCAGCCGCGCGTGTCAGCAGGTCTCGGTATTCAGCCAGGCGACGGCGTAACCCGCGCTCGCGCAGAACCAGTACGACAATCACGGCAAGCATGACGACGCCAATGGCCAGGCTGATCCAGAGGTCAATCATTCGGGAACTGCCAGCATGCGTAACAATCCGTGAAGTAATGGCGGATGGCTATATTAAGGGTTCCACCACCGATTGGGATACAGCGGCCATCTTCGTTGATGAGTTGCGAACGAGCGGCAATTCTGGGAAAACGGCGGCCAGTTGAATAACAGAGTGAATGTCATGAACGATGAATTGCAGGTAATCGATCTTCAGGTCGGCGAAGGCAAAGCCGCCGTCAAAGGCGCACTGATCACCACCCATTACACCGGCTGGCTGGAAGACGGCAGCGAGTTCGACTCTTCCCACAGCCGTGGCAAACCGTTTCAGTGCGTGATTGGAACAGGGCGGGTGATCAAGGGTTGGGATCAGGGACTGATGGGAATGCAAGTGGGCGGCAAGCGCAAACTGCTGGTGCCGGCGCACTTGGGTTACGGCGAGCGGTCGATGGGCAAGATTCCGCCGAATTCGAATCTGCTGTTCGAGATTGAGTTGCTGGAAGTTCTGACGCGGGACGATTGAGGCGGGTGTAATAACGACCTTGATTTTCCTTATCTGACATTCGGTATCCGTCATCGCCAGTGGGCTCTCACAGGGGGATTGAGCTCGCTCTCAGTATCCCGTTCATCCTTTGAGTGCTCATCCAGCTTGCGATTGCCGAAATCATCGACGATCATGCGCGGCATATAGGGGTAGGGGGTATAGGTATGTCGCACATTCACGAACACAAAGACGAATTGCTCAACCGCGTTCGACGTATCGCCGGGCAGGTGCAGGCGGTTGAAAAAGCGCTGGAGGGCGATGCTGATTGCGCCAAGACCTTGCACCTGGTGGCGGCGATTCGCGGCGCGGTCAACGGTTTGATGGAGCAGTTCATCGAGGCTCACACCCGAGAGCACGTGGCGCATCCCGACCTGACCGACGAAGAGCGTGCACAGGGCGCCGAAGACTTGCTGCAAGCCATCCGCCGTTATTCCAAATAGAGCGCGAGCCTCATGAGCCTGACTCCAAGCGCTGATCGTTTCAGCCACGATCACCAGTTCCTCGGCGCGTCCCACGACGAAAACGCCCGCCGCACCCTGTGGGTGGTGGCGCTGACGTTTGTGATGATGATCGGCGAGATCGCCGCCGGCTACATCACCGGCTCCATGGCCCTGCTGGCTGACGGTTTCCACATGGCGACCCATGTCGGCGCATTGGGCATCGCCGCGGCGGCCTACGGTTTCGCCCGGCGCAATGCCAACAACCGACGCTACAGTTTCGGCACCGGTAAAGTTGGCGATCTGGCCGGATTTGCTTCAGCCATGGTGCTGGGGCTGGTGTCGCTGGGCATTGCCGGCGAGTCGATTTTTCGTTTGTTCGAACCCACTACCGTAGCGTTTGGCGAAGCGACGGTGATTGCGATTGTTGGACTGGGCGTGAATATCCTCAGCGCTTTTCTACTGATGGGCCATCACGGTCACGATCACGGCCATCAGCATGATCACAGCCATGCTCATCATCACCATCACGACATCAACCTGCGCTCGGCCTACGTCCACGTGCTGGCCGATGCGCTGACCTCGGTGCTGGCGATCGCCGCGTTGCTGGCCGGGCGTTACCTCGGTTGGGTATGGCTGGACCCGGTGATGGGTATTGTCGGCTCCATTGTCATCGCGAAATGGGCCTACAACCTGATGCGTGACAGCGCGGCGGTGCTGCTCGACACCACCGACGAACCGGTGGCGGCGGAAATTCGCGAGCTGCTGGAAACCTCGGACGACGTGCGCATCAGTGACCTGCACGTCTGGCAGGTCGGCCCGCAAGCGCGGGCGGCGATTGTCAGTGTGGTGGCGGCCGCCGGCATCACTGCCGAGGCGATTCGCGAGCGGCTGGCGCCGGTGCATGAGCTGTCGCACCTGACGGTTGAGTTACGCAGCGCTTAACGCTGTGCCTGGCTGAATAACGGGACCCGCCCATTCAAGGAAGGGCGGTAGTGCCAGGCCAGTTGCTGCAGATTCACACCGTGATCAAGGATTTCTCCGACAGTCGCAGCGGCAATCGTCAGCGCCAGCCGTTGTCCCGGGCATTGATGCCGGCCGCTGCCGAAGCTGAAACTGCGCCGGTTCGGGCGATCCAGCAGAAACTCGTCGGGGCGTTCATTGAGGGCCGGATCGCGATTGGCCGAGGCCAGCAACAGCAGAATCACCTCGCCGGCCTCGACCCGCACTCCATCAATCTCACAAGCCTGCGCGACAAAGCGCCGAGTGTTCTGCACCGATGGATCGAAACGCTGAACCTCGGCCAGCAGCGCATCCATCGGTGCACTGCGTAGTGCAGGCTGACGCCGCACCGCGACCAAGGCATTACCGATCAGCCCGGCCGTCGCTTCGAACGTCTGTGAGCAAAGCCCGATCAGATTGGCGATCAGCGTTTCTTCGTCGCCCGCGAAGCGTTGCAGGATGGCCTTCAACCAGTCGCTGTTCGATTCGGCGAGTAGCTCGATGAAGTAACCGCGTAATTGTTCAGCCGCCGCGTGTGCCGCCATCAGTTGCAGATCATTGCTCAACGGCGACAGGCACGCGACAAAGTCAGCGGTCAGCTCACTGATCGCCCGGCCTTGCGCCGGGCTGAAGCCGAGCAGTGCTGCGACCACGCACACCGGGCCGCGAAACATGGCTTTGTATACGCCGTCGGCATCTGCGCTGATCAGGCGTGCAGCCACCAGCGCCCGCACCCGGGCTGCATCGAACACGTCAAGCGCCGGCTCGATCGCCGAACGTGGGCAGCGCTGGCGTTCGCCCTCATTCATTCGCATCAACCGGGCAAAGACCTTGCCGGCCATTCCCGAGGCAATCGCTTTCGGCACCGGCTCTTGCGTTGGACGCACCTGGCAATCGGCATGGGCCAATACCGCACAGACTGCGCGAGCGCTGCTGGCGACCCACAGTTTCTGCGGGTGATGAAAGGTCAGTCCGCCCCGCGCGCGCAGTTCGGCGTAGTAGGGGTAGGGATCGGCCTGCGTCGCAGCGATGATCGGGTCCATGGTGCATAGCCTTGTCGTCGGGAAAGTGATGCGAGTATCTTCAGTCCGCAGCGACGACGATTCGTCGGGGAGCGAAATATGCACGCAGAACATCAAGACATCGGCGTCTCGCAAGTGGCCGCCGCCATCGCCGAACCGGCGCGCACGAAAATCCTCTGCTCGCTGATGGATGGCCATGCGCGCACCAGTACGGAGCTGGCGGCCATCGCCGAAGTCAGCGCCTCGACCGCCAGCGCGCACCTGAGCAAACTCAAGGATCTGGCCCTGGTGCGCCTGCATGTGCAGGGTCGCCATCGCTATTACAGCCTCGCCGACCAACGTGTGGCCCAGGCGCTGGAGGCGTTGATGGTGATCGGTCAGAACGCCGCGCCAATGTTCAAACCGCATACGCCGGATCGCCTGCAATTCGCCCGCACCTGTTACGACCATATGGCCGGTACGCTGGCGGTGTTGCTGCACGACCGCATGCTGGAGGCGGGGTGGCTGGTGATGACCGATGAGCAGGTATATCGGTTGAGCGACAGTGGCGAGGCGCTGTTCGGCGGATTGGGCATTGAGGTGCAGGATCTGAGCACGTTGCGCCGCAAGTTCGCCTGCCCGTGCCTGGACTGGAGCATGCGCCGGCCGCATTTGGGTGGCTCACTGGGGGCGGCGTTGTTGCAAACGGCGTTGAAGCGCAAGTGGGTAACCCAGGATCTGGACAGTCGGGCGTTGGCGTTGACGGCGTTGGGGCGCAGGGAGATCGGGACGCGGTTCGGGGTTGAGGTGCCATTGCAAGCGCAGAGCAAAAGATCGCAACCAGCGGCAGCTCCTGCAGGGAGTGCGTACACCTGATCGGCCGAGATCTTTTGATCCTGCTTTGCACCTTGTGCCAATCCTATAGACTCGATACTGTACGCATAACCAGTACCGAGTCTTCGCCATGCAAATCATCGACAAGCTCAGCATCCTCGCCGACGCCGCCAAGTACGACGCCTCCTGCGCCAGCAGCGGCGCGCCCAAGCGCAGTTCCGAGGGCAACAGCGGGCTGGGTTCGACCGATGGCATGGGCATCTGTCACAGCTACACGCCGGACGGGCGCTGCGTCTCGCTGCTGAAAGTGCTGCTGACCAATTTCTGCCTCTATGACTGCCAATACTGTGTCAACCGCCGCTCCAGCGATGTGCCGCGCGCCCGTTTCACCCCCGAGGAAGTGGTTACGCTGACCCTGGATTTCTACCGGCGCAACTGCGTCAGCGGGTTGTTTCTCAGTTCCGGGATCATCCGCTCGGCGGACTACACCATGGAGCAACTGGTGCGCGTGGCGAAGCTGCTGCGTGAAGAACATGAGTTTCGCGGCTACATCCATCTAAAGACCATTCCCGAGGCCGACCCGGCGCTGATCGAGGAAGCCGGGCGCTATGCCGATCGGTTGAGCGTCAATATCGAGTTGCCCACCGATGCCAGTCTGCAAACCCTGGCTCCGGAGAAGCAGATCGGTTCGATCAAGCAGGCGATGAACACCATCTACACCGGCGTGCAAACGGTGCTCAATGAACCTCGTTCGGCGAAATTCGCCCCGGCCGGGCAGAGCACGCAAATGATCGTCGGCGCCGATGACACCGACGACAGCACGATCCTGCACAGCGCTCAGTCGTTGTATGGCAACTACCGTTTGCGGCGCGTTTACTACTCGGCGTTCAGCCCGATCCCCGACAGCCCGAAAAGTGTACCGCTGGCCGCGCCGCCGCTGATGCGCGAGCACCGTTTGTATCAGGCCGATTTCCTCTTGCGCAGCTATGGCTACAGCGCCAGTGAGTTACTCAAGGGACCGGGAAATCTGGCGTTGGACATTGATCCTAAACTGGCCTGGGCGCTGCAGAATCGCGAGGTGTTCCCGCTGGATCTCAACCGCGCCGAACCGGCCTTGATCGCGCGCATTCCGGGCATTGGTCTGCGTACCACCGAACGCCTGGTGCAATTGCGCCAGCAACGGCGCATCCGTTACGAAGACGTGGCGCGCATGCGCTGTGTGCTGGCCAAGGCCAAGCCGTTCATCATCACCAGCGACTATCACCCGCAACAGGCCGAAGTCACCAGTCACATGCTCTACCAGCAACTGCGCGACCGGCCGCAGCCGCAGCAGATGGGGTTGTGGGGATGATCAATCTCGATTGCGACGATCTGTTCGTTACCTGGCGGCAGCAGGCGCGCTGGTTGCTTAGCCATGAGATCGACCCGAGTCTCGTCAGTTGGGCGTCCGAAGGCGTGAATGACCTGTTTGCCAGTGATGTGCAGGTGCCCGAGGGGCATGGCCCGTTCCAGGCGCGCATCCCCCGTGCATTGCTCGACACGCTGGAGCAAGCGGCCCGCTACCGTGGCGACCAGCGCTGGAGTCTTTTGTACGAAGTGTTGTGGCGTGTCAGTCACGGCGACCGCACGGCGATGATGGCCGGCGACAAACTCGGCAGTGAGCTGCAGCGGCGGATCAAGCAGGTACAGCGCGAAGCCCACCATCTGCATGCCTTCGTGCGGTTCATCGAACGCCCGCAGGATCAGCCAGGCCCGCAATACGTGGCGTGGCACGAACCGGCCCACGACATCCTGCACAGTGCCAGCGAACACTTCGTCGGGCGCATGGGCCGATACCGCTGGTTGATCGCCACCCCGCGTGACGGTGTTTACTACGACGGCGAACAACTGATTCATCAGCGCCAGTGCCCGCTGGAATGGCAGCAACTGGCGCAGAACGTCGACGACCCCCACGGCGATCTGTGGCTGACCTATTACAGCCACATCTTCAACCCGGCGCGGTTGAACGAGAAGGTCATGCAGGGGCACTTGCCGGCGCGGTTCTGGAAGAACCTGCCGGAAGGGGAATTGATACCCGGATTGATCACCCAGGCGCGCATGGGTAAGCAACAGAATGGTCAGGCCAGCGGGATAGCCGGGCGGGCCGGCAAGCGGATTGCCTTGAAGTAGAAATCAAAAGATCAAAAGAAAAGCCCCCCATCGATCACTCGATGGGAGGCTTTTGTGCATCAGCAGCCGTCAGATCAAACCTTGACGATCCAGCCCGCTGGCGCTTCGATGTCGCCGGTCTGCACGCCAGTCAGCTCTTTGTAGAGCTTCTGGGTGACCGGGCCGACTTCGGTTTCGCTGTGGAACACGTGCAGGTGGTCGTTGTAGCTGATACCGCCGATCGGGGTGATCACGGCGGCTGTGCCGCAAGCGCCGGCTTCCTTGAAGTCCGACAGTTTGTCGATCAGCACATCACCTTCAACCACTTCCAGGCCCAGACGGGTCTTGGCCAGTTCGATCAGCGACAGGCGGGTGATGCCTGGCAGAACCGACGGCGAGTTCGGGGTGATGAACTTGTTGTCGTGGGTGATCCCGAAGAAGTTGGCCGAACCGACTTCCTCGATCTTCTTGTGGGTCAGCGGATCCAGGTAGATGGCGTCGGCGAAGTGCGCCTTCTTGGCCTGGGAACCTGGCATCAGGCTGGCGGCGTAGTTGCCACCGACCTTGGCCGCACCGGTGCCTTGCGGGGCGGCGCGGTCGAAGCTGGAGATCTGGAAGTTGTGCGGGGTCAGGCCGCCCTTGAAGTAGGCGCCAACCGGGATCGCGAACACCGAGAAGATGAACTCCGGGGCGGTACGCACGCCGATGTTGTCACCCACGCCGATCACGAACGGACGCAGGTACAGCGCGCCGCCGGTGCCGTAAGGCGGGATGAAGCGCTCGTTGGCACGAACCACTTGCTTGCACGCTTCGATGAACTGCTCGGTGGACACGTGCGGCATCAGCAGGCGGGCGCAGCTGCGTTGCATGCGCGCGGCGTTCTGATCCGGGCGGAACAGGTTGATCGAGCCGTCCTTGCAACGATAGGCCTTCAGGCCTTCGAAGCACTGCTGGCCATAGTGAAGGGCCGTCGAGCCTTCGCTGATGTGCAGCACGTTGTCTTCGGTCAGGGTGCCTTTGTCCCACTCGCCATCGCGAAAGTACGACAGATAGCGTTTGTCGGTCTTGATGTAGTCAAAACCCAGCTTGTCCCAATTGATGCTTTCGTTACCCATGACACCCTCTATCACTGAACAACCGCCGAAACGGTTCAAGGCTTCTGACGTTTTTTGGATGGGCACAACAATACTTCATTCTTGAGCGGTTTCGCAGCCCGGACTATCGGATGGCACACAGATAAATCGTGTTGCCCTCAGGAATTCGCGAGCAAGCTCGCTCCCACAGGGGAATGCATTCCAAATGTGGGAGCGAGCTTGCTCGCGAAGGGGCCATCACTGCCACCCTCCATTTGACGGATTTACAGGTGTAGCGCATGCCCCAAAGCACGCAACGCCGCTTCCTGCACCGCTTCACCCAAGGTCGGGTGCGCATGGATGGTGCCGCCAATGTCTTCCAGCCGCGCACCCATTTCCAGGCTTTGTGCAAACGCGGTCGACAACTCGGAAACCCCGACGCCCACTGCCTGCCAGCCGACAATCACATGATTGTCGCGACGGGCGACCACCCGCACGAAGCCGCTTTTCGATTCCAGGGTCATCGCCCGGCCATTGGCGGCGAACGGGAAGCTCGACACGATGCAGTCCAGTCCGGCGGCCTTGGCCTCGTCCGGGGTCTGGCCGACCACCACCAGTTCCGGGTCGGTGAAGCACACGGCGGCGATGGCGGTCGGGTTGAATTCGCGGTGTTTACCGTTGATCAGCTCGGCGACCATTTCACCTTGGGCCATGGCCCGGTGCGCGAGCATCGGCTCGCCGCTCAGGTCGCCGATGGCGTAGACGTTGCGCATGCTGGTCTGGCAACGGCTGTCGATCTTGATCGCCGAGCCATTCATGTCCAGGTTCAGCGCTTCGAGGTTCCAGCCCTGCGTATTCGGTTTGCGGCCGACGGCCACCAGCACCTGATCGGTTTGCAGATTCAGGGTGTCGCCGTTCGGGTCACGCACCTGCAAGGTCCCGTCGAACCCCAGCACGCTGTGCTGGAGATAGAGCTTCACGCCCAGTTGCTTCAGGGCTTCGTGTACCGGTTGCGTCAGCTCGGCATCGTAGGCTGGCAGGATGCGATCCTGCGCCTCGACCACACTGACCTCGGCACCGAGCTTGCGGTAGGCAATGCCCAGTTCCAGACCGATGTAACCGCCGCCAACCACCACCAGCCGCTTTGGCACAGACGTCGGTGCCAGCGCTTCGGTGGAGGAGATGATCGGCCCGCCAATCGGCAGGATCGGCAGGTTGACGCTGGTCGAACCGGTGGCGAGTACCAGGTGCTCGCACTGGATACGGGTGTCGCCGACTTCAACCGTTTTGCCGTCAATGACCTTGGCCCAGCCGTTGATGACCTGAACCTTGTGCTTTTTCAGCAGTGCGGCGACGCCGGTGGTGAGGCGATCGACGATACCGTCCTTCCACTCAACGCTTTTAGTGATATCGAGGGTCGGCGCCGACACGCTGATGCCCAGCGCCGAATGCTCGCTGTGATGCTGCGTCTGGTGAAACTGCTCGGCCACATGAATCAGCGCTTTTGACGGGATGCAGCCGATGTTCAGGCACGTGCCGCCCAGCGATTGGCCTTCGACCAGAATCGTCGCAATCCCCAGTTGCCCGGCACGAATCGCTGTGACGTAACCGCCAGGACCGCCGCCAATAATCAGCAGCGTGGTGTTCAGAGTTTGCATGCCTTACTCCACAAACAAAGTGGCGGGTTGTTCGAGCAAGCCACGGATGGCCTGGATGAAGAGTGCCGCGTCCATGCCGTCGACCACGCGGTGATCGAAGGAACTGGAGAGGTTCATCATCTTGCGGATCACCACCTGGCCTTTGACGACCATTGGCCGTTCGACAATTTTGTTCACGCCGACGATCGCCACTTCCGGCAGGTTCAGCACCGGGGTGCTGACGATGCCGCCCAGCGCACCGAGGCTGGTCAGGGTGATGGTCGAGCCGGACAGTTCGTCGCGGCTGGCCTTGCCATTGCGGGCAGCATTCGCCAGACGCGAGATTTCCGCAGCGCTGTCCCACAGGCTGCGGGCTTCGGCGTGACGCACCACCGGCACCATCAGGCCAACGTCACTTTGCGTGGCGACGCCGACGTGTACCGCGCCGAGGCGGGTGATGACCTGGGCTTCGTCATCGTACCGGGCGTTCATCTGCGGGAAGTCGCGCAAGGCAACGACCAGCGCACGCACGAGGAACGGCAGCAAGGTCAACTTGCCACGGCTGGCACCGTGTTTTTCATTCAGATGCGCGCGCAGCTCTTCAATCGCGGTGACGTCGATTTCCTCGACGTAGCTGAAGTGCGCGGCGCGCTGGGTGGCGTCCTGCATGCGTTGGGCGATCTTGCGACGCATGCCGATCACTGGAATCTGTTCTTCATCGTGACGCTGGGCGTAAGCGGCGGCTGCCGGCGCCGAAGCGTTCGACTGACCTTGCGCCAGATAGGCCTCGAGGTCCTCGTGCAGCACGCGACCGGCCGGGCCGGTGCCGCGTACCAGGCGCAATTGAATGCCCAGATCCAGCGCATGTTTGCGCACGGCCGGCGAGGCCAGCGGACGCTCATCGGCTTCACGGGCAACCATCGGGCCCTGGCAAACGGCAGCCGGACGCGGTGCAGCAGCGGCGACCGGTTTGCTTTCGACCGTCGCTTCAGCTTTCGGCGCAATCGGTGCCTCTTTGACAGGCGCGGGTGCGGCGGACTCCTTCAAGTTGCCGGCACCTTCCACCTCGATGCTGATCAGCACACTGCCGACCGCCATCACTTCACCCGGCTGACCGCCGAGAGCAATCACCTTGCCGTGCACTGGCGATGGAATATCGACCATGGCCTTGTCGGTCATCACGTCCGCCAGCACCTGGTCTTCAACCACCAGATCGCCAACCTTGACGTGCCACTGCGACAGTTCGACTTCTGCGATGCCTTCGCCGATGTCCGGCATCTTGATAACGTGCGTGCCCATTCAGACCTCCATGACCCGTTTCAGAGCTGCGCCCACACGGGACGGCCCAGGGAAATACGCCCACTCTTGCGCGTGCGGGTAGGGGGTGTCCCAACCGGTGACGCGTTCGATCGGCGCTTCCAGGTGATGGAAGCAATGCTCTTGCACCAGCGCGACCAGTTCGGCGCCGAACCCGCAAGTGCGGGTGGCTTCGTGCACCACCACGCAACGGCCGGTTTTCTTCACCGACTTGACGATGGTTTCCAGGTCCAGCGGCCACAGGCTGCGCAGGTCGATGACTTCGGCATCAACGCCGGATTCTTCGGCCGCGACTTGCGAGACGTAGACGGTGGTGCCGTAGGTCAACACGGTCACGTCCTTGCCCGGACGGGTGATCGCGGCGACGTCCAGCGGCACGGTGTAGTAACCGTCCGGCACCTGGGCTTGCGGGTGTTTCGACCATGGGGTTACCGGGCGGTCGTGGTGACCATCGAAGGGGCCGTTGTACAGGCGTTTTGGCTCAAGAAAGATCACCGGGTCATCGTTTTCGATGGAGGCGATCAGCAGACCCTTGGCGTCGTATGGGTTGGACGGCATCACGGTGCGCAGACCACAGACCTGAGTGAACATCGCCTCGATGCTCTGGCTGTGGGTCTGGCCGCCGTAGATACCGCCGCCGCATGGCATGCGCAGGGTCATTGGCGCGGTGAACTCACCGGCCGAGCGATAACGCAGGCGCGCCGCTTCGGAAATGATCTGGTCGGAGGCCGGGTAAACGTAGTCGGCGAACTGAATCTCGGCGACCGGACGCAGACCGTAAGCGCCCATGCCCACGGCAACACCGACGATGCCGCTCTCGGAGATCGGTGCGTCGAACACCCGCGAGGTGCCGTACTTGGTCTGCAGGCCTTCGGTGCAACGGAACACGCCGCCGAAATAGCCGACGTCCTGACCGAACACCACCACGTTGTCGTCACGCTCAAGCATCACATCCATGGCCGAGCGCAGGGCCTGGATCATGGTCATGGTGGTCGTGGTCATGGCGGTTTCCAGCTGAATATTGTTGTTGTGATCGTTCATGTCAGATCCCCAACTGCTGACGCTGGCGCTTCAAGTGCTCCGGCATCTCTTTGTAGACGTCTTCGAACATGGTCGCGGCGCTTGGAATCTGGCCGCCGGCGAGGGTGCCGTACTGCTCGGCCTGTTTCTGCGCGGCAATCACTTCGGCTTCGAGCTCGGCACTGACGGCGGCGTGTTCTTCTTCCGACCAGTGGCCGACCTTGATCAGGTGCTGCTTCAGGCGGGCAATCGGGTCGCCCAGCGGGAAGTGGCTCCAGTCGTCGGCAGGACGGTATTTGGAAGGATCATCGGAGGTCGAGTGCGGGCCGGCACGGTAGGTGACCCATTCGATCATGGTCGGCCCGAGGTTGCGCCGGGCGCGTTCAGCGGCCCAGGCAGATGCTGCATACACGGCGTAGAAGTCGTTGCCATCCACGCGCAGCGAAGCGATGCCGCAACCGACGCCGCGGCCGGCGAAGGTAGTGGCTTCACCACCGGCGATGGCCTGGAAGGTCGAGATCGCCCATTGATTGTTGACCACGTTGAGGATCACTGGCGCACGGTAAACGTGGGCGAAGGTGAGGGCGGTGTGGAAGTCCGATTCGGCGGTGGCGCCGTCACCGATCCACGCCGAGGCGATTTTCGTGTCGCCCTTGATCGCCGAGGCCATGCCCCAGCCAACGGCCTGAATGAACTGGGTGGCGAGGTTGCCGGAAATAGTGAAAAAACCGGCGTCCTTGACCGAGTACATGATCGGCAACTGGCGGCCCTTGAGCGGATCGCGCTCGTTGGACAGCAGTTGGCAGATCAGGTCGACCAACGGCACTTCGCGGGCCATCAGAATGCTTTGCTGGCGGTAGGTCGGGAAGCACATGTCGTCGATGTTCAAGGCCAGGGCCTGAGCGCTGCCAATGGCTTCTTCGCCAAGGCTCTGCATGTAGAACGACATTTTTTTCTGGCGCTGGGCGACCACCATGCGGTTGTCGTAGATCCGCGTCTTGAGCATGGCGCGCATGCCCTTGCGCAGGATCTCGACCGGCACGTTTTCAGCCCAGGGGCCGAGGGCGTTGCCCTGGTCGTCGAGCACGCGGATCAAACCACGCGCCAGGTCGGCGGTGTCGGCGGGTTCGACGTCGATGGATGGTTTGCGCACCGTACCGGCATCGGTCAGATGCAGGTAGGAAAAGTCGGTTTTGCAGCCTGGGCGGCCCGAAGGTTCAGGGACGTGCAGACGCAGCGGTTCATACGCTTGGGTCATGGCTTCTACGCTCGATCTTGTGAATTTCTTGTAGTGAGCTGGCAATCATTCTTGGGTGAAAGAAATCTTGTCCTACAACAATCATAGGCCCGGGCCAGAAGAATATTTCTCTCTGTTTCGTTGCGCTGGAGACGATTTGCAGATAGAAATTCTGCATAAACATAAAAAACAGGTGGTTTTGTCTCATGCGCAAACTGGACCGTACCGACATCGGCATTCTCAACAGCCTTCAAGAGAACGCGCGCATCACCAACGCCGACCTCGCACGCTCGGTGAATCTGTCGCCGACACCGTGCTTTAACCGGGTCAAGGCGATGGAAGAATTAGGGCTGATTCGCGAGCAGGTGACGCTGCTGGACGCCGACCTGCTGGGACTGCATGTCAACGTGTTCATCCACGTCAGCCTCGAGAAGCAGGTGGAGGAGGCGTTGCAGCATTTCGAAGAAGCGATTTCCGATCGCCCGGAGGTGATGGAGTGCTATTTGATGGCGGGTGACCCGGATTATCTGATCCGCGTGCTGGTGCCGACCATTCAGTCGCTGGAGCGTTTCATGATGGACTTTCTGACCAAGGTGCCGGGGGTGGCGAATATTCGCTCGAGTTTTGCGCTCAAGCAGGTGCGCTACAAGACGGCGTTGCCCTTGCCGGCAAACGGCCTGACGCTAGGTAACTGAAAGTCAGATGTAGTCATACCGGTAATCGAGTTCCGCGGTATAGAGGGTTTGTCGGACGGTAAAGGTTTGCGCCCAGGGCGCCCGTTCATTGGCAGGATGAAAGATCAGGACGGTTTCGTTCGTGTCTGCCGAGCCAGCTCCATTGGTAAAGCCTGGAGTTCCAGCATGCTGATGTTTCCAGCGTTCCCACAGCAAGTCGAGGTAGCAGTGGTGCAGGAAGAATATCGGATCGTTGGGTGAGGAGGCTTGTGCCATGCTGCCGCCAATCCAGGCATGTACCGGATTGTGCAAAAGGCTTTCCGAGACGTTTTCCCAGCCGTTTTCATCCATCCAGTAAGGCGTTCTGTTCAGGGTCGAAATAACATCCAGCGGGGTGGGCAGTGCGCCGCTTGCCCCCAGATTTCGACGAATGCCGGTGTTGCCAGTGCCCTCGTCCCAGACCCTGACATCGAATTGTGAGTGCTCCCTGGAAAACGGACCGCTGGTGACACGCTGATCTTGCAGGTTGTCACCGTTTGAGCCCATGAAATCCGACGTGAAGGGGTTGTCTGCTCCGGTCAGTTGCCAGTTCCAGTAGGGCAGGGTAATGGTCGGATCATTGGTGGCGGACTGCAGGGCCAGTTCGAACTGGCGAATCAGAATTCGATGCCACGGATAGAACAAAGGGCTGCGATGCGGATTGGGTATCAGCGGATTGGCGCCGCCCATCGAGTTTTTGTGGATCTGCACAAAGTCATCGTAGCGATTTTGCTGTCCGGGGCGCAGGACGCTGTCGACGTTGTTTTTCAGTACCAGGATCGCATCGACGAACGCAGCTTTCTGTTGCGGTGTCATGTCGCGGTGATTACGGCGAATATCCATATTGCGAAAACTCCATTGAATGTTTGCCCAATGGAGTCTGATCGCTGAGAGGATTTTCACCAGTTCATCACTATCGCCAGCGTTCGTAGGAAAAATAATCTGGTGATGGTTCGAGCGACTTTTTCCTATAGAGAGTTGAGCGGAATCTTCAGATACACCACGCCGTTTTCCTCTGCCGGTGGCAGATTCCCCGCCCGCACATTGACCTGAATCGCCGGCAGCAGCAGCGTCGGCATGCCCAGCCCGGCATCGCGTTTGGTGCGCATCTCGACGAACGCCGCCTCGTCGATCCCGTCATGCACATGAATATTGCTTTTTCGCTGCTCGCCGACAGTGGTCTGGCACTGCGCGGCGCGGCCTTCGGGTGGGTAGTCGTGGCAGACGTAGAGTTTGACGCTGGCGGGGAAGGCCAGCAGCTTGTGGATCGAGTTGTACAGTTGATGCGCGTTGCCGCCGGGGAAGTCGCAGCGGGCGGTGCCGACGTCGGGCATGAACAGCGTGTCGCCGACCAGAATCTGTTCGCCGTCGATCAGGTAAGCCATGTCCGCCGGGGTGTGGCCGGGGACGTGCAGGGCGGTGGCCTTGAGGTTGCCAATGCGGAATGACTCGTTCGGCGCAAACAGGTGATCGAACTGCGAGCCATCGACGCAGAACTCCGGCTCCAGGTTGAACAGCGCCTTGAACACGTTCTGCACTTTGCTGATTGACTCGCCAATGGCGATTTTTCCGCCCAGTTCCCGGCGCAGGTAAGGCGCTGCGGACAGATGATCGGCGTGGGCATGGGTTTCCAGCAGCCACTGCACCTGCAGGTTGTGCGCGTGAACGAAGGCGATGATTTTGTCGGCCTGGGCGGTGCAGGTACGGCCGGCGGCGCCGTCATAATCAAGCACCGGGTCGACGATTGCGCACTGTCCGCCATCGGCTTCGTAGACCACGTAGCTGTAGGTCGAAGAGGCGGGGTCGAGGAAAGCTTCAATCTGCGCGGGCATGGACACCAACCTGAACAAGGAAAATGGGTTGCAACACTTTATCTAAAAACATAATGTTCACAGCTTAAGTGACGTTGAAGGCATCGTGCAAATGCAATCCAGTCTGACCGAATGTGAAGTCGCCCAATTGCGCGCCTCGGCCTCCAAGGCCTGCGCGCTGCTCAAGGCCCTGGCCAATGAGGATCGCTTGTTGATCCTGTGCCAATTGACCCAGGGCGAACGCAATGTCGGCGAACTGGAAAAAATGACCGGCGTGCGTCAACCGACGCTGTCCCAGCAACTGGGCATCCTGCGCGATGAAGGGCTGGTGGCGACTCGCCGTGAAGGCAAATACATTTTTTATGGCCTGGCCAGCCCTGAAGTGATTCAGGTGATGAAGACCCTGTCCGGGTTGTATTGCGGGGCCGTGCTGAAAAGCCTCGGTCACCCATAAATGCTTGCCAGCACACTACCCCTGCAGGAGTGAGCCTGCTCGCGAAAGCGGTGGGGCAGCCAGCATCTTCTGTGACTGTCACGCCGTTATCGCGAGCAGGCTCACTCCTGCAATGGATTTGTGGGATGGCCGGAAAAAACCTTGCGTGCAGCAATAAGGAACAAGCAATGAACGATCAACACTGGGGCCCATCCATCAGTGCAGACATCGTGGTCATCGGCGGCGGTACGGCGGGCATCGGCTTCGTCGCCAGCCTGCTCAAGCGCGATCCACATTTGAACGTCACGGTGATCGAGCCGAGTGCCCAGCACTACTATCAACCGGCGTGGACGCTGGTTGGCGGTGGCGCCTACGACGCCAAAGACACCGCCAGGCCGATGAGCAAGGTGATGCCCCGTCATGCCACCTGGATTCAAGCAGCGGTGACCGCTGTCGATCCTGACAAGCGCCAGCTGACCCTCAACGATCAACGCACCGTTAGCTATCAGAACCTGATTGTCTGCCCCGGCCTGCGCCTGGCCTGGGACAAGATCGAAGGCTTGCAGGAAAGCCTCGGCCAGCACGGCGTGACGTCCAACTACAGCTATCAGCATGCGCAATACACCTGGGATCAGGTGCAGAAACTGCGCGACGGTAAAGCGCTGTTCACGCAACCGGCAATGCCGATCAAATGCGCCGGTGCACCGCAGAAAGCGCTATACCTGTCCTGTGATCACTGGCTCAAAAGCGGATTGCTGAACAACATCAAGGTCGAGTTCAACCTGGCTGGCGCCGCGCTGTTTGGCGTGGCGACATTCGTGCCGCCATTGATGAAATACATCGAAAAATACAACGCGCAACTGGCGTTCAATTCGAACCTGGTCAAGGTCGACGGCCCGGCGAAAACCGCGTGGTTCGAGATCAAGGACGCCGACGGTAACGTCACCCGTGAGGCGAAAACCTTCGACCTGCTGCACGTCGTTCCACCGCAGGTGTCGCCGGATTTCATCGCGCAAAGTCCATTGGCCGATGCCGCTGGCTGGTGCGAGGTCAATCCGCACAGCCTGCAACATCCGCGTTATCCGCACGTGTTCGCGCTGGGTGATATCTGCGGCACCAGCAATGCGAAAACCGCGGCGGCGGTGCGCAAGCAAATCGTGGTGGTGGCGCAAAACCTGCTGGCCTTGCGCAAGGGCCAACCGCTGCCGCTGAAATACGACGGCTACGGTTCCTGCCCGCTGACGGTGGAGAAGGGCAAGGTGATCCTCGCCGAGTTTGGCTACGGCGAAAAACTGCTGCCGACCTTTCCCCTCGATGCGACCGTACCGCGCCGTTCGGCCTGGTGGCTCAAGGCGACGCTGCTGCCGTGGTTCTACTGGAACGGCATGCTCAAGGGCCGTGAATGGCTGACCGCCGTGTCCAACGTCGACTGAGAGGCCTCTATGTTGCTGGCTAGTCTGTTTGGCGTGGTGATGGGGTTGGTGCTCGGGCTGACCGGCGCGGGCGGCGGGATTCTCGCGGTGCCGGCGCTAGTGCTCGGGCTCGGCTGGACGATGACTCAGGCTGCGCCTGTGGCCTTGTTCGCGGTGGGCAGTGCCGCAGCGGTCGGTGCCGTCGACGGTTTGCGCCATGGTCTGGTGCGTTATCGCGCGGCGTTGCTGATTGCGGCGCTGGGCGCGGTGTTTTCGCCGCTGGGCATCTACTTCGCGCATCAGTTGCCGGAGCAGATCCTGATGATGCTGTTCAGTCTGCTGATGGTCATGGTGGCCTGGCGTATGTTGCGCCGCGAGCGCGCGCAAGCAGGCCCAAGTGACCACGGTCACGCCAGTTGGGGCCAGAAGAACTGCATGCTCAACGAGCAGACCGGACGCTTCGACTGGACCGCCAAATGCACCGCGACCCTGGCGGTATTGGGCGCGATCACCGGTGTGGTTTCGGGGTTGCTCGGCGTTGGTGGCGGTTTCCTGATCGTGCCGGCGTTCAAGCAACTGACCGATGTGCAGATGCGCGGCATCGTCGCCACGTCGTTGATGGTGATCAGCCTGATCTCGGCGATTGGCGTGATCGGGGCGTTTCACGCCGGTGTGCGGATAGATGCTCAGGGTGCGGCGTTCATCGTCGCCAGCATCGTCGGCATGATCATCGGTCGCAAGCTCTGCGCACGGGTGCCGGCGCGAGCGTTGCAGGTGGGGTTTGCCAGTGTGTGTCTGGTGGTGGCGGCCTACATGGTATGGCGGGCCTGAAGCAACACCTGTGGCGAGGGAGCGGACTCCCTCGCCACAGCGTCGGGGTTACAACACCAGATGCGGTAACCACAGCGAAATCGCCGGAATGTAGGTGACCAGCATCAATACCAGAAACAGCACGGCGTAGAACGGCAGCAGCGCCTTCACGGTGCTTTCGATACTGACCTTGCCCACCGCCGAGCCGACAAACAGCACCGCGCCCACCGGTGGCGTGATCAGCCCGATCCCCAGGTTGACCAACATGATCATGCCGAACTGCACCGGATCGACACCGATGCCGAGAATCACCGGCATCAGAATCGGCGTGAGGATCAGGATCAGCGGCGCCATGTCCATCACCGTGCCGAGCAACAGCAGCATGACGTTGATGCACATCAGGATCACGTAGCGGTTGTCCGACAGGGTCAGGAACAGCGTGGTGATCTTCGCCGGGATCTGCATCAGGGTCATGATGTAGCCGAAGCTCGCCGCGAAGCCGATCAGGATCATCACGATCGAAATCGTGCGCACCGTGCGGTGCATCAGTTTCGGCAGTTCGCTCCATTTATAGTCGCGATAGATGAACATGGTCACGAAGAACGCCCAGAGCACGGCGATGGCCGCGGACTCTGTGGCGGTGAAGATCCCGGACAGAATGCCGCCCAGAATGATCACCATCGCCATCATGCCCCATAGCGCTTCGCCGCAGATCTTCAAGGCCTCGCGCAGCGGGATGACGTCGCCCTTCGGGTAGTCGCGTTTCTTCGCGAAGATCAGGCACAGCACCATCAGGCATGCGCTCATCAACAGGCCCGGAACCACGCCGGCCATGAACAGCGAGGCGATGGACACGGTGCCACCGGCCGCCAGCGAATAAAGCACCGAGTTATGGCTTGGTGGCGTCAACAGCGCCTGCACCGACCCGCTGACCGTCACCGCCGTGGAGAACTCGCGCGGATAACCCTTGCGCTCCATCTCTGGAATCAGCACCGAACCCACCGATGCCGTGTCGGCCACCGACGATCCCGAGATCGCACCGAAGAAGGTCGAGGCCATGATGTTGACCAGCGACAGACCGCCACGCACGAACCCCACCAACACCCCGGCAAACGCCACCAGCCGCCGCGACATGCCGCCCTCGGCCATGATCGCCCCGGCCAGCACGAAGAACGGAATCGCCAGCAAGGAAAATTTATTGACCCCGCCGGCCACCTGAATCATCAAGGCCTGGAACGGGATGTCGATCCACCACGCGCCGATCAGCGCCGACAACCCGAGGGCGTAGGCGACCGGCATGCCGATCAGGATCAACACGATAAAACTGCCTAACAGAATCAATGCGTCCATCAGGCAGCCCCTTCGTTTTCTTCAACCAGGTCGAACCGCACCACGCGGCGATTGCTTTGATCACCGAACAGCAGTTTTTCCACGACAAAGATCAGCGTCAGCGCGCCGCCGATCGGGATTGGCATGTAGGTGATGCCCACGCGCAAGGTTGGCAGGGCGCTCATGAACTGGTTCCAGGTCGAGGCGCACAGCTTGGCGCCCCAGATGGTCATGAACAGGCAGATGGTGCCCATCAATAACTGCGAGATGACGCTCATCGTTCTGCGCAGGTTGGGTGGTAAACGGTCGGTGACCATGGCGACGGCCATGTGCGCACCGGCGCGATAACTGGCAGCGGCGCCGATGAAGGTGAAAACCATCATCAGCAGGATCGCGGTGGGTTCCGGCCAGCTCGAACCGGTGCCGAGGGCATAACGGGCGAATACGCCCCAGGGAATGATCAGGGCGATGGCCAGGACCGACAGGCCCGCGACCCAGATGCAGGTCATGTACAGCTTATCGTTGAGGCGCAGCAGCGAATTCTTCATCGGGATCCACCGTAACCGGGCAGCCGCGAGCGTCAGTGGACGCCAGCGCTGCCGGGCCTTTCATTGAGGGCTGGGAGGGTTACTGCACCGCTTCGATACGCTTGATCAGGTCGGCGTAAGGCGCGCCGTATTTCTCGCGAACCGAGGCAGTGGCCTCGTAGAAGGGTTTCTTGTCGACGGTGATGAACTCGACGCCGGCGGCCTTGAGTTTTTCTTCGCTGCTGGCGGATTTCGCGTCCCACAGTGCGCGCTCTTCAAGCTGGGCCGCCTTGGCGGCTTTCTTCACCAGTGTTTGCTGTTCAGGGGTGAGTTTGTCCCAAGTGATTTTCGACATCACGATCGGCTCCGGCAGGATCAGGTGGCCGGTGAGGCTGTAGAACTTGGCGTTCTGGAAGTGATTGTGCTCGAGCAGGGTTGGCGGGTTGTTTTCCGCGCCGTCGATCACGCCGGTCTGCAGGGCGCTGAAGATTTCCCCGGTGTCCATCGCAATGCCGTTGCCGCCCATGGCATTGATGGTTTCGATGAACATCGGGTTGCCTTGCACGCGGATCTTCATACCCTTGAGGTCTTCGAGTTTGCGCACCGGTTTCTTGGTGTAGAGGTTGCGCGTGCCGCCGTCCATCCAGGCCAGCGCGACCAGACCGAATTCCGATTGGGTGATCTTGTCGAGGATCGCATCGCCGACGTCGCCGTCGATCACTGCACGCATGTGCGCCTGGTCGCGGAAGATGAACGGCATGTTGAACACGTTCACATCCGGCACCACCGGGCCGACGATGCCGAGGCTGACGCGGGTCATCTGGATTGCGCCGACCTGGGCCTGTTCGATGACTTCCTTCTCTGAACCGAGCACGCCGCCCGGGAAATACTTGAAGGTGAGGTCGCCGTTGGTTTCCCTGGTCAGGGTTTTACCCATGCTTTCTTCCGCGACCACGGTCGGGTAACCGGCGGGGTGAATGTCGGCGAATTTGATTTCCAGTGCCTGCGCGGCGCTGGCGAGAGTAAAGGCGAACGGTAAAGCGACGGCGAGCAAGGTGCGTTTGAAGTACATGGGGGTGAGTCTCCAGTCTTGTTATTGTTGTGTTCAAGGCGCAGCGGTGCAGCAGAGGCGGGTGTTACAGCACATCGTCGAATATCGGCTCCGGCAGGCCCTTGACGTTGGGGTTAAGGGCGAACACGCCGCCGGCCAGGGATTGCGGATCGTGGTCATCGCCGGGACGAATCGAGGTCACGAACAAGGTGTCCATAAGGCTGCCGCCGAAGGCGCACATGGTCGGTTTTTTCACCGGTACGGCCAGCGAGAAATCGAGTCGACCGTCCGGCGCGAAGCGGTGAATGAGGCCGGCGTCGTTGGCACAGATCCAGTAGAAACCCTCGGCATCCACAGCAGCCCCGTCGGGGCGTCCGGGGAAATGATTCATGTCGATGAATACACGGCGATTCGACGGCGTGCCGCTGTCGGTGTCGTAATCAAAGGCCCAGATCAATTGCACGGCGGGGTGCGAATCAGACACATACATCGTCTTGCCGTCGGGGCTGAAACCGAGGCCGTTGGGCACGATGAAACCGTCCAGCTGCGCTTCGATCACGCCCGACTGCCCGGTGCCGTAGCGGTACAACCGGCCTTCGGGCAAGTTCAGGCCCATGTCCAGCACCATACTGCCGGCCCAGAAGCGGCCCTGACGATCGCAGCGGCCGTCGTTGAGGCGCATGTCATTGCGGCTGTGTGCAACGCTGGCGAGCCGTTCGCTGTCGAGGCTGCCGTCGCTGTGCGGGTGCAGATGAAAGAAACCGCTCTCCATGCCAGCGACCCAGCCACCCCGGCGGTGACGAGCGATGCAGGCGAGCATTTCCGGAGTTTTCCACGCATGGACGTGGCCGGTGTCGGCGCTCCAGCGTTGCAGCCCGCCGTTGGGGATGTCCACCCAGTACAGGGCGTTGTCCTGCGGCACCCAGACCGGGCTTTCACCCACGGCATTGCGAGCATCGACGATCAATTCGGCTTGCATATTCATTCCCTTGTGTCGTGGTCAGCGTGATCAGTCACCGAACGGACCTGCCGCGACAAACGCGCCGCCCTGATAGATGCGTGCCGGGTCATCGGCCGCTGGCATCGGTTGTGCCTCGACCTGTTCGCGGAACACTTCAGAGGTGTCTTTCGGCGTGAACCCGAGGTGGCTGGCCAGGCGGTTGTCCCACCACAGGTCCTTGTTGTCGGACATGCCGTAAACCACGGTGTGGCCGACGTTCGCCGTGTACAACGAGTGTTCGAGCAGTTGCGTGAGGTCGTCGAAGCTCAACCAGGTGTGCATCATCCGGCGGTTTTGCGGCTCGGGAAACGAGGAGCCGATGCGGATGCTGACGGTCTCGATGCCGTAGCGATCGAAGTAGAAACTGGCCATGTCTTCGCCGTAGGACTTGGACAAACCGTAGTAACCATCGGGACGGCGCGCTGAGCTGGCGTCGAGTTTTTCGTCCTGCTTGTAGAAACCGATGACGTGATTGGAGCTGGCGAAGATCACGCGCTTCACGCCGTGCCGGCGCGCCGCTTCGTAGATATGGAAGACGCCGCAGATGTTGGCCCCGAGGATTTCTTCGAACGGCCGCTCCACCGAGACGCCGCCGAAGTGCAGGATCGCATCCACGCCTTCGACCAGTTGGTGCACGGCGTGTTTGTCGGCGAGATCGCAGAGCATGATTTCTTCGCGATCATCGGTGGCCGGGGCGAGGGCGGCGATGTCGGACAGGCGCAACACCTTGGCATAGGGGCGCAGGCGTTCACGCAGGACCTTGCCGAGGCCACCGGCAGCGCCGGTCAGCAGCAGGCGATTGAAAGGGGCGCGGGGTGCAGAAGTAGACGTCATGGCAATCCCTTACATGTTTTGTTTTTAAGTTTGTTGTAGGTTGTCGTATGACTGCGCTGAAGTATCGGTAGGGTTTCCGGAACTTGTCAACGCGACTTTTGGTGTAAATGACGGAAGGCCCAAAACACTTTTCGATCACCACAATGCCCACCTGGTAACGCAATCCCTTGCAGGAGCGAGCCTGCTCGCGAAAGCGGTGTGTCAATCAACATCAGCGGTGAATCTGCCGCCGCCATCGCTGGCAAGCCAGCGCCCACAGGATTTTGTGGTGAATGCGCTAATTCAAAACAACGCTGATACCTGCGGGAGCTGGCTTGCCAGCGATGAGGCCGGTCCAGGCACTCTTGCATCGACTGCCAAGGCGCCTTTGCGAGCAGGTTCGCTCCCACAGGGTAAAAAGAGATCTGCTTACAACAACGAAATCGGATAGCTGATAAAGACCCGGTTCTCGTCGAACTCGTTGGTGCTGAAGTCCCGGCGGATCGTCGCGTTGCGCCATTTCACGTTGAGGTTTTTCAACGGGCCGCTTTGCACCGTGTAGGCCAGCTCCGACTCGCGGCCCCATTCCTTGCCGTCGGTCACGGTGCCGGTGTGCACGTTGTCGCCGCTGATGTAGCGGTTCATCAGGGTCAGGCCTGGAATGCCGAGGGCGACGAAGTTGTAGTCGTGGCGCAGTTGCCAGGAGCGTTCCCTGGCGTTGTCATAACTGGCGTTGTAACTGTCGTTGGCCAGGGTGCCGCCGCTGGTGCCGTTGACGCGCATCCAGGCATCGTCACCGGAGAGTTTCTGCAGACCGACATAGAAGGTGTTGCCGCCGTATTTGGCCGAGAGCAGGGCGAAGGCGGTCTTGTTGTCGAGGTCACCGGCGCGGGCACTGCCGTCTTCCTTGCCGGTGAAAAAACCGAGGTTGGCACCCAGTGTCCAGTCGCCCAGCGGCTGGCTGTGGCTGACGTTGAAGTACTGCTGCTGGTAGATGTCGCTGAGTTCGGCGTACCACACGCCGACCAGGGTGCGTTTGTCGTTGAAGGTGTATTCGCCGCCGCCAAAGTTGAAGCGATCGGAAGTGAACGCGCCGCGGCCGTTCATTGACATGTCTTCCATGCTTGCGTCATTGCGTGGGCTGTTGCCGCGAAACTGACCGCCGTAGACGGACAGGCCGTTGATCTCGGTGGAGGTGATCTGGCCGCCGCGAAAGGTCTGCGGCAGTGAGCGTCCGTCGTCCGAACGCAGGATCGGCAACACCGGCATCCATTCGCCGACCTTCAGTTCGGTCTTCGACACCTTGGCTTTCAGCGCCACACCGAGCCGGCCGAAGTTGTCGGCCGGGCGCCCGTCATCGTGGATCGGCAGCAGTTGCGTGCCGCCGGTGCCTTTACCGCCGTCGAGCTTCTGTGAATACAGCCCCAGCACGTCGAGACCGAAACCGACAGTGCCTTGGGTGAAGCCGGATCTGGCGTCGAGGATGAAGTTCTGCGTCCACTCTTCAGCTTTGCCCTGCGGGTAGGCCGGGTTGACGAAGTTGCGATTGAAGTAGGCGTTGCGCAGGTTCAGCGTGGCCTTGCTGTCGTCGATAAAACCTTCGGCACCGGCGCTCATCGGCAGGGCGAGGGCGAGGCTGCTGCAGCCGATCAGGCTCAAGGTCGTGCGTGGGCGAGGGGCGGAAAAGCGCGAAGGGCGGACGGAATTGCAGACGAGTGTGCTCACTGTGACGCTCCCTGTTTCGGTTGTTGTTTTTATTATTTGTTATACGTCGTCGTACAACATGGTTGCGGATATTTCCTACGTTTTCGGGGAATGTCAACAGCAAGTTATACGATGACTTGCTGGCGTCTGAATGTTCAATTCGCCACCCGACCCTGTGGGAGCTGGCTGGCCAGCGATTGCGCAGTGTCATTCAACAAGGATGCTGGATATGCCGGCCTCATCGCTGGCAAGCCAGCTCCCACAGGGTTTGGTGGATGACAGGGATGAGTGTGTTGCCGGTCAATTTGCGGCAAACTTCACCCACGTTCCGCACAAGGCCTTTCCATGGATCAATACGCCCCGCGCAACTGGCAGCCCCACGAAAAGCCCAGCCTGCCCGGTTCCCCTTCGACGCCGTTGCACTCCAATCCCAAGCGCCTGGCGTATGCGCTGGTCGGTGTGCTGGTGGCGGTGACCGGTGGTTTGGGCAACTCGCTGGTGGTCGCCAACCTGCCTTACCTGCAAGGTGCGCTCGGGGCGACCACGGCGGAGATGGCCTGGTTGCCGGCGGCGTTCGTGATGACCAATGTGTCGATGAACCTGCTGCTGGTGAAGTTTCGCCAGCAGTTCGGTTTGCGCGCGTTCACCGAAGTGTTTCTGGTGCTGTATGCACTGGTGACCTTCGGCCATTTGTTCGTCAACGACCTGAACTCGGCGGTGGCGGTGCGGGCGGCCCACGGCATGGTCGGTGCGGCACTCAGTTCGCTGGGCCTGTATTACATGGTCCAGGCGTTTCCGGCGAAGTGGCGGATGAAGGCACTGGTGCTCGGCCTGGGCACGTCGCAACTGGCCTTGCCGCTGGCGCGGCTGTTTTCCGAGGACTTGTTGCAGATCGCCGAATGGCGTGGCCTGTACCTGTTCGAATTGGGCATGGCGCTGCTCTCGCTGGGCTGCGTATTGATGCTCAAGTTGCCGCCGGGCGATCGCTTCAAGACGTTCGAACCCCTCGACTTCCTCACCTTCGCCATTCTCGCCACCGGTGTAGCGCTGCTGTGCGCGGTGTTGTCGTTGGGGCGTATCGACTGGTGGCTGGAGGCCAACTGGATCGGCTATGCGCTGGCCGCCTCGATTGCCTTGATCCTCGCCGGTCTGGCCATCGAACATAATCGCAGCAACCCGCTGCTGATGACCCGCTGGCTCGGCAGCGGGACGATGATCCGCCTGGCGCTGGCGGTGACCCTGATTCGCATGGTCACCTCGGAGCAGTCCACCGGTGCGGTCGGTTTCATGCAGAACCTGAACATGGGCTATGAGCAGTTGCACAGCCTCTACGTGGTGATGCTGATCGGCAGTGTCGCGGGGCTGTTGACCAGTGCGCTGACCATTGACCCCAAACACCTGCTGATGCCGTTGATCATCTCGCTGGCGTTGATGGCCACCGGGTCGATGATGGACAGCTTTTCCAACAACCTGACCCGCCCGGAAAACCTCTACTTCAGTCAGTTCCTGCTGGCCTTCGGCAGCACGTTTTTCCTCGGCCCGACCATGGTCTTCGGTACTCGCAATGTGCTGACCAATCCACGCAACCTGGTGAGCTTTTCCGTGCTGTTCGGGATCTGCAACAACCTCGGCGGCCTGCTGGGCGCGGCACTTCTGGGCACCTTCCAGATCGCTCGGGAAAAATTTCATTCCAGTCACATTGTTGAGCACCTGACGTTGTCTGACCCGTTGGTGGCCGCGCGCGTGCAGAGCGGCGGTTCGGCGTACGGCTCGTTGCTGGCCGACCCGAGCCTGCGCAACCTGGCGGGTATTCGTAGTCTGTCGAATGCCGCGACTCGCGAGGCCAACGTGCTGGCCTACAACGATGTGTTCATGCTGATCGCCGTGATTGCGGTGCTGACCATGATCTGGCTGTCCATTCGTGCACTGTGGCTGATGAGCACCACCAAAGCCGTCGCCTCTGCGCCTTCCGTACCACCTAGCGGTGCTTCTACTTCATGACCGAACCGACCACCACAACCACCAATGCCATCGCTGCCACGCCTGAAGGTGCGGCGCCGCCGTCCTCGCCCAACACCGAACCGCGCTCGTTGCGGGTGCGGATCATCTCGTCGCTGGGCTTTGCCGCGATTGCCATCGTCGGCGTGTTGATCGTGTTGTATGCCTGGCAATTGCCGCCGTTCAGCAGCGCGGTGGAAACCACCGAAAACGCTCTGATACGCGGGCAGGTGACGATCATCGGGCCGCAGCTCAGCGGCTACGTGTTCGAGGTGCCGGTGCAGGATTTTCAGTACGTGAAGGCTGGTGATTTGCTCGTGCGTCTGGACGACCGGATTTATCAGCAACGCCTCGATCAGGCGCTGGCGCAACTGGCGGTGCAGAAAGCCGCGCTGGCTAACGTGGTGCAGCAGCGCAACAGTGCCGAAGCGACCATCAAGTTGCGTCAGGCGGTGCAGGCCGACAGTGAAGCGCAGTTGCGCAAAAGCGAGGCCGATCTGCGGCGCAACAAGGAGCTGGTGAGTGACGGCTCGGTGTCCAAGCGTGAAATGGACGTGGCGTTGGCGGCCAATGCGCAAAGTGTCGCGGCGGTGGCGCAAGCCAAGGCCAATCTGGAAATCGCCCGGCAGGACCTGCAAACGGTGATCGTCAATCGCGGTTCGCTGGAGGCGGCGGTGGCCAGCGCGGAAGCGGCGGTGCAACTGGCGCGGATTGACCTGTCGAACACCCGCATCGTCGCCCCGCGTGACGGCCAGCTCGGGCAGATTGGCGTGCGCCTCGGCGCCTACGTCAACTCCGGGGCGCAGTTGATGGCGCTGGTGCCGAACCAGAAATGGGTGATCGCCAACATGAAGGAAACCCAGATGGACAGCGTGCGCGTCGGGCAACCGGTGCGTTTCACCGTCGATGCGTTGAACCACCGCAGATTCACCGGTCACGTGCAGCATATTTCGCCGGGCACCGGTTCGGAATTCGCGCTGTTGCAAGCCGATAACGCCACCGGCAACTTCGTGAAAATCGCCCAGCGGGTGCCGGTGCGGATCACCATTGATGAGGGGCAGCAGGAAGAGGAGCGGTTGCGTCCGGGGATGTCGGTGGTGGTCAGTATTGATACCGCGGCGGGCGACACACAACCTCATTGACCCAATGCATAACCCTGTGGGAGCGAGCAAGCTCGCTCCCACAGTTGAACGGCGTTTATCCTGTGATCATCGGGGGCAGGGTGCCGAGTAGCGAAACCGCCGCCACCGCCCCCATCCCCAACAGCCATTCCAGCACCACACTGCGCTTGAGCGCGCCCATCCGTTGTTCGCAATCTTCAATCCGCAAGCGGTTGAACAGCGCCAGCGCCAGCATGCCCACCACCAGCGCCGCCTTGATCAGCAGAATCAGGGCAAAACCGCTGAACAACGGCGTTGGCCACCACTGGCCGGTCAGCACGCGCACGTTGATCAATCCGGTGATCAGCAGCCCTGCCACCAGCCAGTAACCGACACCGCTGAAGCGTCGCAACACCTCACGCGGCTGACTCGGCTGACGCAGAATCATCACCAGCAGCAACAGTCCGCCGAGCCACGCGGCGACGCAGGTGAGGTGGATGATCTGGTTGAGAATCAGCAACTGCCCGCTCAAGCCATCGAGCATCGCACCGTGACCGACCGGCGCCAGTGTTGCCAGCAGCGCGCCGCTCAAGCCCAGCCGTAACGCCAGGTTTGAACGCCACGGAGTGAACAGCAATGCCAGCAGCAGCGCATTGATCAGCAGGTGCCAGCGCCACACCTGGCCAAAAAACGTATTGCCCAGCACCAAGGCAACCGTGTCCACGTCAAACGCTGCCGCCGCCGAACCGGCCATGCTCGCCGTGATCAACAGCGCCCAGGCAATGCCGCTGGCCAGTGCAATGGCCGTCAGCCAACGCGTCAGGCGCGTCAACTGCCGATCCAGCGCCTGCGCTTCACCGTTGAGCAGCAACGGCCGGAACAGCCAGGTGCCGAACAGCATCAACACCACGGTGAAATGCAGGAAGCGGCACAGCACCAGCGCTTCATTCATCAATCACTGGCCAACCTTGAACTGATAGGCGCCTTCGCTTTTGTGCGTATCGACGGACACGGCGTGCCACTCGACTTTGTATTCACCCGCCGTCAGTGGTGCGGCGGGGGTGACGATCAGGGTTTTCTTGTCACCTTGGGTGGTCAGCAGCTTGAGCGCGATCGGTGCGCCATCCCTGGTCAAGGTGACTTTGGTGAAGCTGGCTTCGACGCCTTCGGAGAAGGTCAGGCGCAGGTCGGCCGGTGCAGTGACGGTGCTGTCGGCAGCCGGGGTCTGGCTTTTCAGGTGGGCGTGAGCCAACACGGAGGTGGCGGCGAACAGCGAAGCGAGCAGGGCAGTGGTGGTCAGGAGATTCTTGAACAGCATCGCGGATACCTCGTTGGCAGAATAAAAAGCGTCAGTTTAGCCACCCGCTGTCCTTCGTACGAAGTTTTGTTTGTCGCGGTCGCCCGCGCACCAGAGCGGATGCTAGTCTTGGGCAACGCTGTTGTCAGGGAGCCCACATGGGCAATCACAAGATCGAGATTCGTCGCAGTAACGTCGAGAAAATCCTGCTGGCGGCGGAAAAAGTCTTCGCCGAAAAAGGCTTCGGCGGCACCGCCATGGCCGACATCGCCGCCGAAGTGCAACTGCCGCGCTCCAACCTGCATTACTACTTTTCCACCAAGAGTGAGCTGTACAGCGCGGTGTTGTTCGACTTGCTGGAAGTGTGGAAGCAGGATGCGCTGTGTTTCGAAATGTTCGACGATCCACGGGTGGTGCTCAGCAGCTACATCCGCGCCAAGATGAACCATTCGCGCAGCCGGCCATACGGTTCGAAAGTCTGGGCTAACGAAATCATCCACGGCGCGCCGACGCTGGGCGAGGCGCTGGATGTGAGCCTGTACGACTGGGCGAAAATGAAAGAAGCGAAGATCCGCCAATGGGTGGAAGACCAGCGGATTCTGCCGGTGGAACCGTCGAGCCTGCTGTACATGATCTGGGCCTCGACCCAGCATTACGCCGACTTCGATCATCAAGTGAATATTCTCAACGAACACCAGCCGCTGTCGGACATGCAGTTCGAGCGGGCGGTGCAGACGGTGACCAGTGTGATCTTGCGTGGGATCGGGCTGGAGCCCTGAAAGTAAAAGCCGACCCTCACCCCAACCCTCTCCCGGAGGGAGAGGGAGCTGACCGAGGTGTGTTGAGAGGTACATCGACCTGTAAGACCGGGTCGATTATGGATTCAAAGCATCTCTCATCTATGAACCCCAGTCGATTTTGGATTCACAACAATACTTTCAGGTCGGCGGAGATTGGCAGCATCCCCCAATCGGTCCCCTCTCCCTTTGGGAGAGGGTTAGGGTGAGGGGGCTTTTGGATCAGCCGCCGGTCTAGACCGCAACGTGGTACGGATTCCTCGGATCATGGTTCCAGTCGAGAAACGGCTTGCCCGTCTCCATCGGCACCATTTCGATGCAGTCCTGCACCGGGCAGGTGATCTGGCACAGATTGCAGCCCACGCACTCGTCATCAATCACTTCATATTTATGCGTGCCGTCGGCCTGCTTCAGGCTGCTGATCGCCTGGTGTGAGGTGTCTTCGCAGGCAATGTGGCAACGCCCGCAACCGATGCACGCGTCCTGGTCGATCTTCGCAATCACCTGATAGTTGATGTCGAGGTACTTCCAGTCCGTGGTATTGCCCACCGCACGCCCGGAAAACTCGGCGATGTTGGCGTAGCCCTGACTGTCCATCCACCGCGACAAGCCGTCCTTCATCTCTTCGACAATGCGGAAGCCATGCAACATCGCCGCTGTGCACACCTGCACCGCGCCGC
This sequence comes from Pseudomonas sp. LF-5, assembly GCF_037626295.1. Classification (NCBI taxonomy): domain Bacteria; kingdom Pseudomonadati; phylum Pseudomonadota; class Gammaproteobacteria; order Pseudomonadales; family Pseudomonadaceae; genus Pseudomonas; species Pseudomonas sp. LF-5. The sequence goes on from NZ_JARKMT010000001.1 coordinate 92,073, forward strand.
TGCCCAACGCCATGAATTCCGCCGCATCACGCCAACTGCCGATGCCGCCAATGCCACAAATCGGCAAGCCCTGGGTCTGCGGATCGCGGGCGATTTCGGCGACCATGTTCAGCGCAATCGGCTTGACCGCCGAGCCGCAGTAACCGCCATGGGTGCTTTTGCTGCCGACGGTGGGCAGGGCGACCATGTGTTCCAGATCGACACTGGTGATCGAGTTGATCGTATTGATCAGCGACACCGCATCGGCGCCACCGCGATGCGCGGCGCGGGCGGCGACGCGGATGTCGGTGATGTTCGGCGTCAGTTTGACGATCACCGGCAGCGAGCAATAAGTCTTGCACCAGCGGGTGACCTGCTCGACATACTCCGGCACCTGACCCACCGCCGCGCCCATGCCACGCTCGGGCATACCGTGCGGGCAACCGAAATTCAGCTCGATACCGTCAGCGCCGGTGGCTTCGACCAGCGGCAGGATGTGTTTCCACGATTCCTCCACGCACGGCACCATCAGCGAGACGATCAGCGCGCGGTCCGGCCAGTCTTTCTTGACCTGGGTGATCTCGCGCAGGTTGATCTCCAGCGAGCGGTCGGTGATCAGTTCGATGTTGTTGATGCCCAGCACTTCGCGGTTATTGCCGTAGTGTGCCGAGTAGCGCGACGAGACGTTAACCGCCGCCGGGTCCTCGCCGAGGGTTTTCCAGACCACGCCGCCCCAACCGGCCTCGAAGGCACGGACTACGTTGTAAGCCTTGTCGGTCGGCGGCGCGGAGGCCAGCCAGAACGGATTGGGGGCTTTGATACCGGCGAAGACAATCGAGAGATCGGCCATTTACGCAGCCTCCACGTTAAGCATCAGTTGAGCATTGATCGCCTCGGCGGCGCGTTTGCCGTGCTGCACGGCTTGCACGGTGAGGTCCTGATCGAGGCTGGTGCAGTCGCCGCCGGCATACACCCCGGGGATGCTGGTGCGCAGGTTGTCATCGACCTGGATTCGCTCGCCCTGACGCTTGAGTTCGCGGGCCAGCGGGTCGGCGAGGGCGCTGCTGTCGAAGGCCTGACCGATGGCTTTGAAGATCGCATCAGCCGCCAGTTCGAAGGTTTCGCCAGTGGTTTGCAGGCGTCCTTCGACCAGATGCGTGCGGGCGAAACGCATGCCGCGCACCTGGCCTTGCGCGTCGAGCAGCACTTCGTCCGGTTGCGCCCAGGTCAGCAGGCGTACCTGATTGGCTTTGGCGATGTCCTGTTCGTGGCCGGTGGCGCCCATGTCCGCCGCACCCCGGCGATACACCAGATTGACATCGCGGGCACCGAGGCGGGCCATTTGCACGGCCATGTCGATCGCGGTGTTGCCGGCGCCGAGGACGATGCAGCGCTCGGCCAGCGGCAGTTGCGAGAGGTCATCGGCCTGACGCAGTTCGCGGATGTAGTCGGTGGCGGCGAGCAGGCCGGGGGCGTCCTCGTGCTGCAGGCCGAGCTGTTTGCTGGCATTGAGGCCGAGGCCGAGGAACACCGCGTCGAATTGCTGATGCAATTCGCTGAGGGTCAGGTTGTCGCCGAGTTTCTGCCCGTGGCGAATCTCGATGCCGCCGATCTGCAGGAGGAAATCCAGTTCCTTTTGCGCGTAGTCGTCGACCAGTTTGTATTTGGCGATCCCGTATTCGTTGAGGCCGCCGGCTTTCTCCCGCGCTTCGAAAATCACCACGTCATGCCCGTGCATGGCGCTGCGATGAGCGCAGGACAATCCCGCGGGCCCGGCGCCGACCACGGCGATGCGTTTGCCGCTGCTGGCGGCGCGCTGGAACGGGTGCTCGGTGAAGTGCGCGTTGTCCACGGCGTAGCGTTGCAGCAGGCCGATCAGCACCGGCGCGCATTCCTGCGCGTTGTTGCGCACGCAGGCTTGCTGGCAGAGGATTTCGGTCGGACAAACCCGCGCACAACTGCCGCCGAGGATATTCGCCGAAAGGATTTTCTGCGCTGCACCGGGCACGTTGTCCTGGTGGATGTTGCGGATGAACGACGGAATGTCGATCTCGCTCGGGCACGCATTGACGCACGGCGCGTCGTAGCAATACAGGCAGCGCGAGGCTTCCAGATGCGCCTGCCGGGCGTTGAGCGGTGGCGCCAGATCGGTGAAATGGCCGGCGAGGGCGGCGGCGCTTTCGTGTGGGTGCGGGAGATGGTTCAGGGTCTCGATCACGGTTTTTTGCCTCACGGTTATTTGAGGTTTCTGCCTCTGTCGGGCAGTGGTTTTTGTGGCGTTCGGGATGGCCTCTTCGCGAGCAAGCTCGCTCCCACATTTGGAATGCATTCCCCTGTGGGAGCGAGCTTGCTCGCGAAGGCCGAAGGCCTGGATTTCAGCGTTTCACAGCAATCGGTTTATGCAACTCAGCCCGCTTGCTCAGCAAATCAAACACCGCCGGATACGCCGGCCGTTCGATGTAGCGCCCGGCCCCGCGCTCGGCGCGCAGGTCGCCGTCCGCCCAGACCACTTTGCCCTGGCTGACGGTATGGCTCGGCACGCCGCGCACGGTCTTGCCTTCGAAGATGTTGAAGTCCACCTGCTGATGGTGGGTCTTGGCGGAGATGGTGCGCGTACCTTGCGGGTCCCACAGCACCAGGTCGGCATCGGCGCCAACGCGAATCGCGCCTTTGCGCGGGTAGAGGTTGAAGATTTTCGCAGTGTTGGTGGAGGTGAGGGCGACGAAGTCCTGCATCGACAAACGCCCGCTGTTGACCCCTTCGTCCCACAACACTGCCATGCGGTCTTCGATGCCGGCGGTGCCGTTGGGGATCTTGCTGAAGTCGTCGCGCCCGGCGGCTTTTTGCTCGGCGCAGAAGCAGCAGTGGTCGGTGGCGGTGGTGTGCAGATTGCCGCTTTGCAGGCCATGCCACAGCGCTTGCTGATGCCCGCGCGGCCGGAACGGCGGGCTCATCACGTAACCGGCGGCGGTCTGCCAGTCCGGGTGCTGATAGACGCTGTCGTCGAGCAGCAGATGCCCGGCCAGCACTTCGCCGTACACCGGTTGGCCCTTGCTGCGGGCATAGGTGATTTCGTCGAGGGCTTCCTTGGTGGAAACGTGCACCAGGTACAACGGCGTACCGATGGTTTCGGCGATGCGAATCGCCCGGCTCGCCGCTTCGCCTTCCACCTGCGACGGCCGCGACAGCGGATGCGCTTCCGGCCCGGTGATGCCCTGGGCCATCAACTTGCGTTGCAGGTGATAGACCAGCTCGCCGTTTTCCGCATGCACGGTCGGCACCGCGCCGAGTTCCAGGCAGCGCTCGAAACTCGCCACCAGCGTGTCGTCGGCGGCCATGATCGCGTTCTTGTAGGCCATGAAATGCTTGAAGCTGTTGATCCCGTGATGGCTGACCAGCTCGGCCATCTCCTCACGCACCTGCTCGCTCCACCAGGTGATCGCGACGTGGAAGCCATAGTCGGACGCGGACTTCTCGGCCCAGCCGCGCCACTGATGAAAGGCTTCCATCAGTGACTGTTGCGGATTGGGAATCACGAAGTCGATGATCGAGGTGGTGCCACCGGCCAGACCGGCCGCCGTGCCACTGAAGAAGTCTTCACTGGCCACGGTGCCCATGAAGGGCAGTTGCATGTGGGTGTGTGGGTCGATGCCGCCGGGCATCAGGTATTGACCGCTGCCATCGAGCACTTCGGCGTCGGCGGGAATATCAAGGTGTTCACCAATGGCTTTGATCACGCCGTCGGCGCAATAGACGTCGGCGCGATAACTTTCATCATGGGTAACAACGGTGGCGCCACGGATCAACAGAGACATTCCGAGTTCCTCGCAGGCATGACCGACTGGTATCGGTTCTATATGTTTTATTGATGTACAGCGATGAACGGCGTATTCCTGTCATGGCTGTCAGGAATAGAAACTAGTCGCAGTTTTGAAATTGATCAAGATTATTTTTTATAAGCTTATGAATGTTTTAAGTGTTTGAAAAATAAAGATAAAAAACATAAATCACCAAAATGGTGAGGCTGTTCACCATTTTGACGCACTTGACAGGATGGAAATATGAGCAAGATTTCCTATGTGAAATCAGCCGCTTGAAGTTGAGCTGCGGTCGATCGCCCCGAATGAAAAAAATTGCAGTGCACCAGATTGAGTCCTGACAGTTCGAACAACTTGGCAAACGTTTAGCCTGAGCGTGCAGACAGGTTTTCACGGACTCTCTCGATAAATAATTAAAACCGAGCAATATCAGAAAGTTGCAATGTGTTTGAACCACGGCCCGATGCGTAAGCGGGGCACCCGGCACGTTTATTGATGCCGCCGCTGACACCATGGCCGGTACACGAAAGTTGTCAGTTCCTCCGGCCATCGTCCGGCTCGCACTCTGGTGTGCAGCCGCCTGATGAGCAAAAAAATAATCAGAAGAACAGTGGAGCGGCCATGCAACAGAACAGATCGCAAGTGACCGAGCGCGACGGCTTGTTCGAACTCGAAGCCGGCAGCGACGTCCTCGACAGTCCCCGTTACAACCACGACATGGCACCGACCAAGGTGCGCGAACGAACCTGGAACAAATGGCACATCACCGCGCTGTGGGTCGGCATGTCGGTGTGCGTGCCGACCTACACCCTCGGCGGCGTGCTCACCGCGTATTTCGGCCTGAGCGTGGGCGAAGCGCTGATGGCGATTCTGCTGGCCAACGTCATTGTGCTGATCCCGCTCACGCTCAACGCTTTCCCGGGCACCAAGTACGGGATTCCATTCCCGGTGCTGCTGCGTTCCTCGTTCGGCGTGCTCGGCTCCAACGTGCCGTGCCTGATTCGCGCGCTGGTGGCGTGTGGCTGGTTCGGCATTCAAACGATGTTTGGCGGCCTGGCGATTCACCTGTTTCTCGGTTCGGTGTTCGAGGGCTGGAAATCCCTGGGCGGCACCGGCGAGGTGATCGGCTTCATGATCTTCTGGTCGCTGAACCTGTGGGTGGTGATTCGTGGCGCCGAGTCGATCAAATGGCTGGAAACCCTGTCTGCGCCGTTGCTGGTGGCGGTCGGCATTGGCTTGCTGATGTGGGCGATGCCCAATGTGTCGATGACCGAGCTGCTGGCGATTCCACCGAAACGCCCGGAAGGCGCCAGTGTGGTCAGTTACTTCGCCGCCGGGCTGACCGCGATGGTGGGCTTCTGGGCCACGTTGTCGCTGAATATTCCTGACTTCAGCCGTTACGCCAAGAGCCAGAAGGATCAGATCCTCGGGCAGATTTTCGGCTTGCCACTGACCATGTTCCTGTTCGCCTCGCTGGGTGTGGTGATGACCGCCGCGTCGGTGAAACTGGTGGGTGTCACGGTGTCCGATCCGGTCAGTCTGATCGGCCACATTCAAAGCCCGGTGTGGGTCGCGGTGGCCATGGCGCTGATCATCATCGCCACGCTGTCGACCAACACCGCAGCGAACATTGTTTCGCCGACCAACGACTTCCAGAACATTGCGCCCAAGGTCATCAACCGCACCAAAGCAGTGTTGCTCACCGGGTTGGTCGGGCTGGCCTTGATGGCCCACGAACTGCTGAAAAAGCTGGGGCTGATCGTTTCCGACGTCAGCCTGGAGACCGTGTATTCCAACTGGCTGCTGGGCTATTCGAGCCTGCTCGGGCCGATCGCCGGGATCATGGTGGTGGATTATTTCCTGATCAAAAAACAGCAACTGGACCTGGCCGGGTTGTACCGCGACGACGTGTATCCGGCGTGGAACTGGGCCGGATTTACCGCGTTTGGCGTGCCGGTGGTGTTGACCCTGTTGTCGCTGGGCAGCGATGCGTTCAGTTGGTTCTACAGCTACGGCTGGTTCACCGGCTCGGCGCTGGGCGGGGTGATTTATTACGGGTTGTGCGTGATGCGGGCGCAGCCTTCGGTCATGAAAACAGCGGTGTAAGGGAAGGCCTCATCGCTGGCAAGCCAGCTCCCACAGGGATCGAGTCGTACACAAATTGTGGGCACACCCAAAAAACTGTGGGAGCTGGCTTGCCAGCGATGGCGGCCCAAAAAGCACCACAGAAATATCATAAGAAACTGCCTGAGGAGATCAACATGAACGCAGCCGTAGACGTTCTGCAATCCACCCATCAGCACATCAACCGCGACCGCCTCTGGGCCTCGCTCATGGAACTGGCCAAGCTCGGCGCCACGGTCAAGGGCGGGGTCTGTCGCCTGGCCCTGACCGACCTCGACCGCCAGGCCCGCGACCTCTTCGTGCAATGGTGCAAGGACGCCGGGTGCAGCGTCACGGTCGATCAGGTGGGCAACATCTTCGCCCGCCGTCCGGGGCGTAATCCCGATCTGCCGCCGGTGATGACCGGCAGCCACATCGACACTCAGCCCACCGGCGGCAAGTTCGACGGCTGCTTTGGCGTGCTCGCCGGCGTCGAAGTGTTGCGCACCCTCAATGACCTCGGCGTGGAAACCGAAGCGCCGCTGGAGGTGGTGGTCTGGACCAACGAAGAGGGCTCACGTTTCGCCCCATGCATGATGGGCTCCGGAGTGTTTGCCGAAAAATTCACCCTCGAAGAAACCCTGGCCAAGGTCGATGCCGAGGGCGTCACCGTCGGCGAAGCGCTCAACGCCATCGGCTATGCCGGGCCGCGCAAAGTCAGCGGGCACAAGGTCGGCGCGTATTTCGAGGCGCACATCGAGCAAGGCCCGATCCTTGAAGACCAACAGAAAACCATCGGCGTGGTGCTCGGCGCGCTCGGGCAGAAGTGGTTCGACCTCAAGCTGCGCGGCGTTGAAGCCCATGCCGGGCCGACGCCGATGCACCTGCGCAAGGACGCCCTGGTCGGTGCCTCGGTGATCGTCGGTGCGGTCAACCGCGCCGCCCTCGGCCATCAACCCCACGCCTGTGGCACCGTCGGTTGCCTGCAGGCCTATCCTGGCTCGCGCAACGTCATCCCCGGCGAAGTGCGCATGACCCTCGATTTTCGTCATCTGGAGCCGGCACGCCTGGATTCGATGATCGCCGAGTTGAAACACGTCATCGACGCCACCTGCGAAGAGCACGGGCTGACCTATGAACTGACCCCGACCGCCGATTTCCCGCCGCTGTACTTCGAGAAGGGCTGTGTGACGGCGGTGCGCGGCGCGGCGAAAGGGCTGGGTCTGTCGCACATGGACATCGTCAGTGGCGCCGGGCATGACGCGATTTTCCTCGCCGAACTCGGCCCGGCCGGAATGATTTTTGTGCCGTGCGAAGGCGGCATCAGCCACAACGAAATCGAAAACGCCGCGCCGGATGACCTGGCGGCGGGGTGTGCCGTGTTGTTGCGGGCGATGCTGGCGGCTTCGGCGATGGTGGCGAGCGGTCAACGCGCAGCGTGAGCGCGCATTAAAAACGGGATAACCACTCAACAGCGGCTATCCCGTTGTCATTGTTCAGACGTCGAAATCTCTTCGTCTTGTCATGTTTCCGTCATCAGAGTGTGCAATTTTGCCCCTGCCTGAAACATGGGGTAACGGGTTCGGAGTGGGGGGGTAACAGGAAAACCACCTGTCCAATACCGTTACGCAATTGGGCTACCCTGAGCTGATCGCCGAGAGCGCGGTGCGCATTTCCATCGCAGAACAACAGTGTCAGGTTGCCTATGAACGAATTCTCACCGGCATCGCTCAGGCCCTGAATTTACCGCTGAGCGCATCGGCAGCACGGCTTGAGGAGCATGTTTTGTGAGAGTGGTGACGTCCGGTTCGGCTTATCTGGACATTGATGCATACGCCTGCTGCATTGCGTATGCCGAACTGCTGAACTGCCAGGGCGTGGCGGCCCGGGCGGTCAGCGGTGCGCCGCTCAATGCCAGCATTCCCCAGCGCCTCAAGGTTAATGGCGACTCGCTCGACGATTACCTGCCGACAGCAATGGATGAGTTTGTTCTGGTGGATGTTTCGGACTATCACCATTTCGACCCGCTGGTGGTGCTCGACCGGGTGGTGGAAGTCATCGACCATCATCCCGGCTACGAGCAGTACTGGGCGCAGAGACTTGGCTCTGCCGCTGATATCCAGCCGATCGGTGCTGCGGCCACACAGGTCTTTCAGCGTTGGGACAAGGCTGACTTGTTGCCGAAAATCAGTCAGCAAAGCGCTGCGCTCCTGGCTACGGCTATACTCGACAACACCCTGAATTTCACCGGGCAAATGACTACGGCGCAGGATGTGCAGGCGTATGCGGTGCTCGCGCGGCTGGCGAGTTTGTCGGCGGACTGGCCAGAGCAATATTTCATCGAGTGCCAGGCTGCCGTTGGATCTGATATTGCCGCCGCTTTGGCCGCCGATCTGAAACAGATGAAGCCTGAATCCGGTCTGCCGCAGATATTCGCGCAAATGACAGTGTGGGATGCCGACATCTTGCTGCAAAGGCATCGCTCAACGATCAATCGCTGGATGGCGGAGCAGGGCGACGACTGGCTGTTGAACCTGATCAGCATCCGCGACCGCAAAAGCTGCTTTCTGGCGCCAGCCGAGGTTAGCCAGGCAAAGCTCGATCATTTATTGCCACTCGACTGGCAGGCCGGATTGGCTGTTCGCAAGCCTTCCATGCTACGCAAGGAATTACTGAAACTGGGACTGTGCGCTGGCCATCAAGGCGCGCCAAACACCATCGTCCAGTAAACCCCTTCATCGCTGCGCGCCTCACTGGCGAAGCCGGCGCCGACCTGGGTGAACATCGGGTTCATCAGGTTGGCGCAATGCCCGGGGCTGGCCAGCCATCCTGCCATCGCCTTGCCCGGTGAGCTCTGCCCGGCGGCAATATTTTCGCCGATTTGCCGGCCACGGTAGCCCGCTGCCCGGGCGCGGTCGGCGGGCAGGTCACCGTCCGGATCGCGGTGAGCGAAATAGTTGCCGTAGGCCATCGCTTTGCTGTGGCCCTGCGCGGCGGCGCCGAGCGCGGCATTCCAGCTTAAGGGGCGGGCGGCGGCGAACCGCTGACGGCCACACATTCTTGGGCGCGCCCGGGCGGCGTTGACCTCGGCGAGCAACGCCTTGCCGACGCTGCGGTTATCACCAACACGACTGTCGAGCACCGGCTGTGCCAGCACCACTTGCCATTCATTGCGCGAACGACTGACGCCGATGTCGGCGTAGCTCGCATCCAGCAACGCGGCGCAGTGGTCGTTCTGCAGCAGGTCGAAGGCTGCTTCGGCGTCCTCGGCACCGACCACGCGAATACTGCGCACCGCCACGGCGGAATACCCGGACGACTTCAACGCTTCACGCATGCCACCGGCGTAGCGATAACCGATCGGCAAGGCCAGGTTCGACTTCAATGCCAAGGGCGCCAGGCGTTGTGCGGGGCGGCGATCGCAGCGTTGCGGATGGGCACGGTAGTCATTGATGGCCGCCACCAGTTGCCGTTCCGCACCCGCATGGGCGGTTTCAGCGAACAGCGGCGAAAGGATCAGCAGGCACAGCGAAACGAAGCGAGACGAACGGACGGCGTGGCGCATGGGACAGACAGCTCTGAAAAAGGGGAACAGCGCTTGAGTGGGGTTCACCGCAGAACACGGCGCGCGTAGGACTGGGCTTTTCGGACTTGGTTCAAGGGGCGGCAAAGGCTTTTTTTTCGAGGCGACGAAGCGTGGGTCAAGCAGATATTCAAGTGGCCTTGGATGGCCCTGTCGCGAGCAGGCTCACTCCTGCAGTTGAAATGCATTCCTCTGTAGCAGTGAGCCTGCTCGCGATGGAGCCATTGAAAGCCACACGACCCTCAGCGATTCAACACATCCCCCATCCACTGCAGATATTCCCGCCGCTCGGAGATCGAGTTATGCCCCGAATCCGGCACCACCTTCAGCACCGCCACACCTTTGGGAAAGCTGTCCAGCAAGCGCTCGGTACTGGCCCGCGCAATCACCTCGTCATCACTTGCCGCGAGCAGCAACGTCGGCACACGGATATGCGCGGCGTACCTGCCCGACTCGAAGCGATCCCTGAGCAACCATTTCACCGGTAGCCACGGATAATGCTGTTCGGCGATTTCTTCGAGACTGTTATACGGCGTCACCAGAATCAGTTGCTGCACCGGGCGCTGACTGGCCAGGCGTACGGCAACGCCGGAACCGAGGCTGCGTCCGACCACGGCTATCTGTGGATGACTGGCGTACACCTGATCGAACAGTGCCAGGGCGTCCTTGGCAATCGCCTCCTCGGACGGCGAGCCGCCGCTGCCGCCGAAGCCCCGGTAGTGCAGGAAATACAGCGCGTCATCCGGAAAGGCTTCGGCGAACCCCGGTAGATTGCGCGACACGTCCTCGGCATTGCCGCCGAAATAGATCACTGCTCGCGGTCCGGCACGTGCGCGCGTGGTCACCCAAACGTCGGCATCCGGCATCGACAGTTTCAGGCGAGCGTCCGCTGCTTCGACCGCAGCGGGCCGCGGGAAGTAGATCAACGAGCGCTGAAACACGAACAGCGCGGCGCACAGCGCCAGGTACAGGGCAACGATCAAGGCGACGAGTGACATCAGGCGTCGGGACATTCGGCTACTTTTAACGGGTGTGAGGGTTCGCTGTCGCAGTGTAGTCCAGCATGGCGAGCGGACAGCCTGCGCACACAACGTGCAACAGATCCAGGCAACAGGGGAACCAGCATGAGCCACACTGAGGGTTACTCCCGTCGCCGTTTGCTCACACTGGCTGCCGGGGTTCCGGCGGTCTTCACCCTTGAGCGGGCGCTGGCCATTGCCACCACGCCCGCGATTTCCGGAGGCCAGACCATGCAGACCCGCGTCATCCCCTCAAGCTCCGAGTCGCTGCCCATGGTGGGCCTGGGCACTTATCGCGGTTTTGACGTTGCGCCGGGCGATCCGGTCTACCGGCAACTGCCGGCCGTGCTCGATGAGTTGTTCGGCAAGGGCGGCACTGTCATCGACAGCTCGCCGATGTATGGCCGTGCCGAACAGACCACCGGTGAACTGCTGTCGATCCACGAACCGCGCTCGCCAGCGTTTCTGGCCACCAAGGTGTGGACCCGCGGGCGCGCCGAGGGCATCGCGCAGATGGAGCAGTCGTTCAGCCTGTTGCGCACCGAACGCATCGACCTGATGCAGATCCACAACCTGCTCGACTGGCAAACCCACCTGCCGACCCTGCGGGAGTGGAAAGAGCAGGGGCGCATCCGCTACATCGGCATCACCCATTACACGCCTTCGGCTTATGACGAAGTCGAAGCGGTACTCAAGGCCGAGCCCGTCGACTTCCTGCAAATCAACTACGCCCTCGACGATCGTGGTGTGGAAAAGCGCCTCTTGCCGCTGTGCCGCGAGCGCGGTGTGGCCGTGATCTGCAACCGGCCGTTTGGCGGCGGTGGCGTGCTCGCCAGGCTCAAGGACAAGCCGCTGCCGGGCTGGGTCTCGGACGTGCAGGTCAACAGCTGGCCGCAACTGGCGCTGAAGTTTCTGCTGGCGCATCCAGCGGTGACCTGTGTGATTCCGGGCACCAGCAATCCGCGCTACATGGCCGATAACGCCCGGGCCGGGTTCGGGCCGATGTTGACGGATGCGCAGCGGCACCAGTTGATTGCGTTGCTTGGTTAGGGCCGCTCAACCGCGAAACCGCAACGCCTCCAGTAACAAGGCAAACGCCGGTGCCGCCTGGCGTCGGCTCGGGTAGTACAGGTGATAGCCGGCGAACGTCGGGCACCAGTCCTCCAGAACTTGCTGCAGACGGCCCTCGGCCAGATACGGCGCGACGATGTTCTGCGGGATGTAACTCAGGCCAAAGCCATCCAGCGCCGCATTGAGCAGCGGGTAGACGCCGTTCAGGGTGATCTGCCCCGAGACACGCACTTTCAGGCGTTCGCCATCCTTCTCGAACTCCCAGGTATAGAGCCCGCCGTTGGTCGGCAGGCGCAGGTTGTTGCAGGCATGCCCGGTCAGATCCCGTGGGGTGTGCGGTGCCGGATGACGGGCGAAGTACTCCGGCGCACCGACCACCGCCATGCGCATGTCCGGGCCGATGCGGGTGGCGATCATGCCTTGGGCGACGTCCTCGCCCAGGCGCACGCCCGCATCGAAGCCTTGTCCCGCGATATCGACGAAGCCGTAATCGCAGCAGACCTCGACGGCGATGTCCGGATACTTGGGCAGAAAGGTCTGCAGCACCGGGCGCAGCAGCCAGTCCAGCGAATGGTCGGTGGCACTGATGCGGATTCTGCCGGCCGGGGTTTCACGCAGGTGACTCAGGGCGGCGAGTTCGCGCTCGATCTCTTCGAAACGCGGGCCGATGCTTTGCAGCAGGTGTTCGCCGGCCTCGGTGGGCGAAACGCTGCGGGTGGTACGGGTCAGCAGGCGCAGGCCCAGACGGGTTTCGAGGGCGCGGATGGTGTGGCTGAGTGCCGATTGCGAAACGCCCAGTTTGGCGGCTGCCTTGGTGAAGCTGCGCGCGCGCGCGACGGCGAGGAAGGCGAGCAGGTCAGTGGCGTTTTCCCGAAGCATTGATGAGTGTCCTGCATAAGTTTTTTCGAATTCTAGTCGATTATCTGAAGAGTACGGCCCGCTAAAGTGACCTGCAGGCGCTGCCGAAGGCTGCACCTACCGATTTTTTTTGCATTCTGGAGGGCATGTCATGAACCCGATTACTGCTTCAGCGTTGACGTTGTCTCTGTTGGCTGCGGATGTGCAGGCCAATGAAAGTTCACGCGTGACGGTCACGCCCAATGGCTCACAACCTTCGGCCCGCGGCCCGGCGGATTGGTTCACCGGAATCGTGCGGGTCGATGCGCCGTTCAAGGGCTCGGATGCCGCGCGGGTCAGCGGCGCCACGGTGACGTTCGAGCCGGGAGCGCGAACGGCATGGCACACCCACCCGTTGGGGCAGACGTTGATCGTGACGGCCGGTGCCGGTTTCGTGCAGGAATGGGGCCAGCCAATACGCGAGATTCGCCCGGGTGACACGGTGTGGATTGCGCCAGATGTGAAGCATTGGCATGGCGCAGCACCGACGACGGCGATGACGCACATTGCGATTGCCGAGGTGCTGGACGGCGAGGTGGTGGAGTGGATGGAGCAAGTAGGGGAGGCGCAATATCCGCGGAGTGAGTGACGCGCCAGTTCCCCATGCCCGCGCGCTATAAGGCCCTCACCGCAATCCTCTCCCGGAGGGAGAGGGTCAGGGTGAGGGGCGTTCAAATCATCTCGGGCAAGGACGAGAGAATCTTGTCCAGGGTGATCGGATAATCGCGCACCCGTGCTCCGGTGGCGTTGTAGATCGCATTGGCTACCGCCGCGCTCACCCCGCAAATCCCCAGCTCGCCTACACCCTTGGCCTTCATTGGCGACGAAAGCGGATCGGTCTCGTCAAGGAAGATCACCTCCTGATGCGGAATGTCGGCGTGCACCGGCACTTCATATCCGGCCAGATCATGGTTGACGAAGAAACCGAGCTTCTTGTCCACCGCCAGCTCCTCCATCAACGCCGCACCGACGCCCATGGTCATCGCCCCGATCACCTGGCTGCGCGCTGCTTTCGGGTTGAGGATGCGCCCGGCGGCACACACCGCGAGCATGCGTCGCACACGCACTTCACCGGTGGCGGCATCCACCGCCACTTCGACGAAATGCGCACCGAAGGTCGACTGCTGATACTGCTTGTCCAGGTCGCCGAATTCGATACTGTCCTCAGCCACCACCACACCATCGCGCGCGGCATCGCGCAATGGCACGCGCTTGCTGCCGACGCTCACCTGGCCGTCGACGAACGCTGCCTGATCCGCTGCCATGCCCAACTTGCCAGCGACAGCTTCACGCAACTTCATGCACGCGGCATACACCCCGGCCGTCGAGCAGTTGCCGCCAAATTGTCCGCCGGAACCGGACGACACCGGAAAATCCGAATCGCCCAGACGCACCACGACATCCTCTAATGCCACCCCCATCATCTCGGCCGCCGTCTGCGCGATGATCGTATAGCTGCCGGTGCCGATGTCGGTCATGTCGGTTTCCACCGTGACCTTGCCATCACGTTCCAGCCGCACCCGTGCGCCGGACTTGAGCAGCAGGTTGTTGCGGAACGCTGCGGCGACGCCCATGCCGATCAGCCAACGGCCTTCGCGGCGGCTGCCAGGGGTGGCAGCGCGTTGATTCCAGCCGAATGTTTCGGCGCCGGTCTGCAGGCATTCGATCAGGCGTCGCTGGGAGAACGGACGCTCGGTTTTCACCGGATCGACCTGGGTGTCGTTGAGGATGCGGAACTGGACCGGATCGAGCTTGAGCTGCTCGGCCATCTCGTCCATGGCGATCTCCAGTGCCATCAGGCCTGGAGCTTCACCCGGCGCACGCATGGAATTGCCCTCGGGCAGGTCCAGCGGCGCCCGACGCATGGTCACCCGGCGGTTTTCGGCGGCATAGAGCAACTGACTCGGCTGCGCCGCGACTTCGACCTTGCCGTCCTTGAGGTTGCCCGACCAGCCTTCGTGGGCAATGGCGCTGAGCTTGCCGTCGGCCGTGGCACCCAGGCGAATGCGCTGGATGGTGGCCGGGCGGTGGGTGGTGTTGTTGGCCATTTGCGGGCGGGCGAGGGCGACTTTTACCGGTCTGCCGGCCATGCGCGCGCCGAGGGCGGCGAGGATCGCGTCGGCGCGGATGAATAATTTGCCGCCGAAGCCGCCGCCAATGTAGGGCGAAATCAGGCGGACTTTCTCCTTGGGCAAACCGAGGGTGGTGGCAACGTCGTCGACACTCCAGGCGATCATCTGGTTCGACGTCCACAGGGTCAGTTGATCGCCTTTCCACGCCGCGAGTGTGGCGTGCGGCTCCATCATCGCGTGGGATTGATCGGGGGTGGTGTAGGTCTGGTCGAACTGCACAGGGGCGGCGGCAAAGGCCGTGTCGAAGTCGCCATGGGTGACGTCGGGCAATTCGTCTTTGTCTTCGACACCCTGGTCGCGCACGTTGGCCAGATCGAACTGGCCTTTGTCCGCGACGTAATCGACCTTGACCCGTTGCGCGGCGGCGCGAGCCTGCTCGAAGGTTTCGGCGACCACCAGTGCCACAGCCTGGTGATAGTGCTGCACCTCGGGACCGGCGAGCAGCGGCGCCGCGTTGTATTTGCCTTTGCCGAGCTTGCCGGCGTTGGCGGCGGTGACAATGGCCAGCACGCCGGGCGCGGCTTTGGCGGCGTCCAGATCAATGTGGGTGATCCGACCCTTGGCAATGGCCGAACCGACCATGAAACCGTAAGCCTGATTGGCCACGGCCTCGTGTTGCTCGTAGGCATACGGCGCCTGGCCGCTGGTTTTCAGCGGGCCTTCGATGCGGTCGGTGGGTTTGCCGACGACCTTCAACTGGTCGATCGGGTTGGTGGTGGCGGGCGTGTCGAATTTCATGCGTCTTCCCTCGCTTGCGCCAACACCGAGCCGAGCGTGCGCTCGACCAGAGTCAGTTTGAATTGGTTGTCGTGGGTCGGCGTGGCGCCGTCGAGCAGGCGCTCACTGACCGCTTTTGCACCGTTGGGCAGCAGCGCTTCGGCCGCTTCGACCCGCCACGGTTTCGGCGCGACGCCGCCGACCGCCACACGACCGCTGCCATCCTTGTGCAGAATCAGCCCGACCGACACCAAGGCAAAGGCGTACGACGAGCGATCGCGCACCTTGTGATAAAGGTGCGTACCACCGACCGGGGCGGGCAGCGTCACCGAAGTGATGAACTCGCCGGGGCTGAGGCTGGTTTCGACGTTCGGTGTGTTACCCGGGAGCTGATGGAAATCGGCGATGGCGATGCTGCGGATGGTGCCGTCCGGCTTCACCGTTTCCACCTGCGCGTCGAGTGCGCGCATGGCAATCGCCATGTCGCTGGGGTGGGTGGCGATGCAGGCGTCGCTGACACCGATCAATCCCAGTTGCCGACTGACCCCGCCAATCGCCGCGCAACCGCTGCCGGGCTGACGCTTGTTGCAGGCCTGATTGACGTCATAGAAGTACGGGCAACGTGTGCGTTGCAGCAGGTTGCCGGCGGTGCTGGCCATGTTGCGCAATTGGCCGGAGGCACCGGCGAGCAAGGCGCGGGAGAGCAGGGCGTAGTCGTTGCGCACGCGGTGGTCGGCGGCCAGGTCGGTGTTGCGCACCAGGGCACCGATGCGCAGTCCGCCGTCGGGCGTGGCTTCGATTTGATCCAGGCCCAAGTGGTTGACGTCGATCAGATGCAACGGGGTTTCGATGTCGAGTTTCATCAGGTCGAGCAGGTTGGTGCCGCCGGCGATGAACTTCGCGCCTTCGACCTGTGCCGCCAGCGCTGCGGCTGCGGCAGGGGAATCGGCGCGGCTGTAATTGAACGGTCTCATGCGGGCACCTGCGCGACTTCAGTGATGGCTTCGATGATGTTGGAGTAGGCGCCGCAACGGCAGATATTGCCGCTCATGCGCTCCTGGAATTCACTGGCGATCAGTTGCGGCGCTTCGGTCAGGCTGGGGCTGACGTGGCTGGGAATGCCCTCGCGAATCTCCTTGAGCACCGCCACCGCCGAGCAGATCTGCCCTGGCGTGCAGTAACCGCACTGGTAGCCGTCGTGCTTGATGAACGCGGCTTGCATCGGGTGCAGGCTGTCGGGCATGCCAAGGCCTTCGATGGTGGTGATCTCGCTGTTTTCGTGCATCACTGCCAGGGTCAGGCAGGCATTGATGCGGCGGCCATCGGCGATAACGGTACAGGCGCCGCACTGGCCGTGGTCGCAGCCTTTTTTGCTGCCGGTCAGGTGCAGGTGTTCGCGCAGCGCATCGAGCAGCGTGGTGCGGTTGTCGACCTCAAGGGCTTGAGGTTTACCGTTGACGTTGAGGGTTATTTTGGCCATGGCCGGTTGCTCCAGACTGGCCGCGTAGGCCTTGAGGCTAATGAAAGGCGGCATTGCAAACGCGGTGGCGGTCACCGCGCCGAGGATCAGGAATCTTCGTCGGGAAATCGTCATGCTTCGATTCCTCTCTGGCTTAATCAGGACGGCAGGGATTGAAGGCCCAGTCGGGCGCGCCGGCATGCTTGCCGGTCTCGTTCTTGAAATGACCTGCACGGAGGGGAAAAGGTTTTTGCGGATTTTCGCTATAGAGTTATGCGCAGAGCTCATGAGTCTGCTGCGCGACTCAGCGCGCACTGGGGAGGGGGCTTGCTCCCGACAGCGTCGGATCAGTCAGCCTGTTGGCTGAATCACACAGCGCCTTCGCGAGCAGACCCTCACAAACGCCATCAACACCGGACTGATGCCGAGCTGTTCCGATGTGACCCGCTGCAGCCCGCCAAACAGCACGTTGGAGGCCGTGTCCGAACCGGTCAACGCCACCCCGAGCCAACCAAGCAAGGTGCCGGACATCGGATAGAAAAGCCCCGTCGCCGCGAATGCCAGGCCCATGGTCGCGTCCATCGCTGGCCAGTGAATCATCGGCGCTTTTCCCGGTCGTATCTGCGGCTGCGCGCACCGCGTCCTGAAGGCGAGGGCAGCGTTGGCCGATTCCGTCGTCAAGACCTTGGTTTTAGGGAAGTGTTGAATGAAGCGCGTGACAACGATGCTGCTGACTGTGACTGCCGCCGTTTTGCTTGGCGGATGTGTGGCGGATTTTGATGAGGGTCACCGCCATGGCCGGCACTACGAGCGCGATCATGAGCGTTATTACGATCATGACCGGCGCTGGGATGACCGGGATGACGACCGCCGTGATGGCCGTCGCTACTACCGCGATCGGGATGATGACTGACTGAGTCCCGCGCTCCGCAAGAGGCTGGAATCGTGCGAAGGGAGGGGCTGGACGCAATGATGGCAATTCAGTAGCATCGGCGGTTTTTTGCCCCTTCCCCTCAAGGATGATCATGTCTGTCGCTTGTTCGTTGCGTCGCTCACCCGTTGTTGTCGGTGCCATTCTGTCGGCGCTTTTGCTGTCAGGCTGCACGCAGATGGGCACCTATCAGGATGCTGCCGATCCCGATGCCGCCAAGCTGCGCTTTGTTGCCAATACCGATAACGCGACGGTGGACTATTACGATGCCGAGCATTGCGACGGGCAGACCACCGGCATCATCAACAATCTGTTCATCGCCGACAGCCAGCGTCGGGTCGGCATGTCGGTGGCCCCGCCGGAAAAGGCCAGAGGCTATCTGGAAATCAAACTGCCGCCGGAAAAGGACATGTACCTGAAGGTCAACACTCAGGTCGGGTATGCGGTGTGCGGGTCCGGTTTCACCTTCAAGCCGCAGCGTGGCACGGAGTACGAACTGACCCTCGACCTCAAGGGGCGTCACTGCTCGACGCTGATGCAGCGTGTGCAGCGTATCGACGGCAAGGATGTACGCACACCGGTTGCGATCAAACGCGAAGGACTGGCGGCCTGCGCCGGGCGCAATGCGATCTTCCCGAAGCCGCCGGCGTTGCTGCCGGACACCCCGGAACGCACGGCCATGATCGACCGCATCGTCAATGGAAGCCTCTTTGTGGTGATGAAGTCTGGCGCAACGAAGCCGACGACGTTTACCCCGGAAAAGCTCGATTCGCTGATCAGTGAGCGCAAGGCCAAAATGAACATTGCGCTGCCGGACGATTACTGGACGCTGTACCGCCAGAATCTGGTGCAGTTCGATACCGAGAACGCCAGTAATGCCGACGAGGCGATCAAGCGCGCCAGCGACGAGTATCGCCAGCGTTTGCGCAGTGTCGATGACAAGCGCCTGAAAGATTGGTCTAGGCTCAAAGGCTCGGACGGTAAACAAGTTAACGCCGCGCCGAACGAAATGGAGACCGACATGATCATGTACTACTTCCAGTCGTCAAAAGGCGTGGTGGTTGAAACCGTCGGACGCCATCTCGAGCGCATGGCCAAGATGGATGCCCAGTACGACGTCTGCTCACGTTACGCCGACTGCTGGAAGCGTTGATCTCCGTGAGGCCGATGTGAACAAGCCCACTGCGCCGAAACGGCCAGTGGGCTTTTTTGTGCGTGCTGCGATTAAAAGTGAGCGCTCGCCTGGACGCGGGATCGCGCAGGCAGCGAGGCCTCGAGATCCAGCAAATGGGTGGCGAGAATGTCGCTCAGAAAACGGAACTGATCGTTGAAACCGACCACTTCATTGCTGAAATGATTGCTGGCGGCAGGCATCAGCAGGTCTTCGAAATCTTCGTTGAACACCAGCGCCCGGGCTTTGTGCGACACCGCGTGCTGAGCGTAATAGTTGCTGCCGAACACCGGGAAACTCACGGAGAGTGTGACGATGGTGTGAATCATGATGTGAACTCCTCGTTGTGTCTCGGATGGGTGGATCGTGCCTTTGAAGGGCGGCGGGTGGAAGGCAATCGTCGCAATGGTGAGTATTGATGGCGTTGATGGTTCGGGTTTCGGGCGGGCGATGAGATCGGTGCATCCGGCATCCGGCATCCGGCATCAGGCTCGACTGACCCACCTATACTCAAATCTGCCTCCCACTCATCTCAAGGAAAACCCCACCGTGGACCTGCGCGCGCTGGTGGTTGCCGCACTGTTTCTGCTGGCTGGCTGTGCCACATCGGCGCGGGCCCCGGTGCCAGCGCCACAGGCCATCGTGGTGTCGCCGGCCACCTGGCAGCAGATCGACCGTGAAATCGTCAGCGCCTCGCAGCAGTCCACCGAGCAAGTCAAGGTTTTCGCCCGTGGTTCGATGGAACATTGGCGTACTCGCGTCTATCAGCAAACTGAAGAAAATTTCATCCCGTGGTTCAGCAGCTACTGGACCCAGGAATGGCTGTCGATGAAGGTCAGCTGGTACACCCTCAACGCCGGTGGCGAGCAGGACGCCTCGGCCAAGCGCCTGGCGGCGTATCTGCTTGAGCAATATCAGGAAAGAGTGCTGGCGCCGGTGGCGGTCGAGATTGATCCGGACGCGATCCTCGGCCAGGCCACGGCGTTCTATGCGCAACTGATGGCGCAGCAGATGCCGCTCATCGCCCGGCGTCATGGCGTGCCGGTTGCGCAGCTCAACGGGCGGTTGCAGAAGATCCCGGCGATTGCCCTCGGTCCGCCGCCGGCGCGGGATGCTTCGCTGTATCAGGTGGTCAGCACCGAACCGTTGAACACGCTACCGGCCTATGCGGCGCTGATCGACAAGATCCACACCGACGGTGGGGCCAAAGGGATTGCCTCGACCGACGCGGGCATGGCGCCCGTGGCCAAACGCGCCAGCCAGCGCATGGAAGCGGAAATGGCCCCGCGCGGCGCCGCGAGTGCGGTGGCGGCAGCGGCGGGGAAACTGGCGGGGGCCATGATCTCCGTCGGGGTGGCGGGCATTCGCGCCATCCTGCAGGCCAATGACCGTCCCGACAGCGAGGCGCTGATTCGCAGCAGTCTGGGCAATACCTTCGACAAGGCGTGGCTGAAACTGGTGCAGAACCCGACCACCGGCGTCATGGCCGGCACGCTGCACATGGCCGGGCAGGTCGAGCGCAATCTGGGCGGCACTGATGAGCCGTCGGTCGGGTTGGGGGGCAATCGTGTCGAATGGCAGCCGCCGCAATCGACCAATCAGCAGATCGAACCCAACGTGCAAGGAGAATGACCATGGCATACATCGACATCTTTGTGGCCCCCGTACCGACCGCCAATCGCGAGCAATACAAAAAACACTGCGTGATCGCCGCTAAATTGTTCAAGGAATACGGCGCCCTGAGTGTCGTCGAATGCTGGGGCGATGACGTGCCGGACGGCAAGGTCACGTCGTTCCCGATGGCGGTGAAACTCAAGGAGGATGAAACCGTGGTGTCCGGCTGGCTGATCTGGCCGGACAAAGCCACCCGCAACGCCGGCATGGCGAAAATGATGGAGGACCCACGCATGAAACCCGACGTGAACCCGATGCCGTTTGACGGGCAGCGCATGATCTATGGCGGCTTCATCGACCTCCTCGAATCCTGAGGCCTGCACCATTGCCACTGCGGCATGCGTTTCATCTCAAATACGCAATTGGACAGGGTAGGAGCGGGCTTGCTCGCGAAAGTGCTGCGTCAGACAACAACGAGGTCGACTGACACGACGCCTTCGTGAACAAGCCCACTGCCACTGGTGTGCTGTTCACTCCGTGGCGGGGGTGATGCGGCAGCTTTTACGCTGACGAATTTCTTCGTCGGTCGGACGTTCGCGGACAAACTCGAAACGCGGTTCACCCTCGCTGTAATGCACCAGCCAACCCCATTCCAGCTCGGTTTCATCCTGCCCGGGATTCGGTGGGCGGGCCCACCACGGCTCTTTGCTGAGGACCTCGCGCATGGCGGCCTCCGGTTGATGGCAATCCTTGAACTATAGCCCGGTGGCGCGAGTCGGCTGCTCAGGCCGTGTAGAATCCTGGCCGATGACCACGAGCGAAGGGGCAGGACGATGACCGATGACATGCGCAGGGATGAACCGTTCAAGCGGCTGTTTTTTGCCCTGGACTGCCCGCCGGCGCAGCGCAAGGCTATCGCTCAGTGGCGCAGCGAGCTGGGCCTGCGAGCCGGCAAACCGGTACCGGCAGATAACTTTCACTTGACCCTGCTGTTTCTCGGCGCGGTGCCCTTGGCGCAAATCAACGAAGTCTGCGAAGCCGCCGGCAAGGTCAACACGCCGAAGGAAACCTTGAAGATTTCCCTGGATCGTTTGCAGGTCTGGCATCGCGCCGGGGTGTTGTCACTGGCACCCGAACAGGCACCGCCGGCGTTGTTACGCTTGGTTTATGCGCTGGAACAGGCGATGTTGCCATTCGGTTTTGAAGAGACACCACGCGAATTTCGGCCGCATTTGACCCTGGCCCGAGACTACCGTGCACCAGAGCCGGAATCCGCCACGCCGCCGGGGTTCTTTCTGCGCGCCGAGCGCTTTGCCTTGTTCGAGTCGCACAAGGGCCGCTACCGGATCCTGCAGGACTGGCCGCTGATCTGAACCACAAAAAAAGGCGCCCGTGGGCGCCTGAAATTCACCTGAACCGAGGAAGCCAGGTGAGGCCGTTCATTGCAGGGTGCAGCGGTGGTAAGGCGCTGCGTGAACGGGAAATCATTGAATTACTTAAGCTAAGAAAATCCTGGGCCTGGCACTGTCCGGATGTGATCTCAAAACCCTGTGGGAGCTGGCTTGCCAGCGATGGGGCCAGCACATCCTGCATCACCTTTGCCTGACCCACCGTCATCGCTGGCAAGCCAGCTCCCACCTATTCATCAGTGTTGTTGGAATGCCGACTCCGCAGGCTTACTTGCCGAGTTTCACCCGGGTCCAGCCACGGGTCATGATCCGTTGCGTGGCAATCGGTTGATCCGGTACCGCATACAGCGTCGCCATCACCGCTTGCGACGGGTACGAACCCGGATCGTTGCGGATCGCTTCGTCTACCAGTGGCGTCGCCGCCGAGTTAGCGTTGCTGTAGCCATTGCTGTTGGTGATTTCGGCGATGATCTCCGGACGCATCAGGAAATCCATGAACAGGTAGGCGTTCTCGACGTTCGCCGCATCACGCGGAATGGCGACCATGTCGTAGAAGCTGCCGGCGCCTTCCTTGGGAATGCTGTAGTCGATCACCACGTTGTTGCCCGATTCCACCGCACGGGCCTTGGCCTGCAGCACGTCACCGGAGTAACCGACCGCTACGCAGATGTTGCCGTTGGCCAGGTCCGAGATGTACTTGGAGGAATGGAAGTACGCCACAGACGGGCGGATCTTCATGAACAGCGCTTCGGCTTCGAGGATGTGCGCCTTGTCCTTGTCGTTCACCGGATAGCCCAGGTAGTGCAGGGCAGCCGGGAGCATTTCGGTCGGCGAGTCGAGGAAACTGATGCCGCAGGCTTTGAGCTTTTCAGCGTTTTCCGGCTTGAACAGCAAGTCCCAGGAGTTGGTCGGGGCATTGGCACCGAGCACTTCCTTGACCTTGGCCGGGTTGAAGCCGATGCCGATCGAGCCCCACATGTACGGGAACGCGTGGGCGTTGTCCGGATCACTGGCGGCGGCGTTTTTCAGCAGCACCGGGTTGAGATTCTTCCAGTTCGGCAGCTTCGATTTGTCCAGGGTCTGATAGACGCCGGCCTTGATCTGCTTGGCCAGAAAACTGTTGGACGGCACGACGATGTCGTAACCGGATTTGCCCGCCAGCAAACGCGCCTCAAGGGTTTCGTTGCTGTCGAAGACGTCATAGGTCACGCGGATGCCGGTCTCGTCTTCGAACTTCTTGACGGTGTCCGGCGCAATGTAATCGGACCAGTTGTAAACACGCAGCACCTTGTCGTTGGCCTGGGCGCCCATGACCATTGCGCCCATTAAGGACAGTGTCAGCAGAGTCCTGCCAAACATTTTCATCGGTGAAACTCCATTCTTTTTATTCAAAAACTTTTAATCAAAAGCACAAACCCGCTGCACGCATCACCTTGTGACGAGGGGATTTATCCCCGTTGGGCTGCGAAGCGGCCCCAGCAGTGCTACCTGAAAACTGCGTATTCAGGTTTTACGACTGCTTCGCAGCCGAACGGGGATAAATCCCCTCGCCACAGTTGTTCATCCGTGTTGCTTAAGCAGTGGCGGCGCGTTGCGGCTGCTGCCACGACTCATTCGCCGTCTGATCCATCGCTTCCTGAATCGCTTTCTTGCGGTTGGCTTCTGCCTTGCGGCCGAAGTACCAGACGAGGAAGGTCACCAGCGACACCGCCAACAGAATCAGACTGGCCACGGCGTTGATCTCAGGCTTCACGCCCAGACGCACCGCCGAGAACACTTCCATCGGCAGCGTCGTCGAGCCCGGGCCGGAGACGAAGCTCGCCAGCACCAGGTCATCCAGCGACAGGGCAAACGACATCATGCCGCCCGCCGCCAGCGACGGCGCGATCATCGGAATGGTGATCAGGAAAAACACCTTGAACGGCTTGGCGCCGAGATCCATCGCGGCTTCTTCGATCGACAGATCCAGTTCCCGCAGGCGGGCGGAGACTACCACTGCCACATAGGCTGCACAAAACGTGGTGTGGGCGATCCAGATGGTGACAATGCCACGCTCCTGCGGCCAGCCGATCAACTGCGCCATCGCCACGAACAGCAGCAACAGCGACAGACCCGTGATCACCTCAGGCATCACCAGCGGCGCGGTGACCAGGCCACCGAACAGGGTGCGCCCCTTGAAGCGCGTCACACGAGTCAACACAAAAGCGGCGAGGGTGCCCAGTGCAACGGCGGCAATCGCGGTGTAGCAGGCGATTTCCAGCGAGCGCACCACCGAGCCCATCAGTTGCGTGTTGTCGAGCAAGCCGACGTACCACTTCACCGACCAGCCACCCCACACCGTCACCAGTTTCGAGGCGTTGAACGAGTAGATCACCAGGATCAGCATCGGCAGATAAATGAACATCAGGCCGAAGATCAACATGAACTTGGAAAAACCGAAGCGTTTCATCCCCGTGCCTCCATCTCTTTGGCCTGGCTGCGGTTGAACAGCAGAATCGGCACAATCAGGATCAACAGCATCACCACCGCCAGGGCAGACGCCACCGGCCAGTCGCGGTTATTGAAGAACTCTTGCCACAGCACACGACCGATCATCAGCGTCTCCGGACCACCCAAAAGTTCGGGAATCACGAACTCGCCAACCACCGGAATGAACACCAGCATGCAGCCGGCGATGATCCCGTTCTTGGCCAGCGGTACGGTGATTTTCCAGAAGTTGTTGAAGTTGCTCGAACCCAGGTCCGACGCGGCCTCCAGCAGGCTGCCGTCGTGCTTCACCAGGTTGGCGTACAGCGGCAACACCATGAACGGCAGGTAGGCGTAAACCACACCGATATACACCGCGGTGTTGGTGTTGAGGATCTCGATCGGGTGATCGGTCAGGCCAGTCCACATCAGGAAACTGTTGAGCAAACCGTTGTTGCTGAGAATGCCCATCCACGCGTAAACGCGGATCAGGATCGCGGTCCAGGTCGGCATCATGATCAACAGCAGCAGGACGTTTTGCGTTTCCTTGCCAGTCTTGGTGATGGCGTAGGCCATCGGGAAACCGATCACCAGGCACATCAATGTGCTCAGCGCTGCGACCTTCAGCGAACCGAGGTAGGCCGACAGGTACAGCTCGTCTTCGCCGAGCATGGTGTAGTTGCCGATGTTGAGCATCAGCTGGAATTTCTGTTCGGCGTAGGTGTAGATCTCCGAGTACGGCGGGATCGACAGCGCGGCCTCCGAGAAGCTGATCTTCATCACCAGGAAGAACGGCAGCATGAAGAACAGGAACAGCCAGATGAACGGGATGCCGATGACGAACTTGCGCCCGCTGGGCACCAGGCGCAGGCACTGCTGATTGAAGGTTCTCATGAGCGCAGTACCACGCCGCTGTCGTCTTCCCACCAGACGTAGACCTTGTCGTCCCAGGTCGGGCGCGCGCCACGGCGTTCGGCGTTGGCCATGAACGACTGGACGATTTTGCCGCCGGGCAATTCGACGTAGAACACCGAGTGACCGCCGAGGTAGGCGATGTCATGCACCTTGCCTTCGGACCAGTTGTAGCGGAACTCCGGTTGGGTGGTGCTGACGAGCATTTTTTCCGGGCGGATCGCGTAGGTGATCGACTTGTCCTGCACCGAGGTGCTGACCCCGTGACCGACGTAGATCTTCTGCTGCAAGTCCGGGCTGTGAATGATCGCGTGACCTTCAAGGTCTTCTACCACGGTGCCGTCGAAGGCGTTCACGTTGCCGATGAACTCGCAGACCATGCGGCTGACCGGGGCTTCATAGATGTCGACCGGGCTGCCGATCTGGGCGATCCAGCCCAGGTGCATGATCGCGATGCGCTCGGCCATGGTCATTGCTTCTTCCTGGTCGTGGGTCACCATCACGCAGGTCACGCCGACGCGCTCGATGATCTCGACCAGTTCAAGCTGCATTTGCGAACGCAGCTTTTTATCCAGCGCGCCCATCGGCTCGTCGAGCAGCAACAGCTTCGGACGCTTGGCCAGCGAGCGGGCGAGGGCGACGCGCTGACGCTGGCCGCCGGACAGCTGATGGGGTTTGCGTTTGGCGTATTGGGTCATGTGCACCAGGCGCAGCATCTCTTCGACGCGGGCGTCGATTTCGCTGGCGGGCAAACGGTCCTGCTTCAGGCCGAAGGCAATGTTCTGCGCCACGGTCATGTGCGGGAACAGCGCGTAGGACTGGAACATCATGTTAATCGGCCGCTCGTATGGCGGCATGTCGGTGATGTCCACACCGTCGAGCAGAATCCGCCCTTCAGTCGGGCGCTCGAAACCGGCGAGCATGCGCAGCAGGGTCGATTTGCCCGAACCGGAGCCGCCGAGCAGGGCAAAGATTTCGCCCTGATGGATCTCCAGGGACACATCGTCCACAGCGGTGGTTTCGTCGAACTTCTTGGTGACACGGTCGACTTTCACCAGAACCTTTTTCGGTTGCTGATGACCTTCAAGTGCCTTCCTGTAAGTGCTGGAGGCGTTTGCCATGTGAAACTCCCAACAGGTTTCGTTCGCTCGGCCAACGCGGCCGGGCTTAAGTGGATTGCAAGCCTGCAGGTGCATTCCCGGTCGGATCACATCCCCCTGTGGGAGCTGGCTTGCCAGCGATGGCGGTGGGTCAGTCACCATTAATGTTGAAGGTGACGGCCTCATCGCTGGCAAGCCAGCTCCCACAGGGTTTTGCATTGTTCTGACAGGTATTGCACTTACCGATCCGGCTTGTTCGGCGCCGCCGTCCTGGCTGCCTGGGTCGTGCTTGTTGTTATTACGGATGTTGTTGTTCACGAATGACGGATGTGCGCAGGCACACCCGACTTCCGAGGGGGCAGTAAATCGTTACGTATTCTTGGGTTGAGTCAGCGCTGGTTGCGTCGCGCCGCCCGTTGCCGGCAAGCCTCACCGAACGCCTGGAAAATCTTCAGGTACGGCGGGTTGTCCAGCACTTGCCATTCCGGATGCCATTGCACGCCGAGGGCGAAAGTCGGGCTGTGCTCGACCGAGATCGCCTCGATCAGGCCATCCGGCGCCACGGCTTCGGCACGCAGGCCGGGGGCGAGGCGGTCGATGCCCTGGCTGTGAATCGAGTTGACCTGGAACTCGCCCGGCAATCCCAGCGCTTCGAACACACCGCCGCCGAGTGCTGTCACGGCATGGGCCGGTGCGTATTGCACGGCGACATCCGGACTGTCGGCCTCGCGGTGATCGAGCATGCCCGGCAACTCATGCACTTTCTGGTGCAGGCTGCCGCCGAACGCCACGTTCATTTCCTGGAAGCCGCGGCAAATGCCGAGCACCGGAACGCCCGCCGCGATGGCTGCACGCAATAAAGGAAGGGTGGTGGCGTCCCGCGCCGGATCGTGATCCGTGCCGGGGGCACTGGCCGGGCCGTGATAGTGGAAGGGCTCCACGTTCGAGGGCGAGCCGGTCAGCAGCAGACCGTCGAGTTGACCGAGCAGGTCTTCGATTTCAGTCAGGTTGCCAAGGGAAGGAATGACCACTGGAAGCCCCTGAGCGCCAACGCTGACAGCACGTACGTACTTGTCGCCGCTGATGTGATAGGGGTGCAGGCCAATCTGTTTGACGCACGCAGTAACGCCGATCAATGGCTTGAATGCCATTTTTATTCACCTCGAAGTTTGACACTTGAACGAGCTTTTCCGGAGCTTAGCCTCGTTGATTTTAATTAACAACTGCCATGTAAAAAATTCTAAACGCCGCTCATCAAATCTTCATGAATTCCGGCCTTGTGGCGCCTGTGTTGGCACGGGAGTGTTAAAAAAAGCCCGAAAAATAAACGCTGAACGGCCAGGTGTTCGCTATTGACTTCACTTTGCCTTTCGGATTGACTGGCTCGGCGAAACAGCAGTGAACATAATAATTAACAGCTAAATAGGTGCATCATGTCGGTCCCTCTGCGTACCGTTCAACTCAACGAAGCAAACGCATTCCTTAAGAAATATCCTGAGGTTTTGTACGTCGACCTTCTGATTGCGGATATGAACGGTGTGGTGCGCGGCAAGCGCATCGAACGCACCAGTCTTCACAAGGTTTACGAGAAAGGCATCAACCTGCCGGCCTCGCTCTTCGCTCTCGACATTAATGGCTCCACGGTGGAAAGCACCGGTCTGGGCCTGGACATCGGCGACGCTGACCGCATCTGCTACCCGATCCCGGGCACCCTGAGCATCGAGCCGTGGCAGAAGCGCCCGACTGCACAACTGTTGATGACCATGCACGAACTGGAAGGCGAGCCGTTCTTCGCCGATCCGCGAGAAGTGCTGGCCAACGTCGTGCGCAAGTTCGATGAGATGGGCCTGACCATCTGCGCCGCGTTCGAACTGGAGTTTTACCTGATCGACCAGGACAACGTGAACGGCCGTCCGCAGTCGCCACGTTCGCCGGTGTCCGGCAAGCGTCCGGTGTCGACTCAGGTGTACCTGATCGACGACCTCGACGAATACGTCGACTGCCTGCAAGACATCCTTGAAGGCGCGAAAGAGCAGGGCATCCCGGCTGACGCCATCGTCAAGGAAAGCGCCCCGGCGCAATTCGAAGTCAACCTGCATCACGTCTCCGACCCGATCAAAGCGTGCGATTACGCGGTCCTGCTCAAGCGTCTGGTGAAGAACATCGCCTACGACCACGAAATGGACACCACCTTCATGGCCAAGCCGTATCCGGGCCAGGCGGGTAACGGTCTGCATGTGCACATTTCGATTCTGGACAAAGAAGGCAACAACATCTTTGCCAGCGAGGATCCCGAGCAGAACGCCGCGCTGCGACACGCGATCGGCGGTGTGCTGGAGACCCTGCCTGCGCAAATGGCTTTCCTCTGCCCGAACGTCAATTCGTACCGTCGTTTCGGCGCGCAGTTCTACGTACCGAACTCGCCGAGCTGGGGCATCGACAACCGCACCGTGGCCGTGCGCGTGCCAACCGGTTCGCCGGACGCCGTGCGTATCGAGCATCGGGTCGCCGGTGCCGACGCCAACCCGTACCTGCTGATGGCGTCAGTGCTGGCCGGGATTCACCACGGCCTGACCAATGAAATCGAGCCGGGCTCGCCGGTCGAAGGCAACAGCTACGAGCAGAACGAACAGAGCCTGCCGAACAACCTGCGCGATGCACTGCGCGAACTGGACGACAGCGAAGTCATGGCCCGCTATATCGACCCGACGTACATCGACGTGTTTGTCGCGTGCAAGGAAAGCGAGCTGGCCGAGTTCGAGAACTCGATCTCCGACCTTGAGTACAACTGGTATCTGCATACGGTGTGATGGGTTCGGGCCTTTAAAAGCCGAAGAGCCCCTCACCCTGACCCTCTCCCGGAGGGAGAGGGGACTGACCGGGTTGTATTGAGATAATCAGCGACCTGAACGATCGAGTCGATTATGGATTCGGCAGCGATCTTTCAGGTCGGCGAAGATCCCAAGCAACCCCCAATCGGTCCCCTCTACCTCCGGGAGAGGGCCAGGGTGAGGGCAGCCATCTCAAGCCAGACACAACACCCCCGACACCCCCAATCCCCCCCTTGTCGAGCCACAACAATGACCACAACCCGCAACGACTGGGAACAGCGCTTCCAGTCCCTGACCATCGAATCCCGCGCCTTCATCAACGGTGAATACCGCCCGGCAATCAGCGGCGCCACCTTCGAATGCCTGAGCCCCGTCGACGGCCGTTTCCTCGCCTCCGTGGCCAGCACCGACGAAGCCGATGCCAACCTCGCCGTCGAAGTCGCACGTCAATCGTTCAACTCCGGTGTGTGGGCCAACAAGGCCCCGGCCGAACGCAAACGTATCCTGATTCGCTTCGCCGATCTGATCCTGCAACACCAGGAAGAACTGGCGCTGCTGGAAACCCTCGACATGGGCAAACCGATCAGCGACTCGATGAGCATCGACATCCCGGCGACCGCCAACGCGATCCGCTGGAGCGCCGAGGCCATCGACAAGATCTACGACGAAGTCGCTGCCACGCCGCACGACCAGCTCGGTCTGGTGACCCGCGAGCCGTCCGGCGTAGTCGCCGCGATCGTGCCGTGGAACTTCCCGCTGATCATGGCCAGCTGGAAATTCGCCCCGGCCCTGGCCGCCGGTAACTCGTTCATCCTCAAGCCTTCGGAAAAATCGCCGCTGACGGCGATCCGCATCGCGCAACTCGCGCTGGATGCCGGCATTCCGAAAGGCGTGTTCAACGTCCTGCCGGGCTTCGGCCACACCGTCGGCAAGGCGCTGGCGCTGCACATGGACGTCGACGTGCTGGCCTTCACCGGCTCCACGGCGATTGCCAAGCAACTGATGATTTATGCCGGGCAAAGCAACATGAAACGCGTCTGGCTCGAAGCCGGTGGCAAGAGCCCGAACGTGGTGTTTGCCGACGCCCCGGACTTGCGCGCAGCAGCCCAGGCGGCGGCCGGCGCCATTGCGTTCAACCAGGGCGAAGTGTGCACCGCCGGTTCGCGCCTGCTGGTCGAGCGTTCGATTCGCGAGCAATTCATTCCGCTGCTGGTGGAAGCGCTGCAAGCGTGGAAACCCGGTCACGCCCTCGACCCGGCAACCACCGTCGGCGCCGTGGTCGATCAGCGTCAACTGGACAACGTGCTGCGCTACATCAGCATCGGTCGCGAGCAGGGCGCCGAGCTGATTGCCGGCGGCCAGCGCACCCTCGAAGAAACCGGCGGCCTCTATGTGCAACCGGCTATCTTCGACGGCGTGACCAACGCGATGACCATCGCCCGCGAAGAAATCTTCGGCCCGGTGCTGTCGCTGATCACCTTCGACACCGTTGAAGAAGCGCTGCAGATCGCCAACGACAGCATCTTCGGCCTCGCCGCCGGCGTCTGGACCAGCAACCTGAGCAAGGCGCACACCTTCGCCCGTGGCCTGCGGGCCGGCAGCGTGTGGGTCAACCAGTACGACGGCGGCGACATGACTGCGCCGTTCGGTGGTTTCAAACAGTCGGGCAACGGTCGCGACAAATCGCTGCACGCGTTCGACAAGTACACCGAGCTGAAAGCGACCTGGATCAAGCTCTGATTTTCTACAGCGGTGGTCGCCTTCAATGGGCGACCCTCGGAGAACAATAAAATGAAGCAACAACACGTCAACAGCTACTACGCCGCCACCCGCAACGAAGTCATCGACTTCCCGACCCTTGAAGAGTCGGTCGAGTGCGACGTCTGCATTATCGGCGCCGGCTACACCGGCCTGTCCTCGGCGCTGTTCCTGAGTGAAGCGGGCTATAAAGTGACCGTGCTCGAAGCGGCGAAAGTCGGCTATGGCGCCAGTGGCCGCAACGGCGGGCAACTGGTCAACTCCTACAGCCGCGACGTCGATGTGATCGAAGAGCGCTACGGCGAAAAGACCGCAGAAATTCTCGGCAGCATGATCTTCGAAGGCGCCGACATCATCCGTTCGCGGATCAAGGAATACGACATCAAATGCGACTACCGCCCGGGCGGCATTTTCGCAGCGATGAACAAGAAACAACTCAACGGTCTGGCCGAGCAGAAGCGCAATTGGGAACGCTACGGCAACCGCAATCTGAAGATGCTCGACGCCGCGGACATTCGTCGCGAAGTCGGCTCCGACGCCTACGTCGGTGGCCTGCTCGACATGCAGGGCGGTCACGTGCATCCGCTGAACCTGGCCCTCGGTGAAGCGGCAGCTATCGTGAGTCTGGGCGGCAAAATCTACGAGCAATCGGCTGCCGTCGAAATCAAATACGGCGAACCGAATGTCGTGCGTACCGCCAAAGGCCAGGTGCGCGCCAAGTACCTGCTGATCGCCGGCAACGCCTACCTGCCGCAAGGCCTCGACAACCGCGTGACCGCGAAAAGCATGCCGTGCGGCTCGCAGATCGTCGTCACCGAGCCGTTGACCGAGAAACAGGCGCGCAGCCTGATCACCAACAACTACTGTGTCGAAGACTGCAATTACCTGCTGGATTACTACCGCCTGACGGCCGACAACCGTCTGCTGTACGGCGGCGGTGTGGTTTACGGCGCGCGTGAACCGGACGACATCGAACAGCTGATCCGGCCGAAGATCCTCAAGACCTTCCCGCAGCTCAAGGACGTGAAAATCGACTACCGCTGGACCGGCAACTTCCTGCTGACCATGTCGCGCATGCCGCAATTCGGCCGCATCGAGAAAAATGCCTACTACATGCAGGGCTACAGCGGCCACGGCGTCACCTGCTCGCACCTGGCCGGCAAACTGATCTCGGAAATGATCCGCGGCGACGCCGAACGCTTCGACGCCTTCGCATCGCTGCCGCACATGCCCATGTTCGGCGGCCGCACTTTCTCGGCACCACTGACCGCCCTCGGCGCCGTCTACTACTCGCTGCGCGACCGTTTCGGCATCTAAGTTACCTCCCCGGCGGCGGCCCCCAAGGCCCCGCCGGTTTTTTACCTGCCAGTGCAGCCACCCTCACTCCCGCTGACACACCACAAAACCTGTGGGAGCTGGCTTGCCTGCGATAGCGGTCTTTCAGCAAAAGGGATGTTGAATGTGCCACCAATCGCTGGCGAGCCAGCTCCCACAGGTTTTGCATTTACTTCGCAATTAGCACCAGCAGGCTCTTTTACCGCACCGTCCATCGAACCTGCTGAGCAACACCGACAAACGTGATTTAATAGCCGCCTTTCACGGTTCCGGGACACGGGAGCAACGTGATCCGCGCCCTCGGCGCGTCACCCGCCACCCACCCCCATCGCCCTTAAGTCGTTCTCACATAAGGCAGTCATGGATACGGGTTCTCGACTCAAACTAGTACGCGAAAGCTACAAACTCTCCCAGCGCGAGCTGGCCCGGCGTAGCGGCGTGACCAATGCCACCATCTCCCTGATCGAACAGAATCGCGTCAGTCCCTCCGTCAGTTCACTGAAAAAACTGCTCGAGGGCATCCCGATGTCCCTGGCCGACTTCTTCACCTTCGACCAGCCACCGCGCGAACACCAATACGTGTTCCGTGCCAACGAACAGCCAGATCTCGGCCGCCATGGCCTGCGCCTGCTGCTGATCGGCGCCTCCGTGCCGAGCCGCCAGATGCGCTTGCTGCGCGAGCAATACGCACCGGGCGCGAGCTCCGGGGAAGAGCCGATTGTTCACTCGGAAGGTGAGGAGTGTGGGCTAGTGACGCGCGGGACGGTTGAGTTGACCGTGGATGGCTCGGTGAGTGTTTTGAATGCGGGGGATGGGTATTACTTTCCGACGACGCTGCCGCATAAGTTCCGCAATATCGGGGCAGATGAGGCTGAGATTATTAGTGCGAATACGCCGGCTAACTTCTAATCGCTGTTTAAATTAGGCGCACGTTGTGAATAAATCCGACACCTTTTACTGGGTTTCGGATTTTTTTTGCGTGGATGAAATGTTTGTAGGGTGCAGGGTTTTGATTTGTAGGAAGGTTCTGAATAGGTGCGTGATGAGGCGAGGTTAAGGATGTTATGGCTCTTCTGGAATGTTTACATTCCTGGTGGTTGATCGTAAGCCATTTTTTGATTGTCCGTAGAGCTTGATTTTTTGGGTGTTATAGCTATGTGAGGGAGCGGGATGTGCAATTAAAGGATCTTCGGTGTTTATCTCGTGTTTATTGTCTAATTCTTGCTTCTTCACTTTTCTGGAGTGTGATGGTCTTAAACTGTATTGGTCAGTTTATAAGGCTTGAGGGCGATCTGGTTTGGGTAGTGTTTTTTGTTGTTTTTGCTCTATTTGCTTTGCATGGTTTTATTTTTTCTGCTCTATCGCTTCGCAATATATTCGATGGAAAAGTGATTGAAGAAAAGCACTATAATTTACGATGGGTGTTAATCGAAATAGTCTTTTTATCTGGAATATTGGCAATTGCTTTTGTTCCTTTTATGATGGGATTTGATTTTTTTAATGGTGTTTCGTACTGGGTAGTGGCGTCTTTTTTGTTTGTTTCTTTTCTAGGATCGTTTTGCTATTTAAGCTTTTTTCAGCGTTCGTTTCGCTCTCACCGTTGACGGGAGTGCGGGCTTGTTACGCGGGGGACTGCTGAGTTGACCGTGGATGGGTCGGTGAGTGTTTTGAATGCCGGGGATGGGTATTAATTTCTTACGACGTTGCCGCATAAGTTTAGGAATGTTGGGGTAAATGAGGCTGACAATTGGTTTTTAATGGTTTAATACGGGTGGTGTCGTGAAGTTGAACATTCGATTTCTGTGTCAGGTTGTCCTTCTGTTCTTTTTAACTATCGCATTTAGTTTTATTTTTACGTTGGTTGTAATAAATTTTTTGAGTCAGATTTTACCGCTGGAAGGACTGGTCAGGAAATTTACTGAGGGCTTCATGCTTCTGGTTTATCTGTATGTAAATTTCTTCTACTGCTTTCCCGATCAGGTAGCTGAGTTGCGAGGTCGGTATGCAGGGTCTAGACGCTATCCTGCCTGGGTAAGGCATTTCATCGCTGGCAGTTGCGCACTTATATTTGAAGAGGTCGCTTATTACTTTATTAGCGATGCTTGGAGCTTGTCAGAAGTGCTGTATAGGTTGCTGAGTTTTTCGGTGTTCTTCGCTTTTTACGGATATTTTATGTCCGGGAAAGAATTTAAAGGTGGGCGGTGATTTTTGTTGTTGGTTTGTTGGGTGACTTCGTTGTCGATGTTTCTAATAGTGATGCCGTCAATCAAGGCCTCAAATGCGAGCGATATTTTTCCCATTCTCTTATAGGTTCGCTCATAATTCATAGGGTCGCGAATGAATAGCTCCACTGAGTCGGGTTTTCGAACTGGTTGAAGTATGCTGAATATAGAGAGCCCTATGTCAACACCAAAATAGGCAATATTTCCACGGGAAGAGTCACCCGCTAAGAATTGATAGAGTTTGCGGATTGGACCAACTACTGCTGGGTTTTCAGGGCCGTAGTAAATGTTTGCTAGTCCTTCATAGATATTGTTAACTCCATGTAATGAATAGGCGGTGCCGGCCACTGCGTTTTTTGGTGTTCTGGAAGCGAAATGTACTGAGGCGATTTGGATTTGCATCATCCCCGCGGCAACACCTACACCGTTTTGAGCATAGAACGATACTTTGTTCAATAAGTCAGAGTGTTCCTCCCTGAGCTCCTGCAGCCCTTGTTTGGCACTCATAAAACCTTCATCCACCGCCCGAATAACCTCATTCGCATAATCCGAAACGATCTCGCTAAATCGAAGTTGGCTGAAGCTGTCATACAACTGAGTCGCGCCGATCTGGCACCCGAATGCGACCAGATCGGAAGCAGCCCGGGTGACGTCGTTGATGTCACACGAATCCTCATTCATCGTTATTTCCCCAACTGCTGAAGCCGCTTGTGCCCGCCTGGATATGGGTCCAACTGATTTCGCGGTAAGTGAATGACACCAATTCCTGTGGCTGAGCGTCGTTCAAATGGATGGCGTGAGGAACCTGGAGGTTGATGTGGGCGATTTTTGCGCCGCTTATGTGGATTTTGAAGTATTTGTCTTGCGTGCCAGCGGGGGAGGTTCGGTAGAAAAAGATGGTGCAGTCCAGCACTTCGCGTTCGTGAAGTGCGGCGGAGAGGAGGGGTGAGGATTTGTCGATGTTCTTGGTGATCATGATTGGCAAGTGCTTGCCACGGTCGGCGCTGACGCCGCCGTTATTGCCGGTAGTCATGTTGTGGGAGTAGGCCAGAACCATGATTTCGTCGAGGTGACCTAACTGGCATTTGTTGCCGATTGAATCGATATCGGAGCAGCCGGCCGAGATAAGCCCTTGACGGTTTCCGGTAATGCTCAGGTAGCTGTGGTTGGCCATGGAAGCTCTGCTTTATTGACTGGAAAACTCTTGTTTGAAGAGTAACCGTCAACTAAAGCCAGACCGGTGGCGCGCCGGTTCGCTATTGGTGAAGTTCAGACGCGTCTTACAAGGGGCGCGGAAGTCAGGAGGTGATTATTCCCAAGTGCCAACTACGTTATCGCTGGTGGGATGACCGGGCGTTTATGAAGTTGGCACTTTGGCAATGTGTTGGTTATCAGGCTGGCGCGTCGAAACCTCGCTGTTCGATTACCCGAAACACATCACTCACATCCTGCACCATGATCCTGGCGATGTTGGTGACGGTGTTGATGTCATGTTCGGCGTAGTCGGGGAGGCTGGTGCAGGCGATGAGGTCGAGGTATTTGAGGACTGCGTTGAGGCGTTCGGCCAGGCAGGCGTGGAGGTCGCGTAGTGGGACGTCGGCGTTGATGAGGAGGACAGGGTTGTCGGTGGCTGGGTGGGACATGTGGGCGTAGTGGTGGAGCGGTTTTTTGATCGTCATTAGGAATGGTCTCTCAATAAAAAATGAGCCACCGTTCTGCTGCGAAACATAATGGGTGGCGGCTGTGAGCAGGTTCGCAGACCGAGGAGAAACCAGACTCGGCAGACTCGAAAGTCTCCCGCACACAGCCGCCATAAAACGTAATGCCGGCGAATTTTGCCAGAATTGTCGTTAGACGGTGTTATCCAATTTCTCCTTAGGGCTGCGAAACCCATCGCCAACTGCGGTCAGCGACAGCCCCACTCTAGGCAGCAATTCCCGCACCCACAACCGACCTGTAGGACGCAAACCCGGCCCTGTGGCGAGGGGATTTATCCCCGATCGGCGACGCAGTCGTCGTAATCCGGCGCCCACGTTGTGTCAGGAGAATTCAGCTCGCCGGTTTGGGGCTGCTTCGCAGCCCATCGGGGATGAATCCCCTCGCCACAAGGTGTGTTTTCCTACGAGTTTTTCAGACTTCAAATTCGGTCGAATCTCAAATCATGGCTTTGCATGTTGGTACAGGGGCTGCTTCGCAGCCCAGCGGGAGCAAGCTCCCTCGCCACAGTGAATGTGTTGATGCACGAAAAAGGGACACCCAGCGGTGTCCCTTTTTATGTGCCCTAAACAACCGTTACTTCGCCTTCCAATGCCCACCGCCACTTTCACAATCAATCTTCGCTTGCCCCAGATTCTCCGCGCCGTAGTAATACGTGGTCACCTGCGCGCCTTCGGGAATGTTCAACGCTTTGGCGTTTTTGTCCTTGCTGGTGGAGTGCGGGTTGGCCAGGGATTCCTGGGTGAGGGTGGCGATGCACGTGGCTTGATAGTGCTCATCGCACTGCTGGACCTTTTTCTTGACGGCGTTGACCATGTCCTTGCTTTCGTTGCTGCATGACCAGTCGATGGAATTGACCGGCATGCCCTCGTATTCGTAGCAGCTGTGGCCGGAAACGGTAGGCACGGAGGTGCTGGAGGAGCGGGTTTCGACGTCGCAGCCTTCGGCCATGACGCAGGTGGGGATGACGCAAAAGGTGGCGAGCAGAAGCAGGAATCGAATGTTCATCGGGCTTTCCTCTTCAATGGCGCCGGTTTTGATCAATGAATTGGCGCTTATGGTTTCGAGATAGCGCAGGGGAAGGAGGTTCCATCAGGTTTTTGATTTGCGCTGTTCGCATAGACTGCGAAACAATCGGACACATCTAGCGCCCAAGGATTGGAATATTGCCCATGATTGAAATCGGCAGCCGCAACAACGCCCCCACGTCGCAGCACCCAACCCACGACGTCTACATTTTCAACATCGACCTGTCCCGAGCGGCCACGCCTTTCTGTTTCGAACAATCGACGGCCGGGGGGCATGGTGGGCAGGGCGGTGCGCGCTGGTTGGCGCTGGATGAGCTGGAAGCCTGGCCCGGTGAGTGGCGTGAGCACTTGAAGAAGTCTGATTGTGCCTGGGTCGCTGAGTTGATTGACGCGCATCCTGGTGCGGATCAAGTGACATTGGTGTCGATGATTCTCAAGCGTCACGCCGAGTCAGCGAAGCCTGTCGGTCGCTGAAAGCCATTGGCGCCTGGCTCAAACGCAATATCCACGTTGGCGGCCGGTATGGCGTTTAACCCGAGGAAACCCCTATGACTCAAACACTCGAACGCGCCATTGCCATCGCTGCCACCGCACACGCGGGGCAGGTGGACAAGGGCGGGGCGCCGTACATTCTGCATCCGCTGAAGGTGATGCTGCGCATGACCTCGCTGGAGGAACGCATCGTCGCCGTACTGCACGATGTGGTCGAGGATTGCGGCATCAGCCTTGATGACTTGCGCAAGGAAGGCTTCAGCGAAGAGGTGCTGACGGCGATTGCATCGGTGACCAAAGTGCCAGGCGAGTCCTACGAGGATTTCGTCGAGCGCGCGGCGCAGAACCCGATCGGCCGGGTGGTGAAACTGGCGGACCTGGAAGAGAACAGCGACCTGTCACGGATCGCCTCGCCAAGCTGGGAGGATCTGGAGCGGATCGAAAAATACCGGCGGGCGATTGGACGGTTGCGCGCTTAAGCCATTTGAATAGCCAGGAAGGCGACCATGAAAACGATTCTGTGTCTGTTGATCGCCGCCGGTTTTGGCGCGGTGCTGCAATGCCTCGGTGTGCCGCATGGCTTGCTGTTGGGTTCGATCCTTGTCACGGCGCTGCTCGTGACAAAATCGGGTTTCGCACCCGCGACGCCTTATGGGCTGGGTTATATCCAGGTCACCCTGGGCATCGCCACCGGGCTGATGTTCGAGGCGTGGGACAGTGCGATGGCGTCGACCATGTTGCCGAGCCTTGGTGTGTTGCTGCTGTGCTTGACGGTGCAGATTGCGCTGGCCGGTTGGTGGCTGACGCGCGGCGCAGGGTGGAATCGCACGGATGCGCTGCTCGCAGTGTATCCGGGGGCACTGGCGGCGGTGTTCGATTTGCTGGAGTCGGAGAAGGCGTCGAGCAAAGTCATCATCGTGCACCTGATGCGGTTACTGCTGATCACGGTGCTGGTGAGTTTTTTGATTCCGGGGCCGGTGTCGATTGCTGCTGTTGAAAGCGCTCCGTTGACCACCGGCATGGCGTTGACGGTTGTCTCGGTCATCGGCTTGAGCGTCGTGCTCGGTCGCTTGCTGCTGGTGATCGGCGTGCCGGCGCCCTTCATGCTCACGGCGATCATCATCACCGCCGTCTTTGTAAAAGCAGGGTGGTTGCACGGTTTTCACATGCCCGACTGGAGCTTGAATCTGGCCGCGCTGATTCTCGGCGTGCGCATCGGCTCACGGTTTCAAGGCTTGGGCGTCAGGGAATTGGGGCTGCATGGTCGCACGGCGCTGGTCTCGGTCGGGCTGATGATCGTCGTCGCGGCGGCATTTGCTGAAGTGGCGGCGCGATGGTTGGGCAGCGATCCATTGTCGCTCTGGCTGGCGTACATGCCGGGGGCGATCGAGACGATTGCGATTGTCGCGTTTGCGGGTGGGTTGAATGTGGTGTTTATCCTCACTCACCACTTGGCGCGGATGGTGCTGCTGCATTTTGCGCCGGCGTTGTTGGTGCAGGTGCGGCGGGTGCGGGAGGGGGCTTGAGCGAATCAATCGTCGCCGTACATCAAGTCCAGTTGTTCTATCCACGCGGCGCTGGCATTGAATCTGGCGTAATACCGCTGTTTTTCAGCGTCACTCAAAGAAGTAAAAAACGGCAGGAAATAACGCTCGTTGTAGAAACCTTGGGCTCCTTGCATGTTGCCTCCCCACCATGAGGGGTTGTAACCCTCGAAGGCGACCCACGGTGGTGGGACAGTGAGTCTTTCGTGGTTCAGCAAGTCGAGGAACCTCGCGCTGTTAGTCACTAAATGAATCGTGACCGCGTTGAACGCTTGGTTGGCGGTGAAGAATATCAAGCGCTCTTTGCTCAAGGCGTCCTCATATTCAAAGGTGCGCAGGCCGTTGAACGTGCTTTCCCTGACCTTTTGGAAGGACGAGTCGACCCACTGCCGGAAACGGTTGACGTCGTTTTGCTCAGTCAGAAGTGAGAGGTAACAGGCCAAGACTCCGGATTGCTCAAGCGATGTCATCATCGGCAGGTTTGGCAGTCTGGCGACCGACAAAGGCATCACAAAGTACGACTGCAGGACTTTCAGGCTGTATCCGGCAAAAAGTGGCTTCGCCTCAGGCTTGATGAGCGCGGCGAGTCGGCTCAGTAAACGACGCATCGGAATCCGTGATCAGCGAAATTGAGGGTGTCGGGATGGTATCCATAACGACGAGTGCGAACCACTGATTCCATAACGTTGAGTGCCGTGTTCAAGAGTTCCTTGCCGAACACTTTGAACTAGACTCTCTGATTACCCCGCATCACAGCCAGCCCCAGGCCCCGCCGGAGGTAATCATGAATCGCCTGACGCCCATCCCGCTATTGATCGCTGTCGCCCTGTGCGCCACTCAAGCCAGCGCCGAATCCGTCGTCCCGCTCAAAGGCCAGACCTCGCAACAAACCCAGATCGACATCAACGACTGCCACTCCATCGCTTCAACCTCCACCACTTCCACACCGCAAGCCGGCGGCCGTCTCAAGGGCGCCGCTGTCGGTGCGGCGGCGGGCGCGGCAGGTGCGCAAGTGCGCGGCCGTCAACACGACGAGCTCTACGAACGCGTCGACGATGACCGCAAGCAGGATTACCGACAAAACCGCGCCAAAGAGACTGCAGCCGCCGGTGCGGTCATCGGAGGCTCGCGGCAGCGCCAGGAGCGACGGGCACAGGGCAAGACCGAGGCGGCGGCAAGTTCCAGCGCTTACACCGGATGCCTGCAAGGGCGCGGCTATCAGATCACACCTTGACGGCTCGGCTTGTGCGCTTCGAGCAGGTGCATCATCAACGCACTATAGAGCGTCACCAGAATGAACAGGCCCATGCGCACCGCAAACGCGGTGTACACGTCCTTGCCCGCCGCACTGTCCTGCACCGATTGCCCGAGCAGGATGATCATGGTGATGAATGTGTTGATCCAGAATCCGGGGCTGAATTGCGTCGGGCTCAGGCGATAGAGTTTGCGCGCCAGCCACAGGCCGAACAGCAGCGTCCACAGAAAGAACATCCACAGGTGCACAAACAGACTCAGGCCGCACCACAGCAGTACCGCCAGTACGCCGGCGAGTAGCGTCGAACCCAGCAGTTCGCGGCCGGCGTGGTGAGTCCGGGTGGTGGAGGTTTGCTGGCCGAGGCTGACAGCCTTGAGGATGATCGGCAGGTAGCTCGCCGGATCGCTCAGGGCCAACAGAAAGGTCGGCAGCACGATCAGTGTGGCGCGCAGGGCCACGCGGGGGACGTCATCGGCAGGCATGGCGGGTGGTTTCGGCGCCGTGGGGCTGTCGGGGCGTTCCGGGAATAGAGTGTGACTGAGGCCGACCACTGCAACCGCCAGCAACAGGCCTTTGACCAGCGCGCCAATCACCGCCATCGCCAGGTCGAACTCGGCGAAGCCGGCGGCGGAGATCATGGTCATGCCGATCACCAGAAACATCATGATCAATGGATTGCCACCACGCAGGCCGAAGCGGAACACCAGAAACAGACCGAGGCCGATCAGCAGCACACCGCTCACCGGGTAGTAACGCAGCAACGGTACCAGCAGCAAGCCGATGCTGGTGGTGAACGCCGCCACCAGCGCCAGTGCCAACGCACCTTTCAGTGGCAGCGGGCGGGGCAGACTGGCGAGCAGCAACACCGCCAGCACTGGCGAGATAAAGGGCAGCGGCAAGGCGAAAGCATAACTGGCGGCGGTGCACAGCGCCGTGCCGAACGCCAGGCGCAACGCCCGTTGCGCCGGCACGCTGCGTTCAATAGGCATACGACAGCCAGCTCATCAGGCCGACAAACAGCCGCCCCAGCGGATTGAGCAGATTGCCCTCGGTGGGGAAGGCCATGACCTCCGCCTGGCCGCCGGCGCGGATGGCACGGCTGTCGAACAGGCGCTTTTTCGCCTCGTCACTGAACTCGA
This sequence comes from Pseudomonas sp. LF-5, assembly GCF_037626295.1. Lineage (NCBI taxonomy): Bacteria > Pseudomonadati > Pseudomonadota > Gammaproteobacteria > Pseudomonadales > Pseudomonadaceae > Pseudomonas > Pseudomonas sp. LF-5. Next base: position 133,774 of record NZ_JARKMT010000001.1, read on the forward strand.
TGATCACCGGGAAACGTTGCGCCGGACGCAGCCAGTCGCGGCTGTTCTGGATGCTCGGCAAGGTGCCGGGCGCCGGCGTCTGGCCGACGCTGACGCCATAACCGACGCTACGCACGCGACCGTCGAGCACTTCGCCGGGCAGCGCGTCGAGGACGATCGCCACCGGCGTGCCGGGTTGCACGCGGCCGAGGTTGTTTTCGGTGAGGTCGGCGCTGATCCACACGTCGTGAATGGCGATCAGGGTCATCAGCGGGCTACCGACCGCAGTGAACTGGCCGACGTCGGTGCGCAGGTCGGTGATCAGTCCCGCCGAACGCGCGCCGATGCGGGTGTTGGCCAGATCCAGTTCCGCCTTGGCCAGTGTGGCGGCGGCGCTGAGCAGTTTGGCGTTGGTGTCGGTGTTGCCACCTTCCTGCTCCTGCGCACGCAGCACTTCGGCCCGGGCGGCGGCGACCTTGCTGACCGCCGCTTCGTGGTTGGCCCGGGAGACTTCCAGAAGCCTTACGGACACCGTGCCCGGATCTTCTTTGTACAAACCTTCAAGCCGTCGATTGTCCTGCCGCGCCTTGAGTTCATCGGCCTGGGCTGCACGCAGCGATGCCTGGGCCGAAGCGATACCGGCGGTGCTGGCGCCAACTGTGCGACGGGTGTTTTCCAGATCGGCACGGGCGCGGTCGACGGCAATTTGCAGCGGCTGCGGATCGAGTTCGAAGAGGATGTCGCCGGCCTGCACGTCCTGGTTGTTGCGCACGTTGACCTTGATCACCCGGCCCGCGACTTCCGCCGCCACCGGGATCACAAACGCGCCGACCCGCGCCTGCTGGGTATAGGGCGTGTAGCGGTCGGCCAACAAGTACCAGGCCAGGCTCAGCACAATCACCAGCAGCACCCAGCGGATGCCTTTTTTCGCCGGATCCGGCGGCGCTTCATCACTCATGGCGGTCTACCTGCGAGGGAATCGGATAGGTCGGTTGCGGCGGCGGGGCGGTCAGCAGATCGCCCCAATCGGTGCGTTGCTGCATCTGCTGCCGGGTCGCTGGATCGGTCTGCGGCCCGGCGCTTTGCCAGCCGCCGCCGACGGCGCGGTACAGGGCGATCAGGTTACTCACGGCGTTGCTGCGGCTGACCAGATAGTTGTCCTGTAACTCCAGCAACGCACGCTGGGCGTCGAGCACCCGCTGAAAGTCTGAATAGCCTTCTCGATATTGGGTGTTGGCCAGCACCAGAGAACGCCGCGCCGCGCCTTCGGCCTCGCCGAGAATGCGTTCACGTTCCAGCGCTTTGGTCAGGCCGCTGGCGGCGTCGTCGGCTTCGCGGGCGGCCTGGCGGACTTTGTCGCGATAGGCTTCGATCAGTTGCTGCAGGCGCGCGTCCTGCACGCGGATGTTGTTGCGGATCCGCCCGTAATCAAAGATGTTCCAGCGCAGGCTCGGGCCGCCGATCAGGTCGAGGCTGCGCGGGGTGGCGCCGAGGGTGTCGCTGGACCAGACGATGCTGCCGAGCAGGGTCAACGAGGGATAAAGGTCGGTTTCAGCCACGCCGACCAGCGCCGATTGCGCGGCAACGTTCAGCTCCGCTGCGCGCACATCGGGGCGGCGCAACAGCAGGTTGGCCGGGACATCTTGCAACACGGCGCGATCCACCAGCGGAATCAGCCCCGCTTGCTCCGCCAGGAACGCCGCGCCACCGGGCGGCTGGCCGACCAGCACCGCCAACGCATTGCGGGTGCGCAGCAACTGGTCTTCGAACGCCGGAATGCTGCTCAACGTGCCGAGGTATTGGGTTCTGGCCTGTTGCAAATCGAGTTCGGCGGTCTGGCCGCTCCGAAAGAGTTTTTCGGTGATCTCGAAATTGCGTTTTTGCTGGGCGGCGTTCTCCCGGGCGACTCGCAGCCGGGCTTCGGTAGTGCGCAGGGCAAAGTAGGTGTCGGCCACTTGCGCACGAAGCAGCACGAGGGCGTCTTCGTAATTGGCCTGGGCGGCGAAGTAGCTGGCGTCGGCGGATTCGATGGCGCGACTGAAACGCCCCCAGAAATCCAGTTCCCAGCCGACATCGAACGCGGCGCTGTGCTGCCAGAAATGCACGTCTTGCGGGTTGTTGCCGCCGGACTGGTGGCGGTCGATGTACAGGCTGTCGGCGCTGGCCTGTTGCAGTTGCGGGTAGCGACCGCTGTCGGCGATGCCCAGTTGCGCCCGGGCTTCGAGGACCCGCAGGCCGGCGATCTTCAGGCTGCTGTTGCGGGCTTCGGCGTCGCTGATCAATCGGTCGAGCACCGGATCGGCAAACACCTGCCACCACTGGCGCAGATCCGGCAGCGTGCCGCGTTCGCTGGCCCGCTCCAGTGCCGGACTTTGCCACTGCTTGCTCCAGGCCTCGGCTGGCGGCTGGAAATCCGGGCCCAGCCGCAGGCAGCCGCCAAGGCTCAGCACACCGAGCAGCAGCAGGTGGCCGGGATGGATCAGCAGGGCTGGCGTTGCAGGCATACCGGGAGGCCCCAGTGGGAAATGTCACTGGAGCATAGACCGCAGATTGCGGGTTGATCGAAGCAATCAGCTGCTACGCTTTTTCAGGCGAACTCCCCTGAACCGCCCCCGACGAAAAGGTAGGAAACCATGGACACTGCTCAAGATCCGCTTGCCCCCACCAGCGCCAACTGGCGTTTCAAGGTCGGCGTGGCAATCATCTGCCTGATGCTCGGTTCGTGGCTGATGGTGCCGATTGCCGCCGCCCTCGATGTGCCGGGCTCGAAAGTTGCGGCGTTGACCGGGGTGTTGTTCATCAGTAACAAGGTGCTGTTGCTGCTGGTGATCGCGGTGATGGGCAAGGCCGGGTTCGCCGAACTCAAGCGCACGATCGGCCACTATATTTCCGGCGTGATTCCGACCCCTGTGGCCGAAGTCAGCCCGATGCGCCACAAGATCGGCGTGGTGATGTTCTGCCTGCCGCTGCTGTCGTCCTTCCTGGAACCGTATTTCGACAACTTCTTCCCGGGCGTACGGCCCAACCTCTGGCAGATGCAGGCGCTGGGCGACTTGATGTTCGTCGGCAGCTTTTTCGTGCTGGGCGGCAATTTCTGGGACAAGGTCCATGCGCTGTTCGTGCGCAAGGCGCGGGTGGTGGCGGAATGAACGCAGGTAGAGGACTGATTTGAAGGGTGGTGAATGTCTGGATACGGCGCCGTATCCAGACATTCACCGGTTTAGCGCCGTTCGGGTTCAGGGCGTGATGTTGATTGATCCCGTGGTGACATCAACGGCGATCTGGTAGATGCCATCGGCCTCTGGTTTGACGCCGCTACGAGGTCCTTCAGCATTAAACATGATGACTCTGTAGCTTTGCTCTACAGCTTTGCTGCGCAGTTTTTTTAATGCCGCACGTTTCTTGGTGCCGAAGAATGAGGAAGCCGCATTAAATGCTTCACCCGCGAGGGTGCCGCTCGGCGATTCTGCGCGTATGTCAAAGCTGTTGCGGTTTTCGTTTCCAAACTCAACGGTGTATTCGTCGAAAGGGAAAAATTTCCCTTTAAGCAGCGCGCCGATGCCATGAAGAATGACCAGGTCAGACATGATTCGGTTGGCCGCCTCGAACAGTGACACGTCTGGGTAGGGCCCGTGGCCCAAGCGATCGCGCTTCAGCGCAAGCATCAAGGATATGCCGGTCTTCCCCGCAATCGATTCGCCGATAACGGCAAGGTCGTGATGAAACGCCTCGGTTATCGAGTCGATATTGTCTATCGTCAGCTTCCGAACGGGTTGGCGCATGTTGATCTCTGCAAAGCATCTGGAGCCGACAACGCTAGATTTTTGCTTTGCGGGTGTCTAGAGAAATCAACGCTGGCAAAAGTCTGAGCCCGGCGCAGGATTAGTCCTTGATCAGGCGTGCCCGAGCGCGATGGCAAACGACACGACGACCATGCAGGCAAAAGCGAAATTGAGGTTCATGGGGTGTTCATCCTGGTCCTTTTGAAAGTGGGGCCATTCTGCCGGGGTCGGGTCAAAAGAAAAAATTCGGCTTCGTGATTCCAATGATCGAAGCCATTGATACCGGCGTTGTGTTTGCAAGTTTGCTTGGCTAAGCTCGCACAAACCTGCAATGACAAGCACAAACAGGCAAAACCATGCACGATCATTCCGCTTCAGAGCTTCCCTCCCTGCGTCGGCAGAAAATACTTTTGATCCTCGAACGTGACGGCAAGGTCATGGCGTCCGAGTTGAGCCAGCACTTTGCAGTGTCCGAAGACACCATCCGCCGCGATCTCGCCGAACTCGACAGCGCCGGGCTGGTGCAGCGGGTGCATGGCGGGGCATTGCCGCGGCCGAAAGACACCGGCAAGGATTATTTCACCCGGCTGGAGGAATCCGATGAGGTCAAGGTGCGTCTGGCACAGTTGGCGGCGCAGAAGGTCGAGGACGGGCAGATTGTGCTGTTCGACTCCGGCTCCACCACGTTGCAGGTGGCGCGCTCGTTGCGTGCGGATATCCGCATCACGGCGGTGACGGCGGCGCCGATGACGGCGATTGCCTTGTCCGAATACAAGGACGTCAAAGTGATCCTTGCCGGTGGACAGTTGAACCCGCGCACGATGTCGGCCGGCGGCCATGAAGCGGTGCGGCTGCTGGCCGGGATCAAGGCGGATCTGGCCTTCACCGGGGTGTGTGCGATTCACCCGGAAGTGGGGATTACCTCGCTGCATTTCGATGAAGTGCCGGTGAAGCAGGCATTGCTGGACAGTGCGGCGCGGGTGATTGCGGTGACCACGGCGGATAAGCTCGGCGCGGTGGAACCGTTTGTGGTGGCGTCGTGTACGCGCCTGCATACGCTGATTACCGAGCGGCATGTGGCGTCGGGGAGTGTCGAGGATTATCGGCGGCTGGGGATTGCGGTGGAGCAGTTGCCGGACTGAGGTTTGTGCTGGAGCTGCTGGCCTCATCGCTGGCAAGCCAGCTCCCACGGGTTTTGCGGTGTACATGAAATTTGGGTACGCCACGGGCATTGTGGGAGCTGGCTTGCCAGCGATGGGGCCAGTCCCGTCAACGCAACTTTTCAAGCATCTGGTAGTACCACATCCCCGCCGCCAACAACGGATTGCCCAGCAAATCCCCCATGGGCACGCGAATGTGCTGGCACTGGGCAAAAGTGTCGAACTGCTCCAGCTGCCCGGTGATCGCCCGGCTCATGATTTCACCCATGATGTGGGTGGTGGCGATGCCGTGCCCCGAGTAGCCCTGGCAATACCAGACGTTGTCCGACAGCTTGCCCAGTTGCGGGATGCGGTTGATCACGATGCCCATCGCGCAGCTCCACTGGTAGTCGATCTTCACGCCTTTGAGCGCCGGGAAGGTTTGTTCGATGCACGGGCGCAACTCGGCGGCGATGTCTCGCGAGTCCTTGCCGCTGTAGTTGGCGCCGCCGCCGAACAGCAGGCGCCCGTCGGCGGTGAGGCGGTAGTAGTCGAGGACGAAACGGCAGTCGTACACCGCGAGGTCTTCGGGGTTGATCTGCCGCGCCAGATCGCCCAGCGGCGCGGTGGTGACGATGCCGCCCATGGCCGGGAAGATCTTGCCCTTGAGCTGACCTGGTTCGAGCTTGTGATAGACGTCACCGGCGAGCATCACTTGATTGGCGTCGATCTGGCCGTGAGCCGTCCTGACCCCAGGCGTCGCGCCATGGATGATTTCCAGCACTTCACTGTTCTCGAAGATCAGCGTACCGAGACTCTCCGCCGCCCGTGCTTCGCCGATGCACAGATTGAGCGGGTGCAGGTGCATGTTGCGAGTGTTCTTGATCGCGCCGTGGTAGAGGTCGCTTTGCAGCAGGTCACGCACTTGGCTTCGGTCGAGCAGACTGACTTCATCGCCCAGGCCGCGGCGCACGGCTTCCTCGTAATCGTTGCGCAAATCCGTCATGTGACTGGGCTTGTAGGCAGCGTGTAAATGACCGTGTTTGAGGTCGCACTGAATGCCATATTTCGCCACGCGCTGCTGGATGATTTGATGCCCGCGCCAGCGCAGGTGCCAAATGAAATCGTCAACCGCATCACCGAGTTTCGGGCGCATCTGTTTACGCATCGCGCCGTCGCCGGAGAGGCTGCCGGTGACCTGGCCGCCATTGCGCCCGGTGGCGCCCCAGCCGATCTTGTTGCTCTCGACGATGGCGACCTTCAAACCTTTTTCGGCGAGTTCGACGGCGGTGGCAACGCCGGTGAAACCGCCGCCGATGATCACCACGTCGACTCGGTGTCGGCCGCGCAGGGTCGGGTAGTCGGTGTCCTGATTGAGGGTGGCGGTGTAGTAGGAATTGCAGCGTTGGCTCATGTCAGTGTCCACACAAAATTCAAATCGGTACGCGATCCCCTGTAGGCGCGAGCAGGCTCACTCCTACAGGGGGATCAGTGGTGAGTCTTCAGGCTTCGGTCAAATACCAGCGCCAATCCTGTTCACCCACCTCGGCCATGAACTGTCGGTACTCGGCGCGTTTCACCGCCAGGTACACGCCGAGAAATTCCTGGCCCAGGGCATCCCGCGCCCACGCAGAATTTTCCAGCGCTTGCAGTGACGTCAGCCAATCGGTCGGCAGCAATTCCTTCGCCTGCGCATAGCCGTTGCCCTCGACCGGTGCGCCCGGATCGAGATTTTCACGAATGCCGCGATGGATGCCGGCCAGGATCGCCGCTGCGGCCAGGTACGGGTTGGCGTCGGCGCCGCAGATGCGGTGTTCGATGTGTCGGGTATTGGCCGGGCCACCGGGTACGCGCAGGCTGACGGTGCGGTTGTCGACGCCCCAGGTCGGCGCCAGTGGCGCGTAGCTGTTGGCCTGAAAGCGCCGGTAGGAGTTGGCGTTGGGGCAGAACAGCAGCAGCGAATCGAGCAGCGAGGCGAGCATGCCGCCAATCGCCGTGCGCAGCAGCGGGGTGCCGGCCGGGTCCTCGGAGGCGAACAGGTTGCGCCCCTCGCCATCGGCCAGGCTGACGTGCATGTGCATGCCGGTGCCGGCCAGATCATCGAACGGCTTGGCCATGAACGTCGCCTGCATGCCGTGCTTGTGCGCCACGGCTTTGACCAGGCGCTTGTAGCGCACTGCCTGATCCATCGCCTGCAGTGCATCGCCGTGTTCGAGGGTGATTTCCACCTGGCCCGGTGCGTATTCGGAGATCGCCGTGCGCGCCGGAATGCCGTGCAGTTTGCAGGCGCTGTAGAGGTCGGCGAGGAACGGTTCGATCTGCTCCAGTTCGCGCAAACCGTAGACCTGGGTGTGTCGCGGTCGGCCCCCGTCGGCATCCAGCGCCGGTTGCGGGCGACCGTTGTGATCGCGTTTGGCGTCGAGCAGATAGAACTCCAGTTCGCATGCCATCACCGGGTGATAACCCTCGGCCTTGAGACCGTCGATGATCCTGATCAGCAAATGGCGCGGGTCGGCGATGCTGGCGGGCATGCCCTCGGTCGGGTGCATGCTGACTTGCACCGCAGCGGTGGGAATCTGCCGCCACGGCAGGCGCACCAGACTGCCTTCGAGCGGGTAGGCGCGGCAGTCGATGTCGCCGACGTCCCAGACCAGACCGGAGTTTTCCACGTCCTCGCCCTGTACGGTCAGGCCGAGAATGGTGCTTGGCAGCGGGCGGCCGCTTTCATAGACGGCGAGCAATTCCTCGCGGTGCAACAGCTTGCCGCGCGGCACGCCGTTGGCGTCGAGGATAAACAGCTCGATCATGTCGATATCAGGGTTTTGGTCGAGAAACAGGCGTGCGTCTTCAATGGCTGCGAATTTCATGGTCAATCACTCACGAGGGCGCCGCACAGGCGCGCAGATTCGGGCCGGACGCAGGGAGGGCGTCCTGGCAGGGATTTCAAATGCAGATCAGTCAGAGGTGACACAGAACCTGTGGCGAGGGCGCTTGCTCGCGCTGAGGCGCGAAGCGGCTCTCGCTTTTCGATTCAAAGGCAGGGGACTGCTAAGCAGTCCAGCGGGAGCAGGCTCCCTCGCCACAATGCGGATCTTGACTGACTGGCGGAATCAGCAGGCGATATCCGGCGGGCGTGCGGAGTGACGCAGCTTGGAACGGCGCAGGGCCATGGGCAGATTGACGATGCGATTCATGCGCGGCCCCTGTGACAGGGGGCGCACACTGCGGAGACGTTCAACGATTTTAGTTGTTGTGGTGACGTACTCATAACGCGTGTTTCCGTTGGCGGAAAGCGTCGGTGGCGGGGCAATCCCGTCGACCGGTGTGCCCGGATAGTAAGGGGGAACCTCGGGAGCTGTAAACGATGAATGTGAAATATCTTGAACGCCCCGATCATCCGGCATCACCGTCTGGATCGGTCACTCAAACAACCGGCGCTTCAATCCTGAACATCTTGCGCGCCTCGGCAAAACACTTCTCGGCAATCGCCGAACGTGGTTCGGTCTTGCGCATCACCAGCCCCAGCGGGGCCAGCACACTGGCATCCGGCAGGTTCATGAATGACAGGTGTTCGATCGGTGCTTCCAGGCCACTGTCCAGCGGCATGATCGAGCAGCAGAAACCCTGGTGAATCGCCTGCAACAGCTGATACGTCGAATCGCTTTCCAGGATCGGCTGCGGATTGAGGCCACGGCTACGGAAGCTCAGGTCAATGGATTTGCGGTAATGCATGCCGGTGGTGATCATCCCCAGTGGCAGTTCCGCTGCATCCTCCCAGCTCATTTCATTGCCTTCGAACTGGAAGTGACGGTTGTCGTACAGCAGGCCGACGCGGGTTTCGCTGATCTCGAAGAACTCGAAATAGCTCGGGTTGACGTGGTCGAGATAACACACGCCGAGGTCGAGTTGATTGTTGCCAAGGCCGGCGATGATCTCGTCGGAACTCAGCGAGGACAGGCTGAATTTCAGTTCCGGATACGTACCGGACAACGCCTGAATGTAATTGACCGGATTGAAGTTGCTCAGTGGCACCAGGCCCAGGCGCAAGCTACCGACCAGTTGCCCGCGACACGCCGCCGCTTCGGCGAACAACCCATCATGTGCCGCCAGCAGCGTGCGCGCCCAGGCCAGCACACGTTCGCCGGCCTGAGTGAAACCTTCGAAGCGCTGGCCCCGATTGACCAACACCAGATCCAGCTCGTCTTCCAGGTTGCGCAGGCGCATCGACAGGGTCGGCTGGGTGATATGGCAGCGGGCGGCGGCCTGGCCGAAGTGACGGGTTTCGTCCAGTGCGATCAGGAACTTGAGTTGTTTGATGTCCACGATGGCACCTGCTCGACGGGAATTTGGATTGAGTATTGACGCAGAGGCGCAAGGCGCGTGAAACGCGCAGGGTGCGACGATCTCATCTGATGGCGCATTCGTCCAATCGCAAGCGTTCAAAGGGCGATGGATCGGCTCTGTCACTCACGGTTCAAGGGGCTCTCAGCGCGGTGAGGTTCCGCGAAAGAGCCGCTCGAAAGTGTGGTTGGCGAGAGTGAAGCGGCAGGTAACCTGTGGCAGCTGGCAAGCCAGTTCCCACTGGTTCTTGGGTGTCATGGGCGCGGGATTCAGCTCAGTACATAGTCCACTGGCAGCAGCATCGGCGGCAGGTCGGTCACGCCCAGTTCGCTGAGGATGTCGCGCTCGATGGTGCGTACCAGCGAGTCGGTCGCGAGGTCGTTTTCGTCGCGGCCGAACGGGTCTTCCAGTTCATCGGCAATCGCGTCGAGGCCAAAGAACGTGTAGCTGACAATCGCCGTGAACAATGGCGTCAGCCAGCCCAGCGGCTCGGCCATGGCGAACGGCAACAGGATGCAGAACAGGTAGATCGTACGGTGCAGCAGCAGGGTGTAGGGGAAGGGCAACGGGGTGTTCTTGATCCGTTCGCAGACCGCTTGCGCCTGGGTCAGGCTGGTCAGGTGGTTGGCCAGCAGCATGTAGCGCCACTCGCTCAGTTCGCCGTTCTGATGCAGGTCGGAGCATTGCTGGCCGACCTGCTGCAGAATCCGTCCGCTGTAATCCGGCACCTGCGCATCGTGTTTCGGTGTGATCCAGGCACTGCTGGCCGCTGCCTCGCTTTCCCGGCGCAACCGCGCATTCAGCGCGTGGGCAAACCCGCAGAGGTTGAGCAGTAACGGTTTGCGCTCGGCGGACTCGCGGATGACATGGGTTTCGCGAATCACCGAGCGAATGTGCACCAGCACATCGCCCCAGGCCTTGCGCGCCTCATACCAGCGGTCGTAGCAGGCGTTGTTGCGAAAACTCATGAAGATCGACAGTGACAGCCCGAGCAAGGTGAACGGCGTGGCGTTGACCTTGGTGAAGTTGCTTGGGTGGAGCATTTCAATCAGGACGATGGCCGACGCCAGCAGGGTGACCATCAGCGTGCGCAGGGCGATGCGTTTGGCAATCGATCCCTTGAGGGTGAAGAGAATGGCGAACTGGTTGACCTTGGGTCGGATGATCATGCTGGACGGTCCCGGTGACGCAGGGTGAGGGCGGCTTCAACCGCCGGTCATGTTCATGAAGCGCACGACCTGGACGTCGTCGTTCACTTCGAAGTTATGCCGGTATGGCTTGAGCTTCATCGCCTCGATAATGGCGTTCTCCAGCCGTTGCGGTTGCCCCAGATGGGCGCGCAGCACCGCTTTCAAGTCCACTGAGTGCTCGTTACCCAGACACAGTAGCAGGCGCCCCTCAACGGTCAGTCGCACGCGGTTGCAGGTGCCGCAGAAATTGTGGCTGTGTGGCGAGATAAACCCCAGGCGTATCTCTGGCGCCTCGGCCAGTCGCCAGTAGCGCGACGGGCCCTGGGTCGATTCGGCCGAGTCGATCAGGGTGTAGCGCTCGGCAATCTTCTGGCGTACCTGCGCACTGGAAAAAAACGACTCGGCGCGGCTGTGTTCGCTGATGATCCCCAGCGGCATTTCCTCGATGAAGGCGATGTCGAGCTGGTGGTCGATGGCGAAGCTCACCAGGTCGTTGACCTCTTGATCGTTGCGCCCCTGCATTACCACGACGTTGAGTTTAGTGCGGGTGAAACCGGCCTTGCGCGCGGCATTGATGCCATTGATCACCTGCGCCAGATCGCCGGTGCGGGTCATTTGTCTGAAGCGCTCGGGGTCGAGACTGTCGAGGCTGATATTCAAGCGCTTGACCCCGGCGTCGAACAGCGGCGCGGCGAGTTTGCCCAGTTGCGAGCCGTTGGTGGTCATGCACAGTTCGCGCAGGCCGGGCAGGGCGGCGATCTGCTCGCACAGGTTGACCACGCCCGGACGGATCAGCGGCTCGCCGCCAGTCAGGCGAATCTTGCGCGTGCCCAGCGCGACGAAGCTTTGCGCCAGTTGATAGATTTCCTCCAGGGTCAGCACTTGCTGACGTGGCAGAAACTGCATGTCCTCGGCCATGCAATACACGCAGCGGAAATCGCAGCGGTCGGTGACTGACATGCGCAGATAGTCGACGCGGCGGTTGTAACCATCGATCAAGACGCGTTCTGACATGACAGCCTCGCAAGAGTGAAAACCCCTGTCGAAGGGGATTGGCCCGCGCAGGTTAGGGGCTGCGTTGAGTAGCGTCCAATCACTGTTTCTGAACGGCTGATTGATCCCGTCGATGATGAAATGTTTCTCGCCGAATTGGCGTCGTCAGGTTTACAAGGATTGGTAATGAAGGGTTTTGGCGCTTGAGATACCGGGCTGCATCTTGAGGTGAAGCCCTCCGGTGCGAGCCTGCTCAGGTGCTGTGAAAACCCCCTGAGCAGACTCGCTCCTGCAGCAATGACGGTGCGCCAAAGAGTTACTGCGCGCCAAACATCGCGGTCCAGTAAATCCCCGCACTGCTCTTCGGATCGGTCGCATAGGCCGCGCCGAGTTCCTTGTATTGCGGGTTCATCAGGTTGGCGCAATGGCCAGGGCTGGCCAGCCAGCCCTCGACGACTTTGCTCACGGTGTCCTGGCCGGCGGCGATGTTTTCGCCGACCAGTTGGCCGCTGTACCCGGCGAGTTCCGCGCGATCGCCGGGCGTGCGGCCGTCGCGGTCCTTGTGGTCGAAGTAATTGTTGTTGGCCATGTCACGGCTGTGATCCTGGGCGATCGTGCCCAACGTCGCGTTCCACGCCAGCGGTGCGGCAGCGCTAAAGGCCTGACCGCCACACTGACGGGCCTTGCTGCGGGCGGCGTTGAGTTCGCTCAGCAACTTCTGCCCCTCACTCTGCGCATCCCCCAGCCTGGCCGACAGCAACGGCCGCGCCAGCACAATGCGCCAGTCGCGGTCGGCACGGCTGACGCCGACATCTACGAACTGCGGATCGAGCACCACCTGACAGAAACTCTCCTGAATCGCCTTCATCGCCGACGCCGCATCGCGCGGGCCGTTGAGCGTGATTGCCTGGACATTGACCATCGGATAACTGGCGCTGGCCATGGCCTGTTGCAGATCGACCATGCCGGTGGCCGGCAAACGCAGTCGCGGATCGGCCGACAGCGGCGGCAGTTCAGTGGACGCCTGGCTGCCGCAGCGCTGCGGTTGGCTGCGGTAGCTGTTGATCGACTCGATCAATTGCGACTCATCGGCGGCCATGGCCGGAATGGCCAGCACCAGGCCGACGGACAACGCGGCGAAACGCAAAACGGATGGCATGAAGCGCATGGAAATCTCCCTTGAGCTGAGTGCGCCCATGATGCGCGAAAGGCCCCCGGTGGACGCAATGTCTTTTTCTTCATTTGGCGCTTTTTTCTACGCAACTTTGTCGAAGTATTTGCCGTCTACACTCTCCGAAGACCCCGGAATCCGGGTGTCTCCCCGACGTAACACCTTGCCCGGACCGGGCGCTGCCGGAAGAACTGACATGGGATTGAAAGCGTTGGCTGGCTGTTTCGCGTTAATGCTGTTGACTGGCTTGGCGGGGGCCACCGATCAGGCCCCGATCAAGGCGAAGGCTGAAGAAAAAGCCCAGGTGCTCGAAGAGAAAGCCGCCGACCAGGTCAGTGCGGCCCCGGCACCCAGATCCGAGGCCATCACCCCGACCGAAGCCCAAGCGGTTGACCCGGCCGGCGCGGCGCCGCTGGACGATCCACTCACCTGCCTGGCGCGCAGTATCTATTGGGAAGCCAAGGGCAAGGACACCCCGGAAATGGAAGCGGTGGCGAGTGTGGTGATGAACCGCCTCGGCCACGAAGGGTTCCCTGACACGGTGTGTGCCGTGGTCAAACAAGGCTCGGAAACCAAGAGCTGCCAGTTTTCCTGGTGGTGCGATGGCAAGCCGGATCAAGTCAAGGAAGATAGCGAATACGCCTTGGCCAAGGAAATCGCCGGCAAGGCCCTGAATCGTCAGCTCAAGGATCGCACCCACGGCGCGTTGTATTTCCATGATCGCAACGTCCATCCGAGTTGGGCCAAGGAGTACCGCAAGACGGCCGAGACCGGCAAATTCCTGTTCTATAAACCCGCCGGCGGGGATGCGCGTTAGGCACAGAGTTCGCGCACGCAATGGCGCAGCCAGCGGTGCGCCGGGTCAGCGTCCATGCGCGGGTGCCAGAGCATGGACACGCTGATCGGCGGCATCTCGAAGGGCAGGGCGAAACTGTGCAGGCCGTTGCGCAGTTTGCTCGTGTGACGTTCCGGCACTGTGGCGATCAGGTCTGATTCACGCACCAGCGTCAGCGCTGCGGAGAATCCACCGAACGAGGTGACGATGTCCCGCGTCAGGCCAAAGGCGAGTAATGCTTCGTCCACCGGACCGCTGCTGCGCCCGCGTCGCGAGATCAGAATGTGTTCGCCACCGGCAAAGCGTTTGCTGCTGATCTTGCCCGCGCTCAACGGATGCCCCTCACGCACCACCCCGATCCAGTGATCCTGAAACAGGATGCGGCTGTGCAACGTCGGATCCGTGGTGTCGTCGACCACACCCGTCTCCAGGTCCACCCGGCCTTCGCGCAGCGGCGTGCTGTCCTTGTCGGCTTTTTGCACAAAGCGCAGGCGCACCCCGGGCGCCTCTTCGCCGATGCGGGCGAGCAGGGCAGCGGCAAAGGTTTCCACAAAACCGTCGGTGTTGCGCAAGGTGAACGTGCGTTGCAACCGGCCAGGGTCGAGTGTCTCGGCGGGGCGCAAAACCGCCTCGGCGGCCTGCACCAGATGACCGACCCGCTCGCGCAATTCGAGCGCCCGCGGCGTCGGCACCAGGCCACGACCGGCGCGCACCAGCAACGGGTCGCCGGTGGTTTCGCGCAGACGGGCGAGGGCGCGACTCATGGCTGACGGGCTCAACCGCAGGCATCTCGCGGCGCGGGCGACGCTGCCTTCGCGCAGCAAGACGTCGAGGGTGATCAACAGGTTCAGATCCGGAGCGGTCATGACATGGCGTTCCATGCAGGTATTGAGTGCAAATCATGCGTCTTGCGCCGTGTATTGTCGAGGCTCAGGCTACGGCGTATCACCCTTGCGCTGCGAGCACGCCATGCCCCGAGAACCCCTGAACCCCACAGCCCGCTGGGCGCTGACCAGCCTGGCACTGTCGATGTTGATGCCGTCACTGGACACCAGCATTGCCAACGCCGGATTGCCGACATTGGCGGCGGCGTTCGATGCGACGTTTCAACAGGTGCAATGGATCGTGCTGGCCTACCTGCTGGCGGTGACCACCTTGATTGTCAGCGTCGGGCGTCTGGGCGATGGCGTTGGGCGCCGGCGCTTGCTGTTGGTCGGGATCGGCCTGTTCACCGTCGCGTCGTTGGCCTGCGCACTCGCCCCTGGATGGATCTGGTTGATCGGCGCACGAGCAGTGCAAGGCGTCGGCGCGGCAATCATGTTCGCGTTGACGGTTGCACTGGTCGCCGATGCGGTGCCCAAGGCGCGGGCGGGCAGTGCAATGGGCTTGCTGGCGACGATGTCCGCCACCGGCACCAGCCTCGGGCCGTCACTGGGTGGGTTGTTGATGGAGCATGTCGGCTGGCCGTCGATCTTTCTGCTCAACGTGCCGTTGGGGTTGCTCAATGCGTGGCTGGTGTATCGCTATTTGCCGGCCGATCGCACCGTCCGCACGCCCGTGACGTTTGATTATGTCGGCTCGGGAGTACTGGTGTTGACGCTGGCGGCCTATGCGCTGGCGATGACGCTCGAAGGTTTCACCCTCGGATTGCTAGTGGTCAGCCTGTGCGGCGCGGGGTTGTTCATCGTGGTCGAGAAGCAAGCCAGGGCGCCGCTGATACGCCTGTCTCTGTTCGCTGACCCGCGACTGAGCAGCAGCCTGGCGCTGACCTTGCTGGTGACGACAGTAATGATGACCACACTGGTGGTCGGGCCGTTTTACCTGAGTCGCGGGTTGGGCCTGAGCAGTGCCATGGTCGGATTGGCGTTGTCGGTCGGGCCGTTGCTGGCGGCGTTTGGTGGCGTGGCGGCCGGGCGGCTGGTGGATCGCTTCGGCGCGCGGCGCATGGTGCCGGGCGCGTTGCTGGGGCTGGCCGGCGGTTGCGCACTGCTGGCGCTGTTGCCGACGCATCTGGGTCTGCCGGGGTATTTGCTGCCGATGACGCTGGTCGCCGGGAGCTATGCGCTGTTCCAGGCGGCCAACAATACCGGATTGATGGCGGGTGTCAGTCAGGATCAGCGCGGTGTGGTGTCGGCCCTGCTCGGGCTGGCGCGCAATCTTGGATTGATCACCGGGGCGGCGGTGATGGGGGCGGTGTTTGCCCTGGCCACGGGTGGCCCGACCCAGGCACCTGCCGAGGTCATCGGCCGCGGCTTGCACATCACTTTCGCCGTCGCTACAGCGCTGATGCTCATGGCCCTGATCCTCAGTCGCGCCAAGCTCAAATGTGGCAGCGGGCTTGCTCGCGAAGAGGCCGGTACAGCCGACATCTCCAGCGACTGAGCCACCGCTTTCGCGAGCAAACCCGTTCCCACAGAAGCACCGTGTGGCGGCAAAAACTGCAACCGCTGTGGTGCTTTGTCAGCTGGCGTGGGTACTGAGAATGCTCGCCACCTGTTGCGGCTGACAATTGAGGTACGGCGACGAGCGCAGCCAGCGCTGGTCGGGGTACCACGAGAACATGAACTGACCGTTCTTGAGTTTATCGATCACTTGTCGGGCGATCTGCGGCCGTACCGCCGGGCAGCCCTGGCTGCGGCCGATGCGCCCCTGGCGCTTGCTCCACAACGGATTCACGTAACTGGCGGCGTGGATCACGATGGCACGATCGCGGGCCAGGTCGTTGAAGCCCGGTTCGAGGCCGTCCATGCGCAGCGAGTAACCGTGGGTGCCTTCGTAGCTTTCCTGGGTGCGGAACAGGCCGAGGCTGGATTGATAACTGCCTTCACGGTTGGAAAACTGCGTGGCGAAGTTTTCCCCGGAATTGGAGCCGTGGGCGACCAGATCGCGCAGTACCAGTTTTTTCCGGTTCAGGTCGAAAATCCACAAGCGGCGCTCGGTGGACGGTTGCGAATAGTCGATGATGGCCAGATGGCGGGACGGTTTCGCACCGTTGTTGACCGCGCATTGCATGGCGTTCAAGGCACCTTTCAGCGCTTGGGGATTGAGTTCTGGCGCGGCGTGCGCGAGGCTGGTAAAGAGCACCGGCGATGGTTTGCCGGCGGCAAAAACTGGACTGGTCACGGCGACAAGGGTCGCGGTGGTCAACAGAAGTCGGCGCAAAAACGTCAACATTTATAAAGTGTCCTCACTGGCTACATATTTGGCACTTTGGCTCCTGACTCCCAGTCATACCCGACAGACCCCGGATTCGGGCCTGACTGTTCAGCGCACCTGATGTAAGGTTGACCGTCATTGAGACGGCCATGGATTGGAGTAAAGCAGTTGTTCAAAAAGTACGCATGCTACTTGAGCATTTGTTTGCTCGCAGCGCCGTTTGTCGCTTGTGCCGATGAGCCGTTGCCGCCGCTGGAGACATTGCCGACGCCGCCTGCTGAAAGGCCGGTCGAGCCGCAAAGTCCGCTGCAGGCGGTGCTGATCAGTTTGCCGCAGTCGTGCGCGGCGATTGCCGCGCAGCTCAATGGCCCGGCGCTCACGCAATTGCAGGCCTTCTACGAACAGCAGGACTGGATGCCGGTGTGGGCCAGTGACTCCGCACGATTGCCGGCCTTGCACGCGCAATTGCAACTGTTGGCCGACGATGGGCTGAATCCCAAGCGTTACCCGCTTCCGAGCGCAGCGCCGCAGGATGGCGAGTTGTGCGCCGACATCGACATCAGCCGCAACTACCTCCAGGCCCTGCAGGATTTGCATTACGGTCGCCTGCTGCAATCGCATTTCGAACCGCTGTGGCGTGCCGACGACACCCCGCGCGACCGTCAGGCGGAATTGCTGGCCATCGCCGTACCCGGCATGCACGATATCGCCGGCGCGTTCGATCTGGCCCGTCCGCGTCTGGCGCAATATCAAAGCCTGCGCCAGCTCTACGCCGTGCAACGGCTCAAAGCGTTGCCGCAATGGCAGTCCGTGGGCAACGGGCCGCTGCTGCGCCCGTCGATGGAAGATAAACGCGTGCCGGAACTGGCGCAGCGGCTGTTCAGCGAAGGCTATCTGACCCACGCCTTAGGCGCGCCGGGCAATGCCTATGACGGCGTGCTGGTCGATGCCGTGAAAAGTTTTCAGGCCAGCCATTCCTTGCAGGCCGACGGGGTGGTCGGGCCGGGGACGATCGCCGAGCTCAACATCAGTCCGCTGAACCGCCGTGAACAGTTGCGGGTCAACCTCGAACGCTTCCGCTGGCTGGCCCAGGACATGGAACCCAATGGCCTGCTGGTCAACGTTGCCGCCGCCGAACTGACTCTGTATCAGGGCGGTCAAGCCGTGTGGCAGACCCGCACTCAGGTTGGCCGCGCCGAGCGCCAGACACCGTTGTTGAAGTCTCGCGTCACGCGTCTGACCCTCAACCCGACCTGGACCGTGCCGCCGACTATCTGGAAAGAAGACAAGCTGCCGGAAATCCGCAAGGACCAGACCTTCCTCAGCCGGCAGAACCTGCAAGTGCTCGATGCCAATGGGCAACCGCTGGCAGCGGCGGACATCGACTGGGACAACCCCGGCAACATCCTCCTGCGTCAGGATGCCGGGCCGCGTAATCCGTTGGGGCAGATGGTCATCCGCTTCCCCAACCCGTTCTCCGTGTACCTGCACGACACGCCGAGCAAGGCGCTGTTCGAGAAAGGGCCGCGTGCCTTCAGCTCCGGCTGCGTGCGGGTCGAGCACCCGATGCAGCTGCGCGACCTGCTCCTGACCCCGGCGGAAAAGGCCCGCACCGACACCTTGCTCGCCACCGGCACCACTCACGAATTTCGCTTGTCGGCGCCGGTGCCGATCCTGATGACCTACTGGACCGCGCAGGTCGATAATGCCGGTCGGGTGCGCTACGCGCCGGACATCTACAGCCGTGACAGCGCGTTGCTGGCGGGGCTGGACCGGGCGCATTGAGCCTCAGCGGGTGTGGCGTTGCCAGAACACCCGTGCCAGCCACGCATCGACGCTCAGCTTGCCGGCACCGGCGAACAGCAGTGGCAGCAGTGCAGCCAGGTAAATCGCCGGCAGCTTGAAGTTGCCGAAGCCCTTGTTGGTGATCGCGTAACCCTGCGCCAGTTCGCTCAGCGTCGACCAGTCGGCGGGCCAGTGCACGGCGGCGGTGGCGACCACGGTCACCACGATCAACGCAAGGGCCGAAATCCGTGTGCCGAAACCGCACAGAATCGCCAGCGCGCCGATCAGCTCGGCCCACATCGACAGCTCCCAGTTCAGCGACGCCGGCAGGTGATCGAAGGGAAACGGGAAGCGCGCCTGGATGTCTTCGAACCAGTTCTGCCCGTTGAATTTCTCCAGCCCCGACTCGAAAAACTCCCAGGCGATAAACAGCCGCAGCGTCAGGGGGGCGAGCCAGGTGCCGGCGCGGTCGAGGTTCAGGTGCAGCCCTTTGATGGCGGTTGAAAGGGTTGTGGTCATGATGCATCTCCGGTGAGTCGGGCCAGTTGAATCAACCGGGGTATTTCAGCCTTGAGGTGTATCGGGGATGTGTCGGCGGGGCGGGGGATTGTGCGTTGGGTGTTTCTGCGGCTTCGGGGTATACAGTGCGATACAGTCAAAAGCCCCTCACCCCAGCCCTCTCCCGGAGGGAGAGGGAGCTGACCGGGTTGTCTTGCGTCCTCCATCGACCTGAAAAATCCCGTCGATGATGGATTCACCGAAACAGATTCAGGTCAGCGTACATCTTCAATAGCTCCCGTGTGTATGGCGGAGGGAGAGGGAGCTGATCGGGTTGTCTTGCGTCCTCCATCGACCTGAAAAAACCAGTCGATCATGGATTCACCCACGCACATTCAGGTCGGCGTACATCCTCAATATCTCGCGATCGGCTCCCTCTCCCTCTGGGAGAGGGCTGGGGTGAGGGAACGAGGGCTGGACGCGCACCTCCGGCCCCGTCAGCATGACCTACAAAAAACGGACCAGCCCCATGCGAAGACTTCCCTCACTGGCCGCCCTGCGCACTTTCGAATGCGCCGCCCGTCACGCGCATTTCGGCCGGGCGGCGGCGGAATTGTGTGTCACCGACAGCGCCGTCAGCCATCAAATCCGCCAGCTCGAAGAGCAACTCGGCGTCGCGCTGTTCATCCGCGAAGGCCGGCAGATTCGCCCGACCATCGCTGCCGGACGCCTGATGCAAAGCCTGCAGCAGGCCTTTGAACTGATCGGCGACGCTTGTGATGAATTGCGCGACCCATCCTCGCTCGCGGTGTTGCGTCTGGCTGTCACCGCGGAGCTCGCGCAGAAATGGTTGATGAGCCGTCTCACCGATTTCTATGCGCGTTACCCGCACATCACCTTGCACCTCTATGAACAACCGATCGACGCTGCGGCGCCCGGGGAAGACATTGATCTGGCGATCACCTACGGCACCGGTCCGGTGGACAGCAGTGCGTATTTCGTCCGGCCGCTGCCTGACCTGCAATTTTTCCCGGTGTGCAGCCCCGGACTGTTCAACCAGGGCAGCCTGAAAACGCCAAAGGATCTGGCCCGTCACTGCCTGCTGCACGATGATCAGGACGGCAAGACCTGGACCGCCTGGCTGACTAGCCACGCCGGCGATCAGCGGCCGCAACGCCAGTTGTATTTCGCCCATGCCGGGCTGGCCCTGGAAGCGGCGGCGCAAGGGCAGGGCGTGGCGATGGGCGACAACCTCACCGCCCAGGAGGATTTGCAGAGCGGGCGACTGGTGCGACCCTTCGCGTCGAGCATGACCGCCCTCGGTCAATACGCGCTGGTCTGCGAACGGGTGCGTCTGGAGCGTCCGGCGGTGGCGCAGATGCTCGAATGGTTCAACGATCAACTGGCCGATTGATGAGTTGAATTCAACTGTTCCGTAATAATCATCGTTGGCGAGCGCAGCGCCTGCGCCCTTAGCCTGTGGTCATTCCCAACCCGAAGACGAGGTTTGACCATGGCACGTTTGCTCGACTCCACCCCCAAACAGGACGGCTTCCGTCTGCCCGGCGAATTCGAAGCGAAGTCCGGCTGCTGGCTCGGCTGGCCGGAGCGCACCGACGTCTGGCGCAACGGCGCCAAGCCGGCGCAGAAAGTCTGGGTGCAGATCGTCAGCGCCATCTCGCAGAGTGAGCCGGTCACCGTGTGCGCCTCTGCCGCGCAATTCGCCACCGCCCGCCGGCAGTTGCCGCCGCAGGTACGCGTGGTCGAGATGACCTGCAATGACACCTGGTTCCGCGACAGTGGTCCATGCTTTGTCGTCAACGATCAGAGCGGCGAAGTGCGCGGCGTCGACTTCGAGTTCAACGCCTACGGCGGCCTCGACGGTGGCTTGTATTACCCCTGGGACAAGGACGACCAGATCGCCAGCAAGATCCTCGAAATCGAGCGATTCGACCGTTACCGCGCGCCGTTGATTGCCGAACTGGGCGGTATCCAGAGCGACGGCCAGGGCAGCATCCTCACCACCGAGCAATGCCTGCTCAACCGCAATCGCAACCAGCACCTGGGCAAGGACGAAGTTACCCGACGCCTCACCGATTACCTCGGTGCCGAACAAGTGATCTGGCTGCCACGGGGCTGCAAGTTCGACGAAACCGACGGCCATGTCGACGACCTCGCCTGCTTCGTGCGTCCCGGCGAAGTGGTGTTGCAATGGACCGACAACCGCGATGACCCGCAGTGGGAAATCTATCAGGAGGCCTACGACATCCTGCGCAGCACCCGTGACAGCCGGGGCCGCGAGTTGATTGTGCACAAACTGCCGCAACCGGACGTACTGGAGTGGACCGCTGAAGAAGCCGACGGCCTCGATCAGCAGGACAGTACCCACACTCGACAGGCCGGCACCCAAATTTGTGCGTCATACATCAACTACTACGCCGGCAACCGCTCGATCGTGGTGCCGCTGTTCGGTGACCGCAACGATCAGGTGGCACTGGCGACACTCGCCGAACTGTTCCCGCAGCACAAGATTGTCGGCATCGAAAATTCCCGGGAAATCCTGCTCGGTGGTGGCAACGTCGCCTGCATCACCATGCCGCAATACGCCGGCAAGGGGGTGTGATGATGGGCCTGCACAAACTGACTCAAGCGTTAATGCTGGTGCTTGCACCCCTGTGTGTGCAGGCCGCCGATTCCGCCAAACCGGTGGTTAACCTGTACATCTGGGGCGAGTACCTGGCACCGGACACACTGAAGAATTTTGAAGCGAAAACCGGCATTCATGTGGTCGCCGATCACTTTGATTCGCTGGAAACCGTCGAGACCAAACTGCTCACCGGGCGCAGTGGTTACGACCTGGTGCTGACTGCCGGCCAGCACTTGTCGCGGGCCATCGAGAGCGGCGCAATCCAGCCGTTGGACAAGGCGCGGGTGCCGCACTTTGCCGGGGTCGGTGATGAGTTTCGCCAGCACATGGCGGTGTTCGATCCGGGCAATCGCTATGCGGGGATCTACGCCTGGGGCACCACCGGCGTCGGTTACCAGGACGAGGCGATCAAGCAGCGCCTGCCGAATGCGCCGACCGACAGTTGGGCGATGCTGTTCGATCCGGCCGTGGTGGCAAAATTTGCCGATTGCGGAGTCAGTCTGCTCAATGATCCTAACGAAGTGTTCGCCGCCGTGATGAAGTACATGGGCCTGGACATCAACCGGCAGAACCTCGACGACTTGAAACTCGCCGAGCAGCAACTGGCGAAGATCCGTCCGTACATCCGCTACTTCGACAACGACCTGAACATCAGCGACCTGGCCAATGGCAACACCTGCGTGGCGATGTCGTGGAACGGCAACGTGGCGATTGCGGCAGGGCAGGCGGAGGCGGCGAACAAACCGTTCAAACTGAGTTACCACATCCCGAAAGAAGGCACGTTGATCTGGTTTGACGCGATGGTCATTCCCAAGGACGCGCCGCATCCCCAGGCCGGGTTGGCGTTGATGGATTACCTGATGACGCCGGAGGTGATCGCGCCGATCACCGACACCATTCACTACGCCAATGCGATCACGGCGGCGGACGGCCTGGTCAATGCGTCGATTCGCAATGATCCGGGGACGTATCCCCCGGCCGACGTCAGGGCCACGCTGTACAGCAAAAACGACAACGGCAAAGCCTTCAATCGGGCGTTGATCCGGGCTTTCAGTCGGTTGAAGTCCGGGCTGTGAACAGTTGACCCTCACCCAGCCTTCTCCCGGGAGGAGAGGGGGCCGACCGAGATGGCTTGCGTTATCCATCGACCTGAAAAACCGGGTCGATTATGGATTGCCCCATCAAGTCCTGGCGATCATGTATTCAGAGGCGCTATTTCAGGTCGGCGTAAATCTCCAATATCCCCCAATCAGTTCCCTCTCCCTCCGGGAGAGGGCCAGGGTGAGGGCAGCAGTTTCGGCACCCGCCACAAATACCAAGCCGCCACCGTCCGATAGGGGCTCCATGCCAGGCCGGTCTCGATCATCTGCCTGCGCGTCGGCTGCACTTCCAGTCCCTTCAGTCGCCGATAACCCTCGCGCACACCAAAGTCATCTGCCGGCAGCACGTCCATGCGCCCCAGGCCGTAGATCAACAACATCTCCACGGTCCAGCGGCCGACTCCGCGCAAACTGACCAAGCGCTCGATCAGCGCTTCGTCCTCCATCACCAGCGCCGTGCTGTAATCCGGTACCACGCCGTCCAGTGTTGCCTGGGCGATCCCTTGAATCGTCGCGATCTTGCCGGCGGAAAACCCGCAACTGCGCAGGCGTTCGAAATCGGTCGCCAGGATCTGCTCAGGTCGCGCAAACGTCTGCCCGGGAAACAACCCCACCAGCCGCCCGACAATCGCGTCCCCGGCCCTGGCATGCAGTTGCTGATAGGCAATCGCCCGCACCAGCGATTCATAGGGATCGCGTGTCGGGTGCGGTTGGTGCAGGCACGGGCCGATGGCCGCGATATGTCGGTGCCAGTCCGGGTCGAGCGCGGCCAGCAACGCGCTGGCCGCCTGGTAGGTGTCGGGCATGCTATTTCAGCAGGCCGTTGACTTCGCCATAGCTCAACGCCTTGAGACCGTGGGTGTCGAGCTGGCCTGTGGCGAGGAAGCTTTTCACCAGCCCGCCCATTGCGCCGTAGAGGAACTCGGCGATGCCGGAACCGGCGCTCAAGCGGCGCACGCCGAGTGCCTGCAACTCCGAGGGCGACGGCAGGCCAGCGAAGCCGAGCACGTTGACCGGCAATGGCGTGCCCTTGCAGATCGCCTCGATTTCATAAGCTGCCGTCACCCCCGCGGCAAACAAGCCATCGGCGCCTGCCGCTTGATACATTGCGGCGCGCCGCAGGGTTTCGGCAACGCGGTCTTCGGCCGGTACAAGGCCTTTCAGATAAACATCGGTGCGGGCATTGATGAACAGCTGCACATTGCGTTTGTCGGCAACCTGGCGCGCCCGTTCGATCTTGCGTGCCAGCAGCTCGGGCGCTGCCGAACCGTCTTCGATATTGATACCCACGGCACCCGCCGCGATCACCGCATCGAGCACTTCGGCGACACGGCCGAGGTCATCGGAATAACCGGCTTCGACATCGACGGTCAACGGCACGCTGATCACTCGGACGATGGATTCCACGGTCGACACCAGGCGGTCGAGGGGCAAGGTGTTGCCGTCCGGGTAACCGTGGGCCCAGGCCACCGCCGCACTGCTGGTGGCAATGGCTTTGCCGCCGAGGTGTTCGACCAGTCGTGCGCCGGTGGCGTCAGCGACGTTGGTCAATATCAGCAGCCCTTGCTGGTGCAACTGGTGAAACGGCGTCGCGAGCGCGTTCATCAAAAATCCTTCTTGTCAGTTGATTCGGTTCGTCACAGTGCCAGTTGTTGCGTGAGCTGTACGGCAGCGTTTTCCAGCCTGAGCAGGAACGCCTTGCGCGGCTGCCCTCCACCATAGCCGGTCAGCGAGCCGTCCGCGCCGATCACCCGATGACACGGCACGACAATCGACAGCCGATTGTGCCCGTTGGCCAGACCGACTGCCCGGCTGGCACCGGGTTTGCCCAAACCTGCGGCGATGGCGCCGTAAGTGCTGGTCTGGCCGTAAGGGATTTGTTGCAGTGCCGCCCACACTTGCCGGGCAAAGTCGCTGCCGGGCGCGTGCAGTGGCACGCTGAAGACGCTCAGCTTGCCGGCGAAATATGCCGCCAGTTGCTCTTCGATCTGCTGCAAATGCGCATTGTGCCCCGGTGCAACCGCGTAGCCATAACGGTTCTGCAGGTCTTCCACTTCGCGGGTCAGCGCCGGGCGGTCGAGAAACTCCAGCAACACCAGCCCACGGCGCTCGGCCATGGCGATCATTGGCCCCAGCGGCGTGGTCAACCGGGTGAACAGCAGCGGTTCACTCTGGGCGGCGCGGCCGGGGGTGATGTGGAATGACTTCTGGAAGGCATCGCGAAAACCACTGAGTGATTCATAACCGGAATCGAACGCCGCGTGATCAATCGACGTGCCCTGGCGGATTCCGCCCAGTGCCACGCCCAACCGGCGTGTGCGCAACCAGGCGTGAAAGGTCATGCCGAAATGCTGTTTGAACCAACGTCGCAGTTTCAGCGGCTCGATGCTGTGCGCGAGCAGTTGCGCATCGCTCCAGCGCCGCTCCGGATCGGCGTCCACAGCCTTGAGCAAGCGCTGCACCCAGTCCGGCGCGATGGCTGCCGCGTCCAGCGGTTTGCAGCGCAGGCAGGCGCGGTAGCCGGCCGACAGGCACTCATCGGCATGGGCGAAGAATTCGACATTCTCCGGTTTCGGCTTGCGCGCGGTGCAACTGGGGCGGCAGAAGATCCCGGTGGTTTTCACGGCCGTGAAGAATACGCCTTCGTAGGCGGTATCGCGTTCGAGCATGGCGCGAACCATCTCGGCGTGGGGGGGCAGGACAACGGTCGGTATGTTCATGGCTCGAGAGTAAAACCAGTTTGTCGATGGCTCCACCGAAAAATCGACAGTGAATTTTTTCGATTCTGCACCACAATGACCGGGTCGCTGAATGTGAGGAGCCCAACCCATGCAGCCGTTTTCGATTCAACATATTGATCACATCGTCCTGCGCGTTGCGGATCTGCCGCGCAGCATCGCGTTTTATGGCCAGGTCTTTGGCGCCGACGTGGTCAAGCGCAACGAGCCGCTGGGCCTGGTGCACCTGCGCGCCGGCACCTCGATGATCGACCTCGTCGACCTGGCCGGCGAGATTGGCCGCAAGGGCGGCGGGGCGGCCGGTGCCGAGCGGCGCAACGTTGATCATTTCTGCCTGCGCATCGAGCCGTTCGATGAAGCGGTGCTGATCGCGCACTTGCAATCCTTTGGCCTGACCGTGGCGAAAGCCGAATCACGCTTTGGTGCTGAAGGCAAAGGCCTGTCGCTGTACTGCTTCGACCCGGATGGCAATCAGGTCGAACTCAAAGGCCCGTCCGTGGCTTAAGCCCGTTTCGCCATCAACAGCGCCGAGGCCGCGGCCGACAACAACCCCGCGCAGCAACGATTGAAGATACGTTTGCCGCGCGGCTCGGCGAACCAGCGGCGCATGTGCAGGCCCATGTACGCGTAGGCGCTGATGGCAATCCATTCCAGTAACAGAAACAGCACGCCGAGCAGCGCAAATTGCGTCGGCACCGGGCGGGCCGGGTCGACGAACTGCGGCAGAAAGGCCGTGAACAGCAGAATGGCCTTGGGATTGCCCGCTGCCACCAGAAACTCCTGCCGCGCCAACGCGAAGAAGCCCGCTGCTGCACCGGTCACCTGTTGCCCGGCGTCGGGGTTGGCCCGCCACAATTGCCAGGCCAGGTACAGCAGATACGCCGCGCCAGTGATCTTGATCGCCTGGAACAGCCATTGCGACGTCTGCAACACCACCGACAACCCGGCGCCGGCCAGCGCAATCATGCCGGCGAACGCCAGAATCCGCCCGATCCCGGCCGTGCAGGCACGGCGAAAGCCGTAATGGGTGGCATTGCTGACCGACAGCAGATTGTTCGGGCCGGGTGCCATGTTCAGGGCGAAACAGGCGGGCAGAAACAGTGACAGCGTGGCGAGGTCCATGGGCGCGGGCTCCAGAAGCGATTGCGGTTTTTTATCACAGGCTGCAAGCGCGCTACCCCATACAGTCAGGCGCGAGAGTCACGGTACAGCGCCCGACGCTCAGTGAATCTTGTCGAACTTTTGTGAATCGTCTGAACTCTGAAAGGTCGGAGCGTGATGGTTTTCGCAGAAAAAACTGCCTGTCCGGTCAGAAAGGGCGATTGCCGTGTAAGCTTTCGCCCCCAGCAGCACACACCCCGCACGGCCCCAGGTGGCCCCACCAAGAGCGATTTACATGCAAGCAAAGGCCCGTGAAGTTTATGTGCCACCGGTGCTGCAAGATCTGCGGGCCGGCACTGCCGAGCTGCACATCGCACTGGAAAAGCGTCTGCCGTTTTTTTCCGATAGCCTCGATATACCTGCGTTCAAGCGCCTGATGGCGGCGTATTACGGCTTTTATGAGCCACTGGAAAGCCTGTTGCAGATCAACGGTTGCGTCCCCGCCGATTTCGATCTCGGCCCACGACGCAAAACCCCGACGCTGCGCGCCGATCTGCAAGCGCTGGGGTGCACTGCCGAAGCGCTCGAACAACTGCCGATGTGCGCTCAATTGCCGGTGATCGACTCCAGCGCCGCCGGCCTCGGCGTGCTCTATGTGCTCGAAGGTGCGACGCTCGGCGGGCAGATCCTGCGCCGGGAAATCGCTACGCGACTTGGCCTGGATGCCTCCAACGGTGCGGCCTTTCTCGATATCTACGGCGCCGCCACCGGTCGCCGCTGGCGGGATTTCATCGAATACCTGGGCAATCGCCCGATGTGCGCCGAGGAGCGCGCAGCTGTCGTCACGGCGGCACAAACCACATTCAGCTGTTTCGAGCGCTGGCTCGAGCGCCGGGAGGTACTGGCATGACCCCGCAAGACAAAGAAACGTTTGAAGAATTGCTGGCCAACTGCGCCGACGAGCCGATTCGATTCCCCGGCGCGATCCAGCCCCACGGCGTGCTGCTGACCCTCAGCGAGCCGGCGCTGGAGATCATTCAGGCCAGCGCCAACGTTGAATCCATGCTGGCCCGTGCGCCGCAGAGCCTGATCGGCCAGCCACTCGAAAGCCTGATCGGCGGCGCCGAAGCGACGCAAGTGCGCGAGGCCCTGCTGCACCCGGCACTGTCCGACGGACCGCCGCTGCGCTTCAGCGTCAATGGCACCGCGTTCGAAGGTTTGCTGCACCGTCACCAAGGGGTGCTGATTCTGGAACTGGAAATCCACGTCGAAAACTTCCAGCCCCGTAACGTCGCCGGCAAACAGACCCATCTGGGGCGCATGCTTCAGCGCCTGCAAGCGGCCACCACGTTGCAGGCGCTGTATGAAATCAGCGTCACGGAAATCCAGGCGATGACCGGTTACGACCGGGTGCTGATCTACCGTTTCGAAGAGGAAGGGCACGGCCAGGTCATCGCCGAAGCCTCCGATCCGTCGATGGAGGTGTTCAACGGCCTGTTCTTCCCGGCTTCGGACATTCCCGAGCAGGCGCGTGAGTTGTACCGCACCAACTGGCTGCGGATCATCCCCAACGCCGATTACCAACCGGTGCCGCTGGTGCCGAAGCTGCGCCCGGACACCGGTACGCCGCTGGACCTGAGTTTCGCCACCCTGCGCAGCGTGTCGCCGATTCACTGCCAGTACATGAAGAACATGGGCGTGCTGTCCTCGATGAGCATTTCCCTGCTCAAGGGCGACCGGCTCTGGGGCCTGATCAGTTGCGGCAATCGCGAGCCGCTGCACGTGCCTCACGAATTGCGTGCGGCGTGCCAGACCATTGGCCAGGTGCTGTCGCTGCAGATCAGCGCCATGGAAGCGCTGGAGATCAGCCGCCAGCGTGACGAAAAACTCGAGGCGTTGGCGCTGCTCAATCAGGCGATGATCGATTCGCCGCAGAACGTCTTCGACGGTCTGGCCAATCAGCCGCAGGCATTGATGGCGCTGACCAACGCCGGCGGTATTGCGATCATCGAAGACAAACAGTTGCACCGCTATGGCAACTGCCCGGAACCGGACGACATCCGCGCCTTGCACAAATGGTTGCAGGCGTCCGGTGAGCCAGTGTTTGCCAGTCATCACCTGGCCAGTGTTTATCCGCCGGCGGCGCAGTATCAGCAGGTGGCCAGTGGCGTGCTCGCCATGAGCCTGCCGAAACCGGTGGACAACGGCGTGCTGTGGTTCCGCCCCGAGGTCAAGGAAAACATCAACTGGAGCGGAGACCCGCGCAAGCCGCTGGATCTGGAAAACTCCGACGCCGGGTTGCGTCTGCGCCCGCGCACTTCGTTCGAGATCTGGAAAGTCGAGATGGCCGGGATCTCCACCAAGTGGAGCCACGGTGATGTGTTCGCCGCGAACGATCTGCGCCGCTCGGCGCTGGAGAACGATCTGGCCCGGCAAGTGCGCCGAGAGCAAGAAGCGGTGCGCGCTCGCGACGACCTGGTTGCGGTGGTGTCCCACGACCTGCGCAATCCGATGACGGTGATCTCGATGCTCTGCGGCATGATGCAGAAGGCGTTCAGCTCCGACGGTCCGCACACTTCACGGCGGATCTCCACGGCCATCGACACCATGCAGCAGGCTGCTGGACGCATGAACACGTTGCTGGAAGACTTGCTCGATACCTCAAAAATCGACGCCGGGCGCTACTCCATCACCCCGCAGAAACTCGACGTCGGGCAGATGTTCGAGGAAGCGCAGGCGTTGCTTGCGCCGTTGGCGCTGGACAAGGACATCAGCATTTCCTTTGCGGCGGACCCGGACCTGCGCATCCACGCCGACCCGGAGCGCCTGTTTCAGGTGCTGTCCAATCTGGTCGGCAACGCGATCAAGTTCACCCCGCGCCTGGGCACGGTGGGCGTACACGCCACCTCCGTTGGCAATCAGATCGTCTTTACCGTGCGAGACAGCGGCGAGGGCATTCCCAAGGAACATCTGCCGCACGTGTTCGATCGCTACTGGACGATGAAGGAAGGCAACCCGACCGGTACCGGCTTGGGCTTGTACATCACCCAGGGCATCGTCGAAGCCCACGGCGGACAAATCGTCGCCGAAAGCGAACCGGGGCAGGGCAGCGAGTTCCGCTTTACCGTGCCGCGCCTGGACTGAACACAGCTTTTATGTGGGAGCGAGCTTGCTCGCGAATGGGGTCGTCCTGGCAATGCAGTGTTGAATGACCCTCCGCTTTCGCGAGCAAGCTCGCTCCCACAAGGGATATGTGTGGCCAGGGGCATTTTCTTCAATACCGGGGAACGGGCGCTGGCTAGGGTGTGCACCTTGTTCCTCGATTTGAAGCAGGTGTGCGATGAGTCTGATTGTTTCGATGGCGGCGTTTGCCTTGGCGGCGTCCATCACGCCGGGGCCGGTGAATATTGTGGCGTTGAGTTCCGGGGCGCAGTTCGGTTTTCGTGCCAGTCAGCGGCATGTTGCCGGAGCGACGCTGGGGTTTGTGCTGTTGCTGGTATTGATGGGCCTGGGTTTGCACGAGGTGCTGAAACTCTGGCCATTCCTGACCCGCGTGGTGCAACTGGCCGGCGTGGCGTTTCTGCTGTTCATGGCGTGGAAACTGGCCGTGGATGATGGACAGTTGAACGCCAAGGATTCCGGGCGAGCGCCATCGCTGCTCTATGGCGCGGTGATGCAATGGCTCAACCCGAAAGCCTGGCTGGCGTGTGTCGCGGGCATGGGCGCGTTTGTTGCCGATGGCGAGGCACGGCTGGTGTGGCAGTTTGCGGCGGTGTATTTGGTGATCTGTTATCTATCGGTGGGCTGCTGGGCGTATGCCGGGACGTTTTTGCGTGGGTATCTGAGCAACGCGGCGGGGATGCGCGGGTTCAATCGGGTAATGGCGGGGCTGTTGGCAATGAGTGCAATCTGCTTGTTGTTCACTTGACCCTGTGGGAGCGAGCTTGCTCGCGAAAGCGGTGTTTCAGTCAATGGATGTGCTGACTGTTCCACCGCATTCGCGAGCAAGCTCGCTCCCACATTGATCGGGCGTCGCTGCCTGAGGTTAGTTGAACGGTTGCTGAAAGGCGCCTCCTTCCATGTGCCAGACCTTCGGCTCGTCCGAAAGATATTCCTCCAGACCCAGCATGAATAACCGATGGTCCTCACTCGCTTCAAACCCGGGCGAGTGGTCCTCGAGGGATTGCCAGTGCACGATCAGGTTGAAGACTTCGGGCGTTTCAATGCCTGGTGCGAGCAGATGTCCGCTGTAACCCTTTGCCCGTTTGAGCAACGGCTCGACCTCGGTAAACGCACGCCGAAACGCTTCAGTTTGTTGTTTGTGAACGGGTAGCAGAGCGATCTCATAAATCATGGTGTTCTCCTTGCACTGGGTTCAGCGATTGGCGAGTTCGGATGATGGCGCGACAGCAATCGCGATCTTCCCTTGGACGCCGTTGTTGGGCGTTTCCAGCAAGGTATGGGCGAGCCCGATGTCGGCCAGCGAATACACCGCGCCAACGTGTGGTCGCAACTGACCGTTGGCGATCAAGGCACTCAACTCATCAAGCTTGCCGCGGTTCTGTCGGGTGAACACGAAGTGATAACTGGCGTTCTTGCCCCAGGCCTGAATCAGGTTTTGTGGCCGGGCAAGGTCAACGATCGACACCACGCGGCCAAGCTGTGCGAGCGCCTCAGGACTACGCGACAGGGTGTCGCCGCCGATAGTGTCGAACACCACATCGACGCCGCGCCCCTCGGTTTCGCGCAGGATCGCGGCGACGTAATCTTCCTTTTCGTAATCGATCAGCACATCGGCGCCCATCTGCCTGGCGAACTCGAAATTGCCTTCACGCACAGTGGTGAAGACCTTCGCGCCGATGGCTTTGGCCAGCTGAATCGCGACATGACCAACGCCGCCCGCGCCGCCGTGGACCAGAATGCTCTCGCCGACTCTGAGCGCCGCCCGCACGACCAGCGCTTCCCACGCCGTGCCGCCAACCAGACTCAGGCTCGCCGCTTCAAGGTGGCTGAGCGTGGCCGGCTTCTTGCCGACAATATTTGCCGCCGCCACGTGGTACTCGGCATAACTGCCCGGGCCATCGAAGATTTGCGGGGTGTACCAGACTTCGTCACCCGGCACGAACGCCGTCACCCCAGGGCCGACGGCTTCGACAACGCCGGAGACGTCGTGACCGGTGATGGCTGGCAGGGGCACCAGATCGGCATAGTCGCCACGGCGCACCTGATAATCCAGCGGATTGATGGAGGTGGCGTGCACCCGCACCAGGACTTCGCCCGCTTGTGGCACTGGCTTGGGCACGTCGCGAAGTTCGAACGATTGCGCGCCGCCAAATGAAGTAAGGATCATCGCTTTCATTGCATTTCCTCGTTTCGGTAAAAAGGGATATCGGGAATTCTCGATATCATGGGGCAAAAAATTACAGCTCGCTGCCGATGATCTCGGCCAGCGCACTGATCGCTGCTTCGTTACGTTTGTAATAGGTCCACTGCCCGATGCGCCTGACTTCGACCAGGCCGGCGCGTTGCAGCGTCGCCAGATAATCGGACACCGTCGACTGCGACAGCCCGACGCCTTCCTGAATACTGCTGACGCAAACGCCCACCGTGTGCACGTCACCCTCATCCTGGGGAGGAAAGTGTTTCTCGGGATCCTTCAAGCCTTTGAGGATTTCCAGGCGTGTGCGGTTCGAGAGGGCTTTGAAGATTTCGAGTAGGTCCATGCCGCGAAGATATCGGAATTTACCGATATGTCAATATCTGAATATGTTGGCCAGCGGTTGATCGTTCCCACGCAGAGCGTGGGAACGATCAATCGGGGCAAACCATCAGCCGCGATATTGGCCGGGCGTTGCCGCCAAATGTTGCTTGAAGGCTCGCTGAAAATGCGCCTGATCGGCAAACCCGGCTTCCAGCGCGACATCCGCGATCAACTGGCCGCTGCGCAGGCGCTCGCGGGCAAACTGGATGCGCTGGTTGACCAGAAACGCGTGGGGCGTCATGCCGTAATGCTGTTTGAAAGCGCGGATCAGGTAAGACGGTGACAGCTGTGCTGCGGCGCAGATGTCGTCGAGGTTGAGCATTTCGGTGCAGTGCTCGCGGATGAAATCGGCAGCGCGTTCCAGTTTGAAATTGGGTTCGCGCAGAGAGGGCCCGGCGGGATTCAAACGCAGTTGCAGGTCGCTGAAAAACTCCACCGCCGCGCTTTGCTTGCGCAAGACATCCTGTTGCTCGTCGACTAGTACATCGTAAAGCGCGATCAGGTCGCTAAACAATTCTGCGTCCTGCAGATGCGTGTCGGAAAACCGCCGAAACTCGAGTTCGGCACTGAACCCCAACTGATGCTGCAGATCCGTCAGCCATGGGGTCTCGACATACAGCATCACATACGACCAAGGCTGATCATCAATCGGATTGCACGCATGCACATCGCCGGGATTCATCAGCACCACGGTGCCCGCCGCGACTTCGAACTGTGCCTGTTCATGCACATAGGTGCTGCGCCCGGCGGTGATTGCACCGATGGAAAAATGTGCATGGGAATGCCGCGCATAACAGACCTCGCGGCCATCGGCGATGGCCCGCGCTTCAATGAAGGGCAGGGCCGCGTCGCGCCAGAAACGCGGGGCTTTTTCAGGGTGTTTGGCGGCAGTGTGTTTCATCGTGGTGTTCCCGGCAGGCCAGCCCCCGAGTGTATTAGCTCTGGCCGGCAAAGGCCCGTTCCAGTTCGGCAATGTCGAGTTTTTTCATCGTGAACATGGCCTGCATCGCCCGTTGCGACTTGGCGGTGTCCGGGTCCAGCATCATGTGCATAAAGGCCACCGGCACGATCTGCCACGACACGCCGAACTTGTCCTTGAGCCAGCCGCATTGCTGGGCTTCGACGGGGCCGCCCTCGGATAGGTTGCCCCAGAAATGGTCGACTTCTTCCTGATTCTGGCAATTGACCTGAAACGAGATCGCCTCGGTGAACTTGAACATCGGCCCACCGTTGAGTCCGGTGAAGGTCTGGCCATCGAGTTCGAAACTGACGGTCATCACCGCACCTTCCGGCTTGCCGTGAAATTCCTGGCCGACCTTGCTGTAGTGGGTCAGGCCGGTGATTTTCGAGTGATCGAAGATCGAGCAGTAAAACTTCGCGGCGGCTTCGGCCTGATCGTCGAACCACAGGCAGGGCGTGAGTTTTTGAAAGCGTTGCATGGCAGTCATCCTCGGCAGGTTAGACACGCAGGATTAACAGCGTAGTCAGTCCTTGGTCGATTGGCGGTGCCGTAGATCGACAATTGCCGAGCATTGGAAATGCCGACGACGGAGACATCGAGCTGCAGACCGGACTTTCTTATCGTGTCTTTCTGTAGTCGTAATGACAAAGTTTCGGGTCGAATTGACTATGTCAGGCTTGTGTCAAATTGACTCGTTATCGTGCAACTAACTGATTCTATTGGGTTAAAAATCTGGCACGAGACTTGATGTACTCAACTTACCTAAACGAACCGCTCAGGAGTACGCCACCATGCTCACGTTCTTCGAAAGCCCGCTGAACGTTCTGCACCTGTCGAGCAAAATCCTCGTCGCTGGTCTGCTCATGCTGCTGGCCGGCATCTACGGCGCGTATCTCTACAAAGGCCACATGCCGATTGCACTGATGGTGGCGATGCACGCTCTGACCATCCTCGGCCCGACCCTGATCAAGATCGGCTACGTCATGCGCCTGCTGGCGCAGTACCGCGTCCGTGGTCCGCAGATGATCCGGCAAACTGCATAGATCCCACAGGTTTCTGTGGTGCCCACAAATTCCGGGAACAACTGAAATCACTGTGGGAGCTGGCTTGCCAGCGATGGCGGTGTGTCTGGCAGCATTGATGTTGAAAGTTACGGCCTCATCGCTGGCAAGCCAGCTCCCACAATGATGGGTGGTGTTTCTGAAATTTCAGCGGCGCTCGGCAACCATCAGCAACGACTGCGGCAGCTGACTTTGCGGGTGTTGTGGCTCTTGCAGGCTGACGAGTTGGAACCCGGCCATATCAAGTGCATTCAACCAGCTCGACAACGTGCGGAAATACCACGGCATCGGCTGCCACTGGCCCTTGAACCCGGCGAAGGATTCTTCGCGCCAGCCATCCTGATAATCCCCAGCCGCCACAGCCCACGGATGCAGTGTCTGAATGACCAAAACCCCGCCGGGAACAAGCAGCGTATTCATCGCCGCAAGCAGCGGAATAATGTCCTGATGCAGCAAAGAGAAATTCGCGCAGATCAGATCATAGTCACGGCCCACGTCGACCTTCGCCTCGACCAACGCGTCATAACTGGCGACATGCACCTGCGCCGCCCCCGCCAAACGCGCCGCTTCAATAAGCCGCGCATCGCCATCCACACCCACCGCATCAATCCCGCGATCCGCCAGCGCCCGCAACAGCCAGCCTTCACCACAGCCGAGGTCGAGCACACGCCGCGGCTGACGGCCCATGATCGCCAGCAGAATCGCTTGATCGGTAACCTGCTGGCGGCTTTCGATGGCGCCGCTGCGGATCACTTCGATCCAGGCCGCAGCGTTGTCGTGCCAGCTCTGCAAAAGGCTGGATTCGGGGGAGGGCATGGCGGTGTCCCAATTATTGAAAACCCACAGTATGGACGCTGATCGCAGGTGCGCCGCTAGGGCTTGTAGATCAGCGCATCCACCACAACCCCGAACGCCGACGAATGCTCGCGGCGATTCGGGTAATAAAGATGATAGCCGGCAAAGGGCTGGCACCAGTCCTCCAGCACCCGCACCAGACTGCCGTCGGCCAAACTCCCGGCGACCATGTCTTCGGGCAGAAACCCCAAACCGCATCCCGCCACGGCCGCGCGCAGAATCGGCACACTGCTGTTGAACGTCCATTGCCCTTCAACGCGCGCCTTGAGTTCGTGACCGTCCTTCTCGAAATCCCATTGCATCAGGCTGCCATGCGTCGGCAGGCGCAGATTGATGCAGTTGTGCGCGGCCAGATTGCCAGGCTCCACGGGCATTGACCGGCCTTTGAAATACTCGGGCGAACCCACGACAGCGATGCGCAGCGACGGGCCTATGGGCACGGCGATCATGTCCTTGGCCACCTGATCGCCCAGCCGCACACCAGCGTCATAGCGCTGCGCGACGATGTCGGAGAGGGCGTAATCGACGGTGATTTCGACTTTGATGTCCGGGTAGTCCGGCAGCACCTTCAGCAGCTTTGGCCAGAGAATGTTGTTCGCCGCATGCTCTGAGGCCTGGATGCGCACATTGCCGGCCGGGGTGTCGCGAAACTCGCTGACCGCCGCCAGTTCCAGTTCGATCTCGTCAAAGCGCGGCGCCATCGATTGATACAGGCGTTGACCGGCCTCGGTCGGGGAAACACTGCGCGTAGTCCGCGTCAGCAAGCGCACGCCCAGTCGGGTTTCCAGTGCACGCAGGGTGTGGCTCAGCGCCGACTGCGAGACGCCCAACTGTGCGGCAGCGCGGGTAAAACTGCCTTCGCGAGTGATGACCACGAAGGCTTGCAGGTCATTGAGATTGGGGCGGGACATTGATGAGAGCCTCTCATGAGGAGCGCGTGATTATTCCATGAAAGCAGGTCGCGCACGGATGCGCGACCCTTGGCGCGCTGATCACAAGGTGCGTGCGTAAAAATCCGTCAGTTTGCCGATCGCTGCATCGACATAACGCGGCACCCAGTAGGTTTCAATGTGGGTGGCGCCATCGAGTATGAACACTTCCTTGTCGGTGGTGCCGGTGGCTTTGGGGAACGCATCCTGAGTCATGTACAGGCTGTCGGCCTTGCTGCCGGCGATCATCAGCAACGGTTGGTTGATCAACTCGATATGGTCGGTGGCGTCGAAACGCATCAGGTCAATAAGGCTGCTGGTGGTGTATTTGAAGGTCGAGTTCGGGTGCGCGTGAGTCTTCCAGTAGTACTCGTAGCCTTGGCGATACAGCTCGAAGGGCAGTTTGGCGATCTGTTCATCGGTGAGGTTGGCATCACCCGAGTACAACACCGCTCCGCCGGCCGCTTCTTGCGCGCGGGCTGCTGATGCTTGTTGCAGGCGTTGCTGAATGCTGTCCATTTGCGAGTCGTTGTAGCCATTGCGACGTACCCGGCCTGAATTGAACATGCTCACCGTCGCCAGGGATTTGAAGCGTTTGTCGGTTTGCGCCGCCGCTAATGAATAACCACCGCCGCCACAAATGCCGAGCAGGCCCAGACGCTTGTCATCCACGCCGGCAAACTGGCTGATGAAATCGGCCATGCCGTGGATGTCTTCGATGCGATACGCCGGTTTATCGATGCTGCGCGGCTGACCACCACTGGCGCCCTGATAGGCCGCATCGGCGGTAATGGTGATGTAACCCTGTTCGGCCAGGCGCTGTGCATACAGACCGGCGACTTGTTCTTTTACGCCGCCATTGGGGTGCGCGACGACCACGGTCGGGTAGGTCTTTTTCGCGTCGTAATTGGCCGGGGTGTAAACGTTGGCGGCGATGTCCAGACCGTTGAGCTTGTAGCTGACCGGGTGGATGTTGACCTTGCCCGCTTCGTTCTTGCTGATCGCGCCGTCGTAGGCGAGGGTAAACGGGTTCTTTTTGTAATCGGCGGCCAAGGCTTCGCCGCCCGAGAGGCCGACCAGTGCCGACATGAGCGTGGCTTTGAGGGTGTTTTTCACGTGAAGCTCCTGAGCAATAAAAAGGGCGGCAGTTCAAACGAAGGGCGGGTCAGTCCAGCTGTTTTTCTTTGAGGAATTGCGCCACCAGGTCAGCGATCTGCACATTGTTAAGATCCGACATGGGGAAGTGAGTGTTGCCGTGGATGCCAATCTCCGGCAGATGGATCAGGCGCACATCGCCGCCGTGGCGATTGACCGCGTCACGCCACAGGCGGGCCATTTTCAGGCGTGCGCGCCAACTGTCCTGCGCGGGCAGGTCAACCGCCTGCTCCGGGATGTTGTCGCCGTAAAGGATCAGAATCGGAATGCGCGTCAGCGCCATGAATTGTTCCATCGGCACCGCTGCGCCTTGCACCGTGTCGAACGCGCTGGGGATCGGCGCCGGCACTTCACCGTTGGCAAACACGAAGCTACTGCCCGGTTCGAACGCCACGATGGCTTTGACCTTGTCGTTCTTGATCGCCGTCAACCAGCCCGGCCCGCCACCCTGAGAATGCGTAAACAGGATGCCGGGGCCGATTTTGTCGAACAGCGCCGACACACCATCGGAGACCACGCCCATGTCAAACGGCCCGGTGTTCGGCGTCATTGCCCTGAAAAACTGCTCGCGGGTCTGCGCGTCCTGTGCCACTTGCACGCCGTTGAAGTAGCGGGGCCAAAGGCCGATGCGGAACTGGTTGAACCACAGTTGTTCGTCCGGCACCGGTTTGATTGTGGTCTCGACCATGCTGCGTCCGGCGTCGCCACGCCGTGGTTGATCGATCAGATAAACGCCGTAGTGGCGACGCAGAAAAATGTTCTGAAAACCTTCGCGGCCATCGGCGGTGGTTTCCCAGGTCTTGGAAAACTGACCTGCGCCGTGCCACATAACGATGGGCAGTTTTCGCGCATCGACCGGGATCTGGTAGAACGCGTAGGCGTGGTCACCGTGATAGGTCTGGCCGTCGGGCATCATGGGTTTGCGTGGATCGAATGTGCCCGGCGCGGTGGTCACCGTGCCGCCAGCGGCGAAGCTGCCTTGCTTCTGAATCAGCAACGGGCTATCGGGTTGG
This sequence comes from Pseudomonas sp. LF-5, assembly GCF_037626295.1. Taxonomy (NCBI): domain Bacteria; kingdom Pseudomonadati; phylum Pseudomonadota; class Gammaproteobacteria; order Pseudomonadales; family Pseudomonadaceae; genus Pseudomonas; species Pseudomonas sp. LF-5. Next base: position 171,964 of record NZ_JARKMT010000001.1, read on the forward strand.
TTCGCGCACGCCGCCAACAGGCTTAACAGTGCAATGCTCAGGAGATGCTTTGCCGATTTCATGTCATTTCCCCGCAGCCGCGAGGGCTTTGGTCAGTGCTGCGTTGGCCCGCTCGGCAGTCTGTGCATCGCCATGTTTTTTCAGCAGCTCGGTGACTTGGCCTAACTGTGCCGCGCTGAGTCCGATGCGCAGGCTTGCCGCCATGTGCGAGCGCAATTGCGACTCGACCCCCGGCGTTGCTGCCAGCGCGCCGACGGTCGCCAGTTCGCGGCTTTGCCAGTCGAGGTTGTCGCGCTCGAAAATGTCGCCGAACAGATGGGTTTGCAGGAACCGGTTGATCACCGGAGCGAACTCGAACACCGGGCCTTTGACCGGGGCGCCGGAGATTTTCGTTTGATTCGCCGTACCCGCTGCCAATAGCTCATCCCCGACCGGAATCGCCCGGCTCGGCTCACGTCCCGGCGCATCGTCAAGGCCGCGTTGTTTGCGCGCCTGCACCACGGTCATCAATTCATTCAAGGCGTTGAGGCTGCGCGGGAAGCCGACGTAGGCGTAGAGCTGCACGAGAACTTCGCGGGTTTCGCTAATGGTCAGGCCGGCATCAAGCCCTTGGTTGAGCGCCGTGTTGAGGTTGGGCATGTCGCTGGTCGCCATGAACGCGGCGATCAGTGGAATCGTTTGTTGTCGGCTCGACAAAGTAGTTGCGCTGGCTGATGTGCTGGTCATGGTCTGCGCTGCCTCGGCTGCTTGAGTGGTAACGCTGAACATCGCCCCGACGCTCATGCAGAGCGCCATGAGTGTGGGGAGAGCAGTGCTGTTGCGGGTGTCAGTGATCATTGTGAAGGGCTCCATCCATTGCGGGGCGCTGCGGTGTCGCTGGATCGTACGGAGGATGGTTGGGCCGATTAACCCCGATATTGCGCATGGACTCCTGAGCAGAACTCATGAGTGGGCGTTGCAATACCCACTGAAATCCCGGCTCGACCCCGCTGGTGCGGGGCCTGGAGGTCGCATGACGGTTTGCCGCGAAGGTGCCGGGCGAGCAGCCTCGACACATTCGGTAACTTCATTGGCCAGCGTATTGCGCCTCTGAAACCTGTTCTGCCCAGGTGACGGTCTTGCCGTCCTCGGCTTCAGCGATGGCGATGTGGGTCATGCCGTTGCTGGCCGTGGCGCCGTGCCAGTGACGGATGTTCGGCGGAATCCAGACACTGTCGCCCGGACGAATCTCCTGACGCGCGCCACCCTCTTGCTGCACATAGCCGACGCCGGCGGTGACGATCAGCGTTTGCCCCAGCGGATGGGTGTGCCACGCCGTGCGTGCGCCCGGCTCGAAGGTCACTGTGCCGCCGCCGATGCGCGCCGGCGGTTCACCTTTGAACAGGCCATCAACGCGCACCATGCCGGTAAAGTTTTGCGCCGCGCCCGTGGCCGAGGGCTGCGAGCCGTTTGGCGTGATGCGGATTTCGCTGGCGGCCTGGGACTCTGCCGCCATCAGTGAAAAAGCAACGAGTGGCGCAATCAATCGGTTCATCGGATTGGTTCTCCGGTCAGACAGGGAAAGCGACGCCGTACATGGCGCCGCGTTGGGCAGGCTCAGAGTCCGGTCATTTTCAGTGCCGACTCCGGCAGACGTTCGCCGTGCACCTGAATCTGCGCCATCTGCTCGTTGATCTCGCGCAGATCGTCGCCGGTCAATGGCAGCTCGACTGCGCCCAGATTCTCTTCCAGTCGATGCTGTTTGGTCGTGCCCGGTATCGGCACAATCCACGGTTTCTGTGCGAGCAACCAGGCCAGTGCCACTTGCGCCGGCGTGGCGTGTTTGCGTTGCGCGACGGCTTTCACCACATCGACCAACGCCAGATTGGCCCTGCGTGCTTCAGGGGAAAAGCGCGGGACGAAATTGCGGAAGTCGCTGGCGTCGAACTGCGTGTGCTCGTCGATCTGACCGGTGAGGAAACCGGCACCCAGCGGGCTGAACGGTACGAAGCCGATCCCCAGTTCTTCCAGCACGGCCAGCAGTTCCAGCTCCGGGCCACGCCAGAACAGCGAATATTCGCTTTGCACCGCCGTGACCGGTTGTACCGCGTGGGCCCGGCGGATGGTTTCCACACCTGCCTCAGACAGGCCGAAATGCTTGACCTTGCCCTCGGCGATCAAGTCCTTGATGGTGCCGGCGACGTCTTCAATGGGCACCTGCGGATCAACGCGGTGCTGATAAAACAGGTCGATGTGATCGGTACGCAAGCGCTTCAACGACGCCTCGGCGACGGCGCGGATACGCTCCGGCCGGCTATTGGTGCCGCCGCCTCGTGCGCCGGTGATCGGGTCGATATCGAAGCCGAACTTGGTGGCGATGACGACCTGCTCGCGGATCGGCTGCAAGGCCTCGCCCAGCAGTTCTTCATTGGCGAACGGACCATACGCTTCGGCGGTGTCGAACAGGGTGATGCCTTGCTCGTGGGCCGAACGAATCAGCTTGATCATGCTGGCTTGGTCGGCTGCCGGCCCGTAGGCCGACGTCATGCTCATGCAGCCAAGGCCCAATGCAGACACTTCCAGGCCATTGCCCAACGTGCGGTTTTTCATGATGTCACTCCGTACAGAATTCGATTAACGCGTGAGGGGCTGATCGCTCAGCCAGCCGTTCACCCGTTCCATGGTCTTGCGCTCCTGCTCACCCTCCATCACAAAGCCTTCCAGCACTTTTGCCTTCGGCGCGTGCTTCAGGAGAACGCTGCGGCTGTTGCCCAAGCCATAACCGCCATGGGTGTTGAAGGGGATGAGAGTCTTGCCAGTCAGGTCGTGGGTGCTGAGAAAGGCACGCACGATCGGCGGGGCGGTTTCACCCCAGATCGGAAAACCGAGGTAAATCGTGTCGTAGTCGCTGAGGGCATGAACCCTGCTTTGCAGCTCGGGTTCGAAGCCGCTGTCACGTTCCTGACGTGCCTGCTCCACGGTTTGTAGATAGTCCTCGGGGTAGGCGTGGGCCGGTCGAATCTCAAAGAGATCGGCACCGAGTCCACGTTGAATCAGCCCGGCGACCACGCGGGTATTGCCCGAGCGCGAGAAATACGCGACCAGAATTCGCGAGCCAGAACGCGGAGTTTCACCGGCACTCTGCGTATCGGCGAGCGACAGCAGTGGGGCACTGGCCAGTGCGGCGATTACCGTGCGCCGCAGCGGATCGTGATCGTGGCTCATCGTCCGACGCGCGCCTTGAGGGCTTCGGGATAACGCTCGCCTTCGATGCGGATCTGCGCCAACGCGGTGTCAATTGCCTTGAGTTCAGCAGCGTCGAGCGTGATGTCCGCGCCGCCGAGGTTTTCTTCCAGGCGATGCAGTTTGGTCGTCCCCGGAATCGGCACAATCCACGGTGCCTGTGCGAGCAGCCAGGCCAAAGCGATCTGCGCCGGGGTGGCTTGTTTCTGCGCGGCGATCTGACGGACTAACACCACCAGCGCCTGATTGGCCTGGAGCGCCGATTGGCTGAAACGCGGGACGATGCTGCGGAAATCGTCGCTGCCGTAAGTGGTCTCAGCCGTCACCGTGCCAGTGAGAAACCCCTTACCCAGCGGACTGAACGGCACGAAGCCAATGCCCAGCTCCCAAAGGGTCGGCAGGATTTCCTGCTCGGGTTCGCGCCACCACAGTGAGTACTCGCTTTGCAGCGCCGTGATCGGCTGCACCGCATGCGCACGGCGAATGGTCTGCGCACCGGCCTCCGACAGGCCGAAGTGCTTGACCTTGCCTTCGCCAATCAAGTCCTTCACTACGCCGGCGACGTCTTCGATCGGCACGTTCGGATCGACGCGGTGCTGGTAGAGCAAGTCGATGTAGTCGGTCTTCAAACGACGCAACGAGCCCTCGACGGCTATTCGAATACGTTCGGGGCGGCTGTCCAGAGTCTGCTTTGTATTGTCGGCGCCGACGGCGAAGCCGAATTTTGTGGCGATCACGACCTGGTCGCGAACTGGCGCCAGCGCCTCGCCGACTACTTGCTCATTGATATAGGGGCCGTAGAATTCGGCGGTATCGAAGAACGTGACGCCTCGCTCAACGGCTGAGCGGATCAGTGCGATGGCTTGTTCGGTATCCGTGGCCGGGCCATAACCATGGCTCAGACCCATGCAGCCGAGGCCGAGGGCGGATACTTCGAGTGAACTGTTGCCGAGTGTGCGTTTGTGCATGTTGATCTCCCGTTGGGCGTGGGGAGAACAGTAAGCGAGGTGACTGGTGAGGACTAGATAGGTAAATCGGGATGGCTTGATGAGTTCTGTTCATTAATCGACAGAGGGGGGCAAACGCGAAAGTGAGGGGGGAACCCCTCACTTATTCGGTCTGGTGATTATTGCGGTACGCGCAGCTTGTCCAGCAGTCGGTTGACCAACAGCTCGTTCAGCATGATCACCTGTTGCAGCGCCAGCAGCGGTTTGCGCTCCGGGCCGCCGATTGAGTTGGCGATGTTACCGGCCATGGAGTGGGCGTAGGAAAGCGACTCACAGGCTTCGACCAACAGGGTTTCTTCATCCAGCGTGGGGTCGACCAGATAGACCGGGCGAAACGGGGGCGAGCTTGGCGGAGCCCCCAGTGCTTCGGGTCGCAGGTAGTAGTCGAGGGCGCGGCCGGTTGCCTCTTTGACCTTTTGCGGGTCAAGCGCGGGGTCGTGAGGGATTGGATCGGTGATCGGTGGGTTGGGCGTGATTTTGAACATGGATGAAACTCCCACTTAGCAATTTAAGGAGCCATCGCGCTCGCTACCAAACGAGGGTGGTGGCCATGCGCAGGTTGGTAGACCGGTCTAAGCGGGAAAACCCGGCGCTCCCGAAGGAGCCCCACGCGTGGCCACCATATAATTCGAGTTCCCAAAAGGGACCGAACAAGGTGTAGCCATGACGCTTAGAGACGGGCTACCAAACCCGATCACTGTTTTGCAGTGACAGGCAAACGATATAGCCCGGCCCATAGCCGTGTAAGCCGGCGGATTCTGGCGTACGCGTAGGTAACGGCGCAAGGTGTTGTAGGGTGGATGGCGTAACGGTTTGTGTGCTTTAAACGCGATAACCGGATGACGTTTATACATGAGCAATGTTGGTTGGTGGCGGCTTTCGGTTTTGCGTGAGTCTGTGAGATTTTTCCCCCTCACCCCAGCCCTCTCCCCCAAGGGGGCGAGGGGGAAGGGAGCCGATCTTTGTGCTCTTCAAATCTGAGTTCGACGCGGTATTTCAAGTCGGTGCAACTTGCACATTCAGCGCGGTCAGTTCCCTCTCCGCCAAAGGGGACGAGGGGGAAGGGAGCGGATCTCCATGTAATCCAGAGCCCGAGTTCAACTCGATATTTCAGGTCGGCGTATTCCGAGCAAACAACTCGGTCAGTTCCCTCTCCCTCCGGGAGAGGGTTAGGGTGAGGGCTGTCGGTAATTTCAAATTCTGAAGAGGAGGTGTGACATGAGTCGATTGACTGGCGGTTGCCTATGCGGCGATGTCCGTTTCGAAGTGACAGGCCAGCCCTACCGCGTCGGCATTTGCCACTGCCTCGACTGCCGCAAACGCCACGGCGCACTGTTTGGCACCTCGGCCATATTCCCCGAGGATGCGTTGACCGTCACCGGCGAAACCCGCGACTACAACGGGCGCTTTTTCTGCCCGCGTTGCGGCTCTCCGGTGTTCACGCGTTCCGAAGATGAAGTAGAGGTCAACGTCGGATCGCTCGATGAGCCTAATCAGTTCAAACCCACTTACGAACTCTGGACGATTCGGCGCGAGTCGTGGTTACCGGCGCTGCCACTGGCTCACCACTACGAGCGTGATCGCGAGAGCACGGAGCGTACAGAGGAGTAGAGGGGGCAGCAAACCTGTGGGACTTGGAATGGAGTGAGGATTTTTGGCATGTCACATAGTACCTGTGGGAGCGAGCTTGCTCGCGAAGGCGTCGTGTCAGTCGACATCAATATTGAAAGTAATGACGCTTTCGCGAGCAAGCTCGCTCCCACAGGGTGCAGTACATAAACTTACAGATCTTCACCGCGAATAAACGCCAGCAGATCCGCGTTGATCGTTTCGGCCTCGGTCGTCGGCATCCCGTGCGGGAACCCCGGATACGATTTCAACGTGCCATTGGGCAGCAACTTCGCCGACAACGGCCCCGAGTTCGCATACGGCACAATCTGATCATCCTCGCCATGCATCACCAGCACCGGCACCGTGACCTTCTTCAAGTCTTCGGTGAAATCCGTCTGCGAAAACGCCACGATCCCGTCGTAATGCGCCTTGGCGCCGCCGATCATGCCCTGACGCCACCAGTTGGCAATAATCCCCTCCGAAGGAGTGGCGACCGGCCGGTTGTAGCCATAAAACGGCCCGGTCGGAATGTCCCGATAGAACTGCGCCCGGTTCGCCGCCAGTTGTGCCTGGAAATCATCGAACACCGATTTCGGCAAACCACCCGGATTGCTCTCGGTTTGCACCATCAGCGGCGGCACTGCGCTGATCAGCACGCCTTTGGCAACGTTGTCCTGACCATGCCGGGCGATGTAATGAATCACCTCACCGCCACCGGTCGAGTGACCGACATGCACGACGTTCTTCAGGCCCAGATGATTAACCACAGCCAGCGTATCGTCGGCGTAATGATCCATGTCGTGCCCGTCCCAGACCTGACTGGAACGCCCGTGCCCTCGGCGATCATGGGCAACCACCCGGAAGCCTTTGCCCAGGAAGAACAGCATCTGCGCATCCCAGTCATCGGAACTGAGCGGCCAGCCGTGATGGAAGTGGATCACCGGCGCGTCTTTCGGGCCCCAGTCCTTGTAGAAGATTTCGACGCCGTCTTTGCTGGTGACAAATCCCATGTTCGCTACTCCAGACCAATGTGATGGATAACCCGCTCGATGTTCGCGGACCGGTTTCGCGGGTGATGATGGTTGTGCGCAGGCTCAGTGCGAGCCGTTATCAACTGTAGGATTAAAGTCGACATCTGCATGACCGGTGGTCGCAACATCTGGCTTGAAGCGCAATTTAGGCTTTGCTGAAAGGGAAAAGCCGAGGCGTGCGTAGGCATCTGCTGCCACAGCGACGCCCCTTCAGAACACCGTGAGTCTGAGGAAATCCCCCGATGCTGACCCTGAATATCAATGGCAAGGATCAGGAGCTCGATGTCCCGGCGGACATGCCGTTGCTCTGGGTCCTGCGCGATGTCGCGCACCTGACCGGTACCAAATTCGGCTGTGGCATGGCCCAGTGCGGCGCGTGCACCGTGCACGTCGATGGGGCGCCGTTGCGCGCCTGCATCACGCCCGCCACCGCCGTGGCCCACGGCCAGAAAATTCTCACCATCGAAGGCCTGTCCACCGACGGTTCGCACCCAGTGCAACAAGCCTGGGCCGAACTCGACGTGGTGCAGTGCGGTTACTGCCAGTCGGGGCAGATCATGTCTGCGGCGGCTCTGTTGGCGAAGATCCCCAAACCCACCGACAGCGATATCGATCAGGCGCTCTCCGGCAATATCTGCCGCTGCGGCACCTATCCGCGAATCCGCGCGGCCGTGAAACGTGCGTCCGAGATTGGCTGATTGGGAGATAGACGATGAACAGTCCTGTATCGCGTCGGGGTTTTCTCAAGGGCAGCGCCATGTTGGGCGGTGGCCTGGTGGTAGCGTTTGTCGTGCCCGGCGCCCATAAGTTTGCCTTCGCGGCAGAGAATGAAGGCAAGGTCTTCGCGCCCAATGCGTTCTTGCGCATTGCCGCAGACAACAGCGTCACCGTGTTGCTCGGCCATTCGGAAATGGGCCAGGGCATCTGGACCGGCCTGACCATGTTGATTGCCGAAGAGCTGGACGCCGACTGGTCGACAATCCGCGTCGAACATTCACCGGCCTCGGCGGCGGATTACGGCATGCCGGCGTTTGGCGGCATGCAGATTACCGGTGGCTCGACATCGACGTGGATGGAGTTCGACCGCTATCGTCTGGCCGGCGCCACGGCGCGGCAGATGTTGGTCGAGGCGGCGGCCAAGCGTTTCGACGTCGCGCCTTCAGCGATTCGCACCGAATCGGGTGTGGTCATCGCTGGCGATAAACGCGCGACGTACGGCGAACTGGCTGACGCGGCCGGGCAACTGCCGGTGCCGGACCCGAAGTCGATCACCTTCAAGGACGCCAAGGACTGGAAGGTCATCGGCAAACCGACCAAACGCCTCGACACCCCGGAGAAAATCACCGGCCGCGCCAAATTCGGCATGGACGTGCAGTTCGAAGGCTTGATGACGGCGATGGTTGCCCGTGCGCCAGTATTCGGTGCGACGGTCAAATCCTTCGAAGGCGCTGAAGCGCTGGCCGTGCCGGGCGTGCACAAAGTGGTGCAGGTGCCCACCGGCGTGGCAGTGATTGCCGAGCATTACTGGGCGGCGAAACTCGGGCGAGACGCGTTGAAGGTCGATTGGGATCTGGGTCCGCATGCGGACCTGAGCAGTGAAAAACTGCTGGCGAGTTTCCGCAAACTGGCCGCGACGCAAGGCACGTCGGCGAGTCAGGCCGGTGATGCCAAGGGCAGTTTTGGCAAGGCGGTGAAGAAGATCGACGTTGAGTACAGCGTGCCGTATCTGGCCCACGCGCCGATGGAGCCGTTGAACTGTACGGTGAAGATCAGCGCCGAGAAGTGCGAGATCTGGACTGGAACGCAGTTTCAGACGCTCGATCAAATGGTCGCCGGCAAGATCACCGGGCTGAAGCCCGAGCAGGTGGAGATTCACACGGAGTTCCTTGGCGGTGGTTTCGGGCGCCGGGCCAACCCAACGTCAGACTTCGTCGCCGAAGCGGTGCAAGTGGCGAAAGCCGCCGCCATGCCGGTAAAAACCGTGTGGTCGCGGGAGGATGATATTCGCGGTGGTTACTACCGTTCGATGTTCCTGCATCAGGCACGGATCGGCCTCGGCGCCGATGGCCTGCCGTCGAGCTGGCAGCATGTGCTGGTCGGGCAGTCGATCATGGCCGGCACCCTGCTGGAAGCGACGATGGTCAAGAATGGCATCGACGCGACCTCGGTCGAAGGCGTGGCCGACAGTCCCTATATCAAGGGGCTGGCCGATCATCAGGTCGATCTGCATTCGCCGCAGACTGGCATCAACGTGCTCTGGCTACGATCGGTGGGGCATAGCCATACCGCGTTTGTCATGGAATCTCTGATTGATGAAATGGCCACAGCGGCGGGCAAGGATCCGGTCGAGTACCGGCGCACATTGCTCAAGGAACACCCTCGGCATCTTGGCGTGTTGAACCTGGCGGTGGAGAAGGCCAACTGGAAAGCGCCGTTGCCGGACGGTCACGCGTTGGGCGTGGCGGTGCATGAGTCATTCGGCAGTTACGTGGCGCAGGTCGCGGAGGTGTCCCAGGACAATCTGGTGATTCGCGTGCACCGCGTGGTCTGCGCCGTGGACTGCGGAATTGCGGTGAATCCACAGAGCATCGCCGCGCAGATGGAGTCGTGCATCACCTTCGGCCTGGGCATGGCGCTGCACAGCAAGCTGACGCTCAAGGACGGCGCGGTCGTGCAATCCAACTATCACGATTATCAGGTGCTGCGGCTCAACGAGATGCCGGTGGTGGAAGTGCACATCGTGCCCAGCAGCGACAAACCCGGCGGCATCGGCGAGGCCGGTGTGCCGCCGACCGCGCCAGCCGTGGCCAATGCGGTGTTCGCCCTGACCGGGCAACGCCTGCGCGAGTTGCCGCTGCAACTGTCGGGGGTGTGAGATGAAACGACATCTAGTGTTGGGCACTGTGGTTCTACTGGGGCTGGGTGGTTATGCCTCTGAGCTGTTCGCCGACGATCAGGAAGCACTGAAGGCGTTCGGCACCGTGCAGAAAGTCTTTCAGAGCCCGCGTTGCCAGAACTGCCACATCCCCGGCGATTCGCCATTGCAGTTCGACGCCGGCATTCCCCATGCGATGAACGTGGTGCGCGGCATGGACGGCAAGGGTGCGGCTGGTTTGCCCTGTGCAACCTGTCACGCGGAAAACAATCCGCCGGCCAGTTACGGCCCGCATGCGCCACCGGGGGCACCGCACTGGAGCCTGCCGCCGGCGGCGCACAAAATGGCCTGGATCGGCCTGCCGCCGGACAAGCTCTGCGCGATGATCAAGGACCGTTCGAGCAATGGCGATCGCGACTTTGCTGCACTGATCAAGCATGTCAGCGAAGACAAACTGGTGCTGTGGGGCTGGAATCCCGGAGCAGGGCGCGCGCCGGTGCCAGTGCCGCACGATATTTTCGTGACGCAATTCAAGCTCTGGGCCGATGCGGGCGGACCGTGTCCGGTGGCGGGGATCTGATGAAGTGAACCCCTCGGCGAATTAGCGCTACGCTTAAAAGCATTGTTGCCAATGGAGTGTGCTGATGCTGGTTCCAGGAAAACCTGCGAATGAAACGGCGCGCGTTCAAGCGCTGCACGGACTTGAACTGCTCGATTCCGCCCCTGAAGAGCGTTTCGATCGACTGACACGGTTGGCGAGACGCCTGTTCAATGTGCCGATTGCGCTGGTGACGCTGATCGACACCAATCGGCAGTGGTTCAAATCGTGTGTGGGGCTTGATGTCAGCGAGACGCCGAGGGATGTTTCATTCTGCGGCCATGCGATTCTTAACGATGGCCTGTTGTTGGTGCCGGACGCCCGCGAAGATGTGCGCTTCCATGACAACCCGCTGGTGATGGGCGCGCCGCACATTCGCTTCTACGCCGGTTACCCTTTGACCGTGCCCAACGGCAATAAAATGGGCACGCTGTGCCTGATTGACACCAAGCCCCGCGACCTCGACGCGGAAGAGCGCGCGTTGTTGCGGGATCTGGCGGAAATGGCCGAGCAAGAGCTGGCCGCTGTGCAGGTCGCGAGCATGGATGAATTGACGTTGCTGTCCAATCGCCGTGGTTTCAAGCAACTGGCGCAGCATGCGCTGGACGCCTGCGCGCGGATAAAGCGCCCGGCGACCTTGCTGTTTTTCGACCTTAATGACTTCAAACAGATCAACGATCTGTATGGGCATGCCGAGGGTGACAGTGCGCTGAAGACCTTTGCCGACGTGCTGCGCATCGCCTTTCGCGAGAGTGATGTGGTCGGGCGTTTGGGCGGGGATGAGTTTGTCGCGCTGCTGACCGGCTCCAGCCATATCGAAACCACGGCGATCATGGCGCGGCTCAAGGATATTCTCGAAGAGCGTAATGCCACGTTGCACCGGGGCTATGCGATTCGCTTCAGTGTCGGGCAGATCGAATACGACGCTGAGCGCCATGAGACCGTGGATCGGCTGCTGGCGGATGCTGATAGTGCGATGTATGTGCACAAGCAGGCCTTGAAGCGTTGTTGATTCGGGCCTCATCGCTGGCAAGCCAGCTCCCACAGGGATCTGCAGTGAACCGGGATTTTGTGAACACCCGAGGAACCTGTGGGAGCTGGCTTGCCAGCGATGGCGTCCGCACATTCAACATCGTCATCGGCTGACCCACCGCCATCGCGAGCAGGCTCACTCCTACAATAGCGGCGGGTGTTCACAAAATCCCGGTTCACCACAAATCCCTGTGGGAGCGAGCTTGCTCGCGAATGCGTCCGGTCAGGCACATCTCTGTTGAATGTGCTGGCCTCTTCGTGAGCAAGCTCACTCCCACAGGTACCTTCGGTGTTCAGAAAATCCCGGTTCACCACAAATCCATGTGGGAGCGAGCTTGCTCGCGAAGGCGTCCGGTCAGGCACATCTCTGTTGAATGTGCTGGCCTCTTCGTGAGCAAGCTCACTCCCACAGGTACCCTCGGTGTTCAGAAAATCCCGGTGCACCACAAATCCATGTGGGAGCGAGCTTGCTCGCGAAGGCGTCCGGTCAGGCACATCTCTGTTGAATGTGCTGGCCACTTCGTGAGCAAGCTCACTCCCACAGGTACCTTCGGTGTTCAGAAAATCCCGGTTCACCCTAGATCCCGGTGGGCGCTAGCCTGCTAGCGAATGCGTCAGCCCGAACAATACAAATCATTTGGCAAACAACTGCCCAATGTCCTTGAACGCCTTGAACTCCAGCGCATTGCCGCACGGGTCAAACAAAAACATCGTCGCCTGTTCCCCCACCAAACCCTGAAACCGAATCCCCGGCTCAATCACAAACTTCGTCTCCAGTGACTGCAAACGCTCGGCCAGCGCCTCCCATTCCTGCATACCCAACACCACGCCAAAATGCGGCACCGGCACGTCATGCCCGTCGACAGCGTTGGTATGCGCGGCCTCCTGCGAGGCGTTTTTCGGCGCCAGGTGAATCACCAGTTGATGACCAAAGAAGTTGAAATCGACCCAGTGCTCACTGGAGCGACCTTCCTCCAGACCAAACACCTCGCGGTAAAAGTGCCGTGCGGCCGCGAGGTCATACACCGGAATGGCCAGATGAAAAGGGCTGAGCTGCATAGTGAAATTCTCGATCAGGTTCGGTTGACTGAGTTTAGTGCTGTGAAATGTGATTGAAAGACGATAGTTTTTGTGTCGAGCTCAAATTATTTCGATCAATCGAGGTGTGCATGCTGCGCGAACTCAAAACCTTTCTCGCGGTGGCACGCCACGGCACGTTTGCGGCCGCGGGTTTGCATATTGGCCTGACGCAGTCGGCGGTCAGTGCGCAGATCCGCAACCTCGAAAACGCCTTGGGCATTCGCCTGTTCGATCGCACCGGTCGGCAGGCGACGCTCAATGCGGCGGGGCAGCGGGCGTTGCCGATGGCGCAGGAAATGCTCGCGATCTTCAGCCGCATGGCGGTGGACGACGCGGTCAGCGAGTTTCGCGGCGAGCTGAAAATCGGTGCAGTGGCCACCGCGCAAACCGGCCTGTTGCCGCAAGCCTTGTTGCGTTTGCGCCAGCAGGCACCGGGGCTGGAGCCAAAACTGGTGCCGGGCGTGTCGTTGAATCTGTTGAGTCAGGTCGATGCCGGCGAAGTTGATTTGGCGATCATGATCAAGCCACCGTTCGAGTTGCCCAAGGAGTTGTCGGCGCAGGTGATCCGGCGTGAGCCGTTTGTGTTGATCGTGCCGCCGCAGGTCGAGGGCGACGATCCGCTGCGGTTGCTCGCCGAACGGCCGCATGTGCGCTACGACCGCAATTCTTTCGGTGGGCGATTGGTGACGCGGTTTCTGCGGGAGCAGCGCATAGAGGTCAACGTAGCGCTGGAGCTGGATGAGCTGGAGGCGATCGTGAAAATGGTCGAGTCGGGGCTGGGCGTTTCGTTGTTGCCCAGGGCCGGACTGTGGCTGGAGCATCCGCTGAAGGTCAGGGTAGTCGAGTTGGGTGAGCTGACGTTCTACCGCGAGATGATCCTGCTGCAGCGCTATAGCCAGCGCAATCAGCCGATTCAAAAGCTGTTCGCCCAGTGCCTGGAATAACCCCTACAAGGGATTTGGGTTGTTCAAGAAATAGCAGCCAATAAAAAACCCGCCTGAACAGGCGGGTTTTTTATTGGCTAACCGAAGATTACTCTTCGATGTTGCCCATGGCGGTGGTGTTGAAGCCGCCGTCGACGTACATGATTTCACCGCTGATGCCCGACGCCAGGTCGGAGCACAGGAAGGCGCCGGCGTTGCCGACTTCTTCGATGGTGACGTTACGGCGCAGCGGGGTTTGCGCTTCGTTGGCGGCCAGCATCTTGCGGAAGTTCTTGATGCCCGAGGCTGCCAGAGTACGGATCGGGCCAGCCGATACGCAGTTGACGCGGGTGCCGTCCGGGCCCAGGGAGCCGGCCAGGTAACGTACGCCAGCTTCCAGCGAAGCCTTGGCCATGCCCATTACGTTGTAGTTCGGCATGGTGCGCTCGGCGCCCAGGTACGACAGGGTCAACAGGCTGCCGTTGCGGCCTTTCATCATTTCGCGGCCAGCCTTGGCCAGGGCCACGAAGCTGTAGGCGCTGATGTCGTGAGCGATGCGGAAACCTTCACGGGTGGTGGCTTCGGTGAAGTCGCCGTCCAGTTGGTCGCCCGGGGCGAAGCCGACGGAGTGCACGATGCAGTCCAGGCCGTCCCACTTCTTGCTCAGCTCTTCGAAGACCTTGGCGATTTCTTCATCGCTGGCCACGTCGCACGGGAAGCACAGCTCAGGGCTCGAACCCCAGCCCTGTGCGAATTCTTCAACACGACCTTTCAGTTTGTCGTTCTGATAAGTGAAGGCAAGCTCAGCGCCCTCGCGATGCATGGCGGCAGCGATGCCGGATGCGATGGACAGCTTGCTGGCGACACCGACGATCAGTACGCGCTTACCGGCGAGAAAACCCATGTGTTGCTCCTCTTTCAGGTTATTGCGCAGTGGCTGGTGCCAGAAAAGCGGCTTCCAGCAACTGCTGTGTATACGGATGTTGGGGGGCGGCAAAGATACTTTGCGCGTCTCCCTGTTCGACCACTTGGCCATGCTTGACCACCATCAACTGGTGGCTCAGCGCTTTGACGACAGCCAGGTCATGGCTGATGAACAAATACGTCAGGTTGTACTTGGCTTGCAGTGAACGCAACAGCTCCACCACTTGCCGCTGCACCGTCCGGTCGAGCGCCGACGTCGGCTCGTCCAGCAGGATCAGCGCCGGTTTCAGCACCAAAGCCCGGGCAATGGCGATTCGCTGCCGTTGCCCACCGGAAAATTCGTGGGGGTAGCGGTGCCGGGTTTCCGGATCCAGACCTACCTCCTTCAATGCCGCAATAATCGCCGCCTCTTGCTCCTCGGCGGTGCCCATCTTGTGAATCCGCAAGCCTTCGCCAACGATGTCGCTGACGCACATGCGCGGGCTCAGGCTGCCGAACGGGTCCTGAAACACCACCTGCATCTCCCGACGCAACGGGCGAACCTCGTTCTGCGTCAGGCAGTCTAGCTGCTTGCCTTCAAAGCGAATGGCGCCTTTGCTGCCGATCAGCCGCAAAATCGCCAGACCCAGGGTGGATTTACCGGAACCGCTTTCCCCCACGATCCCCAGGGTCTGACCCTGAGGCAGGCTGAAATTGATGCCGTCCACTGCCTTGACGTAATCCACCGTGCGCTTGAGCAGGCCTTTCTTGATCGGGAACCAGACTTTCAGGTCCTCGACTTCAAGCAGCGGCGCGCCGATTTTATTGCTCGCCGGGCCTCCGCTGGGCTCCGCGCCGAGCAATTCCCGAGTGTACGGATGCTGCGGCGAACGGAACAGCTCTTCGCACGATGCCTGTTCGACGATGCAACCGCGCTGCATGACACATACGCGATGCGCAATTCTTCGCACCAGGTTCAAATCGTGACTGATCAGTAACAGCGACATGCCCAATCGGGCCTGTAATTCCTTGAGCAAATCGAGGATTTTCAGCTGAACGGTCACATCCAGGGCGGTGGTCGGCTCGTCGGCAATCAGCAGTTCTGGCTCGTTGGCCAGGGCCATGGCGATCATCACCCGCTGGCGCTGGCCGCCGGACAATTCGTGGGGCAGGGCCTTGAGGCGCTTGTGCGGCTCGGGGATGCCGACCATCTCCAGCAGCTCCAGGGTGCGCTGGGTCGCGACTTTGCCGGTCAGGCCCTTGTGGATGCCCAGCACCTCGTTGATCTGCTTCTCGATCGAGTGCAGCGGGTTCAGCGAGGTCATCGGCTCCTGAAAGATCATTGCAATGCGGTTGCCGCGAATGTGGCGAATGGTCTTTTCTTTCAGTGCCAGCAGATTCTGTCCGGCGTAATTGATGCTGCCGGCCGGGTGACGGGCGATCGGGTAGGGCAGCAGACGCAGGATCGAGTGCGCCGTCACCGATTTGCCCGAGCCGGATTCACCGACCAGCGCCAGGGTTTCGCCGCGCTTGATGTCGAAGCTCACACCTTCGACCACGCGGTGGACGCGCTCGCCAAGGCCAAATTCGACGGCGAGGTCGCGCACTTCGATCAGATTGTCCTGATTCATTTCACTTCCTCGGGTCGAAGGCATCGCGAGCGGACTCGCCGATAAACACCAGCAAACTCAACATCAACGCCAGCACGGCAAATGCGCTCATGCCCAGCCACGGCGCTTGCAGGTTGGATTTACCCTGGGCCACCAGCTCACCCAGCGACGGACTGCCGGCCGGCAAGCCGAAACCGAGGAAGTCCAACGCAGTGAGGGTGCCAATGGCGCCGGTGAGGATGAACGGCATGAAGGTCATGGTCGAGACCATCGCGTTGGGCAGGATGTGGCGGAACATGATCGCGCCGTTCTGCATGCCCAGCGCCCGCGCGGCGCGCACGTATTCAAGGTTACGGCCACGGAGGAACTCGGCGCGCACCACGTCAACCAGGCTCATCCACGAGAACAGCAGCATGATCCCCAGCAGCCACCAGAAATTCGGCTGGACGAAACTGGCGAGAATGATCAGCAGGTACAGCACCGGCAACCCCGACCAGATCTCCAGAAAACGCTGCCCGGCCAGATCGACCCAGCCGCCATAGAAGCCCTGCAGCGCGCCGGCAATCACGCCAATGATCGAACTCAACACGGTCAACGTCAGCGCGAACAGCACCGAGATGCGGAAGCCGTAGATCACCCGCGCCAGCACATCGCGGCCCTGGTCGTCGGTGCCCAGCAGGTTGTCCGCCGAGGGCGGGGCCGGGGCCGGGACTTTCAGGTCGTAATTGATGCTCTGGTAGCTGTAGGGGATCGGCGCCCACAACACCCACGCGTCCTTGGCCTTGAGCAGTTCGCGGATGTACGGGCTCTTGTAGTTGGCCTCCAGCGGAAACTCGCCGCCGAAAGTGGTTTCCGGGTAGCGCTTGATCGCCGGGAAGTACCAATTGTTGTCGTAATGCACCACCAACGGTTTGTCGTTGGCGATCAGCTCGGCGCCGAGGCTCAGGCCGAACAGGATCAGGAACAGCCACAGCGACCACCAGCCACGCTTGTTGGCCTTGAACAGTTCGAACCGGCGGCGGTTGAGAGGGGACAGGTTCATCTCAATGCTCCCGGCTTTCGAAGTCGATGCGCGGATCGACCAGGGTGTAGGTGAGGTCGCCGATCAGTTTCACCACCAACCCGAGCAGGGTGAAGATGAACAGGGTGCCGAACACCACCGGGTAATCGCGGTTGATTGCCGCCTCAAAGCTCATCAGGCCCAGGCCGTCGAGGGAGAAGATCACTTCCACCAGCAACGAGCCGGTGAAGAAGATGCCGATGAACGCCGACGGGAAACCGGCAATCACCAGCAGCATGGCGTTGCGGAACACGTGACCGTAAAGCACGCGGTTGCGCGTCAGGCCTTTGGCCTTGGCGGTGACCACGTATTGCTTGTTGATCTCGTCGAGGAAGCTGTTTTTGGTCAGCAGGGTCATGGTCGCGAAGTTGCCGATCACCAGCGCGGTCACCGGCAATGCCAAGTGCCAGAAGTAATCGAGGATCTTGCCGCCGAAACTCAGCTCATCGAAGTTGTTCGAGGTCAGTCCGCGTAACGGGAACCAGTCGAGATAACTGCCGCCGGCAAACACCACAATCAGCAGGATCGCAAACAGGAACGCGGGGATCGCGTAGCCGACGATGATCGCCGAACTGGTCCACACATCGAAGTGGCTACCGTGCCGCGTGGCCTTGGCGATCCCCAGCGGGATCGACACCAGGTACATGATCAGCGTGCTCCACAGCCCCAGCGAGATCGACACCGGCAGCTTTTCCTTGATCAGGTCGATGACCTTGGCGTCGCGGAAAAAGCTGTCGCCGAAATCCAGCTGCGCGTAGTTCTTGACCATGATCCACAGGCGTTCCGGGGCCGACTTGTCGAACCCGTACATGTGTTCGATTTCCTTGATCAGCGCCGGGTCCAGGCCTTGCGCGCCGCGATAGGACGAACCGGCCACCGACACCTCGGCACCGCCGCCGGCAATGCGGCTGGTGGCGCCCTCGAAGCCCTCGAGTTTGGCGATCATCTGTTCTACCGGGCCGCCGGGCGCGGCCTGGATGATCACGAAGTTGATCAGCAGGATGCCGAACAGGGTCGGGATGATCAGCAGCAGTCGCCGAAAAATATACGCCAGCATCTGATTACTCCGTGCCCGCAGGGTCGGCTTGCAGTTTGGTTTCGACTTCTATGGCGGGTTTCGCGTCAGGCTTGACCCACCAGGTGTTAATCCCGATGTCGTACTTGGGCGAGACTTTCGGGTGGCCGATGTGGTTCCAGTAGGCCACGCGCCAGGTCTTGATGTGCCAGTTGGGGACCACGTAGTAACCCCATTGCAATACCCGGTCCAGTGCACGGGCATGAGCCACCAGGCTGCTGCGTGAATCGGCGTTGATCAGGGTCTCCACCAATTGATCGACGATCGGGTCTTTCAGGCCCATGGTGTTGCGGCTGCTCGGTTTGTCGGCGGCGGCGCTCATCCAGAATTCGCGCTGCTCGTTACCCGGCGAGTTGGACTGCGGGAAACTGCCAACCACCATGTCGAAGTCCCGCGAACGCACGCGGTTGATGTACTGCGAGACGTCCACGCGACGGATCACCAGGTCGATGCCGAGGTCGGCAAGGTTGCGCTTGAACGGCAGCAGCACCCGTTCGAATTCGGTCTGCGCGAGGAGGAACTCGATGACCACGGGTTTGCCGTTGGCGTCGACCATTTTGTCATCGACGATCTTCCAGCCAGCCTCTTGCAGCAATTGATAGGCCTCACGCTGCTGAGCGCGGATCATGCCGCTGGCATCGGTCTTCGGGTTCTCGAAGGCCTCACTGAACACTTGCGCCGGGAGTTTGCTGCGGAACGGCTCGAGGATCGCCCGTTGCTCGGCGTCAGGCAGGCCAGTGGCAGCCATTTCCGAGTTCTCGAAATAGCTGCGGGTGCGGAAGTAGGCGCCGTTGAACAGTTGTTTGTTGGTCCATTCGAAGTCGAACAGCAGGCCGAGCGCCTGACGCACCCGCACATCCTGAAACACCGGGCGGCGCAGGTTGAAGACAAAGCCCTGCATGCCGGTCGGATTGCTGTTGGCGATCTGTTCCTTGATCAAGCGACCTTCGGTGACCGCCGGGATGTTGTAGGCGTTGGCCCAGTTTTTTGCGGTCATTTCCAGCCAGTAATCGAATTGCCCGGCCTTCAGCGCTTCGAGGGCAACGGTGTTGTCGCGGTAGTAATCGGTGGTCATCGTGTCGAAATTGTAGAAACCACGGTTGACCGGCAAGTCCTTGCCCCAGTAATCCTTGACCCGCTCATAGCGCACCGAGCGCCCGGCCTTCACTTCGGCGACCTTGTACGGGCCGCTGCCCAGCGGGATTTCCAGGTTGCCCTTGGTGAAATCGCGACTGGCCCACCAGTGTTTCGGCAGCACCGGCAACTGGCCGAGAATCAGCGGCAACTCGCGGTTGTTGGTGTGCTTGAACTTGAACAGCACTTTTAGCGGATCTTCGGCGATCACTTCGGAAACGTCGCTGTAGTAGCCGCGAAACAGCGGTGAACCTTCCTTGGTCAGCGTGTTGAAGCTGAACACCACGTCCTCGGCACGTACCGGGTGGCCGTCGTGGAAGCGCGCTTCGGGGCGCAGGTAGAAGCGCACCCAGCTGTTGTCCGGAGCCTTTTCGATCTTGCTGGCGATCAGGCCGTATTCGGTGAACGGCTCATCGAGGCTGTGCTTGGTCAGGGTGTCGTAGATCTGCCCGACGTCGTCGGCCGGCACCCCTTTGCTGATGAACGGGTTGAGGCTGTCGAAGCCGCCGAAACCGGCCTGACGGAATGTCCCGCCTTTGGGCGCGTCGGGGTTCACGTAATCGAAATGCTTGAAATCGGCCGGGTATTTCGGCGGCTCGTTGTACAGGGTCACAGCGTGTTGCGGGGCGGCACAAGCCAGCCCGGCGAACAGCAGACCGCTGGCCTGCACGAGCAGGGCGCGGAACGGTTTCATTGATCTTTCTCCGAAGACTTCAGCCACCACGCGCTCAGGCCCAGGGTGTAGGGCGGCGTGGTGACAAAGGCCAACCGGTTGCGGTAGGCCAGACGGTGATAATTGAGGTACCAGTTGGGAATGCTGTAGTGCTGCCACAGCAGCACGCGGTCCAGCGCCTTGCCGGCGGCGACCTGTTCGTCGCGGGTGCGTGCGGCGAGCAATTGCTCGAGCAGGTGATCGACCACCGGATTGGCAATACCCGCGTAATTCTTGCTGCCCTTGACCCCGACCTGACTGGAATGGAAGTACTGCCATTGCTCCAGACCCGGGCTGAGCGTCTGGTTGAGCGTCATCAGGATCATGTCGAAATCGAACTGATCCAGACGTTGTTTGTACTGGGCGCGATCCACCGTGCGCAGGCGCGCATCAATGCCGATGCTGTTGAGGTTCTCGATGTACGGCTGCAGGATGCGCTCAAGGTTCGGGTTGACCAGCAGCAGTTCGAAGCTCAGTGGCTGGCCATTGGCGTTTTGCAAGCGTTGACCGTTGAGCTTCCAGCCGGCCTCGGCGAGCAGGGCCAGGGCCTTGCGCATGGTCTCCCGGGGGATGCCGCGGCCATCGGTCTGCGGCAGGCTGAACGGTGCGGTGAACAGCCGGGCCGGGAGTTGCTCCTTGTACGGCTTGAGCATCAGCCATTCATGGCCGACCGGTAGCCCCGTCGCGGAAAACTCGCTGTTGGGGTAGTAGCTGGTCGTGCGCTTGTAGGCGTCGCTGAACAGCGCGCGGTTGGTCCACTCGAAGTCGAACATCAGGCCCAGCGCTTCACGCACCTTCACGTCGGCAAACGTCGGACGCCGGGTATTCATGAACAGGCCCTGGCTCGGGGTCGGGATCTGGTGCGGGATCTGCGCCTTGATAACATCGCCACGGCGCATGGCCGGGAAGTTGTAGCCGTTGGCCCAGTTCTTCGCCTGGTGCTCGATATAGATGTCGAACTCGCCAGCCTTGAACGCTTCGAAGGCGACGTCGCTGTCGCGGTAGAACTCGACTTCCATGCGATCGAAGTTGTACTTGCCGCGATTGACCGGCAAATCCTTGCCCCAGTAGTCCTTGACCCGTTCGAAGATCAACTGCCGCCCCGGTGTGACGGACGTGATGCGGTATGGCCCGCTGCCCAGCGGTGGTTCGAAGGTGGTGGCCTTGAAGTCGCGGTCTTTCCAGTAATGCTGCGGCAGCACCGGCAGTTCGCCGAGACGCAGGATCAACAACGGATTACCGGAGCGCTTGAGCACGAAACGGATGCGCTGCTTGTTGAGGATGTCGACGCGCAACACTTCCTGCAACGCCGTTCGGTACAGCGGATGACCTTCCTTGAGCAGCAGACGGTAGGAGAACGCCACGTCGTAGGCGGTGATCGGCGTGCCATCGTGAAAACGTGCTTCGGGGCGCAGATTGAACACCACCCAGCTGCGATCTTCGCTGTACTCCACCGATTGCGCGATCAAGCCGTAACTGGATGCGGGTTCGTCACCGGACGGCGAATACTGGCCGGTGCCGACCATCAGCGGCTCGTTCAGCTCGTTGATGCCGTACTGCAGGAAATTCGGCGTGGTGACCGGGCTGGTGCCCTTGAACGTGTAGGGATTGACCGTATCGAAGGTGCCGAATGCCATCACCCGCAACGTACCGCCCTTGGGCGCTTGCGGGTTGACCCAGTCGAAGTGGGTAAATCTGGCCGGGTACTTGAGCGTGCCGAACTGCGCATAACCGTGACTTTCGGTAATCGTCGCGCTTGCGGTTGAGCTCAAGGCCAGGCTGATCAGGAGCAGGAGGAGGGGACGCTTCAAGTCAGATCCGATCCAGGCGGCTTGGGCTTAGTGGGCCGTACAGTAACAGCTTGTCTGGACAGGAAAAAGATGCGGGTTAATGCGGGGTTAATCGTTTGCGCGAAGAGCCCCTCACCCTGACCCTCTCCCGGGGGGAGAGGGGACTGATCGTGGTGTCTGGGCGAATTACACCGACGTGCTGCACCGAGTCGAACTCAAGTTCTCAAAAGCCCCTCACCCTGACCCTCTCCCGGAGGGAGAGGGGACTGACTGTGGTGTCTGGGCGAATTGCATCGACGTGCGATACCGAGTCGAACTCAAGTTCTCAAAAGCCCCTCACCCTGACCCTATCCCGGGGGGAGAGGGGACTGACTGTGGTGTCTGGGCGAATTGCACCGACGTGCGATACCGAGTCGAACTCGGATTTTGAACAGCACGGAGATCGGCTCCCTTTCCCCCTCGCCCCCCGTGGGGGAGAGGGCTGGGGTGAGGGGGATCGATCTAAAGCACACCACAAAAACCTGATCCAAAAAAAAGCCCCTGAAAACTCAGGGGCTCTTCTGTCAGTGCGGTTGATAAACCGTGAGCATCTGCCCCGGCTTCAACGCTTTACCCGCACCCGGATTCCAGCGCTTGAGATGCTGCATCTCAACGTTGAAGCGCTTGGCCACGACGTACAGCGTGTCGCCGCGCTTGACCTTGTACTGGGTCTGCTGCGCGCTGTCGTCCTTGCCTTTGCTCTTGCTATTGGCCGCAATCACGGTATTGACTCGCCCCGACTTGCGAGCCGGCGTGCGCTTGGTGGTGTCTTGCATCACCAGCGTCTGGCCGACCTTGAGGTTCTTGCCGGTCAGCTTGTTCCAGCGCTGCAGATCCTTGACTTCAACCTTGTTGGCCTTGGCGATGGAGCCGAGGTTGTCGCCACGCTTCACGCGATAGGCACGCTTGAGCTGTGCCACTTCCGACGGATCGGCGCCTTCGAACACCGGTTTCAGCGAGCGCGGGCTGATCAGCTCTTCCGGCCGCATGGTCTGCAGGCTGGCGGTCAGCAGTTGCGCCTTCGATGTCGGCACCAGCAGGTGCTGAGGGCCGTCGATGGTGGTGCGCTGCTTGAACGCCGGGTTGAGCTGGAACAGTTCGTCTTCGTCGATGTTGGCCACTGCCGCGACCTTCGACAGGTCCATGCGCTGGTTGATTTCGACGACCTGGAAATACGGTTCGTTGGCGATCGGGTTGAGGTTCACCCCGTAGGCTTCCGGCGCCAGCACCACTTGCGACAGTGCCAGCAGTTTCGGCACGTAGGCCTGGGTTTCCGCCGGCAACGAAGACAGGTTCCAGTAGTCGGTCGGCAAGCCTAGCTTCTCGTTCCGCTCAATGGCGCGGCTGACGGTGCCTTCACCGGCGTTGTAGGCGGCCAGGGCCAGCAGCCAGTCACCGTTGAACATGTCGTGCAGGCGGGTCAGGTAATCCATCGCTGCGGTGGTCGAGGCGGTGATGTCGCGACGGCCATCATAAAAGCGGGTCTGGCGCAGGTTGTAGTAGCGGCCCGTGGACGGGATGAACTGCCACAGCCCCGACGCGTCGGAGCGGGAGTAGGCCATCGGGTTGTAGGCGCTCTCGATCACTGGCAGCAGGGCCAGCTCCAGCGGCATGTTGCGCTCTTCTAGACGTTCGACGATGTAATGAATATAGAGACTGCCGCGTTCGCCGGCATTCTCGAGGAAAGAGGGGTTACTGGCGAACCACAGGCGCTGCTGCTCGATGCGCGGGTTCACGCCCAGGCCTTCTTGCAGCTGGAAACCGCCGCGCATACGCTCCCAGATGTCCTGGGGCACCTGCGGGCTGGGCTTTTCACTCAGCCAGATGGGCTTCTGCTTGGCTCGCGCAGCAATGTTCGGCGTATGGGTCGCTTCAGTCTGCGGAGCATGGCTGGAACAGCCCGCCAGCGTGGCGGACACAGCCACCGCGATGGCTTGCGCCAGGCGGGTCAATGCGTCTGAATTGACGGACTTACGTATGGATGACGACATTGGCTGGAAGTAAGTTCCGGGCAAAAATGTCGGGCGATTCTAGAAAGCGCACCCCCTGCGGTCAACCATTCAGAATTTTTGTACCAGCTGGTGAGTCACTTAGAATTTATCTTTCCAGGCTCGCAGCGCAGCAAATACCTCACTCGGCGCCCGGTTTTGAGCGCCTGCCCGTTCGTCCACTTTTTGTGTAACTAATGTTTCAGTGGTCCGCAAAAACGGGTTGGTGAGCTTTTCCAGGGCCAGGGTCGAGGGCAGGGTCATGACCCCGTTTTGCCGTTGCTGGCTGACTTTTTCCAGACGAGCGGCGATGTCCGGGTTGGTCGGTTCCACCGCAGCCGCAAACTTGAGATTGCTCAGGGTGTATTCATGGGTGCAGTAGACCAGCGTATCTTCGGGCAACGCGGCGAGACGGCTCAGGGAATGGTGCATCTGCTCCGGCGTGCCTTCGAACAAGCGGCCACAACCGGCGGCAAACAGGGTGTCGCCGCAAAACAGCAGACCATGGCGGTAATAGGCAATGTGTCCCAAGGTGTGACCGGGCACCGCATAGACCGCGAAGTCCCAGCCGAGCACACTGACGCTGTCGTTGTCCTTGAGCGCCACGTCACGCGCCGGGATGTTTTCGCTGGCCGGCCCATAGACCGTGGCGCCGCTGGCCTGCTTGAGGCGCTCGACGCCGCCGACGTGGTCATGATGGTGGTGGGTGATCAGGATGTCGCTCAACACCCAGCCCGGATGGGCGTCGAGCCACGCCAGCACCGGCGCGGCATCGCCCGGATCGACCACCGCACAGCGTTGGGAGCGGTGATCCTGTAACAACCAGATGTAGTTGTCGGTGAACGCGGGCAGGGCACTGATCTGTATCATTGTCGGAATTCGCCAAGCGGAAAACATTGGCGCATCTTAGTAGTTCCTGGCGCGTTGGAGAATGACATGACCGATAAAGCGTTCGCTCAGGCCGATCCGGACTGGCTGGCATTGATCAGCGCCGCACGTGAATGGCTGTCGGGGCCGCTCGGGCAATTTCTGCTCGACGAAGAGCGGCGCATGCTTGAAGACGAGCTGGGTCGCTTCTTCGGTGGTTATCTGGTGCATTACGGCCCGTCCGCGCAAACCCCGCCCTCGGCACCGCAGGTTCAGCGCAACGTGCGCCTTGGCGCGCCGCTGCCCGGGGTCGAGATCGTCTGCGAAGAACAGGCCTGGCCGCTGAGCGAGCATGCCGCCGACGTGGTGGTGATGCAGCACGGCCTCGATTTCTGTCTGTCGCCCCACGGCCTGTTGCGCGAAGCCGCGAGCAGCGTGCGCCCCGGCGGGCATTTGCTGATCGTCGGCATCAACCCCTGGAGCACCTGGGGATTGCGGCATGTCTTCGCCCATGACGCCTTGCGTCAGGCCCGTTGCATCTCGCCGTCGCGAGTGGCCGACTGGCTCAATCTGCTGGGCTTTGCGCTGGAGAAACGCCGCTTCGGGTGCTATCGTCCGCCGCTCGCGTCAGCCAAGTGGCAGGCCCGTCTGGCCGGCTGGGAACGCAAGGCCGGTGACTGGCAACTGTCGGGCGGCGGTTTCTATTTATTGGTGGCACGCAAGATTGTGGTCGGCCTGCGACCGGTGCGTCAGGAACGTCGCGAGCCGATGGGCAAGCTGATTCCGCTGCCGATGGCCAAGGTCAACCGCCGCCGTATCGAACCGTAAACCTTCTTTTTATAAGTGGCCGGACATGCTCCGGCTGCGGCCATCGTCGATCCGCGATTGACGAGGCAGGCATTTATTCTGGATAGACTGGCATGAGCGAAAGCGTCGATAGCGTAGAACTGTTCACCGACGGCGCCTGTAAGGGCAACCCCGGTCCGGGCGGCTGGGGCGCCTTGCTGGTGTGCAAGGGCGTCGAAAAGGAACTGTGGGGCGGCGAGGCCAATACCACCAACAACCGCATGGAACTGCTCGGCGCCATCCGTGGCCTCGAAGCCTTGAAGCGGCCCTGCGAAGTATTGCTGGTGACCGACTCGCAGTACGTGATGAAAGGCATCAACGAGTGGATGGCCAACTGGAAGAAGCGCGGCTGGAAGACAGCGGCGAAAGAACCGGTGAAAAATGCTGATCTGTGGAAAGAACTCGACGAGCAGGTCAATCGCCACAAGGTCACCTGGAAGTGGGTGCGCGGGCACATCGGGCATCACGGCAACGAGCGGGCTGACCAGTTGGCCAACCGTGGCGTGGATGAAGTGCGCGGCTACAAGCAAAGCTGATTTCGCTTCTGAACCGTGGTGCGGCCATTCGCGAGCAAGCTCGCTCCCACAGGGAAATGCATTCCAGATCTGATGCCCCTTCCCTGAATTGGAATGC
Organism: Pseudomonas sp. LF-5; assembly: GCF_037626295.1. Lineage (NCBI taxonomy): Bacteria > Pseudomonadati > Pseudomonadota > Gammaproteobacteria > Pseudomonadales > Pseudomonadaceae > Pseudomonas > Pseudomonas sp. LF-5. The sequence goes on from NZ_JARKMT010000001.1 coordinate 198,000, forward strand.
ATTCCAATGTGGGAGCGAGCTTGCTCGCGAAGGGCGCGCCACGGTCTGACTGAAACACCCCGCCGAGCGTGTTAGTATCCGCTTCTTTGCACGATTGCCCCCGTTGAGAATTGAACACTGATGGCCACCAGATCCGTTGTACTCGATACCGAAACCACCGGCATGCCGGTGACCGATGGTCACCGGATCATTGAAATCGGCTGTGTCGAACTGATCGGTCGGCGCCTCACGGGCCGGCACTTTCACGTCTATCTGCAACCGGATCGCGAGAGTGACGAAGGCGCGATCGGCGTTCACGGCATCACCAACGAATTCCTCGTCGGCAAACCGCGTTTCGCCGAGGTGGCCGACGAGTTTTTCGAGTTCATCAACGGCGCGCAGCTGATCATCCATAACGCGGCGTTCGACGTTGGCTTCATCAACAACGAATTCGCCTTGATGGGCCAGCACGATCGCGCTGACATCACCCGGCACTGCTCGATCCTCGACACCCTGATGATGGCCCGGGAACGTCACCCGGGGCAGCGCAACAGCCTCGATGCGTTGTGCAAACGTTATGGCGTCGACAACTCCGGCCGTGAACTGCACGGCGCCTTGCTCGACTCGGAGATTCTCGCCGACGTCTACCTGACCATGACCGGTGGCCAGACCAGTCTGTCGCTGGCCGGTAACGCTTCCGACGGCAATGGCACAGGAGAGGGGGCGGACAACTCCGCCACCGAGATCCGTCGTCTGCCGGCCGATCGCCAGCCCGCGCGGATCATTCGGGCGACGGAAGAAGAGCTGGCGGCGCATATGGCGCGGCTGGAGATCATTGCCAAATCCGCCGGTGGTCCGGCATTGTGGACGCAGATCGCCGAGGCTGACGCTCAGGCTTGACCCTGTCCCTGTGGTGAGGGAGCAAGCTCTCTCGCCACAAAAGTCAGCTCAGGTGTCATGAAGCCAACTGGCCACCCTCGCCACTTTCGCTGCAACCCTCTACCCTGAGTGCATTGGCAGACATTGATCCGCCGCCTCGGGACACTGAGCCTCATGTACAAAGATTTGAAGTTTCCGGTGTTGATCGTCCACCGCGACATCAAGGCCGACACGGTCGCCGGTGACCGTATCCGTGGCATCGCCCGCGAGTTGGAGCAGGAAGGTTTCAATATCGTTTCGGCCACCGATTACACCGAAGGGCGGTTGGTGGCTTCGACCCATCATGGTCTGGCGTGCATGCTGATCGCTGCCGAAGACGCCAGCACGAACTCCCATTTATTGCAGAACATGGCTGAACTGATCGGCCTGGCGCGGGTGCGTGCTCCGGATCTGCCGATCTTTGCTCTGGGCGAACAGGTCACCCTGGAAAACGCCCCGGCCGATGCCATGGCCGAGCTTAATCAACTGCGCGGCATCCTGTATCTGTTCGAAGACACCGTGCCGTTCCTCGCCCGGCAAGTGGCGCGGGCGGCGCGCAAGTATCTGGATGGTTTGTTGCCGCCATTTTTCAAGGCGCTGGTGCAGCACACAGCCGACTCCAATTATTCCTGGCACACCCCAGGTCACGGCGGCGGTGTGGCGTATCACAAGAGTCCGGTGGGGCAGGCGTTTCATCAGTTCTTCGGGGAAAATACCCTGCGTTCGGATTTGTCGGTGTCTGTACCGGAGCTCGGTTCGCTGCTCGACCACACTGGCCCCCTCGCTGAAGCGGAAGCCCGCGCGGCGCGCAACTTCGGCGCCGACCACACCTTTTTCGTGATCAATGGCACCTCGACCGCCAACAAGATTGTCTGGCACTCGATGGTCGGTCGCGACGACCTGGTACTGGTTGATCGCAACTGTCACAAATCGGTGTTGCACGCGATCATCATGACCGGCGCAATCCCGCTGTACCTGTGTCCGGAGCGCAATGAACTGGGGATCATCGGCCCGATTCCGCTGAGTGAATTCAGTCGCGAATCGATTCAGGCCAAGATCGAGGCCAGCCCGTTGACCAAGGGGCGTGAGCCGAAAGTCAAACTGGCGGTGGTCACCAACTCAACCTACGACGGCTTGTGCTACAACGCCGAGCTGATCAAGCAGAACCTGGGCAACAGCGTCGAAGTGCTGCATTTCGACGAAGCCTGGTACGCCTATGCGGCGTTTCACGAGTTCTTCGCCGGTCGCTACGGCATGGCCACCTCGCGCAGCGAAACCAGCCCGCTGGTGTTCACCACCCATTCCACGCACAAACTGCTCGCCGCGTTCAGTCAGGCCTCGATGATTCATGTGCAGGACGGCGGCGCGCGGCAACTGGATCGTGATCGTTTCAATGAAGCGTTCATGATGCACATCTCGACCTCGCCGCAGTACAGCATCATTGCTTCGCTGGACGTGGCATCGGCGATGATGGAAGGCCCGGCCGGGCGCTCGCTGTTGCAGGAAACCTTCGACGAAGCCCTGAGCTTCCGCCGGGCGTTGGCTAATCTGCGGCAGCACATTGCCGCCGATGACTGGTGGTTCTCGATCTGGCAACCGCCGGGGGTCGAAGGTATCGACCGCGTGCAGACCGAAGACTGGCTGTTGCAGCCGGAGGCCGAATGGCACGGGTTTGGTGAAGTCAGTGACGACTACGTGCTGCTCGACCCCATCAAAGTCACCCTGGTGATGCCGGGGTTGAACGCCGGCGGTGCGTTGAGCGAGAAGGGCATCCCGGCGGCGGTGGTCAGCAAGTTCCTCTGGGAGCGTGGGCTGGTGGTGGAAAAGACCGGTCTGTATTCGTTTCTGGTGCTGTTTTCGATGGGGATCACCAAAGGCAAATGGAGCACGCTGCTTACTGAATTGCTGGAATTCAAGCGCAGTTACGATGCCAACGTCCGTCTCGAAACCTGCCTGCCGTGCGTTGCGCAACAAGACAGCACGCGATATCGCGGCATGGGCCTGCGCGATCTGTGCGATCAATTGCATGCCTGCTATCGCAGCAATGCCACGGCCAGACACCTTAAACGCATGTACACGGTACTGCCGGAAATCGCCATGAAACCGGCCCACGCCTATGATCATCTGGTGCGTGGCGAAGTCGAAGCGGTGCCGATAGATGAGCTGGAGGGGCGGATCGCGGCGGTGATGCTGGTGCCGTATCCGCCGGGTATTCCGTTGATCATGCCCGGCGAGCGCTTCACCGAAGCTACCCGCTCGATCATCGACTACCTGAAGTTTGCCCGCACGTTCGATAGCAGCTTTCCCGGTTTTGTCGCTGATGTGCATGGACTGCAACATGAAGATGAAGGCAATGGGCGGTTCTACACCGTCGATTGCGTCAAGGAATGAGGACTTTCCCGAGTATGCAACCGGTCATGAATCCGAAATACCCAGGGCTGTCGGTGCGGGTCGCCGATGAGGGCTTTGCGCCTTATATCTGGGGCAGCGACTTCAGTTTTGAGGTGGTTGCGTATGGGGCCGCGGTGGTCGGCGCACCGGTCGAGCAGTGGCAGGTGACGCCGATCGTGCCGTACCGCAAGTGCTACGGCATCGATCCCGAGGAGTTCAGCGCCTTTCACAATGCACCCGACAGCGCGATCTTCATGGCGTATCTGGATGACGAGCCGGTCGGTCATCTGGTGATCAGTACCAACTGGAACGGCTTCGCCCATATCGACGAGCTGGCGGTGCATGCCCCGGCCCGTCGGCACGGTGTGGCCAAGGCGTTGCTGGATGTCGCGCAGTTCTGGAGCCGCAAAAAGAAGCTGCCGGGGATCATGCTGGAAACCCAGAACAACAACCTCGGCGCCTGTCGGCTGTATGAGCGTTGCGGTTATGTAATTGGCGGTATCGACCATTTGCGTTATCGCGGCATCGATCCGAACACCGCCGAAGTGGCGCTGTTCTGGTATCGATTGTTCGATAATCCGCTGGAGCGCCCGCTCAGCTCGACAGCATCGCCTCGGCTTGTTCCGTGACGATTGCCAGCAGGGTCTGAATCGCAGAAGGCGTGGCCGCGTGTTTGCAGGTCAGCGCGTACAGGCTGATCGGCACTGCCGGTGACAACGGGCACACGTCCAGCCCGCCGGCCTTTGCGCCAAGGGCGGTGAACGGGTCGACGATGGCCAGCCCTTCGCCGGCCTCGACCATGCTGCGCATCATCTGGTGGGTTTGCACCCGGGTCTGGATGCTCGGCACGGGCCGCAGGGCCTGGAGCTTGTTTTCCAGTGCCGGGCTCAGCGGGTCGTGGCCTTCGAGGCCGACCATCGCCTGACCGGCGAGGTCCTGCAGGGAAATGTACTTTTGCTTCGGTTGCAGCCAGCCGTGGGGAGCGAGCAATTGCAACTTGCCGTGGGCCAGTGGCCGGGCGTTGATGTCGGGGTGTTCGGGGTCGTGCAGGCTCAGGCCCAGATCGCTTTCGCGCAGCAACAGGCTGCGGACGATGTCGCGGGTTGATGCGCCAAGCAAGGTGCACGGTGCGTCAGGCAGGCGCCGGCGCAGGGCGGCAAGGCTTTGTGGCAGTAATTGTTGCGCCAGCGGCGGGGTGCCGATGATGCGCAGGGGCGGGGCGAGGTATTGCTTGAGGCTGCTGGCCAGACGCTGCACTGGCTCCAGCGCTTCATAGACATGGGCGATTTCCACCTGCAATGCCCGGGCTTCGGGCGTTGCCTGCAGGCGTCCGCGCACGCTGGCGAACAGCATGAACCCCAACTCACTCTCGGCTTCACGCAAGCGCGCTTCGACGTCGGTCAGCGGCAATTGCAGCCATTCGGCGGCCGTGCCCAGGTGACCGGTCTGCAAGAGCGCCTGAATCACTTCGATATGACGTAAACGCATGCGTGAAGTCCATGTTCAGCAGGTGGGGTCAGAGGCTGAATCCTACCCCAACTCTGCGCATATGACTTCTGCTCATAACGAGGCGTTATTGAGCGACGGTTGGCTCGGGTTCGCGGATCAGGGTGATGTCCGACTGAACCAGCAAAAACTCATTGTCACTGAGCTTTTTGACGCGATCGCCAATCGCCAGTTTATAGGTGGTGACAGGCTCCATGCCGGTGAGACCGTCTGCCGACGGGGTGGATTCCTGGAACTCATGCACGGAATAAACGCGGCCTTCCGCATCTCTTGCATGGAACTGACCGACGAGTACTGCTGCCATCTGCTTAGAACCTCTGGAGATAAAACGCTTGATTTGCGGCTTGGTAGACCTTCATCAAGCCCTGTAAGTTTTCCTACAGGAAAAAAATAATCAGTGCGGAGGAATTTCCCTTGCGCGCTGGTGAAACTGTCATCGAATCATCTATAACTACAGGCTCTTCCAACGGACAGTCGAGAGTCTTCCATGAGCAATGTCTACAACGTCGCTGTAGTCGTCGGCAGCCTGCGCAAAGCATCGATCAACCGCAAAGTCGCACTGGCGCTGGCCGAGCTGGCACCGGCGAACCTCAAACTGAAGATTGTCGAAATTGGCGACCTGCCACTCTATAACGAAGACATTGACGGCGATTCACCGCCCGCAGCCTACAGCACTTTCCGCCAAGAAGTAGGCTCTTCCGACGCGGTGCTGTTTGTCACCCCGGAATATAACCGCTCGGTGCCGGCACCGTTGAAGAATGCGATTGACGTGGGTTCACGGCCGTATGGCAAAAGCGTCTGGAGCGGTAAGCCGGGTGCGGTAATCAGCGTGTCGCCGGGGGCGATTGGCGGTTTTGGCGCCAACCAGCATCTGCGTCAGTCCTTCGTGTTTCTCAATGTGCCGTGCATGCAGCAGCCGGAAGCGTATCTGGGTGGCGCGGGTTCGGCATTTGACGAGGCGGGCAAGTTGAGCGACTCGGTGAAGCCATTCCTGCAGAATTTCATCAATGCGTATGGGCAGTTCGTGGAGCAACACAAGAAATAATCTGGTCAGATCGGCGGTAAAACAGAGAACATGTGGGAGCGAGCTTGCTCGCGAAAGGGCCATCAGCCACACCTTTGGTGACTGACAGTTCGCTTTCGCGAGCAAGCTCGCTCCCACATTTTTGTTGGCTTATTTTCCATTTATTAAGGCTGTTGCGGATGCTCGCTGCGTCACTGATTTTCCTGCTGACCATTACCCTTGTCATCTGGCAACCCAAAGGCCTCGGCGTCGGCTGGAGTGCGACGCTTGGCGCCGTACTGGCGCTGATCTTCGGTGTCGTTCACCTGAGCGATATCCCGCTGGTGTGGCAGATCATCTGGAACGCCACCGGCACGTTCGTCGCGCTGATCATCATCAGCCTGTTGCTCGACGAAGCCGGGTTCTTTGCCTGGGCCGCGCTGCATGTGGCGCGCTGGGGGCGGGGCAGCGGACGCAAGCTGTTTGCCTTTATGGTGCTGCTCGGTGCGCTGGTGTCGGCGCTGTTCGCCAATGACGGCGCGGCACTGATCCTGACGCCCATCGTCATCTCCATGCTGCTGGCGCTGCGTTTTTCACCGGCGGCAACCCTGGCGTTCGTGATGGGGGCCGGTTTTATCGCCGACACCGCGAGCCTGCCGCTGGTGGTATCGAACCTGGTCAACATTGTCTCGGCAGACTTCTTTCACATCGGCTTCAACCGCTATGCGGCGGTGATGGTGCCGGTCAACTTTGTCAGCGTTGCGGCGACGCTGGGCATGTTGCTGTGGTTTTTTCGCCGCGACATTCCGGCGGCTTACGACCCTGAACAACTCGAACACCCAGAAACTGCGATTCACGATAAAGCCACGTTCTACGCCGGTTGGGCAGTGTTGGTAATCCTCCTCATCGGCTGTTTTGCGCTGGAGCCACTGGGCATTCCGATCAGTGCGATTTCCGCGGTGTGCGCCGCGCTGTTGCTGGGCATCGCTGCCCGCGGCCACAAGATCTCCACGCGCAAGGTGATGAAAGAAGCGCCGTGGCAGATCGTGATTTTCTCGCTGGGCATGTACCTGGTGGTGTATGGCCTGCGTAATGCCGGGCTGACCGGGTATCTGGCCGGTTGGCTGGATGTGTTTGGCGAGCATGGCGTGTGGGGCGCGGCGCTGGGCACCGGTGTGCTGACGGCGTTGCTGTCGTCGATCATGAACAACTTGCCGACGGTGTTGATCGGGTTGTTGTCGATTGATGCCAGTCAGGCGAGCGGGGTGGTCAAGGAAGCGATGATTTACGCCAACGTGATTGGCAGTGACCTGGGGCCGAAAATTACGCCGATCGGCAGCCTGGCCACGTTGTTGTGGCTGCATGTGCTGGAGCGCAAGGGTATTCACATTGGTTGGGGGTACTACTTCAAAGTGGGGATTGTGCTGACGGTGCCGGTGCTGTTGATTACCTTGGCGGCATTGGCTCTGCGGTTATCCCTTTAGACCGTGTTGACCCCTATCGCTGGCAAGCCAGCTCCCACAGGTTTTTTGGTGTGGCTTCGGTAGTGAGCACACAGAAGCCCCCTGTGGGAGCTGGCTTGCCAGCGATGAGGCAGTACAAGCACTACAAAATCTCAGGCCTGACCCGGCACATTCGGCCAAAGATCCGACACCAGAAACAATCGCTCCGCCTCTTCCCATTCGCCCCGTGCATTCTCGATCAGGCGCACCATCAGTTGCGCCGGGGCCAGGGGTTCCAGGTCATCCAGCCACATCTGCAAGTGTGCGTGGCTCCAGGTCTGGTCCGCCGGATAATGCGCCGGTGCGAGCCAGGCGTGGCGGGGCAGCGGTTGCCAGCGTCCGGCCGGGCGCTGATCGACAAAGGCCGGCCAGTCTTTTTGATGCAGCCAACTGCCACGCAGGTGTTGCGGATGTGCGCCTTTCGGCGGTGCGGCCTCACCGGGCCACGGGTACAGCAGGTATCCGCCCAGCCACAGCTGCGCACCGAACACCCCGATGCCCAGCGTCGCCAGCGCCTCGCGGCTTTCCGGACGGGCCGATATCGGCAATTGATGCTCGGCCAGATGTGCCAGTTTGCGGTCCAGCCGGTCATGGCATCCGGGCCCCAGCCACTGCGCCGGATCCCGTCCGTCACCGTGCTGCGGCCCGAGGTACAACTTGATCGCCAGCTCCAGATGATGCACGCCGTCGCGGTCTCGCAGCAGCATGTCCAGTTCGCCGAGGGTGTGACCTTCGCGGCGGATCGGCAGGTTGGCGGCGATCAATTCGATGCCCGGCGCGTGCTCCACCGCAAACTGCCACAACCGTTCGTAATACAGGCCCAGGCGCCGGGTGCGCGCCTGCGACAGCCAGTGCAGCAAGCCATAACTGTCGCGGTCGAGCTCGCGCAACCAGTGTTCCAGTCGCTGCGGGTCATGCACCCAATCGCTGCCGGCCAGCGGATGACGCTGCGGCCACGGCGTGGCGGCGAGCATCGGCGGGGCCAGAATTACCCACGCCAGATCCCGCACTTCCGGATGGCGTAATTGGTGCGGCAGCTGGAGCAAATCGGGAAACAGGATCATCTTGCGAGCATAGCCTGAAACACGAGCACACCCTTGAGGCTGAAAGGATTTTGTCTATCGCAGGCTTTCGCCCATAATCGTGCTTTTCGCGTTTTCGATTGTCCGCAGAGGTCCCATGGAGCAATTTCGCAATATCGGCATCATCGGTCGCCTGGGCAGTTCCCAGGTGCTGGATACCGTCCGCCGACTGAAACGCTTTCTGCTCGATCGTCACCTGCACGTGATTCTCGAAGACACCATCGCCGAAGTCCTGCCGGGCCACGGCCTGCAGACCTCGTCGCGCAAGATGCTCGGCGAAGTCTGCGACATGGTCATCGTCGTCGGCGGTGACGGCAGCCTGCTCGGCGCCGCTCGCGCCTTGGCCAAGCACAATATTCCGGTACTCGGGATCAACCGTGGCAGCCTCGGTTTTCTCACCGACATTCGCCCCGATGAGCTGGAAGTCGAAGTGGCCAAGGTGCTCGACGGCCATTACCTGGTGGAAAACCGCTTCCTGCTGCAAGCCGAAGTGCGCCGGCATGCCGAGGCCATCGGCCAGGGCGATGCACTCAACGACGTGGTGCTGCACCCGGGCAAATCGACGCGGATGATTGAGTTCGAGCTGTACATCGACGGCCAGTTCGTTTGCAGCCAGAAGGCCGACGGCCTGATCGTCGCCACCCCGACCGGCTCCACGGCCTACGCGCTGTCCGCCGGCGGGCCGATCATGCATCCCAAGCTCGACGCCATTGTGATTGTGCCGATGTACCCCCATATGTTGTCGAGCCGGCCAATTGTGGTCGATGGCAACAGTGAGCTGAAAATCGTCGTGTCGAAAAACATGCAGATCTATCCGCAGGTCTCCTGCGACGGGCAGAACCACTTCACCTGCGCGCCGGGCGACACCATCACCGTCAGCAAGAAAGCCCAGAAGCTGCGGCTGATTCACCCGCTCGACCACAACTATTACGAAGTCTGCCGGACCAAGCTCGGCTGGGGCAGCAAGTTGGGTGGTGGAGGCGACTGATGCTCGATCCCGCGCGCAGTTATGACCTGATTGGTGACGTGCACGGATGCGCCCTGACCCTCGAACACCTGCTTGACCGTCTCGGTTACCACAAGCAGGGCGGGGTCTGGCGGCATCCATCGCGCATGGCCGTGTTCGTCGGCGACATCATTGACCGTGGCCCGCGAATCCGCGAGGCACTGCACATCGTCCACGACATGGTCGAGGCTGGCCAGGCCTTGTGCATCATGGGCAACCACGAATTCAACGCGCTCGGCTGGAGCACGCCGGCGCCACCGGGCAGCGGCAAGCAGTTCGTCCGCGAACACACGCCGCGCCATGCGCGCCTGCTGCACGAAACCCTGAGCCAGTTCGAAGACCATCCGGGGGACTGGCACGACTTCCTCAACTGGTTCTACGAGCTGCCGCTGGTGGTGGATGCCGGACGCTTCCGCGTGGTGCACGCCTGTTGGGATGCCAGCCTGATCGAACCGTTACGCGGGCTGTTCGCCGATGCGCGCATTGATGAACACTTTCTCCAGGCCTCGGCCGTGCCCGGCAGCTTCGCCTGCACCGTGTTCGATCGCCTGCTGCGCGGCACCGACATGCGCCTGCCGGATGGCCTGACCATGACCAGCGGCGACGGCCTGGTGCGTTCGTTCTTCCGCACCAAATTCTGGGAAGACGACCCGAAAACCTACGGCGACATCGTCTTCCAGCCGGATGCATTGCCAGAGCCGGTGGCGCAGAAGCCGCTGAGCTCCAGCGAAAAAAACAACCTGCTGCGCTACGGCGTCGACGAGCCGTTGCTGTTCGTCGGCCACTACTGGCGCAGCGGCCAACCGGCGCCGATCCGCCCGAACCTCGCGTGTCTCGATTACAGCGCGGTGCTCTACGGCAAGCTGGTGGCCTATCGTCTGGATCAGGAAACCCGCCTCGATCCGCATAAATTTGTCTGGGTCGATGTCGAGCGGCCGGAGGTGCTGCAATGAGTGCGGTAGCGGTATTGCGTCTGCCGTTGGCGGTGGACCTGAGCGGTTTCGTCAAACTGCTGCAACGCATGCAGGTGCCGCATCGGGTCAGCGAAGAGGCGGGCGAGCAGGTGCTGTGGGCACCGGCGGAAATCAGCGAGGACGTGCGTTCGCTGTACGAGCGCTTCCCGGCGGGCGATCCCGATCAGCAACTGGAGATCCCGGTGGCGCCGACCTTCAAGCGTCCGAGCTTCGCCGAACAACTCAAACACGCCAAGGCCACCGGATTTATCCTGCTGCTGAGCCTGCTGGTCGGTGGCCTGACCTACCTGGGCGACAACCTCGACACCATCCGCCTGCTGACCTTCCTCGACTTCCGCGTAGTCGGCGAGTACATCCAGTTCACGCCGCTGGCCGACAGTCTGGCGGCGGGGCAGTGGTGGCGCCTGTTCACGCCGATGCTGCTGCACTTTGGCATTCTGCACCTGGCCATGAACGGCATGTGGTACTGGGAGCTGGGGCGGCGCATCGAGTCACGTCAGGGCAGCATCAATCTGCTCGGTCTGACCCTGCTGTTCAGCCTGGTGTCGAACTACGCGCAGTTCGCCTGGAGTGGCCCGAGTCTGTTTGGCGGCTTGTCCGGCGTGCTCTACGGATTGCTCGGCCACTGCTGGATTTTCCAGTTGCTGGCGCCGAACCCGGCGTATCGCCTGCCGCGTGGCGTGCTGGTGATGATGCTGGTGTGGCTGGTGATCTGCATGTCCGGGCTGGTCTCGATGATCGGTTTCGGCCAGATCGCCAACGCCGCGCACGTTAGCGGGTTACTCATCGGATGCTTCACCGGTTTGTTGGGCGGTTTGTATAACCGCCGTAAACTGGCCGCCTAAAATTTTCAGTGAATAAAGAGCACGGAGACCCTGATGTCCTCTTTTAACGAAATGATCAACAACATCACCCCGGACATCTACGAGAGCCTGAAACTGGCCGTGGAAATCGGCAAGTGGTCCGACGGCGGCAAACTCACCGCCGAACAGCGCGAGCTGTCGTTGCAGGCGATGATCGCCTGGGAAATCCAGAACCTGCCTGAAGAGCAGCGCACCGGTTACATGGGCCCGCAGGAATGTGCGTCGAAGTCGATCGAAGTGCCGAACATTCTGTTCAAGTCGGATGCCATCCATTGATCGAGATTGGCCGCGGTGCAATCAGCAAAATGTCGGCGCGCCTCGACGGGCCGAACGTGCAATATGCGTTTCGTCTGGATGACGTCGAGGTGCCGGTCAATCCCATGATCGGCACCACGGTGCGTCTGGAGTACCTGGGGGCGATTCATTGCACCCATTGCGGACGCAAGACCAAAACCAGTTTCAGTCAGGGTTACTGCTACCCGTGCATGACCAAGCTGGCGCAGTGCGACTTGTGCATCATGAGCCCGGAGCGCTGCCACTTCGAGGCCGGCACCTGCCGTGAACCCGAGTGGGGCCAGAAGTTTTGCATGACCGACCATGTGGTGTATCTGGCCAACTCGTCGGGCATCAAGGTTGGCATCACCCGCGCTACGCAATTGCCGACCCGCTGGCTTGATCAGGGCGCCAGTCAGGCGTTGCCGATCATGCGTGTGTCCACGCGCCAGCAGTCCGGCTTCGTCGAAGACCTGTTCCGCAGCCAGGTGGCGGACAAAACCAACTGGCGCGCGTTGCTCAAGGGCGATGCGGCGGCGGTGGACCTGGCGCAAGTGCGCGATCAGCTGTTTGAAAGCTGCGTGGAGGGCTTGCAAGGTCTGCAACAGCGATTCGGCCTACAGGCAATTCAGACGATTGCCGATGTCGAACCGCTCGAAATCCGCTATCCGGTCGAGCAATACCCGGCCAAAATCGTCAGCTTCAACCTGGACAAGAACCCGATTGCCGAAGGCACGCTTCTGGGGATCAAGGGCCAGTACCTGATTTTCGACACCGGCGTGATCAACATTCGTAAGTACACGGCCTATCAGCTCGCCGTGCATCAATAAGGATTCCAGCATGCGCACCGAACAACCGAAGATGATTTACCTGAAGGACTATCAGGCACCCGAGTACCTGATCGACGAGACGCACCTGACCTTCGAGTTGTTCGAGGATCACAGTCTGGTCCACGCGCAACTGGTGATGCGCCGCAACCCTGAGCGTGGCCCGGGCCTGCCGCCGCTGGTGCTCGACGGCCAGCAACTGGAGTTGCTGTCGGTGACCCTGGCCGACCAGGAACTCGGCGCCGACGACTATCAGCTGACGGAAAACACCCTGACCCTGCAGCCCGCCAGCGCCAGCTTCACCGTCGACACCAGCGTAAAGATCCACCCGGAAACCAACACCGCGCTGGAAGGCCTGTACAAGTCCGGGACGATGTTCTGCACCCAGTGCGAGGCCGAAGGCTTCCGCAAGATCACCTATTACCTCGACCGCCCGGACGTGATGAGCAAGTTCACCACCACCGTGGTCGCCGAGCAGCACAGCTACCCGGTGTTGCTCTCCAACGGCAACCCGATCGCCTCGGGCCCCGGCGAAGACGGCCGGCACTGGGCGACCTGGGAAGACCCGTTCATGAAACCGGCGTACCTGTTCGCGCTGGTGGCCGGTGACCTGTGGTGCGTCGAAGACACCTTCACCACCATGACCAATCGCAATGTCGCGCTGCGCATCTACGTCGAGCCGGAAAACATCGACAAGTGCCAGCACGCGATGAACAGCCTGAAGAAGTCGATGCGCTGGGACGAAGAGGTCTACGGTCGCGAGTACGATCTGGACATCTTCATGATCGTCGCGGTGAATGACTTCAACATGGGCGCGATGGAGAACAAGGGCCTCAATATCTTCAACTCCAGCGCAGTGCTGGCCCGCGCCGAAACCGCCACCGACGCCGCGCACCAGCGGGTCGAGGCGATCGTCGCCCACGAATACTTCCATAACTGGTCGGGCAACCGCGTGACCTGCCGCGACTGGTTCCAGTTGTCGCTGAAAGAAGGCTTCACCGTGTTCCGCGATGCCGGTTTCTCCTCGGACATGAACTCGGCCACGGTCAAGCGCATTCAGGACGTGGCGTACCTGCGTACCCACCAGTTCGCCGAAGATGCAGGTCCCATGGCCCACGCGGTGCGGCCGGACAGCTTCATCGAAATTTCCAACTTCTACACCCTGACCGTGTACGAAAAGGGCTCGGAAGTGGTCGGCATGATCCACACCCTGCTCGGCGCCGAAGGCTTCCGCAAGGGCAGCGACCTGTATTTCGAACGCCACGACGGTCAGGCCGTGACCTGCGACGATTTCATCAAGGCCATGGAAGATGCCAACGGCGTCGACTTCAGCCAGTTCAAGCGCTGGTACAGCCAGGCGGGCACACCGCGTCTGGCGGTGAGCGAGTCCTATGACGCCGCAGCGAAGACCTACAGCCTGACCTTCCGCCAGAGCTGCCCGGCAACCCCGGACAAGGTCGAAAAACTGCCGTTCGTGATTCCGGTCGAACTCGGCCTGCTCGACAGCAATGGCAATGAGATAGCCCTGCGTCTGGCTGGCGAAGCGTCGGCGCAAGGCACCACTCGCGTGATCTCGGTGACCGAAGCCGAACAGACTTTCACCTTCGTCGACGTCGCCGAACATCCGCTGCCGTCCTTGCTGCGTGGTTTCTCGGCCCCGGTGAAACTGAGCTTCCCGTACAGCCGCGATCAGTTGATGTTCCTGATGCAGCATGACAGCGACGGTTTCAACCGCTGGGATGCCGGGCAGCAGTTGTCGGTGCAGGTGCTGCAAGAGCTGATCGGCCAGCAGCAAAAGGGCGAGAGTCTGGTACTCGATTCGCGGTTGATCACGGCGCTGCGTACCGTGCTGTCCGATGAGTCGCTGGATCAGGCGATGGTCGCCGAAATGCTCTCGCTGCCGGGTGAGGCCTATCTCACCGAAATCAGCGAAGTGGCTGACGTCGAAGCCATCCACACCGCACGCGAATTTGCCCGCAAGCAACTGGCGGACAATCTGTTTGAGGCGCTGTGGCTGCGTTATCAGGCCAACCGCGACCTGTCGAAGCAGACGCCGTACGTGGCCGAGGCCGAGCACTTCGCCCGTCGTGCGCTGCAGAATATTGCGCTGTCGTACCTGATGCTCAGCGGCAAACCTGAAGTACTGGCCGCCGCACTGGAGCAGTTCGAAAACAGCGACAACATGACCGAGCGCCTGACCGCGCTGGCCGTGCTGGTCAACTCGCCGTTCGAGGAGCAGAAAGCCCTGGCGCTGGCGAGCTTCGCCGAGCACTTCAAGGACAACCCGCTGGTCATGGATCAGTGGTTCAGCGTGCAGGCCGGCAGCACCTTGCCGGGCGGTCTGGAGCGCGTGAAAGCGTTGATGCAGCACCCGGCGTTCACGATCAAGAACCCGAACAAGGTGCGTGCACTGGTGGGTGCGTTCGCCGGACAGAACCTGATCAACTTCCACGCGGCGGATGGTTCGGGCTACCGTTTCCTCGCCGATCTGGTGATCGAACTGAACGGCTTCAACCCACAGATCGCCTCGCGCCAACTGGCGCCGCTGACCCGCTGGCGCAAATATGACAGCGCGCGGCAGGCGTTGATGAAGGCCGAGCTGGAGCGGATTCTGGCTTCCGGTCAGCTGTCCAGCGACGTGTACGAAGTGGTGAGCAAAAGCCTGGCGTAAGCCGGGTTACACCAGACACTGTGGGAGCGGGCTTGCCCGCGATGGCGGCATTAGATTCAACGTCGATGTTGAATGATCTGCCGCTATCGCTGGCAAGCCAGCTCCCACAGTTTTTTTGCGTTTGCGTTATTTCAGATCGAAGCGATCCAGCTCCATCACCTTGGCCCACGCCGCCACGAAGTCCTTCACGAACTGTTCCTTCGCGTCAGAGCTCGCATACACCTCGGCCAGCGCCCGCAGGATCGCGTTCGAACCGAACACCAGATCAACCCGCGTTGCCGTCCATTTCACGCTCCCTGTATTACGGTCGCGACCTTCGAACTCGTCCGCCGCCCGTGAGGTCGGCTTCCACTCCACGCCCATGTCCAGCAGGTTGGTGAAGAAGTCGTTACTCAAGGTTTCCGTGCGGGTGGTGAAGACGCCGTGACGACTCTGCCCGGTGTTGGCGCCCAAGACACGTAGGCCGCCGACCAGCACGGTCATTTCCGGCGCGGAGAGGGTCAGCAGTTGAGCCTTGTCGATCAGCAGAGCTTCCGCTGAAACGGTGTATTTGCCCTTGCTGTAGTTACGGAAACCATCGGCGATCGGTTCGAGGAAACCAAACGATTCGACGTCGGTTTGCTCCTGGGTGGCATCGGTGCGTCCTGGGGTGAACGGCACGGAAACCGAGTGCCCGGCGTTTTTCGCCGCTTGCTCGACCCCGGCATTACCGGCCAGCACAATCAGGTCCGCCAGCGAGACTTTCTTCCCGGAGGCTCCGGCATTGAACTCGTTCTGAATGCCTTCAAGGGTTTTCAGCACCTTGTCCAGTTGCTCCGGCTGATTGGCCTGCCAGAACTTCTGCGGGGCCAGACGCAGACGACCGCCATTGGCGCCGCCACGCTTGTCGGAACCGCGGAACGTCGATGCTGCGGCCCACGCGGTGGAGACCAGTTGCGACACCGACAGACCGGACGCCAGCACTTTGCTTTTCAGCGCCGTCGCGTCATTGCTGTCGATCAGCGGGTGAGTCGCGTCCGGAATCGGGTCTTGCCACAGCAGCTCTTCATTGGGCAGTTCCGGGCCGAGGTAGCGCGAGAGCGGGCCCATGTCGCGGTGGATCAGCTTGTACCAGGCGCGGGCGAAGGCGTCGGCCAGTTGCTCCGGGTTGGCCAGGAAGCGCCGGGCGATCGGCTCGTAGATCGGGTCGAAGCGCAGCGCCAGGTCAGACGTGAGCATGGTCGGCGAGAGTTTCTTGCTCGGATCGTGAGCATGCGGAACGGTGCCGGCGCCAGCGCCGTTTTTTGGTTTCCACTGGTGCGCCCCCGCCGGGCTTTTGAACAGCTCCCACTCGAAGCCGAACAGGTTTTCCAGGTAGTTGTTGCTCCACTGGGTCGGCGTGGTGGTCCAGGTCACTTCCAGGCCGCTGGTGATGGTGTCGGCGCCTTTGCCGGTGCCGAAGGCGTTGCGCCAGCCGAGGCCTTGTTCTTCCAGCCCGGCGGCTTCCGGCTCCGGCCCGACATTGTCGGCAGGGCCGGCGCCGTGGGTCTTGCCAAAGGCGTGACCGCCGGCGATCAGCGCCACGGTTTCTTCATCGTTCATGGCCATGCGGGCGAAGGTTTCACGGATGTCGCGCCCGGAGGCGACTGGATCGGGATTGCCCTCCGGGCCTTCCGGGTTCACGTAGATCAAGCCCATCTGCACCGCGGCGAGAGGGTTTTCCAGATTGCGTTCGCCCTGATCGGTGCGGCTTTCCTCTTTGCCATGCAGATCGGGTTCGGCCACCAGCGTGCCGTCACCGGGTTCCTGCATGGCTGATTTGTCTTTGCCGTAGCGACTGTCGCCGCCGAGCCATTCGCGTTCCGAGCCCCAGTACACGTCCTCATCCGGCTCCCACACATCGGGTCGGCCACCGGAGAAACCGAAGGTCTTGAAGCCCATCGACTCCAGCGCGACGTTGCCGGTGAGGACAATCAGGTCAGCCCAGGAAATGTTGCGGCCATACTTCTGTTTGATCGGCCACAGCAGGCGCCGGGCCTTGTCCAGGCTGACGTTGTCCGGCCAGCTGTTGAGCGGGGCAAAACGCTGTTGCCCGGAGCCGGCGCCGCCGCGGCCATCGGCGGTGCGATAGGTGCCAGCGCTGTGCCAGGCCATGCGGATGAACAGCGGGCCGTAGTGGCCGAAGTCGGCGGGCCACCAGTCCTGCGAGTCGGTCATCAGCACGCGCAGGTCTTGTTTCAGCGCCTGGAAGTCCAGGCTTTTGAAGGCTTTGGCGTAGTCGAAGTCCTTGCCCAGCGGATCGGACTTGGGCGAGTGCTGGCTGAGGATCTTCAGGTTAAGTTGATTCGGCCACCAGTCACGGTTCGTCGTACCACCACCGGCGGCGTGGTTGAACGGGCATTTCGATTCGTTTGCCATGTTCGGGTCCTTATCAGGTCTTCTACGGCCGGCTCGTGCCGACTTCGGACTAGTAAGGCTAGACCCGACTGGCGCAGTCAGCTAATAGGCCGACTATTGGGTGTTGATAGTCAGAACCTTTTAGTGCGTGCGCCATGCAGGATTTGTCGCAGGACGTTGTGCTCAGCTCGATTGTGCGGCTTCGTCGTCCGGCACGTCGTCGAGGATGTCTTCCTGCCCCGGTACTTCAGTGATCACGCTGAAATCCGTCACTTCCACTGCACCAAGCCCATATCCCAATAAGTGGAAGGAGAAGGCCTTGCGCGGCAGCGGGTTGTCGAAGCTGAAATCCATCTCCAGCGGCTGATCCGCGGTGGCGACCATCTCCGACGGCAGCCCCAGCTGCACGTCCTGTTCGAACTCCTTGGCCTTGAGCTGAATGTACGCTGCCTGCTGCGGATCGACCGAGCGCACCGTCAGGCGTACGCGGGTGTGCGAGCCCTTGGGCATTTCCAGGTATTGCGCGCCGATCAGGTTATCGGCCCAGTCATCCTTGATCTGCGCCTGCAGCGGGATGACGTTGTTGCTGCCGAACTGATAGCGATGATTGAGCGGGGTGCGCAGCAACGACAGGTCCAGCGCATCGGCCCGGGCGGCGATCTGCCGGGCCGGGTGACCGCTGTAGTTGCCCTTGAACTTCGCGCTTTCGGCGATGAAGCCGGCGCTTTCGTAATAGCGGCAGCGGCGCGGCATGTCGCATTCGGAGAAAATGCCGTGACCATCGTGATAGCGCAGCTTGCCGTTGGTGAACGACATGATTTCGCGGCCGCTGTCGTAGTCGCGGAACAACGAGCGACCGCTCAGCGCGGACGGCACCGGCAGGTCGAAATAGTCGAGTATCGAAGCGCTCAGATCGACGTGGCCATAGACCCCGGCATTCAGTCGCGGCAGCTGTTCATGCTCCGGCGCCAGGGTCAGGTTGAATCCCCAGGAGGAGGCCAGGCGCACGCCGTCGATGCCGTGGGATTCATCCGACGTGATCATCACCAGAGTGTCCTTGAGCACGCCCTGGCGTTCCAGGCCGCTGAGGAACTGTTCCAGGGCATCGTCGAGATAACCGACGGCGGCCTGTTTCGGCGTTTCGTAACGCTCAAGGTAATCGTCCGGCGCGGAGTAGGGCTGGTGGGTGCCGACGGTCAGCAGCGTCAGCATCCACGGTTGTTTTTGCGTCTTCAGTTGGCCGACATAATCCAGCGCACCTTCGAAGAAGGCCCTGTCGTCCTTGCCCCACGGGAATTCCAGATAGTTGGCGTTGCTGAACCACTCCAGACCATGCGTGGCAGCGAAACCGATGTGCGGCATGATCTTGTCTTTGGCCATGAAACGCAGGCCGGCACCTTGCAGATAATGCGTGCTGAAGCCGTTCTGACGCAGTTGCGCCGGCAGGCACGCCTTATTGCGCTCATGCTGGGTCAGCATTTCCACGCCTTTGGGCGTACCGTTGTTGAGCTTGTCGTAATCGCCGCAAAGCATCGCGTACAGGCCACGAATGGTCTGGTGGGTGTGCAATACGTAATCCGGCGTGTTCATGCCGCGCTCGGCCCAACGGCTGAGGTTGGGCATGAGGTCTTCCTGATAGTGGCTGCCGATGGCTTCGCGGTTGGCGCGGATGTAGGCGCCGGGGATGCCTTCCAGGGCGATGATCAATACGTTGCGTGCCTGGCCCGGTGCACTCAGCAGTTTGTGCCCGTTGAGGTCGACATCGGTAAGCCCGGCCATGACCGGCGCGGCTTCTTCGACATCACCGTCGAGCCATTCCTCGGCCTGGATTTGCAGATCGGCGACCTGACTGGCGAGCATCTGATGCGGCAGGTTGTACTGCCGCCACGGATCGTCTTCGTTCGGCCACAGGTTCTGCGCAGCCCAGTGTGCGGCGAACAGCACCACGGGGGCGGCCCAGATGGCGCGAGGCAGGGCCGGGCGCTTCACTGCGCGGCTGACGAACTGTGTCAGCAGCCAGAACAGCAGCGCCACCAGCAAGGTCACCGCCAATGCCGGATGCGCCATCCCGCCGCCGGTGGAGTTCTCGACGAATTGCGGGTCGATCAGGTAATGCAGATCCGCCGGCGTCGGCAGGCGCCCGACGGCGCTGACCAGTTCCGCCGTGGCCACCGCCAGCAAACCCCAGAACAACAGCACCGGCAATGCCAGCCACCACGCTCGCCGATGCAGCACCACCAGCAGCAGACTGCCGATGGCCAGGTCCGACAGATAACCCAGCGGCGTCGACCAGCCCAGCGCCGCGCGCAGACACACCGGGACGATCAGCACCAGCACAATCAGCGAAAAGAGGCGGGCATGCGGCCGCCGCAGCCAGTGAAAAAAAGCGCTCACAAAAAAAGACCTTCCACGTCATCAAACCGTCAAAAAAGTGTGGGCGATGATACCAAGGGTGGGCGGTCTGATTGCCTTTTTAAACGCACGGCTGATTCGGTGGCGGGCCGCTCTTGAAGGGTGGGCAGCACGTCCGAAGCCTTGATGGGCGCGCCTGTCGGAGGGCGTTCGGCTGGTTTGTCGCTGCAGATGTGCGACGGTTTTATTGTTTCAGGCTGTTTACTGGCGGTGGTTTCCCTGTAGGTGCTGCGATCTTTTGACTTTGATTTCTTAACGCAAGATCAAAAGATCGCAGTCTCGTTTAGCTCGACAGCGCCGACACGAATTGCTTTATGCCGGCCCGACAATCGCGTGCTATCCATATGCAATAAAGGTATTTAATTTCTGTTTTTTATAGCGATAAAGTCATGCCTTTCAGCACACCACCCCCTGCTGCGAGGTAGTCATGGCCACACCGTTCAAACGTTCCGCGCTGACTCTGTTGGCCGCTTCCCTGGCAGCGGGCGCGCTGTTCAGCAGCGGCGCCCAGGCTGAAGGCAAGATCAGCATTGCCCAGCAATTCGGCATCGGTTACCTGATTCTCGATGTGGTGCGCGATCAGCAACTGATCGAAAAGCACGGTAAGGCACAGGGCCTCGATATCAAGGTCGACTGGAACAGCATCTCTGGCGCGACTGCGATGAATGAAGCGCTGCTCACCGGTTCACTGGATGTGGTGTCTGCGGGCGTGCCCCCCATGCTGACCGTGTGGGATCGCACCAAGGGCAAACAGAACGTCAAGGCCATCGCCGCCCTCGGCTCAATGCCCAACTACCTGCTGACCAACAACCCGAACATCAAGACCCTCAAGGACTTCAGCGACAAGGACCGCATTGCCGTGCCCGCTGCCGGCGTCGGCTTCCAGTCGCGTACCTTGCAGATCGAAACCGCCAGGGAGTTCGGTGACGATCAGTACAAGAAATTCGACGACATCTCGGTCAGCCTGCCGCACCCGGACGCTACGGCGGCGCTGATTGCCGGCGGCTCGGAAATCAACGCGCACTTCTCCAGCCCGCCATTCCAGTACCAGGCCCTGCAAAACCCCAACGTGCACAAAGTGCTGAGTTCCTATGACGTACTCGGCGGCCAGGCTACGTTCAACGTGTTGTACACCACCGAAAAATTCCACGACGAAAACCCGAAAACCTACAAGGCGTTTTACGACGCACTGGCGGAAGCGGAGACGATCATCAAAGCCGACAAACCTGCCGCGGCCCAGGCGTACATCCGCGTCGAGCAATCGAAGCTGCCGCTGGCGCTGGTCGAACAAATCGTCAAGGACCCGGAAATCGACTTCACCGTGGTCCCGCAGCGCACCTTTATCTACGCCGAGAAACTGCAAGAGCTGGGCGTGCTGAAGAACAAGGCGGGGAGCTGGAAGGATTACTTCTTTGAAGAGGCGCATGCTGGCGCGGGGAGTTGATGGACGAGGGGTAAGCTGACTCGGGGTTTATACCGATCGGAATCGGTATGCCTCGCCGATTAATGGCTTGCCGCTGCAGTTGCATTGAACGGTAGTTCTTCTATGGGAGCGGGCTTGCTCGCGAAAATGGTGTGTCACTGCAGTCAATGCTGACTGACGCGACGTCTTCGCGAGCAAGCCCGCTCCCACAGGAGGCGGTGTTGCTCACAAACCTGTATTTACACGCAGAACCTGTGGGAGCGGGCTTGCCCGCGATGGCGTCAGCGGCCACAACGCCTTGCTCAGTCCTTGTCACAGATCCCTGCTATTGAGGCAATTGCAGATTATCCAGCGCGCGGTTCACCGCCAGCTCACTCAGCATGATCAGTTGCGCAATCCCCAACAGCGTCCGGCGCTGCGCTGCCGGCAACAGGGCGGCGGCGTCATGTGCGATGGTCTTGGCTGAAGCGAGTGTGTCGCTGGCATCGACCAGCAGTTCCTCGTTTTTGAAGTCGGCGGTGACGGCGTACATCCCGCGGCTTCTGCGTGACAGTGGGGTGGAGCCGGGCGGGCAGAGGTAGTGATCGAGGGCGCGGTCGGCGGCTTCGTGGAGTTTTTTTGAGTCGAGGGATTCGTAGGGGGAGGTGGTGTCGGTTTCGGGCGGGTTGGGTGTTGGTTTGATCATGGTAAAGCTCCGTGGTTGATTTAGCCGCCACGGCTCATCGCTAAACAAGTAAAGGTGGCGGCTGTACGCAGGTTAGCGATCCGGGTCACAGAAACCCCGGGTAGACCCGAAGGTCTCCCACGCACAGCCACCATGACATCAAGTGCAGATCGAAAAACTGCAGTTTGAGACTGGGCACTGGTGCGTCTGTAAGTTGTCGGATCGCTAAACCCGATCGCTGATTCGTCAGCGACGGATCCACGATAGAGACCCGGCACAAGGCGCACAAGTCGGCGGATTCTGGCGTAGTTGTAGGCAAAGGCGCAAGGTTCTGTAGCTTGGGAGGTGTGTCTGAAGGTGTTTTTTAAACGCAGTGGTTTAAATGCAAAAAATCGCCGCCTTCGGCATCTCCTACAGAGAACAATGTAAGCGTTACCGAAGGCTGCGATCTCTTTGATTTGTCTGCCGCTACCTAATCAATTCCCCTTCACGCCCTTAACTGGGGAAGGGGGATTTCGTTGATACCGTATGTGCTCAAAGTTTAAACCCCAGGGCGTAGAGATCCCAACCTTGCCCCGTCAAGACCCACTCACGCCGCGAGGGGAAAGAGATATAGAGAGTGAGGGTGTATTCGAGATGAAATAATTGCGAGGTGGCGGGCAGAGGTGACAACTGGACAGGGAAAAACTTTTCTATTTCTTTTGAAATGACAAAAATTGACATCGTGGCATATCCATGAGTTTCCCGCCAAGCCATGGCGTCCTGATGGCTGTGTAGGATGGTAGGCGACCGATGTATCCGCCTGACATCACTCACCGTCACCTGAATCTCCACCACATCCCCACTCGCATCCGCAACGGTAATGGTCGTCGTGCCATTCCCCGTCCCGGAAATCCGTCCGTTGGTTGGGTTGGCAACGGCAATCTCCTCATTGGCGGACGTGTAGGTATAGGGCGGGGTGCCTTGCTGCGGAAATCGGTCTGCGTAGGTGCCGACCGGCGGCGTCGGATTGGCGACCAGAAGCTTCTGCAGTTCTTCCCCGACCGCGATCCAGTTGCGGGCGCTGAGCACCACCGGTGTTTTTTCAATAATCAGCTCGGGCAACGCGGAGACCTTCAGGCTGCGCACGGTCGATGTCTGGCCTGAACCGTACAAGGCCTTGGCGGTGAATGGGTGCTCTGCGACGGTCAGTCCGCTGATCCTGTGGCTCCAGATTCCGCTCAGCGGGTCGGCGCTGGCTTCGCCCTTGTCGGCGGCGCCGTCGAAAATTTGCACCTTCTGACCCGGGGTTGCGCTGCCGGTGAGGATCACGGTGGTGTCACGTGTCGTGCCTCCCTGCGGGATCTCCACGCCTTTGCTGTCTTCGGCCCGGGTGATCACTGGTTGCACGTCGGCGCCTGCCTTGACGGTATAAGAGCGCACCGGAAACCCCACCGCCGTCGCCGCGTTCGCCACCCCGTCAAAATTAACCTTGAGCGTCACCTTCAAGTCACGGCCATCTTTCAAGCCTTTCAGCCAGGCCAGCGGCACCGCCCGGCTCAAGCCTGGCGCACCCGCGCCCACTTCACCGCGAAGGTCGTCGAAGGTCACGGTCTGGTCCTGATTGTCCTTGCCTTCGTACTGCAACCACAGCCGTTCACCTTCGACGTGCGGCCAAGTCGCAACGGTGAGCAGGGCGGTGGGCTGTAAGAACGCCACGTCGAGTTCATTGCCGGTCTTGCCATCAATGACCGGCGTCGGCAAACGTGCATCGCCCTCGGTAATTTTCGACACGCTCAGGTTCAGCTCATGCGATTGGGCAACCTCTGCGTTATTGCGATTCAGGTGCCAGCGAAACACCAGGGGCTTGCCTTGTCGTGCGGTCAGAAAAGCCTGGCTCAACAAGGTGTTGGTGCGTTTATTGGCGTTGAACGACACCAATGGAAACCCTGGTGCACCTGCCGGTGGGTTAACTTCCACCAGCTGCGCTTTATCGCCTGGCAGGTGTTCTAAATACTCGACCTGAATGGTCACACCCTGCGGATAGGCCAGCGCGTCGATCGGGCTCACTGCCTTCAGCAGCACCGGCGGCAACAACTCGATAGCCTCTGAGCCGATGACTTCGGCCACGGCATTTTTCGAAGTGGCGAAGACGTTGCCATTTCTCAGCAATTCGTATTTCGCCCGCACCACACTGCCGGCGATTACTTTGGCGTTGGGCACCATCAGTTTGTAGGTGAAGGGGATCCGCACGACGTCCTGTTCCACACTGTGCAGGGTAACGGTGCCGTTCGCCGAGGTGGCGCTGTAGCTCACGCGGATTTTATCGTTGGGCTGCCACAACGGAGCAAAGGTGTGGACCAATACGGTCAGATCCTTGCCGGCGAGTTTGTCCAGATCAATGGTGCTCGGGTCGTCGCTTGGGTCATCCGGATCCTCGGCCAGATCGGGGGCAACCAGGCGGGTTTCCTTCAGGTTCACATCGACCTCCACCGTGCCGGAGTAGGGCGAATCGGTGTCCGGCCCGTTGCCGAGCTGGTCGGTGACGGTGTAGGAAAAGATGAACTTCGGGTTGTCCCCGGCGCGCAGGAACACCGCTTCCTCGACCATCACGCAGATCCTGGTCGGCTCGGCCGAGGGAGTGGGCGGGGCCTCGGCGGCGGTCACGGTGTGCGTGACATCCTGACCGTTGCAGTTCAATCGGATCTGGTCGTAGGCGCGGCAGTAAGGGTAGGCGAAACACACTTGCACGCCCTGTTTGGCGCGGTCGGCGTCGATGCCGTCGTCGAGCACGTCCTGGGGCAGGATCAGTTGCAGTTCCGAATGGGCGCTATCGCCGGGCGAGCGGTCCTCGATGCCGGGGCGGATGGTGTTGTACAGCAGAGTCAGCTCCGGCGTGGAGGTGCCTTTGTTCTCGCTGATGCGGGTGATGGTGTAAACGAGGGTATTGACGCGATCGGTCAGCAGCAGGCCCTTGGGCAGGTACAGGGTGTGACGGGAATTTTCTTCGCCAGCCAGGACGGTCTTTGTGGCTTCGGTATCGGCGCCGTTGAGCCGTAGCCGAATGACATCGCCTTCTTGCAGCGTGCCAGATTGCGGAGGGTCGACGACGATGGTCAGGCCCATGGGCTTGAGGTCGTAGACATGTTTGGGCACACCATAGACAGCACCGACCACCGGGGTGGTGGCGTCTGGAGCGTGGGGAGGGAATAGCGCCAATATGGTGTTGTCGCTGGATTTGGCTGTGGCCATGTTTACGGCTCCTGGACGGTGGGCGGGCAGGAGTTATCAGAGCGCGTTGTGGGGTAAAGCGCACCTGTCAGATCTGACAGGTGGCGACGAGTGGCAGGTGGGGTGGCGCTTGAAAAGCACAAGATCGCTGCCTTTGGCGGCTCCGTGATTTCTGCAAAAGCCGGTTGAGGGCTTCCCCTCAACCATAGAATCTCCCACAGGGATGTGGGTGTGGACAGGTCAGCATTTGCCATCGTCAAAGATGCTTTCAATCGGCATCTCGAACGCCCGGGCAATTTGAAACGCCAATGGCAGGCTCGGGTCGTACCGCTCGTTTTCGATGGCGTTGATCGTCTGGCGTGAGACGTTCAGACGTTCCGCCAAATCGCCCTGTGACCATTTGCGCTCGGCACGCAGTGCCTTGAGACAGTTTTTCATTGGTAGCGGCGCCGAGCGATTTGCAGGCCGAGAATCCACATCGCGCCCATCACGGGCCACACGCATGTCCACGGAATATGGGGAGCGCCAACGTTTTCCAGAAAGCCGTAACTGAAAGTCACTAGCGCCGACGCGGCGAAAGCAAAGCCCAGCGCTTCAAACTGGATGCGCAAATGCATTTCGTCCATGCGCCGCAGGTTGCGCACGATGGCCCAGCACATCAGTCCCGCCGGAATGACCGGCGTCATTGCGACGGCCGAGCGCAGCACGATAGGGGCGTCCATCAGATATTGCGAGGCAATCAATGATGCCGTCAGCACCAGCATGTAGAGGATTAAGGCCGCGCCCATTTCGAGGTAGAACCGGTTCATGCTTGAACTTCCTATGTAAAAGACCCTTTACATAATTGCTGATGTTTTTTTCGATGTAAAGTACGCTTTCCATCAGGTTGGTAACTTCGACAGGCTCGAACCGGAGGTTTTTTGCGTAGGTCCTGGGTTGGTGTCGCGCGTTCTGGACAGAGTAATGGCCACTCAGTAGCATTCGCGCCCAACGGACTTTCCCTTCTCACGTCGTCCGACGTGGAATGCTCAAGGAATCGACATGCGCGACACCCCCGATGGTCAACGAACGGTCGTGACCCTGGTCAACGGCGAGATTCGCTGTGAAACCCAGATCAGTTTCAGCTCCGTGTCGCTCGTCGATGGCGAGGTGCGGGTGCATACCGCTCAAGGCAATCAACTGGACGTTGCGGTGCCCGGGGCGGACTTTGTTTTGCGTTTTGATCAGGAGGGGGTGCAGCAGATTCCGCTGGCGCAACAGGCGCCGGTTGAAGCGGTGCCTGTCGACGACAGTGTGAAGTTGTTCACCTCGAAAACCGTGTGGATCACTCTCGCACTGTTGTTCTTCGTCGGTTCGGTCTTCGGTTGGCTGGGGTTGGTGGTTGCAGGCGGATACTTCGGTTACCAGTGGCGTCAGGTGGCTAGGCGCAAGAAACAGTTGGCCAAGGCAACCGCAGGTGAAACCGTGACCCGTTCCGGCACGGCGATGTCACGGCAAAGCGTGCGCAACGCCTTGGTCCGCAAGCGTTAAGGCGACGCGCACCGGCAACAAAAAAGGGGCGGTCTGATCAACGATCAGGTCGCCCCTTTTTTGTGAACGCGATGTCAGATCAATGCATCTTGCTGTGATCGTGACCTTCCATGTTGGTCAGTGCGCGAACCGGCGCTTTGACTTCAACGGTTTCTTTCTCGCCCTTGGCGTTTTCCACGGTCAGGGTCAGCGGCACTGTTTCGCCTTCTTTCAACTGACCGTTCAAGCCCATCAGCATCACGTGGTAGCCATTCGGATCAAGCTTGACGGCTTTGCCGGCCGGCAGTTCGATGAATTTCACCGGGCCCATGCTCATGACGTCGTTCTTCATGGTCATTTCGTGGATCTGCACATCCTTGGCCACCGGGGTGGCTACGCTGAGCAGCTTGCTGTCGCTGTCGGTGGTGAGGGTCATGAACGCGCCGCTGGCGGACTGGGTCGGTACGGTCGCACGGACCCAGGCGTCGCTGACGGTGGTCTGTGCCGATGCCTGGAAAGCCAGGCCCAGCAGGGACAGACCGAGTACCGCGCGTTTGATGTGATTCATAACAGGTTGCATCAGCAAACCTCCATAACAGTGAGCAAATCTTCTGTGCATTCTTCTGCCGAAAGCGAGGTGGACAGACCCAGGCGCAAGCCGCCATTGGAGTCGTAAACGTAACTGGTGGCCGTGTGCGAGATGGTATAGGTGTCGCCGGCCGGGACTTTCTCGTAGAACACGTCGAATTCCTTGGCCGTGGCCGCGGTTTCCTCAAGCGTGCCGTACAGCGCAACGAAGGTCGGGTCGAAGGCTTTCATGTAGGCGTCGAGGATTTCCGGGGTGTCGCGCTCGGGATCGAGGGTGATGAAGATCACCTGCAAGCGGTCGCCGTCCTTGCCCATCAGCTTCTTGATTTTCGCCGCACGGGCGAGGGTGGTCGGGCAGACTGCCGGGCACTGGGTGAAGCCGAAGAACACCATCGGCATCATGCCGCGAAAGCTCGACAGCGTCATGGTTTCGCCGTCGGTGTTCTTCAGTTTGAAGGTGCGCCCCATGATCTTGTTACTCAGATCCTTGCCGTACTTGTACGACAGTTGGCCGCGGGTGTCGCAGCCGGCTAGCAGGCCGAGCCCGAGCACGCCCATTCCCGCAAGCACGTTGCGGCGAGTCAACAAAGCCGTCATCTAAATACCGCCTTTTGCAGCCCGTCAGTCGGCAGGACTGGCGGGGGGTTAACCTTAAAAGCGGCGCATGATACCAAACTGAGGGCAGGCGCCGGCCACGGATCGCCGCACCGCTTAGGATCGGGCGACAAAAGGTGTAAGAAAAAGTGACGGGTACTTATTGAATCGTCGCCTCCGAAGCCTGCCAGCCACCGCCCAGCGCGGTGTACAGATTGACCTCCGCCACCAGCTGCGCCAGCCGATCGGTGATCAGGCCTTGTTGCGAACTGAACAGCGAACGCTGGGCATCGAGGAACGTCAGGCTGCTGTCGACACCATTCTGATAACGGTTCTGCGCCAGGTTGTAATAGGTCTGCGTAGCCTCGACCAGATCGCGCTGCGCCTGTAATTGCTGCTGATACGTCGTGCGCGCGGCGAGGCCATCGGCGACTTCCTGAAACGCGGTCTGGATCGACTTTTCGTATTCGGCCACCGCCACGTCTTTTTGCAACTTCGAATAATCCAGGCTCGCGCGCAGGCTGCCGGCATTGAAAATCGGCAGGCTGATCTGTGGCTGAAAGGTCCAGGCGCCGGAGCCGCTGCCGAACAGTCCGGACAGATCGCGACTCGAGGTGCCGGCATTGGCCGTCAGACTGACGCTGGGGAAAAACGCCGCCCGCGCTGCGCCAATGTTGGCGTTGGCCGCCTTGAGTTTGTATTCGGCCTGAAGAATGTCCGGGCGCCGTTGCAGCAGATCCGACGGCAATCCCGCCGGCACTTGCTGCACCAGTTCGCTGGCCAGCGGCCGGGCGGGCAACGACGCCGGCACGGGCGCACCGACCAGCAGCGTCAGGCTGTTCAAGTCCTGCGCCACCTGCCGCTGATAACGCGCCAGATTGGCCCGCGAACTGTCGACGCTGGTTTTCGCCTGCGCCTGTTCCAGCGCCGACGACTTGCCGGCCTCGCGGTTGCGAGTGGTCAGGTGCAGGCTCTGTTCGTCGGCGGCGAGGGTGTCGCGGGTCAGTTCGAGCAACTCCTGATCGGCGCGCCAGGTCAGGTAAGCATTGGCGACGTTGGCCACCAGACTCAACTGCGCACTGCGTCGTGCTTCTTCCGTCGCCAGCCAGCTCTGCAGCGCTTGCTCGCTGAGGCTGCGCACGCGGCCGAAGAAATCCAGTTCATAGGCGCTGATGCCGAGGTTGACCGCGTAGGTCGAGTTGATCAGCGCTTTGCCTTTGGTCACGCTGGAGGGCATACGTTGGCGTGACTCGCTGGCATTGGCCGACACCGCCGGCAGCAGGTCGGCACGCTGGATGCGGTATTGCGCCTGGAAGGCTTCGACGTTCAGCGCGGCCACGCGCAGGTCCCGGTTGTTGACCAGTGCCGACTCGATCAGCTGTTGCAGGGCCGGGTCGTTGAACAGCGTGCGCCAGTCTTCGTTGGGTGTTGCCGGTTGTGTGGCGGTGGGGTATTGCGCGGCGCTCGGCGATGCCGGGCGCTGGTACTCGGGAATCAGGGAACAGCCGCCCAGCAGCATGGCCATGGACAGCAGGGAAAGTCGCAAGGTAGACATCGAACAGCCTCGTGCATGAAAGAGGGGAGATGCTTGCAAGGAAAACGGGGGGTGATGGGCTTGTGTGTTGAGAAAGATCCTGTGCTGAGAACACCCTGTGACGAGGGGATCTATCACCGTCGGGGCGCGTAGCGGCCCCTCTTTTGGACGATAAAAAGCGCGGCCTGCTTTGCCGTCCAGCGGGAATAAATCCCCTCGCCACCTAGGTACTCACGCAGTTCGAAGTCAGGCCCCGGCCATCCATCGCGCCAGCCCATGCCGGCCACTGACCCCGAGTTTGGCCGCCGCCCGTTTGAGGTACGTCTCGATCGAGCTGTTTTTCACCCGCAGTTTCTCGGCGATTTGCGGCACCGTGCCGCCGGTCAGCAAGCCCAGGCAGACTTCCTTTTCGCGTGCCGAAAGGACGACGCCACTCATCGCCAGGCGCTCATCGAACACCAGCGCCAGCGGTGCCTGATCGAGTTCAGCCTGGGGCAGGCGTGGCTGGCGGGCGTGGGTTTGCCGACTGATGTGCGCATGGCGTTCGATCAGCGGCAGCAGGGTGTCCGAAAGGCTTTTGAGAAACGACAGCTCCGGCAGTGAAAACACCCGCCGGGTATGCGGTCGGTAAAACGAAATGACGCAGCGGCGGTTGGACATGCGCGACACCAGATTGCACTGGTGCGCATTGTGTTGCGGGTAGCGAGGTTGCAGCGAGGCTCTGAGCTGGATCAGCAGCGAGTCATTCATCTCGATCATCTTCGGCAACAACGGATGGTCATCGGCCCGTTCGAGCGGGTCGGCCGGCGCACAGGTCTGCGGCAAACCGGCACTGCCCAGCGGCTTGATCTCGACCACGCTGGCCTGACGCTCATCCAGCGTCCACTCGCTGAGGTCGACGCCGTCGACCGGCACCAGCGTGTCGACCAACTGAAACATGTTCGCGGCGAAGTGATCGTCCCCGGTGCTGGCAATCAGCTCACCCAGTTGCCAGTAGAAATGCGGGTTTTCCATATTGCGAATACTGCCGGTCAGATTCATATCCTTGTCATCCCTGGTTCAGAGCCATCACTGAATCGTCTGCCGTCTATGTAAAAGCCGCCCACGCAGTCATTTCTCCTTGAACATGATCTGGAGCGGGATTTAAGCCTATGGATTTGTCCTACGTCTGTAGGGGAAAACAGGGACACAAAGTGCCATCATTTCGGAAAGTTGGCGCCGGGCTTCTGACGGTATCCGGCACAGATGCCACGGCTTTCGTGACTGTTCGGTCACTGCAAAGCCTTGAAAGCCGGGACTATTAAGCTGCGGTGCGAGCATTGCGCTGGCCGATGGCTGCACTGGCTTGTGGCATTTTTCCTACAAGTATTTCAGCGTTTCCTCTCCGAACTTTTAGAAGCTTCCTGCCGGATCAGTGGCAACCGGGGCTGACAGGCCTTGGGAGGGGGCTGGGTTGTCCGGGTTTCACGTGTCATGTCGGCATCGGGGCCGATGCTTGAATAGGCGCAAAATTTCATGAGAAGGACTTTATGCCGCCTATTTCTGCCCCAGCGGTGGACACGCCGTCCGCATCGACCCAGACGTATCCCCTGACCGCAGCGCAGCTGGACATCTGGCTGGATCAGCTGAGTCGCGGCGATTCGCCGCTGTACAACATCGGCGGGTACCTGGAGCTGAGCGGTCCGCTGGATCCGGCACGGATGCAGGCAGCGCTCGAAGGCCTGGTGGCCCGGCATGACGCCCTGCGCACGGTGCTGCTGCCGGGTGCCGGCGTCGATGGCTTGCCGTTGCAGCGGTTTGCCCGCGCATGGCCGGTGCCGATGCCGATTCACGATGTGTCGGCGCAGGCCGACCCGGAGTCGGCGGCGCGGGCATTGGTTCAGGCGCGTATTGATCAGCCCTTCGTGCTGGGCGGCGGCTGCCTGTTCCGTTTTCTGTTGATCCGCCTGGATGATGAGCGCCACTGGCTGTCCGTGCAGGCCCATCACCTGATCATTGATGGCTGGAGCTTCGGCGAAATGTTCAAGTCGCTGGACGATATCTATAACGCGCTGGCGAACGGCCAACCGGCGCCGGCCTCGGCACCGTCCTACCTCGACTTCATCGCCGACGATACGCGCTATCGCGCGTCGCCCCGTTACGCGCTGGACCGCAGGTACTGGCTGGACAAATACCGGCAATTGCCCGAGCCGCTGTTGCTGCCACGCCATCAACCGAGCCGCGCCGGCAAAACCGTTCAGACCCAGGTGTTCACGCAACCCTTGCCGGCGTTGTTGCACGAGCGCATGAAGCAGGTGGCCCGAGGCGCTGGCGCTTCGGCGTTCCATGTGTTGCTGGCGGCGCTGCACGTGTATTTCAGCCGTACGGCGCAGCGTGACGAATGGGTGGTCGGCCTGCCGATTCTCAATCGCGGCGGTGCACGGTTCAAATCCACCCTCGGGCTGTTCGCGCAGATCAGTGCGGTTCACATGGCGTTTGGTCGCCAGCGCACGTTCGGCGAACTGGTCAGGGCGATCCGCGATGAGCTCAGAAAGGATTTTCGCCATCAGCGTTTCCCGGTCAGTGAGATGAACCGCGCCCTGGGCCTGCTGCGTGAGGAGCGCTCGCAGTTGTTCGAGGTGACGGTGTCCTACGAGCAGGGCGCTCACGATTATCGCTACGGTGAGGCGTCGGGGCGGATGATCAAGGCCTCCAACGCGGAGGAGGCCACGCCGCTGGCGGTGCACCTGCTGAGCAATCAGGTCAACGACGACGCGCATTTGTACCTGGTTTACAGCGAGGCGTATTTCAGTGCCGAGGAGATCACGGCCCTGGCCGCACGCTGGCTGTTGATTCTGGAACAAGGGCTGGAGGCGGTGAACTTGCCGGTGGCGGATTTCAGCCTGAGCACGCCTGAGGAAGAGGCGCTGCTGCAACAGTGGAATGCGACGCGAGTGAGCTACCCGGCGGTGAGCACGATCCATCAGCGTTTCCAGGCGCAGGTGGCGCAACGGCCGCAGGCGCTGGCGGCGGTGCAGCAAGGGCAATCGTTGACCTATGCCGAGCTTGATCAACGGGCCAACGCGCTGGCTCATCATCTGCTCGATCTTGGTGTGCGCCCGGATGACCGGGTGGCGATCGTCGCCCGACGCGGTCTCGACACGTTGGTCGGGTTGCTGGCGGTTCTCAAGGCCGGCGCCGCCTATGTGCCGCTCGACCCGGCGCATCCGGCCGAGCGCCTGAGCTATCTGCTGGAGGACAGCGCGCCGCTGGCGGTGCTGACCCAGCGTGGTTTGCGCGGGCATCTGCCGGCGTTGTCGGTGCCGGTGATCGAACTCGATCGCCCGAGCTGGCCGGCCACTGATAGTGACGCGCCAAAGGTGCCCGGACTGACCCCGGCACATCTCGCCTATGTCATTTACACCTCCGGCTCCACCGGCCTGCCCAAAGGGGTGATGGTCGAGCACCGGACCCTGTGCAATCTGGTGGATTGGCACGCTGACGCGTTCGATCTGCAGGCCGGCAGCCAGACCTCGAGCCTCGCCGGGTTCGGTTTCGATGCGATGGCCTGGGAAGTCTGGCCGGCGCTGTGCGTGGGTGCGACCTTGCACCTGGCACCCGCCAGCGAGGGCAGCGAAGACATTGGTGCGCTGCTCGACTGGTGGCGGGCGCAACCCCTGGAGGTGAGTTTCCTGCCAACCCCGATCGCCGAATACGCCTTCAGCCGCCAGCTCGATCATCCGACCTTGCGCACGCTGCTGATCGGTGGCGATCGCCTGCGCCAGCCCCCGCGCCCGCAATCGTTCGCGGTGATCAACAACTACGGCCCGACCGAAGCCACGGTGGTGGCGACCTCGGGGCGCCTCGCCGCCGGGCAGGCGCTGCACATCGGCAAGCCGGTGAGCAACGCCACGGTGTATGTGCTCGATGATCAGCAACAACCGCTGCCGCCAGGCGTGGCCGGCGAGTTGTACGTCGGTGGGGCCGGCGTGGCTCGCGGTTACCTGAACCGTGCGGACCTGAGCGCCGAACGCTTCCTGCGCGATCCGTTCAGCCGCGAAGCGGATGCGCGGATGTATCGCACCGGCGATCTGGCGCGCTGGCGCAACGACGGCACGCTGGAGTATCTGGGGCGTAACGACGATCAGGTGAAAATCCGTGGCGTGCGCATCGAACCGGGGGAAATCGAGAGCGCACTCGCCAGCCATGCGGCGGTGCGCGAAGCCGTAGTGCTGGTGCGCGACGGGCAGTTGTTGGCGTGGTTCACCGAGCAGGCGCCGCTGGACATCAACCAGTTGCACGCGCACCTGAAAAGTCGCCTGAGCAGTGCCATGCTGCCGAGCGCCTACGTGCGTCTACCGGCATTGCCCCTGACCGCCAATGGTAAGGTCGACCGCAAGGCGCTGCCGGCGCCCGGGCCTGAGGACCTGATCCGCCGCGAATATGAAGCGCCGCAAGGCGAGGTTGAAATCGCTCTGGCGCAAATCTGGACGGAAGTGTTGCAAGTCGAACGGGTCGGGCGTCACGACCATTTCTTCGAGTTGGGCGGGCATTCTTTGCTGGCGGTGATACTGATCGAGCGCATGCGTCAGCTCGACTTGAGCAGTGACGTGCGCGTGTTGTTCAGTCAGCCGACCCTCGCCGCACTGGCGGCCTCGGTCGGCAGCGGGCGTGAAGTCGAGGTGCCGGCCAACCGCATCGCTGCCGACTGCACGCACATCACCCCGGCGCTGCTGCCGCTGGTGCAACTGGCCCAGGCGGACATCGAGCGCATCGTCGCCACGGTGCCCGGCGGGGCGGCCAATGTGCAGGACATTTATCCGCTGGCGCCGTTGCAGGAAGGCATCCTCTATCACCACATCACCGCCGCCCAAGGCGATCCGTACCTGCTGCAATCGCAACTGGCGTTCGACAGCCTTGAGCGCGTCGAGGCTTTCGCCGCAGCGCTGCGCGAGGTCATGGCGCGCCACGACATTCTGCGCACGGCGGTGCTCTGGGAGGGCCTGAGCACGCCGGTGCAAGTGGTCTGGCGCGAGGCGATTCTGCCGTTGCAGGAAGTCGAATTCGACCCGGCCAACGGCCCGGTCCTCGAGCAGTTGCATGCGCGCTTCAACGCCCGGCGTTACCGCCTCGACGTCAGTCAGGCGCCGCTGATGCGTCTGGTGTACGCCAAGGATCCGGCGTTGGGCCGGGTAGTGGGGATTCTGCTGTTTCATCACTTGGCGATGGACCACATTGCCCTCGAAGTGATGCGCGGCGAGTTGCAGGCCAGCCTTTGCGGGCAGGTCGTGGAACTGGCGCCGCCGGTGCCGTATCGCAACTACGTGGCGCAGGCGCGCCTGGGTGTCAGCGAGCAGGAGCACGAGACGTTTTTCCGCGAACAACTGGCGGATATCGACGCGCCGACCCTGCCGTTCGGCCTGCAGCAAGTGCAGGGCGATGGTTGCGGCATCGACGAGGCGCAGCAGGCGCTTCCGGCAGAGGTCTATCAGCGTTTGCGCCATCAGGCGCGTCAGGCCGGGGTCAGCGTCGCGAGCCTGATCCATCTGGCGTGGGCGCGGGTGCTGGCAGCGACGTCCGGCCAGTCCAATGTGGTATTCGGCACCGTGCTGATGGGGCGGATGCAGGGCGGCGAGGGCGCCGACCGGGCGTTGGGGGTGTTCATCAACACATTGCCGCTGCGCATCGACGTCGACGCCGGGGTGCTCGACGCTGTGCGCGCCACCCATGCACGACTGACCGCACTGCTCGGGCACGAACATGCGTCGCTGGCGCTGGCCCAGCGTTGCAGCGGAGTCGCCTCACCGGCGCCGCTGTTCAGCGCGCTGCTCAACTACCGGCACAGCGATGAATCGCAACTGCTGGAACCGTCGCGGCAAGCCTGGCAAGGCATCGAAACCCTGGCCAACGAAGAACGCACCAACTATCCGCTGACCCTGAGCGTGGATGATTACGGCAACGGTTTGCGCCTCACCGGCAGGGCCGTGGCGCAGATCGGCGCGCAGCGGATCTGCGGTTATATGCAAGCCGCGCTGAGCGGCCTGGTGCAGGCGTTGGAACAGGCACCGCAACAGCCGCTGAACCGCTTGCCGATCCTGCAGGCCGAGGAGTTGCAACGCTTGCTGATTGCGTTCAACGCCACCGAGGTCGATTGCCCGCTGGAACAGCCGCTGCACGTTTTGTTCGAAGCGCAGGCGCAGCGCAAACCGAACGCTATTGCGCTGCAGAGCGGTGAACGCAGCCTGACGTATCGCCAGCTCAACGAGCACGCCAACCGCCTGGCCCACCACTTGCGCGAACTCGGCGTACAGCCGGATGCGCGGGTGGCGATCTGTGTCGAACGCGGGCTGGATCTGGTGGTCGGTTTGCTCGGCATCCTCAAGGCGGGGGGCGCCTATGTGCCGCTGGACCCGGACTATCCGCTGGAGCGTCTGAATTACATGTTGCAGGACAGCGCGCCGGTTGCCCTGCTGGTGCATGGCGCCACGCGGCAACTGTTGGGCGAGCCGGGGGTGCCGCTGCTCGACCTCGACCGCCGCACGTGGGACCAGCAACCCGCGAGCAATCTGCAGGTGCCCGGTCTCGGCGCCGCGAACCTCGCCTATATGATCTACACCTCGGGTTCTACAGGCCTGCCCAAAGGCGTGATGATCGAACACCGCAGCGCCTGCAACATGGTGCACTGGGGCTCGGTCATTTCGCCGCCAACCGGGCACGGTGCGCTGCTGCAAAAAGCGCCGTTCAGCTTCGACAGTTCGGTGTGGGAGATCTTCTGGCCGCTGTGTTCCGGCATGCGTCTGGTATTGGCCCGACCGGATGGCAACCGTGATTCGGCGTACGTGGTGCAGACCATTCGCCAGCATCAAGTGACGGTGGTCAAGTTCGTCCCGGCGTTGCTGCAGCAGTTCATCGAACAGGACGACGTCGAGCAGTGCACCAGCCTCACTGATGTCCTCAACGGTGGCGGCGAACTCAGCGCGGCACTGGCGCGGCAGGTGCGTGCCCGGTTGCCATGGGTGCGTTTGCACAACGTCTACGGCCCGACCGAAACCACGGTGGACAGCACCGGATGGACGCTGGAGCCGCACCTGCCGGTGCCGGAGAATCTGGTGCCGATCGGCAAGGCGCTGAGCAACACCCGTCTGTACGTACTCGACGCTTACGATCAACCGGTGCCGCAAGGCGTCAGCGGTCAGTTGCACATCGGCGGCGTCGGCGTGGCGCGCGGTTATCACCGATTGCCCGAGATGCAGGCCGAGCGCTTCATCGACAGCCCGTTTGTGCCCGGCGACCGGTTGTACCGCACGGGCGATCTGGTGCGCTACAACCCGCATGGCGAGCTGGAGTTCCTCGGCCGCAACGACTTCCAGATCAAGCTGCGGGGTTTGCGCCTGGAGCCGGGGGAAATCGAGGCGCGGCTGATCGAACATCCAGCGATCCGTGAAGCGCTGGTGATGGTGCGCGACGAGCGTCTGGTGGCCTGGTACACCGTGCGCTGCGGTGCAGAAGCACCGGGGCTGGAGACCTTGCGCACCCATGTGCTGGCGCGGCTGCCCGAATACATGGTGCCGGGAGCCTTTGTACGGCTCGACGCTTTGCCGCTGACGCCAAACGACAAGATCGACCGGAAAGCCTTACCGGAACCGGGGGCGGACGCGCTGATCAACCGG
The DNA here is from genome assembly GCF_037626295.1 of Pseudomonas sp. LF-5. Classification (NCBI taxonomy): domain Bacteria; kingdom Pseudomonadati; phylum Pseudomonadota; class Gammaproteobacteria; order Pseudomonadales; family Pseudomonadaceae; genus Pseudomonas; species Pseudomonas sp. LF-5. Next base: position 234,954 of record NZ_JARKMT010000001.1, read on the forward strand.
CCTTACGTGGCGCCCGAGGGAGAGGTCGAAACCACGCTGGCACGGATCTGGGCCGAGGTGCTCGGCGTCCATCAGATCGGGCGGCATGACAACTTCTTCGAGCTCGGCGGACATTCGTTACTCGCTGTAAGCCTGGTGGCGCGCATGCGCCAGAACGGTTTGCACACCGATGCCCGGGCGCTGTTCAGTCAGCCGACGCTGGCCGCGCTGGCGCTCAGCACCACGCGAGAGGCGCAGCAAGTGGTCATCCCGAAAACCACCATCCCGAGCCTCAACCGCAAACGCCGGCTCTAGTCCGGCGCCGTTCACTACGGCTGACATCGAACCTGTGGCGAGGGCGCTTGCTCCCTCGCCACAGGTATTCGGCAACTCGTCGGCAGGGAAGGTGGCTTGTCCCCGCTTCCCATGTCAGCCCCCCATGCCCCGATGTTTTAGTTTTTCCAGGCTGCGCGCAGTTCGCACGGACTCGCGGCTGCGCGCTCATTTTTCTCGTATTTACAGCAGGTTATCCCATGCAATTCAGCGAACTGATGGCTGTTATTTCCACCCATGCGATCCGCCTTCAACAGGAAGATGAAGACTTGGTCATTCTGGGCAGCGACGACGCGCTGGATGATGCGGTGTGGGACAGTCTCGCCGCGCACAAGGCGCAACTGCTGGAACTGGTCGCCCGTCACGGCGGCGACTGGTTGAGCCCGGCGTTTCGCATCACCCCGGACATGCTGCCGCTGGTGACGCTGGATCAGCCGACCATCGACCGTATCGTCGCCAGCGTGCCGGGCGGCGCTGCCAATTTGCAGGATATTTACCCGCTGGCGCCGTTGCAGGAAGGCATGCTGTACCTGCACCTGTCGGCGCCTGCTGGCGACCCCTACGTGTCGCAGGCGCGCTTCGCCTTCGCCAGTCGTGAGCGTCTGGAAGCTTTCGCCGAGGCGCTGCAGTGGATGATCGAACGCCACGACATCCTGCGCACCTCGTTCGTCTGGGAACGCCTGGATGAACCGCTGCAAGTGGTACAACGCCATGCGTCGCTGCATTGCGAAGAAGTCCGGCTCGACCCGGGTGTCGACGTGCTGACGCAACTGCTCGAACGTCACGATCCGCGCACCTTCCGTCTTGATGTGCAGCAGGCGCCGCTGCTGCGTCTGGTGTATGCGGCGGACCCGGCGAACGGGCGTGTGGTCGCACTGTTGCTGTTTCATCACTTGATCATGGACCACGTCGCCCTCGATGTGGTGCGTCGGGAAACCCGTGCGCACCTGCTCGGCCAGGCCGCGCAGGTCGGGCCGGCGGTGCCGTATCGCGATCACCTGGCCAAGGCGCGCCTGGGCCTCGACCAACAGTTCCATGAGGCGTTCTTCCGCGAGATGCTCGCCGACATTGACGAGCCGACCTTGCCCTGCGGTTTGCAGGATGTGCAAGGCGACGGCCAGGCCATCGAAGAAGCCTTGCTGATGCTTGAGCCCGAGTTGAGTCGACAACTGCGCGGGCAGGCGCGCCAGCTCGGGGTCAGTGTCGCCAGCCTGATGCACCTGGCGCTGGGCCGGGTGCTCGGCCAGTTGTCCGGGCGCACGGCTGTGGTGTTCGGCACCGTGCTGCTGGGGCGGATGGAGGCAGGCGAGGGCGGCGAGCAAGCGCTGGGCATGTTCATCAACACGTTGCCGCTGCGCGTGGATGTCGGGCAGGACGGGGCGCGCGAGGCGGTGCTGGCGACCCATCGGCGCCTGACCGCATTGCTCGCCCATGAGCAGACGTCACTGGCACTGGCCCAGCGCTGCAGCGCCGTCGCGGTGCCGACGCCGCTGTTCAGCGCCATTCTCAACTACCGGCACAGCAGCGCGGAAGACGTCGCCGAGGTCAGCGATCTGGCCCCTGGCGTGCAGGTGTTGGGCGCCCGTGAGCGCACCAACTACCCGTTGACCGTCAATATTGATGATCTCGGTGAAGACTTGCGCATTACCGCGCTGGCGGACGCGGCCCTCGGTGCCGAGCGCATCGCCCGTTACCTGAACACCGCGCTGCACAGTCTGGTGCACGCCCTGCAATCGGCGCCGAATACGCCGCTGCACAGCCTCGATATCCTGCCGGCAGCCGAGCGTGAAAAACTCCTGCATGGCGACCGTTCATTGGCGCCGCGCTTCCCCGAATCACCGCTGATCCACCAACAGTTCGAAGCCCACGCACGGGCCCGGCCCGAAGCGCCGGCGCTGATGTTCGGCGGGCACACCCTGAGCTACGGCGAACTCAATCGCCGCGCCAACCAGCTCGCGCATCACTTGCTGGCGCGCGGTGTCCGCCCGGATGACCGGGTGGCGATCTGCGTCGAGCGCGGCCCGCAGATGATCGTCGGCCTGCTCGGCGTGCTCAAGGCCGGCGCCGCTTACGTGCCGATCGACCCGGCGTATCCGCTGGAACGCATTGCCTACACCCTTGAGGACAGCACCCCGGTGGCGCTGTTGATGCAGGCCGACACCGCCGAGCGCGTGGCCGGCGCCGAGGTTGTGCAAATCGACCTCGACAGTGTGCAACTGCACGCCGAGCTGACCAGCAATCCGTACATCCCTGAACTGCTGCCGAGCCATCTGGCCTATGTGATCTATACCTCCGGTTCCACCGGTCTGCCCAAAGGCGTAATGGTCGAGCACCGCAACGTGGTGCGGTTGTTCGCGGCGACCCAGCCGTGGTTCAACTTCAACCCGCAAGATGTCGGGGCACTGTTCCATTCCTTTGCGTTCGACTTTTCGGTGTGGGAAATCTGGGCCGCGCTGGCCTTCGGTGGCCAGTTGCTGCTGGTGCCGCAAGCGGTCAGCCGTTCCCCGGACGACTGCTACGCGTTGCTGTGCCGCAGCGGCGTCACCGTGCTCAACCAGACCCCGAGTGCCTTCCGCCAGTTGATCGCCGCGCAGGGGCGCAGCCCGCTGCAGCACTCGTTGCGCGAAGTGGTGTTCGGCGGCGAAGCCCTGGAACCGGGCCTGCTCAAGCCGTGGTATGCGCGGGTCGGCAATGCCGGCACGCGCCTGGTGAACATGTACGGCATCACCGAAACCACCGTGCACGTGACCTATCGGCCATTGGCCGCGGCGGATGCGCATCTGGTCGGGCGCAGCCCGATTGGTGTGGGCATTCCCGACCTGCAACTGTACGTGCTCGACGCCCAACGCGAACCGGTACCCGCCGGCGTCATCGGTGAGCTGTACGTCGGCGGTGCCGGGGTTGCCCGTGGCTACCTCAATCGCCAGGCGCTGACCGCCGAGCGCTTTATTGCCGACCCGTTCAGCGGCCGCACCGACGCCCGTTTGTACAAGACCGGTGACCTCGCACGCTGGACCGCAGACGGCAGCCTCGAATACCTGGGGCGCAATGACGATCAGGTGAAAATCCGCGGTTTCCGCATCGAACTGGGCGAAATCGAAGCGCGTCTTGCGGCCTGCCACGGTGTGCGTGAAGCGGTGGTCATCGCCCGCGAAGACAGCCCCGGTGATCAGCGGCTGGTGGCGTACTGGCTGGCCGCAGAAGACGCCGCGCCGAGTGCCGCGCAATTGCGCGACGCGTTGCTGCTGTCGCTGGCCGACTACATGGTGCCGAGCGCCTTCGTACGCCTCGATGCGTTGCCGCTGACCACCAACGGCAAGCTGGATCGCAAGGCCTTGCCGCAGCCTGAAAGCGATGCGTTCGCCCGGCGCGGTTTCGAAGCACCGTCGGGTGACGTGGAAACGCTGATTGCCGGCCTCTGGCAGACCCTGCTCGGTGTCGAACAGGTCGGTCGTCATGACAATTTCTTCGAACTCGGCGGCCATTCGCTGCTGGCGGTAAAACTGATCGAGCGCATGCGTCAGCACGATCTGCACTGCGACGTACGCGTGCTGTTCGGCCAGCCAAGCGTGGCGGCACTGGCGGCGACGCTCGGCAGCGGCCACCGCCTCGTGGTGCCGGACAATCGGATCAGCGCCGATTGCACACGGATCACCCCGGACTTGCTGCCACTGGTCTCACTGGATCAAGCCGCCATCGACCGCGTTGTGGCCACGGTGCCCGGCGGCGTCGCCAATGTGCAGGACATTTACGGTCTGGCACCGTTGCAGGCGGGGATTCTCTACCACCACCTGGCGACCAGCGCCGGCGACCCGTACGTGCTGCAGGCGCAATTCGCCTTCGCGGGTCTGCCACAGATCGAGGCCTTCGTTCGCGCACTGAACGCAGTGATCGCCCGGCACGACATTCTGCGCACCGGCGTGGTCTGGGAAGGCCTGGAAGAACCGGTGCAGGTGGTCTGGCGCGAAGCGCCGTTGGCGCTGGAGCGCGTCGATGCCGACCTGCTCGAAGGCGACGTGCTGGAGCAGATGCAGGCGCGTTTCGATCCGCGTCACTACCGCCTCGACCTGCGCCGTGCACCTTTGATGCGCCTGGCCTATAGCGAAGACCGCGAACACCAGCGCTGGGTCGGCATCCTGTTGCTGCACCACATCGTCCTCGACCACACCGCACTCGAGGTGTTGCTGGCAGAAATGAACGACAGCCTGCAACCAGGCGCTCGCGAACTGCCGGCGCCGGTGCAGTACCGCAACTACGTGGCGCAAGCGCAACAGGGCGCCAATGCCCAGGCGCATGAAGCGTTTTTCCGCGACATGCTCGGCGACATCGACGAACCGACCGTGGCCTTCGGTCTGCAAGACGTGCATGGCGACGGCAGCAGCATTGTCGATACCGTGCAGGCGCTGGACGCCGGCGTTGCCCGGCGCTTGCGCGAACAGGCGCGCCGGCTCGGGATCAGCGCCGCCAGCCTGGTGCACCAGGCCTGGGGGCAGGTGCTGGCGCAAATGTCGGGCCGCGACGAGGTGGTGTTCGGCACGGTCTTGCTCGGGCGCATGCAGGGTGGCGAGGGCGCCGACCGCGCCTTGGGCATGTTCATCAACACCTTGCCGCTGCGGGTCAGCGTCGGCGCGATGGCGGTGCAGGACGGTGTGCGCGCCACCCACGAGCGGCTGGCGCAACTGCTGGGCCACGAACAGGCCTCGCTGGCGCTGGCCCAGCGTTGCAGCGGTGTATCGGCGGCGCTGCCGCTGTTCAGCACCTTGCTCAACTATCGCCACAGCGCGGCGCAATCGGCGAGCGTGGCGTGGGATGGCATCGAGGTGCTGAGTTCCCGCGAGCGCAGCAACTATCCATTGGTGATCAGCGTCGACGATCTCGGTGAAGGCTTTGGCCTGACTGTGCAAGCCGTCCCGCAAGTGAATGGCGTGCGGGTCTGCGATTACCTGCAAACCGCGCTGCACAACCTGCTGACAGCACTGGAGCACGCTCCGGCCACTGCGTTGCAGCAGATTTCGGTGATGTCGCCCAGCGAGCGGCAGCGGGTTCTCGTCGGGTTCAACATCACCGGGCGTGAATACCCGCCTGCGCAAACCGTACAGCGTCTTTTCGAACAGCAAGCGGTGGCCCATCCCGAGGCCCTGGCGGCGGTGCAAGGTACGCAGCAATTGAGCTATGGCGAACTCAACCAGCGCGCCAATCGCCTCGCGCATCACCTGATCGGCCTTGGCGTGCAGCCCGACGACCGGATCGCCCTGTGTGCCCGCCGCAGCCCGGACATGCTGGTCGCACTGTTGGCGATCCTCAAGGCCGGCGCCGCTTATGTGCCGGTCGATCCGGCGTACCCGCCGGAGCGCATTGCCTACCTGTTGCAGGACTGTGCGCCGGTGGCGGTCCTGGCCCAGGCCTCGACCCGCGACCTGCTCGGTGGCGTAGCGCTGATCAATCTCGACAGCGAACGCTGGCAACACCTGTCAGATGCCAATCCGCGGATACCGGCGCTGACGCCGAACCATTTGGCCTATGTGATCTACACCTCCGGTTCCACCGGCCAGCCGAAAGGGGTGATGGTCGAACATGCGACCCTGGAAAACCTCGTGCACTGGCACGTCGAAGCCTTCGACCTGCAGGCCGGCAGTCATACCGCGAGTGTCGCCGGGTTCGGTTTCGACGCCATGGCCTGGGAAGTGTGGCCAGCGCTGTGCGTCGGCGCGACCTTGCACCTGCCGCCGCAGTCGATCGGTAACGAGCACTTGGACGAGTTGCTCGACTGGTGGTGCGCGCAGCCGTTGCAGGTGAGCTTCCTGCCGACACCGGTGGCCGAATACGCCTTCAGCCGTCAGTTGCAGCACCCGACCTTGCGCACGCTGTTGATCGGTGGCGATCGCCTGCGCCAGTTCACGCGCCTGCAAAGCTTCGAGGTGATCAACAACTATGGTCCGACCGAAGCGACGGTGGTCGCGACTTCCGGGCGGGTGGAGTGTGGCCAGCCGTTGCACATTGGCCGGCCGATCGCCAATGCCAAGGTGTACTTGCTGGACGCCGAGCAGCGTCCGGTGCCGGTGGGCGTGGCGGGCGAGTTGTATGTCGGCGGCGCGGGCGTGGCGCGTGGCTATTTGAATCGCCCCGAATTGAGCGCTGCGCAGTTCCTCTTTGACCCGTTCAGCGATGACCTGCAGGCGCGCATGTACCGCACCGGCGATCAGGCGCGCTGGCTGGCCGACGGTAATATCGAGTACCTGGGGCGCAACGACGATCAGGTCAAATTGCGCGGCGTGCGCATCGAACTCGGTGAAATCGAAGCCGCGCTCGGCAGTCACGCGGCGTTGCAGGAAGCTGTGGTCCTGGTGCGCGATGGGCGCCTGATCGCCTGGTTCACCGAGCGCTCGGCGGTTGACATCGAACAGTTGCGCCATCACTTGCAGGCGCGCCTGCCCGATGCTTTGTTGCCCGCGGCTTACGTGCGGCTGGCGGCCTTGCCGTTGACCGCCAACGGCAAGATTGATCGCAAGGCCTTGCCGGAACCGGAGCACGGCGCGTGGCTCAGCCGCGAATACGAGGCGCCACACGGTGCGGTGGAAATCGCGCTGGCGCAGATCTGGATCGACGTGCTGAAGGTCGAGCAGGTCGGGCGCCACGACAACTTCTTCGAATTGGGTGGGCATTCGTTGTTGGCGGTGAGCCTGATCGAACGCATGCGCCAGATCGACCTCGCCGCCGACGTGCGCGTGTTATTCAACCAGCCGACCCTGGCAGCACTGGCCGCCGCTGTGGGCAGCGGTCGTGAAATTGCAGTCCCGGCCAACCGGATCCCGCCAGGCTGCACGCACATCACCCCGGACATGCTGAGCCTGACCGAACTCGATCAGCCGAGCATCGCACGCATCGTCGCCACGGTGCCCGGTGGCGCGGCCAATGTGCAGGACATCTACCCCTTGGCGCCGCTGCAGGAAGGCATTCTTTATCACCACCTGAGCGCCGAACAGGGTGATCCATACCTGCTGCAATCGCGACTGGCGTTCGACAGTGTCGAGCGTCTGCGCACGTTCGGTAATGCCTTGCAGCAAGTCATCGCGCGCCACGACATCCTGCGCACCAGCGTGGTCTGGGAGGGACTGTCGAGTCCGCACCAGGTGGTGTGGCGCGAGGCTCCGCTGGTGGTGCAAGCGGTGGCGCTGGACCCGGCGCAAGGTGACATTCTCGAACAGTTGCACGCACGCTTCGATGCGCGCTACCACCGCCTGGACCTCAGTCAGGCGCCGCTGATGCGCATCGTCTATGCCGAGGACCCGGCGCAGCAGCGGGTGGTGGCGATTATCCTGTTCCAGCACTTGATCCTCGACCACACCGCGATGGCAGTGGTGGGCGAGGAAATGCGTGCGTTCATGTTCGATCAGGCCGACAGCCTCGGCGCGCCGATGCCGTATCGTAACTACGTGGCGCAGGCGCGGCTGGGCGCCAATGAGCAGGAGCACGAAGCGTTCTTCCGCGACATGCTTGGCGATATCGACGAGCCGACCCTGCCGTTCGGCCTGCACGACGTGCAAGGCGATGGCGGCGACATCGAGGAGGCGCAGCAAACCGTCGATACCGGGCTGACCCGGCGTCTGCGCGAGCAGGCCCGGCAACTGGGCGTCAGTCCGGCGAGCCTGATGCACGTGGCCTGGGCGCAGGTATTGGGCGTGCTTGCCAACCGCCGCGACGTGGTGTTCGGCACGGTGCTGCTGGGCCGTCTGCAGGGCGGCGAGGGCGCCGACCGCACGCTGGGCGTGTTCATTAACACCTTGCCGTTGCGCGTGGACGTCAGCGCAGGTGTGCAAGGCGCGGTCAAGGCCACACACGCACGCTTGACCGCGCTGTTGGCCCATGAACATGCGCCACTCTCACTGGCGCAACGCTGCAGCGCGGTGTCCGGCGCGCCGCTGTTCAGCGCCATTCTCAACTACCGGCACAGTGCGGCCGAGGCGCAGCCGCGTGACGGTCAGGGTATCTGGGAAGGTGTGCAGTTACTCGGCGGCGAAGAGCGCAGCAACTACCCGCTGACCCTCAGCGTCGACGACCTGGGCGAAGGCTTCGCCCTCGCGGTGCTGGCGCTGACGCAGATCGGCGCGCAGCGCATTTGCGGCTACATGCACACCGCGCTGGAGCATCTGGTGAACGCGCTGGAACAGGCGCCGCAACGTCCGCTCAACCGCTTGCCGATTCTTCCGGTGGAGGAATACGAGCGCTTGCTGGTCGGCTTCAACCCGACAGCGACGGCGTACCCGCGCGGTGCAACGATTCAGGCGCTGGTGCAAGTGCAGGCCGCGCAACAACCAGAGGCTCTGGCGGTGGTGCAGGGCGCGCAGCAACTGACCTATGCGCAACTCAATCAACAGGCCAATCGCCTGGCCCATCACTTGCTCGGCCTCGGCGTGCAACCAGACGACCGGATCGCCGTGTGCCTGCAACGCAGCCCGCAAATGCTGGTGGCGCTGCTGGCGATCCTCAAGGCCGGCGCCGGTTACGTGCCGGTCGATCCGGCGTACCCGGCGGAACGCATCGCTTACCTGTTGCAGGACAGCGATCCGGTGGCGGTGCTGGCACAGGCCTCGACCCGGGAGCTGTTGGGCCGGGTGCCGGTGATCGACCTCGACCTGGACATCTGGCAGCACCTGTCCGACGCCAATCCGCAACTGCCGACGTTGACCCCGGCGCATCTGGCGTACGTGATCTACACCTCGGGTTCGACCGGCCAGCCGAAAGGCGTGATGGTCGAACATGCGACCCTGGAAAACCTCGTGCACTGGCACTGCGAGGCGTTCGACCTGCGCGCGGGCAGCCACACCGCGAGTGTCGCCGGTTGCGGTTTTGACGCGATGGCCTGGGAAGTCTGGCCGGCGCTGTGCGTCGGTGCGACCCTGCATTTGCCGCCGCAGTCGATCGGCAACGAACACCTCGACGACTTGCTCGATTGGTGGTGCGCGCAACCGTTGCAGGTCAGCTTCCTGCCGACTCCGATCGCCGAATACGCCTTCAGTCGCGAGCTGCAGCACCCGACGCTGCGCACGTTGTTGATTGGCGGCGATCGCCTGCGCCAGTTCCCCCGCGAACACAGCTTTGCGGTGATCAACAACTACGGCCCGACCGAGGCCACGGTGGTTGCGACCTCCGGCCAGATCAATGCCGGCCGGCTGCTGCACATCGGCCGGCCCGTCAGCAACGCCAAAGTCTACCTGCTCGATGATCAGCAACGGCCGGTGCCGGTGGGCGTGACGGGGGAGTTGTACGTCGGTGGCGCGGGGGTGGCCCGGGGTTATCTGAACCGCCGCGACCTGAGCGCCGAACGCTTCCTCGAAGAACCGTTCAGCGACGAACCGCAGGCGCGCATGTACCGCACCGGCGACCTCGCGCGCTGGTTGGCCGATGGCAACATCGAGTACCTGGGGCGTAACGACGATCAGGTCAAACTGCGCGGCGTGCGCGTGGAACTGGGGGAAATCGACGCCGCGCTGTCGAGTCATCCGGCGGTGCAGGACGCGGTGGTGCTGGTGCGCGAGGCGCGTTTGATCGCCTGGTTCACGGCGCGCACGGCAGTCGACATCGAGGACCTGCGCCTGCATCTGCAGGCACGCTTGCCGCAGGCCTTGGTGCCCGCCGCTTATGTGCGCCTGTCGGCGCTGCCGTTGACCGCCAACGGCAAACTCGACCGCAAGGCCTTGCCCGAACCGGATCAGGACGCCTGGCTCAGCCGCGAATACGCTGCACCGCAAGGTTCAGTGGAAACCGCGCTGGCGCAGGTCTGGGCCGAGGTGTTGCAGGTCGAGCAGGTCGGGCGTCACGACAACTTTTTCGAACTGGGCGGCCATTCGCTGCTGGCGGTGAGCCTGATCGAACGCATGCGTCAGCTCGGCCTGAGCACCGACGTGCGCGTGCTGTTCAGCCAGCCGACCCTCGCCGCGCTGGCCGCCGCCGTGGGCAGCGGCCGCGAAGTCGAAGTGCCGGCCAACCTGATTCCGAGCGGATGCACGCACATCACCCCGCAGATGCTGACGTTGCTGCAACTGGATCAGCCGAGCATCGAGCGGGTGGTCGCGACGGTGCCGGGTGGCGCGGCCAACGTGCAGGATATTTACCCGTTGGCGCCGCTGCAGGAAGGCATTCTTTATCACCACTTGAGCGCCGCGCAGGGCGATCCGTACCTGCTGCAATCGCGCCTTGCATTCGACAGCCTCGAACGCTTGCAAGCCTTCGCCGCCGCGCTGCGTCAGGTCATGGCCCGTCACGACATCCTGCGCAGCGGGGTGGTCTGGGAGGGCTTGGCGACGCCGGTGCAAGTGGTCTGGCGTGAGGCGCAACTGCCGGTGCAGGAGGTCATCCTCGACCCGGCGGCCGGCGATGTTCTGGCGCAGTTGTACGAGCGTTTCGACGCGCGGCATTACCGCATCGAGCTCAGTCAGGCACCGTTGATTCGTCTGGTCCATGCGCAAGACCCGGCCAATGATCGGGTGGTCGCGATGCTGCTGTTCCATCACATCGCCATGGACCACACGGCGCTGGCCGTGGTGCAGGAAGAAATGCAGGTGATCCTTTTCGGCCACGGCCAGGCACCGCTGCCGGCGGTGCCATACCGCAACTACGTGGCGCAGACGCGCCTGGGCGTCAGTGAGCAGGAACATGAAGCGTTCTTCCGCACTATGCTCGGTGACATTGACGAGCCGACGCTGCCGTTCGGTCTGCTTGACGTACACGGCGACGGCAGTGACATCGAAGAAGTGCGCCAGAGCGTGCCCGAAGCCCTGGCCTTGCGCTTGCGTGGCCAGGCGCGGCAATTGGGGGTGAGTGTCGCCAGCCTGTTCCACCTGGCGTGGGCGCAGGTCCTGGCCACGACTTCCGGGCAGGATCACGTGGTGTTCGGCACCGTGCTGTTGGGCCGGATGCAGGGCGGCAGCGGTGCCGATCGCGGCCTGGGCATGTTCATCAACACCTTGCCGTTGCGCGTCGATCTGGGCGACACCCCGGTGCGTGCCGGCGTCCGTGCGACCCACGCCCGACTGACCGCGTTGCTCGGCCACGAACATGCGTCACTGGCGCTGGCCCAGCGTTGCAGCGGTGTGGCAGCGCCGGCGCCGCTGTTCAGCGCCATGCTCAACTACCGCCACAGCGTCAGCGAGGAACAGCAGCAGGCCGCTCGCCTGAGCTGGCAAGGCATTCATAATCTGTCCAGCGAAGAGCGCACCAACTATCCGTTGAGCCTGAACGTCGATGACCTCGGCCAGGGCTTTTACCTCACGGCGATGATCCCTTCGCGCATTGGCGCGGCGCGCGTCTGTGGCTACCTGCAACAAGCGTTGTCGGGGCTGGTCGAGGCGCTGGAGCAGACACCGCAGCAGGCGTTGAACCGTCTTCCGGTGTTGCCGGATGGCGAACGTCGGCAACTGCTGTTCGGCCTCAATGCCACTGACGTCGATTACGATCTGGAGCAGACGATTCATGGGCTGTTCGAGGCGCAAGTGCAGCGCTCGCCGCAGGCGCCGGCGGTGGTGGCCGCTGAGCAGTCGCTGACCTTCGCCGAACTCAATGCGCGGGCCAATCAACTGGCGCGGCATTTGCGCGGGGTGGGGGTGCAGGCCGATTCGCGGGTGGCGATCTGCGTCGAGCGGGGGCTGGACATGGTGGTCGGGCTGCTGGCGATTCTCAAGGCCGGCGGCGGTTACGTGCCTCTGGACCCGGCTTACCCGTTGGAGCGTCTGGCCTACATGCTGGAGGACAGTGCGCCACTGGCGGTGTTGGTGCAGGGTTCGACTCGCTCGTTGCTCGGCGAGGTCACGGTGCCGCTGATTGATCTGGATCAGCCGCACTGGCAATCGCAACCGGCGGACAATCTGTCAGCACCGGAATTGACCCCGCACCACACGGCTTACGTGATTTACACCTCGGGTTCCACCGGGCAACCCAAAGGCGTGATCAACGAACACGCCGGGGTGGTCAACCGCTTGTTGTGGATGCAGGACGCTTATCAGCTGACGGCAGCCGACTCTGTTTTGCAGAAGACGCCGTTCAGCTTCGACGTGTCGGTGTGGGAGTTCTTCTGGCCATTGATGACCGGCGCCCGACTGGTCATGGCAAGGCCCGAGGGGCATAAGGATCCGCAGTACCTCAGCGAAATGATCGAGCGCGAGCACATCACCACGCTGCACTTTGTGCCGTCGATGCTCGACGTGTTCCTCACCCATGCTGAAACTGCACGTTGCGGCGGATTGCGTCAGGTCATGTGCAGTGGCGAAGCCTTGCCGGGCAGCATCGTTCGGCGTTTCAAACAGCAAGTGCCAGGCAGCAAATTGCACAACCTGTACGGCCCGACCGAAGCGGCGGTGGACGTCACCGCGTGGGATTGCGCCGGGCCGCTGGAGCAAACTCCGGACAACACGCCGATCGGCAAACCGATCGCCAACACCCGGATGTACATCCTCGATGCGCAACAACAGCCCGTGCCCCAAGGCGTGGTCGGCGAGTTGTATATCGGCGGCGTGCAGGTGGCCCGTGGTTATCTGAATCGCCCGGAACTGAGCGCCGAACGCTTCCTCGACGATCCATTTCAGGCAAACGGACGCATGTACCGCACCGGCGACGTCGCGCGCTATCTGGCCGACGGCAATATCGAATACCTCGGCCGCAACGACGATCAGGTGAAGATCCGCGGCTTGCGCATCGAACTCGGTGAAATCCAGGCCCGCCTGACCCAGGTCGATGGTGTGCAGGAAGCCGCCGTGCTGGCTCGTGAAGACGTACCTGGCGACAAGCGTCTGGTCGCGTACTACACCGGCGCCCGCCTCGAAATCGACGTTCTGCGCAGTCACCTGCTGGAGCATTTGCCGGACTACATGGTGCCTGCCGTGTTCGTGCACCTCGACACGTTGCCGCTCAGCCCCAACGGCAAACTCGATCGCAAGGCGCTGCCGGCACCGGATCAAGGCGCGTTGCCAACCCGCGAATATGAAGCCCCGGTCGGCGAAGTGGAAGTCACCCTCGCACGCCTGTGGGCCGAACTGCTCAACGTCGAGCGGGTAGGGCGTCACGACCATTTCTTTGAACTGGGTGGTCACTCGCTGCTGGCGGTCAGTCTGATCGGCCGGCTGCGTCAGGAAGGCATGGAAGCCGATGTCAGGTCGTTGTTCGAACATCCGACCCTGGCCGGTTACGCCGCAATTACGGAAAGAATGGAGATCGTCCTGTGAACGTGATCGAACTGTTGGCCACATTGAAGGCTAAAGATATTCAGCTGGCGGTCACGGATGACCAGTTGCGGGTCAACGGCAACAAACAGGCCTTGAGCGATCCGGCATTGCTGGCGCTGTTGCGCGAGCACAAGCCGGCGCTGATCGAACTGATCAAGGCCGGGCAATACTCGGCCACCCGACACGGGCAGGTCGAGGTGCCGGCCAATGGCATTGTTCCGGGAACGACACGCATCACACCGGCGATGCTGACCCTGGTCGAACTCGACCAGGCCACCATCGACGGTCTCGTTGAGCAAGTGCCCGGCGGCGCGGCCAACGTGCAGGACATTTATCCGCTGGCGCCGCTGCAGGAAGGCATCCTCTATCACCACGCCAGTGGCGGCGAGGGCGATCCGTATGTCATGCAGTCGCACTTTGCCTTTGCCAGCCGTGAACGCTTTCAGGCGTTCGCCCACGCCCTGCAAAGCGTGATTGATCGCCACGACATCCTGCGTACTGCGGTGTTCTGGGAAGGGCTGGATGCACCGGTGCAAGTGGTCTGGCGTCGGGCCGAACTGCCGATGGAGGAAGTGCTGCCCCCGACAGCCGACAGCGACGTGCTGGCGTACCTGCACGAACGTTTTGACGCCCGGCATTTTCGCCTCGACGTCAGCCGCGCACCGTTGATGCGCCTGGCCCATGCCTGGGACGAAGCCGGGCAGCGGGTGATCGCCACGTTGCTGTTCCATCACATGGCCCTCGATCACTCGGCCCTCGACGTGGTGCGTCATGAAATGCGCGCCTGCCTCACCGGACAAACTGAATCACTCGGGCGCCCGGTGCCGTTTCGCAATTACGTGGCCCAGGCGCGACTGGGCGTCAGCGAAGCCGAGCACGAGGCGTTCTTCCGCGACATGCTCGGCGATGTCGACGAGCCGACGCTGCCCTATGGTCTGCAAGACGTGCAGGGTGACGGCAGCCAGATCGAAGAGTTGAGCGTGCCGGTCGAGGCACTGCTGGGGCAGCGTTTGCGTGCTCAGGCGCGCACGCTCGGAGTGAGTGCCGCGAGCCTGTTTCACCTCGGCTGGGCGCAAGTGCTGGCGGCGCTCACCGGCAAGCAACAGGTGGTGTTCGGCACGGTGCTGATGGGGCGCATGCAGGGCGCCGAAGCGATTGACCGGGCGCTGGGGATTTTCATCAACACCTTGCCGCTGCGGGTGGATATCGACGGCGAGGACGTGCGTGCGGCGGTCAACGCCACGCACGCTCGGCTGACCACGCTGATGCGCCACGAATACGCGCCGCTGGCCCTGGCCCAGCGGTGCAGTCACGTGGTGGCGCCGACACCGTTGTTCAGCACGCTGCTCAATTATCGCCACAGCCACGACGTCGCCACGGTCAGTGCGCAAACCCTTGCAGCATGGGAGGGCATCACCACCCTGAGTTCCGAGGAACGCACCAACTACCCGTTGACCCTGAGCGTCGATGACCTCGGTGAGCGTTTCCATCTGACCTTGCTGGCCAGTACGCAAACCCATCCGCAGCGGGTCTGCGACTACATGCACTGCGCGCTGGAAAACCTTGTGCTGGCGCTGGAGCAGGCGCCGCAGACGCCGGTCAATCAACTGCCGATCCTGCCGGCGGCAGAGCGGGCGCAGGTGCTGTTTGGCTTCAATGCCACGCAGGCGCAAGGCCTGACCGGGTTGACCCTTCACCAGCGTCTCGAGGCGCAGGTGGCCGAGCGGCCTGAGGCGTTGGCGGCGGTGTTTGGCGATGCGCAAATGACCTACGCCGAACTCAACCGCGAGGCCAACGTCCTGGCGCATCACTTGATCGACCTGGGGGTAAAACCTGACGACCGTGTGGCCATCGTCGCCCGCCGTGGCCTCGAGACGCTGGTCGGGCTGGTCGCGATTCTCAAGGCCGGCGCCGGTTACGTGCCGGTTGATCCCGCACATCCGGCCGAGCGTTTGCATTATTTGCTCGATGACAGTGCGCCAGTGGCGGTTCTGACCCAGAGCCGTCTGCGTGAGCGCCTGCCGGCTCTGAGCGTGCCGGTGATCGACCTTGATCGCCGCACCTGGCCGCAGCGCGTTACCCATGATCCACAAGTGCCGGGCATGAGCACTGCGCACCTGGCCTACGTGATTTACACCTCCGGCTCCACCGGCCTGCCCAAAGGCGTGATGGTCGAACACCACACCTTGAGCAACCTGGTCGATTGGCATTGCACAGCGTTCGACCTGTGCGCGGGGCGCCACACTTCAAGCCTCGCCGGGTTCGGTTTCGATGCGATGGCCTGGGAAGTCTGGCCGGCGCTGTGCGCAGGCGCGACCCTGCATCTGGCACCGACCCATGAGGGCGGCGAAGACATCGACGCGTTGCTTGAATGGTGGCGCGCGCAACCGCTGGACGTGAGCTTCCTGCCGACACCGGTGGCCGAATACGCCTTCAGCCAGAACCTCGAACACCCGACCCTGCGCACACTGTTGATCGGTGGTGACCGCTTGCGTCAGTTCAACCGCAACCAGCATTTCGACGTGATCAACAACTACGGCCCGACCGAGGCCACGGTGGTCGCGACCTCCGGTCTGGTGCAAAGCGGCGACGCGCTGCACATCGGCAAACCGGTGAGCAACGCCACGGTGTACCTGCTCGATGAACAACAACGCCCGGTGCCGATTGGCGTTGCCGGCGAGTTGTATGTCGGCGGTGCCGGCGTCGCCCGGGGCTACCTGAATCGCCCGCAGATGACTGCCGAGCGTTTCCTGCGTGACCCGTTCAGCAGTGCGCCGAATGCTCGGATGTACCGCACCGGCGATCTTGCGCGCTGGCGCGAGGACGGCACCATCGAATACCTGGGGCGCAATGACGATCAGGTGAAAATTCGCGGCGTGCGCATCGAACTGGGGGAAATCGAAACCTGCCTCAACCAGTTGCCGGGGATTCAGGAAGCGGTGCTGCTGGCCCGCGAAGACCAGCCCGGCCAGCCACGGCTGGTGGCGTACTTCACCGAACAGGCCCAGGTCGAAGCCTTGCCGGTGGGCGAGTTGCGTGCGCAGTTGCTCAGCCGTTTGCCGGAGTACATGGTGCCGACGGCGTTCGTCCGGCTCGCCGCACTGCCGCTGACCGCCAACGGCAAGGTCGACCGCAAGGCTCTGCCGGCACCGGAGCTGACGGCGCTGTTCACCCGCGAATACGTGGCACCCGAAGGCGAGGTGGAAACCGCACTGGCGCGCATCTGGGTCGACGTGCTGCAGGTCGAGCGGGTCGGGCGTCAGGATCACTTTTTCGAACTCGGCGGCCACTCGCTGCTGGCGATGCGCATGGTTGCGCAGGTGCGTCAGCGGCTGGGGGTCGAACTGGCGCTGAGCGATCTGTTCGCCAATGCCGAACTGGCGGCGGTGGCTGCCGTCCTCAGTGAGGCCGGGCGTTGCACCCAGCCGCAGATGCTGCCGGTGCCGCGCGACGGCGCCTTGCCGCTGTCGTTCGCCCAGCAGCGCCTGTGGTTTCTGGCGCAAATGGAAGGCGCCAACACCGCCTACAACATTCCCGTGGCCCTGCGCCTGCGCGGGCGCTTGCATGACGATGCGCTGCAACGCGCACTGGCGCGGATCGTCGCCCGCCACGAAACCTTGCGCAGCCGCTTCACTCAGTACAACGACGAAGCGCAGGTGCTGATTGCGCCGGTGGATACCGGTCTGTTGCTGCGCGTCGAAGATCTGCGCCAGCACCGGCAACCCGACGAAGCCTTGCAGGCGCTGATTCAGGGCGAAGCGTCGGGGCCGTTCGACTTGCAGGACGATCCGCTGATTCGCGGTCGTCTGGTGCTGCTGGCCGACGATCACCATGTGCTGTTGCTGACCCTGCACCACATCATCTCCGATGGCTGGTCGATGGGCGTACTGACCCGCGAATTGATGACGCTGTACCAGGCGTTCAGTCACGGTCAGCCGGATCCATTGCCGCCGCTGACGCTGCAATACACCGATTACGCAATCTGGCAGCGGCGCTGGCTCAGCGGTGAAGTGCTGCAGCGCCAGAGTGAGTTCTGGCAACAGACGCTGGCCGGGGCGCCGGCGTTGCTGATGCTGCCGAGCGACCGTCCGCGTCCGGCGCAGCAGGACTACGCCGGCAGCAGTGTCGCGGTGGTACTCGACGAACGCCTCAGCGCCGGGCTCAAGGCGTTGGGGCAGCGGCATGGCGTGACCCTGTACATGACGCTGATGAGTGCCTGGGCAATGTTGCTCAGTCGTTTGTCCGGTCAGGCGGAGGTGGTGATCGGTTCGCCGGTGGCCAACCGCAACCGCGCCGAGATCGAAGGGCTGATCGGCATGTTCGTCAACACGTTGGCCCTGCGCATCGACACGTCGGGTGAACTCAGCGTCGAAGGGCTGCTGGCGCGGGTCAAGGCGCTGACGCTGGCGGCGCAGGCGCATCAGGATCTGCCGTTCGAGCAGGTGGTGGAAATCGTCCGGCCGGTGCGCAGTCTGGCGCACAGTCCGCTGTTCCAGACCTTGCTCAGTTGGGACGGTCTGGAAAGCCCGGCGCTGGCTCTGGGTGACCTGAGCCTGGAAGGCGTGGCCGAACCGAGCCACTTTGCCAAGTTCGATTTGTCGTTGAGTCTGAGTGACGCCGGCGGGGCGATTCGCGGGTCGCTGGAGTACGCCACGGCGCTGTTCGATGAAGCCACGGTGCAGCGCTTTGTCGGGTACTTCGAGCGCTTGTTGCAGGCGATGGTTGCCAACGATCAGGCAGTGCTTGAGCACGCACCGCTGTTGCTGCAGCAAGAGCAGCAGCGCTTGCTGGTCGAGTTCAATGCCACAGCGGTCGATTACAACCTCGAGCAGACGATTCATGGGCTGTTCGAGGCGCAAGTGCAGCGCTCGCCGCAGGCGCCGGCGGTGGTGGCCGCTGAGCAGTCGCTGACCTTCGCCGAACTCAATGAGCGGGCCAATCAACTGGCGCGGCACTTGCGTGGGGTGGGGGTGCAGGCCGATTCGCGGGTGGCGATCTGCGTCGAGCGGGGGCTGGACATGGTGGTCGGGCTGCTGGCGATTCTCAAGGCCGGCGGCGGTTACGTGCCTCTGGACCCGGCTTACCCGTTGGAGCGTCTGGCCTACATGCTGGAGGACAGTGCGCCACTGGCGGTGTTGGTGCAGGGTTCGACTCGCTCGTTGCTCGGCGAGGTCACGGTGCCGCTGATTGATCTGGATCAGCCGCACTGGCAATCGCAACCGGCGGACAATCTGTCAGCACCGGAATTGACCCCGCACCACACGGCTTACGTGATTTACACCTCGGGTTCCACCGGGCAACCCAAAGGCGTGATCAACGAACACGCCGGGGTGGTCAACCGCTTGTTGTGGATGCAGGACGCTTATCAGCTGACGGCAGCCGATTCCGTACTTCAAAAGACGCCGTTCAGCTTCGACGTGTCGGTGTGGGAGTTCTTCTGGCCGTTGATGACCGGCGCCCGACTGGTCATGGCAAGGCCCGAGGGGCACAAGGATCCGCAGTACCTCAGCGAAGTGATCGAGCGCGAGCACATCACCACGCTGCACTTTGTGCCGTCGATGCTCGACGTGTTCCTCGCCCACGGCGACACCACGCATTGCAGCGGATTGCGTCAGGTCATGTGCAGTGGCGAAGCCCTGCCGGGCAGCATCGTTCGGCGTTTCAAACAGCAAGTGCCGGGCGCAGCGTTGCACAACCTGTACGGCCCGACCGAAGCGGCGGTAGACGTCACCGCGTGGGATTGCGCCGGGCCGCTGGAGCAAACCCCGGACAACACGCCGATCGGCAAACCGATCGCCAACACCCGCCTGTACATCCTCGATGCGCAACAACAGCCCGTGCCCCAAGGCGTGGTCGGCGAGTTGTACATCGGCGGCGTGCAGGTGGCCCGTGGTTATCTGAACCGCCCGGAACTGAGCGCCGAACGCTTCCTCGACGATCCGTTTCAAGCAAAAGGACGCATGTACCGCACCGGCGATGTCGCGCGCTATCTGGCCGACGGCAATATCGAATACCTCGGCCGCAACGACGATCAGGTGAAGATCCGCGGCTTGCGCATCGAACTCGGTGAAATCCAGGCCCGCCTGACCCAGGTCGATGGTGTGCAGGAAGCCGCCGTGCTGGCTCGCGAAGACGTACCTGGCGACAAGCGTCTGGTCGCGTATTACACCGGCGCGGCGCTGGACATCGAGGCACTGCGCCGGCAATTGCTGGAGCATTTGCCGGACTACATGGTGCCTGCCGTGTTCGTGCATCTCGACACATTGCCGCTCAGCCCCAACGGCAAACTTGACCGCAAGGCGCTACCGGCGCCGGATCTGACCGCGATGACCTCGCGCGAATACGAAGCCCCGGTCGGCGAAGTGGAAATCGCGCTGGCGCAACTCTGGGCCGAACTGCTCAACGTCGAGCGGGTAGGGCGTCACGACCATTTCTTTGAACTGGGCGGCCACTCTTTGCTGGCGGTCAACCTGGTGGCGAAAATGCGCCGCGCCGGCCTGAGCGCCGACATTCGTGTGCTGTTCAACCAGCCGACGCTGGCCGCACTCGCCGCTGCAGTCGGTGGCGAGCCGGACGCGGAAGTGCCGGCCAACCGCATCCCTGCGGATTGCACGCAGATCACGCCGGATCTGCTGCCGCTGGTGACGCTCGACCAGCCAACCCTTGACCGTATTGTCGCCAGCATCCCCGGCGGTGCGGCCAACGTGCAGGACATCTACCCACTGGCGCCGTTGCAGACCGGCATCCTGTTCCATCATTTGTCTGCCGCTCAGGGCGATCCGTATGTGTTGCAGGCGCAGTTCGCGTTTGCCGATGAACAACGTCTGAACAGCTTTACCCAAGCCTTGCAGCAGGTGATCCAGCGTCATGACATTCTGCGCACCTCGCTGTTCTGGGACGGCCTGCCAGACCCGGTGCAAGTGGTCTGGCGGCAGGCATCGCTGGTCTGTGAAAACGTCGCGCTGGAAGCGGCGGACGTTGATGCACTGGCGCAGTTGCGCTGCCACTTTGACGCCGGGCATTACCGCATGGCCGTCGATCAGGCACCGCTGATGCGTGTGGTCCACACCTGGGACGCGGCCAATCAACGTGTCGTTGCGTTGCTGCTGTTCCATCACCTGGTGATGGATCACGTGGCGCTGGAGGTGCTGCAACAGGAAATGCAGGCCTTCCTCGTTGGCCAGCCGCAACGCCTGCCCGAGCCGGTGCCGTACCGCAATTACGTGGCGCACACTCTGGCGGGGCTGAGCGATGAGCGGCACGAAGGCTTCTTCCGCGAGATGCTCGGCGATGTCGACGAACCGACCTTGCCATACGGCCAGAACCCGGCCCTGGAAGAACAGGCGCAGAAGGCTCAGCTGACTCTCGATGCCACGCTGAACCACGAGATCCGCCGTCAGGCCCGGCGCCTCGGTGTCAGTGCTGCGAGTCTGATGCACCTGGCCTGGGCGCAGGTGCTGGGGCAATTGTCGGGGCGCGACGACGTGGTGTTCGGCACGGTGTTGCTCGGGCGCTTGCAGGGCGGCGAGGGGGCGGAACGGGCTCTCGGGGTGTTCATCAACACCTTGCCGCTGCGCCTTGATTTGCGCGCGCACAGCGTCAAGGGCGCGGCGCTGGCCACGCACCAACGCCTGAGCCAGTTGCTGCAGCACGAACACGCGCAGCTGGCGCGCATCCAGCATTGCAGCGCGATGGCGCCGACCACGCCGCTGTTCAGTACGCTGTTCAATTACCGTCACGGCGCCTCGTCGGGCGCGCCTTCTGCCGAAGCCACAGCGGCGTGGCACGGCATGCAATTGCTTGAGGCCGAAGAGCACAGCAACTATCGCCTGACCCTCAGCGTCGATGACTTCGGCGAAGGTTTCAGCCTGACCGCACTGGCCGGTGCCGGCCTCGATGCACGGCGCATTTGCAGCTATTTGCAGTGCGCCTTGCACGCCTTGCTGGAGGCGCTGGAACACGCGCCGCATCAGGGTTTTGAGCACGTGTCGATTTTGCCGGCCGATGAACGCGCACAGCTATTGATCGACTTCAACGCCACCCGCGCCGATTATCCGCAAGGGCTGACGATCGCTCAGCGCTTCGAACAGCAAGTGGCCGAGCGGCCGGACGCGCCGGCAGCGGTGTTTGCCGAGGCCCCCCTGAGTTATGCCGGGTTGAATCGACAGGCCAACGCACTGGCGCATCATCTGATTGCGTCGGGGGTGAAGCCCGACGACCGCGTGGCCATCGTCGCCCGTCGTGGCCTCGATACGCTGGTCGGGCTGGTGGCGATTCTCAAGGCTGGCGCCGGTTATGTGCCAATCGATCCGGCGCATCCGGCCGAGCGCTTGAACTACCTGTTGACGGACAGTGCGCCAGTCGCCGTGCTTACCCAAAGTACGTTGCGCGAACGTCTGCCAGCATTGGCAGTGCCGGTGATCGACCTTGACCGGCACCTGTGGCCAAGCGACCACAACGACAATCCCGTTCTGCCGGGCCTGACCCCGCAGCATCTGGCTTATGTGATCTACACCTCCGGCTCCACCGGCCTGCCCAAAGGCGTGATGGTTGAACACCATACGCTGAGCAATCTGGTCGATTGGCACTGCGAGGCATTCGAGTTGCGCGCCGGCGGCCAAACGTCAAGCCTGGCCGGGTTCGGCTTCGACGCGATGGCCTGGGAGGTCTGGCCGGCGTTGTGCGTTGGTGCGACCCTGCACCTGGCGCCCACCCATGACGGCAATGAAGACATCGACGCCTTGCTCCACTGGTGGCGCGCACAGCCTTTGGACGTCAGCTTCCTGCCGACCCCGGTGGCCGAATACGCCTTCAGCCAGAATCTGCCGCATCCGACCCTGAAAACCCTGTTGATTGGCGGCGATCGTCTGCGCCGGTTCAACGCCAACCAGCCGTTCCGGGTGATCAACAACTACGGCCCGACCGAGGCCACGGTGGTGGCGACCTCCGGAACGGTCGAAGCCGGGCAGGCGTTGCATATCGGCAAACCGGTGAGCAACGCCACGGTGTATCTGCTCGATGAACAGCAACGACCCGTGCCGCTGGGAGTGATGGGCGAGTTGTACGTCGGCGGTGCCGGCGTGGCCCGGGGTTATCTGAATCGTCCGGAACTGACGGCGGAACGCTTCCTGCACGACCCGTTCAGCACGGCGCCGAATGCACGCATGTACCGCAGCGGCGACCTGGCGCGCTGGCGCGAGGACGGCACCCTGGAATACCTCGGGCGCAACGATGATCAGGTCAAGATCCGTGGCGTACGCATCGAACCGGGCGAAATCGAAACCTGCCTCAACCAACTCGACGCAATCAGGGACGCGGTGTTGCTGGCCCGTGAGGATGAGCCCGGCCAGCCACGGCTGGTGGCGTATTACACCGAACAGGGCGAGTCGCTGAGCGTTGGCCAGTTGCGCGCACACCTGCTGGCGCAACTGCCGGAGTACATGGTGCCTGCCGCTTTTGTCAGGCTCGATGCATGGCCGTTGACCGCCAACGGCAAGGTTGACCGCAAGGCCTTGCCGGCACCGGATCTGGCCGCGCTGTTGACCCGCGAGTACGCCGCGCCGCAAGGCGAGCCGGAAACCACCCTGGCGCAGATCTGGGCCGAGGTGCTGCAGGTGGAGCGGGTCGGACGCCATGATCATTTCTTCGAACTCGGCGGCCACTCGCTGCTGGCGATGCGCATGGTCGCTCAGGTGCGCCAGCAACTGGGCCTGGAACTGGCCCTGACCGACCTCTTCGCCAACCCTGAACTGGCGGCCGTTGCCCGGTGCCTGTACGCAGCGGACGTCAGCAGCCGGACGCAAATCCTGCCGGTCACGCGTGACGGCACCTTGTCCTTCGCCCAGCAGCGCCTGTGGTTCCTGGCGCAGATGGCGGGCGGTAACTCGGCGTACAACATTCCGATTGGCCTGCATTTGCGCGGGCGGCTCGACGGTGACGCCCTGCAACGTTCGCTGGCGCAGATCGTGGCGCGTCACGAAACCTTGCGCAGCCGTTTCCTGAGCATTGACGATGCAGCGCAGGTCGCTATCGCCCCGGTCGGCAGCGGCATGGTGTTGCAGGTCGCAGACCTGCGCCGGCACTCGCAGGCCGAAGCGACCTTGCAAACGTTGACAGCACAGGAAGCCGCGACAGCGTTCGATCTGCAGAACGATCCGCCGATTCGCGGACGTCTGGTACGAATGGCCGACGAGCATCACGTGCTGTTGCTGACCGTGCATCACATCGTCGCCGACGGCTGGTCGATGGGCGTGCTGACCCGCGAGCTGATGGCGCTGTATCAGGCGTTCAGCCACGGACAGCCCGATCCATTGCCGCCGCTGGCGTTGCAATACGGCGACTACGCGGTCTGGCAACGGCGCTGGCTCAGTGGCGAGGTGTTGCAGCGCCAGAGCGATTACTGGCAGCAGACCCTCGCCGGCGCGCCGGCCCTGTTGACCTTGCCCACCGACCGGCCGCGTCCGGCGCAGCAGGATTACGCCGGGCGTCGCGTCGAAGTGCTGCTGGATGCGCGCCTGAGTGCCGGGCTCAAGGCCTTGAGTCAGCGGCATGGCGTCACCTTGTTCATGACCGTGCTCAGTGCCTGGTCGCTGTTGATGAGTCGGTTGTCCGGGCAGGCCGACGTGGTGATCGGCGCGCCAGTGGCCAACCGCACCCGTGCCGAGATCGAAGGCTTGATCGGCATGTTCGTCAACACCCTGGCCTTGCGCATCGACACCTCCGGCGCACCGAGCGTCGAAGCGCTGCTGGCGCGGGTCAAGGCGGTGACGCTGGCTGCGCAGGCCCATCAGGATCTGCCGTTCGAGCAGGTGGTGGAAATCGTCAGGCCGCTGCGCAGTCTGGCCCACAGTCCGTTGTTCCAGACCACCTTGAGCTGGGACAGCAGCGTCGGGCCGGATCTGGCGCTGGGCGAACTGACCCTGCAAGCGCTGGCCAGCGCCGGCGATGTTGCCAAGTTCGACCTGACCTTGACCCTGGGCGAAGTCGGCGAGGGGATTCGCGGTTCGCTCGAATACGCCACGGCGTTGTTCGATGAAGCGACGATCCTGCGTTATGTCGGCTACTTCCAGCGACTATTGGCGGCCATGGTCGGCGATGATCACGCGGTACTGGAGCAGGTGCCGTTGCTGGCGGCGGACGAGCGTCAGCGCTTGCTGCACGACTTCAACGCCACCGCCCGTGACTACCCGCAGGCGCTGACCGTGCACGGGGTGTTCCAGCAACAGGCGGCGGCGCATCCCAAAGCGGTGGCGGCGGTGCATGGTGCGCAGTCGCTGAGCTACTTCGAGCTGAATGCACGGGCCAATCGTCTGGCCCATCACTTGATCGGCCACGGCGTGCAACCGGGGGATCGCGTGGCGATCCTGCTGCCGCGGTCGCTGGAATTGCTGGTCGCACAACTGGCGATTGCCAAGTGTGCGGCAGCTTACGTGCCGCTGGATATCCATGCACCGAGCGAACGTCAGGCATTCATGGTCGAGGACTGTCAGGCCGTGGCGTTGCTGACCCTCAGCAGCGAAGCGATCGACTTTAGCGTGGCGCGCATCGACCTGGATCGCCTGACGCTCAGCGACCAGCCGACGCACAACCCGAATCGGCTACAGTCCTCGGAATCGCTGGCGTACGTCATGTACACCTCGGGCTCCACGGGCACCCCGAAAGGTGTGATGGTGCCGCACCGTGGCATCGGCCGCCTGGTGCTGAACAACGGCTATGCCGATTTCAATGCGCAGGACCGCGTGGTGTTCGCCTCGAACCCGGCGTTCGATGCCAGCACCATGGACATCTGGGGGCCGCTGCTCAATGGCGGGCGCGTGGTGGTCATCGACCATCAGACCCTGCTCGACCCGCACGCCTTTGGCCGGGAACTGAGCGCCAGCGGGGCGACGATCCTGTTCGTCACCACGGCGCTGTTCAACCAGTACGTGCAACTGATTCCGCAGGCGCTCAAAGACCTGCGCATTCTGTTGTGCGGGGGCGAGCGCGGCGATCCGGCGGCGTTCCGCACGCTGCTGGCCGAGGCGCCGGCGCTGCGCCTCGTGCATTGCTACGGCCCGACTGAAACCACCACCTACGCGACGACCTTCGAAGTGCAGCAGGTGGCGGAAAACGCCGAGAGCGTGCCGATTGGCGGGCCGATTGCCAACACGCAGGTCTACGTGCTCGATGCCCATCAGCAACTGGTGCCCCAGGGCGTGACCGGCGAGTTGTACATCGGCGGGCAGGGCGTGGCGCTGGGGTATCTCAACCGTGCGGATCTGACCGCCGAGAAATTCCTCCGTGATCCGTTCAGCGACCAGCCCGGCGCGCTGCTGTATCGCACTGGCGACCTCGTGCGGTGGCTGGCGCCGGGGCAACTGGAGTGCATCGGGCGTAACGATGATCAAGTGAAAATTCGCGGCTTCCGCATCGAACTCGGGGAAATCGAAAATCGCTTGCTCAACTGCGCCGGGATCAAGGAAGCGGTGGTGCTGGCGCGCCGCGACGGCCAGGAAAACGCACGTCTGGTGGCGTACTACACCGTCCACGATCAATCCGTAGACAGTGCCGACCTGCACGCGCAATTGCAGGCACGGCTGCCGGAATACATGGTGCCGAGCGCCTGGGTGCAACTTGAGGCCCTGCCGCTGAACAACAACGGCAAGATCGACCGCAAGGCCCTGCCGGCACCGACGCAGGCGGCACTGCTCAGCCGGGTCTATGTGGCCCCGGCGACGCCTTTGGAACAGCGCCTGGCCCAGGTCTGGGCCGAGGTGTTGCAGGTTGCCCAGGTCGGGCGTCACGACAACTTCTTTGAACTGGGCGGGCACTCGCTGTTGGCGATGCGCATGCTGTCGCAGGTACGCCAGCAACTGGGCGTGGAGCTGACATTGGCCGAGCTGTTTGCCAATCCGGAGCTGGCGGCCGTGGCCGAGGTGCTCAGCCGCGCCGGGCGCAGCACGTTGCCGGACATTCTGCCGGCGCCGCGTGATCAAGCGTTGCCGCTATCGTTTGCCCAACAGCGTCTGTGGTTCCTGGCACAAATGGGCGGTGGCCACTCGGCGTACAACATCCCGGTCGGCCTGCGCCTGCGCGGGCGCCTCGATGAAGTGGCCCTGCAACGGGCACTGGCGCGGATCGTCGCACGCCATGAAACCCTGCGCAGCCGCTTTATCCAGCGCGACGACGAGGCGCAGGTGCTGATCCGGGAGGAGCAGAGCGGTTTGCTGCTGCAGGTCGAAGACTTGCGTGAGCACCCGCAGGCCGATGACGCCTTGCGTCGCTTGAGCGAGGCCGAAGCGTCGGCGCCGTTCAATCTGCAACATGATTTGCTGATCCGTGGCCGTCTGGTGCGGCTGGCCGACGATCACCACGTGCTGTTGCTGACGCTGCACCACATCATCTCCGACGGCTGGTCGATGGGCGTGCTGACCCGCGAGCTGGCGGCGCTGTATCAGGCGTTCAGCCACGGCGAAGCCGATCCGCTGCCGCCACTGCTGCTGCAATACACCGATTACGCGGTGTGGCAGCGGCGCTGGCTCAGTGGCGAGGTGCTGCAACGCCAGAGCGATTACTGGCAACAGACCCTGGCCGGTGCGCCGGCCTTGCTGACCTTGCCCACCGACCGGCCGCGTCCGGCGCAACAGGATCACAGCGGCGGCAGCGTCGAGGTGGTGTTGGGCGAGCCGGTCAGTGCCGGGCTCACGGCGCTGTGCCAGCGTCGCGCAGTGACGCCGTACATGGTGATCATGAGCGCGTGGGCGATGACCCTCAGTCGCCTGTCCGGCCAGGCCGATGTGGTCATCGGTTCGCCGGTGGCCAACCGCACCCGCGCCGAGATCGAAGGCTTGATCGGCATGTTCGTCAACACCCTGGCCTTGCGCATCGACACCTCCGGCGAGCCGAGTGGCGAAGCCTTGCTGGCGCGTGTCAAGGCGCAAACCCTGCAGGCGCAGGCGCATCAGGACCTGCCGTTCGAGCAGGTGGTGGACATTTGCAAACCGCTGCGCAGCCTGTCCCATAGCGCGCTGTTCCAGACCCTGTTGAGCTGGGACAACAACGATGGGCCGAGTGTGAAACTGGGTGACCTGACTCTCGAAGGCGTGGCCGGGGCAGGGCGCTTCGTCAAGTTCGACCTGTCGTTGACCCTGGGCGCGCACGCGGACGGGATTCGCGGTGCGCTGAACTACGCCACGGCGTTGTTCGACGAGTCGACGATCCGCCGCTTTGTCGGTTATTTCCAGCAACTGCTGACGGCGCTGGTCAGCGATGATCAGACGGTGCTGGCGCAGGTGCCGTTGCTCGACGCGCAGGAACGTCAGCGCTTGTTGATCGACTACAACGCGACCGAGGTCGATTGCCCGCTGGAGCAACCGCTGCACCGTTTGTTCGAGGAACAGGCACGGCTCAAACCGCAGGCGCTGGCGGTGCAGTCCGACGCTGGCAGTCTGACGTACCGCGAGCTTGATCAGCGCGCCAATCAGCTGGCTCATCACCTGCGTGCGCAAGGCGTGCAGCCGGAGGCGCGAGTGGCGATCTGCGTCGAGCGCGGGCTGGATCTGGTGGTTGGTCTGCTCGGGATTCTGAAAGCGGGCGGGGCGTATGTGCCGCTGGACCCGGGTTATCCGGCGGAACGACTGGCCTACATGCTCAAGGACAGCGCGCCGGTGGCGGTGCTGGTGCAGGCGGCGACGCGTTCGTTGTTCGCCGAGTCGGCGGCCGGGCTGATCGAGCTTGATCGCGGCACCTGGCAGCAGCTGCCGGATCATGCTCCGCAGGTGCCGGGCCTGAGTGCTGCGAACCTTGCGTACATGATCTACACCTCGGGTTCCACGGGGCTGCCGAAGGGCGTGATGATCGAACA
Source organism: Pseudomonas sp. LF-5 (assembly GCF_037626295.1). Taxonomy (NCBI): domain Bacteria; kingdom Pseudomonadati; phylum Pseudomonadota; class Gammaproteobacteria; order Pseudomonadales; family Pseudomonadaceae; genus Pseudomonas; species Pseudomonas sp. LF-5. The sequence goes on from NZ_JARKMT010000001.1 coordinate 263,322, forward strand.
CCGCAGCGCCTGCAACATGGTGCATTGGGGCTCGCAGATCAGTTCGCCAACCGCGCACGGCGCGTTGTTGCAAAAGGCGCCGTTCAGCTTCGACAGCTCCGTGTGGGAAATCTTCTGGCCGCTGTGTACCGGGTTGCGCCTGGTGCTTGCACGGCCCGACGGCAACCGTGATTCGGCGTATGTGGTGCGGGCCATTCGCGAGCACAACGTGACGGTGGTGAAGTTCGTACCGGCGCTGCTGCAGGACTTTATCGAGCAGGACGATGTCAGCCAGTGCACCAGCCTCACCGATGTGCTGAATGGTGGCGGCGAGCTCAGTGCTGCGCTGGTTCGGCAAGTGCGCCAGCGCCTGCCGTGGGTGCGTTTGCACAACGTCTATGGCCCGACTGAAACCACCGTCGACAGCACCGGCTGGACGCTTGAACCGGGCATGTCGCTGCCGGACAGCGTGGTGCCGATCGGCAAGGCGCTGAGCAACACTCGCCTGTACGTCCTCGATGACCATGATCAACCGGTGCCGCAAGGCGTCAGCGGTCAGTTGCACATCGGCGGCGTGGGGGTGGCGCGGGGTTATCACGGCTTGCCGCAGATGCAGGCCGAGCGCTTTATCGACAGTCCGTTTGTGCCGGGGGACCGGCTGTATCGCACTGGCGATCTGGCGCGCTATTGCCATGACGGCAACCTCGAATTCCTCGGCCGCAACGACTTCCAGATCAAGCTGCGCGGGTTACGTCTGGAACCCGGCGAGATCGAAGCGCGGCTGATTGAGCATCCGGCGCTCCGCGACGCGGTGGTGATGGTGCGCGACGAACGTCTGGTGGCCTGGTACACCGTGCGTGCCGGGATCGAGACGCCAGGTCTGGAAGCCTTGCGCGCGCATGTGCTGGAACGCTTGCCGGAATACATGGTGCCCGGCGCCTTCGTGCTGCTCGATGCGTTGCCGCTGACACCGAACGACAAGGTCGACCGCAAGGCTCTGCCGGAGCCGGGTGTGGACGCGTTGATCAGCCGCCCTTACGTGGCGCCGCAAGGTGAAACCGAAACCACCATGGCGCGGGTCTGGGCCGAGGTGCTGGGTGTCGAACAGGTCGGTCGTCACGACAACTTCTTTGAGCTGGGCGGGCATTCGTTGCTCGCGGTGCGACTGGTCAATCAGCTGCAACGGGCCGGTCTGCAAGTGTCGCTGGCCGAGCTGTTCCAGCACCCGAGTGTCGAATCCGCCGCTGCGTTGCTGGGGCAGGGCGAGAGCGCCGGGGAACCGGACGGACTGGTCGTGGTGCGCGCCGGGGATCACGGTACGCCGTTGTTCCTGCTGCATGAGTTCAGTGGCCGCGACGTGTATTTCCCGACGCTGGCGCAGCATATAGGCGGGACGTTCCCGATTTACGGCCTGCCCGGCGTGCCGCTTGGACAGCCGCAGTTGCGCACCCTTGAGTGCATGGCTCGGCGCATGGCCGGGATCATCCGTTCGGTGCAGGCGCAGGGGCCGTATCGGCTGGCGGGCTGGTCGTTCGGTGGCGTGCTGGCCCATGAGGTCGCCCAGCAGTTGCTCGGTCAGGATCAGGTGGTGGACTTCATCGGCCTGCTCGACAGCTACGCGCCCAACTCGCTGGCGCAGGACAAGGCGCTGTGGAGTGGCGAGGGGCTGGACAAGCGCCAGTTGCTTGGCCATTGCCGTGGCCGTTCGCTGATGCTCGGTGCCGACGGCGCCAGCGCACTGGCGGCGGTGCAGGCGCTGGAAGACGCCGCCGGTGCACTGGATTTCGATCAGTTGTTCCAGCGTTGCCTGGCACAGCACTTGACCGATCCGGAGCTGGCCACGGTCAGCGCTGCGGATGCCCGGCATTACTTTGATCGCGAAGCGGCGCATCGCCTGGCACTAGCGCATTACCGGGTCAGCCCGGCGAGCCAGACGATCCATCTGTTCCGCGCTCAGGAGCTGATGGACGGGCAGTCTCTGCCCAGCCCGACGCGGGGTTGGGAAGCGCGGTTCGCCAGCCATTGGCTGCACTGCATCGACATCCCCGGCGATCACCGCACCATGATGAAGGCGCCGCATATCCAGGCGTTGGGGCAGGCCATCACGCAGGCGCTGGACGCCGTGCAACCCCCTGAGCCTGCGCAGTACCAGCCGCTCCTGACGATCCAGAGCGGACACTTGGGACATGCGCCGATTTTCTGTGTGCCGGGGGCCGGTGACAGCGTCACGGGGTTTATTCACCTGACCGAAGCCATTGGCCCGGAATGGCCGATCATCGGCCTGCAACCGCGGGGGCTGGACGGCATCGGCGTGCCGCACAGTCAGGTCGAGGCGGCTGCGGTGTTCTATCTGCAAGCTGTCGAGCAGCTATACCCGCAAGGCCCGGTGCACCTGATCGGCCATTCGTTCGGCGGTTGGGTCGCGCATGCCATGGCCGCGCAGTTGCAAGCGCAGGGACGTGAAGTGGCGTCGCTGACGTTGATCGACAGCGAGGCGCCGGGCGGCAACGGTACCGCAGGCAAGCCGTATACCGGCACGGCGGCGCTGCAGCGCTTGATCGACACGCTGCAACTGTCCAGCGGCAAGTCGCTGGGCATCGATCCGCAGGCCTTCGTCGACGCCGATGACGCCACGCAACTGCGCCTGCTGCATGCCGGCATGGTCCGCGCCGGCGTGTTGTCGGAGCGCGCGGCGCCGGATGCGATGCACGGCCCGGTGCGTACCTTCGCCACGGCGCTGCGCACGGTCTATCAACCGCCACTGACCTACACCGGGCCGGTGCGGCTGGTGCTGGTCGATGATCCGACCCTGGACGCGTGGGGCAATCAGCGCGAGCAGGCGGCGATGCTTGAAGGCTGGCAGCGTCATGTCAACGACCTCGCCGTGTGGTACGGGCCGGGCAACCATTTCACGATTCTCAAGGCGCCCAACGTCTTCAGCTTCGCGGCGTGGTGGCATGACGGCTTGTCGGTGCCGGTGGGCAAAGTGTTGTCCTGAATATTGTTTTTAAAAAGGAGCCCGGCCGCTGGCCGGGCTCACCCCTGAACGGACTTGTGGTCATTTATGGAAAAGTCGAAGTTGCGCAAAGTCGGTATGGGATTGGCACTGGCGGCAGTGGCCGGGTTGGTGTTCTACACGGTGCAGGCACCGGCCGAGGCACCGCAGTACCTGACCGCCACGGTCGAGCGGGATGATATCGAGAACGCGGTGCTGGCCACTGGCGTGCTTGAAGGGATCAAACAGGTGGATGTCGGCGCGCAGGTCTCCGGCCAGTTGAAGTCGCTCAAGGTCAAGGTCGGCGACAAAGTGAAAAAGGGCCAGTGGCTGGCGGAAATCGATCCGCTGGTGCTGCAAAACACCCTGCGTCAGGCCCAGGTCGATGAAGAGAACCTGCAAGCGCAAAAACGCGCGACCCAGGCCCAGCTCAAGCAGACCAGGGCGATTTACGAGCGCTATCAGAACCTGCAGGAGGATGCTTCGATCTCGCGCCAGGATTTTGAAACCGCTGAGTCGAACTATCAGGTGCAGCAGGCCAACCTGATGTCGCTGGAGGCGCAGATCAAAAGCGCACACATCCAGATCGACACGGCCAAGGTCAACCTGGCCTACACGCGGATTGTCGCGCCGATCGACGGCGATGTAGTCGGCATCGTCACCCAGGAAGGCCAGACGGTGATCGCCAACCAGTTGGCGCCGGTGCTGTTGAAACTGGCGGATCTGGACACCATGACGGTCAAGGCGCAGGTTTCGGAAGCTGATGTGATTCACATCGCGCCGGGGCAGGAGGTGTATTTCACCATTCTCGGTGAGGACAAACGCTATTACGCCAAACTGCGCGGCACCGAACCGGCCCCGCAGAATTTCCTCGAGACCCCGGCGGCCGGTACGCCCAAGCAAAGCAGCGCGGTGTTCTACAACGCCTTGTTCGAGGTGCCTAATCTCGATCACCGTTTGCGCATCTCGATGACGGCGCAGGTGCGGGTGGTGCTCGATACCGCCAAATCGGTGTTGACCATTCCCGTGGCGGCCCTCGGTCCACGCAACGCCGACGGCAGTTTCCCGGTGCGCGTGCTCGACGCCAAGGGCCACGCCCAGTCGCGCAATGTGCAGACCGGGATCAACAACAACGTCAAGGTGCAGGTCAATGCCGGTCTGGCCGAAGGCGACCGTGTGGTGATCGGTGATCCGGTGACGAATGTGGCGGGGGCCTGAGCATGACGCAGCCACTGCTCCAGCTCAGCGGCATCACCCGCAGTTTCACCGCCGGTGACCGCGAATTCCTCGCCCTGAAGAACATCGACCTGACGATCAACGCCGGGGAAATGGTCGCGATCATCGGCGCCTCGGGCTCTGGCAAATCGACCTTGATGAACATCCTCGGGTGCCTCGATTACGCCACGGCGGGCAGCTACAAAATCAACGGCCAGGAAACCCGCGACCTCGACAATCAGGCCCTCGCCGAACTGCGTCGTGACTATTTCGGTTTCATCTTCCAGCGCTACCACTTGCTGCCGCACCTGAGCGCCATGCACAACGTCGAGATGCCGGCGATTTATGCCGGCACGCCACAGCTGCAGCGCCACGCCCGCGCCCGCGAGCTGTTGGCGCGGCTGGGCCTGGAAGAACATCTGAGCCACCGGCCGAGCCAGCTCTCCGGCGGCCAGCAGCAGCGCGTGAGTATCGCCCGGGCGTTGATGAACGGCGGCGAAGTGATCCTCGCCGACGAACCCACCGGCGCCCTCGACACCACCAGCGGCAAGGAAGTGATGCGCATCCTGCTGGAGCTGCACGCGGCCGGGCACACGGTGATTCTGGTGACCCACGACCCGAAAGTCGCAGCCAATGCCGAGCGCATCATCGAAGTCAGCGACGGCGAAATCCTCAGCGACCGCACGAACGAACGTGACACCACGCACCTGCTCAGTGAAGAACCAGTGACCCCCAAAGCCACCGCCACGCGCCGTCTGGTAGCCAGCCTTGGCCTGTTCAAGGAAGCCTTCAGCATGGCCTGGATCGCGCTGGTGTCGCACCGCATGCGCACGTTGCTGACCATGCTCGGCATCGTCATCGGCATCACCTCGGTGGTGTCGATCTCGGCGGTCGGCGAGGGTGCCAAGCGCTACGTGCTCAAGGACATCGCGGCCATCGGCAGTAATACCATCGACGTGTTTCCCGGGCGAAGTTACGGCGACAAGCGCGCCGCCTCCATTGAAACCCTGGTGCCCGCCGACGTCACGGCGCTGAATCAGTTGTACTACGTCGACAGCGCCACGCCGATGATTGGCCGTAGCCTGTTGCTGCGCTATCGCAATATCGACGTGGATGCGCAGGTCAACGGCGTCAGCGATCAGTATTTCAAAGTGCGCGGGATCAGGATGGCCGAGGGCATCGCATTCAGCGAAAGCGATGCGCGGCGTCAGGCCCAGGTGGTGGTGATCGATCACAACACCCGCCAGCGTTTGTTCGGTGAGGGAGTCGATCCGTTGGGGCAGGTGATTTTGATCGGCAACCTGCCGTGCACGGTGATCGGGGTTGCTGCGGAAAACAAAAACCTGTTCGCTTCAGGCAAGACCCTCAACGTCTGGGTGCCCTATGAAACCGCCGCCGGCCGGGTGCTGGGCCAGCGTTATCTGGATAGCATCAGCGTGCGCATGAAGGACGGCCAGCCGAGCAAAGTGGTGGAAGAGCACGTTATTCAGTTGTTGCAGCAGCGCCACGGCACCAAGGATTTCTTCACCAACAACCTCGACAGCGTCTTGCAGACCGTGCAGAAAACCAGCCGCTCGCTGGCCTTGCTGCTGTCGTTGATCGCGGTGATTTCGCTGGTGGTCGGTGGTATCGGAGTGATGAACATCATGCTGGTGTCAGTCACCGAACGCACCCGCGAGATTGGCATCCGCATGGCGGTGGGGGCGCGGCAGTCGGACATTCGTCAGCAGTTTCTGGTGGAGGCCGTGATGGTCTGTCTGTTGGGCGGGGCGATCGGGATTTCGCTGTCCTACGGCATCGGCCATTTGTTTTCGGTGTTCATCAAGGAATGGGAAATGGTCTTCTCCCTCGCGTCGGTGCTCACAGCGGTGATCTGCTCGACCCTGATCGGCATCGTCTTCGGCTTCGTCCCGGCCCGCAACGCCTCGCGGCTCGATCCAATCGAAGCACTGGCCCGTGACTGAATAGCTGATTGCCCCAAGGAGTTGCCGCAGGCTGCGGCAGCTCCTTGGGGGAATGCGGATGGGATCAGGCTGCGGTGGAGGCCGAGGTGTCCTGAGGCGAATACATCCAGCGCATCAACGAATGGCGTCCGCTGATCCCCAGCTTGATCGCCGCGCGTTTGAGATAGCTTTCCACGGTGTTGACCTTCAACTGCAACAGCTCCGCCAGTTCCGGGGCGGTACGCCCGGCCAGCAGGCCGACGCACACCTCGGTTTCGCGGTTCGACAGGCTCAGTCCCAATTGTTCCAGACGCTCGGTGAAACGCAGGCGCAGGGTTTGCAGGCCGCTGCCTTCCGCTGCCTCGGCGAGAGTCGCCGTGTCATGGTTCGTCGGCTGCAGGGCGCTGATGTGTTTTTCCACCATCGGCAGCAGCACCGGCGAGATGTCCTGCAACAAGCTGCGTTCCTGCGCCGAAAACCGCTGCGACTGCGCATTGCGGTACACCGAAATCACGTAGCGAAAACCGTCCTTACGGCGGGTCAGGTGCAGTTGCGAGGCATCGGCCACGCTCGAAGAATCCGCTGCGTGCGGCGCATGGGCCGCCGCAGCGCTGTGTTCGGAGAATAGCGTCTCTGCCAGTTGCGCCGAGTCTTTGACCGGCCCCGGCTCACCACGACTGGCGGCGCGGCTCACCGGTTCGACGCGCATCTGCCGGATGTGCGTGGCGTCCACTGCCAACTGGGTGAGGATCAGGTCATGCAGCATGCGCGGGAAGTGCCGGCTGCCGGTGCTGGCAATCACTTTGCCGATGTGGGGAAACAGGTGTGAATTCATATGCGTCATCCATGAATGTACGTAGAGACAGACTTCCAGCCGCGCCGCCGACGATCTCCCTGAACGGCAAACACGCGCTGCATTGGATCCTATCCTAGTACAACGTTTTAGCGACCGTTTAATGAAGGTGTTATTAGCTCATAACGAGCATCCGTCGCGATTCTTCAAGCGTGCGTGGATCTATCGCCAGGGTTCGCCTGGATTGTCCTGTTTGAGTTGACGGTGAAACGCTTTTCAACGGATTTATCCTTTTCCGGCCCCCCAGTAATCTGTGCCCAACTTGAACGCAACAACAATTTCCAACATTGAAAAGGGACGCGCAGATGAACACTCCAACCTACAACCGCCTGAACAAAGACGACGCCGTGGTACTGCTGGTCGACCACCAGACCGGCCTGATCTCCCTGGTCCAGGACTTCTCGCCCAACGAGTTCAAGAACAACGTGCTGGCGCTGGCCGATCTGGCGAAATTCTTCAACTTGCCGACCATCCTCACCACCAGCTTCGAACAAGGCCCGAACGGCCCGCTGGTGCCGGAACTGAAAGAAATGTTCCCCGACGCGCCGTACATTGCCCGCCCGGGTCAGATCAACGCCTGGGACAACGAAGACTTCGTCAAGGCTATCAAGGCCACCGGTCGCAAACAGATCATCATCGCCGGCGTGGTAACCGATGTGTGCGTTGCGTTCCCGACCCTGTCGGCCCTGGCCGAAGGCTTCGACGTGTTCGTCGTCACCGATGCCTCCGGCACCTTCAACACCACCGTGCAACAAGCCGCGTGGAACCGCATGACCCAGGCCGGCGCACAGATGATGAACTGGTTCTCGGTGGCCTGCGAACTGCACCGCGACTGGCGCAACGACATCGAAGGGCTGGGTAACCTGCTGTCGCAACGGATTCCGAACTATCGCAACTTGATGAATGGTTATGCGGCGTTGACGGCTCAGCAGAAGTAAGCCGACACGGTTCAAAGGAAAAGCCTGCTTTGAAAAGCAGGCTTTTTTGTCAGCGGTTGTTGCCGCGCGTCCATAAACCACTAGCGGTCAGTTATGGGAAGGGTGACCTTGGGGTTGCTCGCCCAATCAAAAGCCTGCCTGAACAGTGGGCTTTTGATTCTATTTCGGTTTCAGAAGCACGGGTGAGGCGATTCAAGGCAAGGGTTAATCATCACTCGAGAGGCTTTGCCCGATACGTTTTGTAGAGGCGTTGAACCTCGGGATCATCCAGACTCTCATACGTGATGCCTTCTTTATCCAGGCCATCCAGCCCCTTTATACCGCCAATCATTTCCGGCCATTCCTCACGACTGGAAATGTCGATTACAAACGGCGACAAGTAGCCATCCAGATGGCCTTGAAACGGATCTCGAATCTCGTCGCCGAGTGCCCGCAAATAGTCATCCTTGCTGGTTTTTGCCCAATTGATGGCGAATTTGGTCCGAAAGCACAGCTCCATGTAGACAAGCAGGATCGTACGGCCGTTACCGTCCAGAAAGGGGTGAGCAGAAGCCAGTTGGCCCATTACCTCGCCAGGCCTGGCTCGGAAGCGTTTCTTGTTTGCTGCGAGCTCAAGGGCATATTCGACGGACCTTTTGATAAGGTCGGGACGCTCAAATATCGTGTGATGAGGATCATCCTTCGATCCCTTGAAAACGGCCAGATGTGGGACCAGTTCATTCCTGTCTTTACCCGCCCAAGGGTAAAACCCGGAGAACAGTATTTCGTGTGTTTTGAGGACAGCTTGGTAGTCGATGGGCTTTTTCCTGGCGAGGTAGGCGAGAGCGTCGTCGATACTGGCTTCAAAGGAGAGATGCTCAGATTCCTTTACTTCAATGGGATCTTTGAGTTTGAGCGAGTTTTGAAGATAACCTTCAGTTTCGAAATCGCCGAAGGGATCGAAAGTCATGCGGTGGGCTGCTGTTTACCACGCCTTTTTTCCTGCAGATAGCGTCCTTGCAGGGCCATGATCTCTGTCTTGCTCAACACGCCTTTTCTTTTGAGGTTAACAAGCAATTGCTCGACACCGTCCAGCTCCACCATGTCACCCGCCAGGCGTGTAATGGTCACTGCCATGCAGCTCAGGTTGTCGCGATCGGCGCTGACCTTGTGTTCTTTGGCGAGCAGGCGAACTTCAGTCGCAACGCTGTCAGTGGCTGATCTAGTCATTTGGAAACCCCTTGTTTTCTCTTTCAGAGCATAGCATGGCGTCATTTCTACAGGCTTGTCAGCCAGTGCTTTACCTGCCCACCAGACTCTGATCGACACCGCAATTTCATGACCATCGCAAAATCTGTGGGAGCGGGCAACGCAATGCTACCTGCCAAGCGCCACATTGGTCGGCGCAGTTTCGACATCTGGCTCGCCCCGTAACGTCTCCGGAACTCCCGCCCAAAGCACCGCCACCGCCACGCCCGCAACCCCTGCCAGTGTCAGAAACGCAGCACTGTAACCGGCGCCTTGCACGACGAATCCGGCCAGGCCGTTGCTCAGTGCAGCGCCCAGGCCGAAGACGGTGGTCAGGGCGCCGAGGCTGATGTTGAAGTGGCCGGTGCCTTGGGTGAGGTCTTTGACCATGATCGGGAACAGCGCGCCGAACAGGCCTGCACCAACGCCGTCGAGCATCTGCACGGCCACCAGCCAGTAAGGGTCGTCGGACAAGGTGTAGAGCACGCCGCGCAGCGGCAGAATCAGGAAACCGGCGAGCAGCAATGGCTTGCGCCCCCAGACGTCGGCTTTCGCGCCGACCAGCATGGCCGCCGGAACCATGACCAGTTGTGCCGCGACGATACAGGCGGAGGTCAGTGGCGTGGCCATTTGCAGATTGGTCAGCGACAGTTTTTGACTGACCAGCGGCAGCATCGCGGCGTTGGCCAGGTGGAACAGCGCGCAGCAAATGGCAAATAACAGCAGCGGTCGGTTGGTCAGCAGCACCGACCAGCCAGAAGGTTGGCGCTGGCCGGCCTCGGCGGGGTCGAGGCCGCGTGCGACGTCATGGTCGATGGCGTCTGCCGCAACGAAGTGAATGGCAATCACGCTGGCGAGTGCCATCGCGGCCATCAGGTAGAACACGGCGACAGGGCCGAACAGGTAGGCGAACAGGCCGGCGAGTAATGCCGCGCAGGCATTGCCGGCATGGTTGAACGTTTCGTTGCGCCCGGTTCGCCGGGTGAATGCGCGCGGCCCGGTCATGCCCAGAGTGATGGCGCAAATGGCCGGGGCGAAGACCGAGGCAGCCGCCGCACTCAGGGCCTGGGTCAACGCGACGAGACTGAAGGAACTCACGAACGGCAGCAACAGGCAGCTGCCAGTCACCAGCAGCGCGGCGATAGCGATCAATGCACGTTTGGCGCGGGTGCCGTCGACCAGTGCGCCGGCGGGCGTTTGCGTGATCAGCGCGGCGATCCCGGCAATGGTCATGACCACGCCGATGCTGGCCGGGTCCCAGTGATGCACGGCCAACAGGTAGATCGCCAGGTACGGTCCGAGGCCGTCGCGTACGTCAGCGAGGAAAAAATTGAGGCTGTCGAGTGACAGGTTATTGCGCCGATCCAGTTGATTGCTCACGACAGCCTCATTCCCCAGGGTTCGAAATCAGGTTGCTGACCCGCGCCACCAACGTGTCGACGGCGAACGGTTTGGTCAGAACCTGCATGCCCGGGCCGAGTTGACCATTGCCGAGCACGGCGTTTTCAGCGTAGCCAGTAATGAACAAGGTCTTCAGTTTCGGCCGGATTTCCAGGCCCGCGTCGGCCATTTGCCGGCCGTTCATCCCCCCCGGCAAACCGACATCGGTGATCAGCAGGTCGATGTGCGCACTGGAACGCAACGTCTCCAGTCCCTCGACGCTGTCGGCCGCCACCAGCACGACGTAGCCGAGTTCGCTGAGCACGTCCCGCAGCAGCATGCGCACCGTCGGTTCGTCGTCGACGATGAGGATCGTTTCCCCGGCTTTTGCCAGCGGGGTTGTCATGTTGTGCGTGGCATCGTGATTTTGCTGAGTCTCGCCGCAATAGCGTGGCAGGTAAATGCACATGGTCGTGCCTTGGCCCACTTGCGAGTGCACGCGCACCTGGCCGCCCGATTGTTTGGTAAAGCCGTAGATCATCGACAGCCCCAGACCGGTGCCCTGGCCCAGTGGCTTGGTGGTGAAAAACGGGTCGAAGGCCTTGGCGACGATATCGGCGCTCATGCCGGTGCCGGTGTCCTTCACGCACAGGCACAGGTACTGGCCTTGAGGAATATCGAGGGTACGCGCCGACTCCACTGTCACGGAGCGATTTGAGGTTTCCACGGTGATGCAGCCGCCGTCGGGCATGGCGTCGCGGGCATTGATGCACAGGTTGAGCAGTGCGTTTTCCAGTTGACTGGCGTCGACCAGGGCAGGCCACAGGTCGGCGGCCGCCAGTGTCTTCAGGCGAATACTCGGGCCGACCGTGCGCTGGATCAGTTCGGTCATGCCGACAATCAGCGTGTTGACGTCCGTCGGGCGCGGATCGAGGGTCTGGCGTCGGGAGAATGCCAGGAGTCGATGGGTCAGGGCAGCGGCGCGTTTGGTGGCGCCTTGGGCGGTCACCAGATACTTGTCGACGTCCTTCAGGCGGCCCTGTGCGATGCGCTTTTCCATCAGCTCCAGCGCTGCCGAAATGCCGGCCAGCAGGTTATTGAAGTCATGGGCCAGGCCGCCGGTCAGTTGCCCGACGGCTTCCATTTTTTGCGACTGGCGCAGTTTTTCTTCGGCCTGCATAAGATCGGCGGTGCGTGCCGTCACGCGTTGTTCCAGGGTGTCGTTGAGCGCCCGCAGTGCGGCGTTGGCGCGGTCTCGCTCGGCTTCGACGTTGCGTCGTTCCTCGACGTCGATGAGCACGCCGGGGAAACGCAGCGGGGTGCCGTCCTCGGCGCACTCGACGCGGCCGTTGGCCTCGATCCAGTTGTATTTTCCATCGGCGCCGCGCACCCGGTATTGATGGGAATAGGCGCCGCCGCGGGCAATTGCCTCGTCGATCGCGCTGATGAGCGCGGCCTGGTCGTCGGGGTGAACGGTCATCGCCACTTGTTCCAGGCTGAGGCCATCGCGACCCAAAGCCGGATCAAGGTTGAACACCCGGGCGAAGGCTTCGTCAACGGTGAAGCAATCGGTCGGCAGGTCCCAATGCCAGGTGCCGATAATGGCGCCGGCGGCGAGGGCCAGTTGCACGCGCTCGATGTTTTCCCGGGCCACCGCTTCGCTGACCCGCAAACGCTCTTCGGCATCACGGCGCTGGGTAACGTCGCTGAAAAAGATTGCGATCTGGCGATCAGCCGGGGCGCCGACGCGCACCGCGCGCACGTCGAACCAGCGTTCAAAGGTGTTGGCGTAATTTTCGAAATTCGCCGGTTCGCCGGTTTTGGCGACGTGCCCGTAGGTTTCGAACCAGAAGCTTTCCAGATTGGGCGCGAACTCGGTCACCCATTTGCCGCGCAGATTGACCCCGGCCTGACGCTCGAAGGCCGGGTTGGCTTCGACGAAGAAGTAGTCCACCGGGCGATCGTCAGCGTCGAATTTGACCTTGACGATGGCAAACGCCGCTTCGATGGTTTCCAGAATGGTGCTGAAGCGTTCTTCGCTCAGGCGCAGCGCGGTTTCGGCACTGCGCGAACGGGTCAGGTCGAGCATCGCGCCGATCATGCGTTCGGCCTGGCCGTCGGCATTGCGAATCATGTGGCCGCGATCAAGCACCTCGGCGTAAGAGCCGTCCTGGCAGCGAAAGCGATATTCGGCGCTCCAGGTCGAGCCGCTGCCGTTGATGGCTGAGCGGATCGAGGCCTCGACGCTTTGGCGATCCTGCGGGTGGATCTGCGCGAACCGCCAGTCAGCGGTCGAGTCGATGGCGGCCGGGGCAATTCCATACGCCTGTTGCAGGGCTTCGTTCCAGATGATCTGGTTGGTGCGCAGATCCCAGTCCCATACCGCGTCGCGGGTGGCCTTGACCGCCAGGCGATAACGCTCCTGGGTTTCGAACAGCGAGCGGCCGGCCAGATGCTCACTGGTGCGGTCGCGCAGGATTTTGACGAAGCCGCCATGGCACTGGTTGTCGTCGTAAAGCGGCATCAACTCGCCCGATGCCCAGAACCGCTGCCCGTCCTTGCGCACATGCCAGCGTTCATCGGAGGCGCGTCCTTCCTGCAGGGCGCGCTGCATTTCCAGCTCGACACGGCCGGCTGCGCGGTCCTCGGGGGTGAAAAAGCGCTCGACACTCTGGCCGAGCATTTCTTCGGCGGTCCAGCCCATGACGTTGACGGCCCCGGTGTTCCACTCGGTGATTTTGCCCAACGGGTCGGTGACGACCATCGCGAAGTCGATCGCGCACTCGAAGATCGCCCGCAGGCGCGCCTCACTGCTGGCCAGTGCTGTGCGGCTCGCGGCCAGTTGCGCGGCGATATCGGGCGGGGCTCCGACGCCGGTTGCTCCCGAGCCGGTGTCGAGTGCCTGGCGCAGACGCATGACCTCTGCCTCCAGCGCCTCACGGGTAAGAAGTTTCAAAGTGTCCACTGCTCATGCCTTATTGAGGTCAGGGTCTGGGTTCATTCAACGTTCTGCGAACGAGTACGGATCACCCATTGACACGGCGCCTCATGGTTAAGTTGCACCCGTGAAGTCGCGCGTCGGCTGACTCAGAGCGACTGCCCGTTGTCGAGCCTGTCGAGCAAGGCCTGGCCGCGTTGCCAGAGTGCCTGTTGTTTGGCTGACGGCATGCGATCGAGGTTTTTGTAGAGCATGGCCATGCGCTGATTGCTGCGCAGCCTGTCGCCGTGGCGCATCAGGAAATGCCAGTACAGGGCATTGAACGGACAGGCGTTGTCGGCGGTGCTTTCGCTCACCTTGTACGCGCAATTGGCGCAGTAGTCGGACATCCGCTTGATGTATTGGCCGCTGGCGCAGTAAGGCTTGGAACCGAGGTAGCCGCCATCGGCGTGCATGACCATGCCCAGGGTATTGGGCAATTCGACCCAGTCGAACGCGTCCATGTAGATCGCCAGGTACCACTCGCAGATCTGGCTCGGAACGATGCCGGCCAGCAAGGCAAAATTGCCGGTGACCATCAGCCGCTGAATGTGATGGGCATAGGCATGTTTCAGGCTTTGCCCGATGGCCTGGCGCATGCAGTTCATTTGCGTGTCGCCGGTCCAGTAGAACTCGGGCAATGGCCGGCTGTTGCCGAAGACGTTGCCCGCGGCGTAATCGGGCATTTTCAGCCAGTACACACCGCGCACGTATTCGCGCCAGCCAATCAGTTGGCGGATGAAGCCTTCGGCGGCATTCAGGGCCACGCGGCCTGACCAATAAGCTGCCTCGACGTCGCTGCACACCTGGCGCACATCGAGCAGTCCGATATTCAGCGCGGCGCTGATGCGAGCATGGAACAGAAACGGTTCGTCGCTGGCCATCGCATCCTGATAGTCGCCGAAACCGGCCAGCCCGAAATCGAGAAAATACTCCCACAACGCCTGGGCATCGGCGTGGGTCACCGGGTAGTTGAAGTCTTCCAGAGAACCGTAGTGTCCGGCGAAACGTGCTTTCACCAGTGCGCACACTTGCTCGGTAATGGCGTCCGCCGAGAAGCTCAGGGGGTAGGGCGGCTTGACCTGTTTGGGCAGTGATTTACGGTTGTCCGCGTCGAAGTTCCAGGCTCCGCCGACCGGCGTGCCATCGCCATTGAGCAACAGCCCGCTTTTACGGCGCATCTCGCGGTAGAAATACTCCATGCGCAGCTGTTTTTTTCCGGCCGCCCACGCCGAGAATTCGCCGCGAGTGCAGAGAAAACGCCGGTCGCTGTGCCAATGGATCGGCACGCCACAGTCTTTGAGGGATTGCTCCAGACGCCAGTCGCCGGTTTCGGTCAGGTGCACTTCATCCGCGTTCAGGCGCGCCTGCCAGCGCTGCAATTCGCCCGGCACGCTGCCGCTGTTTTGCGCGTCGTCGAGGGTGACGTACTGCACGCGAAAGCCCTGGTTGGCCAGCGCCTGCGCGAAGTGGCGCATGGCACTGAACACCAGGACAATTTTCTGTGGGTGATGGGGGACGTGGCTGGCTTCCTCCATCACCTCGACCAGCAGAACGGTATCGCGTTCGCGATCGAGCCCCTGCAACGAGGCGAGATCGAACGATAACTGGTCGCCGAGGACCAGGCACAGCCGGTGGATTGCTTTCATTCGAACGGATTCAGCCTGTTGAGCGGCGATAAAGTTGCCAGCAGTCGATAAAACCTCTGCTCAGATAGTTGTACGAAATTATATGTTTGTATAGGTTTTTCTGATTAACCGGGATAAACCGGGTAATCGACGTAACCTTGCGCATCGCCGCCATAGACCGTGGCCGGGTTCAGCGCATTGAGTGGCCAGCCATTGGCGATTCGCGCAGGCAGGTCCGGATTGGCCATGAACGGCCGACCGAAGGCCACCAGGTCAGCGAGGCCGGAATCGAGCAACTGCGCCCCGGACTCGGGGGTGTAGCGCCCGGCGTAAATGATTGCGCCGCTGAACGTTTCGCGCACCGCCCGGCGGAAGGTTTCCGGCATGGCCGGGGCGTTGTCCCAATCGGCTTCTGCAATGGACAAGTAGGCGATGCCGACGTCTTCGAGCACTTTGATAGCTTCGATATAGGTGCGGTGCGGATCGTCCTCGACCATGCCCAGGTAGGTGCGCGCCTCATCGGTGGTGGTGAACAGCGGGGCGAAACGCACGCCGACTTTTTCCTTGCCGATGCATTCGGCGACACCCGCCACCACTTCGCGCAGAAAACGCAGGCGATTGTGCAGCGAGCCGCCGTACTGATCGGTGCGCAGGTTGCTGTGGGCGGAAATGAACTGGTTGACCAGATAACCATTGGCGCAGTGCAGTTCGATGCCGTCGAAACCGGCGTCGATCGCATTGCGCGCCGCCTGGATATACAGCTGAACCAGCGCCTGAACTTCGTCAGTGCTCAGTGCCCGAGGTGCGGAGGGCGGCACCAGTTCGCCACGGCCAGGCGCCGTTTCGATGAACACACTGACCCGGTCGGTGGCCACGGCAGACGCCGACACCGGTGCCGCCCCGTCAGGCTGCAACGCGGTGTGGGAGACACGACCGACGTGCCAGAGCTGGGCGAAGATCACGCCGTCGACGGCATGCACGGCCTCGGTGACTGTGCGCCATCCGGCGATCTGCTCGGCACTGTGGATGCCGGGCGTCCACGCATAACCCTGGCCACGCGGCTCGATTTGCGTACCTTCGGTCACCAGCAAACCGGCACCGGCGCGCTGCTGGTAATACTCGGCCATCAATGCATTGGCGATGTTGCCCGGTTGGCTGCTGCGCTGGCGGGTGAGGGGGGGCAGGACAATGCGGTTTTTCAGAGTGTGCAGGCCCAATTTGGCGGGCGTGAAGTAAGCGTGGTGGTTCATGGGTTACCTTTCAAGGGTTTATTAGACCAGTCAACTATTGGTCGAGCGTAAAAAAAACGCCGTGCATCACGCGCACGGCGTCTGGATCGGTCAGTCATCAGCCGAGCATGTTCAACAGCTTCTCGGCGACGGCAGCGGAGCTGGCAGGGTTCTGACCGGTCACGAGTTGGCCGTCGGCCACCACGTGTACCTGCCAGTCGGCGACCTTGGAATAGTGGCCGCCCAGACGCTGGAATTCGTCTTCGATCAAGAACGGCACGACCTCGGTCAGGCCCACCGCAGCCTCTTCGGAATTAGTGAAACCGGTGACTTCGCGGCCCTGAACCAGCGGCTTGCCATCTGCCTTGACCACGTGACGCAGCACGCCCGGCGCATGGCAGACAAAACCGTGAGGCTTGTTGCTGCGGTCGAAGGCTTCGATCAGGGCGATCGACTGCTTGTCCTCGGCCAGATCCCACAGCGGGCCGTGGCCACCTGGATAGAACACGGCATCGAAATCGTCGGCGCGTACATCGGCCAGACGGCCAGTGTTGGCGAGGGCCTGTTGTGCCGCCGGATCGTTGCGGAAACGGTCGGTTTCGGCGGTCTGGGCGTCGGGTTCATCGCTTTTCGGATCGAGCGGCGGCTGGCCACCGGCCGGAGAAACCAGAGTGACATCGGCGCCGGCGTCCTTGAAGGCGTAGTACGGGGCGGCGAACTCTTCCAGCCAGAAGCCGGTTTTCTTGCCAGTGTTGCCGAGTTGATCGTGCGAAGTCAGAACCATCAAGATTTTCATAGAGCACCCTGGGGTTGATCGGGTGGCGTCGCGACGCAACGGATTTGCGCAGCGGCGGCACCGGGAAATGAGTTGTCGGGGCGCAGCATAGTTTCCAATTAGACCAGTCGTCTAGTAATTTTTTCTACGCAGGCTTTTCAATGACAGGTGTGGCAAACTCCCGTTCCATCGAATTAAACGACTGGTCTATTGTTTGGTACTGCACGCCCCATGAAACCGACCTACGACGACACCCGCCAACATTTGCTCGACACCGGCCACCGAATGATGGCCGAGAAAGGCTTCACCAGTGTCGGCCTCAACGAAATCCTGCAAACCGCCGGCGTGCCGAAAGGCTCGTTCTATCACTACTTCAAATCCAAGGAGTTGTACGGCCAGGCGTTGCTTGAGGATTACTTCGTCGACTATCTCGCCGACATGGAGCGACGCCTGACGCTGCCCGGCCTCAACGCCTACGAGCGGCTGATGGATTACTGGCAGGGCTGGCAGAACCGTTGCACCCTGGAAGGGCATGGCGACGAATGCCTGGTGGTGAAACTCAGTGCCGAGGTCGCCGACTTGTCCGAATCCATGCGCCTCACCTTGCGTGACGGCGCCGAACGCGTGGTCGCGCGCATTGCCCTGTGCATCGAGCAGGGCCAGGCCGACCACTGCCTCCCTGAGGGCGACGCCCGGCATTTGGCCGAGACCCTGTATCAGCTGTGGCTGGGGGCGAGCCTGCTGAACAAATTGCAGCGCACCGGGCAATCGCTGAAGACGTCGATGGCGACCACGCAAACATTGCTCAGCGTTTGACGCTTGCAGGGGCGTGAGCCCTGCCTCGTTACGCGTGAGCGCGAACATGAGGTTGCGCTTGCGCGTCTCTGCAACTGATGCGGCGAGCCACAGAATTCCAGACCTGTGTCTGTCTGTCCCGAGCGTCCGTCAGGTCAGCAGTTCGCTGATCCATCGCGTCTGGCGGTTCAGTTCCTGCACCCTGCCTTCAGGCAATGTTTGCCGGGCCCGGCTGAGTTGGCTCAACGTCTTCTGCTTGTGCCGCAGCTTGTGTCGCCACTTGCTCAGGAACGCCGGGCTGCGTGCCTGCAGGTGCAAGGGGCCGAAGTACAGCTCTTTGGCGCTGTAGCTCACCGCATCGGCACGTTCGGCGACGATGATTTCGTAGTCGAAGCGGTTCTCGCGCAGCACTTCTTCACTGTGGATCCGGTAGCCGTTGTCCATCAACCATTGGCGCAATGGCTGCTCGCCGCCGTTGGGTTGCAGGATCAGCCGTTCCTTGCCGCTCAAATGAGTTTTGCCGCGGTCGAGAATGTCGCGGATGGTTTCGCCACCCATGCCGCACAGGCTGACGGCGGTAATCGCGTCTGCAGGCGTGATCGCCGCCAGACCATTGGCCAGGCGTACGCTGATGCGCTGGTGCAGATCGTTGTCGCGCACGGTGCGTTGCGCTGCCTGGAAAGGTGTCGTGGCGACTTCGCCCGCCACGGCGTACGCGATGGCTCCGCGCCGCAGCAACGCCACCGGCAGATAGCCGTGGTCCGAGCCGATATCGGCCAGGTGCGCACCGGCCGGAATGTGTGCGGCCACGCGCTCAAGGCGCATGGACAATGTCTGTTCGTTCAACGGCAACCCCTGTTTACCACGCGCCTGCTGCTGGCTGGCAGGCAAAGGGGTGCGACTCTGGCGAGCAACGCCGAGGCTGTCAAATCCTGCCGACAGAATTGAAGAGCCCCCGACAGCATGGCCGGGGGCTCACACGTCAGCCCGCCAGGGTGGCGTTGTCGATCACGAAGCGATATTTCACATCGCCCTGGAGCATGCGCTCGTAGGCGTCATTGATCTGATCGGCGCGAATCAGTTCGATGTCGGAGACGATGCCGTGTTCGGCACAGAAATCCAGCATCTCCTGGGTTTCAGGAATGCCGCCGATCATCGAACCGGCGATCGTGCGGCGCTTCATGATCAGGTTGAACACGTTCGGCGACGGGTGTGGCGAGGCAGGCGCGCCGACCAGCGTCAACGCACCATCGCGCTTGAGCAGGACGAGGAAGGCGTCGAGATCGTGCGGCGCGGCGACGGTATTGAGGATGAAGTCGAAGCTCTTGGTGTGGGCAGCCATTTCCTCGGCATTGCGCGACACCACCACCTCATCGGCACCCAGCTGCCTGGCCGCTTCGCGCTTGGATTCGGAGGTGGTGAAGGCAACCACGTGCGCGCCCATTGCATGAGCCAGTTTGATGCCCATGTGGCCGAGGCCGCCAATGCCGACCACCCCCACTTTCTTGCCTGGCCCGACATTCCAGTGACGCAGCGGCGAGTAAGTGGTGATGCCCGCACACAGCAGCGGTGCGACGGCCGCCAGTTGCGCTTGCGGATGTCGAATGCGCAACACGTAGCGCTCGTGCACGACGATGTTCTGTGAGTAGCCGCCGAGCGTCCAGCCTGGCGCGTCCGGCGTCGGGAAGTTATAGGTGCCGATCATGCCGTCGCAGTAGTTTTCCAGACCGCTTTCGCAGTCATCGCAGTGCTTGCAGCTGTCGACGATGCAGCCGACGCCGACCAGATCGCCGACCTTGAAATCCGCGACATGCGCACCGACAGCGGCAACCCGCCCGACGATTTCATGCCCCGGTACACAGGGAAACTGCGTGCCGGCCCACTCGGCGCGCACCTGATGCAGGTCCGAGTGGCAGATGCCGCAGAACGCGATGTCGATCTGCACATCATGGGCTGCAGGCGCGCGGCGGTTGATCTGCATCGGCTCAAGAGGTTTGTCGCCCGCATGGGCGCCGTAGGCTTGTACAAGCATGGGAACATCCTCGATCGGTTGGTCGTATCGGCATTCTTCACGTTCTGGTCGACCGGGCAGTAGTGCATTCCTGTGTAATCCTTGCCTGATCCTGTGCGTGTTTGTGACGTTGCACTGACAGACGATCGCGGTGTTTGCAGGTAACCTGCCGGTTCACTGACTAAAACAAAAAGCAAAGCAGGAGTCACTGATGCAACCAATCCGTCTCGGTCTGGTGGGCTACGGCAAGATTGCCCAGGATCAGCACGTCCCGGCGATCAACGCCAACCCCGGATTCCAGCTGGTGTCTGTCGCCACGCAGGGCCAGCCGTGCCCTGGTGTGGAGAATTTTCATACCTTGAGCGAGTTGCTGGAACACGGCCCGCAGGTCGATGCCATCGCGTTCTGCACCCCGCCCCAAGGGCGCTTCGCGTTGGTGCAACAGGCGCTCGCCGCCGGCAAACATGTGCTGGTGGAAAAGCCGCCCTGCGCCACGTTGGGCGAGGCCCTGGCGCTGGTCGATCAAGCTGCGGCGAAGGGCGTCAGTGCCTTGTTCGCCTGGCATTCGCGCTATGCGCCCGGCATTGAAGCGGCCCGCGACTGGCTGGCCTCGCGCACCCTGCAAAGCGTGCAGATCGACTGGAAGGAAGACGTGCGCAAGTGGCATCCCGGCCAGACGTGGATCTGGCAACCCGGCGGCCTCGGCGTATTCGATCCGGGCATCAATGCCTTGTCGATCGTGACCCACTTGTTGCCGCACCCATTGTTCGTTGAATCTGCCGAGTTGCGCGTGCCGGACAACTGCCAGTCGCCGATTGCCGCGTCGATCAAAATGGCAGACGCACGGCAGCTCGACGTGCGCGCGGAATTCGATTTCGACCACGGTCACGATGAGTTGTGGAGCATCGAGATTCGCTGTGCCGAGGGCGTTCTGCGCCTGGACAACGGTGGTGCACTGTTGAGCATCGACGGCGTGCGCCAGACCGTGTCGGAAGAGGGTGAGTATGCGGCGGTGTATCGGCATTTCCAGCAGTTGATTGCTGATAAGGCCAGTGATGTGGATGTGCAGCCATTGCGGCTGGTGGCGGACAGTTTCTTTGTGGGGAGTCGGGTGGCGGTCGAGGCGTTTTACGACGCCTGAAGTCAGCGCCGTCAATCGAAAGCCTGCCCGAGAGCAGGCTTTCGTGTTTCCGGGCGCTAGAACTTGATTTTCGTTGCCGGTCCCAGGGATCCCCCCTTGCGTTCGAAAAAGTTTACATCGACCCCTTTAAGACTGCTTTCCAGCCTGGCGAAGTTATCGTCGGAGTACACGTCCGAGAGCAAACGAGTGACATAGTTGCCGCCCGGTATCCCGGTAAGCTGGGTGTCGAAGGCGAATTCGGTTTTACTCATGTGCGGGTACGGCCAGAAGAACGACGATGAAACCACGCTGTGGACACTGAAGCTCGGATCGCTGTCCAGGGTCAGCTTGCTGACGAAAGAGCAATGCACGTCGCCGGAAACGAAGATCACCTTGCTGATCTTATTGTTGCGGATGTGTTCGATGATCAAGCGACGCTGTTCGGCAAACGCGCCCCATTTATCGCCGGCATCATTCAACAGATCAGGAAACAACGGGACTGAAGTCACGACGAACTTCACCAATTGACTACCGTTGCCCAGCCAGTCCAGGAGCGCCTTGAGTTGCGTCTCGCTGACCATGGTTGGAGGCGTTGCGGACAAGTCTCGCTCTGTGCGTGAGTCCATGACGAACCACTCCGAGCAGCCGTCGACGAAGCTGTACCAGAAGTGTGAAAGGGTGCCTTCGATCCGGCCCACGCGGTCGGCGCTAAAGAGCGGGCTGTGGCTGCTCTGGTAGATTTGATAGGCGTGGATGGCATGGGGATAGAGCGTCACGCGATCCTGCTTGTCGGCATTGGCTGGCCAGTTATCTTCGATTTCATGGTCGTCCAGAATCATGTACGTCGGCACGCGAGCCATCAATTGCTGGATGTAGGTCTGTGAAAACACCGTGCGATAGCGCTCCAGAAACTGATCGAGGCGGGTATCGGGGGCAACGAAGTTGAGGTCATCGGCGTAGATCTGGTCGCCAATCATCAGCAGCGCGTCGACGGGTTTTTTCTTGTCAATCTGTTCGAGTACAGAGCGAAAGACCTTGTCGCCGCGGTCGTCATACCAGAGACCGCCAAACAGGCGCAGCAGGTAGCGACACGAGCCGACCACATAGCCTCGCGTACCCGTGGTGCTGGTGGTGCTGGTTTTGAATGACATGGTGAAGTCAGCGTCCGGTGTCGGCCACTCCAGCAGGTTTGCGTTGATCTGTTCAATTTTTTCCAGTTCGGCGTCGGCAAAAAACCAGCCCGCCTGATACTCGTAAACGGTCGACGGGGTCAGGCTGGAGATGGCGAACACACCGGTCATGTCGAAGTTCGGCGACAGTTTGTTGAAGAGCGGATCCGACCATTTCTGGCCGCCGAGCTTGCGCCAGCGTACAACGCCGAAAGCGCGCCGCAGACCGTGCGCGTCCCGCTCGAGTTCGCCACGCAGAAACAAACGTGTCTGACTGGGGTCGGTGAATCCGACGATAGGCCCCACGGTGGGCAGGTTGATTTTCATTTTTCACGCTCGCTGATAGTGATTGTCGAGAGTTTCAATCAGGCACAGGAAATCGCGGGGGAACCCCAAAACGTTGGCAGCAGGGCTGAGGGCGATAGGGAACAGTGGTTCCAGCAAAGGCGTCCATGGGTGCTGCGCTCCAGTGAGCTGACTGGCGGGTTTTGCGCACACACTCTCATCCTTGCAACGCTGTGAAGAGCGTTATTCCGGACTGCTGACGACCACGGAGAATGGGGAGAGGTACGGTTTAAGCTAGCCCGGATTCCTGCCGTTGCCAGTGGCAAGGGCAGAAAATTTCATCGCTGGCCGGTACCTCTCGCTGATTCAGAAACGCGCAAGCCTGTAGGGCGAGAGGGCGGGTAAATCATTCACCTGATTCAGCGCTGTCGATAACGCCATCTCGACGACCATCTCCGCCGTCACCGCCGCCTGCGTCAGCCCCAAATGCTGATGCCCGAACGCAAGCAACACTTTGCCATCGCAGACCTGGTCAATTACCGGCAGCGAATCCGGCAGCGACGGTCGAAAGCCCATCCACGGCGTGGCGGCTTCAGCGCTCAGATCCTTGCGAAACAAGCCCTGACTCAAGCGATGCAACTGCCACGCACGGGCCATGCTCGCCGGGCGTTCCAGGCCGGCGAACTCGACGGTGCCGGCCAGCCGCAAGCCTTCGGATATCGGCGTCATGATGAACTTGCGTTCCAGCGAGGTGACCGCGAAGGGCAGTCGATTGTGCTCCGTCGGCAGCATCAGGTGGTAGCCGCGTTCGGTGTCCAGTGGCACTGTCCTGCCTGTCAACGCGGCGGTGAGTTTCGCCGAGTGTGCACCGCAGGCAATCAATACGCGGCGCGCGCTCAGGCTACCCGATGCGGTGGCCAGCGATACACCGTGTTCCAGCACAGCGCCGCCCTGTACCTGTTGTTTGACGAAACTCACGCCGCAGGCTTTCGCTGCTTCGACCAGTTCGCCCACCACCCGATACGGATCGATAAAGTGGCCGGTGCGCGGGAAGAATAAACCGCCCTGAATCTGTTCGCTAAGCTGCGGCGCCGCGTCCTGAATCGCGCCGGCGTGCCAGAAATCCACCGGCACTTGCTGCTGACGCAGGCGCGCCTGAAGCGCTTCGATGGCCTGGCGTGATTCACCTCGTTCGAATACCAGCAAGGAACCGTCGACTTTCAGCAGGTCGGGGCGCTCGATCTCCGTGAGCAAGCGTTGCCAGGCATCGAGGCTGGACTCATTGAGCGCACGCAATCCAGCGACGGTTCGCCGAAACGGCTCCGGGCGCAGATTCAGCAGCAGTCGCGTGAACCACGGCAGCGCACGCGGCAGGTATTTCCAGTCCAGCCGCAGCGGCCCCATCGGGTCCATCAACATGGCCGGCAAGCGTTTGAGGATCGACACATCGGCAATCGGAAACACCTGCTCGGTGGCCAGATGCCCGGCATTGCCGAACGAGGCACCGTGACCGGGTTCCTGTTGGTCGATGACCACCACGCGCTGGCCCTGGCGCGCCAGACGCAGGGCGCAGGTGACGCCGATGATGCCGGCGCCGACCACGGCGATGTCATGGGAGACGTTATTCGGCATGGATTGGCGCTTCCCTTTGGCCATCGAACAGCCGACGCAGATGCAGCGGATTGGCCTGTTTCAATGCGCTCGGCAACAGGCTGTCGGGGAAGTCCTGGTAACACACCGGACGCAGGAAACGCAGGATTGCCGCGGTGCCCACCGAGGTTGTGCGCGCGTCGGAGGTGGCCGGAAACGGGCCGCCATGCACCATCGCATCGCAGACTTCCACGCCGGTCGGCCAGCCGTTGACCAGCAGGCGGCCGGCCTTGCGTTCCAGGGTCGGCAGCAGTGAACGGGCGAGTTCAAGGTCGTCGTCATCCAGCTGCAGGGTCGTTGTCAATTGGCCTTCCAGATGTTCGATCACTCGGCGAATTTCAGCGTCACTGGCGCACTGCACAATCAACGACGCCGCGCCGAACACTTCCGCTTGCAGAGTGTGATCGGTGAGGAAATCGGCAGCATCGGTGACAAATACATGGGCCTGACACCCGTTCGGGCCACCGGCGATCTGACCGCTGGCGGCGATCCGGGCGCGACTGTTTTGCGCCAGTGCATTCACGCCAGCCTTGTACGCACTGCAGATGTCCGGTGTGAGCATGGTCTGTGCCGGGCTGTGCTGAAGGCGCTCGGCAACGCGGCCAACGAAGGCATCCAGCGCCGGCCCCTGGCGCGCAATCACCAGCCCGGGGTTGGTGCAGAACTGTCCGGCACCCAGGGTCAGCGAGGCGACAAAGCCTTCGGCCAAGGCCTGCGTGCGCTGGTGCAAGGCCGCCGGAAACAGCAGCACCGGGTTGATCGAACTCATTTCCGCATACACCGGAATCGGCTCGGGCCGTGCCTGCGCAGCCTGAATCAAGGCCAGACCGCCGCTGCGCGAACCGGTGAAGCCGACCGCTTTGATTCGTCGATCACTGACCAGCGCAATGCCCAATTCGCGACCGGAGCCGTATACCAACGAAAACACGCCTTCGGGCAGATCACACGCTTTAACCGCCCGAGCCACGGCGCGGCCAACCAGTTCGCTGGTGCCGGGATGCGCGCCGTGCGCCTTGACAATTACCGGGCAACCGGCCGCCAGCGCCGACGCCGTGTCCCCGCCGGCTACCGAGAATGCCAGCGGGAAGTTGCTCGCGCCGAACACCGCCACCGGTCCCAACGGGATCTGGCGCTGGCGCAGGTCCGAACGCGGCAACGGTTGACGCTGCGGCTGAGCCGGATCGACCCGCACATCGAGCCATTCACCGGCACGTACGGTGCGGGCGAACATCCGCAACTGCTGACAGGTGCGAGCGCGTTCGCCCAGCAACCGTGCACGCGGCAGACCGGTTTCGCTGCTGGCGCGGTCGATCAGTTCATCGCCCAGGCCTTCGATTTCCTCGGCGATGCGCTCAAGAAATTCGCCACGGGCACTCAGGGTCGTCTCGCGATAACGGTCCAGTGCGGCCCAGGCCAGTGCGCAAGCCTGTTCGACATGCTCGGCTGAACCGCCGAAATATGCCGGTTCCAGCGCGGTATCGGTGGCCGGGTCGAGGCCGCGAATGGCGTCGCGATTGCCCGCGACGGTGTGTTGCCCGATCAACATGTGGCCCGTCAGAGTCATGGTGTCTTCCTGATGAATAAGGTGAGGCCTGCCGTGAGGCGCAAGGCGTCACGGCAGGCGAGGGCGCCAGGTCAGGCGAAATGCTGCTCGGCCGACCAGTTCTCGTACCAGTGGCGGAACAGCGAATACTGGTTTTCCGCGTAACGCCGCTGGGCGTCGCTCAACGTGTCGGTCTCGTTGAAGTGCAGGGTGTATTCCTTGTCACCGTTGAGCACCATCAGGTGTTTGTAATACAGCACCAGATCGCAGCCCTCATCGAACGAGGACAGCACCGCCAGCGCCGATTCCAGCTCGCGTGCCTGGCGCCGCGCCTTGGCGTCACCCTTGGCCGCTTGCTTGCTCAGGGCGACCAGTTGCAGCACTTCACGGGGCAAGGCGTTGCCGATACCGGTGATCGCGCCCGTGGCGTTGCAGTTGACGAAACCGTGCACCACCTGGGTATCGACACCGACCATCAGGGTTACGTCGTCATCCTTGGAGGTGATGTTTTCGGCGGCATACCGCAGGTCGGCGCCGCCGCCGAACTCTTTGAAGCCGATCAGGTTCGGGTACTCGCGGCGCAGTTCGAAGAACAGCTCGGCGCGGGTGGCGAAGCCGTAGTAAGGGCTGTTGTAGATCACCGCCGGCAGGTTTGGCGCAGCTTGCAGGATTGCCGCGAAGTGGGCTTTTTGCGCCGCGGCCGAAGCACCACGGGACAGCACCCGCGGAATCACCATCAAGCCTTGTGCGCCGACGTTCGCCGCGTGGGCGGCGTGGGACACCGCTTCGCGAGTGTTCACCGCACCGGTGCCGACGATGGTCGGAATTCCTGCCGCGACCAGGCGTGCCACGCCCTCCTGACGCTCGGCTTCGGTGAGCAGCGGCCAGTCGCCCATCGAACCGCAATAGACCACGGCGCTCATGCCGATATCGATCAGCTCGCGACCTTTGGCCACCAGCTTGTCGAAGTCCGGTTTGCGCTGGGCGGTGCACGGGGTCATCAGGGCCGGCATGCAACCGGTGAAGATGTTGTCACTCATTGTTTTAACTCCTTGGCACATCATTCAAAGGGAGGTGAATAGTCAACGCGGCGGCTCAGATGCCCCACGCGAACGGGTCTTGTTCGTCGATCAGCAGGGTGCTGTCAGCGGTTATAAAAGCGCGGCCGGTGATGAACGGGCGGATGCGTTCGCCTTCCCATTCGAAGCGGCCTTCGAACTGGCTGCCGGTGATGCTGGCCTGCACCCAGCGTGCGCCGGGTTGCAGCTTGTCGTCGGCGGCCAGGCAGGCGAGTTTGGCGCTGGTGCCGGTGCCGCAGGGCGAGCGGTCGTAGGCCTTGCCCGGGCACATGACAAAGTTGCGGCTGTCGGCGTGGGCATCGTCAGCGAACAGTTCGATGTGGTCGATGACCGCACCGTCTTCGCCGTGAATGCCTTGTTCTTCGAGGGCTTTGAGCATCGCCCAGGTGTAGGCGGTGAGGTGCTCGACGTTGTCCATGCTCAGGGTCTGGCCATGCTCGGAGACGAGGAAGAACCAATTGCCGCCATAGGCAATATCACCGCACACGCGGCCGAAACCGGGCACGTCCACCGATACCTGTTTGCGGTAGCGGTAGGCGGGCACGTTGCCCAGGGTCACGTTGCCGTCGTCATGCAACGTGGCGCTGACCGGGCCGACCGGTGTGTCGATCTTGTGCACGCCAGGCTTGATGTGCCCCAGAAACTGCAACGAGTTGATCAGGCCGATGGTGCCGTGGCCGCACATGCCGAGGTAACCGGCGTTGTTGAAGAAAATCACTCCGCACGTGGCGTCCGCCGACACCGGCTCGCAATACAGTGCGCCGACCAGCACGTCGTTGCCGCGGGGTTCGAGCAGGCAGGCGCGGCGCCAGGCATCGTGCTGAGTGCGCAGAGCCTCGCGTTTCTCCACCATGGTGTCGCCGGACAGGGCGGGGAAACCGTGCATCACCAGACGCGTGGGCTCACCGCCGGTGTGGGAATCAATGACGTGTATGCGTTTCATGAAGGTGTCCCGTTGAGTGATTTCAGTAGGCGCCGGCAGGGCGCGCATGCACGGTGGAAGCGGTGTCGGCGACTTCACTTTCCTCGTCGTCCGCTTCAAGGCGCAGCAAGTGGGCCGGTACGCCGGTGGCGGCGCCCCAGTAGTAAATGCCGGTGGCGCAAACGGCGACGACGAGGGTGTCGAAAGGGTGGGCGAGGATGCCCAGGCCGCCGAAGGTGCCGAGTTTCGACAGCACGATGGTCACCGCGTAGAAGGCGATCAGCCACGCCGACGAGCGCACCTGACGGCTCAGGCTCAGGTGCGCGGTTGGCACGAAACGAGCGCACAGCAAGTAGACGACGAACATCAGAATCTGCAGGCCGAGCAGCCACGACACGGTGTTCCAGCCGGACCAGTAGACGATCAGCGCGGCGATGATGAACGACACCGGCCCGAGCACGCCCATGCACTTGACCCGGAAGGGACGCGGCATG
This sequence comes from Pseudomonas sp. LF-5, assembly GCF_037626295.1. NCBI lineage: Bacteria > Pseudomonadati > Pseudomonadota > Gammaproteobacteria > Pseudomonadales > Pseudomonadaceae > Pseudomonas > Pseudomonas sp. LF-5. The sequence goes on from NZ_JARKMT010000001.1 coordinate 291,529, forward strand.
TCCGGCGCGCTGCGGCGTAACGCGGCGACCGACACCGGGGCCACGGCGTAGCTCAACACCAGGGCAGCGGAAACCACGTTGATCAGCGCTTCCCACGACGGGAACGGCAGGGTCCAGAACACCGACAGGGCGAAGGTCAGCCACAGCGCCGGACGCGGGATGCCGGACTTCTCGTCGATGTGGGTGAAGACCTTGAAGAAGGTGCCGGTCTGCGCCCAGCCGTAGATCACGCGCGGGGTAGCGTTCATATAAATGTTGCCGCAACCGCTCGGCGAGATCACCGCGTCGGCCACCACCAGATACGCCAGCCAGCCCACACCCAGTGCCAGGGCGATGTCGCGGTATGGCAGGGCGAATGCCTTGTTGATGCCGGCCCAGCCGTCGGCGAGCATTTCCGTTGGAATGCCGCCGAGGAACGCGGTTTGCAGCAATACGTAAATGGCGGTCGACAACAGCACCGAGAGGATCAGTGCAATCGGAATGGTGCGTTGGGGATTCTTCACTTCGCTGGCCACCGAGATGATCGGTGTCAGGCCCAGGTAAGCAAAGATCACCCCGCCTGCCGACACCGCCATCTCGATGCCCGACAGGCCGAACGGCGCGAAACCCTGAATCTGAAAGTTTTCCGGTTTGAAGAAGGTGAACAGCACCCCGATCACCAGCAGCGGCACGATGAATTTGAACACGCTGACCAGGTTGTTGGCCTTGGCGAAGGTCTTCACGCTGCGGTAGTTGAGCAGGAAAAACACGCAGAGCAGGGCGAACTGCACCAGCCAACCGAGGATCGTCGGATCGCCGCTGCCCGCTTTGGTCAGGCCGGGAAACCACGCCGCGGCGTATTGGCGCGAGGCAACCACTTCAATCGCCACCAGACTGGAAAACGCGATCAGGGTGATGAAACCCATCAGGTAACCGAGCAGTGGCCCGTGGGAGTAAACCGGGTAGCGCACCACACCGCCGGCTCGGGGTAATGCCGCGCCCAGTTCGCAGTAAACGATACCCAGCAACAACACGGCGAACCCGCCCAGCAGCCAGGAAAAAATCCCCGCCGGGCCGGCAATGGCCGACACATGACTGGCCGCGAACAACCAGCCGGAACCGAAGATCGCACCGAGCCCGATAAATGTGAGGTCGATCAATGAAAGCTGTTTTTTGAACTTGCCTTGGCCTGACATGGCATCGCCTTCTTGTGAGTTATTGGATAGGCAGTTGTGTCACTGGGACGGCCAGACTTTGAACTGATCGACCTTGCGGCGATTGATGTTTTGCACCGGGTTGGATGACGAAATCGGCACAGTCGCGCAGAGCAACGCTGCTGCTCGACAGGCTTTCGGCGATGCTGCAATCTGCGTGCGAACGCCTTGGGCGAGCACTGGCCTGAAGCACCAACGGGGGAGAACTCTTCGATGCAGAGTGCGTTTTCGATGTTGTCGCAAGGCCGCCCGCAAACCTTGGAAGAACTGGTAGCCGGCGCCGCGCTGCTGTTGCCGATGCTCGACGTGATCCCCAGTGCGGCGATTTTCATCAAGGATCTGCAGGCGCGTTATGTCCTCGCCAATCGCACATTGGTGCAGCGCTGTGGCTTGAAGGATTTACGCCCGTTGCTGGGAAAAACCAGCGCGCAGGTGTTCCCCGCGCAACTCGGGCCGGGGTACACCGAGCAGGATCGCAAGGTGCTGGAGGAGGGCTTTGTGCTGGAGGATCAGCTGGAACTGCACCTGTACGGCAGTCGTGAACCGGGTTGGTGCCTGACCCACAAGCACCCGTTGTACAACCGCGACGGGCTGATCATCGGGCTGGCGGGTATCTCGGTCGATCTGCAATCGGCCAGTGAAACGCATCCGGCATTCGAACGCCTGGCCGCAGTCGACGAGCATATACGCAGCCACTTCAATCGCCGCGTCACGTTGGGCGAACTGACGCGAATCGCCGGTATTTCGGTGGCGCAACTGGAGCGCTACTGCAAGCGCGTCTTTCACCTGACGCCACGACAGATGATTCAGAAGGTGCGCCTGGAACACGCCCATCGCTTGCTGCACACCGATTTGCCGATCACCGACGTGGCGCTGCAATGCGGTTACACCGACCACAGTGCCTTCACCCGCCAGTTCAAGGCCTCCACCGGCTTCACCCCCCGCGAATATCGCCAGGCGACATCGCGCTGAAATCACCGCCTGCATTCCCATGCAGCCCCAACCGTAAGAAATCCAACCTGTGGTGAGGGGGTTTCTCCCCGCTGGGCTGCGCAGCAGCCCCAAAACCTGCCCACTCATTCCTTCAGGCATACCGAGTATTCAGATTTACGACTGCTGCGCAGCCGAACGGGGATAAATCCCTCGCCACAGGTGCTTGCCTGACTTCAGGTCAGCCCGCTCAGAGCAGGACCGTCAGCCAGGCGGAAAGCAGCAGCAACAGCGCCAATACCGCATTCATGCGCTTGAACGCCTGTGGGCTGCCGAACAGCCGTGCACTGCCGACGCCAAGCAGCGCCCAGAACGTCATGCACGGCAACGACACCAGCAGAAATGCCAGCGACAGCACCAGCAAGCGCACGGTCTTGTCACCACCACCGACAAACACACTGACCACTGCCACGGCCATCATCCACACCTTGGGATTGACCAGTTGCAACATCGCCGCACCGAGTACGCTGAACCCTTCATCCTGTGCTTCGGTCGAGTCCAGGGCCGGGGGCGCACTGCGGAAGATCTGCCACGCCAGCCAGCTCAACCAGAGCACGCCCGCCCAGGCCATGGCTTGTTGGACGCGGGGCAAACGCGACAGGGTTTCGCCGGCGCCGAGCCCGACCACCAACACGATCAATGCCGCCGCCGCGCAGGCCCCGAAAATGATCGGCAATGTCGCGCCCAGTCCCCGACGCGAACTGTGGCTCAACACCAGAATATTGGTCGGCCCCGGAGTAATCGAAGCCACGAAAGCAAACAGTAGAAAGGGCAGCAATGACGCCATGATTCGGATTCCTGAATGTGAACACAGGTCTCCATGATCGTCAGCTGGCGTGCGTCAGTCTGGAAGGTTTGAGCAGCGCTTGCGGTAGTCCGCTGGCGTCAGTTGGTAGGCGCGCTTGAACCAGCGGCCCAGGTGGCTTTGATCGGCAAAGCCGAGCACGCTGGCGACCTGCGCCGGCGACTCGCCACGGGCCAGCAACTGACGCGCCTTGGCCAGGCGCAACTGGATCAGATAAGCGTGGGGCGCCAGCCCAAAAGCGGCCTTGAAGGCGCGGGTCAAACGGAAGCGATCGACCTTGCAGGCGTCGGCCAGTTGATCCAGGCCGATGTCATCAAAGGCGTGGGCATGCAGGTAATCCCGGGCCACTTGGGCCACCAGCGGCAGGCGCGGATCGAAATCCTGGCGCTTGCGCCAGTCGAGATGGCGGGTGAGCGAAGCCAACAGGCTGTCGATGGCTGTCTGGCGGACGATGCGCAAGTCGCCGTCATGCAGGGCGTGGAAGGCCTGATTGATCGCCGTGGACAGGCGCGGGTCCTGGCTCAAGGTATCGGCAAAACCGGGTTGAGTGTTGGCCGGGGCGTCTTCGAACAACGCGTGCAGTTCGCGCTCCAGCCAGTGCGGATCAAGGTACAGCATCGAGTAGGTGAACCCGTCGTCCGTGGGGGCCTGACCGTCGTGGATTTCCCCCGGTTCCAGCAAAAAGACCTGGCCCGGCGTACTGCGGTGGCGCACGCGGCGGCAATTGAATTGCTGCACACCTTGCTCGGTCACGCCGACCAGAAAACTGTCATGCCAGTGCGGGTCATAGGCATGCCCCTGAAAATGGGCACGAATCGATTCAATCCCGGTGTCGACATCCTGGGACAGCTCGATCCAGTTGCGTTTATCCACGGCAGGCTCCAGAGATCAGCATGAACGGTGCGGCCCGATAAAATACCGCGCAATGACGACCGGCGTTTAGAAGATTTGTGCAGGTCGACAACGGCGAACGGCTAGACTCGGCAGACTGACGACCTCCTTGCGACAGGTAAAACGCAATGCGCAAAACACGTTTGCCCCGATGCCGCGGGTGGGTCTTGCCGACCCTGATCATCGTCAGCCTGGCGCTGGGCACGGGGTGTTCCAGCCGCAAACACTATCCACCTTCGGGCATCGGCGACAGTTGCTACGCCAAAGCGGTGCCGACGGTGGGCGAAGGCGGTCTGGCGTGGGGTTCGAGCCTAAATATGGCGCGGCAGAAGTCGATGAACAATTGCATCCGGTATGCCGGGCGTTCCGGTGGCACACCGGACACCTGTCGGGTGGTGCTGGCCAAGTGCAGGTAGGGCATTGACATGATTGCTAAAGGCAAATATATAGTTGCCTTAGGCAATCATTCGAGCATGGGTCATGTCCAGCACCGATCTGTTCCAGCACGCCGACATCGTGCGCAGTTTCAACCGCTTCTATACCCAGCAGATCGGCGTGCTGCAGGAGCATCTGCTGCAGAGCGAATACTCGCTGACCGAGCTGCGCATCCTTTATGAACTGGCTTCGCGTGGTGACCTGACCAGCGCCGACCTGCGCCAGATGCTGAGCCTGGATGCCGGCTACATGAGCCGCCTGATCAGCGGTTTCGAGAAGAAGGGCCTGATCCAGAAAGTCCCTTCGCCCACCGATGCCCGCGCAGCTCTACTGCACCTCACCGAGCTGGGCCGTGAAATCCTCGTCCCCCTCGAACAAGCCTCCCGCGAACAAGTGGTCGCCATGCTTGAGCGCCTGACCGAGCCGCAGCAACAACAATTGCTCGGCGCCATGACACTGATCCAGACGCTTTTGCAGAACCACCCGGACTCGACCTACGTGCTGCGTGATCCGCAACCCGGCGACATGGGCACGGTCATGCAGCAGCAGGCCGCCCTCTATAGCCGTGAGTACGGCTGGAACTCGGAATTCGAAGCGTTGGTGGCCGAGGTCATCGCGAAATACCTGCGTGACTTCGACCCGGCTTGCGAGCGCTGCTGGATCGCCGAGAAGGACGGCAAGGTCATCGGTTCGGTATTCGTCGTGCGACAGGATGAAACCACCGCGAAACTGCGCATGCTCTACGTTGACGCCAGTGCCAGGGGACTGGGCATCGGCCGTCGCCTGGTTGATGAGTGCCTGCGCTTTGCCCGGCAGATCGGTTACACACGAATGACCCTGTGGACCACCAGCAACCTGACGGCGGCGCGCCAGATTTATCAGAAGGCGGGGTTTGAATTGGTGGAAGAGGAGGCGATCAACCGTTTCGGCAAGGCACTGGTCAGCCAGACGTGGGCACGTGATTTGTAGGGGCCGATGGCAAACAGCCTGACCGTTCAGGTCGCTTGCGCGACGATGGCCATGTCCGGTTTCAAGCGACGATGGCCGTACAGCGCAACGCCGAGCACGATCAGGCCGGCGACCAGCGCGACGATCGCCCCCTGGCGGGCGCCGAATTCATCCACGACTTGACCTGTTGCCGCTGCGCCCAGCGCGACGCCCACGCCAAGCCCTGAAATCAACCAGGTCAATGCTTCGGTCAGACGCTCGGGCGCAACCATCTGTTCGGCAAGGGTCATTGCCACGATCAGGGTCGGGGCAAAAAACACCCCCGCAACCAGTACGGCCAGTGACAACCCGAGCACATTGCTGGCCCATAACAACGGCACAGTCGTGATGGCCGTCGCCAGCCCGCACAGCAAAAACAGGCGCGATAAAGGCACTTGCAATTTCATCGCCCCGAACGTCAGGCCGGCGACGCAGGAGCCCAGGGCATATGCCGACAACACGATACTGGCGGCGACGGGCTGGCCTTGAGACTGGGCAAAGGCCACGCTGACCACATCAATGGTGCCAACAATCATGCCCATGGCCACCATCAACAGTGCAAGGATGCGAATGCCACCCACGCGAATCATCGACGTCTGTGGCGCCCCGGAGGTCGCCCGAACGGGTGGTTCGCTACCCCGCTGACTGACGAAGGCATACACCCCGATGGCCAGCAACAACGCCGTCACCAGTGGTCCAGCCTCGGGGAACAGCGCCACACTCAGACCCACCGCCAGTGGCGGGCCGACAATAAAAGTGACTTCGTCCAGCACCGATTCCAGGGCGTAGGCAGTGTTCAGTTTCGCTGTGCCGCGGTAAATCAGTGTCCAGCGCGCCCGGGACATCGCGGACATGCTGGGCATGAAGCCCGACATTACGGCACCCACGAACAGGGTCCAGTCCGGCAACTGCCAGTAGGCACAGGCCGGCAGTGCAAGCAGGCCGGTGCAACTGATTGCCGCAGCGCCCGGGAGTACCTGGCGTTGCCCGAAGCGGTCGACCAGCCGCGAGATCTGTGGCGCCAGCACCGCGAGCGTCAGGGCGAACGTGGCCGCCACGGCGCCGGCCAGCGCGTAATTGTCCCGCATCATCGCCAGCATGGTGATGATGCCGATACCGGCCATGGCCAGCGGAAAACGGGCCACCAGACCCGCCAGGGCAAAACCGTGAGTGCCAGGTTGGGTGAACAGTTCACGGTAAGACTTGACCATCAGCGCACACTCTCCTGGGCCGATTGACTTGCCTGCAATGGCTTCAGCGCTGAAAATGCATACGCTGCGTATGTGAGGGAATTTATTGACGTACGCGACGTATGTCAAATGATTTGAGGAGTGCCTGATGGTTCGTCGAAACCGTGCCGAAATGATCGAAGATACCCGTGCCAGGTTGCTTGCGGCCGGCCGCGAGGCCTTTACGCGGCTGGGTTACGCCCAGGCGTCGATGGATGATTTCACGGCCGGAGCCGGACTGACGCGGGGGGCGCTTTATCACCACTTCGGTGACAAAAAAGGCTTGCTGGCGGCGGTGGTGGAGCAGATCGATGCCGAGATGGAGGCGCGCCTCTCGGCGATTTCCGATGCCGCGCCCGATCAATGGGAAGGTTTTTGGGGGCGCTGCCGGGCGTTTCTGCAAATGGCCCAGGAAAAAGATATTCAGCGCATCGTCTTACAGGAAGCGCCCGCCGTGCTTGGGGCGGTGTCGGTGGAAGAGCAACAGCATTGCATCGCTTCGATGCGCGACATTCTGCGACGCTTGCAACTCAAGGGCGTGGTGCGCGAGTTGGACGCGGAGGCGTTGGCACGCCTGGTTTACGGTGCGCTGACCGAGGCTTCGCTGTGGATTGCGAGGGCCGAAGAGGGGACCGAACGCCTGACCCAGTCACTGCAGACACTGGAGTTGATGTTGCAAGGGGTTCGTGTCGATCCCGACCGCTAACGGGCGGTACTGCCAGAACCGATCCTCTCGATGTGACGCAAGGTCACTCGAGAGAGAAAACACTTCCCTGACCTCCGTCATCAGGCTGACAAGTCTGTCGGCCCTTCGCCAAACCCTTCGCTCATTTGCCTGACGGCCGTCACTGCCGAGTACGACTGTGGGTGAGTCGATAGAGCAATTGCGCTGCTGCACCCCGAGGGGTGATTGTTTTAACGAAAGTTCTGGAGTTTATTCGGCGGGCGAAGTATGAGCGCGCGCGAACATTATTGGGCGAGTGCGGAAACAAATTTAGTTACATGTTGGAAATAAAAAGAAATATTTGTTTTTTAGCGAAAATGAAATTTTGTGCTTCTGCGTAATGTAATAATTTGAAATAACTACAGATTGGACAATAATCCTGCTCGCCATTAACTTCGCCGCGACTTCGAAGTTCACTAAGTTGTATGAAAAGTGTGGAAATCACGATGTCGATGCCGCGGGCTTTAATGCTCGATTTTGTACCGGATAGTTAAACTAACCGCTTCGTTAATCGAGCGTTTTGTTGCAGTAAATATTTGGTCGATAGCCTCGTTGTTAAAGGTGGCAGGACAATTTAGTTGCTCTCTTAGTCTTTTGCGTCGAACTTTGATAAGGAATATCAGGCATGACGAAAGCTCCCATCCAAGGTGTCCTACCGGTCGCCATTCTTCCCTACAACACTGACCTTTCTCTGGACACTTCGGCCCTGCGTCTGCAAATCGAACACATCTTGCACACGGGGTGCGACGGCGTGGTCATCGGGCAGATTTCCGAGGTCTCGCGCCTGACGGCCGGCGAGCGTTTCAAACTCGCAGAATTGATCGCTGAACAAACCGGTGATAAAGGCTTGGCAATCATGAGCACGGGGGGCGAAAGTATCGCCCAGGCCGTGGAATATTCGCGCCAGGCCGAGCAGGCGGGTTGTGATGCACTGCTGGTCATGCACCCGTCAATGTGGGCGCTCGATGACGAACAGATGTATGTGTATTTCGCCAATGTGATCGAAAGCGTGCGCATTCCGGTGCTGGTGCATCATGCCAAGTCGCTGGCCAAACGGCCGATGTCGATCGCGGTTCAGGCGCGTTTGCTCGAGACCTTCGGCCCGCAAAAAGTGCAGTTCAAGCCGGAGTCTGCGCCAACCGCCCCGAAAGTGTCGCTGCTGCGTGACGCGACTGCGGGTCAGGCACGTATTTTCGAAGGCGACGGCGGCATGATGCTCGTCGACACCTATCAACGCGGGCTGGCGGGCGTGATTCCGGCCACGGAAATCGCCGAAATCACCGTGGCGCTGTGGAACGCATTGAAAGTTGGCGATGACAAACTCGCCAGAGCCATAGGCTACCCGCTGTCCTATTTGATGTGCCATATGATGGCCAGTATCGACTGTTACTTGCAGTTGTCGAAGCACCTGCTCAAACGTCGTCGATTGATGAGTAACACATTGATCCGCCCACCAGTGGATTTCAGCATGGACCCGGAAACCCTTCGCGAAGTCGAAAAGGTTTATGACCAATTACTTGAATTCGTCACCCAGTAATAAGGAAGTTACTCATGAAGCGTTTTGGTTTTTCCATTCAGTTGACCAGTAAAGAAGCCGTTGAGTTGTATAAGAAGTTGCATCGTCAAGTACCGGAGCAAATTGCCGGCGACCACGGTGTACTTCGCGAAATTGGTTTGCAACGCATGTCGATTTACCTGTTGCCGCCGAACACACTGTTCATGCAGGTTGAAGCCCACGAGCAATTCGACCCGCTGCGTGACTTCAGCCATGCCTTGTCTTTCCACCCGGCGGTGCAGGCATGGGATGACCAGATGCACGGCGAACAGAATCCGCTGTTGAAGCGCATTGCCGGTAACGACACCGAACTCAACTGGTGGCGTCTGGAGCAGGTCTACGACTGGACCGTCGATACGGCAGGCAACCAAAAATGACCGATCGGAGACAGTCATTCGCGTTAATGGATTGCACCTTCCGTGACGGCGGGTTCCAGACCGACTGGCGGTTTTCCGATGCCATGGCCCGGCAGTACTTCGGTACTTGCCTGGCCACCGGCGTGGACATCGTCGAACTGGGTTACCTGAACCTCGATCCGGGTGCCACTACCTCATGTACCGGTTCTTACAAGGCGTTGCCCGAGTCTTTGACGGCGCAGCAACGCGAACTGATCAACCCCGGCGCGATGAAAGTGACGGTGATGATCGACGCCGGGCAAATCGTCGGACAATCGCCACAGGCGGCTGCCCGGCTGATAGTGGCGGCCGTTCGGCGCACGCCGTTCCGCATTGATATTTTGCGCATCGCCGCCAAGAGCAATGAGGTGCAAGCGAGTCTGGCGCTGGCGCAGGCGCTGGCCGGGCATGGACTGGAAGTGATGCTCAATCTGATGCAGATCGGTGAGTTGCCGGCGGATGAGCTGGCGCGGATCCTGCGCCGTCTCGACGGCGAGCCGCTTGCCGCGCTGTATTTTGCCGACAGTTTCGGGCGCCTGTTGCCGGATCAGGTTCACCGCTTGTTCCGGCAGGCGGCAGAGATGACGGCTTTGCCACTGGGCTTTCACGCCCATGACAACTACGGGCTGGCCGTGGCGAACACGCACGCAGCGCTCGGGGCAGGGGCCAGGTTTGCCGACGGCACCTTCGCCGGTTTGGGCCGGGGTGCAGGGAACGCGCCTACCGAGACCCTGGCACTGCTCAAGTCTGAAGCGCACGCGATGGACGCCTGCGAGCGTTTTCTGGCCGAGCATATCGAGCCGTTGCGAGCGGTGGCGAACTGGGGGTATTCACCGACCTATCGCTGCCAGGCGCGCCACAATGTTCATCCGACTTATGCGCAGAAACTGTTCGAAGGCGCGCCACTGACGTGCCTCGAACGCAACGACATCATCGGCAGGATTGCCGGGCATGTCGGCTCGCACAAATTCGATCTGAACATTCTCAACCAATACACGTGAGCACAGGACAGGCTTATGACCACGTTCAAGCTTGGCGATGTGATGGCGGGCAAGAAGCTGGTGTTCTTCGATTGCGACGGCGTATTGCTCGACTCCAATGGCGTGAAGCTGGCGGCTGTCGATCATGCGCTGGCGCATTATCCGCAGGCGCTGCGCGACCGCTGCAAGGAAAGCTTCAGGCTCAACTTCGGGCGTGCGCGACACTGGCACTTCGAGGCGTTCGAGCGCCTGATCGCCCCTCGCGGGCCGGCCGCCAGAGACTTCGTGGCCGCGAGCATTGCACGTTATGAAGACTACTTGCGCAGCCATTACCGCTGTTCTGCGGTGGTCGCCGGAGCACCGCAGTTATTGGCGTTGCTGCAAGAGCAGGGCGTGACCTGTTTCGTAGTGAGCGGCGGCAAGGAAGAGGAAATTACCGAGGCGTTGGGTGTCAGTGGGATTGATCGCTACATGGCGCGCATTATCGGTTCGCCGACCGCCAAGATAGCCGCGATCAACGCCTTGCTCGAACAGCATGATTGCGCGGCAGCGCAGGCAGTGTTTCTCGGCGACGCGATCGCTGATGCCGAGGCCGCCATCGCCTGCAAAGTGCCTTTCATCTTTGTCAGCGGTCATGCCCTGGTTGACCGTTCTACCCTGAGTGCCCGATGGCCTGCGGGTCATTGGGCGGTTGAGGTGCCTGATCTGCGGCCGGACAACCCGGTTGTGCATTTCGGTGCAGCCTGTCAGACAGTCAAGGAGGATTATTGAATATGAACACCCGCAAACCGTTAAGGATCGCCATCACTGGCGTCAGTCGAGGATTGGGCAAAGCCCTGAGTCATGCGCTGGCTTCACGCGGGCATCAGGTCTACGGATGCCAGTTGGCCGTTGACGCAACAACCGGCGCACAGGGCAATCCGGTGCTGTTCAACGCGTCGGTCACCGAGCCAGGCGAGATGCAGCAGTTCGCCCACGCGGTCGGTCGCGAAGGCCCGGTGGACATCGTTGTCTGCAACGCCGGCGTGATCACCGAGCGCAAGCCGGCATGGGAAATCGCCGTGGAAGACTGGCAGCGCGTAATGGACGTCAATGTGCTCGGCGTGGTGAATACCCTGCACGCGTTCCTGCCTGCGATGCTCGACCGCCGGCAGGGTCTGTTTATCGCCATCAGTTCGGGTTGGGGACGCTCGGCCTCCTGGGGTCTGGGCCCGTACTGTGCCAGCAAATTCGCGGTTGAAGGGCTGATCGGCTCGCTCATCGCCGACATGCCCGAAGGGGTGGGCGCCGTTGCCCTCGATCCGGGCAATGGGGTGAACACCCAGATGCTGTCCATGTGTCTGCCGGATGAACACGAGCAATACATCTCGCCAGAAAACTGGGCAGAACATGCGGCCGATTACATCGTCGAGCATCTGTATCGGAAGAACATTTCCGGCAGCTGCACGGTTCCGCATCCAGGCCTCTGACGGCCGGCTTCTTACAGGTACGTAGATCATGCTGAACAAAAAACGGGTTGTTGTAACCGGTGGCGGTCGCGATTTCGGCCAGGCCGTGTCGGTCTGGCTGGCGCGTGAAGGTGCTCATGTCGATTTGTGTGCGCGCCAGTTGGCCAGCGCTCAGGCAACGTGCGAGATCATTCAGGGCGAGGGCGGTTCTGCCCGCGCCTACCAGTGTGATATCGCCGACGCGGCATCGGTACGCGCCTTCGCCCAGAGCCTGCAGGTAGACGAGCGTCCGATCGACATCCTCGTGCTCAGTGCGGCGCAGTGGCTCGAAGGGATGCTGGGCGAGGCTGACAGCGACGAAGAAATCACCTCGACCATCAACTCCGGCCTGACCGGCTCGATCACCCTGACCCGGGCGCTGTTACCGAGCCTGCGGCGCTCGGATGCCGCTGACATCATGGCAATGGTGTCGGTCTGTGGCGTCCCGCAATTCACCCAGTCCATCGCCCACCCGGCGTTCTTTGCCGCCAAGCATGGCCTGAGCGGTTTTTGCCAGAACATGGCGCATCATCTGGCCAGCGAGCAGATCCGCGTTACCGGGTTCTATCCGCCGGATTTTGAAGTGACCGGGCTGGATGAAACGGTCGACCCTCGCGGCAAGTTGCTCAACGGCCGTTCGATCTGGGAAACCATGCGCTTTGTGCTGACCCAGCCGCGCAGCTGTCACATCGACGCGGTGCATTTCCGCGGCCCGACCCGAGAGAGCCTGCAATGATGCGCATGGTCCCAGCGCGCAGGCAGGCAGCGACGGGTTATCGCCTGGCCGTCGATGACGCGCAACTGCAGCAGACGATGCCAGCCAACATCGCCGCCGGCTTTTTTGCGGCGCACTGCCACCCGGCGGCGTTCTACGATAAATGCGTGCAGCATCTGGCGGTCAGCAGCCTGGCCCCGGATCTGGCGTTCGATGGGCGGCAACTGGCTTCACTCAATCAGTTGCCGGCCGACGACGGGCGCGGCTGGGTGGTGCGCCCGGCAGTGTCGCCGTGCTCGCGGGGCTCGGCGGTGCTGGTGTGGGGCGAGGGCATCAGTGCCAGCGAGGCGGCTGCACTGTTGCGCGAGTCGCCGGGGCCGTTCCAGATTCATGTGCACGAACAGGGTTACCCGGTATTCATCAACGGTGTGTTCGACGCTGGCCGGTTCGAGGTCAGTGATGTCTGGCGCTGCCACACCCAGGACCTGGACGGGCGGCGGCACCTCACCGCCGTCACCAGCCTGAGCCTGGCGGCATTACCCGTCGAGCTGGTGCCGCGCCTGGCAACGCTGGCCAGTCAATTGGGTCTGGTGCACGGGCCGTTGCACGCCGAAGTGCTGATCACACCCGCCGGCCCGCGCCTGGTCAAGCTGTCGCCACGCCTGGCGAGCACCCCCTTGCCAGAGCTGTGCCGTCTGGGTGGCTGGCCCAGCCAGGAGGAGGTGTGGCAACAATGGCCGGGGCATCGGCAGGCAACTCAGTCGCCGGCAGCGGCGGTGGCGGATTACTCGTTTCTGATTACCCGCCCAGGGCGCATCAAGGCCCTGCGCTTCGATCGCGAAGTCCGTGCGCTGGCGAGTTTCAGTCACTACTTCGCCGAGCCGTTGCTGGGGCAGCACGTGGCGATGACCACCGACGGCACCACTTACGGCTGTACGGTGTTTTTACGCAATCCTGACGCCGCCGCGCTCGACGAAGACATCGCCAGGCTTCAGGCGCTCAACCGCCAGGGTGCCTTTGAGTTCGAGTAACACTTAGCCGAACCGGCAATACCTATAAAAAACGCCCAGGGGCTGTCGTCGTGTGATGACCTTCCTGCGGCCTCGCTCAGCCTGAAATTCTGTAGAAAGGGAGTTCACATGAGTTTTGCAACCGATTTGACCAGAAGCCCTTGCAAACAAAAAATCCATGACGTGGTGGGCATCGGTTTCGGCCCCTCGAACATTTCGCTCGCCATTGCCTTGCTGGAAATGGCCCCAGAACTGGAGGTCGCTTTCGTCGACAGTGCGCCCGGATTCGGTTGGCACAAGGGCATGCTGTTCAAGAACGCGACCATGCAGGTGTCCTTTCTCAAGGATCTTGCCAGTTTTCGCAATCCGCGCAGCCATTTCACCTTCGTCAATTACTTGCACACCAAGGGACGCATCGCTGCATTCTCGAATAAAAAAGACTTCTTTCCGGGGCGCCTGGAGTTCCACGATTACCTGAGCTGGTGCGCAGCAGAGTTCAGCGATCAGGTGTTCTACGGCCACCGGGTGGTCAATATCAGTGAAGGTGGGGTGGACGGCGACGGTTCACCGTTGTTCAGGGTCGAGATGCAGGTCGGCGACACCACGACTTCGCTACTCGCGCGTTCGCTGGTGCATTCGCTGGGCCTTGAGCCACAGTTGCCGGGTAACGTTCAGGCCGGTGAGCGCATCACCCACGTTCATCATTTGCTGGCGCACCTGCAAGACACACCGCTGAAACCCGACGGCCACTGCGTTGTGGTGGGCGGAGGGCAGAGCGCGGCTGAAGCGGTGGAATATCTGCTGGAGACGCATCCGGCAATGCGCGTGACGGCGATCATGGCGCGCTACGGTTATACGCCGGCCGATGACAGCCCGTTCGTCAACGAAATCTTCAATGCCGACGTGGTCGATGATTTCCATGCGGCCGCGCCGCATGTACGCAAACATATTCTGCGCACGCACGCATCCACCAATTACTCCGCCGTGGACATGGCGCTGATCGAAAAGCTCTACCGCAACTGGTATGACGATGAGGTCAGCGGCCAGCAGCGCCTGGTGCTCGAACGCATGAGCCGGCTGCAGTCGGCGCAGGTCCAGGACACGCAGGTGCAGGTGACGTTTGCCCGGCAGATGAGTAACGAGGTGCAGACCCTCGCTTGCGATTACCTGGTGTGCGCCACGGGGTTTCGGCCACGCAGCATTGCCAGCGTGTTGAGCCCGGCACTGGCGGCCCGGTTGATCCGCGATGAGGGCATGACCCGCGTTTCGCGTCATTACCGCCTGGCCTTTCAGGGCGACGCCGCGCCGCTGCTGTACTCCACCGGCGTTGCCGAAGACTCCCATGGGCTGAGCGCCACGCTGATTTCCAACATGGCCATTCGGGCCGGAGAGATCGTTGACGACCTCAAAGTCGCGCTGAAGCGGAGGCACTATGAGCAAGCCATTTGATGTGATCATCGTCGGTGCCGGCATCATCGGGGCGACGTGCTTCCAGGTCCTGAGCCAGGCCGGCCAGCGCTGTCTGTTGCTTGATGACAGGCAACTGGGCAGCGGCGTGACAGGGGCGTCCGGTTGCATCGTGCGGGTGGCGCACGCCTCGTTGCAGGCGACCCGTGCTGCAGCGCAGGGTTACCACTTTTACCGGCGTCTGGCACAGGACTCCCAAGGCCAGGTGCCCTTTGCGCAGACCGGTTATCTGCACTTCGCCGAGCCGCATGCCCTGGCGCAAATGCAAGGCTGGCTCGAGCAGGAAGACATTGAAGCGCAACTGCTCGATGCTGCGGCCCTGGCAAAGCGCTATCCGGACTTGCCGATCGCCGCCGGGCAGGCCTTGTTCGAACCCCGGTCTGGCTATATGGAAGCCAGGCCAACGCTGCACTATCTGGTGCGCTCGGCCATCGAGCAGGGCGGCGTGTACCACGATGCGGTGCAGGTTCAGGCAATCCGCGTCGACGCTGCGAGCCGGCGGGCTGTCGGTGTACTGACCTCCAATGGCAACTACGATGCGACCCGGGTCATCGTCGCGATGGGCAATGGCACCAGCGAGTTTCTCATCCGCCAGTTCGGTCATTCGTTCGGCCTCTGGAACCAGCACATCCAGGTCACCCGCTTCAAGGGCGCGGCCGCGCTGCCGACGGCGCCCTGTTTCATCGACGACACCCACCAGCTCAACGGGCGCTGGTGCCCGCTGACCGGAGGCTTCTATGTCGGTTACCCCACCGGGCAGCGAGTGCCGGCCAGTCAGGGCTATGCGGCGCTGGACCAGCGTCACGCGCAATTGACCCGCGAGCAGGGCCAATCCCGGTTCCCCTGGTTGCAGACGGCGTCGGTGGCCGGCGCGTTATGTCACAGCGACTGCTACAGCGAACAACCGATCGGATTGATTGGCGAGCAACCTGGCCTGCCAGGCGGCGTACTGGTGGCCTCCGGCTTCAGTGGCGGTGGTTTCAAGATGGCCCCTTACGTCGCCATGCAACTGGCCGACGCCATTACTCAGGGATAGAGAGACAGCACAATGAAAAAAATCAATATGTTTTCCCCGGCCAAGCGTTTCTACAACGTTGATTCGCGCGTCGTCGAGTTGCCGGGAACCGCGCTCAATCTGATGGGCTGCACATTGGCCCCGGGCCAGGAAAGCCAGCCGCACAACCATTTTGAAGATGAACTGTTCATCTTCACCGAAGGGCACGGTCTGGTCCGGACCGCGCAGGAAACCCTTGAGGTCAACGCCGGCGATGCGGTGCATTGCGCGCGATTCGAGTCGCACACCATCCGCAACCTGAGTGATCGCCAGCCGCTGCACTTTCACTCGCTGTATTGGGACGCGGGACAGTTGCAACCGAGCGAAGCGGAGCCGCCTGTGGACACCCTGATTTTTTCCACGCCGCCCACGCCCAACGGGGATTTGCATCTGGGCCACCTGTCGGGGCCTTACATCGCCGGCGATGTGCTCAAGCGCGTGTTGAGCAACAGCGGCGCCAAGGTCTTTTATGGCAGTGGCCGTGACGACAATCAGACGTACGTGCTGACGTGCGCAGCCAAGGAAAACACCTCGCCCAAGGCCTGCGCCGACCATTATGCCCAGGCGATTCGCGAGACCTGGCAGGGCTTTGGCATCGACATGGACCTGTTCATCACACCGGACAACCAAGGCGAATACGCCGACTTTGCGCATCATTACTTGCAGCGCCTGCACGATCAGGGCCTGATTTACGCCAAGGACACCCCGGTGTTCGTCGATGACCAGGGCAATGCGCTGCACGAAGCCTTTCTCAACGGCGGCTGCCCGCACTGTGGCGAAAGCAGCGACGGTAATGCCTGCGAAGCCTGCGGCCAGCCGAACCAATGCACCGACCTGACCCAGCCACGGGTCAAACGCGACGGTCGTCAGCCACAGTTGCGCATTGAGACACGCTTGTTTTTCCGCCTGAGTGCCTTTGCTGACGATCTGTCCAAGTACGTGCAGACAGCGAATATGCCGGCGCACGTCTATCAGCTCTGTCACACCATGTTGACCCAGGGGCTGCCGGATATCTGCATCAGCCATCGCAGTGACTGGGGCATTCGCCACCGCTTGCCGTCGATGCAGGATCAGGTGATGTACGTCTGGTTCGAAATGGCCTTCGGGTATCTTTGGGGAGCCAGTGATCTGCCGGTCGCCGGTGCCGATCGCTTCGCCAGAGCGGCCCATTGTTATTCGGGCAGCATGGACATCGTCCACTGCTATGGCTTCGACAACGCTTACTACCACACGCTGTTGTTCCCGGCGGTCTATCTGGCACTGGGCCTGACGCCACCGCGCCACCATGTGGTCAACGAACTGCTGGACCTCGACGGCAGCAAGTTTTCCACCAGCCGGCGCCACCTCATCTGGGGCAAGGATTTTCTCGCCGAAACCGGTAGCGACTACGCGCGCATGGCCTTGATGCTCACCCGTCCTGAAGGCATGCGCAGCAATTTCACCGTGGCCCGGATCTGCGCCCGGATCAATGAGTTGTTCCCGGAAAAACTGAGTGCCTGGATGCAGCGTCTGCAAGCACGCCTGGCCGAGCACGGCGGCAAGATCCCCGAGCCTGGTGCCTGGCTGAGCGACCAGAAAAACTACCATGACGAGCTGCGCCAATGGATCGAGGGCTACCGGCAAGCAGCCTCGACGTCGACCTTTTCGCCACTGCGGATGGCCGAGCAGGTCGCGCAGGTCATCGACCGGGTCTCGCGTTTCAGTGCCGCGCAGGATTATCTGCTGAGTGCACCCGGGCAACCGCTGTCCAACCATGCCCGCACGTCGTTGGCATTGCAGGCGCTGACCGCGCGTTGGCTGGCCTATGCCACCTATCCGTTGATGCCGGGCCTCAGCGAGCAACTGACTGACCTGCTCAATCTGGCCGAGCGCGAGTGCGATCCACAGCAGGCGAGTGCATTCTTCGCCGCAGGCCATGCGCCGGCGCTGCATCTACGGCTTGAACTGCCGCGATTGTCGGCAGAAGCCTTGGCGCGACTGATGCCGGGCCAGACTGGATGAGCCGCGTCATTGCACCACGGCCGGTCGGTATCGTCGGCCCGCTCACCGGGCCGCGTGCGGCCTACGGCGAGTGGTTGCGCCGGGCGGCGCAGGGTAGTGCGCTGCCATTGGTGTGGGCGGACGATGCGGCCGATCCGGTTGCTGCGGTCGATGCGGCGCATCGTCTGCTGGCCGCCGGTGCCGAGGTGGTCATCGGCCATTTCAACAGCGAATGTGCCCGGGCGGCGGGGGCGCTTTACCGCGCCGCCGGGGTTCCATTGCTGCTGCCGGCAGCCACTGCTGCTGATCTGTGCCAGAGCGTGGGGGCATTCCGCCTGTGCGCCAGCGAGGCGCGCCAGGTGATCGTCATGCGCGATTATCTGATGCGCCATTCTCTGCGCATCGCCGACATCTGGAGCGACGGTTCGGCCTACGGCGAACGTCTGGCGGCGGCGTTACGCCCGCACTCGACGCCCGCCACAGCAGAGGTGGCCATCTGCGCGTTGATGGGCTCGCATGTCGCGGTCGCAGGCGAGATCCGTCGACGCGCACGGCCGGGAGCGCTTTACCTGGTGCCCGACGATTGCGTGGTCGACGAGTTCGACGCACTGCTTGCCGGCACCGGGGCGAGCACCTTGTGCCCGCATGCCACCCCGGATTTTGGCCAGTGCGTGGGCCTGGCGCTGGAGCTTGTCGCGGCTGCCTTTTCACGTGGCGAGCCAGTGGCCGCGTACCTGGACAGGCACGCCGATTTTGCTCACCGACAATACCGACCCGCCGACTACACGCTGGTCCGGCGTCATTACCCCGCACTCTGCGAAAACGATACAAGGACGTAATCATGGCTCTGCAATTTTCTGGCGCTGCGCCTGGACTGCCCGGCATCGGCGAGGGCGCTATGGCCCCCGACGATCTCGACCTCATGTTGGCGGCACTGCGCCAGGCCTTGACCCGACCACGGGGAGCGCTGGCCGCGCCCGCCGAGGCGGAACAGATTGCCGAGGCCGCCGAACGAGCGGTGGGGCAGTCGATCTGTGAGGCCGGGATTGGTCTGTCTCAAGCGCTTGATGTGTATGCCGGTCTGCTCAGCCAGCAAGGCGTTGCCACTGACCATCCGGGTTATCTGGCCTACATCGGGGCTGCGCCGACCCCGGCCGCCGCGTTGATGGACGGCTTGCTGTCGGCCAGCGGCATGATCGGTTCGGGATGGCTCGGCGGGGCGGGGCTGATCTGGGCGGAAAACCAGGCATTGCGCTGGCTGTCCGATCTGGCCGGTCTGCCGGCCGCCGCCTCGGGCTGTTTTGTCAGCGGCGGCACCGCCGGCAATTTTTCCGCATTGGTGGCGGCGCGGCAGCGTTATCGAGATCGCGTGGGCATGCGTCCGGGGCTGTTGCTGGTGGCGGACGGTGCTCACTCGTCAATCATCGTCAGTGCCCGCTTACTCGATCTGCACGTCGTGGTTGTCGCCTCCGATGAGACGGGCCGTCTGACGGCGACGGCGTTGGCGCGCACGTTGGCAGAGCTTGAAGCCGACGACCGACTGCAACAGGTGGTGGCGGTGGTGGCGGTGGCCGGTTCGACCAATGCGGGGCTGATCGACGACCTGGCCGGGGTCGGCCAGCTCGCCCGGCGGCACGACATTTGGTTCCATGTCGATGCGGCCTACGGCGGCGCGTTTCTGTGCGTCCCGAGTGTGCGAGCGACATTTGCCGGCATCGAACTGGCCGACTCGCTGATCATCGACCCACACAAGGGCCTGTTCGTGCCGTATGACTGTTGTGCGCTGCTCTATGCCAATCCGGGCCCGGTCACAGCGGCGTTTACCCAGGACGCGTCGTATCTGGAGCAGATCAACCAATCGCAGCAATGCAATCCGATGCACTACGCCTTTCACCTGTCGCGCCGGGCGCGGGGCGTGCCGCTGTGGTTTTCGCTGGCGGTGTATGGCAGCGGCGCCTACCGGCACACCCTGGAGCAAATACTCGACCTGAGTGACCGTCTGCGCACGCGAATTGCCTGTCACCCAAGGCTGACGCTGATTCCGGCGTGCGGGTTGAGCGTGATCCTGTTCCGGCGCGAGGGCTGGCAGGCGCGCGATTACGATGACTGGGCGCAGCGCTGTCTGCGTGATGGCATTGCGCTGGTGGTGCCTTCAAGCTGGCAAGGCGAAACGGTGATGCGCCTCTGCATCATGAACACCCGGCTGGATGAGCAACGCTGCGAGGCGTTACTCGCCGACCTGTGAAAGCGGTCGAGGTGATCAGGTCGAACGTTGCATTGATGGCGTCAATAACAACCATTAATTCAATGAAGTTCTCATATGAAGAGCGCAGCGTAAGATCGGCTCCACACCCAACCACTGCAACGGAGCACATGATCATGAAACGCCAAACCCTGCTTGGCATCGCTTTCTCGCTTTTCGCACTGAACGCGTTCGCCGCTACCGAAACCGATCCACTGTTCAGCGATGCAGTAGCCGCTGCGACCCAAACCGACCCGCTGTTCAGCGATGCCGTCGCCGCCGATGGTTCGGATCATCTGCAGGGCAACCGCGTAGCGGAAGGTGGCGCAGACCGTCTGCTCGAACGCCGCTCGAATGTCTGAGTCGATCGCTGTAACCAACAAAACCCGGCCTCGACAACCGGGTTTTTTTACGCCTGCTCGCGCCACCTATGGCTTCTAGCGGGGGACGTGCCTTAAACAGCAGGCGACGGGACGCCCGTGCGGGTCTGATGGCGCCGTCCGGTTAATCGCTGGTGTCCATGTTGACCATGGTAGCCATGAGCGTCGGGTATTGGCCGGCCTGCTGTTTGCCGATGTACTTCATGGCTGAGCGCAGGTCCTTGTTGCCTTCGACCCGACCCTCTCGTGTGTGATCCTTCATCGACTGCCCGTAAGTCTTGTCGCGTGACATCGCCATCAAGCCATTGACGACAATGTCATTGTCGTCGTGCTTGTGCTTTGACGTCTCTTGACTGGGGTAAGGGAAGTGCCAGAACACCGGCGTGTTATCCAACAGAATGTCGTTCAAAAACGGACTGCAGGTGCCGCACGGTTGCCGCTCGGTATAAACCGCGTGGATCACGGTGCCATCGAGTGCCTGGGCCTGTGCGGGGGTCAGCCGGGCCAATCCCGCTGCGTTGCCCTGGCCGACCATCCAGTTGGGGATACTGAAACGGTTTAACGACTGAACGCCGCGTATCGCGATCCACACTTGTTTTTCCGAGTGGCACGCGGCGCTCGGCTGCGTGATGATGAACGGGCCCGGAATGCCGCCGTTAAAGGGGTTGGGGACAGTAAAAAAGAAGGTCGCGTAATTGACCAGGGTGAAGTCGGCATTCGCCCCGCGCATGGCGCGCGCGGCCGCCGACCAAGGACTGTTGAGATACGCCTGCACCAGACTTGGGTATCCGTCATAACCGAGCCAAACCGAATTGAAGGCCAAGGTGAATTCCTTTTCACTAACGGGTAACAGGGCACCATCGCTCCGCTCCAGCTAAGTCGAGGAATCTTGAGCTGTCAATCAGGCCCCGTTCATTGCGAAAGGGTTGCCGACGTTTTCATTCGCCCACCGGTTGCCTAGGTACTCTCCGCCGGCTTCGCCAGCGCAATCCCCGCCGCCCCCAGTCGCTTCAGCACCTCGAACAGCAGATCGCTTTTGGTCACCCCGACAATCCTCGGGCTGGCGACGTACCCGGTCACCGTCAAGGTGATGCCGTCCGGCGTCAGCTTGCTGAAGCGCACAAACGGCGCCGGTTTTTCGAGGACGGTTTCGTTCTCGCAGTAGGCGTTGAGCAGCAGGTCCTTCACCTCTTCCGGGTCGATATCCAGCGGAAACACCAACTCCAGAGACGCCACGCCCTGGGCACTGCCACCGAGCGTGACGTTGCGCAGGTTCTGCGAGATCAGTTGCGAGTTCGGCACGATCACGATCGAGCGGTCACTGAGCTGGATTTCCGTGGCGCGCACGTTGATGCGGCGGATGTCGCCCTCGACGCCGCTGATGCTGATCAGATCGCCGACTTTCACCGGCCGCTCGGTCAGCAGAATCAGGCCCGACACGAAGTTCTTCACGATCTCCTGCAAACCGAAACCGATGCCCACCGACAGCGCACTGACGATCCACGCCAGGTTGGTCCACTTCACGCCCAGCGACGACAGGGTCAGCAGGATCACGAAGGCATAACCGATGTTGGAAAACAGCGTGCTCAGCGACGCACACATGCCGGGGTCCATGTCGGTCTTGGGCAGAAATTCGTTGTCGAGCCAGCGGCGCAGGGCGCGGATCAGCCAGATGCCGATCATCAGCGCCAGCACCGCGTTGAGCAAATGGCCGGGAACGATGTTCAGCTTGCGCAACCCGGCGCCGCCAAGAATCGCCATGATATTGCTCGCCAGCTGCCCCAGCGTGGTGCCGATGCCGCCGACAAACAGCGCGATCACCGCCAGCAGCAACAGCCCGGCACGACTGAAACCGGACAACAGAATCGACATCTGATCGAGGCGTCGATCACCTACCCCGAGCAACTGTTTCAGCGCTTTGCCGCTGGCGTGTCTGGGCGAAAATACATGCTCGCAGGCGTCCTTGATCACCTGGATCAACAGGTAGAACCCGGACAGGACGATATACGACCACACCAGTTCATAGGTGATGAACCGCGCCAGCGACACGTACCCGGTGAGCAGCGCCATCGCCGCCACGAAAATCGACAGACTGGCGACGGTGAAAATCACACCGGAGAACGTGCTGCCCGCCGCCGACGCATCATTGGCGGCGATCATCGCCTTGCGTGCCTTGCTCACCTGCAACAGCATCGTCACCACAATCGCCAGCACCACCATGGCAATCACGCCGCGCCCGGCGAGCACAATCTGACTGCTCATGCCCGTGGCATTGCTGACTTGCACCAGCGTCACCAGCACCAGCAACGCGCAGGACAGAATCCGTGGGAACGGCTTCAGCGCCAGCGCCACCGGATCGGCAATCGCCGGCAGGCGCCACGACGGATGTTGCGTCGACAGCAAGGCTCGGCTCAGCCCGGTGATCAGCACGCAGGCATACACGACTTTTTCGAACTCATCGGAAAACGTCGCCAGCACCGGCGTCAGCGGCGCGTGGCGGGTGAGGGCGTAAAACAGCACATGCAGGGCGATGGCGGTGGTGGCAATGGTCGCAAGGGCTGAAGCGAACGCCAGCGCGCTGCGGCGCAGACGCCCCTCCGGCATGCGATGAATGCAGACCCAGGTCAGCCCGCGTTCGGCCAACCGCCTTCCGTACGTCCAGATCAGCAGCGCCAGCATCACCAACAGCACCGTATAAACGTGCTGCCCTGGCGCCCACACCGTGGCCCAGGTTTCTTCGATCTGCTGCACGAAAAAGCTTAGCCTTTGGCGATCATCCGGCGAAGGGTTGATCAGCGGCGACCAGAAATCCGGGTTCAGCACACTGTCCGTACCCAGGGTCAGCTCGCTCTCCAGCAGCGTGCGCCGGATACCGGCAATCTGCGTGATCAGATCCGCCGCACTCTGCTTCAACGCCGCGAGGCTCTTGAGCGTCGCATCGACCTTGTTCTTCTGCTCCGTCAGCGACGCCCGCTGCGCGATGATATCCGCCTGCTCCGAGGCAATTCCGGTATCCGGCGCCGCCCCCAACACCCCCAGTTGCACCGTCAGTTGCGCCTGCTGCGGCAACAACGCCGTCGACAACTTATCGACATCCAGAATGAACGCCTGCACGCGATCCTGCGGGCCCTCAAGCTGGTTGTAATTGTTCGCGGCAGAAATCTGCTGTTTCAGTGCATCGAGGCGTTGTTGCAGGGCTTGCAGATCACTCTGGGAAATCACCGGCAGCGGCGCGGCGGTGGTCGCCGACGGCGCCGGCAACTCCGCCGCCCACAGCGACGGACTGCCGGGGATGAGCAGGATCAGTACGGTCAACCACAAACACTGCAATGCGTTGCGCATGGGGGCGACGGGCTCGAATGGAACACACAGCCTATGAGGTTAGGTGATTGGGGGAGATGGGGAGGAAAAGTTTCACGGCAGAAGGTGGATCAACTCGGGTTCAAGCGCGGTGCGGCTGGCGTCGAGCAAGGCAAGCGTGACCGGGAGTTTGAAGCGGCGGCGTCCGGCACTGCCGGGGTTCAGGTAGAGACAGTTTCCGCGCCATTCGATCAGCGGCTTGTGGGAGTGGCCGGTGATCACCAGTTTGATGGCGCTGGTGAGCAGGGCGGGCACGTCGGCGATGTCGTGGGTCAGCAGGGTTGGCCAGCCGTTGAGGTCGAAACTGAGGTGGTCGGGCAGGGCGGCGGCCCAGGGCAGGTCGAGGTCGTTGTTGCCGCGCACGGCGTGCAGTGGGGCAATGGCGGCGAGCTGGCTGAGGATTTCCGGGGCGCCGATGTCGCCGGCGTGGATGATCAGGTCGCTGCCCTCAAGGGCGGCGAGGGCTTCGGGGCGTAGCAGGCCGTGGGTGTCGGAGATAATGGCGGTTTTCATGAGGGGGAGCGTAGCAGGCGCGGTTCGGTTTGGGTTGAGGGCCTGCGTTCGGGCAGACACACCGTGTTGCGCTGCGCTGACGATCTTTGGCGTCAGATCGACTCCGGCAGGCCTTGCTGCGCTTTGGCCCGGGCGATGGAAAACGCCTTCGGCAGGCTGGCGCCATTCTTCGCTGCAAGAATCTCGGCCATCACACTGACGGCGATTTCTGCCGGCGTCTTGCTGCCGATGTAGAGGCCGATCGGCCCGTGCAGACGCTCAAGTGACGCTTGAGTCTCACCAAAATGCTCGATCAGCCGTTCGCGGCGCAGCTGGCTGTTGCGCCGCGAGCCGATGGCGCCGATGTAGAACGCCGGGCTGTGGAGCGCTTCGAGCAGAGCCAGATCGTCGAGTTTGGGGTCATGGCTCAAGGCGACGATGCAGGTGCGCAGATCGACCGCGAAGTCGCGGACCACGTCATCGGGCATGCCGACGATACGTTCCACGCCGTCCACCGCCCAGGTCTCGATGTACTCGGGACGCGGATCGCACACCGCCACCTTGAACCCGTTGAACAACGCCATGGTCGCGAGGTACTCGGCCAGCGCCCCGGCACCGATCATGAGCATTCGATAGCCCGGCCCCAGGGTGTTGAGCATCTGCGTGCCATCGAAGCTGAATTGTTCGGGCGTCGCCGTGGCTTCGAGCGTGACCTGGCCGGAGGCCAACGCCAGGCGCCGGCGAACCAGTTGCCCGGCGTCCAGTTGCACCAGCAATGCATCGAGTGACTGCCACGCCGGGTTGAATTCGAGGATCAGCTCAAGCGTGCCACCGCAGGGCAAGCCGAAGCGATGCGCCTCGTCGGCGCTGACGCCATAGCGCACCACTTGCGCTGCGCTGTCATTGAAAGCGTTGCCGCCGTGGGCCGTGGTATAGCGGTGGATCAGGTCATCCTCGATGCAGCCGCCGGACACGCTGCCCACCACACGACCGTCGTCGCGCAGGGCCATCATCGAACCTGTCGGGCGCGGTGAAGAACCCCAGGTGCGCGCCACCGTGGCGAGCAACACCCGCTCGCCGGCGGCGAGCCAGTCCCGCGCGGTGCGCAGGACCAGCAAGTCGATGCTTTCCATCAGCGTCTCCTCTTAGCGCATCTGCAGGATGATCGGGCTGCTGCTGGCCGGGTCGGTGTGCTCGCGCAGTTTGCCAACTGCTTGCGCATCCACGGCACCGCCCTGATTGCCCCAAGTGGTGCGCATGAAGGTCAGCACGTCGGCGATCTGCTGATCCGACAATTGCTCACGGAAGGCCGGCATGCGATAGGCGTCCGGGACACCGGCCGCCACGACCCGCTGCGAACCGTTGAGGGTGATGTTGATCGCCGAGGCGCTTTCCCTGGCCAGTGCGGAGGTGGCACCGGCCAGTGGCGGCATCCATTCGGCCTGGCCCTTGCCGTCCAGGCCGTGGCACGAGGCGCAGCGTGTCACGTAGGTATGCGCACCGGGTGCGTCCAGACGCGTCGCAGCCGAAACCGCTTGATACTGCCAGGGCTGGCCGTCGCGCTGGGGATCGCCCGGCAACGACTTGAGGTAACGGGCAATCGCCGTCAGATCGTCGTCGGTCATGAACTGCGTGGAGTTGTTGAAGGCCTCGGTCATCGAACCGTAGACCACCGCGTGTTTATTGCGACCGGTCTTGAGGAACTGCACGATTTCCGCTTCGCTCCAGCGCCCAAGCCCGGTGTTGTGGTCATCGCGCAGGCTCGGTGCGTACCAGCCGTCGAGCAAGGCGCCGGCGAGGTACGGCTTGCCGGACTCATCCAGTGCCTTCTCGTTGAACGCCAAGCCTCGGGGTGAATGGCAACTGCCGCAGTGCCCGGCGCCCTGGACGAGATACGCGCCGCGGTTCCACACCTCATCCTGCGAGGCTTTGGCCGCGTAAGGTTCGGCGTCGACAAACACACCGTTCCACAGTGCAATCGGCCAGCGCAGATTCAACGGAAAGGGAATTGCACTCGGGATGTTCGCCTGTTTCACCGGCGCCACGCCTTTCATGAAAAACGCATACAGCGCACGCACGTCGTCATCACTGAGCTTGGCGTAAGACGGGTAGGGCATCGCCGGATACAGACGGCGACTGTCGGGTGCCACGCCGTGGCGCACCGCTCGGTCGAAGTCTGCAAGGCTGTAGTGGCCGATGCCGGTTTCGGTGTCCGGGGTGATATTGGTTGCGTGGATTGAGCCCAGCGGCGTGGCCATTTCCAGGCCGCCGGCGAACGGCGCGCCGCCCGGCACGCTGTGACAGGCCACGCAATCGCTGAGCCGGGCGACGTATTCACCACGGGCGACCAGCGCCGGGTCGATGTCGGCCACGGCGATTTGATGGGTTTCAAGGCGCGAGACGGGCTCGCGTGTGACATACCAGGCCAGCAGGCCTGCCGCGACCAGGCACGGCACTGCCAGCCAGCCAGCGGTTCTTGCGAATCGGCTGTTATTCATGGACGCTCCGGCGCTGATCAAGTGAAGGTGTGTCGGCTCATGGGCAGGCTGCGCACCCGTTGCCCGGTCAGCGTTGCCACTGCATTGGCGACGGCCGGCGCGACGGCGGGCAGCGGCGGTTCACCGATGCCGCCCATTTTTTCTCCGCTCTCGATGACACGCACGTGAACCCGTGCCATCCGCGCCGGCGGCAGGATCGGGTACAGGTCGTAGTTGCGCGCCCGGGGCTTGCCATTCACCCACACAGCCTCTTCCACCAGCGTCTGCGACAGCCCCAGCGCCACCGCGCCATTGACCTGAGCCTCGACAATTGCCGGGTTGACGATGCTGCCCGGGTCAATCGCCTGCCAAATGTCGTGGACCTTGACCTGGCCGTGCTCGATGGACACCTCGGCGATCACCGCCGTCTCGGTACCGAACGGCGAAGCCATGGCCACGCCGCGCGCACGTTTGCTGCCGTCCTCGGCGGTAAACGGCCCGCGCTTCCAGCCGCCCGAGAGTTCACCCACCGCCTGCAGCAGCGTGGTCAGCCGTTGATTGTCGCGCAGCAGATGCAGGCGCAGTTCGAACGGGTCCTTGCCACCCTTGTCCGCCAGTTCGTCGAGGAACGATTCATAGAAAAAGTCGTTGAGCGAATTGCCCACCGAACGCCAGTAACCGAGCATCGCCGGACCTTTGGCGTAGATCTGCGCGATCCGCTTGTTGGCGATCGCGTAGGACTTGCCCGACAACCCTTCAAGCGCCGTCGGGTCGAGTTTCTCGCCTTGCTTGCCGGCGAGGGCTTCGGTCGGGCCTTCGGTGGCGCTGACCGCTTCGATTGCCAGCGGCCAGCCGTCGTTGTCCAGCGCCGCGCGGAAATTCACCGCCGCCACCGGACGCAGCACGTCACGCAGGAACTCCTCCTCACGGCTCCAGATCAATTTGACCGGGCGGCCAACCGCTTTGGCCAGCGCGATTGCCTGGGGATACGGACTGGCCGAGTCGTAGAGGAAGTGCCGACCGAAGAACCCGCCCAGCAATGGCGAATGCAGCGTGATGCGCGACGGATCCAGCCCCGTGCGTTTGGCGATGTCCGCGCGGAACATGTCCGGCGCCTGGTTGGGCAGCCAGACCTCCAGCGAACCGTCCGGATTGAATCGGGCCAGCGCAGAAGGTGGCTCGAGTTGCCCGTGGTTCAGGTATTGGTTGTGGTAAGTGGCGTCGATCCGGTTTTTCGCACTCGCTAGAATGCCGGCTACGTCCCCTTGGTTTTCATCATCCCTGGCGGGGCCTTTGTCTTCAGCCAGTCGCTTGAACCAGGCATCGCTGGAAAAGTCGGCGGGCATCGGTCGCACCTGGCTGTCTGCGGCAGGTTCCTGCCAGTCGACCTGGATGGCTTCCACTGCACGTTTTGCGTGCCACCAACGCTCGGCGACCACCGCCACGGCACCCGGCAGGCGATGCACGGAATGCACGCCTTTCATGGCCTTGACCTGATCCTCGTTGCGCAGGTTGCCCACGGTCATCCCCAGGCGCGGTGCATGCTGGACGGCGGCATGCAGCATGTCGTCGACCTTCAGATCAATGCTGTAGAGCGCTTTACCCGTGGACTTGTCATAGGCATCGAGGCGCTTCACGGGTTTGCCGATCCAGCGGAACTGACTCGGGTCACGCAGCTTCACAGAGGCCGGATCGGGAACCGGCAGATCCATCGCCTGCCCGGCCAGTTCACCGTAGGCCAGCGAGCGGCCCGACTTGGCGTGCACAACCTTGCCAGGCTCGGTGCTCAATTCGCTCACCGGCACTCCCAGCTTTTGTGCGCCGGCCTGCAACAGCATGGCGCGGGCGAGGGCGCCGAGGCGGCGCATGACCGGGTAACTCAGGCGCACCGACATGCTGCCGCCGGTGATGCGCATGCCGTTTTCCAACACCACGTAGGCTTCGCCGGGCGGTGCGGCTTCGACCAGGAAGGTCGACGGGTCGGCATCCAGCTCTTCACCGACAATCTGTGCCATCGCGGTGAACGTACCTTGCCCGCCCTCCATGAACGGGCAGAGCAGGCGCACGCGATTGTCCGGGCGAATTTCGAGAAACGCCGGGACCTGCGTGCCGCGTTCGGCGGTCGCCGCCGCTGCCGCCGCTTGCACGCGGGTGGCACCCAGCGGCAGGCCGAAGCCGAGCACCAGGGCACCGACGGCGGTGCCGGTGAGGAAACGTCGGCGCGACAGATTGACCGGATCGTGCAGAGCCAGGGCCGATGCTTCCAGGGACGGATCAATACGAACGGTCATCAGGCGTCTCCCTTGCCGGCCAGCTCATGCACGGCGGCATGAATGGCGTTGTAGGTACCGCAACGGCACAGATTGACCATCGCCGCTTCGATCTGTGCGTCACTCGGCCTGGGGTTCTGTTTGAGCAGTGCGGTGGCGGCCATCACCTGCCCGGACTGGCAATAGCCGCACTGGGCGACCTGCAGATCGACCCAGGTCGAGACGACCCGTTTGCCCACTTCATCGGCCTCGATGGCCTCAATGGTGGTGACCTCGCGGCCGACCACGCCGGCCACCGGTGTGACGCACGAGCGCACCACATTGCCGTCCACCAGCACCGAACAGGCGCCGCATTGCGCCAGGCCGCAGCCGTACTTGGTGCCGGTCATGCCCAGGTCATCGCGGATCACCCACAGCAAGGGCGTATCGGCGTCGGCATCGACCTGATAGGTCTTCTGGTTGATTCGTAGTTCCATGGCTCACCCGCTTGATCATCGGTTGACGTGCGTTGTTATAAGCAGTGACACGCAGCGAGGCGTATCACCGGAAAAGTGTGTCGTTCGCTCAACTCGCCGCACTGCCGAGCGTCTCCGCCTCGAAAGGCTGGCCACGCAGCAACGAGATGTCACGGCTGGGCGCGGTGCCGAACAAGCGGCCGTATTCGCGGCTGAACTGCGAGGGGCTTTCATACCCGACGGCAAACGCTGCGCGCGACACGTCCAGACGCTCCATCAACATCAGCCGCCGGGCCTCGTTGAGCCGCAGCCATTTCTGGTATTGCAGCGGACTCATACCGGTGAGCTGGCGGAAATGATGGTGAAAGGTGGGTGCGCTCATTTGCACCCGCGCCGCCAGTTCATCAATGCGCAGGGCAGCGCTGAAGTTGACCTTGAGCCAGTCGATGGCCTTGGCAATGCGATAACCCTGGCCATCGACGGCGGTGATCTGCCGCAGCCGTGCGCCTTGGTCGGTGTGGAGCAGCCGATAGTGGATCTCCCGCAGGATCAGTGGCGCCAGCACCGGGATCGCCTCGGGTTCATCGAGCAATGCCAGTAAGCGATCGAGCGCACCTTCCAGGGTGGATGACATGTTGCCAATCGCGGCGCCTGACGCTGTGGAGGGCTGCCGCTTCGCCGGCAAGCCCACCTTGGTGATGACCTCGGCGAGCATGCTGACATCCAGTTTCAGCACCAGCCCGACGCAGGGCTGTGCAGGGCTGGCACGCAGCACTTCGGAGTTGGCGGGCAAGTCCAGCGAGGTGACCAGAAACCGCGAATGGTCGTAGCAATAGCCCTCGCCACCGACCCACAAACGCTTTTCCCCGCGACCCACCAGGATCAGGCTCGGTTCGACCATGCACACGACCGGGGGCGCCGGCTGATCACGACGAAACAGCGACAGCCCGGGGATGGCCGTGGCGAAGTCGCCCGGTGCGCTCACGCGCGGGTCAATGTTCAACGCCAATGGAGATTCATGGCGCAGCGGTGTGTCGATCATGGCGGCTCACTCCTGTTGAGCGAACTGTAATCCGCTGCCGAGGCGTTTCCTATCCATCACCCTGCATCCTCAGAGGATCAGGCAAGCATTCAAGAGGAATGCACTAGGGCAGAGGTGGATCGACCGGGAGAATGTGTCGAACTGTTACGGGGGAAGTGCTCATGTGAGCGATCAATTGCTCGCCCCCTGCGCATCACCCCCTCATGTTTTTTGCACCACAGGTAGTTCCCATGACTGTTCTCTCTACAGAAAAACGCGGCTGGAGCGCCGTGCTGGCGATGTCGCTGGCCGCATTCGCCCTGGTCGCTTCCGAGTTCATGCCCGTCAGCCTGCTAACGCCGATTGCCGCTGAACTGCACATCACGGAAGGCCAGGCCGGGCAGGGTATTTCCGTGTCCGGAGCATTTGCCCTGATCACCAGCCTGGTGATTGCCGCAGTCGCCGCGCGTGTCGAGCGCAAGAAGCTGTTGCTGTCCCTGACCTTGTTGATGATCGTCTCGGGGACGATCGTCGCGTTCGCGCCGGGCTACCCCTCATTCATGTTCGGGCGTGCCCTGATCGGCATCGCCATCGGCGGTTTCTGGTCACTGTCGGCGGCGACCGCGATGCGCCTGGTGCCGTCCGATCAGGTGTCCCGCGCGCTGGCCATTGTCAATGGCGGTAACGCGCTGGCGACGGTCATCGCCGCACCTGCCGGCAGCTTCCTCGGCTCGTTGATAGGCTGGCGCGGCGCATTTTTCTGCGTGGTTCCGGTCGCCGCGCTGGCGGCCGTGTGGCTGCTGATCAGCCTTCCGTCTTTCAAGGCCGAGCGCCAGGCCGGCAGCGGTAACGCCCTGCGCCTGATGACACGGTTGCCGGTGGCGCTGGGAATGATCGCCGTCAGCGTATTTTTCATGGGCCAGTTCATGCTGTTCACTTACCTGCGTCCGTTTCTTGAAGGAGTCACCGGCGTCAGTGTTTCAACCTTGTCGTTAATGCTGTTGGGGCTGGGACTGGCGGGCTTCATCGGGACCTTTGTGATCGAAAGGTTCATCGGCAACGGCCTCTATCGCACACTGACGATCATCCCGCTGATCATGGCGGCCATCGCACTGGCGCTGGTGAACTTCGGCGCATCGCCGTTGCTGACCGCCGTCCTCCTCGGACTGTGGGGGCTGGTCGCGACTGCCGCGCCGGTTGGATGGTGGACATGGCTGGCGCAAACGCTCCCGGATGATGCCGAAGCCGGCGGCGGCTTGCTCGTGGCCATCGTGCAACTGGCGATCGCCGCCGGGGCAATCATCGGCGGCCTGGCCTTTGATCTGAGCGGCTACAAAGCCACCTTCGAACTCAGCGCAACCGTATTGGTCGCCGCCGCCGTATTCGCCTGGCTGGCGGGGCGCAGCGCCACTGAAGTGCATCTGCCCGAATCGAACGCGACAGCCTGAGGCGATCAGCCTCGCTCAGCGGTTCGGCCGGAAGCCGCCGTGCGCGGTTTCGCGCTGTATGCGCCACGGGGCAATCCGGTGGTGTACTACCGAAACTTACAGCGCTCAGGGGAGCTTGTTCACTCGCGGCGGTTTGTTTCAGAGAGCGAGCGACGGGCGGCGGTGGAAGGGGAGGTTGAGGCGTCTGCAGGCACGCGAGTGATGGTGCGACACCGCCCTTATTGAGCCAATGAGCGAAGCTTGTACGATCAGCTAATCTTTGAGCACTGTCGGCGCTTATGGCGATTCAAGTGAATGAAAATGAGCTTCAGGGATGACCTCGTCTGTTCAATGGTTTTGGTGGCGCTTGTTCTGGCATACGCCTCAGGTGCCGGGAACACGCTCCACTTAGGCTACTGGTACCTCACGCTGGTGCCAGTGGTGACCTTGCTTCCAGGCCTGATTCTACGTGCCCGGGCCCTGTTCCTAGCGGGAGCGACAGCCGCAGCGGCTGTTACGCTTCTGGTCTATATGGAGATCATATCCAGCTCGGGCCGTGATGGCGGCCTCGTTGGGCTGGGGCATTTGTTTTCTGTCCCGGGACTGGTCGTCGGCACCAGTGTATCTGCTTGGTTATTGAGATTCCGTGTGAATGCGACATTGCCATGGGTCGTCGCGGGCATCGCATTTTTGGGAGCCGGCTTCGGTTTCATCATTGCCCAAACTATTGTGTGCACCACCGCTGTAGACTGCGGTGCATTGTCGATGAGGGTGTGGAATTAGGAAGGGGGCTCCAAAGAGTGGCTTTCAGAGAGCGAAGATTTTGCACTCTCGGCCTGTTTAGATCCTCATTTTCCGGGTTTGGTGTTCTTGCACGTCTACTTGGGTTCAACGTCAGATGACGACTGCGACTGGCAAATAAATGGATCTTTGTTGGTCCTCCCTAGCCAGGTTGAGCGCTTTGCAAAAGACTTGTCCGCAATTTAACGGTGCGGTCGGACTCAAGTCGTTGAACCGCAAATCTACAAACGGGCGTGTGGGTTGCTAGCGTTTTTTAGCGGCAGTTTTCGGCCGAGGCTGTGTAAAAACGTTTTTCAGCGCGACAGGTACTCAAGCCCGGACTGAGAATCGCGCTTCTACGTAAAATCCGCACCTGCTGACGTGCCGATAAATTTCAGATTCGACGTAAACGCGCACACTCCAATTTTGGCGACGCGTTTTTACACACTCTGGGCCAGAAGCAGTCGTACGCACAGGTATAGGTATATTTCAGGTACCAGATTGCGGGAGCATCAACTGCCAACGGATTGGAGGGGGGCGTTTTACAAGTCGTCCCCACGACTAATCCACAATGAACAACTTCGCCCCGATCGTGGTGAATGAACGATGTCCCTCAGCATTATTGCCTACCTGATAGCTCATACCTGGCGTCAGTGAGAACTGACGACCATCTTCCAGTTCTGTATGCAACTGACCCTCCAGGCACAACAGTATGTGCCCCCTCCAACACCAGTGATCAGCCAAATATCCGGGGCTGTATTCGACCATCCGCACACGCGTTGATCCAAACTGGCAGGTACGCCAATAGGCTGTGCCTGTCTGACCGGCATGTGCCACCGGCTCTATCGTTGACCAATCGGTGATACCAAATGGGATTGCAGTGAGATCCATTTTTGCCTCGTCGATATGCAATAAATGCAGACCGTATCATTCGGGCGATGCTGCCGACAGATACAGACGGCCCGCATTTATGGGATACAGGGAGGGGGAAACTGCCTTGGGATAGAAGGGAACGGATTTGATTTCTCGACTCAAAACGTCCGCTCTTGCCGATAGCGTACGCCCACTTAAGTCTGCTTCCGGCCAGAAGCAGACGATCGCAGGAACGCTCCAGGCTTGATGCTTTTCCGATCATGCTGAAATGAGCATCGTCTCTGTGCAGGAGGAGCGGTGGAGGCTCGATACGTCTTAGGATGTCGCTGCTTTGAGGTCTGAATCCCTCCCGACCTTTCAATAACACTCGATGCGGTTGCGCCCGGCACGCTTTGCGCAATAGAGCGCCTTGTCGCTGCGTGAGAGGCTAGCCTCAGCGCTGACATCGGTTGAATGGAGGGAGGCGATACCTACACTCACCGCCAAGGTTAGACTTTCGTCTCCGTGGTCCAGTGGCGCGCTGGCCAGCTCATCCTGGACTCGTTGGGCGAATATTTTGGCTTCGTTGACGGAAGCATCGCTCAACACCACGGCGAACTCTTCGCCGCCCATGCGACCGGCGGCATCGGTTCTGCGCAGCTGCCTGCAGAGAATGGCCGAGAAGTGCTGCAGCGCGAGATCACCTACCGAATGGCCCCAGCGATCATTAATGGCTTTGAAGTGGTCAAGGTCGAACATCAGGATTACCGCAGGGTAGCCGGCAGAGCGCTGCACCCGCGCCAACTCGCTTTCGAGGTGCTGCATGAAATGGCGACGATTGGAGAGTTGCGTCAGGGAATCCGTGCTGGCGAGCACATGCAGCTCGGCTTCGATTAGCTTGCGCTCGGTGATATTGGTGATGATGCCGTGCCAGAGCACGCTGCCGTCCGCCAGTGCCCTGGGACGCGCAGCACCATGACGCCAAGCGGCGCCCCCACCGGGCAGCACTACCCGGTATTCAAGGCTCCAGGGCTTGAGATCCCTCGCGGACGCCTCCAGGGATCCGAGGTAGGCAGACAGATCGTCCGGGTGGATGATCAGGTGCAGAATGTCGGCATCCTGCATCAGTTGCTCCGGCGTCACTCCGTAAATGTCGCGGGCCCCGATGCTGACGAAGGAAAAACTGTACTGTCCATGCACCTGCCGCAGATTCTGGAAAACCATGCCGGGGACTTCGTTGGTCAAGTCGGTCAGCAGCGCGGCCTTCAGCTGTATCTGTTCCGACAGGGCGTACATGGCAGTGACGTCGGTGGTGGCTCCGACCATGCGCACGGGGTTGCCGGCGCCGTCATATTCCACCACCTTGCCGCGACTGCAGACCCACTTGTAACTGCCGTCCCGGCAGCGTAGTCGGTGCTCCACTTCGAAAATCTCGGTGCGCCCGTCGATGGCCTCCTGGTAGACAGCCAGCACGTAGGCGAAGTCGGCGGGATGGATGCGGGTGTAGGCCTCCGCGACGTCGTCGCCGAC
Organism: Pseudomonas sp. LF-5; assembly: GCF_037626295.1. Classification (NCBI taxonomy): domain Bacteria; kingdom Pseudomonadati; phylum Pseudomonadota; class Gammaproteobacteria; order Pseudomonadales; family Pseudomonadaceae; genus Pseudomonas; species Pseudomonas sp. LF-5. The sequence continues at coordinate 326,712 of NZ_JARKMT010000001.1, forward strand.
CTCGTTGTTGGTGTACCCCAGCATGGCCTTCCAACTATCGGAATAGTTGACTTTGCCGGTGAGCATGTTTCGGTCCCAAACACCGGTGCCGCTGGTGACGATGGCCAGCGCTTTACGTCGCTCGCTTTCGCTAGGAAGCTCAAACTCCGCTCGATCCGACTCCTTCAGCAGCAGCGCCCCTGCTGCCAATTGAGCGAACTCCTGCAACCCTTTCTGTTGTTCGGCATCGAGCTCGCGGGGTTGGTCGTGAAGCAGGCAGAGCAGGCCGAGTTGCCCTCCATCTGGCGCCTGCAAAGGGCAGGCAGCGAGAAAGCGCAGCGAGGGAAACGTTTTTGTCAGCTGGTGATTGCGCAGATGCTCGTCGCGGCTGATATCCGGCACCAGCAGCAATGTATGGCCATTGGCATCGGAGGGAAGCGGCATGCGGAGGTCTGGCAGTGTGTCGCGCACAATCGGGCCGGCGCCAGCGCAAAAACGCTGGAGATCCTGGGCGCCGGTTGTCAGCAGGACGGCCAAGACACCGAACTGCCTCCTAACCATATGGAGCAGGCCGTCGAAGCGCTCGTCTCGGGACCCTGCTGGCGACGTGGATTTGCTGGACAACATTCGGATTTTTCCACTCCGGGTTGCGAGTTGTGCCTCTTGGTGCTTATCGGCTTGGATGTGAAAAACTTAATAATAATAGCTTTCTGCCGTCACAATTTCGTTACGCGTACTGTTCCACCGTGACGAACTGGCTGACAGCCACTACCGTTGCCCCGTGGGAATCGAAAGGGGACGGACTCGAGTCACCCATATTGGCAGGCGATGGCCAGCCCCCATGTGGTGAATAAATAGCTCTGATGTACCTAACTTCCGTCAACCTGACTCGTGCCATAGACGGCCATCTGCTGATTACAGACTTATGTTTACGATTTGATTGACTGCTGCTGGAGGTAATGGGCCGAGTCGAATACGACGGGTATCTATTAGCCGTTTTCTGCCTCATGCGACGGGCAGCTTTGGGTCGAAAGCGGTCAGTCGCGACCGTCCGCTTCTGGCCGATAGCAGTCCTTAGGAAGTGCGGGCGCTGGACAAGCATGCGGGTACCACTATGGCCAAGCTACTTCGCAATGATCAGATCCGGTCCGTTGTTCCGAGCGTTCCCAGCGGCATTGTCGACCTGAACGACTCGAGCACCTCTGACTGCTCACTTTGGTGAAGCATCATCTGCTCCGCGAGCTCCTTTGGCGTGGCCGGGTTAAACCATTCCTTTGTGGCTGTATGTTGCAAAAATGTTCATGGCTTATCCTCCGCGTTGAGTGAGAGCGAGGCTGGATAAGTGCGAAGCGGGCTTGCGCTGGTTCCGCGTTTTCATTGCTCGATGGGTTGATTGTATCGATCCTGGATGCGCTCCAGCTCGCCCGAGTGGCGCAGTTGCTCCAGGGCGTGGGCCCAGGAGGCTACCAATTCGTCGTCACAGTCGCGGCTGAAGGCGATGTACAGCGATGAGCGATAGAGCTCGATGGGAATCTGCCGCAGCGTGCCGGGGGCGATGTTCAACTGGCGGCTGTAGTAAGCCACCCCCGCATCGGTGTCGCCGATGATGATATCGGTGCGCCCGGCTAGCAGCATGCGATAGAGTTGCAGGCTCTCGGTTGCAGTTTTTTCGAGGTTGTTGAAGCCCCGCGACTGCAGAGTCTCGGGTATCAGGCCGGCATGTCTCGTCGTAATTTTGGGGGCGTGCAGTAGCTGCTCCAAGGAATTCAAAGGCTGCTGCGCATTGGCTAACTGATAGGGGTGAATGGACTCTTCCACGATCGGTCCGACCCACTTGTATAACGATTCTCGCTCTGCCGTGCGAAATAGTGAATACATGATGGTCTTGGGCCGGGTCTTCAATGCACGGGCGCTTCGCATACTGGGCAGCAGCACCACCTCAAAGTCATCCCCGGTCAGCGCCATTATGCCTCGAACGATCTCCGTGGCCATGCCGGTGAGCTGATTGTTCTCCCGGTAGTTGTACGGCGCCCACTCTTCAGTAACGACCTGATACTGCTCGGCCCTGACGGGAGTGCCAAGTAATAGGCAGAGCAGCGCGACAGTAAGTGTCGAATGTTTCACGTGTTCTGCCTGGTGGGCTGTGCGGTGATCAAGGGTGGATCTGATTAAAAGGGCGAAATTAGTATAGACCCTGACACACGTCAAACGCCTGATGCAGTCCCGTAAACCGTCACCACGGCGATTGATACATACGAACCAGTACGCATGGCGCAGGTTTCTCAAGAGCGTTTAGCGGATTGCCTCTTATCGGTATCGGTTGGGACACGTAGTGACCGTCCGGTTCTGGCCGAAAGCAGTCACTCGCAAGTGCCTTCCTGCTCATGCTGAAACCTTTTTGATTAGCACCTGCCGCAGATAATGGGCAATCACCACAACGGTGGCCAGGCCCTCTTAAGCATCAGTCATGCACGGGCGTTCCCTGTTCGAAGAAGTGGTTCGAATGCATCGACCAGAGAATCAGGCAATGGTAGACAGATCCGGGGGGCTTAGTTTAGACGCCGCGAAAAAAGCCCCCACACCGTGGCCAGGTGTGGGAGCCGATTGAACATAGGTTGAAAATTGCCGCACAGATACTGGCGGTTTGCTTCAATGACCGGCGCTTTGGCCTCCATCGACGTGCAGGATTTCGCCAGTGACGAAGTTGGCGCTGTCCAAGTACAGCACCGCTGCGACGATGTCTTGCACTTCGCCCATGTGGCCGACCGGATGCAGGCTGCCTAGAGCGGCGTGGCTTTCCTCTCCATGCATCGGGGTCTTGATGATGCCTGGCGATACAGCGTTAACGCGAATACCGCGCTTGGCGTACTCGATCGCCAGGGATTTGGTCGCGGCGTTCATGCCGCCTTTGGTAAGCGATGCGAGCACCGATGGCACGCCCTCGATAGCGTGATCGACCAGCGTAGTGGTGATGCTGACCACATGCCCACCCTCACCTTGTTTCTCCATCTGGGCAATCGCCTGTTGCGACATATGGAAGAAGCTGCCCATGTTGGTGGCCACGGTGTTTACATACTCTTCACGGGTATAGGCCGTGAAAGGTTTGGCCAGGAAGATCCCGGCGTTGTTCACCAGAGTGTCAATGCGGCCGAAACGCGCTACGCCTTCGCGGATGATTTTCTCGGCAGTAGCCGGATCGGCAATGTCACCTGCGACGGTCAGGATGTCCGGGTCCGATGACGGTTTGATGGAGCGAGAAGTCGCAACCACTTGATAGCCGAGTTTACGAAAACCTTCGACGATTCCTGCGCCCAGACCTTGGGATGCGCCAGTAACCACAACGACTTTTTTTGAATGGCTCATGATAATTCCTCGATAGTTTATGAAAGTTGTTTCAATAGATAAGTAGGGCCATCAGGCTGGCGCCGACTCTCGCGCCATTTGTCTGAGGATCTGTTCGTATTCCTCGACTGACTGCGATCCGGACACCAGATGACCACCGTTCAGCACCATGGCCGGGACCGAGTTGATACCGCGTTGAAGGTAAAAATCTTCTAGCTCACGGATTTCCGTGGCGAACTCGTCGGTGTCCAGTATCTGCCGGGCGCGAGCGGTGCAAAGTCCCGCTTCACCGGCCAGGCGCACCAGCGTTTCGGGGGCACTGGGGTTCTGGCCGTCGGTGAAATACGCCTTGAACAGGATGTTCTTCAGCGCGAGCTGTTGACCGTCTTGCGCCGCCCAGAACAGCAGCCTGTGAGCATCGAAGGTGTTGTAGAAATGGCTGCGTTTTGCCAGGTCAAACTCAAAACCGATGGCTTTGCCACGAACGATCACTGAGTCATTGCGCGAGGCAATTTGCTCGGCGCTGCGGCCATACTTGCGCATCATGTGCCTGACTGCGTGTTCACCCTCGGCGGGCATGCCCGGGTTGAGTTCGAAGGGTTTGAACGTCAGCACGACGACAACTTCGTCGGTCACATTGGCAATGGCCTGTTGCAAGGCCGTGGCGCCAAGCGCACACCAGGGGCACACGACATCCGACACAAAGTCGACTCTGATGAGCCTCATTACTTGGGCTCCACCAGCGACTTGCGGTACTCGGTTGTGGTTATTCCAGCGTAGCCCCAGTTATCGGTATCCACTTCCTCGATCACGATATGCGTCAGGTGCGGATCCTTGTTGAGCACCGTCTCCATGGTTTTGGTGATCTCGGCGATGACCTGAGCTTTCTGTTCTTTGGTAACACCGTCACGGGTAATACGAACGCTGATGAAAGGCATGGGAGAGTCTCCAGTTCGCTCCCCATCGATATGATGAGGCGGCAAGTGGAATGAACTCTAGAAGGTTGCCTTGGATGAATAAATGCGGGTCTGGTCACTTCATTTATGACACAGTGTAATGAATTGAGTCGTTGCCAACCCTTGCAGACCATGACTCGGGCATTCCACTGTTCGGAGGCTGATTCACTAGCATCCACCTCTGCTTCATAAAACGATTCCGGTGGAACAGCTCCCTGAAATCAACTGCTCGCCACTGCATGATCGACATCGGTATGCTTTCGCGACGTTGCCCAATACTCAGTGTGATTAATATGAAGCGCCATTTTGATGACCTGCAGCTAGGAAGCATCGAGCTATTTTGCCTCGCCTCGGAAACGGGCAGTTTTACTGCAGCAGCGCAAGTAGCAGGTGTGACGCCTGCGGCAGTAAGCCGCTCGATTTTGCGACTTGAGGAGCGTTTGGGATCACGCCTGTTCGTGAGAACCACGCGCAGCATCCGGATGACTGAGCCGGGGCGAGTGTTCTACGAACAATGCCGACAAGCCCTGACTCAACTGGTGGAAGCGCAGCAAGAAGTCATGGGCGCTCAATCGACACCTTCAGGGCGGCTGCGTATCAGTCTTCCGACCACCTACGGGCATCACCGGATCTTGCCGCTTCTGCCGAAGTTTCGAGCGCTTTATCCAGACGTCAGCGTGGATATCCACTTGGGTAACCGAAATATCGACTTTGTAGCGGAGGGCTATGATCTGGCGATTCGGGTCCGGGCTCAACCTGACTCGACGCTGATTGCCCGCTTGCTCGAAGACGCACAACTGGTCGTGGTCGCGACACCTGAATACCTGACCAAAACCGGCACCCCAACGACGCTGGATGACCTTGTCGCTCACGAGTGCATTCAATTTGAACTGCCCAGCAGCGGTCGAAGCATCTCATGGCTGTTCGACGTCGAGGGGAAACACCGTGAGATCTTCACTGAGGGTAGATATTGCTGTTCAGATGATGTGCTGGGCGGCGTTACCCTGGCCAAACACAGTGCTGGTCTGTTCCAGACTTACAAATTCATTGTCGAGCGCGAATTGGCCGATGGAAGCCTCGTCGAGGTGCTCCAGCCCTACAACGGACGCTCCAGGCCCTACACCCTTCTGTACCCCCATGGACGCTACGTTCCTCAGCGGGTCAGGGCATTCGTCGACTTTCTGCTGCAGTATCGAGCCGACTGGGCGGCGAATTGAACGATGGAGTGTCAGCCTGCGCTGCCGATTGATCGACCATCTGGCTTGATCACTGGTGATATCGAGGGGTTCAAGCAAACCGAATTTCAAACGCGTGATTCCTGGCAGATCGCCCAAATTGATTGCGAGGATCGTTGTTTGTCGGGATGTTCATCACCTGCTCGGACAGCCGTGTTGTGCCCGAACTCCTGACGCAGCGCGAACCCGGCGAACTGTTCGTGATTCGCAACGCCGGCAACATTGTGCCGGCGTAAGGCCCTGAACCGGGCGGCGTCTCGGCCAGCGTCGAATATGCGGTCGCAGTGTTCGGCGTATAGGACATCGTGATCTGCGGTCACTCGGACTGCGAGGCGATGGGCGCGATTTCACGCTGCACCCGCTTGGATCATCTTCGGCGGTAGCCAGTTGGCTACGGCACTCAGACGCCGCGAAAGAGATTAACGCCGCCCACAACCTTAGAAATGCAGGTATAAAAAAGCCCGTCAAGGGGGGACGGGCTGTGAAAAGTCATGAGATACGGTAAAAAGTTTATACCACCACAAGCATTCTGCTTGGAAACCGACACCAAAGTTCACGCATAACGGGCTTCAGTTAAAGGAGCGTTTGGTCGGTACTCTTCAGATAACGAATTACCAACTCAGACTCAACTGGGACAGCCGGTGCCCATGACTTGATATTGCAGAACGTGGCGCTCGCCATGGAAATCTTCTTAGGTCATCTGCACCGGTACAGGGGCACATTCGTTGGCCAGTTCGGTGATAAAGGTAACGTGTTCGATATCCATATTTGTCGAAGAGCTGTAGGTCTCGACCGGGAGATTCGCCGCGTCCGACTTATCGGCATAAGCGTGCGCACCGAAACTGCCCAACAGTAAATCCGGTGCAATTTTCTTAAAGTTCATAATGTTCACCGTCTCGTTGAGAACCGTATTTGTTCGCGGGTTGGAGACGATGCTAAGGGTAGGAGCGGCGAGGAAATATCGGCGGGCTGGACAAATACTGTTGCTTAATCTCGTATGAATCAGAGTAATGGATGTCCTTGGCGCTTAACGATGCGTATCCCACGCCAGATGCTCATTCCCTGCAGGAATGTAGCCTATAAAATTACGCCATTTTCCTTATCTCTGCCCCCGGGGTAGCGTGCTCCCAAGACAAGGAGAATCGCCATGCCCTCGACCCCGACCCAATCCGCAGACAAATTCGACACTTCCCGCGCCAACGAATACGCCAGACAAAGTCGCATCGCCCTGGCCGGTTACGATGCCTGTCACGATCTGGCTGCGTGCATGTTGGCGGCCACTTTGGGGCCGTTGCGTGGCGCCAAGGTGTTGGTGGTTGGCGCGGGCGGTACGGCGCAGGAAATCATCGCAATGGCCGCGCTTGAGCCGGACTGGCGTTTCACTGCGGTCGATCCTTCGGCACCGATGTTGGAGGCTGCGACGCAGCAGTTGCAGGCCAATGATTTGCTCGGCAGGACAGACGTGCATCTCGGGCATGTCGAGGACTTGCCGGCGCAGGCATCGTTCGACGCGGCCACATTGATCGGTGTGCTGCACCACTTGAATGGCGATGACGCCAAGCGACAGATCCTGCGCTCGGTTCAGGCGCGGCTGAAACCGGGTGCGCCGCTGATTGTGGCGGGCAATCACTACGCCTATGCCAGCCAGCCGTTATTGCTGCAAGCCTGGGGGCAGCGTTGGCGGCAGCAGGGCGCGAGTGCCGAGGAGGTGAGGGCGAAACTCGGGAAGATTTTGCAGGGCGCCGATCCGCCGCATTCCGAGGCGGCGGTTCAGGCGTTGTTGCACGAGGCCGGATTTGGTGAGGCGACGCGGTTCTTCAGCAGCCTTTTCTGGGGCGCGTGGCTGGCGTGTAAAACGCGCTGAGCGGGTTGTGTTCGATCCAGTGAACGTCTTGCAAAACCTGCGATCAGGGCTTGTCAGTCGAACTTGACCAGGTCCTTGAAGATCAGTGGCCCCCAGCTTTTTTCTCGCGGCGGCACCAGCCCACACAAATCCAACTACGATCAAGCAACGACAGGCAAGGCGGTCGCTTTTCATCATGGCGAAGTCACTGGAGCGTTAGTGTTATGGACTTCATCGCTGACTTCTTGATCAACGAGCTGGCTCATCGGGTCGGTGTTTGCGTGCTGCGCCTGCTCAGTGGCGGCCGCTTCAAGGGCGAAAGCGGTTTTGCCTGGGGCTGGGCCGTCGCCGTCGGTGGCCTGGTGCTGTTCGCCCCTGTTGTGGCTTTCATCGCCTGGTTGATCTACTCCGGGGGCTGATGAGGGGCGGGCGCTTATGAAGATACCTCTGCGGCAGACCCGACAGGGATCGTAATGTCAGCGATTTAATATACCCATGACAATTCTTTGATTGTATTGATTTGCCAGTCCTACGATGAGCCTCGACCATCCGCACCGAGGCTCATCATGCACGTCGCCATCCTGACCTTTGAAGGGTTCAACGAACTCGATTCGCTCATCGCCTTCGGCATCCTCAATCGGGTGCCCGGCTGGCGCGTGTCGATTGCCAGCCCCACGGACAAGGTGCGGTCAATGAACGGACTTACCGTCGAGGCGCAGGTGTCGCTGGAGGAGGCCGGGGTCGCGGTGCTCAATCAACCGTTCGCGGCCAACGGCAATGTCGCCACCGCCGGCGGATGTCTGGCTTCGCAGTATCTGGCAGCCTGGTTTATCGCGCGCCTTGCCGGTGTGGACGCCGCGTGCGATGCGTTGCGGTACGTGGTGCCGGTGGGGGAGCAGGAGCTCTACATCACGCGGGCGCTGGCGAACATTTCGCCATTTCTATAAAACTGGCCGGGATCAGCTCTCGGTAGTTTCAACCGGTTCTACCGGCGCCTCGGCGGCCATCTTCAAGCGATCGGCCTTGCTGATGTACTTGGGCTTTTTCGGCGCCAGTTTGGCGCTGGCCTTTTTGGCCTTTTCCTTGAACAACTGCTGAAGTTTCTTTTGACGATTCATGGGGCTACCCGGCTTGTAGGTTTAAATATCGACTAGCGAAGGGCGTAGACGTGCCACGTTTGCCCTTGCGCTGAAAAAGGGTGGGATCCTGACGTATACGGCGGGTTCAGGCAATGTCGAATCCTCACCGAATCCAATCGTGTGTCAATCACCCCCGACAATGCAGTGGCTTGCAGAATCAAACCACTCGAAAGGATCCATCCGCACATTGCGCAGGCCCACTGTTTGCAGATGCGCGGCGTACAGCGGTTCGGCAAAGTAATTGATCAGGATGGAACGTCGGCGCAAGCCCGCCACGTTGCGGCTGCCAGCATGCAGCAGGTCCACGTCGAACAGCAGAATATCTCCGGCGCTGCCGGAAAGCTGCACGGCTTTCGACTCATCGTTAGCGTCGAGTGGCGGTTCTCCAGGCAGGGGGCGATGGCTGGCGGGGACGATGCGCGTAGCACCGTTCTGTGGGCCGTAATCGTCGAAAAACGCCAGGGCAACCACGCTGTCGCCGGGTCGTTGCGCCGACAGGTCGCGGTGCAAGGGTTGATGTCCGCCACCCGGAAGGGGTTCACGACCCTCCACCTGCGCAAGGAAGAAGCGTTCGCCGATCAGTTCGCCTACCACTTCCAGCACCTGTGGCAAACGGCACACCGCGCGCACCGTCGGGTCATCATCGAGCAGCGAGTGACGCCAGTCCTGACCGCGGGGCACCGGCCACTGATCGGACGGCAGGACACCTGCATCGAACACACGGCGCAACTCATCCAGCCATTCGGCGGGTATGGCGTGGCGGAGCAGGGCGTAGCCATTAAACAGGGATGCCTGTGCAGGCGGCGATCTTTTGCTCTGAACACGGCGGCGGTCGGTCATGGCGTCCTCGATGCTGTGCAATCGTCCGGGGTGGTACCAATGTGGATCATGGCGGCACTTACCGTGTGGTCGTTGCCATAGGCCCAATCAAGGGGCCCGCCATACGCCACCAGATCATAGATCTCGCTCTCACCCAGTACGCGGCCATTACGAAGGTCATACAGGCGAAAAAACGCCGGGCTCTCCCAGGAGACAAACCAGCTGCGCTCCATCGCATCGTCCGGCGGCGTCTGTGGATGAAGAAAACCCGGCAACACCCAGAACGGCCGAAACGTCTGGACCTGAAAGCAACCGTCGGGGCTGATGCTAGCGGTACCGTAGGGCTTGGCCAGCGCCTTCTCCCACCACTCGGAGGCTGTCCACAGTGCTGCGTAGAAGACCAGCAGGCCGAGGACAATCGAGACGATTCGCTGTTGACGTGTCATGACAAGCGCATACCCATTTCTACCGCACGGCGCTCGAAACCAAACTCCGCGTACATCCGTGCCGCCCGTTCATTGAACGGCCAGACCGTCAGGCGCAAGTCCTGCGCATCGTGCGCAAGGGCCCAGTCCTTGATGCGCTGGATCAGTGCGCGGCCAATGCCTTTACCCCAGAACCGTTCGGCGACACACACGGAGCCGATGCGCACGACATTCTGCGGCTGCATTAACGGCCCGACACTGGCCGACAGGCTGGCGGTAATGAACGCCACGACCTGGTCGCCCGCGCTGGCGAGCCACACGACCTGGCCCGGCTTCTCGAAAACGCCGGACCAGTGCGGCAAGTCGCGAGAGAAATCTTCGGTCGCAGCCGCGTAAATGTCCGGGCGAGCGGCGTGGTGCACGGCGTTGAGCAGTTGGCCCAGTTCGCACATCGCCAGGGCATCGTCAGCCGTGGCGGTGCGGTAGGTGATGGTTGCTTCCATGATGGTTGAACGCTCCTTGTGTGGGGGACGTGTAGTGCTGATGACTTCCGTTTCGAGTTGCGAATGCTGAAAGCTGAAAATGAATGCCTGGAGAATTGGACTGCCGCGCCCATCAGAATCGGCCGGGGCGGCAGTTGCCAAGGTCGACTGAGGCAATGCCGCTGACAATCTCTTCACTGGCGAGGCGCCCGACGATCGCCGCCAGGGTCACTCCGGGATGCATTGCGCAAACATACACTCCGCCCACCGTCGGTAGATAGCCGACAACGGGGACGCCGTCGACAGGCACGGGCCGCAAGCCGACGCATGCGCTTTGCAGTTCAATGGAGGTTACCCCGTGCAGTTCGTGTTGAATGACTTGTGCGGTTCGCCGTGCGATCTCGTCCGGTTGATTGTGCGGGGCATTTCCCAAGTAGTCTTCCGCTGCCAACAACGTCCCGTCTGCATTTTGCCGCACTTCCATCTCGGAGCTGGAGATGATGCCGTTCAACCGATCCGGTTGAGTCTTGAAACGGATGAAAATGGCCGGGGAGGCGTCTATTGGCAGTGAAACGTCGAGCATCTCTGCCAGCTGCACGGTGCCCGTTCCGGCTGCCAGAACGATCACGTCAGCAGCCAAGGGCCCCGCCGTCGTCTCAATGCCCGTAACGTCTGCGCCGCTGAAGGTGAAGCCGCTTACGCGTGTCTGCGTGAACACTGTTGCGCCGTGGGCCTGTGCCCCGACAACCAATGCGCGGGTGGTCTGTACCGCATCGAGGGCGCCTTCTTCGGCGTTATACGATGCTTGGCGTGGAGGGTGGCGCAGGTTCGGCTCGCGTTCGAGGATCTCGGCGCGTGACAGCCATGTCGGCGAAGAGGGCTCGTCCTCTGCGCCGGTACCCCAGGACAATGCCCCTGACCAGCGTATCTGCAATTCAGGCAGCTCCGCTTCCAGCCGGCGATAGTCTTCGATGGCCGCGCCACGCAATCGGGCGATCGGATCGTTCCCGGCATGGGCCGTATTGATCCAGGCGAACGAGCGCGCCGTGACCCCCGAGGCGAGTTCTGCGGCCTCGACCAGCGTCACCTGTGCCCCCTTGCGCGCAAGGTGATACGCCAGCGAAGCGCCCACAATACCCGCGCCGACCACCACCACGCGCTTGCCTGTCCTGTCACCCATATCAACCTCCCTGTTGTTGACCGGTACACGGTACTACATCCCGACGAAGGCGTGACTGGCGTCCACAAAAAAGCCCGACTGATGTCGGGCTTCCCTTCATTCGCAAGGCCTTACGCTGCCACGTCCTTCCTGCTACTGGCCTTCATGGCTTGCATTTGCACGCCGGGTTCTTCGAGTTTGTCCTTGCCCGGCAACTGATCAGCAGAAGACTAAGATGCCGACCGCTGAGTGACTTGTTTCGGCCCCGCCAGCGCCCAGGCAATCAGGCCGAACAACGGCACAAACACGATCAGCACGATCCACACGCCTTTGTTGCTGGATTTCCCCTCGCTTTTGCGCACCCGGTTGATGGCCCAAAGTTCGATGAGCAGAAGAACTGCCGCCAGTACGATCCACACGGTTTCGATTTGCATTGGCTACCTCCTGATGGTCTTAGGGTTAGGTGATCGGTGCGGTGGCGGGTTCATTTATTTTTTTGCAGGGTGTTGAGTTGTCGGGCCAGTTCGAGTGCCACGCGACCGCTGGCTACGGTGGGCAACAGCTGGGTGAAGGGGATAACGATCAGGCGGTTTTCGCGCACCGCACGCAGTTGCGACAGCACCGGGTCGTGGGTCAACAGGTAGCGCTTGCGGCTGGCGGGCGACCAGTCGGCATCGGCCAGCAGAATCACGTCCGGGTCGCTGACCAGCAGGGTTTCGCGGCTCACGGTGACCCGGTATTGATTGATCTCGGCGAACAGGTTTTTCGCGCCCGCAGCGTCCAGCAACGTGCTGACAAAACCGCGCCGTCCTTCGCTGTCGAGGCCTTTGACTTCGCTGTCCAGGTAAAACACTGACAGCGGTTTCTGCGTGCCGGCCAAGGCTCGGGCATTGGCGAGGTCGGCCTCCATCGCGGCCAGCAGTGCCTTGGCTTCCGGTTGTTTGTGCAGCAACGCGCCGAGGTTCAGCAGGTCATTGCGCACATGCCCGAAGTAATCCAGCGAATGCCCGTTGCACGCCGATTCCAGCAGGTAGGAACCGATGCCGTTGCGCGCCAGCGCCGAGCGTGAAGTGACGCCGTCACCGAACGCCGTGGCGAACCCGCCGATCACCAGATCCGGCTGTTGCGCGTACAACACTTCGCTGGATGGGTACTGACGTGCGATCACTGGCACGCCGAAATATGCGGTCGGGCGCTGGCCGGCATCGGTGTCGTCCAGATACGCGACGCCCACCAGCGATGATCCGGCATCAAGCGCCAGCACGAGGTCAGCTGCGTGCTGATTCAGCGCGACGATGCGTGCGGGCGGCGAAGCGGAAACCTGCCAGTGCTCGCCGCAGTTGCGCACGTTGTCAGCCATAGCCGCCGATGAGCAGAGCAGGGCGCCCAGTGCACACCACAAGGGCTTCATGTGCGCCCCCGGATCAGCAAATCCTCGACCACTTCACCGCCCAGCAGATGCTCCTCGACCAGGCGCTGCACCTGCTGCCGGTTGTGCACGCCGTACCAGCAGCGTTCCGGATACACGGTCACGATCGGTCCGAGATTGCATGGAAACTGGCAATGAGTGCGGGCCAGTAACACGCCGCCCGGTGTCTCGATGCGATCGTGCGCCAGCAGATGCCGGCGCAGGCTTTTCCATAACTGCAAGGCGCCGCGCTGAGTACAGCGCGGGCCGGTGCAGAGGAACACATGGCGCGCGTGATCGGGCACTTGCGACCAGTCCGGATGAGTATCGACGCCGTCGACCTTGGTGATTTCACTCATCAGAAGCGGTACGTGTAGCGAATTTCAGAGGTGAACGGCCGGCCGAGATTATCGACATTGTTCGAACGGCTGGTGATGTAGTCGCGGTCGAACAGGTTTTCCATCAGCAGGCTTACACGGTGCTGATGCGCGTGGTCGAGGTAGCGATAAGCATCGGCATCGACCACCGAATAGTTGCCGTACTGCACCTGCTTCGAACTCTTGATATCGCGTATGTAGCGGATCGCACCCCCGGCTCCCCACATACGATTTTCCGACTCATAACCGACCCTTGAGCGGGCGAAGAACCCCGGGATGTCGTTGATGCTCACGCCGCTGCGCGACTCGGTGAGATTGCGCGTCAGGTCCGCTTGCAGGCTCCATCGCTGGGTGAGCGCCAGTTTCGCGTCGGCCTCGAAACCGCGCATGCGGATCTGCCCCTCACCGTTGACCCACTGCATGCCGTCGAGGGTAATCAGGTCGTCGATCTTGCGTTTGAACAGGCTGACGCTGGCGCTGAATTCGCGCTCGAGCAGAAAGCCCTGGTAGTCGACACCGAGTTCGACGTTGCGGCTTTTCTCCGGCTTGAGGTTGCGGTTGCCGATCTCGTCGCCCGGCTCGTTGACGAACAGCTGCTCGGCATTCGGCAGTTTGTAGGCGCTGCCGTACTGACCGCGCACGGCCCAGTTATCGTTGAGGTCGTACAGCGAGGTGAGCATGCCGACCGTGGCGCCATCGCCGCCGCTCATGGCTTCGTGACGAATGCCGAGGCTCGGGTGCCAGTCGGGCAGGGCGGCGATCTGCGGGCGCAACTGCGTGTAGATCGCGTGGGCTTCGGCCTTGTCGTTGTCGATGACCAGCACATCGTCCTGACCCTTGAACCACTGGTTGTCGGTGCCGAACACCAGCACATGACCGCCGGGCAATAGCGCCTTGCCTTCGGCCTGTACGCCCCAATCGGTGAAGCCCCAGTAGTCGTTGTGGTTGATGACCTTGGTACCGCCGCCATCCACGTTGTTGACGCGGGTGTAGCGGGTGTCCCAGTCGTTGATGTGGCCTTTGACGAAGTAGCTCACGCGCTCGTTGACGGTCTGTTCGAAGGTCGCCGTGGCGATCTGCTGCACACGGTCGTTGGTGGTGTTGTGGTTGTTCAGCGGGCGGGCGAAATCGAGGTTGGCGTCGGCGTACTGATAGAACAGTTCCAGCCGCGCGTCATCGGCGAACGATTGAATCGCCTTGCCGCCGAAGGTGGTGACTTCGTAGGCACGGTTTTTCTCGCTGACGTTCTTCATGTCGCGGTTGCGATACGGCTGGTAACCGTCGGAGACGTTGTGGCTGGCATAGGCGAGCAAACCCAGTTCGCCGAAACCGTTGCTGAAGATGTTTTCGATCCGGACGTCTTCGGTCGTGCCGCCAAAGCTGTCCACGCCCAGATTCACTTCGCCGGCGGCTTTGCGCGATTGCGGGCTGCGGGTGACGATGTTGATCACCCCCGAGACCGCCTGGGTGCCGAACAGCAGGCTTTGCCCGCCCTTGAGCACTTCGATGCGTTCGATGGCGTTGGCCGGCAGGGTGTCCAGGTACAGGCCGCCGTACAGACGATTGTTCAGGCGCACACCGTCGAGCAGGATCAGCGTGTCGTCGTTGCGGCCGCCGAGCAACGAATAGGTGCCGTAGTCGAACGGGCCGTTTTTCGGCGCCACGTACAGGCCGGGAATGAACATCTGCAGGACGCGGCTGACATCGGCACCGGGGCCGGCACGTTCGATTTGTTCGCGGGAAACCCTCTCGATTTTGCTGCCGTACTTCGCCATGTCGGCGACGGTGGTGGATTCCACTGACGGCGCGGAAACGATTTGCTGATCGAGTTGCAGTGGCGTGTCGTCGGCCAGCAGCAAAGGGCTGAGCAGGCAGCCGAACAGCAGGGTTGGTGCAGAAGTGTTGAAAGGTCGAATCATTGTCTTCTCGAAAAGGATCTTCGCAGAAGAGCATGCAGGAGAAGGCATCGCGCACAGCCAATACCGGCCCATGCCCGCCCACCGCAGGATTTTGCCAAACGCATTTCAGGCCGGTCTCCGGGCTCGCGCGTATCGAGGCTTTCACCTTCCCATGGCCGTCTGGCCACAGTGGTCTGTCGAAAGCATCACGCGCCTACCGTTGCGGGGGCAGCACCGGACTTGTTCGTAATGAACGTACCGGTTTCCCGTTTCACCCCAAGCACGGCGGCAGGGGGCACCTGAAACAGGCCCGCATCTGAACACTCGCAACAGCGTTCGTCAACTTTTCGCGGGACTTCTGCTCACATCGGTTTCAGCGCCGCAAACTGGCTGCTCAGCCACGTATAGAGCTGTGACACGGCCGGGGTGATCTGCTTGCGATGCGGGCATACCAGGCTCAACGGTGAGGTCTCGCCGGGTTGCTCCGGCAGCAATACAAGCAGGCGACCTGACGCGATGTCGGCGCTGACATCCAGCCAGGATTTGTAGGCGATCCCTTCGCCGTCCAGCGCCCAGCGCCGCACCACGTCGGCGTCGTCGCTGAACAGCGGCCCTGAGACTTGCACGGTCTGATTGCCCAGGTTCCATTTGTCGTAGACCCGGCCAGTCTGCAAATAGAGCAGGCACTGATGATCCAGAAGTTCATCCGGGGTCTGCGGCTGGCCGTGGCGTTGCACGTATTCAGGCGAGGCGACCAGCACCCGCCGGTTCCACGGTGCCAGCGGCAGCGCTACGTAGTTGGCATCCACGTTGGCGCCATAACGAATCGCCACGTCCACCGGGTCGCGAAACAGATCGACCATCTGATCCGATAGCACCAATCGCAAGGTCAGCTCCGGGTGCTGGCGGCGGAACTGCGTCAGCCACGGCAGCAGGATATTGCGTCCCAGATCCGACGGCGCAGTGACTTGCAACACGCCGCGCAGGGTGGCGTTTTCCCCCCGCAAATTGTCCTCGCCCTGCTTGAGGGCTTCGAGCACCGCGTGGGCGGTGGGCAAGTACTGCTCGCCTTCGGCGGTCAGGCGCAGGCTGCGGGTGGTGCGGGCGAACAGGCGCACATCCAGTTCGCGTTCCAGCCGCTTGATCGCGGCAGCGACCTGGCCGGGCAGTAAATCAGACTCCAGCGCAGCAGCGGTAAAACTGCCCAGCGCGGCGCTGCGGGTGAATAAACCGAGATCGTCGATGCGGATCATTTTCACGCCTGCAGTGAAAGTGTTGGCGCATTCTGCCGGTTTTTCTTTGCCCGAGGGAAGCCGAAGATGGCGGCCAGTGACTGCCACAGCCCTTCAGAATCAGAGATCCCATGAAAG
Source organism: Pseudomonas sp. LF-5 (assembly GCF_037626295.1). NCBI lineage: Bacteria > Pseudomonadati > Pseudomonadota > Gammaproteobacteria > Pseudomonadales > Pseudomonadaceae > Pseudomonas > Pseudomonas sp. LF-5. The sequence goes on from NZ_JARKMT010000001.1 coordinate 343,144, forward strand.
CCATCACCTTTACCCAACACGCCTTGCCCATCGAAGATCCGCAATCGTTGCAGGACACCGACATCCCCGAGCCCACGCCTGGCCCGCGAGACCTGCTGGTGGAAGTGCGCGCAGTGGCGGTCAACCCGGTCGATACCAAAGTCCGCGCCGGCACTTTCACCAAGGAACCGAAAATCCTTGGCTGGGACGCCGTCGGTGTTGTCCGTGCAATCGGCGCCGACGTGACGCTGTTTCAGCCCGGCGATGAAGTGTTCTATGCCGGCTCGATTGCCCGCACCGGCAGCTACAGCGAACGGCATCTGGTGGACGAGCGGATTGTCGGGCACAAGCCGCGCTCGTTGAGTGCCGCCGATGCTGCAGCGTTGCCATTGACCTCGATTACCGCCTGGGAATTGCTGTTCGATCGGCTCGGTGTCGCCGAGGGCGCAGGGCAGGGTCAAAGCCTGCTGATCACCGGCGCAGCGGGTGGCGTCGGTTCGATGCTGGTGCAACTGGCGCGGCGTTTGACCGGGCTCACCGTCATTGGCACCGCTTCGCGCCCGGAAACCGCTGACTGGGTGCGCCAGCTGGGCGCCCATCACGTCATTGATCATAGCCAGCCGATGCTCGCGCAACTGCAGGCGCTGGGCGTGGCCGAGGTCGATTACGTCGCCAGCCTGACGCACACCACGCAGCACTTTGCGCAATTGATCGAAGTGCTGCGTCCGCAGGGGCGTCTGGCGGTGATTGACGATCCCGACAGCCTCGACGTCATGCCGCTCAAGCGCAAATCGTTGTCGCTGCACTGGGAACTGATGTTTACCCGTTCGCTGTACGAAACCGACGACATGATCAACCAGCATCATTTGCTCAACCGGGTCGCGGGGCTGATTGACCAGGGCGTATTGCAAACCACGGTGGGCCAGCACTTCGGGGCGATCAATGCGGCCAACATGCGCCGCGCCCATGCCTTGGTCGAAAGCGGCAAGGCCCGGGGCAAGATGGTGCTTGAAGGATTCTGAATATTCGAACGGGCCATGACGGCCCAGCGAGGAACACATGATGCGCATGAACAAACTGCCCGCGATGTTAGCCATTGCCTCGACTTTGAGCATGCCTTTGGCCCACGCCATCAGCGCTATCCCGTTGCCGCTGAATACGCCGGCCGACAGGGCTTTTGGCACGCTTGAACAAGTCCACGCGTTCTACGACGCCATGCCCACCGGCGTGACGGTCAGCGAAACCGGGCGAGTCTTTGTCAACTTCCCGCGTTGGGGCGACGACGTGCCGTTCACCGTCGGCGAAATCCGCGACGGCAAGGTGGTTGCGTACCCGAACGCGGCGATCAATCAGGAGAATCCGCGCGACCCGAGCGATGGCTTGATCAGCGTGCAAAGCGTGGTCGCCGACGGGCAGGGCCGGGTCTGGCTGCTTGACACCGCCGCGCCAGGGTTTGCCGAACCGAAAGCCAGAGGCGCGAAACTGCTGGCGGTGGATCTGGCCAACAACCGCATCGTCAAACGCCTGGTGTTTCCGGACAACGTCATGTTGCCGAGCACCTACGTCAACGACATGCGCTTCGACTTCCGCACCGGGGCCGAAGGCACGGTGTACGTCACCGACTCGTCGCTGCGTGGCCCGGGCGCAATCATCGTCATGGACATCGCCACTGGCCGCGCCCAGCGCCGGTTGAGCGGAGTGCCGGCAACATCGGTCGACCCGGATTTCATGCCGGTGGTCGAAGGTCTGCCGCTGACCGTCGCGGGCGCGGACGGCAAGCGCACACCGTTGGGCGTGGCGTCGGACGGCATTGCGCTGTCGGCGGACGGCAAGACCCTGTACTTCACGCCGCTGTCCAGCCGCCATCTGTACTCGGTTGCCACCGCGCTGTTGCGTGACGCCAGCGTCAGCGAACAGCAACTGGCCGCTGCCGTTCAGGACCTGGGCGAGAAGGGCGCGTCCGATGGCATGGAAGCCGATGCCGCCGGGGCGGTCTATGCCGGTGACTACGAACACAACGCGATCCGCAAACGCCTGCCGGACGGCCAGTGGCAAACCCTTGTCCACGACCCGCGTCTGCTTTGGCCCGACACCCTGTCGATCGGTCCCGACGGCTATCTGTATTTCATCGCCAACCAGTTGCACCGTCAGCCCGGCTTCCGTGGCGGGCAGGATCAACGGCAAAAACCCTATAGCCTGATGCGTCTGAAAATCGACGCGGCGCCGGCACCGACTCGCTGATCACTCAGCCTTGAATCTGGAGAAATGATGATGACCACGTCCACTGAAATGCTGGTGTCGATCGCCGTGCTCAAGGCCAGGCCTGGCCAGGAGCAGGCGCTGAAAGAGGGGCTGCTGGCACTGGTCGAGCCAACTCGCGCGGAACCGGGCAACCTCGACTATGTGTTGTTTGAACTGCGCGACCAGCGCGGCACGTTCTACATGCGCGAGGCCTTCATGCATCAGGCGGCGCTGGATGCGCATTTTGCGATGCCTTACTTCCAGCGCTTTGCCGCCACGGCGGACGACCTGCTGGAAGAACCGTTGCAACTGATCTTTCTTGAACAAGTCTCGAGCTGATCGCGCTGTTCCCTTTGGCATCCTTGTAGCGCCCGTTGGCCGTTGAAGCAGCGCAGGCTCCAGGTAACCGGCATGGCTTGCCGACGCCGGGCCCTATATCCTTCGCACTTTGCACGCGAAACGATTAGGGAAGAATTGCATGCCGTTCAGGGTGATGGTGGTCGGGGGCTACGGAAATTTCGGCAGTATTGTGTGCAGGCATCTGGCGCTGATGCCCGATGTGGCGTTGCTGCTCTCGGGCCGCGATCCGCGCAAGTTGCAGCGCAAGGTCGATGAGCTGAACAGTCGGGCGCACACAGCCTGCGAAGGCTGGTGCGGCGATGCGATGGGCAGCGAATTCCAGGCCGCATTGACTGCGCTGAACATTCAACTGGTGGTGCACACCGGCGGCCCGTTTCAGGGACAGTCGTATGCCGTGGCGCAAAGTTGCATTGCCGCTGGCGTGAACTACTGCGACCTGGCCGACTGCCGTACCTTCGTCAACGGCATTGACGTGCTCGACGCCCGCGCTAAAGAAGCCGGTGTGGCGATTCTCAGCGGCTGCAGTTCGGTGCCGACGCTGTCCTCGGCGATCATCGACGAGCAGCGCCAGCGCTTTTCGCGCATCGACTCGATCGAACATGGCATTTCTTCTTCGGCGAAAATGCCCGGCCTGTCGACGGTCGAGGGTGTGCTGGCGTACGCGGGTAAACCGATCAGGCAGCTGTGCAACGGCAAAGTCCATGAAGTGCCGGGATGGCAGGATCTGACCCTGCGCAAAATGCCGCAGCTGGGACGGCGCCTGCTGGCCAATGTCGATGTGCCGGACATGGATATTTTCGCCAGCCGCTATGGCGCGCACACCCTGCGTTTTCAGGCCGGCGCCGGACTCAAGCTCGGCGGCATCGCCAATGCGCTGCTGGCGCAGGCGCTGAAAATCGGCCTGGTTCGCGACCCAGGGGTGTGGGCGGCGAGACTGCATCGGTTGGGCACCCGCTTCGAACGCTTCGGCGATGGTAAAAGCGCGATGTACATCGACGTGCAAGGCCTCGGCGTTGATGGCCAGCCACTGAGCATGACCGCGCAACTGACCGCGCTCAACGACAAAGGCCCGGAAATCCCCAGCTGCGCCGCCGTGGCGCTGGCCGCGAAGATGGCTCAGGGTTACACGCCACAGCCCGGCGCCCGGCCGTGCGTGGGCGAAATCAGTGTCAAGGAATACATGGCCGCCATCAACGACCCGGACAACCTGAGCCTGTCCGTGCATTTCTGCGCCGGGCAGCGCTGAGCATGCTCTATCTGGGTCTGAAATACCTGCACGTGATTGCAGCGGTGTTCCTGTTCGGCTTCGGCATGGGTTCCTACCTCTATCTGATCGCCGCGAGCCGTACGCTCAACCCGCAAGTGATCGCCCACGTGGCGCGGATGGTCGTGCGCTTCGATGCCTGGATCACCACGCCGGCGGGGTTTGTGCAGATCATCAGCGGCTATCTGCTGATGAGGGTTTCGGGGTTGCCCATGACCACCGAGTGGCTGCTGACGTCGCTGATCATCTTCTTTTGTGTGGGGTCACTGTGGCTGCCGGTGCTGCTGCTGCAGAAGCGGCTCGAGATCATGGCATCGACTGCCGACGCGACCGGGCAGGGCTTGAGTGATGACTATCGCCGCGTGTACCGGCAGTGGTTCTGGATGGGCGTGATGGGTTTTGCCGGGATGTTCGTGATCGTGCTGATGATGGTGACCAAGATGACGCCGGTGCAGTTGCTCAGCGTTCTGGCGTAGGTGGCGTCATCTTCAAAAAGCGCTGTTCGTGATCCGCACTCGGCAGCAGGCAGGTGGCGTATTGACCGAACAGCCGATAACGATTCAGCGCGATACGGTCATAGCCCCAGTCGCGCAGTCCGCGAGGCAACACTCGCAGCAGTTGGAGCGGCTGCCAGCGGGTGGGCAATTGGCCAATGACTTCGAGGAACGCATCGGAGCGTTCCCAGACGTGGTGGTCACGGATCACTGCCATGGTGTCCAACTGATCCATCGGTAACCCCGCCCACGCCAGCAGCGCCTGCCCCTCGGGCGACTGCACCGCCGCCAGGCGAACGCGGCGCAGCCGGTCATGGCGAATCAGAAACCGTGCCCAGCCATTGCACAGTTTGCACACACCGTCGAACAGCACCACGGTTTCGCCGGGTTGGAGCAGGGGCGCGGGGGCGGGGCGGGTGTACGAGGCTGGCATCAGGGGCGGTCCAGGTGAGACGGGGTGCCCGGATCATACCCGTGGCGCCTCGATCACGTCTGCATCGGCGGAAAATCTGCTGTCGATGCCGCTCGTACTTCAGATTTTCCTGTCGATGACGACAACTAACCCACATTCCTTTGTCGCGAGTCGTTCATGAAGAAGATCGCTGTCCTGATGTTTGCCGTGCTGTTTTTGGCCGGCTGTGCCAACCAGAAATTCAAGCCCGAATACCGCACCCAGATCCACACAGTGAAGATTCTGCCGGTGGCGTGGAAGCCTAAGGAAATCACCTACATGGGCCGTGAACAGGCGTGGGGCGCCGCTGTGGGGGCTGGTGTCGGCACCGGCATCGGTTTGGCTTCCAGTGCGTCGAAAGCCGCGACCGCTGCATTGGGCGGCGTCGGTTTCGTCGCGGGGCTGAAGGCCGGTGACCTGGCGTCGATGTCGACGACCGATGCCATCGTCTACAACATGGAAACCTCTGACATCAATCTCGGCACCCTGGTCAAAAAGAGCTTCGAGGACCAGTTGGCCGCTTCCGGCCGTTTCAAGGTGGTCGGCGACAACGAACCGGCCGATGCGCAGATCGAACTGACGGTGATCAGCTGGGGTTTCTCGCTGACTCAGGGCTTCAGCAGCGTGGTCTACCCGACCATCGCCGTGAGCGGCGTGATGAAACGTGGCGATGAACTGATCTGGCAGCGCAACGAGCCAATCACCCCGTTCAACGGCGCCAACACCTATGGTTACGAGCCGTTGCGTTATCGCACCGAGCCGGAGTTGCTGCGCACGGCGTTGACCGGTGTGTCGCAGATTGTCGGCGGCTATCTGGTCAAGGATCTGAACGAATAGCCGCCGTGTGCGCGTTGATTCGGGCGCTGATCCACTGTCGACTGTAAGCCAGCACGCCTTGCGCGATGGCGGTGGGAAAGTGGATAAATCCGTGGGGCGACGCCGGTAATAAATACACCTCGACCGGCGCCGCTTGCTGCCAGCGTCTGGCGATGGCCAGCGTGTCGTCCCGCAACGGGTCCAGTTCGCCGGCCAACAGCAGCGCCGGCGGCAAGCCGCTGAAGTCGCCGTACAGCGGTGACAACGGTGGCTGGCGGCGCTCTTCGTCTGTGCGCTCTGGCGTGAGCATGCGCAACGCTTCGACCATGCCGGGGCCGTCCAGCACCAGTGTTTCCGGCGGCGCGTTGCATACGCTCGGCGTGCCGGTCAAATCGTACACGCCGTAATACAGCAACGCGCCGCTGATGCGCTGCAGCAAATCCGCTGAGGGTTGCAGCGCCAGCAACGTCGCTGCCGCCAGATGCGCCCCGGCTGACTCCCCGACTACCACAACCGGCAAACCGGCGAACTCGTCTTCGCTGAGCAACCAGCGTGTGGCGCTCAGACAGTCTTCCAGCAGGCCTTCAATCGGCGTCGACACCGCGAGCCGGTAATCGACCGATACCACCGTGACGTTGCAGGCATTCACGATGGCAACGTTGAAGTTGTCATTCATCTGCGCATTGCCGATGACCCAACCGCCGCCATGGAAATCCAGCACCACGCCTCTGGCCGGGCCTTTGGGCCGGATGATCCGCACGCCAGCGCCGCTCGCCAGGCGTTTGCCTTGCGCGCCGAGCCCCTGTTTGCGCAGCTTGCCGGCGCCCCCCAACTGACTGACCCGCAACAACGCCTGAATCAGCCGAGGCGTGAGGCGATTGCGGATCTTGAAGCGCGGCAACCAGGCGAGCTTCCGGTTGAAGGCGCGCACTTGCGCCAACTCTCGCTCGCCTTGCGGCCAGGGTGTTTTATTACCCAAATTGACGTTCGTCATCAGCGGTTCTTGAGCAGGATGGAAAAATTCAACGCAGCGGCTACACACAGCCACGCCAGGTAAGGAAACAGAATCAGACCGGTGATCAGGTCCAGTTGCAACGCCAGCACCACCATGGCCGCGACCACCAGCCACAGCAGCGTCAGGATCACCATTGCTGCCAACACCTGATGCGCGCCGAAGAACACCGGGGTCCACAGCGTGTTCAAGGCAATCTGCGCCGCCCACAACGCCAGCACGGTCTGACTGCCGGGGATCAGGCTCAAGCGATAGCCGGCCCAGGCCAGCAGCAGGTAAATCAGCGTCCAGGCCAGCGGAAAGGCCCAGTTTGGCGGGGTGAACCGTGGCTTGATCAAAGCGGCGTACCATTCGCCCGGTTTGAACATGATGCCGGTGGTGGCCGCTGCCGCGCAGGCCAGAAGGAAAATGAAAAAGGTCATTGCCAGTCCTTAGCTGAGGTCAGCTGGTTGGGTTTGCCGGGCCATGTCGGCCGTTTAAGAAGGGACGCCTGGCGTCGGTAAAAGTTTGACCGGATCACTGACATTCCCCGTTTTCGGGATGGCGTTGAACTTAAAAGCTGACTGGTGCGTCAGGATAAACAGCTGCCTTCTAATCACACCCACGGGATCCGACCATGCACAACTTTGTCCTCAAATACCTGTTCAATGGCAAGCCGCGTAGCCACGACCTCGAGATCAAGGAGGCCCGACTCGCCGAGCATGAGGCGGCGAGGCACCTGCTGGAACTGCATTACGGCGACGCGGAAAACGGCCTGATCATGCCCTCGGCAGACGCGACACCGGAGCAGATCCTCGAACAGGCCGAGCTGGTCGGCATTACGCAGATTGAGGTCGTTGGCCCGACTCGCTGAGATCAGCGCCGCCCGGCAGCGGGGATTTCGCGCAAGTCGTGATAAACCGCCAGTCCCCGTTGTCGGGCCAGTTCCACCATCTGATCCGCGCCTGCGGACTCACCACCGATGCGCAGTACCGCGTCGCAACGCTGTAACAGCGTTTTCGCGTAGTCGTGAAAATGCGCCTGATACACCTCATCCCCAACGTGCTGCGAGCCGGCCAGTTGTACCAGTGGCAGTGCTACCCATTCGGCCAGCAGTGGAAAATGCCCGGCCTGCAGCAACTCGGCGGCGCACGCCTGCATGGCCTGCAGATTGGCCGCGATGGCCGCGGGATCGTCGCCGGTGCCGGAGCGATAAGGGCCGGCCACCAGAATCATCAGCGCAGGTGAGGGCGGTATGACGGTCTTGAGGTATTGCAGGAGGATGATGGTTTTGCCGTCCATGATCCGCCCGTCATCGACCATCGCCAGCGCCTGATCAAACGGTAATTCCAGCACTTCGATGTCTTCGCCTTCGTCGGCCAGACCGCCGCCGTCGCTGATGCGGTCTTCGGGATGGTATTCGCCGACAAAGAAATGCAGACGCTCGGTCACTGAGCCCGGGCTCATGAACGCTTCATAGACCTTGCGCACCGAACGCACGCGGTAGCCGGTTTCTTCCTCCGCCTCCAGCCGAATGCGCTCTTCGGGGCTGGCGTTATCCAGCAGCCCGGCAGCGGTTTCGATCAGGTAACCGTCATGGTCGTTGACGAAGGTCGGGATGCGAAACTGGCGGATGAGGATGACCGAACGTTGCGCCAGGTTGTAGAGCGCGATCGTGGCGCCATTGCCACGGTCATACACCTCACGGCTCAGCGCTTGCCAGCTGCCGTCGCGGCGTTGCAGTTCGAAGTCGATTTTTTTCAGCAGATACCAGTTGTCCGAGAGCAGGTGCTGGGCGACGATTCGAACATTGCGGTGGTTCATGGGCACTGATCCTTGATGACGAGTCGGGAATTAATACCACACCACCGGCAACTCTTTGCTCAAGAGAAAAATTCTGCTCACCCTGCGCCGCGCACCAACGGACGATGCCTGACCCATGAAAACGCTTGTGACCCCGGCAGATCTGGATTACGCCCTGAACGTCATCCTGCAAGATACCCTGCATGACTTGGGTTGCCTGTGTCGGGACCTGCAGGTCACGCCTCGCGACCTGTTGAACCAAGTGGCCATAGCGATGGCCCGGCAGTTCCTGGCCGGCACCCGTGATTTCCACGCGTGCGATGAGGTCATGAATAGTCTGTTCAGCGACATTGTCGACCTGGGCGTGCGCGAAGAAATGCCCGAGCCCGCTTTCTCGATCTACCTCGCATTTGACGCGGGAGAGCATTGGCACACCGGCGACACCCGGGATGTGCTGCCTTGGGAGCGGTGGACGCGGCCTGAACTCGAACGGATTCTTGGTGCACTCGGTGACAATCAGCCCAGGCCTTGATAATCGGCGCAGGCGCTTTCGATTACACCGCCACCTCCAGCCTCAAAAACAACGCAAACAAAACACACCGAAGGACCAGGGGAAGGCTCCCCCCAACCCTGTAGAAGTTGCGTGCCCTGGATTCATGGACAAATCACGCACCCCACGGCCCATTCGCGCAGGCATTTGCGCACAAACCGAAACTGTCATATTCAGTATCACTCGCTTATCCATAGTCAGCAGCCCAACGCTTAATCCAATGAGGCTGCACTGTGTTTCAACGTCTTGTTTGTTCGCTGTCCATCCTGAGCCTGTCCATCGCTACCGCCCACGCCGCCGAGTCCGTGCCGCTCGATACGCCGCGCCTGCAAAGCATCGACAACTTCCGTGACATCGCCGGCATCACCACCGCGTATACCACGGCCCACGACGGCACCCTGCGCAGCGGCGTGTTTTACCGCTCCAACGCCATCACGCCATCGGCAGCGGACCTGGCGACCCTCAACAGCCTCGGCATCAAAGCCGTCTATGATCTGCGCACCCCCAGCGAAATCGCTGCTACCCCCGACACGATGCTGAGTGGCGCCAGCTACGAAAACATCGACATCATCGGCAGCACCACCTCCGGTTCGAACATCACCAATATCTCGTTCAAAAGCGCCGCCGACGCCATCGCCATGATGGAGCAGACCAACCGCGCCTTCGTCAGCGATGCCGGCATGCGCGGCCAGTTCGGCACGTTGTTCAACGAACTGGCCAGCGTCGACGCCGCCCAACTGTTCCACTGCACCGCAGGCAAGGACCGCACCGGCTGGACCGCCGCCGTGTTGCAGAGTATCGCCGGTGTCGACGACGCCACGATCATGGCCAACTACCTGGCGACCAACGACTACACCGCCGCCCGTGTCGCCGCGACCCTAAAAGCCTTGCCGGCAAGCATGGCCGCGATCTACGAACCACTGCTCGGCGTTCAGGCCAGTTATTTGCAGGCCGGTCTCGATGAGGTCAAAACCGAATACGGCAGCATGGACAACTACCTCAAACAAGGCCTCGGTCTGTCGCAGGAAACGATCTACGTCCTGCGCGGCAAACTGGTCGAATACCACAGCCTGCCGGGCCAGGCCGGGCTGATCGGCAACGCCGCAGCCGGCGCCGAATTGCTCCGGCAGTTACAGAATACTCAACTGTCCGGCACCTACAGCGCCTACAACTATTACCTGCAGTCGGCCATCGACGCCGGCACCCTCGGCGGTGTCGAATCCCAGGTCGGCGGTCAGGTCCACGCCGACGCCGCCAGTTACCTGCTGCGCGAAAACGCGATGATCGAACAAGCTGCCGCACCGTTCGCCAGCGGCAGCGACCTCAAAGTCGGCCGATATCGCCTGTGGAGCACCGCGCTCGCCAGTTACCTCGGCACCGACGGTTCGGCCCACGCCGAGAGCAGTAACGAACACAGCCAGGGCCTGATGGTCGGCATCACCCAGCGCTTCAGCGAACAACTGAGCGCCCGCGGCGGCTTCGGTTACAGCAAAGGCAGCATCGGCGGCGCGGGCGGCGAAGCCGACACCGACTTCAGCTTCCTCAACCTCGGCGCCCGCTACGGCTTTGCCAGCCTGGAACGCGGCTTGTTCGTCGACGCCAACGTCAGCGCCGGCTACGTCGACTACAACAGCAAACGCGACCTCGGCGGCGGCCTCGGCACTGCCAAAGGCGACACCCACGGCAACCTCAGTGGCGCGACGTTGGCGCTCGGCTACCGTGCCCCGGTCAACGGCATGACCTTCGAACCGAGCCTCGGCTTGCGTGTCAGCCACCTCGATCTGAACGGCTTCAAAGAGCAGGGCAGCGAACTCTCGCTCGATGTCGACGACAACAAGCAAACCCGCCGCAGCGCCGTCGCCAACCTCAACGTCGGTTTCGCCCCGCTGGCGATGGGCAACTGGCAACTGGTGCCCGGCGTGCAGGTCGGCTACGAACATGTACTCGGCGAGCATCAGGTCGAAAGCCAAAGCCAACTGCTGGGCCTCGACATCGAGCAACGCGCCGCCTTCGACAACCGCGACCAGTTCAGCGGCGGGGTCAACGTCATGGCCAGCCTCGGCGCCCTGAGCCTGGGCGCGCAAGTGGGTGCCAACGGCGGGGGCGACAGCCACGGCTACAGTGGCGGCCTCAAGGCCAGCTACGCGTTCTAAAAAAACACACACAAACTGCAGGAGCGAGCAGGCTCGCTCCTACAATTAGCTTTCCAGCTTATGAGCTGATTAATCCCGAACCCTGAACTCAGCGGGACTCACCCCATAAGCCCCCTGAAAATACCGACAAAACCGCCCGACATTACTAAACCCGAACCGCAACGCCACCTCCGTCACCGACGCCGAGCCGCGCTGCTTCAACACCTCATAAGCCCGTTCCAGCCGTACCTGCCGCTGATACGCCACAATCGACATCCCGACAAACCGCCGAAACCCTTCCTGCAACGCGCGCTGACTGACATGGCTCAACCGCGCCAGCTCCACACCACTGACCAACTGCTCCGGATGCGCCTGAATAAACGCCATCGCCAACTTCACATGCCGTGGCGCCACACTCGGCGCCGGCCGCCGCAACGCCTCGGAAAAATTGTGCGGCCACGCCTCCAGCACCGCATCAATCAACATCTCGCGCAATCGCGACGGCATCAATGTGCCGCTATTGATCAACAGATCAAACTCAGTGCCTGTGGCCAGATCGATCAGCGCCTTGATGCCCTGAAAGGCTGCGGTGTTCAGATCAACGCTGGGTTCAAAAGCGATCTTCTCCAGAATCGGTTTTTCCAACAGCGCCGAGAGCCGCTCGGTGAGCTGATGGCGATTGATCGACATGCCGTGATGCGCGTGATCATCGAAGAAACGCATAGAGCGAATGTCAGCCTTGTCGATTGCCAGGCCAACGTGCGACACCCCGATGGACTCGGTGGCGTGGTTGAACACGATCTTGCCCGCAGTGGGAATGACGAACGTGATCTCGTCCTGCGGATCGGGAAAAGAAACGCTGAAGTCGCCGTGGTAATGCATGCGCCGAAAACTGACACCGTCATGCCGACCATAGACGCCGCCGATGATGATTCTGGAGGGCGGGGGCGGAGTGTCGGCGTAGCGATTGCCGAAGAGTCTGGAGAAGAGGGCGCCGAAGTCGTCGGAACGGAGATTGTCGGAGCGCAGGATGATTTGTTGGCGAAGTGGGGTTGTGGACACCTTGGGGGGGCACCTTGGATTGGGGGCTCTTTGTTCGAAGCGAAAGGGTAGATGGTGATGAATGACATCTTTATTACGAACGACCTTACTAGAGGGAGGACGTGACGAGAGATAGACATGGTGGCATAGGGCCTGTATTTTGTGCGGCTTTTAGTGGTATGAAATAAAAACTTTAAATAAGGAGATAATTAATTATGGACGCTGGTGTCAATGAGGATACTTCAGATTCGCCGGGTTTTTTTTCAGATCCGGATTTGGTTAAGCTGATAAAAGTTGCCGTCGAGAAAATTAACAATATTTCTGACTCTGGCGCTGATGAGCGGCTTACACGTTTAAGGAGTTTTACACAGCGTAGTTTGGATTTTTTTTGGCAAAGCTATAATGTTGCAAATCAGAATTGCTTATATTGTATAGAAGAATTTGGCAATATTTTCAAGGAGGCTCTAAGAAAGTTTAACGTCGACGCTACTGGTGATGTCGGCGAGTTGGAACCCTTGGCGGTACTTTGCTATCAATTTCTATTGGAGTTGGAAATCGCCTATCAGTATGGTCTCCCCAGGTCATTGATTGGCTGGACTAGTTTCCTTAAAGAGTCCTATTTTTTGGATTATAGCAATAAGGTGGATTTTCAAGCTGCACGAAATCGAATAGTAATCGGCGTTTTGAGAAAATATCTCCATCGTAAAGAGTTGGTGACCTTGGCCGAGCTGCCGAGGGTTATTCAGCAAGGAGAGGACTTTAAAAAAAATCTTGAAAAGACCTTGGGGGATAAAAGCCAAGTTGTTGAAAAGCTAAAAGGAAATTTGGATGAGTATGAGCGGAGTTTTAACTTTTTAGGGTTGAATCGTGCGTTTCGCAGTATGCGGGCTTTGAAGAAAAAGGAAGCGACAAATACACTAAGGTTTTTGGTTTTCCTTGGGGTAATTATGATTGCTCCTCTTTTTGTTAAGGTTTTATTTGAGTTGTTCGATAGCTCCTCTGCTTCGGCTGTGAGTGAGGTCAGCGAGGTGAGGCCGGATGGTGGCGCTGCGGGTCCGAATCAGGCTACAGATCAAGCGTCAAGTGAAAGAACTAACGGAGCAGCCGCAACTTCTGTCAGTTTGTCCGAAAAGGTCAATGTTGTTAAAGAAAGCAAGGTCTTAGACGGGGAGCAGTCATCAAAATATTTTAAAAAGATAATGTCTTTTGTCACATTTTTTGGTTTTGAGTTGGTTTTATTGTACTTTTTTAAAGTGACTTTGCATAACTATCGGTCGTTGAAGTCGCAGTTGTTGCAAATTGATCTTAGAGTGGCTTTAACTCAATTTGTACTGAAGTACTCAGAGTTTGCGGGTAACTCGAAAGAAGCTGCTGCGGGTACATTTGAAAGATTTGAACAAGTGATATTCAGTGGGATTGTGGGTGGAGATAGTGAAATACCTTCTACTTTTGATGGGCTCGATCAGGTTGTAAAAGTTCTCGAAAAAGTTAGGCCTTCTTAGAAGGGAGGGTGAGGGCAGACCAATACATGAAGTGTGGTCTGATCCCTTTTCGAACCACTGAATAGCATCAAGCCACATCTTTCGCAGTCAAAATCAGTTGATTATCAATGAGTCAGAATTCATTCGCGGGCTTAAGTGCTCTCTACGCATGTGGTTGGGGGTGATTGTTACCATATATGTTGCCCTGCAGTATATCTAACCGTTTTGCATAAGTTTCGATGTCTGTCGGTGTTGTTGCAATTGAGTTGATGTTTGATCTTTGTTTTCTATGGTTTGCGATGTTTTGTTTTTGTTGTTTGTAAGATTTTCTATGTCTCGATAGTTACTGTAGTGCGCGTGGATATTGAAAAAATATTACCTGAGGTTTTGGGTGTTGTTCATAGGGGGGTTATGGGTTTTTCTGTTAGGGGTTTTGTTATATGGGTCAATGTTAAGAGTGAGTAATAGTGGAATTAAAGTCAAATATCTCATTGTGCGCCTGGCCGGGGTGGTGGTAAAAGACCGGACGTGGTGCGGATGTTTTTAATGAATTCCATTCCAATATTACTAGTGCAAATTTTTCTATCGCTAATCACTGGTGATATTGTTCCCATTGGCTCCAGTGATTCCCAAGGTTTTCCCAGCCAAGTTATTGATGAGAACCCGTTGAGGCGATGTCTCCGACAATCGTGTTTCCGCAGGTGCTATTGTCAGTTTGTCGTACGGTAGCTAAGCCATCGAAGAAAACATATGAGAACCAGAGGCTATTGGATTGATTTCATACCCAAGTAACGGGCAGGAAGTGGGATTGGTTAGGCGAGCGGCACGTTTGCCCGATATTTTAAAAAATTCTTGTGGAAATATCTTCAGGTGAAGTTGGCATAGAAGGTAATGTGCCAACCATGCAGGGTCGATATGGACCTTTTGGGGGCGAGGCTCTGAAACTGGATCTGGTTAATTCCTTACTGACAGTCAGAAACATGTCGTAACAGCATCGCGCCGCTTTTCAGAACACCCTGCTCGGCAGGCCATGGCCGACATGGCAATCTGCTCGCGCAATGACCCTGTTTGAAATGGCCTGAAAGGCTCTATACAAGTTTATTGGAGCGGTAATGCAACCCGATACGCGAACACTACCCATCACCTTGTCCCCGGAGCTCGATTTCGACCAGAACGCCGCCAGCGCGTTTGGCGAGTCGCTGTCCAGTCAATACACCCAGGCCACGCCATTCCCGCACATCGTCATCGACAATTTCCTGCACCAGGACGTCATTGCCAGTATCCGCACGCACTTCCCGGTCGAGCCGACCCACAACGAAATGATTTACGAGCGTGGCTACAAAGGCCAGCTCAAGCGCCAGATCAGTCCCAACGAATGCAGCCCCTATTTGAAGAGCGTATTCAACACCTTCAACTCTGCGCCGATGCTGCAGTTCCTTGAAAAGCTCACCGGCATCCAGGGCCTGATTCCCGATCCCTATTTCACTGGCGGCGGCCTGCACGAAACCAGGAGCGGCGGCTTCCTCGGTGTGCACTCGGACTTTCGGCTCAACAAAAAGCTTAATGTCGAGCGGCGGTTGAACGTGATCATCTACCTGACGCAAGACTGGCAGGAGGCGTACGGCGGTAATCTGGAGCTTTGGGATGTGGGGATGAAGAAATGCCTGAAAAAAATTCTGCCGGTCTATAACCGTTGCGTGATTTTCAACACGGACAAGGACAGCAATCACGGGCATCCGGAGCCGTTGACGACACCTGAAGGCATCACTCGTCGGTCGATTGCGCTTTATTACTACACCGCAAGCGGACAAGGGATTGATCCTTCGCAGAGGAACAAAACCCATTACAAGCCACGGCCGAAGGATCGCTGGAGTGTGAAGTACTACCTGAATAAATTGTTCAAGAAGAAGGGGTGAGATTGTTTTTGTTCAAGGCTAGCGCCAGTCTTTGCGCATCGGGCGGGTAGGGCTGAAGATCGTTTTGCTTTCGGCCAGAGCACGCGATCAATTCGGCTCGCTCGCCCCCTCGGCAGTTTTCGTTCCATCAAAAGGTTGATCCATGCCCAGAAGCGCCCGACTTCAAAAAAAACTCCATACACGGTATCTGATGGCGACCGCTGAAGCGGTGGTCGGAGACGACTGCCTTGTCGGAAAACTGTGGGCACTGAACCAAGGTGACAGGTTCGAGCTGAGTGCAGCCTCATTCCATTCTGGGGCTATTGGAAAATACCGCCTGCAATACGTGATAACGAGAGGCCCTGTTCCTGGGCACTGGTTGTACAAAAAGTTTGACCCGGAGGAACTTGTATTATTTTTTACGGCGAAAGACTTTGCCGGCATTTGTCATGGCTGGACGCTGTTCAAGGATTGAAAACATCAGATTTGGCGCTCTGACGGGCAGTTTTTGCACTAAGACCTGAGCAGGCGTTCGTGAACGCCTGCTTCGATCAATGAACCAGCATGATTGTTGGTGCAAACGCCTGCGCTGGCGATCAAGCCGCAGTTTCACCACCGCGCACTTGCCTGCCGCCATCCTTCACGCCACCCCTCAGTGCATGCCTGAGTTTCAACGCTGGCCTTTCGACGCAGTAATATGAAACGCCACTCAACAGGAACGACAGGCCCAGTATCTTGGCCACGGTGTAAGCATCGTATGAGCTAATCGGCCATAGACCGTGCAGGAAGTACATCACCGCATAGTGATTCAGAAACACCCCGTAGCTGATGTTCCCGAGGAATTCATCAGCCCGGTGATACTTGAGTTTCGTCAGCAGATACACCGCAGGTACGCCGAGTGCAATGCCTGCGGTCACTTCGGCATTGAACGGTTGGCGCTCGATCCAGCCGGCCATGATCGCGATGAAGATCAATGCCGCCGCCACGGCGGTGCCTGCCACGATGGCCAGGCTCTTCGCCTGCGGTTTGTACAGGTAGCTACCGCACAGAAAGATGAACAGCACCCCCGGCAACAAGCGGTAGCCATACACGTCAGTGTTGATCAGACCAAGGCACGCGGGGATGAACACGGCGACGGACAAGACGAAGGCAACACCCCGCGCTCGATAGAGGATCAGGAAAGGGATCACCAGGTAGAAGCACATTTCCAGTCCAAGCGACCAGGCCGGTGGCAGGATGCCGTTTCCGGTTGCGCCAAACATGTAGAAGCCCAGTGGCACCATTGCCAGGCTCGCAGCAATGTTTTTGAACGTCAGTTCGGCCTCTTGGGGCGAGCCGGGGAACAGGATGTAGAGCACCGCACTTGCCGCGAAGAAGTAGAGCAGGAACTGAGGGTAAAGGCGCAGGATCCTGTCGAGGTAGAACAGACCGAGTTTCCCAGGCGCCTGGTAGTTGCGCTCGATCAGCGAAGTCATCACGAAACCGCTGATGATCAAGAAAGGAATCACGGCGATCACGCCCGGGTTCAAGCCCATGAACGTCTTGCCCATATGCGAAACAGCGACCAGCACGGCCAATAGCAGTCGATAAGCGCCCACTTACATCCCCAAAACGACCTTGTAGTTATGGCGCGTAAATTACGAAGGTTCGCGGACGGAGAACAGGGTTTTTCTCCGGGATGGCGCGATAGCGGTCGGGCAGTCACGTTGCTGTCGGCTGGGCGGGCGCTATCGCGAGCAAAGCAATCACCGCGTATCAGGCCCCGATTTATTCACACAACGCATCTGCCACGCGATAACCGTCCACCATGGGGGCTTTGCTCACATCCAGTTCGATGCGGCAACTCTGTCCGGTCTTTTCGCCCCATTTCATTTGGAAGACCTTGCCTTCACCCACTGACAGCAACACTTGGCCGGCCTGGCCGACGACGCCGGCACTGGCGCCTTTTTCGTTGGTGATGGTGGTGCCGAACGGTGGTTGCTTGCCGTCCTTGAGGCGTACGTTGAGCAGCGCTTTTTCCGAGCGGCTGGCGGCGAAGCTGGCTTTGACCACGGCACCGCGACGCGGCACGACGTTGGTCACGCCTTCTTCGATGTCGATGTTGTTGTCCAGCTCGCCGGTGTCCAGTGCCACGCGGTTTTTACGGTAAGGCGTGACGTAGGGAACCAGGGCATACCCCTTGGCGTTGGTCAGCGTGCCGGGCGCGTTGAGGACGCCGACGTTCGGGGTGTCCTTGACTTCGACCAGGGCCACGGTTTCGCCGAGGGTCTGGCCGAATTCGAGGCCATCACTGTGACCGAGCACGGAGCCTGCGGCGCTCACCGAGGTCTGTCGGTAACCGCTGCCGACACTGACGCCGGCGCCGAGTTGGGCGAACGGCGCGCGGTAGCCGATCAGGGCCGAGCCGTTGTTGCCGCCGTTGTCGGAGCGGTTGGCGTTGACGTTGTAGTTGAGGTTGCCGTCGCGCCCGCTCAGGCCGGCACGCTGGTCGAGGCTGCCGTCGTTGTTGCGTGTAACCGTGTAGGTGCCGGTGCTGCGCGTCTGGCCGATGGGCATGGATACGCTGAACACCACTTGGTTGTTCTGGCCGAAGTTGTCGGTCAGGGTCTTGCTGGCGTAGATGCCGTAGGTCACGCCTTTGTATTGGGTGTTGAAGCCCAATTGCATCTGTTTGTCTTCACGCGAGGTGCCCCAGTAGTTCTGCTTGCTCATGTTCAGGTAGAACGAGCCGTAGCTGTCGAGGGCCTGGTTGATGCTGGCTTCGACTTTACTGCGCTTGGAGAACGTGTTGAATTCGTTCGGTTCTTGCAGGCGCACCGCTTCATCAAAGTCGCGATAGCCTTCGGTGGAATAGCGATAGCCGGCGAAGCGTACCGAAGTGCCAGTTTCGAATGCCTTGCCGTAGCGCACGCCAAAACTCTGGCCTTTCTCTTTGCCGGGCGCGACTCCGGAACCCCTCGGTACATCGGTATGGGCCTGGGTTACGTCCAGCGAAACGGCGCCCAGACTGCCGAGGCTTTTGCCCACGCCGACGACGCCAGCGCGATAGAAGTCAGCGCCCAACAGGCCGCCATACACCGTCAGATCGAACGGCAAACCGTAAGCCAGAGAGGCCTGGGCGAAGGCCGGGCGCTGGCCGCCGTCGACAGCGTTGTACTCACCGGCGGTGGCGCTGTAGCGCCAGGTTTTTTCCCGCAGCATGTTCGCCAGCGTGGCGTACGGTTGGGTGAAGCGCCGCTCGCGGCCGTCGGCTTCGGTGATGATCACTTCCAGGTCGCCACTGCCCGATGCCGCATTGAGATCGTCGATTTCGAACGCGCCGGGCGCCACATACGTGGTGTACAGCGAGTAGCCGTTCTGGCGCACTTCGACCTTGGCCTGGGTTTCGGCGATGCCGCGAATGATCGGCGCATAACCTTGCATCGAGTCCGGCAGCATGCCCATGTCGGACGCCACCTGGGCGCCGCGAAACGGAATGCTGTCAAACACATCACCCGGGGTGAAGCTTTCGCCCAGGGTCAGCGTGCCCTTGATCGCGGTCAGATCACGCTGTGCATAGGTGTTGCTGCGCTGCCAGTCCTGCTGGCCGTCTTCATCCTGACGGAACGAGGAACTGGAACGAAAACGCCAGTCGCCGAGGTTGAATCCGCCGTTGGCGTAGAGGTTGTATTGCGTGCCGTTGCCACGGGCGTCGGACTGCGTGTTGGCCGCCGAGAACTGATAGTTGAGCATCGCTGCGTTGATTCCGCGATCCCATTCCTGCGGAGCGACATAACCCGCGGCATCGCGGCGCAAGGCGATCTGCGGCACGCTGATGTCGAGGGCCAGGCGCCCGGCGTCGAAGCTCACCGATGCGCCTTCGATCAATTGGGCAAGGTCGATGCACGCGGGGAATGACTCACCCGGGGTCAGGAACGCATCGACCTTGACCCCGAGTTCCTTGAGGAACGCCTCGGACAGACAGGCGCGCACTTCAGCGCTTTTTTCGTCCTTGGCGAAAGTCATGTCGCGGCGGTCAAAAAAACTCTGGTTCAGGCGAATCACCACCGGGTAGGTGCCGGGGCCGATGCTGCCGCTGTTGGCGATGGCGTCCAGGTCGAGGTTGGGCCCGGCGCTGGCGCCACCGAAGGGCTGCATGAAGCTGGCATCAAATTTCGCCGGTTCGTCCGCGCTCGCCGAGCTGCCCATCAGCACCGTGAGAATGGCGACCGACAGATGCAATGGAACAAAAGGCACGGACTGACGATGACGGTTCAGGGCTTCGATTCGCATGACAATACTCAACACTCGGCCGTCACGCGGCATCGGCAGCGTGCAGGCGGGTTCGCAAGAAAAGGGGGCGGTGTTACGGGGCGCTGCTCAGCTCGACTTTTTTCGGCTCGCTGTAACCGCCGTAGTCATTGATGGCGGAGAACACCACTGCGCCGCTGCGAGCGCTGAAACCTGGCAGCGCATAACGCTGGCTGCTCATCGGCGCGACCATCTTCGGTTCATTGACTTCAATGACCTGCGCACCGGCCTCGACTTTTACGCCGATAAAGGACACGTGAAACGCCGACGGGTTGTTGACCACCAGCATCGGTTTTCCTTGTTCCTGCTGCAGACTCCAGCGCAGTTGCGGCGGCGCATCCATTGGGCTGCCCTTGAGGGTGGGCGGGCGATAGAAGACTTTGATCCGCGTGCGCATGGCGATCTTCAAGGTATTGGCGTCAGGCTTGCCGGCCAGCGGGATTTCCTGGGCGTTGAAGTAGAAGACCGATTCGCGGTCTTGCGGCAGATCGCCGGGTACTTTCTGGATGCGCACCATTTGCTCTTTGCGCGGATCGAGGCGAAACAGCGGCGGGGTGGCCACGAACGGGGTGGCGGTGGTGTTGTCGTCAGCCTCGGTGTTGATCCAGGCCTGCACCGCGTAGGCCTCGGCCGTGGTGTTGCTCACGGTGATCGAGGCATCGCGTTTGTTGCCGTCGTACACGATACGCGTGCCGCCGAGCATCACACCGGCCTGGCTGAAGCTGCTGAGCAACGTCGCGCTCAGTAACACAGCCAATGCCGATGCAGTTTTGAAGGGGGATATGACTGAGTTCATTGCGTTCATCCTCTTGTCGGCACGGCCACAAAACCGTGGCAAAGGGAAGGGCGCCCGGCGGCGGCAATCGCCGCCGGAGGCTGACCGGACTTACTGGTAGTCGACGGTAAAGGCGGCTTTGGCGTTCGCCGGACCGGAAGTGGCTGTGCCGGTTGCCACGTAGTTGGCGGTGAAGCGCAGCGGTTGGGTCAGGTCCAGATAAGGCGAGGATTCCAGACCCAGTTGCACGTCTTTGCCGGACGCATCCTTGATCTGCACGGCGACGTTGGTGGCCACGCCCGCTTCCGGCAGCAGGCCGATCCACTGGCCGCTGGAACCGGCGTTGCCGCTCAGCGAGAGAAACTTGACCACGGCTTTCTTGCCGGTGACGTTACAACCCGGTGCAGTGGTGTCGATGGTCAGGGTGAAAGCGCCGCCACCTGCCACTTGACCGGCAGAAGCCAGGGAGGTGGCCGGCACACTGCCCAGGCCGACGTCGCCGGCACCGGCCGAACCGTTGAGGTCGGAAACCACTACCGGACAGGTGTTGTCGGTCACGCTGCCGACGAAGTTGATTTCACCGTCGGCGGCCATTGCGGCTTGCGACGCGGCTGCCAGAATCAGGGCCAGGGACAAACCTTTGAGCGCAAAATTTTTCATGATCACTTCCAGATATTGAATAAATGTCCGCAAGCCCGAAGGCCCTGAGACGGATCGACGTCGCCATCCCGTCGGGGCAGAGCGTGGCGTCTGAGGCTCATTATCTGGACGTTGATGAGAGCGCTATGTAGGGAAAATCCCTTTGCTTGTAGGAAATTTCCCAGCGCTGCTGCGCGATCAATAAGTTGTCGCCAAAAAAAACGCCCCGCCTTTGGCACCGCACGGAATCGGCGATTGCAAAGGGGGAGCGTCGGCAAACACAGGTCGATTTTTTAGCCGGGTTCAGCGATAGGTCACGGTAAAACTCGCATGGCCATTGGCGGTACCGGGTTGCGGTGTCGGTCCATCGCCGGTCTGGATATAACGGGCCTTGAGCGGTACTGACGTCACGCCGTTGACGATGCGGTTGAGCTGCACGGGCTGCCCCAGATTCATCGGCGAGCCGTTGTCCTGCAACACCTGGATCGCCACGCCCTGAGCCGTCGAATCGGTCGACAGGCTCAAGACACCGTTGGCCGCGTCGAGGATGGTCGATGTCTTGTCGGCGTCGATCTGGATGTTGGCGAAGTTGCCATTGAAGTAGCCGTTGGTGTTGGACGGGTAGTTATTGCCGGCGATGCAGGCGTTGAGGGTAATGGCGAACGGCTGGGCCTGGGTGGTGGAGTTCTTGCCGTTGAATACGCGTTTTTCCCAAGTGCCCATCGGCACATTGATCTGGTTGCCCGGTGCGGCGGGCAGAGAGCAGCCGGCCAGGGTCACGGTGGCGGTGAAAGTCAGATCGAACATTGGCCCCATATCCGAAGTGCCAGTGGCGACCAGTTGGTTGATGGTGTGGGTACCGGGCGCGATGTCCCCGGTCTTGATCAGCGCATAACGCATCATCGCCTGGCTCATGTTCGCCTGGCTGGGGGCGGTGCGATTCATGTTGAAGGGAATGAATCGGTTGGGGTTACCCGGCGGCGGAATCCATGCGGCAGCGAAACCGGTCATGTAGATGGCCAGGCCAATACCGGGCACGTTGGTCTGCAGCAAGGCATTGGCCGGCACATCCAGCACGTCCACCGGAATGTTCACCGCCACCGGACCGACCAGTGCCGTGTTATAGGTCGCCGTGCCATAACAGAGCAAGGTGTCACCGAAATTCAGCTGACGCATCGTGCCATTGCTGTTCAACGTGGTGCCGATCGGCACGTCTCGCGGCGCGAACACTGCGCCGCCGGTGAGCGTCAACTGCTTGACCGTATTGTTGCCCGTCGCCCAGGTGCAAGCCGCCATCGCCGGTGCCGCCGTCAACATCAACGCCGTTGCGCCAAGCCCGCCCAGCATCCGTAACCCGATCTTCATGGTATGTGCCCTCCTGAGAAGAAAACGGCCATTCAATGCAGACTGACTGCATCTGGACGTTGTTGGCGTCGGCCAACGAAGGGCGGAATTATCAGGATCACGGGGCGCGCACCGAATAGCCGGCTTCCCGCTGGCGTGTAGGAAATTTCCCAGGGATTTGCTCTTGAACGTCGGGAGTCGATGGGCGTTTCGGTCAAATTACGTGATAACCACGCCCTGGGCTGGCTTTCCATTCAGCACCTGGCTAACCGGATCAATGACTTTGTCAGTGATTACCACGGGCGGCGTATCACCGGGCCGTTGCTTGAAGAAGCGAAACGCCAGAGCTGTTGACGCCGCCCCTTGGAATCAGCCCATATGCCCACATAACAGTAGTTCCCCCCACGCCTTCGAGAGGAACGCCAGACCATGACCACTCAAACCGAAACCGCCATTCTCGCCGGCGGCTGCTTCTGGGGCATGCAGGACTTGCTGCGGCGCTATCCCGGCGTGCTGCACACCCGCGTCGGTTATACCGGCGGCGATGTGCCGAATGCCACGTACCGCAACCATGGCGATCACGCCGAAGCCATCGAAATCGTCTTCGATCCTGCGGTGATCAGCTACCGGCAGATCCTTGAGTTCTTCTTCCAGATTCACGACCCGAGCACGCCCAACCGTCAGGGCAACGACCTTGGTCGCAGCTATCGTTCGGCGATTTATTACCTCAGCGAAGCACAACGCGCCATCGCCGAGGACACCACTGCCGACGTCGATGCTTCAAAACTGTGGCCGGGCCCGGCGGTCACCGAAATCGAACCGGCGGGGCCGTTCTGGGAGGCGGAACCGGAGCATCAGGATTACCTCGAGCGCATTCCCAATGGCTACACCTGCCATTTCATCCGGCCGAACTGGAAACTGCCCAAGCGCGCGTGAGCGGCGGGGCTGAAGCCCGTTGCAGCGAGAGCCACCGCCGGGGTGGCTCTTGACCGCTCAGCGATCTCGATCAGGATGACGTAGCATGGCGCCCTGAACCTTTGCCATTTCATCGCAAAGGGCAATCGAGCCTATGAAAGGGATTATCGTTGGCGACCTCATCACCTGTTCACACCCTGCGGGCCGTGGCCGATCTCGATTACTTTGATCGCCGGTCGGTTGTGCTGCCTGTCGAGCTCAGCGCACTTGATGCCTGGAACCACATGACCGCCGAGCCGGGGTTGTTCATGCGCCTGGCGTTTCGCGCGAGGGACGGGATTTCCTCGTTATTCGGGGTCAAGCGTATCGGCGGATTCTCAGGCGCCAGACGCGCAACCGTTGCCGTTGGCGATTCTCTGGATTTCTTTCGGGTGGAGCACTGTGCGCCGGACGTGTTGGTGCTGACCGAACGTGACCGGCACCTGGATGTGATGATTTGCCTTTCGATCGACGAGCGAGTGCTCACGGTCACCTCATCCGTCGTTACCCATAACGCCTTTGGGCGTCTGTACATGCTACCGGTGGGGCTGGCGCACAGAGTGATCGTCAATCGGGATCTGCGTCGGTTGAAGCGCACGCTTGAAGCGCAGTAGTGTGCTCGCTCGACCTGTGCCCGTGAGGGTGGCGCATTCACGGCTGCCCCCTAGCGCAGCAGATGGACGACCATCCCGGCAAGCGCACAGGCCAGCAACACCTGGATAACGCCGCGCTTGAAGCGGAACAAGGCAATCGCCGCCGCGATGGCGATCAGTGCCGAGGGCCAGTCGAGGTGGCCGCTGAATCCAGTTGGCCAGAGCACGTGGTAACCGAAGAAACACGCCAGATTGAGGATCACCCCGACGACGGCGGCCGTTATCGCGGTGAGCGGCGCGGTGAACTTGAGTTCGTTGTGGGTCGATTCCACCAGCGGGCCACCGGCGAGAATGAACAGGAACGAGGGCAGGAAGGTGAACCAGGTCACCAGGGCGGCGGCGACGGCGCCCGCGAGAAAAACCTGATCGGGCCCGAATACTTGCGAGACATACGCCCCGACAAAAGCCACGAACGCCACCACCATGATCAGTGGCCCGGGTGTGGTTTCCCCCAGTGCCAGGCCGTCGATCATCTGTGTCGGGGTCAGCCAGCCATAGTGGCTGACCGCGCCTTGGTAAACATAGGGCAGCACCGCGTAGGCACCGCCGAAGGTCAGCAGTGCGGCTTTGGTGAAGAACCAGCTCATCTGGGTCAGCGTGCCTTCCCAGCCAAAGAGCGTGGTCAGGATTGTCATTGGCAGCGCCCACAGTGCGGCGCCGGTCAAGGTAATTGCCAGCAGCTTCAGCCAGTTGAATCGGGCATGATCAGGTGGAGGCGTGTCGTCGTCGATCAACGCCGGGCCGTAGGATTTTTTTGCGGCGCTGTGGCCGCCGGCTCTGAACTTCTCGGGTGCCAGGCGCCCGCCGACGTAGCCGATCACTGCTGCGCCCAGGACGATCAGCGGAAACGGCACATTGAGCGCGAAGATCGCAGTAAATGAGGCTGCCGCAATCGCCCACAGCCAGTTGTTCTTCAATGCCCGCGAGCCGATGCGATGCGCTGCCTGGACCACAATCGCGGTCACGGCGGGTTTGATCCCGTAGAAAATCCCGGCCACCGCCGGCACTTCGCCGAAGGCGATGTACATCCATGACAGCGCGATCAGGATGAACAGCGAAGGCAGCACGAACAGTGCGCCTGCAATCACCCCGCCCCAGGTTCGGTGCATGAGCCAGCCGATGTAGGTCGCCAATTGCTGGGCTTCTGGCCCGGGCAGCAACATGCAGTAGTTCAGCGCATGCAGAAAGCGGCGCTCGGAAATCCAGCGCCGGCGCTCTACCAGTTCCTGATGCATGATCGAAATCTGCCCGGCCGGTCCGCCGAAGCTGATGAACCCCAGCTTCAGCCAGAACCAGAACGCCTCGCGCAGGCTGATCGGCTGGGGCGTCGACAATGGCTCGCCGGACGCGGGTACGCAAACCTTATTCATGGGGGCGCTTCTCCGTCACAAACCCGGCCATTTGCGCAATAAGGTCAGGGGTTCACCGCGAAAACGCAAACGCTTTCACGGCTGCCCAGTAACTTTTTGCATGACCGCGGATGGCCGTCGGGACGGCGTTGATCGCGTGTGCGGCGCTGTCCTGATCCTCAGTCGTCCATCGTGCTCAGCACTTCCCCGGTGGCAGCATCTTCGAGCCAGACTTTCAGACGATTGAGGCCCACGTATTTCGAGCGGGCCATGATTTTCTGCCCCGGCTTGCCGTCGAACTTCAAGTCCGCAAACAGAAATTGTCGCGGCAGGCGGTATTCCAGTTGAATGGTGTAGGTGCCCGGCTTGAGCACCGCGCGCTGCGGGGAGTCGTTCTTGTAGTAGTACGTGGAAAAGGGAATGTTGCCGACTTTTTCGTCGTTGATCCGGATGATGTTCAGGTCCGGCTGCAGATCAGCGAAGTGGCGCTGGGGACGGCCGGCATAAGTGTCGGTTTCGACGACGGTATAGCGCGATTCGTCGACCGCCGTGACAGCACCGACGTTGGAATACGCAGGCATTTCCGCACAACCTTGCAGGCATAGCAGGGCGGCGACGAGAGGAAGCAGGATTTTTTTCATCAATGGAACCCGATTGACTTTGATGTTGTACAACCAACAGTGATTTTGCCGGTCCGCTACAGGCGGGCCTAGGCGAAGAAAACGTCAACGACAGCGGCTGTCACGCCCGGCCAAAACCAAGGAATGACAGCAGTTTGTTGCCCGCTTTGCGTTCGTAGAAGGGTGTGGTTTGCGTGAGGAAGTACTCGCTCAGCCCCGTCTCGCCGGGACACACGCGACACAGATCAACGGCTTCGCCAGCCGGTGCCGTATCTGCCGCGACGTTCCCCGCTTCGCGCATGACCTGCTCGAAGTCGCCGTCGACCTCAATTCCCACGATCAGGTGCGGTTTTTCATCTAGCGAGGTGTCGTGCATCAGCGCGAGAAAAGCGCGCTTCACGTTGCGGTGTTTGGCCAGTAACTGCTTCAGCGAGCTGACCAGGGTTGACGGGTAATGCGCAGGCTGGCCGAGCAATACGCTGGTTTCTTTTTCGACAGTGCGCGAGGTGGCTTTCTGGCCGACTTCATCGCTGAGCAGATTGCGCACTTCTTCGGGGAAAAACTCTTTGCCATAAAGCGACTTGGGATTCAGGAACAGGTGCGCGCCCTGGGTCATCTCGAACAGGGCCCTGGCGGGCAACTCCAGATAACTTTCCTCGCCGTCGATTGATTGTTGCAGCGTTGCCAGCGACGAAAAGAACGGAATGACCGACGTGCCGTCCGCTTTCTGCCAATGGGCGATGCTGACGTTGCTGCCGGCCTCGAGATTGACCAGGCCATCCGCTGTGCCCGTCGTGCCGAGGATATAAACCGGTGAGTTCAACAAAGTCTTGAAGAACTCGGGACGATGCGCCGGTTCGTCGGCGGCCAGCCTGAGGCTCGTTTCGAGTGGGTTTTCTGACGGTGTGTCCATGATGTCTGTCCGTGACTCTCTGAAAAATGATCGGCAAAGCACAAGCCAAAGGAACGCAGTGTTACGCAGAGCTTGCCGGTGAGTCAGAGCAGATTCCACGACACGCCGAGGTAAACCCCCATGCCTTCACCCGGTGTCGAGCGCGCGGCGTCCAGTCCTTTATCGTCATATCCCGGCGTAACTGTAGCGGCGTAGTGTTGGTTGGTCAGATTGCGCATGTCCAGCCACGTCTGCCAGTCGCCCTTGGGCGCGTTATAGCCCAGCGTTGCGCCGAACAGCGCGTAGGGATCGGCGTAGTAACTGTTGGCGTAATCCACGGCGACTTTCGACACCAGTTGCGTATTGAGCGCCGCGAAGAAGCCCTGCGGCCAGTCATAGCGCAACTCACCCTGGTAGTAGTGCATTGGCAGCCCCGGCAAGCGGTTGTCGCCGAAACGATCATCATCGCGATAGTGGAAGTCGCTGAAGGTGTAGGCCTGGCGCAGGCTCAACCGGCGACCATCAGCGGCGGACCAGAGTTTGCTGTTCAGGCTTGCCTCGACCCCTTGGTGAACGGTAGGGCTGGCATTGAGTTCGTAAGGCGTGACGGCGTTGGCGTCAGGCAATACCGACAGCAATTCGTGGCGCACTTGCGCGTAGTACCACGCCAGACTCCACTCACCGGCGGCACTCTCGCCACGTCCGCCCAGTTCAAGGGTGGTGGCGGTCTGGTTCTGCAGTTTGATCGGGTCTTTTTGCGTGCCGGTCGCCGCGCCATTGCCGGCCGGGAAACGCACATTGGAGCTGTAGATCAGCGACCACGGGTGCGGCGCTTCGACCGAGCGGCTGAGGTTGCCGAACAGTTGCAAGTCCGGCGTGACCTGATAGCGCAGGCCGATGCGCGGCGCGTAATCCCAGTCGTTCATGCTGGTTTTGCCGCCGCTTTGCGGCAGGGTCACGGCGCTTTCGCGGCGGGTGTAGATTGCCGCGAGGCCAGTGGTCAGCCACAGGTCATCGGCGATTTCCAGGTCGTTGCCGGCGTGCAGAACGGTGTCCGAACCTTGATAGGTGAAGTTGCGCATGTGTGTGCCCGGTGCGTAACCGGCGGTGTTGCCAGTCGGTATGCGCACCAGTTCGCTGGCGCCGTCATTGGGTAGGTGTTTGGTCACGCGCAGGCCAACGGTGCTGCGGCTTTCCATGCCGAAAATCGTGTCACGAAGTTTGTAGTCGAACGTGCCGCTGACGTCGGTATAGGCGACTTTCAAGCGGTTCGGGCCTTCGCGCAAATCCATCGGGTAATCGTGGTAGAC
This sequence comes from Pseudomonas sp. LF-5, assembly GCF_037626295.1. Lineage (NCBI taxonomy): Bacteria > Pseudomonadati > Pseudomonadota > Gammaproteobacteria > Pseudomonadales > Pseudomonadaceae > Pseudomonas > Pseudomonas sp. LF-5. Next base: position 371,468 of record NZ_JARKMT010000001.1, read on the forward strand.
GAGGCCGGTCTGAATGCTCGAATCGTCGTCGATGTAGTAGGTAGTCTTGTTGCCGATGAAGGTGCTGCCCGGCTGCTTGCGGCTGTCGTCACGCGCCACATAGGACGGATTGGCCGCGCGAGGCGAGTGTTCGATGGAGTGCTTGGTCACGCGGCCGGCGAGGTCGTTGTCGGTTCCGCGGTAACGGATGTAGAAGCGCGTTTCCAGGTTCGGATTGAAGCGATAGCCGAAGTTGGCGATTACGCCTTTGCTCTCGCTGGCGGTGTGATCCTGATAGCCGTCAGCGTTGGCATCGGTCAGCGACACGTAGTAATCGAAATCGCCCAGCACTTGCCCGGAACTGACCTGGCGCTGCTGATAGCCGTGGCTGCCGGTGGCGTAGCGCACTTGCAGCTTCGGCGCGTCGTAGCCGGTGTGGCTGACGTAGTCGATGGCGCCGCCCAGCGCCAGAGAGCCCCGGTCAAAGCCGTTGGCACCGCGCAACACTTCAACGTGATCGACCCACAGCGGTTCGAGCAATTCGTAAGGCGTGCCACCGGGGCCCGTCAGCGGCAAGCCGTCGAGCATCGTGTACAGCCCCGACGCGTGTGCGCCCGGCGCCCGGTTGATGCCCGAACCGCGGATGGAAATCTTCACGCCTTCGTTGCCCGCCGACTGCGCATACACACCCGGCTGATACGCCAGCACATCCTGGTTGCTCGCCACGCGACCCTGCAAGGGCTGGCGCATGTCGACCACATTGGTGCCGCCGGGCACCTGTTCGAGGCGGGCCCTGGCCTCTTCAATCGAAGCGTCCGCAGCGTTTTGATCCTGCGCCGAAATCAGCACTTGCCCCAGTTCCAGACCTTGAGTCTCGGCCAGTGCCGGGCAGGCGAGGGCGAGGCCCAGCAGGGCGGCGGGCAGGGATTTGGACGCGGACATCGAGAAAACTCCAGGCAGACGGGAACGGGCAATGAACAGTGCGACGCAAGAAAGATCCAGGGAAACACATGGCGACTGTGCTTTTTTGCCAGGCCATGGCAAACGGCCGGTCATGAACTAACCTCACGTGTCTGGATTGCCCGGTCAATCAACATTTCATTGCGGTCGTGTTTCATGAGGGCTCGGTCATGGCAAAAGACAAAAAGAAGGCCGCCAAGGCGCCTGAACGTCCGAAGTTGAACAACAAGGACTACCTTGAGCAGTTGCGCAAGCTGCACGTCGAACTGGTCAAGTTGCAGGAGTGGGTCATTGCCAGCGGCGCCAAGGTCTGCATCGTGTTTGAAGGCCGCGACGGCGCCGGCAAGGGCGGGGTGATCAAGGCGATCACCGAGCGTGTCAGCCCGCGGGTCTTTCGTGTGGTGGCGTTGCCCGCGCCGACCGACCGTGAAAAGAGCCAGATGCACGTGCAGCGTTACCTGCCGCATTTACCGGCGGGTGGCGAAGTGGTGATTTTTGATCGCAGCTGGTACAACCGCGCCGGCGTCGAGCGGGTAATGGGGTTCTGCACCGAGGAGCAGGCCGACAAGTTTCTCAACTCCATCCCGTGGGTGGAGCACACGATCGTCCAGTCTGGCGTGATCCTGCTCAAGTACTGGCTGGAAGTCAGCCCCGAAGAACAGACCCGCCGGCTTGAGGCGCGGATCAACGACGGGCGCAAGATCTGGAAACTGACCCCAATGGATCTCAAGTCCTACAGCCGCTGGTACGACTACTCACGAGCGCGGGACGAAATGTTCAAGCGCTCCGACACCGAACACGCCCCGTGGCTGGTCGCCGATTCCAACGACAAGCGCCGGGCACGCCTGAACATCATCACCGATCTGCTCAGTCGCATTCCGTATGAAGACGTGAAGCGCGAGAAGGTGACGCTGCCCAAACGGCAGAAACCGGGCAACTACGAAGAACCGAACTATCCATACCGGCGGGTCGCAGAACCCTACTGAGAGGGGGGCCACTTGCCGGCGGTCAAGTGGCGCACTGGCTCAGACAACGCTGGCGCGGGTCAGGCTGCTGACGTGCCCGATGCCCGCCGCCTTCAATCGGTCGATCAGGTCATTGCGAGCATTTTGTCCGCCCGCCCGGATGTACTCCAGCTCTGCGGCGGTGATCAACATCACACTGACCAGCTTGACGGGCGATAACGGCATGTCATCGATTTGTGTGGAGAAATCCGCTTGCGGCGCACCGAGCAGCATTCCGGTCATGTCGTCCTCGGTGACGAAGCGGGCTGGCAACTGATCGCACATGTAGTCCGATTGACTGAAGCCTGGAATTTCGAATGACATCGAGCCGTATTTCTCCAGCCGGTGGGTAAGTCCACCGGCGTGCGCCACTTCTCTGGCCAGGTGTTTCAACAATTCGAAAGCCCAGCTGCGTGTCAGTGGATAAACGTCGCCCGTGGCACCGCGCGCATGTTCGGGGATATCTGCGGTTTCGATGAACAATTCCATTTCAAAACCGTTGCCCAGGCCTTCGACACCGTCGAACGGGTCCGACATGCCTTCGGTAGCGAGGATGATCGAATCGGCACGACGCACCACACGATACGCCTGCCGGGTCGATGGCCAGTCCGGGCCGCCCATCAAACTCGGGCTGATCGCGTAGCCCAGAACATCGCTTTCACTGACGCCGACGCTGTTCCAGTGCCGGTCCAGGCATTCCTGGCTGGCCTCTCGCAGGGCCAGGTTGGTCTTTTCTGCCTCGCTCAGGTCGTCATAAGAGAAGGTTTCGTGGGCTTCCTCTGTATGTTCCAGTGCTGGAGCAGATTCAGTGACCGGTGTTTTCCGTGAAGCGAAGAGTTTTTTAAAAAATTGCACAGGCGTTCCTTGCGTCATCGTGATGATTTTGCTGCATGGCGGGATCCGGCAGATTCTCGCATCGGATCACATGGATTGGCCAATTGCCTGTAATCAGCCGGTAGGCGGAATTCGCCACAAAGACGTCAAAATCCTTGGGCGCGATGTTGCTTGAAGCGCGTGGCGCAGAGAATTTGTCCGGCAGCGCTTCCATCCGTCGCCCGCGCTGAACCTCGGTGATCTCGCGTCTTTCTACCAAGGGAGTCCTTCACGAGAACACTTTTATGTTCGATCAGCAAAAACAGGCATCCCTCGCGGCATGGCGCAAACTGGCGACACAGGCGCAAATGCGCCTGGACCCGGAGCAGCAGTACGACGAGTTGCTCAAGGCAGCCGATGAAATGGAGGAGCAGGGGCTGATCACCAGTGCCGAGTGGCGGCAACTGGTGCGTGATGCCGGTAGCGTGTTCACTCGCAATACGCCGCGCACAGAGGGTTGAGCGCACACCTGCAGGGGCTGCGGTATTCGACAGACACAGTGAGTGGCCGCTCAGGTGACGCGGCCTTTTTTGTGGGCTGGCTGGTCTGTTCTGGACATTTGCAACAGCTGCGCAAACGCCACTTTGTCGATCGGCCGGCTCATGAAGTAACCCTGCACTTCATTGCATTGATCCTTGCCGAGTATCGCCAGTTGTTCCTCGGTCTCGACGCCTTCGGCGGTCACCGTCAGGCCCATGGCTTTGCCCAGGCCGATGATCGCCTGTACCACTGCGCGATCGTTGGCACCGCTGCTGATCGAGGCAATGAAACGCTTGTCGATCTTGATTCCGTCGAACGGATAGGCGCGCAGATAGCCGAGGGATGAGTAGCCGGTGCCGAAATCGTCCATGTTCAGGCGCACGCCCAGTTCCTTGAGCGCATTCATGGTGATCAACGCGCAGTCGGTGTCGTTGAGCATCACGTTTTCGGTGATCTCCAGTTCCAGGCGACTGGCCGGGAAGCGGGTTTCGACCAGTATTTCGCGGACATCCTCGACCACGTCGCTGACGGCAAACTGCGCCGGCGACAGGTTGACCGACAGCAGAATGTCCGGCGGCCAGGCCAGCGCGGTTTCGCAGGCTTCGCGCAAGACCCAGCGGCCAAGCGGGACGATCAGATCGGTCTGTTCCGCCAAGGCAATGAACACATCCGGTCCGAGCAACCCCTGAGTCGGGTGCTGCCAGCGCACCAGTGCCTCGACCGAGACGATCTGCTTGCCGTCGACCTTGTAGCGCGGCTGATAGTGCAGGACGAACTCGTTGTGTTTGAGCGCATGGCGCAGGTCATCTTCCATTTGCCGGCGGGTCTGGATCTGGTCGCTCATGTGCGCTTCGAAATAACACCAGGTGTTCTTGCCCTCGGACTTGGCCTGATACAGAGCGATGTCGGCGTAGCGGATCAGGTCGCCGGGCACGTATCCGTGGCGACGGCTGAGGGCGATGCCGATGCTGGCGCCGATGTGCAGCGGATGGTGTTCGAAGACCACCGGTTGATGCAGGCTGCCGATCAGGCGCGTGCAGAATTTGTCGATTTCAGCGTGGCTGTCCATGCCGTTGAGCACCACGACGAACTCGTCGCCACCGAGCCGGGCGACGATGTCATTGTCGCGGGTGCTTTCGCGCAGGCGCGTGGCGACCTCTTGCAGCACCGCATCGCCCGCCGGATGACCGAGTGAGTCGTTGATCGGCTTGAAGTTGTCGAGGTCGATCATCAGCAGCGACAGGGCCGGGGCGTGTTCCTTGAGCAGCAGCGCGTCATCCAGATAGCGCGCCAGTTTGTTGCGGTTGGGCAGGCCGGTCAGCGCATCGTGCAGGGACAGGTGCTGGATTTGCGCATGGGCGGCCACTTCGTCAGTGATGTCACTGGCGGTGCCGCGATACCCGACAACGACGTGCTGGTCGAAGATCGGCCGTGCGGAAAGTCGGCAATGACGTTGCTCGCCGGAGTGATCGCGGTAGGTGCAACGCAGGTCGCTGGTATTGGCTTGCTCGGTCAGTGCCCGCAGCCACAGTTCCAGCGGAGTGGTGTCGCAGAACAGCAGTTGGCCGATGTCCTGGCCTAGCCAAAAATCCTGCGGATAACCGGTCACTTCGCTGAACCGCGCCGATAGATAAGTCAGCGACAGCGCCCGGTCGACTTCCCAGATCCAGTCCGACGCGGCTTCCGCCACCGCCCGAAAACGTTCCTCACTGGCTTCCAGTCCGCGATTGGCGCTTTCCAGTGCGAGGTTCGAGGCTTGCATCACGGCAAAGCTTTGGTCGACATATTGCGAGGAGCGCAACGCATGGCGAAAGAAATACGCGGTGAGCAGCATCAGCACCAGCATGGTCACGCCGAGGGGGGGCAACAATGACCACAACAAGCGCTGACCGGGTTGCTCCAGATCGGCGATCAGGCTGTAACCGGTGTTGTCCAGCGCCACCCTGGGCCGATCGCGGGCCAGCGTTTCATCCGGGGCGAGGGTCAGATTGCTCAAGCCATAGCCGCTGCCGAGCGCGCGCAGTTTGGTCGGGGTGAGTTTGTCGACAAACACCAACACCGAGGTTTTCCGTGGATCGCCCAACGGCCGCGCATCATTGGGAATGATCGCCGCCGCCGACACCAGCGCCGGCCAGCCTTCGAACAACGAGTAAACGCTGACGGGAATGCTCAAGTCGCTCTGGCCCTGCACCTGTTCGACCAGCGCTGCGGCGGGGATTTGCAGAAACTCGGAGACGTCGCTGTCGAGCAATTGGCCGCGCACTACCGCATACCGGGTACGCTCGCGGTCGAGGACGAACACGCCGTCATAGCCGTCATTGGTGAACAGGGTTTTGCCGACGTTCTGCTCAATGAACGCCCAGTTGATATCCACCGGGTTGCTCAGATGTTCATAGGCGGTGGTCCAGTTGGCGTAACTGGAGATGTAGTTCTTCGACGCGGTCATGCGGTTTTCCAGGGCGCGGGCCGAGTAAAACCGGGTTTTGCTGATTTCTTCGGTGTCGAGACGATTGGCGATGCCGAGCAAGGCAACGCTCGCGGCGATCACGCCGGCGACGAACAGCGCGCCGACAGCGATGGCCAGGCGCCGGGTCACGGCGTTTTGCCGGGGTGGAAGGGGCGCCGCATAACTGGAAATATCCATGTGCTCGTCCTTGATCCGCAGTCTTCTGAATCTAGAACAATGGCGCGCACGCAATGTTCCGACTCTTCTACGCACTGTCCTCAAAAGCGTAGTGAAGACGGTGCAATTTGCCTCTTCAACAGCGGCTTGCCGATCAGCGGCGATTCCCGAAAGCACAAGACTTCCCGCGTAAAAACCGGATAATGGCCGCCATTCGTTTAGCCGTATTCTGGTAATCCCGCATGGAAATCAAGGTCAATTTTCTCGACAACCTTCGACTTGAAGCCAAGTTCGACGACTTCACGGTGATCGCCGATCAGCCCATTCGCTATAAGGGCGATGGCTCGGCACCGGGGCCGTTCGACTACTTTCTGGCGTCGTCGGCGTTGTGCGCGGCTTACTTCGTGAAGTTGTACTGCGACACGCGCAACATCCCCACGGAAAACATTCGCCTGTCGCAGAACAACATCGTCGACCCGGAAAACCGCTACAACCAGATATTCAAGATCCAGGTCGAGTTGCCGGCAGACATCTCCGAGAAGGATCGTCTGGGCATTCTGCGGTCGATCGACCGCTGCACAGTGAAGAAGGTCGTGCAGACCGGCCCCGAGTTCGTGATCGAGGAAGTCGAGAACCTCGACGCCGATGCCCAGGCCTTGCTGATGCCGCATGCGGGCTCCGAGGCCGGCACCTGCATTGCCGGCAAGGACCTGCCGCTGGAACAGACCATCGCCAACATGTCGGGCATCCTCGCCGACCTCGGGATGAAGATCGAAATCGCTTCGTGGCGCAACATCGTGCCCAACGTCTGGTCGCTGCATATCCGCGATGCGCATTCGCCGATGTGCTTCACCAACGGCAAGGGCGCGACCAAGGAAGGCGCCCTGGCGTCGGCACTGGGCGAATTCATCGAGCGCTTGAACTGCAATTTCTTCTACAACGACCAGTTCTGGGGCGAAGAGATCGCCAATGCCGAGTTCGTGCATTACCCGGACGAACAATGGTTCAAGCCTGGCCCGCAAGACGAGCTACCGGCCGAAATCCTCGACGAATACACCCTGAAGATTTACAACCGCGATGGCGAGTTGCGCGGTTCGCACCTGTACGACACCAACTCAGGCAACACCCAGCGTGGCATCTGCTCGCTGCCGTTTGTGCGTCAGTCGGACAATGAAGTGGTGTACTTCCCGTCCAACCTCATCGAAAACCTCTACCTCAGCAACGGCATGAGCGCTGGCAACACCCTTGCCGAAGCACAGGTGCAGTGCCTGTCGGAAATCTTTGAGCGCGCGGTCAAGCGCGAAATTCTTGAAGGCGAAATGGCCCTGCCAGATGTGCCGCAGGAAGTGCTGGAGAAATACCCGAGCATCCTCGCCGGCATCAAGGGCCTGGAAGAGCAGGGCTTCCCGGTGCTGGTCAAGGATGCGTCGCTGGGCGGTGAGTTCCCGGTGATGTGCGTGACCCTGATGAACCCGCGCACCGGCGGCGTGTTTGCCTCGTTCGGCGCACACCCGAGCCTGGAAGTGGCGCTGGAACGCAGCCTGACCGAGTTGCTGCAGGGCCGCAGTTTCGAAGGTTTGAACGACTTGCCGCAGCCGACCTTCTCCGGGCAGGCCGTGACCGAGCCGAACAACTTCGTCGAGCACTTCATCGACTCCAGCGGTGTGGTGTCGTGGCGCTTCTTCAGTGCTAAACCGGACTTCGAATTCGTCGAGTGGGACTTCTCAGGCGATGGCGAAAACACCAACGCCGAAGAAGCCGCGACCCTGTTCGGCATCCTCGAAGACATGGGCAAGGAAGTCTACATGGCCGTCTACGAGCACATCGGTGCCAAGGCCTGCCGTATTCTGGTGCCGGACTACTCGGAGATCTACCCGGTCGAAGACCTGATCTGGGACAACACCAACAAAGCCCTGCAATTTCGCGCCGACATCCTCAACCTGCACAACCTGAGCAAAGTCGGCCTGCGCAACCTCGCCCAAGGCCTGGAAAACAGCGAACAGGACGATTACACCGACATCACCACCCTGATCGGCATCGAGTTCGACGACAACACGCCGTGGGGCAAACTGACCATCCTCGAACTGCGCCTGCTGATCTACCTCGCCCTGCAGAAATTCGAACAGGCCAAGGATCTGGTCGAAGCCTTCCTGCAGTACAACGACAACACCGTCGAACGCGGCTTGTTCTATCAAGCCGTCAACGTCGTGCTGGAGATGGAACTGGACGAGGATCTGCAGCTGGAAGACTACGAAGCCAACTTCCGCCGCATGTTCGGTGATGAGCGCATGGACGCAGCGATTGGTTCGGTCAACGGCAGCGTGCGGTTCTACGGGTTGACGCCGACCAGCATGAAGCTGGAAGGGCTGGATCGGCATTTGCGTTTGATCGAGAGCTACAAGAAGCTGCATTCGGCGCGGGCGAATGTGGCAGGTCTAAGTGGATGACAGTTGTCATCCAGGCTTGAGCAGAAAACCTGTGACGAGGAGCTTGCCAGCTCGGCACAGGTTTGCGGCTTAACTGATCGCCTGAAGTCTGATTGGGTTCAACAAACGGTCACGCCGTGGTTGCTGTTCTCCCACGTTTTCTTAAATGACGCTCGCCGATCGCGAGCGTTGTGTAGTTGACGACAGCCTACTGTGGACGGTTCGCCAATACCGGCAGGTTTCGCCAGCTTTTATCGACCGTGCGCCGCGTTGGCCAATGCCCCCGTATCCACCCGCACAAACACTGAATCGCCCACCGCTGTCAGCACATCCCCCGCATACACCTCGCATATCACCCGGGTCTTGCGCCCGACGTCACCCTCGACTTTCGCTCGCAAACTCAGCGGTACGCCCATCGGTGTCGGCTTGATGAATTTGATGCCGAGGTTGCCGGTCACGCAGTCGATGCGCGGCAGGCTGCCGGGTTCGCGGTTTTCCGTGCGGTAGTGGTAGGCCATCGCCGTCCAGTTGGAATGGCAGTCGACCAGCATCGCAATCAATCCGCCGTAGACCAGGTCCGGCCAGCCGCAGTATCTGGCGTCCGGCACATGTTCGGCGAGCACGTGCACACCGTCTGCATGCCAGCGGCTTTTGATGTGCAGGCCGTGGGGATTGCGGTCACCGCAGCCGTAGCAGACGCCTTCGGGGGCCGCGAGGTCTTGCAGGGGGGTGTCGAGTTCAGACATGGGATTGCTCATCCAGGAGTGGGAAGCCCGGTCAGGCGCAGGCGATTGCGTCCGCCGCGTTTGGATTCGTAGAGTGCGGCGTCGCCTTGTTCGATCAGCGCGGTAAGGCTGGCGGGTGGCTGTTCGAACAGGTTGGCGCCGATGCTCAGCGTGACCGCCGCGGGCGTGGGGAAAGTCTGTGAAGTCATGCCGAGAAACTGTTCACGCAGGGCGTTGCCCAGTTCGACGACGCGTTCGCCGGAAGCATCATTTAGCAAAATGACGAACTCGTCGCCGCCCAGTCGCGCCGTCAGCGCATGGCGTGGCAGCAGCGAGCGGATCATCTCGCTCAAGGCGATCAGCAATCGGTCGCCGGCGGTGTGGCCGTACTGGTCGTTGACCAGTTTGAAGTTGTCGATGTCGATCAGCAGCAGGGCGCCGGGGCATTCGGGCGAGGCTTGCGTCAGCAGGCGCGGTGCGCGTTTTTCAAGGGCGCGGCGGTTGTACAGGGCGGTCAGCGGATCGCGCTCGGCCAGCCGGGCGATCTGTTTTTCCCGGCGGTAGCGCTCGGTGCCGGTCATCGACAGAGCGATCAACATGATCGCCATCGCGCCTTCGACCAGCGAAATCTGGATGATCTCGCCGCGAAACGCCGCCAGATCGATCAGCGTGCCGGGGATCACCACGGTCAACGCCTTGGCGACATAGAAAATCCCGTGAGCCAGCAGCACGTAACGCAGTTGCACCGCGCCAACGCTCAGTGATTTGCCGTGGGGGCGCAGGAGAAAACTGGCCTTGAGGGTCGAGAGCGCCACCAGCAGCGAGTTGGCCGCGAGCATGACCTTCGACCATAGCGGCCCCTCCGGCAGTAACAACATGACCAGCCAGGCGACGAAAATCAGCGACCAGGTGCGTGACAGCCGCGTCTGGGTGAAGCGTGCGACGCCGAGCAGGAACAGGAAATGCGCGGTCACCAGCAGGCCGTTGGCGAACCAGATGCCGATCAGCAAAAGGCCGTTGCTGCGCAGCAGGGCCAGAGTGGAACCCACGGTAATCGTGGCGAACCCGGCGCTCCAGAACAACAGGGAAGGTTCACGGATGCTGCGCCACTCGATCGCCATATACAGCGCTGCCGCCGCTGCCAGGGCAGTGGAGAGGGTCAACATCGTTGGTGGGTCGAGCGGCATTTCTGGACGAGCCTGTCTGATGGGCGAATAGACGGGCGATTGTAAGCGTTCGGGGCCGTTTTGGCAGGTGGGGAGGCGCGTGCGGTCGCGATCGCACGCACCGCTCGCTCATGACTTGGGCGCGAGCCAGGTATCCACCACCCGCCGATCCAGTTCTTCCCAATACGCCATGCCCAGCACTCGCGTGGTGTTCAGGCCGCGCAAGTAGCCGCGCAATTGATTGGCGGTGTCCTGAATAAGCTGCGGGTCGGCGACGGTCTTGTCCAGCAGGACGCTTTCGTACTGGACCAGGTATTCGGCCACACGCTCGCGAAAGTCGGGCAATACGGCGTCTCGGATCAGGTCAAACGTTCTCAAAGAGGGTTCCTCATGCATCTTTTTCTAGTTGTAGTGAGTGTGGATCAGTCTGCACGGCGCGCAACTATTGCTAGAAGTAATAGTGACCATCACGAAACGCAAGTTTTGCTTTGTCGGCAATGGGCGGAAAATCATCCCCATCGAACACGCCGCTCAAGGAATTTGCGCGATGAACACATTGACCCGACTGGTTTTGGTCGCCCTGCTGACGGGCGGAGCGGTTGCCGCTGCACCAGCGTTCGCAGACGACGGCCGGTCATGTCACTTGCAGTCCATTACCGGCAGCAGCGCCACGTTGCAGCACTCGCAAACCGTGGGCGTACTGTACAGCGAGAACACCCTGGACAATCTGCAATACCTCGAGCGCTACCACGACATGGCGCTCAACGGTGCCAAGGGTGCGCTGGACTCGCGGATTCGTGAAGCGTTCGTCGATAGCTCCGACCCGGAACTGGCGATTGACTGGCTGGTGAACTCGTTGCAGCAACAGTTTCTGTCAGTGACCGTCTACGACAGCCTCGATGAGCTGGTTCAGGCCCATCCGGACATCGTGGTTAAGCTCGACACCTTCAACCGTTTGATGACCCAACGCAGCAGCCTGGTCGAGGCGCGTTTTACCGCACGCTTCTATGACGCCGACCTGCAATACATCGGCAAGGCTGAAGGCGCCGTGGAAAAACAACTGCCCTCGGCCTGGGTGCATCACCAGGCGCCGCCGCAGATCGCCGCGCAGATCGAGAAGCAGCGAGACCTGCAACTCAATGCGTTGAAACAATTCGATGCATCACTCAAGGCGCTGGTGGCTTCGAGCTGAACCGCAAACCATAAATGGCAATGGCGGCGCGGTGGCGCTGCACCGTTGCCGGTTGAACCGACACTTTATTTTCAGGATTACACCCATGCGTTCTTTATTTGTTCCGGCCCTGGCGGTTTCTTCGTTGCTGCTCGCCGGTTGCGCCTCGGCGCCGAACGACCCGACCCTGACCCTGCAGACCGACAAGACGCCTGCGCAATACGCCGATTGCGTCGTGCCGAAACTGCGAGGCAGTGCGCTCAGCCCGACCGTTTCGCAGACCCAGCGCAGCTACCGCATCGTAGTGCCGAGCAAGGTTTCGGCGGACAACGTGCTGGAGGCCTACAAGGCCGGCAACGGCGGCAAGGTGTTCATTTATGAACGCCACTTGCTGGCCTCGAACTTCCTGCCTTCGAGTTTTGAACGGGCCGCTCAGGACTGCATCTGATTCCGCCCGATCGACGTTTTTGACAGAGCTCCTTTGGTTGGCCGCAACCAACCAATTTTTTGCCCCGTGCCTTCATTCGGTCGCGGGGCTTTTTTTTGCCGGCGGGTTTGCCTGAGGTAACATGCCGCCACCCACTTGTTACGAGCATTGAAAATGGATTCTCACTCGATTCTGGCCTTCACCCTGGTCGCTGCGATTGCCATCGCCAGCCCGGGTCCCGCGACGTTGATGGCAATCAACAACAGCCTGGCGCATGGACAGCGCAGCACCATCTGGTCTTCGCTGGGCAATGCCAGCGGTCTGTTCTGCCTGTCGGCAGCTGCGATGCTCGGGTTGGGCGCGCTGTTGGCCAGCTCGGAAATGCTGTTCAACGCAGTGAAGTTCATCGGCGCCGGTTACCTGTTCTATCTCGGGGTCAAGCAACTGCTCAAAAAGGGCCCGATGCTGGCGCAGGGCATTGAAGGCGAGGCCGGCAAGGCTCGGCCGACCCGCAGCAAACTCTACAAATCGGCCTTCCTGACCGCCGTGACCAACCCCAAGGCCACGATGTTTTTCACCGCGTTGTTCCCATAGTTCATTGATCAGAACGCGGCGCTGCTACCGCAATTTCTGATCCTGACCGCCATCTTCATGGCGTTGTCGGTGTCGTCGCTGAGTGTCTACGCCGCATTGGCCTCGCGGGCCAAAGGCGTGCTGACCCGACCGGCGCTGTCGCGTTGGGTCAGCCGGGTGGTGGGTACGACGTTCATTGGTTTTGGTGCGGTGATTCTGACCATGCGCCGCCAGACGGCGTAAGTGCGGACGGCGGTTCAGGCCCACTTGAAGCGCGCCGGGAATCGCGCCACGAAGCAGGTTCCCGCGTCGAGTGTCGAGCTGACCTGCAACGTCCCGTTGTGCGCCGTGGCAATCTGCGACGCGATATACAGCCCCAATCCGAGGCCTTCGCCGCGTTGCCCGGCTTCGGATCGCGAAAACGGTTCGAACAGCAGCGGCATCAGGGCGGCGGGAATCGGCACCCCCTGATTGGTCAGCGAGATCACGATCTCGTCGTTCTGCGCATAAGCCTTGAGGACGATCGGCGTGGCGGTCGAACCGTGCGTCACGGCATTGCCGAGCAGGTTCGACAGTAACTGACTGATGCGCAAGGCATCGCAATGAACACCTGCCGGCAGGTTCAGTGTCGACTCGAAGATGGCGAGGGGATGAGATGCCTGCACCTCGGCAAGGGTCTGTTGCAGGGTCTGCTGCAAGTCATCCACCAGGACGCGCTGTACCGGAATCCCGCCACCGAGCCGGCCGCGGGCAAAATCGAGGATGTTCTCGATCAGCACGCCCATGCGCGTCGAGCTGTTGCGGATCGCCGCTATCAGATTCAGCGAACGTTTTTCTTCGGTCCTGGTTTCCAGCAAGTCGGCACTCATGCGAATCGCGCTCAGCGGCGTGCGCAGGTCATGCCCGAGCACCGCGATGAACTGTTCGCGCAGGCGCCCCAGTTCGTTGGCGTTGTTCAGCTCGACCTTGGTCGCCTCAAGTCGCTTTTGCGTGTCGAGGTTGATCGCAATCAACTGGGCGAAAAGGGTCAGCGTTTTGGCGATGGCCGGTTCGTCGAGGTTCGCCGGTACGGAGTCGATGGCACACAGCGTGCCGAAAAATTCACCGTTGGCTTTGACGATGGGAATGGAGATGTAGCTCTCCAGTCCATAGGTTTTCGGTGTGTGGTGCTGGGAAAAAACCGGATGCGTGCTGGCCTGGCCGAAAATCACCGGTTGCTGGTGCTGGCGGATTTCGTGACAAATGGTCGACTCCAGCACCAGTTCGCCACCGGGTTTGAGGCCGAAATTGATGGAGTCGTCCACCGCGCAGGCCACCCAGTTTTTGTCAGTGACGCGCGCCACGGCGGCGAAGCGCATCCCGGTCAGGTGCTTGACCATGCTCAGGATCATGGGCACCGCGTCGATGCTGCTGATGGCTTCAACGTCGGATGAGAAGGCAGAGTCGGTCATGGCACGGTGCTTTTAAAGAAGGTCGAAACAGAGACTATCGCTTATTGGCGGCCATGACCAATGGCCGCCAAGGCGAATGTGCGGCGGTTGCACGACACGTTCGGATTCAGAACGTGTATCTGGCGATCAGCATGTAGCTGCGCGGATTGCCACAGTTGTTGATGGGAGCTCCCACTAGGTGTTGTAACCGATGGACGAGTCGTGTGGCTCAGTCGAGGTCGCTGGCCTGATGCCGCTCCGGCACCTGCGACGCTTCATCGCCCCAGGTACGGTTGACCCGTTGCCCACGCATCACTGCCGGCCGCTTGGCGATGTCTTCTGCCCAGCGTTGCACATGGGTGTACTCATGCGCCGCAAGGAATTCCGCCGCCGAATAGACATTGTTCCGCACCAGTTGCCCGTACCACGGCCAGACGGCGATGTCGGCGATGGTGTAGCTGTCGCCGGCCAGATAAGGGCTTTCCGCCAAACGGCGGTCGAGTACATCCAGCTGACGCTTGGCTTCCATGGTGAAGCGGTTGATCGGGTACTCCATTTTCTCCGGCGCGTAGGCATAGAAATGCCCGAAACCGCCGCCCAGATAGGGCGCCGAGCCCATCTGCCAGAACAGCCAGTTGAGGGTTTCGGTGCGGCCTGCCGGGTCCTTGGGCAGGAAGGCGTCGAACTTTTCCGCCAGATACAGCAGGATCGAGCCGGACTCGAATACGCGGATCGGCGGTTCAACGCTGCGGTCGAGCAGCGCCGGGATTTTCGAATTCGGATTGATCTCGACAAAGCCGCTGGAAAATTGATCGCCTTCGCCGATGCGGATCAGCCACGCGTCGTATTCGGCCGCGCTGTGCCCCAGTGCCAGCAGCTCCTCCAACAGGATGGTCACCTTGACGCCGTTGGGCGTGGCCAGTGAATACAGCTGCAACGGATGTTTGCCGACGGGCAAAGTCTTGTCGTGGGTCGGCCCGGCAATCGGGCGATTGATGCTGGCGAACTGGCCGCCGGACGGGGCTTCGTTTGTCCAGACTTGCGGCGGAACGTAGGGGGCTTTGCTCATGTGGGGGCCTCATCGTTGGCGGGCGGAAGTTATCGATAATAGACAGGTTTGATCAAGGTTTACGGCTGCTGTGGCCATTGATCCTTGATGTCAAACCACGGCGCCTTCGACGTCACCTCGACATGCTTCTGTTTTTCCGTAGTGAACGTCGTGTCCAGCGTCCCCAGCGCGACCGAGATCCAGTCGGCGAACTCACCCTGCTGGCGCGACCAGAACAGCGACGAGCCGCAGTGCAAACAGAACTGGCGCGAGACCGCTTCGGAAGACTGATAGGACTTGATCGCTTCGACGCCCTGTACCACTTGCAGATTCTCGCGTAACACGCTGCCATAACTGGCAAATGCCGCTCCGTGGCTTTTGCGGCACTGGCGGCAATGACAATGAGACAGCGCTTTGGGCCGCGAGCGGATCTGGTAATGGACCGCGCCGCACAGGCAACTGCCGCGAAAGGTCTGGGGGGAGGGCGTCAGCATGCGGGTTTTGGCTCCTTGTGAATCAGGGGAAGGTTTCAGCTGTCGGGTGACTGGGCCAGGAATTCACTGATCAACGAGATCACCTGTCGCTGGATCACCTCGCGGGGGCGATCGTTGCCATCGCCGCAGATAATGCCATCACCCGGCACGTCATCCTCAAGCAGCGCCACCGCGCCAGGTTTGCACACCGCCATAAAACTGAAATGGCTGGCATCGCTGATTTCCACGTAACGCGAAGATTTTGCCGGCAGGCGTTTGGCAAGGTCGGCAGACTCCAGCCGAGCAGGCAGCTCTGGTGACGGCACGCCGGCAGCAATCACCAGTGTCGGTACCGCCAGCGCCGCCAGACTTGCATCGGTCATGCCCCGTGACAGCCCCAGGTCCAGGGACACCACGGCAGTGACGCGTTTGTCGCGCAAGTCCGCCGCCAGCCGCGCCTTTGAGTCCTCAGTGCTGGCGGGGTTCATCTGTTGGTAAACGGTGCAACTGGCCAACTGCGGATGGACCTTGCAGTCTGCGGCAAAACGCTCGGGGTCGAACCGCGCTCCGGCGAGTTCCATGGCGGTCCAGCCGCCGAGAGAGTGTCCCACCACGGCAATTCGAGCCTGCGCGACCGCGCCAAACTTTTCCGGCTGCGCCGCGACGGCGTCGATGGCCCGGCTCAAATCGACCGGACGTTGCCACAACTGAGCCGCCGCTTGCGGGCTGCGGTCGCGGCTGGTTGTGCCGGGATGGTTGACCGCCGCCACGATGTAACCCTGATGGGCGAGTGCGCTGGCCAGCCAGGTCTGGTTGATCCAGTTGCCGCCGTAGCCGTGGGAGAGCACCACCAAGGGATGCTTGCCGCCGGCCGGTGGCGCATCGGGCACGGCCGGGGCGCCGACGAATACCGGGTTGTCGCCGAACAATCGGGTGGCCGCAGTAGTGGCCGCGGCGGGATACCAGACAACCATCTCCAGTGAACGCTGATGACGCGGGTCCGTCAGCGTGGCGGACTGAAAGCCGACAGGATGATCGTCAGCGAGTGCGTGGGGGATCAGGCAGGTCAGCAGCAGGGCGCCGAGCGCTGTTTTCATGGTTGTTTTCGTCCTTGATGCGTCTTATGGGCGAGCGGCACTTTGACTGAATTCGTGTCCTTGAGCGAGTTTCTTTAGCGGCCCTCCATCAGCGGCCAGTCGTGCAGGCTTCCTGGTGCTGTGATGGCGCTTCCGGCGTCTTCGCGAACCTGTTCGCGAATGGCCTCGCCACCGATCTGGCAGCTTACCCTGGCCCCGAAAAATCCTGGGTAGCACTGCTCGCTCGGGTCTGATCACTGGCAAATCCATCGAAACTTCGCCGCCGACAACACTGTCCAGACCTTTGCACCTTCCGGCCAATGTTCTGCCGGAACAGGCTTATGCACCGGAGAAAGGCGAGGGTCGAGATGTCGATGACAGTGGGAGATTTTCTGGTTGAGCGGCTCAGCCAATGGGGCGTCACGCGGATTTTTGGTTATCCGGGGGACGGCATCAACGGCGTGTTCGGCGCGCTTGCCCGGGCCAAGGGAAAAATCGAATTCGTGCAGGCGCGGCATGAAGAAATGGCCGCGTTCATGGCCTCGGCCCATGCCAAGTTCACGGGTGAGCTGGGTGTGTGCATCGCCACTTCCGGCCCGGGTGCCTCGCACCTGATCACCGGATTGTATGACGCGCGCATGGACCATATGCCCGTGCTGGCAATCGTCGGTCAGCAGGCGCGCACGGCGCTTGGCAGTCACTACCAACAGGAACTCGATCTGGTGTCGATGTTCAAGGACGTCGCCGGGGCATTTGTGCAGCAGGCATCGGCGCCTTCGCAAGTGCGGCATTTGCTCGACCGGGCGGTGCGCACGGCGGTGGGCGAACGCCGTGTGACGGCGATCATCCTGCCCAACGATTTGCAGCAACTCGAATACGAAGCACCGGCCCGCGCACACGGCACCGCGCATTCCGGTGTCGGCTACAGCAAGCCGAAAGTATTGCCTTACGAGGCTGACTTGCAGCGTGCCGCCGAGGTGTTGAACGCCGGGGACAAGGTTGCGATTCTGGTCGGCGCCGGCGCGTTGCAGGCGACCGATCAGGTCATCGCCGTGGCCGAAAAACTCGGTGCCGGGGTTGCCAAGGCACTGCTGGGCAAAGCCGCGTTGCCGGACGATTTGCCTTGGGTCACCGGCAGCATCGGCCTGCTCGGTACCGAGCCGAGCTACAAAATGATGAGCGAGTGCGACACCTTGCTGATGATCGGCTCGGGTTTCCCGTACTCGGAATTTTTGCCCAAGGAAGGTCAGGCGCGCGGCGTGCAGATCGACTTGCAGCCCGACATGCTCAGCCTGCGCTACCCGATGGAGGTCAATCTGCTCGGGGATGCCGCAGAAACCCTGGCGGCGTTGTTACCGCTGCTTGAACAGAAGACCTCACATAAATGGCGCAAGAAGATCGAGGGCTGGCGCGGCAGTTGGGAGAAAACCCTGGAAAGACGCGCCATGGCCAAAGCCGATCCGATCAATCCGCAGCGGGTGGTGTATGAGCTGTCGCCGCGTTTGCCGGAGCAGGCGATCATCACTAGCGATTCCGGCTCTTGCGCCAACTGGTACGCCCGCGACCTGAAAATCCGTCGCGGCATGCAGTGCTCGCTGTCCGGCGGCCTGGCCTCGATGGGCGCCGCCGTGCCTTACGCCATCGCTGCGAAATTCGCCCACCCGCAGCGCGCGGTGATTGCGCTGGTGGGCGACGGTGCGATGCAGATGAACAACATGGCCGAGCTGATCACCGTTGCCAAATACTGGCGGCAATGGGCGAGCCCGAAATGGATCTGCGCGGTGTTCAACAACGAGGACCTCAATCAGGTGACGTGGGAGCAGCGGGTGATGGAGGGCGACCCCAAGTTCGAGGCGTCGCAAAGCATTCCGGACGTGCCGTATCACTTGTTCGCCATCTCCATTGGCCTCAAAGGGATTTTTGTCGATCGTGACGAAGATGTCGCCGCCGCCTGGGAGCAGGCGCTGGCCTCGGAGGTGCCGGTGCTGATCGAATTCAAGACCGACCCGAACGTGCCGCCGCTGCCGCCGCACATCAAGCTGGAACAGGCGAAAAAATTCGCCACGACCTTGCTCAAGGGCGATCCGGATGAGGCCGGCATCATCGTGCAAGCCGCCAAACAAGTCTTGAGTTCGGTGCTGCCGGGCAAAAAATAAACGGATACACCCATAACGCTGATCCCCTGTGGCGAGGGAGCGTGCTCCCTCGCCACAGGCCGGGCTCAACCGAAGGACGTTTCATTGATCCGCAACTCCGCACACAGCCCACCCTGTGGCCGGTTGTACAACTGCAAGGTGCTGCCGATCTTGCTGACGATCATCTGCACAATTGCCAGGCCCAACCCGGCGCCGTTGGCATGGCCGTGACTATAAAAGCGCTCGAACAGTCGCGCGTAGTCGAGTTCGTTGATGCCGGGGCCAGCGTCTTCGACGCTGATGTACACCGCGCCGGAGTCTTGCGGCTGCACCTGCACGCGCACCTCGCTGCCGGGCGGGGCGAAGTTCAGCGCGTTGGTAACCAGGTTCTGCAGAGCAATGGCCAGGGCCACAGGGTCGGTTTCGACCGGGCAGTGGTGGTCGCTGTCGAGGATCAGTTCTATATCCTTTTCCAGCGCCAGCGGCGCCAGTTCGGCAAGCTCCTCGCGCACCAGTGCGGTGAGTTCCACGGGGCTTTTTTCCGGATGGGCCAAGCGCGGTTCGATCCGCGCCATGGTCAGCAACTGGCTGGCGATCCGCGTGGCGCGATCCACCGCGCTGACCAGAAATTCCAGCGCCTCCTCGCGTTGTTGCGAGGTGCCGGCGAGCTGCGCGTTTTGCGCATGGATGCGCAGGATCGCCAGTGGCGTGCGCAGTTCATGGGCGGCATCAGCGATAAAGCGTCGCTCCCGCGCCAGCAGATTGTCGATCTGCTGCAACAAGCGGTTGAGCGCGGTTTGCATCGGTTCGAGGTCGTGGGGCAGGGGGCTCAGGTTCAGCGGTTTGAGGGTTTCGGTGTCACGCCCGCGAATGGTTTGCGCCATCCTGCGCAAGGGCTGCAGTCCCCAGCCGATGGTCAGCCAGATCAACGCCGCCAGCGCCGGCACACCGATAACGCTCGGCCATAGTGTGTGGCCGACGATCCGCTCGATCAGGTCCTGACGAACGTCGTCGCGCTCGCCGACCCAGATCAACAACCCTTGCTGCGAGTCCTTGAGCAGAAACGCACACCAGTCGCGGCCGTTTTCCACCAGGTCGTGGGAACCGAGGGTGGTCGGCGGCGCATTCAGTTCCGGCGCTTCGGCCGAACGCATCAACAATTGCCCGTCACTGCGCCAGACCTGAAACGTCAGCCGCGTTTCGTACGGATGCGCCGCTTCGCCATCGCCGACCCGGCTCATCGCCTCGTCGAAGGCCTGATACAGGCGCTTCCAGTCGTTGTCGCCCGGCGCGCGTTGCGCCAGTACGCCTTGCAGCAGGCGCGCACTCTGCGCCAGTTGGGCGTCGTAGACTTCTTCGATTTCATGGTGGCTGTCGCGCAACACCAGCCAACTGATCAGCACATCGCCGATCAGCACCAGAATCAGTACGGGGACCAGAATTCGCGCGCGGATCGAAATCATGACTTGAGCTCCACGACATAACCGACGCCGCGCACGGTGCGGATCAGACCGGTCGAAAGCTTCTTGCGCAGGTTGTGAATCAGCACTTCCAGGGTGTTGCTCTCGACATGGTCCTGCCAGCCATATAGCGCCCGGGACAAGCGCTCGCGGGTGACCACCTTGCCGGGACGCGCCATCAGTTGATGGAGCAGTTGATATTCCATCGGTGTCACCACCACCTCGAGACCTTGCCAGGTGACTTGCTGGCTGACCGGGTCAAGGCATACGCCGGCATGTTCCAGCACCGGTTGGGCGCGGCCCTGACTGCGGCGCAGCAACGCACGAATGCGTGCCTTCAATTCATCGACGTCGAACGGTTTGATCAGGTAGTCGTCGGCCCCGGCATCGAGGCCGGCGATGCGTTCGGCGGTGCCATCGCGTGCGGTGAGAATCAGCACCGGCAGGTCCTGTTGTGCACCGCGCAGTTGTTGTAGCAGGGCCAGGCCATCAAGCCGTGGCAAGCCGAGGTCAAGCAGCAGCAGGTCGAAGCTTTCACTGTGCAGGGCATGCAAGGCGCTGACCCCGTCCTGCAACCAGTCGAGGGTGTAGCCCTCGCTGCTCAAGGCAACACGAATGCCTTGTCCGAGGGCTTGATCGTCTTCAACCAGCAGCAGGCGCATGGGCGGTTCTCAGTGGGCAACAGGGGCGTTGATGGGCGGCATCATGCCGTTGCACAGGGCGCCGTGGCAGTCCGGCCGACGGGAAAGATGTAACCACTCGTTGCCAACTAAGCTTTCACTAAGGTTGCTTTTGCACAGTGAGGCCTTCCTCATCGAGCGAGAGTGTTTCCATGCGCAAACTTCTGCTGTTGTCCCTGATTGCCGCCAGCCCTTTGGCCGTCGCCGGCCCGCAATGCACCACCGCCGAGCGTTCGCAATGGCAAGACCAGAACGCCTTCCAGGCGCAACTCAAAGCCCAGGGTTACCAGATCAGCAAGTTCAAGGTCACCGATGGCAACTGCTACGAGATCTACGGTTTCGACAAGGACAAGCGCAAGGTCGAGATCTACCACGACCCGGTCAGCGGCAAAGCGGTCAAGACCGAGATCAAAGGCTGATGCCGAGCGCGTCCCTGCGCCTGTGGGATCCGCTGGTGCGGCTGTTTCACCTGTCCATCGCCAGCGTCTTCGTCGCCAATTACTTCTTCAATGAGGCGGGTGACGACTGGCATGTCTGGCTTGGCTATTACGCCATGGGCTGGCTGTTGCTACGGATCGTGTGGGGCTTCATCGGGCCGCGCAGTGCGCGTTGGGCGGACTTCTGGCCGACGCCGGCGCGCCTGTTGGCGCACGGGCGGTCGCTGATCGCCGGGCGGCCGGAACATCGCCTCGGGCATTCGCCGATCGGTGCGCTGGTGATGATTCTGATGTTGCTGGCATTGTCGACCCTGGGCCTCAGCGGCTGGGCGATGGAAGAAGTCGATGCCCTGTGGGGCGCCGACTGGCCGTTGCAGGTCCACGAAACCGCTGCCGACGGCCTGCTGGTGCTGGTCTGCATCCATGTTGCGGCGGCGCTGTTTGAAAGCATTCTGGTGCGCGACAACTTGCCGTTGTCGATGCTTACCGGACGCCGTCGCCGATTGCCCGACGATGCTGCGCGCTGACAAGGATGTCTGCCAATTGTTAATCCTCTTGTCCTTGCCGCGAGTCCACTATGCGTGCGTTGTCCTTTCGCTTGACATTCATACTCGGCAGCCTGGCCGTGGGCCTGATTTTTCTGGCTGCGTGGCGCAGTCATCCGAGCCATGTGCTGGCACCGTTCGCGCTGGCGACACCGCCGGTTGACGCCGGGCTGCAAGCCCCCGAACCGATGTACAGCAGCCGCTTCGTGTCCTCGGAACTCGACGACTTCGTGCACTCGTCTTCGGTCACCGCGCTGCCCGGTGGTGACCTGATGGCGGTGTGGTTCGCCGGCTCGCGCGAAGGCGCTGCCGATGTGCAGATCCGCACTGCGCGATACGACGCCAAAACCGCGGAGTGGGGCGCCGAACACGTGCTGGCCACCCGTGAATCGACCCGCGACGGCACCCGGCGCTATATCCGCAAGCTTGGTAATCCGGTGATCGCGCTGGCACCGGACCAACGGCTGTGGATGTTTTACGTGTCGGTGTCCGTGGGTGGCTGGGCCACCAGCGCGATCAATGTGATGGTCTCCGATGACTTCGGGCGCAACTGGTCGACGCCACGTCAATTAGTGACCTCGCCGTTTTTCAACATCAGCACGCTGGTGCGCGCCGCGCCGGTGTTCCATGCCGACGGTTCGATCGGCTTGCCGGTGTATCACGAGCTCATGGGCAAGTTCGCCGAGTACCTGTACCTGAGTGCGGACGGCGCGGTGATCGACAAATTCCGCATCAGCCGTGGCAAGCATTCGTTGCAGCCGACCATTGTGCCGCTGGACGGACACCGCGCCGTGGCCATGTTGCGTTATGCCGGCGACACCCACCACCGCGTGCTCGCCAGCCGCACCGACGACGCCGGGCAGACCTGGAGCGAACCCTATCCGCTGGAACCGGCCAACCCCAACTCTTCGCTGGCGGCGGTGGGCACGGCTGACGACGGTTTGCTGGTGGCGCTCAATGACCTGCGGGACGGGCGTTTCAAGCTCAGCCTGTACGGCACCGATGCCAATCTCAATGACTGGCGCAGCGTCATCGAACTCGATCAGTCGCCCGATCCGCTCGGCCAGCCGTTCGCCCCCGAAGCCTACAAAGCGATCATCGGCGAAGGCTTTCGCGCCTCCAGCGGTGCGCGGCGCCTGCCGCTGGAGCAACGCTTTCTGAGCAATCTCGATTACCGCGTGTGCAAGCCGCAAGGCTGTGACTTCGAGTACGAGTATCCGTACTTCAGCCGTGGCTCGGACGGCCTCTATCACCTGGTGTACTCGTGGAATAACACCTTTATCAAACATGTCAGCTTCAACGATGCCTGGCTGGCGGAGCGCCTGTGATGCTGTTTCTGTGGCAAGCCCATTTGAGTTTTATCCTGCTCGGTTTTGTGCTGCTGAGCGCATTGGCGTTGACCCGACGCTGGCGCCCGTGGCTGTTGCCGGTGTTGGCGGCGCTCGGTTTTATCCCGGTCAATGATCTGCCGCTGGCGGCGTATGTGCGCAGTTACACCGATGACCTGGCAATCACCACGCTGGTGTTGCTCGCTTGGGTCAGCCTGCAGCGCCTGGGCGTGGTTCAGCCGTTGCCGACAGTCAGGCGTGTGCAAGTGCTGGTGCTGTTTGCCGGGTTGGCGGCGGTGCTTTACCCGGCAACTCTGGGGCTGACCTATGTCGACCCTTATCGCTGGGGCTTCAATCCACGGCCAATGATTGTGTTGGTCGGTCTGACGGCGCTGGCGCTGTTGTGGCTGCGCAACACCCTCGGCGTGGCGATGCTGGCACTCGGCACGCTGGCTTTCGCCCTGCGGCTCAAGGCCTCGGAAAACTATTGGGATTACCTGATCGATCCGCTGCTGGCGGGTTATTGCCTGGTGGCCGGCGCCGCGCTGTGCGTGCGAGAAGTGTGGCGTCTGCTGCGCCCGCTACCCGCTGTACCGACATCTTCAATCTGAATCAGGACACTGAGGTCAATGATGGGCTGGATGCAATCGCGGCGTCTGCGCTATGGCGTGGGTGCGGCAGGTTTGGTGTTTTTACTGCTGGCTTTGCTGCGGCTGGTGTTTGTGCTGGGATTCTCCGGAATCGACATCAGCGAGTTTGTCGACAACCCCCAACTGCGGGAAACCCTTGGCATCGGCTTGCGCTTCGACCTGCGTCTGGCCGTGCTGCTGATGTTGCCGCTGGCGCTGCTGGCCTGGCTGCCGCGCTGGAACCTGACGCGCGTTGCGTTACTGCGCCGCGTGGCAAGGGGCTATTGGCTGTTGGTGCTGGGCGTTGTCGGGCTGGTGTACATCATCGACTTTGGCCATTACGCCTACCTCGGGGTGCGGATCAACGCCACGGTCTTGCGCTACCTGGAGGACGCGCAGATCTCGCAGCAAATGGTCTGGGAAACCTACCCGGTGCTGTGGATTGCCCTGGGCTGGCTGGCGGTGTCGGGGCTGTGGTTCTACGGATTCCTGCGCCTGGAGCGGGCGACGCTGGCGCAGAAACCTCGGACGATCCGCCGCACTTCGCTGGTCTTGGGCGGTGGGTTGGGGCTGGTCGTGGTGTTGCTGGCGCTGCTTGGCCGCGTCGAAAACCTCAACCTGGAAAACCCGGTGCCGTTGCGCTGGAGCGATGCGTTTTTCTCCGGCAATGGCCAGATTGCCGCGCTGGGCCTGAACCCGGTGCTGTTTCTGTATGACACGCTCAAGGCCGGGCAGGCGCAGTTCGATGAAGCGCAAGTGCGTGCGCATTACCCGGCGGTGGCACGTTATCTGGGCGTGGATCGGCCGGATGTGCAGACGTTGAACTTTGATCGCCAGCAAGCTGTGCAGCCATATCGCGTTGCCCGGACGCCGAACGTGATGTTCGTCATGCTCGAATCCCTGGGCACCAGCGCGGTGGGCGCCTATGGCAACCCGCTGAATCCGACGCCGAATCTCGATCGGCTGGCGAGCCAAAGCTGGTTTTTCCGGCACTTTTACGTGCCGGTCACCGGCACGGCAAAAACCGTCTGGGCCAGCATCACCGGGGTGCCGGACGTCACCCGCCAGGCCACCGCGACACGCCACCCGTTGATCACCCGCCAGCATACCCTGATCAACGCGTTCACCGACTATCAGAAGCTGTACATGATTGGCGGCAATGCCGGGTGGGCCAATATCAATGCGCTGATCCAGCAGAGCATCGAGGGTGTGAAGCTTTATCAGGAGCGTGACTGGCGGTCGCCGTTGGTGGACGTGTGGGGGATTTCCGATCTGGATCTGTTCAAGGAAAGCGACCGCATCCTGCGTGAACTGCCCAAGGACCGGCCGTTTTTCGCCTACGTGCAAACCTCAGGCAATCATCGGCCGTTCACCATTCCCAAGGACAATGACGGCTTTCAGATCAGCCAGCTCTCACTGGAACAGGTGCAGGCCGCCGGTTCGCGCAGTGTCGAGCAATACAACGCCGTGCGCCTGCTGGATTTCAATATCGGCAAGTTGATGGAACTGGCCAAGGCCGGCGGCTATTACGACAACACGATTTTTGTGTTCTTCGGCGACCACAACACCCGCATCAGCCAGATCCCGCACATGCCGCCGGCGTTCGAACTGCTGGGGCTGGAGAGCAACCATGTGCCGATGCTGATTCACGCGCCGGGGCTGCTCAAACCCAGGGTTGTCGATGAAGCCGTGGGGCTGACGGATCTGTTGCCGACGGTCGCGGGAATGGCCGGCATCCCGTTCAGCAACGGTGCGATGGGCCGCGATATTCAACAAGCGGTGCCAGAAGGCGAGCGCGTGGTGCCGCTGGTATTGCGCGAAGGCACGTTCCCGTTGATTGGCGGCGTGACCCGGCATCACCTGCTGCAAATGCAACACGATGGCAGCGCACCGACCCTGCATGACCTGCACTCGCCAACGCCGCTGGACAACGTCGCCGAGCAGCACCCGCAAGAGTTTCAGCGGCTGGTGGAATTGACGCGCGGGCTGCATGAAAGTGCGCGGTTGATGTTGTACCGCAATGTGCGCTGAGCCTTGCATTGGCGTGGGGGAAAGTCGCGGACTAGAGTCGCTTCTCTCCGGTCCGGTTGAGCATCCGTCAATGAACAAGACAGAGGGCAGCCAATATCAGTACCGGTGAGACCTACAAGAACGCGGTGAAGATGACCTTCGCCAAAGGTGCGTCACTGGACGATCCGGCGCGGTTGTTCAATGCCAGCCTGGCGAAGAAACCCGGCCCCTCTCCCAGAGGGAGAGGGGACTGACCGAGTGAACACAAAGTCTGAAAGACCCACACATCGGCTCCCTTTCCCCTCGGCCTCTGGGGGAGAGGGCCGGGGTGAGGGGGTAAATCCAACTGCACCCACAAATCCCAACCCTCAAACCAACGTACTCGGCGGCGCGCCCAACAACCCCGTCAACGTATTCATGATCGCCTGCTGCCTTGCGCGGTCCGCCAGATACACCGCCTGCGCCGCCGCCACATCCGCCTGGCAATGCGGGCACGTTACCTCCTGCGGATAAATGTATTGCAGGCAACTGCGGCACAGGCTGAGCTGCACCGGTATCCGTCCTTCCTCCGGCGATTGCCGGCCTTGATTGATCCACGCCAGTTTGATCACCTGACCGCTGTCGCTGACGCTGCTGACCTTTTCCCCGGTGTCGATGCGCTCGGTGATCAGGTCGAAACGGCCGACGGCAAACGACTGCTGAGCGGCGTCCTCGACCTTGACGATGCGTTCGCGCAATCCGCGTTTTTCCAGCTCCAGCGTGCGGTAGTGGCAGTAGGGATTGTTGCCGGGTTTGCCCAACAGCGAGTGCGACGTCCAGGTGCAGCCGCCGCGACAGACGTCGTTGTAATAACAACTGCGGCAATAACCCCACATGTCATCGACCGAACGCAGACGCCCGAAGTGCATGCCTTCGCTGTAATGCCAGATGTCATGCAGGCTCATATTGCGCACGTTGCCACCGGAGAAGCCGACCGTGGCCAGCGACGGACAGCCTTTCACTGTGCCGTCCGCCTCCAGCGCCAGCACCGTTTGCCCGGCTGCGCAACCACTCCAGTGCACGCGCTCGTCACCGAAACCGCGCCAGATATGTTCATACGGGCCGTAGTAGCCGATGTTGTTGCCGACGTTCATCAACAGGCCGCGATCCACGCCTTCGCGATACAGCCGCGCGAGCAATGGCATCACCTCCAGTAGCTGATACGGCTGTAACAGCAGTTCCGGATGGTCGACGGCATTGCCCATTGCGACGGTGATCTGGATCTGCCAATGGGTCGCGCCGAGTTCGATGATGGTGTCCATCAGTTCGGGCAAATCGGGCAGGGTGGCCGCGCCGATCTGGGTGTTGACGCTCACGGCCAGACCCAGGGCTTTGGCCCGGCGCAGGGTGTCCACGGCTTTGTCGAACGAGCCCGGCACATTGCGCACGGCATCGTGCAACGGCGCGAGGCCGTCGAGGGAAATGCCCACGCCATTGAGGCCGGCGTCGACCGCCGCCTGCATTTTCGCCGGGGTGAGATTGCGCCCGCCGGTCTGGATTGCGCAGTACATGCCGTGGTCGTGAATTGCCCGGATCAACTGCGTCCAGTCCTTGCGCAGATAGGCTTCGCCGCCGATCAGGGTGATCTCGCGGGTGCCCAGCTCGGCCAGTGCGTCGATCACCTCCAGGCATTCGCGGGTATTGAGTTCGTCAGGTCGGCGATGCCCCGCGCGGGAGCCGCAGTGCAGGCATTTGAGGTCGCAGGCCAGGGTAATTTCCCAGACCACGTGCACCGGCACGTAGCGCTTGAGATCGGTGTCGCTGAGGTAGCGGGCAGGGCGGGCGTCTGACATGGGAAATCCTTACGCACGTACTTGTGCGCGGCACGAATGGATTGACCTTGGTTGTCACAAATCCCGGGCGGAATCATCGCTGACCCCGCCCAGGCCTGACAGTTAGCGCGCTTCCAGGCGCGCGATTTCCGCGTTCAGTTGCTCAAGTGCACCACGCAAGACATCCTCGTGGGCCAGTTGCTGCTCGGCTTGCCGGACCACGGACTTGAGTTGCGCCAGATCACCACTGGCCTGTGCCTGCTGCACCGCCACGGCATACAACGGCAGGTACGGATGCGGTACCGGTTGCGGCTCGACCGTCGGCGCCTGGTGCACCGCGACATGTTTCATCTCGTGCCACTGGCCCTGTTCTTCATAGCGATAATCGACAAAACCGCTGGCCCAGTCGCCGGCCAGAATGCCTTTGAGGTGGAAGGTCTGGGCGATCTGGCTGAGCGGGCCGCTCGGGCTGCCGTCGAGGGTGAGGATGATGTGGTTTTCGACTTTCGACGTCAGCTTGGCCTCGGAATAACTGCCCCAGACCCGCGCACGAAAATTGACGGTGGGCCAGGTGGCCTGAAAGACACTGGCAATCCCGCTGACTTTTTTGTGCACGGTATCGACCAACAGATCGAGGGTCAGAACCGGGGCGCCAAGCATTGAATTGCTGACATTGAGGCGGGTGTGAAAAAGTCCGATCGACATGGTGCTACTCCCTTAAATGAATGGCGGATTCAATGAACGGTTTCAGCGACTTTGCAGACGGCTGACTTCGCTCTTCGCCTTTTCCAGCGCGCTTTGCAGTTGCGGTTGTTGATCGAGTTGCTGTTGGGCCAACTTCGCCAGGTTTTTCATCTGGGCCAGATCGCCGCTGGCGATGGCGCTCTGAATCGGTGCGGCGTACAGCGGCATGATCGGCGGGTGCGGGAGAATCACCGGGCCGGGTTCGAGTGGCGGGTAGAACGAGTCGACCAGATGCACAGGCGCGTTGCTCACCTCATGCCAGCGCTGGCCATCGAAGTATGCATAATTGGCCACGCCGTCCTTCCAGTCGGTGCCGACCACCAAATGCAGTTTGAACGTGACGATCGAGTTGGACCCAGGGCCGCCGTGATTGCCTTGCGCGGTAATCAGAATTTTGCTGACACCGGGCGCCATCACGGTCATGTAGGTGTATTCGCCCCAGACGTCCGCGTGGACGTCGAGCGGTGGGTTAATGGCTTGAGTGATCGCCGCCGTGCCGCTGACTTCTTGTTGTGGCGTGGAAACCAGCAGATTTAGCGAAAGCGTTTGCGCACCGGGCGCGTTTGTACCAATGCGATAGCACACCGGGAACAGGCCGACATGTTGCTGAGTGGAACCGGACATGGTGATTGCCTCCATTGCAATGTGGGAAATGGCCTTAACGTTTTTCCAGACGGGAAATTTCCCGGGCCAGTTTTTCGTACGCGTCCTTCAGGTCTTGCGCTTCGGGCTTTGTCGAGTCGCGCTGTTTCAACAAAGTCTTCATGTGGTGCACATCGCCGCCATCAATCGAACTCTGGATGGCGACGCCATACGGCGGGATGACGTGGGAGGATTGGGACATTTCGCGGGTTTCCTCGCAGGTGTGGCTCTACAGCCCCTTTGGGCAAAGGGGCGCCTTTCCTGACAGCCAGGCAGCAGCGTGCAACTCGGCAAACCCGGTAGGGTCTACCTGGCGTGGCACCGCCTGATCCGTCCGGATCTGTTTAACGCTTGAGGCAGTTCGCGCATGGGCGACGCGGCAGCGTCGATGCAGGCGCCAGCGGCGTCAGCCGAACCCGTCGGGTTTCGCGGGTGGCGCGATTGAATGGGTTTGCCATAACGACAAACAGAAGAAATTCGCCTGTACGTTGGTCATCATTCTTTCCTTGATAGAAAACAACGAAACACAGGGATCAGTTGGGCGCTCGAAAGCGTTTACAAGCGACTGCAATCCTTAAAAAACCATCCCTGTTTCTTTACCGGCAATGTCACGGACACCTGTCCGTTTTGTTGGCTGGCATATCGCCAGCCACGCAACCCTAGATCCGATTTCGACGGCCTGCCAGAAAAAGCGCCGAACGGTCATTGGCGCTCTCGGAAGGGACAATGCAGGGGGCGAAATCGTGCGCAGACTTATTGATCTATCACTTTGATTTAAAAGAAAGTGATGGCAGTGTTTAGCGATGTTTAAGAGGGCGTGGAACTGTTTGAAATAAAAACTTCGTGCTTAAAGCCAATTGCAGAACCTCGACGAAAACAATCGCAAACAGCCAACGCCGACTCTTTGCGATCGCCTTCGTAAAAGACTAATTACCGTCGGCCACTTTGCGTTCGATTTCATCAATTTTGTTTTGCAGCGTCTCGGCGTCCTGCTCTTTCACGCGGGTGGACGAGGGGGTGATGATTTCATCCACGGCCTCAGTGTCATCATCGTGATCTTCAAGATCACGCTCGACTACGTGCACCGGTTTGCCGGACGTATCGGTGGGCGTGGCGTTCGGGGTTTTGCTGTCATCGCTATTCATGGTGCAGACCTCCAGTGGTGTAAACATTGGAGGTGACGTTGCGCTGGGCGTTCGATATTTTTGCGTTGCACTGGAATGAGCGGTGTGCAGAAACTTTGCGCCACAACGATGGCTCGAATCGACTCGATCAACGACTGTCCGGATACCTGACGCCATGCCCCCGAAAAACCTCTTTGCAGCTTTGCTCGGTGTGTCTGTTCTGATAATCGGCGAGGCCAGCCACGCCGCCAGTTTCGACTGCGAGCGCGCCAGTGCAGCCGACGAAAAAGCGGTCTGCGCCAATCGCGCGCTTAACGATATGGACGTCAGCATGGCGCTGCTCTACAAGCTCGACCGACGCTTTCTGCCCATGGGCGGGCGTGACGCGTTGATCGGGCAGCAGCACGCCTGGCTGAAAAAACGCAGCCAATGCGCGGCTGATGTGAAGTGCCTGACGGATATCTACCAGCAGCGCATTCAGGTTCTACAGCAGATCATTGATACCCGTGTGGTCACTCAGGGGCCGTTTTGAATACCAGGCAGCGCGCCAGGGGGGGCCGTTGTCAAACCAATGGCGGCTTGCGCATACCGCGCAGCGGATCATCGAGCAATCTGAATTGCTCCAGCATGAAATCGACCAGCAAGCGTGAAGACGGCAGCATCCCGTGCCGGGTCGCAAACACCGCATGAATCATTTCAGTTCTCGGCGCCCAGTCAGGCAGCACCACGACCAGTTGCCCTCGTTCGATGAAGTCGTGCACCAACGACATTGGCATCTGCGCAACGCCAACGCTGTCGATCGCCGCGCAGCGCAGCATCGGCAGGCCTTTGGTAATCAGGTTCGGGCGGTGCTGGAGGGTGAATTCCGAACCGTCCTGATGAAACAGAGTCCAGCTGTAATCGCGTTGCGGGCTGCCATGATGAACACTGGGGAACCGTGCCAGATCTTCTGGTGCGCTCGGTGTGCCCAGACGACTCAGCAGTCCGGGGCTCGCAACCAGACACTGTGGGCGTTGGGACATGACGCGGCTGACCAACTCGGAGTCCTGTAGGGGCGGCGGGCGAACCCGTAACGCCAGATCGACACCCTCGGCGACCACATCGACCTGACGATCAGTCGCTTCCAGATGCACCTCCATGCGCGGGTGGATGGCCATGAAGCGCGTGATGATCGCGCCTACGCACTCGTCCAGCAGCACGGTTGGACAGGTGACGCGCAACACGCCGCCCGGTTCGGTGTGAGTCAGGGCAATCGCGGCCTCTGCGGCTTCGGCTTCCTTGAGCATCGCACGGCAACGCTCGTAATAGGTTTGCCCCAGCTCCGTGACCGTGAAGTGGCGGGTGTTGCGGATGATCAGGCGCACGCTGAGGCGCTCTTCGAGCTGGGCGATGCGTCGACTCAGATTGGACTTGGGAATGCCCAAGGCGCGGGCGGTCTGCGCGAAACCGCCGTGATCCACCACCATGACGAAGTACTGAAGGTCATTGAGATCCAGCACGGTCGAAATCCATTCAGTCAGAAGGCGCTAACTATACAAGGCTGATCGTCCCTTGTATGGGAAACACCAGTCCGTTTTTTGCGACTAGCGCGGCGGGTCAGCGGGGTTTTAGATTGCCGACGTTGAATGTCCAGGCTGACGTAGCCCCGCTGATCAATCTCAAGCCGACCGTCAGCATGATGGCCGAGAAGTTGGCTGACACTCTCAAACAACGTTTTGTTTCAGCCTGCCCCCCGAGACCTGCGCACCGGTTGCGCAGGCCTGTGCGATTTCTTTGGATTAACAACGTGAACAAACTCTGTGAGATGCATGCTTTCGTCATGGTGGTCGACACCGGAAGTATTTCCGAAGCCGCACGCCGTTTAGGGATGGCTAAATCTATGGTCAGCCAACGCCTGCAAAACCTGGAAAAGCGCTTGGGCAGTATTCTGTTGGAACGCGGACGGCAGGCGCGCCTGACTGAGTCGGGCGAGGTGTTTTATCACTACTGCGTGCGCATTCTGGCTGAAGTCGACAATGCCGAAGACGCTGTACAAGCCTTCCAGTCGAGCTTGCGTGGCAACCTGCGACTGGCCGCACCAATGGCTTTCAGCATTCGCTATCTGACGCCGATCCTGTCGTCATTCGCGGTGCGTTACCCGCAACTGCAACTGGATGTCGAGTTTGACGATCGGTATGTCAATCTGCACGAAGAGCGCTACGACGCCGCAATCCGTATTGGCGAGCTGCCTGATTCTTCATTGGTGGCGAAAAACATCACCGCCAACCGCCACGTCATTTGCGCCAGCCCCGACTATCTCGCTGCTCACGGTACACCGCAAACGCCGCAGGAACTGTCCCGCCATTTCGCCATGCTCTATGTCAATCGCGAGCCCCATGGCATGTGGACGCTGCCGGTGAACAACACGCTGGAGTCATTTCGCGTGCGCTGTCGCCTGCGCACCAACAATGCTCATCAACTGATGGAAGCGGCCAAGGCCGGCATGGGCCTGGCGATTCTGCCGACGTTTCTTGCAGCGCAGCCGATGGTCGCAGGCGAACTGCAAGAGGTGTTGCCAGCGTATGCACCGCGCGGCGGAAATATCTCGGCGGTGTACCGCCAATCCCTGCGCGCCTCACCGAAACTGCAGGCGCTGATCAGCTTTCTCAGTGAGCAGATCGGCAGCCCGCCAGCATGGGAAAAACAGCTTGCCGAGCATGCCCGCCAAAGGCAGTGAGTCGTTCGCAATTAACGAAACCCCGATTCGGTTTTTGCCTGCTTATGAGCGTGTGAGTCCTTCCATATGCTTGTTCCCAACAGACGCCATTCCTGCGTCTGACAGGGAAGAAATGCATGAAGAACACCCTTGATACCGTCGACGTACTGATCGTCGGTGGCGGCTCGGCTGGTGCAGTGTTGGCGCGCCGTCTGAGCGAGAACAGCCAGCGCCAGGTCGTGCTGCTGGAAGCAGGCAACAGTTTTGCCGTGAACGACTATCCAGACATTGTCGCCAACAGCGACATTGTCGGCGCCAATGGCAACCCTCAGTTCGAGTGGGGCTACAAAACCCGGGTCGGCTACATCAAGCATCCGATTGGCGCCGTGCGCGGCAAAGTGTTGGGCGGCAGCTCTGCGATCAATGGTGCTGTGGCGATTCGCGCACGTCCCAGTGATTTCGCCCGCTGGAACCTGCCGGGATGGGGCTATGAAGACCTGCTGCCGTTTTTCAAGAAACTGGAAAGCCACAGCCGTGGTGACAGTGCTTTGCACGGGCATACCGGGCCGCTGCCGGTGCAGCAACTGAGCCATCTGGATGTCACGCCGATGCAGCGGGCATTTATTCAGGCGACATTCTCCTACGGCTATAAAGTCATCGACGACTTTGATGGCGCCGATGCCTACGGGGTCGGTCCGTACCCGATGAACGTCGTCGACGGCGTGCGCATCAACACCGGTATGGCCTACCTCAACGATGAGGTGCGCACTCGCGGCAACTTACACATCCGCCCTGATAGCCTGGTGGATAAGGTCTTGTTCGACGGCCAACGCGCGATCGGGGTGCAATTGAGCGACGGCACGCAACTGCTCGCCGGTGAAGTCATTCTTAGCGCGGGCAGCTATGGCAGTGCGGCGATTCTGCTGCGTTCCGGCGTTGGTCCGGATGCCGATCTGCGGGCATTGCAGATTCCCGTGGTGGCAACGCTGCCAGTCGGCAAACAGCTGCAGGATCATCCGTTTTACTACAACGCCTACGCGGCCAATCCCCGTTTGATTGGCCGTCAATCCCCGGCCATCGGAGCCAAACTCTGGTCCCACAGCCACAGCGCAGAGCCCGGTGATCTGGACCTGCACATCACCGCGACGCACCTGTTTCCTCACGATCAGAGCCCGACCAACATCGGCTTCGTGCTGGCGGTTGCGCTCACGCGGCCACGGTCCCGGGGCACGCTCACTCTGGCCAGTCGCGATCCGCTTGCAGCGCCGATCATTGATCTGAATTTTCTCGCCGAACCCGAGGACCGTCAGCGCCTGCTCGACGGCATTCGCCTGGCGCGCAGGATCGGTGGCACAGCACCGTTGAACGCCCTGATTCACACCGAACTCAATCCGGGAGCGGGAGTTGCGTCGGACGAAGCGCTGTTGGCCAGCGTCCGGGCGAGCCTGGATACCTATCACCATCCAACTTCAACCGCTCCGATGGGCGGGCCCGGTGACCAGCATGCCGTAGTGGATTTGCAGGCACGGGTCATTGGCCTGCACGGGCTGCGCGTGGTCGATGCGTCGATCTTCCCCGATGTGCCGTCGGTGGCCACCAACATCACTGTGATTGCCTTTGCGGAAAAAATCGCCGCGCTCTACGCCTAATTGTCAGGACGATGCTGCTATGAACAACACTCCCGTTTTGAATTGGATCGACGGCCAATGGCTCGATTCCGGTATTTACAAAGACTCGATAGACCCCGCGACATATGAGCAGATTGGTTGTTATGCCGAGGGAGGCGCGGATACAGCGCAACGGGGCATTGAAGCTGCCTTGCGTTCGTTCGCGCAGTCCTCGTGGAAAGACGATCGCGGCCTGCGTGGCACGGTGCTGCTTGAACTGGCGGAGGCCTTCGAACGTAACGCCGAAGCGTTGATTGACATCCTGGCGCTGGAAAACGGCAAGATCCGTCCGCAAGCGGAATTTGAAGTGCGCATGGTGCCGTCCAAATTGCGTTATTACGCGGCGTTGGCACGTACCGAGTATGGACGCGCAGCAGAGCCGACACCGGGGCGGATTTCCCTTGTATTGCGCCAGGCTGTCGGTGTGGCAGGCATCATCGTGCCGTGGAATTCACCGGTGGTGTTGATGATTCGTTCGCTGGCACCGGCGTTGGCCGCCGGTTGTACAACGGTGATCAAAATGCCGGGGCAGACCGCCCAGACTAATGCATCAGTCGCACGGATCATGAGCGAGGTGCCGTCACTGCCGCGCGGCGTGATCAATCTTTTCAGCGAAGCGGGTGCGGCGGGGTCTATCCATCTGGTCGAGTCGCCAAAAGTACCGGTGATCAGTTTTACCGGCAGTACCGGCACTGGCCGGGCGATCTCGGCGGCAGGGGCGCGATACCTCAAGCGTTTTGGTCTGGAACTGGGCGGTAAAACGCCAATGCTGGTGTTCAACGATGCCGATCTCGATGCGGCAATTCCGGTGCTGCTCAAAGCCTTGACGGTATTCGCCGGCCAGTTCTGCATGACCGGTTCGCGACTGCTGGTGCAGCGCGATATTGCCAATGCACTGACTGATCGTCTGGCGGCAGTTCTTGAGACCGTGCGCGTGGGGCCCGCAGCAAATCCGGCCAGTGAAATGGGGCCGTTGATCGACAAAGCCAATGTGCAACGGGTCAATCAAGTGGTCGAGCAGGCAATTGTCGACGGAGCGCAAGTGATTGTGCGCGGTGGGCCGGTCGTGGAAGGGCCACTGGCTAAAGGCGCGTTTTATCGACCGACATTCTTGCGTGTCAGTGATCCAAACATGGCTATTGTCCAGCAAGAGACCTTCGGGCCGGTGCTGACCTTGCAGGTATTCGACAGCGAAGCCGAGGCAATCGAGTTGGCCAATAACAGCGAGTTCGGTCTGGCGGCCAGCGTCTGGACCCGTGATGTCGATCGCTCGTTACGCGTTGCCCGCGAGTTGGAGGTCGGTACCGTCTGGATCAACGATTGGGCCATGGTGTTCGATGAATTCGAAGAGGGTGGCTGCAAACAATCGGGGCAGGGCAGGCTCAACGGTGTGGCGGCCATGGATGATTTCATCGAGTACAAACACATCGCACTCAATCCCGGTCTGCGTCAGGAATGAATGCCATGTGCTTGCAACGCTTGCTGATCGGCGCCGTGCTGGCCGGGACGCTGGCATCATCCTCAACCTTGTTTGCCAACGACACAAGGAACGACGCGATGGCCCCAGAGCCGTTGTACGACGCTTTGCTCGATGCACTCAATGCCACCTTCGGCCGTCATCCGGGGTTTCGTGCCACCCATGCCAAAGGCCTGTTGGTGAACGGTACATTCAGGGCTTCGCCGAGCGCCAGCACCCTCAGCCGGGCTGCGCATTTTCAGGGCCAAACGGTGCCGGTGGTACTGCGGTTCTCCAACTTCAGTGGCGTACCCGCCACCGCTGACGGTGATCCGCTGGCCAGCCCGCGTGGTCTGGCAGTTCGTTTTACCCTGGCAGACGGCGAGGTCACCGATATCGTGACGCACTCGTTCGACGGCTTTCCGGTGGCCACGCCCGAAGATTTTCTGATCTTCCTGCAAGGCATTGCCGCTAATGTCGCCACACCTCCCGATCCGCTGCCTCTGCACCGCTATCTGGCGAGCCATCCACGGGCGCGGGCTTTCCTCGATGCACCGAAACCGGCGCCGCGCAGTTATGCGGGGCTCGAATACTTCGGGGTCAACGCACTGGTATTCAGTAATCATCAGGGCGTTCAAACAATCGGCCGTTACCGTATCGAGCCACTGCTCATGCAGCCGCTATTGAGTGACGCCGAGGCGGCGGCGAAGCCGGCGGACTACTTGCAGTCGGAAATGGCAGAGCAACTGGCCAAAGGATCGCTGACGCTGCGTCTGGTATTGCAATTGGCGTCAGCGCAGGACGCGATCGAAGACGGTTCTGTTTCGTGGTCGCGTCAGCATCAGGAGGTCGAGTTGGGAGTCTTCAGCCTTGACTCACTGGAGCCGGCCAATGCGCAACTCGTCGGCCAGCAGCGGTTGGCATTCAGTCCGGGACGGTTGCTTGACGGCATCAGTCTCAGTGCCGATCCAATGACGCTGGCGCGGGATCGCATCTATCAGCGCGCGGTACTCCGGCGACAGCAACGATGAGCAGCCATTCGGGGGCCCGCTGGAAGCACTGGGTATTGTCATGGCTGATCGTTTTGCCGCTGTCGGTGAGCATGCCCTGGGGATTGGCGGCGCTGCTGGAGATGTCGAACCTGCACTGGCCAGCATGGCTGTTCAAAGTGGTAGTGGCCGGGTTGATCTCTTTCAACATGGTCTACTGGATGCTGCCGTTGAGCGCTCGGCTGATGGCGCGCTGGTTGCTGCGTTGAAACCTGCGCGTCGCCCTCCGCTGACGGGGAGGGCGACGCATCGGGTGCAATTCTTGAGAGTGTCGCGATCCTTGGCTTTCGGCAGGAAGACTATGCCGAGTATCGTCGTCATCAGAATAAATGGGGACAGACCACGTTTAGCATTTTTGCTATGAGCGTTTAGAGAGTATTCCGAAAACGTGGTCTGTCCCCTTTTTACCTAAAACAATGCCAATAAGCGAAGAGTCTTAGGTTTAATCAACCATACAAACATAACGCTGGTCGTTCATATCCATCCGTATGAGTACCCCATGGTGCGTTACCCGAATTTCCGAAGGTTCCCGTAAGATTGAAATAGTAATGTGAGCCGCCGCCGCCATCTGCAAGCCACGCACCGAAAAGTGCGCTGGGATGATTGTGAATCAAGGGCCATCCCAGCAGGGCCGCTACGTCGGCTCGTTCTTTGGCGTAGAGATTATAAAATGCTCTCATTTCAGCGAGAGTGGCAAGGCGCCCACCTCTTGAAATGCAGTAACTGTGGGCGTTCGGCCATGACCGCCAAGTCGAGTCGTTTCTCAATATGGTTCTGATCCCCCCAACCGTCAGCAGGTAAGAAGCTTGTGTACCGTTGGCGTCAGTGATGCTGATTCTTGTGGTGCCATTGGTTCTGCAAGTTACCGTTCCTGTTAGCTCGGTCACACTGGCTACAACAGGGTTTGACGAGATGTATTTGTAGGGACCTATACCACCTGATGCCGCTTGCGTGAAGATCGCCTCTGCCGGCGCGTACAGCGGTGGGCGTCCCTCGGCTACGATGAAGGTAATCAGGTTCAGCGTTTTGTCAGCACCGGGATCAAGGACGGGGAATGGCGGCTCTACTGTAAGTGTTCTGGCCGACGACGATGCGCCAGAGCCGTACAGCGCTTTGGCAGTAAAACTGTGACTGCCCAGGTCCAGATCTGTAACAGTCAGCCTCCATTCTCCATCTGTCGGACTTGCGAAGGGTTCACCTTTAGATTCGTCACCATCCACTACATCAACTTGTTGGCCCCTTGCGGCTATACCGATGAGAATCACTGAAGTTTCTACTGTGTCGCCGTTGTCAGGGATTTCGATGTTGCTCGGTAAGCCTTTGATTGAGTCGATTGTCGGTTTCACATCCTCCACGGTGCTGACGGTGTAAATGCGCCGAGGAAACCCAACCGCCGTCGCCGCATTCGCCACCCCGTCAAAATTAACCTTGAACGTCACCTTCAACTCGCTGCCATCTTTCAAGTCTTTCAACCAGTCCAGCGGCACCGCCCGGCTCAAGCCTGATGCACCCACGCCCACTTCACCGCGAAGGTCGTCGAACGTCACTGTCTGGTCCTGATTGTCCTTGCCTTCGTACTGCAACCACAGCCGCTCACCCTGGACGTGCGGCCATGCCGCAACGGTGAGCTGGGCGGTAGGCTGTAACAGCGCCACGTCGAGTTCATTGCCGGTCTTGCCATCAATGGCCGGCGTCGGCAAACGTGTATCGCCCTCGGTAATTTTCGACACGCTCAGGTTCAAATCAGGCGACTTGCCTTTCTGTGCGTTATCGCGATTCAGGTTCCACCGCAACCGAATTTCCTTGCCATGCCTGGCTGCCAGGAACGCCAGACTTAATACCGTGTTTGTGCGTTTATTATTGTTGAACGGCACCAATGGAAACTGCGGTGCGCCTGCCGGTGGGTTGACCTCCACCAGCCGCGCTTTGTCGCCTGGCAGAGCGCCCAGATATTCGACGCGGATGGTCACGCCTTGCGGATAGGCCAGCGCGTCGATCGGGCTCACCGCCGGTTTCAGCAGTACTGGCGGCAACAACTCGATAGCCTCTGAGCCGGTAACTTCGGCCACGGCATTTTTCGAAGTGGCGAAGACGTTGCCATTTCTCAGCAATTCGTACTTCGCCCGCACCACACTGCCGGCGATTACTTTGGCGTTGGGCACCATCAGTTTGTAGGTGAACGGGATCCGTCCGACCTCTGCCTCCAACGTATGCGACACCACCGTTTCGTTGGGTCTGCTAGCGGTATAGGTCACGCGGATTTTATCGTTGGGTTGCCACAACGGAGCAAAGGTGTGGACCAATACGGTCAGATCCTTGCCGGCGAGTTTGTCCAGATCAATGGTGCTCGGATCGTCGCTCGGATCGTCCGGATCCTCGGCCAGATCGGGGGCGACCAGGCGGGTTTCCTTCAGGTTCACATCGACCTCCACCGCGCCGGAATAGGGCGAATCGGTGTCCGGCCCGTTGCCGAGCTGGTCGGTGACGGTGTAGGAAAAGATGAACTTCGGGTTGTCCCCGGCGCTCAGGAACACTGCTTCGTCGACCATGACGCAGACCCTGGTCGGTTCGGCCGAGGGAATGGGCGGGGCCTCGGCGGCGGTCACGGTGTGCGCGACATC
The DNA here is from genome assembly GCF_037626295.1 of Pseudomonas sp. LF-5. Classification (NCBI taxonomy): domain Bacteria; kingdom Pseudomonadati; phylum Pseudomonadota; class Gammaproteobacteria; order Pseudomonadales; family Pseudomonadaceae; genus Pseudomonas; species Pseudomonas sp. LF-5. The sequence continues at coordinate 410,935 of NZ_JARKMT010000001.1, forward strand.
CTGACCGTTGCAGTTCAATCGGATCTGGTCGTAGGCGCGGCAGTAAGGGTAGGTGAAACACACTTGCACGCCCTGTTTGGCGCGGTCGGCGTCGATGCCGTCGTCGAGCACGTCCTGGGGCAGGATCAGTTGCAGTTCCGAATGGGCGCTATCGCCGGGCGAGCGGTCCTCGATGCCGGGGCGGATGGTGTTGTACAGCAGAGTCAGCTCCGGCGTGGAGGTGCCTTTGTTCTCGCTGATGCGGGTGATGGTGTAAACGAGGGTATTGACGCGATCGGTCAGCAGCAGGCCCTTGGGCAGATACAGGGTGTGACGTGAATTTTCTTCGCCAGCCAGGACGGTCTTTGTGGCTTCGGTATCGGCGCCGTTGAGCCGCAGCCGAATGACATCGCCTTCTTGCAGCGTGCCAGATTGCGGAGGGTCGACGACGATGGTCAGGCCCATGGGCTTGAGGTCGTAGACATGCTTGGGCACACCATAGACAGCACCGACCACCGGGGTGGTGGCGTCTGGAGCGTGGGGAGGGAATAGCGCCAATATGGTGTTGTCGCTGGATTTGGCTGTGGCCATGTTTACGGCTCCTGGACGGTGGGCGGGCAGGAGTTATCAGAGCGCGTTGCGGGGGAAAGCGCACCTGTCAGATCTGACAGGTGCGTTGGAGTTTGCGACGAGTGGTCGGGGTGCAGCTAACTATTGCCGGACCGGTGCGAATCGGGTAAGTCCTCAACAGCAAAAGTTCGCAGCTTTCGGCAGTTCCTGATTTTTGCAGGAGTCGCCGAAGGCTGCGATATTTTGCACTAACTACCGAGCGATGATTGTTCCAGTGAAAAGTTTTTCTGTTCCCGGATTGCCTGTTATGGCTGTAAACCGGGTTCGCTCCATTCTAAATTATCTGCTGTATTTTCAATCTGAAAGACATCTATCGCACGGCTATCAGCAATACACACAAAAAGGCGCGAGTCGTCTGGGGTGAGTGCAAGTCCATGAAAACTACCCGGTGCCCGGATATTGCGAGTGCTGAAGTTTTTGGTGTCAATCACCAGTACCGATTGGCTTGCTTGGGACGGTACATATAGAAAGTCTCCATCTGAACTTAATGCGAGATGTGAAGATTGGGCTGTTGGTATGTTCTTGATGAGCTTGTCGTTGCTGGTGTCGATAACCGCTACCCCTGGGTTAGGCGTTAGGGTGTTCTGCACGACGTAGAGGCGATTGTTATCAGGACTGAGCTTGCAGTTAAATACATTTTTGACGACGGAAATATTACGCAGCACCTTGAGGGTAGAGGTATCAATGACCGCTACAACAGATCCCGGAGTACTGATGCAGGCGTAAAGAAGTTTTCCATCAGTAGTGAAAACTCCAGATTCTGGATTATGCACAGTGGGTAAAATTTTGGTATGTCCTGTTTTCTTATTAGTTAGTGAAATGCCATATGTCGAGTGGCACATGTAGAATTCTGTCCCGTCCGGGTTGAAAAATATGTGTGGCACTACCTGCGTGGTATCACGTGTTTCGACGAATTTCCCTGTCTCTGCCTCAATGATATAGAGCTTGCTAATAAAGACGTTATTGGCTTGTTTGACATCAACAGGAACATACAGATACTTGTCGTCATGGCTTAAAGCTACGCTATGTAGGCGTATTTCGGACAGGTATCTGTTGATCACTTTATTTGAAGCGGTATCAATCACCACAATGGAAAACGGTGCTTGGCAAGCAGCATAGGCCTTGGTGCCATCACGGCTAAACACTACCTTGATTGGCTTCCCTTCCATCTCAATCCTGCCAACCGGCCCATGAGCCTTGACAACAACCTTAGCGCTCTCTGTTCGACCTGCATGGGTCGCAATCAGGGCGACTTCGCCCGGACGGCTCGAACCTTTAATGTCATTAACGGTGATCAAACCCAAAGCATCGCTAATGAATTCCCGATCACCCGAGCCGCCATCGGCGTATCTGAAGCCATCAGGAAGGGTCAGCGTCACTTTTGCATCAGCAATCGGTTGAGCCTCGGAGCCAACGCGAATAACGACTTCTTTCAATCGACCCGCAGGGGCGATGAGGTAAGGGGCGTTGATAAAAAACAGGACCGCAGGAAGTTTCAATATCGTTAAGTTCAGCTCTGTTGAGCGGCCAGCCTGTTGATTGTTGCGATTCAGGTTCCAGCGCAGATCCAGCGCCTTACCTTGACGGGCCGCCAGAAACTCTTGGGTCAATTTGGTATTGGTGCGTTTGTTCGAGTTGAAGTCCACCAAGGGAAACTGTGGTGCGCCCGGCGGCGGGTTGAGTTCGACAAGACGGGCTCTGTCGCCAGGAAGAGCTTGCAGATACTCGACACGAATGGTCACGCCCTGCGGATAGGCCCGCACATCAATCGGGCTGACCGCCGGTGCCACCAGAAATGGCGGCAGCAGTTCTATCGGGTTGGTGCCGGTCACCGTTGCTTTCGCCGTGTTGGAGCTGCCCACCAGATCACCGTTGGGCCTGCGCAACTGGTAGGTCGCCGTCACGGTGCTGCCAGGCACGACCTTATCGTTGGGCACTTCAAGAACGCAGGTTACTTTCGTTCCGAAAGGATCCGCTTCGACTTTGCCGCTGACGGCGACCACGACATCGGCTTGTCCGGGCAGTGTCGCGGTGTAGGTCGCGTTGACGTCATAACCTACAACAAAGCGGCTGTCCGCCGTGACGATGACCAACAGCAGGGGGTTGCCCGCCAGTTTCTCCAGGTCGATGATGCTCGCGTCATCACCGGGATAGTCTTCTTTGCGTTCCAGCAGAATCGGCATTGGCAGGCGCGTACCATCCAGATCCTCATCCACGGTCTGCACCGGCGACCACGGCGCATCGGTGTCCGGACCGTTGCCGATCTGGTCGGTGACGGTGTAGGAAAAATGCAGTTTCTGGTCCAGCCGTTTGGCTCTGTCGAGAAATGCGCGATCCACAGTGAAGTGAATGCTGATCGGGACTTCCGAGCCTGGGTTAGGGGGTGGTGGAGCCTCGGTCGGCTTCACCTTGACGGTCATTTGCTCGCCGTTGCATTTGAGGGTAATGCTGTCGTAGGCCCTGCAGTACGGGTATGAAACGCTGACCTGCGCGTTGACGAAATCGGGATCGACGCCATTTCTGATGACATCCGGCAGCAGCAACTCGAGTTCGGAATGGCCGCCGGGGGCGTCGTACCGATCCTTCAGACCCGGACGGATGCGGTTATAGAGTATTTCCAGCGAGGGTGTGGATCTGTCTTGATTGTTACTGGCGCGCGTGACGGTGTAGTACAGCTCGTTGACCTTGTCCGGGTGCAGTCGGCCCTTGGGAATACGCAACGTGGTGCGCACATCCGGATACTCAATGGTTTTGCTGTCCAGTGCGGCCGCCTCTCCCTCAAGCCAAAGCTCCATGACATCCCCGGGGTCCATGGTGCCTTTCAACGGAGGGTCGATGAGGACAACCGCGCCTTTACCGTCGTTGATCAGGTCATAGGCCAACAGGGACATACCGATGTGCGCATCTACCACGGGCGTGGTCTGGCCGTTGACGATTGGCGGCTTCAGGACGAGGACGGTGTTGTCCGGTGGGGTTGAGGTGGTCATGAATGAGGCTCCTGCGGGGATGAGATTGGCAGGAGTTATCAGAGCGCGTTGTGGGGTAAAGCGCACCTGTCAGATCTGACAGGTGGCGACGAGTGGCAGGTGGGGTGGCGCTTGAAAAGCACAAGATCGCTGCCTTTGGCGGCTCCCTTATTTATGCAAAAGCCGGTGAGGGCTGCGATGTTTTGTATTAAGCAGCGGGAAGGTTTGCCGATTCCGCCGGATTTACGGCGCGATTACTGAGTGTGCTGCGATGAAATAAGAAAACCGCCGTCCCGGTTGAACGGGGCGGCGGTTTTTTATGCATTAAGACTTGTGCTGGCTGTGAGGCCGCCATCGCGGGCTTGCCCGCGATGGCGTCAGCGGCCACAGCGCCTTGCTCAGTCCTTGTCACAGATCCCTGCTATTGAGGCAACTGCAGATTATCCAGCGCCCGGTTCACCGCCAGCTCACTCAGCATGATCAGTTGCGCAATCCCCAACAGCGTCCGGCGCTGTGATGCGGTTATGAGTAAACACTGGAGGTCGCGTTCACCGCAGGCGTTGGAAATTTCTACGCCGGCGTCAATTCAATCATTGCAGCCAGTCCCCGATTCATCGTCAACCATTCAGGTCGGGATAATGGCCATTGCAATGAAGTTGGGATTTTGAAAATCCAAGTCTACGGGATAGGTGACATATTCATTAAAAACGTAGAGCAATTCCCATGCTTGAGTTTCGTTGGCCAATCCAATAACCGGACGGACAGGTATAGGCCCGTTGAAATTGGCAAGCAAATTGGCAAAGTACGTCGTTGTGTTGAACTGGACGGATCCGCCGACACTGGTAATCCACTGGATGCCGTCTCTCACTGCGCCTGTAAAGTTTGCATATTCCACGCGCGAAACGTTTGAAACGTGCACATCGTAAGTGACCGCCTGCAGGGTCCCGTCGGTTACACGTATTTGCGTCCGGCCATTTTTGAGCCCCGTCACTTTGCCGTTGCTATCGACCGTGGCGGTAGTGGTATCCAGCGATTGGTAATTGTACGGACGAGCGCCTCCCTGCACGGTTCGCGTTGCTGTATTGCCGGGAACGTCGCGTGTTGGCCAACCATAGTTCTGAACCCATTTGACACCATCAAGTTTCATCTCCGACGGTTCAACGACCAGCCGTTCAACCACGGTCAGCGCAAACGGATCGGATTTTATCCGATCGCCATACAGCGCCTGAGCGCTGAACACATGCCTGGTCATGTCTAGTCCGCTCAGCAGCCGAGACCATGAACCATTAGTTTCCACAGGAACTTCCGGGCCGATGGGACTTGCCCCATTGAACAGTTGAACGCGTTGGTTCTGACTGGCCCTACCCTCGAGCACTATGCTGGTTTCCGGAGTGAAGCCGTCTTTGACGATTTCATTACCGCTGGGTGAGCCTGTTGCTTTGGTAATGGTCGGTACAAGCAAAGCTATTACTGTCAACGTACGTACATTGGAATAAACCGGACTAACCGGATAAAGCGCTTTGGCATACAAGCGCCGTGCTCCTTCTGGCACGGTGATCGGAAGCACCCATTCCCCCGTTATTGCATTGGCGTTTGCCTTCCCTTTGGAAACGGCACTCGATCCACTGCCGTCAAAAATTTCCACCTGTTGGTCTTTACTGGCAGTGCCCTTCAAGGTCAACGCCGTGCTGAACGTCTGCCCTGCCTGGGGAATTTCTATGTCAGTGGCATCCATCACGCTGGTAAGCCTGGGAACAGGATGTGTCACAGCCCCGAGATGGATATCCAGCCGTTTCTCCGGGGATTTACTGCGGTTGCCCAGTTGATCGATCACGTAAAACTCGGCCACCGCGCTCGGGTTGTCGCCGGCTTTCTGAAAGTCGTCGGTGAACAAAGTGTGAGTGATCGGGGCGGAGCCTTCCGGGACGTCGAACCTGATCGTCGTATCGCCCAGCAGAAATTCGATTCGGTCGAAATTACGGCGGTTGTTATAGCTGAATCCAAACTCTACACCTTGTGCCGCTCGATCGGCGCTGACCCCGTCCCTGAGCACATCGGTCGGAATGACCAGATCCAACCCCTCGGCAATCCGCAGGTGATACAGCACAAACAGATCGCGCGAAGTGTCAGCATTGCCACCCACACGGGTGACCACGTAGTACAGGCGGTTCACACCCTGGTTCAAGTTTCCGTGCGGCAGGTACAGGCGGATGCGTTGTTGCTCTTCTCCGGGCAAAACGGTCTTGCCGGCCACCGGGGTCGGATTGTCGTTGACGTACAGGTCCACACGGTCGTCGGCGGCCATGGTCAAGTTGCGCAGTTGAGGCTCTATCCATGGGTCAACCAGACATTCCAGGCCTTGGGGCTGGCCGTCGTAAAGCGCTTTGGGAATCCCGCCGTGAGCGATGCCGTCGGGTTTCACCGGTGTCACCCAGCCCTGAACAATGACTGGGTACAACACAAACAGTTCGTTTAGCGTGGAAGACTGGATGTCGACGTTCATCACGTGCTCCTGGTGGGCAATGAGCCTTGGGACGCTCATCACACATCAGGAGCAAGGCATTGCCTACTGTCAGGTCTGACAGGTGGCGACGAATGGTCATCGCTCCCCTGAAGGAACTGCGGAAGGCTGCGATCTTTGCTTTTGCTTTTTAAAGCAAGCTCAAAGATCGCAGCCAGCGGCAACTTCTGCGCGCAGGCAGATCAATCCTTGAGAATGTCGCGATCCTTGGTTTCCGGCAGGAAGAATATGCCGAGTACCGCGGTCATCACGGCAATCACGATCGGGTACCACAAGCCGTAATAGATATCGCCGGTGGCGGCGACCATGGCGAACGCCACTGTCGGGAGGAAGCCACCAAACCAGCCGTTACCAATGTGATAGGGCAGCGACATCGAGGTGTAGCGGATGCGCGTCGGGAACAGTTCCACCAGCCACGCGGCGATCGGGCCATAGACCATGGTCACGTAGATCACCAGCACGGTCAGCAGGAGCAGCACCATTGGCTCGTTGGTTTTTGCCGGGTCGGCTTTCTCCGGGTAACCGGCGTCCTTGAGTGCGGTGCCGAGGGTCGCGGTGAAGGCATCGTTGCGCGTCTTGAAGTCGGCAGCGGGCAGCGCACTGCCTTCGAAACTCTCGACCACTTTGTCGCCAATGCGCACTTGCGCGATGGTGCCGGGTTCGGCAATCACGTTCTCATACGGGATCGCCCGTTTCGCCAGCAGGGTCTTGGCCAGGTCACAGGAACTGGTGAATCGGGCCTTGCCCACCGGGTCGAACTGGAACGAACACTGATCGGGATTGGCGATCACTTTGACCGGGTTCTTCTCCTGGGCGATGAACACGTCGGGATTTCCGTACTGGGTCAGCGCATGGAAGATCGGGAAGTAGGTCAGCGCCGCCAGAATGCAGCCGGCCATGATGATCGGCTTGCGCCCGATGCGGTCGGAGAGGCTACCGAAAATCACGAAGAATGGCGTGCCGATCAGCAGTGAACCGGCGATCAGCAGGTTGGCGGTCTGTGGGTCGATCTTCAGGGTCTGCAACAGGAAGAACAGCGCATAGAACTGCCCGGTGTACCAGACCACGGCCTGGCCGGCCGTGCCGCCGAGCAGCGACATGATCACCACTTTCAGGTTGTTCCAACGGGCGAAGGATTCGGTCAGCGGCGCTTTCGATGCCTTGCCTTCGGCCTTCATTTTCTGGAACACCGGCGACTCGCTCAGTTGCAGGCGGATGTACACCGAGATGATCAGCAGCAGAATCGACAGCAGGAACGGAATGCGCCAGCCCCAGGCTTCGAACGCTTCGGTGCCCAGCGCGGTGCGGCAGGCGAGAATCACCAGCAACGACAAAAACAGGCCCAGCGTTGCGGTTGTTTGAATCCACGAGGTGAAGAAGCCGCGCTTGTTGCGTGGCGCGTGTTCGGCCACGTAAGTCGCGGCGCCGCCATACTCGCCGCCCAGCGCCAGGCCTTGCAGCAAGCGCAGGGTGATCAGGATGATCGGCGCGGCGACGCCAATGGTCGCGTAACCGGGCAGCAAGCCGACGATAGCGGTCGAGATCCCCATGATCACGATGGTGATCAGGAACGTGTGTTTGCGCCCGATCATGTCGCCGAGCCGGCCAAACACAATTGCACCGAACGGCCGCACGGCAAACCCTGCCGCAAAGGCGAGCAGGGCAAAGATGAACGCAGTGGTTTCGTTGACGCCGGCAAAGAAGTGTTTGGCGATGATCGCCGCCAGCGAGCCGTAGAGGTAAAAGTCGTACCACTCGAAAACCGTACCGAGGGACGAGGCGAAGATGACCTTGCGCTCCTCCTTGGTGATGCCGCCGCTGCGCGGTGGACTGCCGGTGGACGTTGTGTAGGTTGTGGCCATGGGTGTTCTCCGTTGTGCTTATTGTTGTAGGCCGGAGTCCCCCGTTACTGCTTATCGCACTCTGGCCTTGTGACAAATGCCGCCATTGCTCCCGCGTGAAACTTGCACAGTCTGACCACCTCGCATCGCTGCAAGGTTTTCTGAAGCATAATCAGCTTTTGTCAGATATCCACCCGCGAACTTGACCGTAGTGGCAATTAAAGATCACTCGCCGACGGCCGATACCTGCCGACCAGCCCAATCAGAATTCATTTTTCAGGGAAGATGCCCATGAATGCTTCATTGCAGAGCGCTGCCGCGCAAATCCGTCAGGCCGTTCGCGTCGCCACCGAAGGTCTTGTGGGGCGTGAGCAGTTGGCCGAACTGATTGTTCTGGCCGCCGTGGCACAGGAGCATATTCTGGTCATCGGCCCGCCAGGCACCGCGAAAAGTGCAGTCGTGCGCCGGGTTGCGCAATCGATGGGCGGGCGCTATTTCGAGTATCTGCTGGGGCGGTTTACCGAACCTTCGGAACTGTTCGGCGCGGTCGACCTGAAAAAGCTTCGCGAAGGCACGGTGGAAACCGACGTTAGCGGCATGCTGCCTGAAGCCGATATCGTTTTCCTCGATGAGGTGTTTCTCGGTTCGACGGCCATTCTCAACACGCTCCTTGGCGTGCTTAACGAGCGGCGCTTCCGGCGTGGGCATACGCAGATTCAGTGCCCGCTGCGGGTCTGCGTCGGCGCCTCCAACGGCTTGCCCGACGATGAAGCGTTGGCGGCGTTTGGTGACCGCTTCCTGCTGCACCTGTTTGTCGAGTCTGTGCCGGACAATCAGCTGGAAGCGATGCTCGCCGGCGGCTGGCAGTCCGAGCAACGCCCGGTTCAACAGTTGCTCGGTCTGAGCCAGCTCGACACTCTGGGTCAGGCTCTGAAGAGCGTTGACCTGAGCTCCGTGCGCCCGGCGCTGGCCCAAGCCATTCGCCGCTTGCGTGACGCCGGCATTCAGTTGTCGGATCGACGCATCGTCAAGTCCCAGCGCCTGATCGCTGCCGCCGCGTTGCTCGGTGGTCGAGTGGAGGCCAGTGCCGCCGATCTGTGGCCGCTGCTGTACGTGTTGCCAACCAAGGAAACCCAGCAGCACGGCCGTGAGGTGCTCCGCGAGATGTTCACCCAGTCGAGCAACCGCCATCTGTTCAGCGCGGTGGAGGAGGCGACCCTGCAGCCGATGTCGCGGGTCAGCCGCCTGCTGGAAACCGCCGAGGATTATCTGGCGCGCACTGAACCGCCGGCCGGTGCCTTGCTGGAGGGGCTGCTGCGTGAGATCGACGCCAACTTCAACGACCTGACCATCCCGGCGACGTTGCACGACGTTCGCGGCCAGCTCGCCCGTTTGCTGACGACTGCCGCATGAATGGCAAAGCGCTGAGTTGGTGCTGGCGCTCGCGGCCGGTGGCAGCGGCGCCGCAGGCTGCCGTGGCGTGGGGCGAAGCCGCCCGGCGTCTGCATGCGCGATTGCTGGCGATACCGGATGAACAGGCCACGCGCCTGCATGCCACCGCCAATCGCGACGTGCTGCTGGTGAGCGGCGCGGCGGCGGATCTGCCGTGGGTCGATGGCGTTGCCTATGCGGCGATGGACGAGCGTGCGCCCGGGCTGTGGTTGCCCACCAGTTGGGAGCCGGATGTACCGACCGACCTGCTGGCGCACGCGTTGTCGCACCGCTTCTCGCGGGCGCCGCTGCTGCTGTGGCGTGATCCATCGGCGGTGGTACCGCTCGATCGGCAATTGCCGGTGAGCGCAGAACATTTGAAGCGAATTGACGATTTTTGGGCGGGGCGCTGATGCAGTTACCTGAATCTCTGCAACCGTGGCGCGAATGGCTGGAGTGGTTCGCCCCAGAACAACTGCCGCTGTTCGCCGATCTGCTTGGACGGCTCAACCCGGTACTGGGCCCGCTGCGCGGTGTGCAACAGGGCGGCGTGCCCGAGCCCGATGGCTTGGGCGATTTACAGAGGCGCGGGCCGTATGACCGGCTGCTGACCAGCGAATGGCTGCTGGCCGACGAAGTGCCCGACGAATTTCTGCGCCGCGCGGCCGTGGGCGAACATCTGTTCCTCGCGCCGCAATATCGCGCGCAGCAAGCCAGTCGCCTGATTGTCGTGCTGTTCGATGCCGGGCCGTTGCAACTGGGCGCCGCACGCTTGGTGCACATGGCGCTGGTGATCCTGCTGGCACGTCGCGCGAAAGAGGCGGGTGCCGAACTGCGTTGGGGCATTTTGCAGCAGGAGCCAGCCTTGCATGAGCTCGATTCGGCGGCGCAGCTCAAACGATTGCTCAGTGCACGGACCTTCTCCACGGTGAGCGATGCGCATTGGCAGGCGTGGCACAGTTGGCTGCATAGCGCGTTAATGCCGGTCGGCGAATGCTGGCTGGTGGGGCAACGTCTGCCGGTAACAGACCGGCAGACTTGCAGCCATCGCGTGCAAATCGCGCGAAGTATTGATGGTTGCAGCCTGTCTGTGCACTTGCAGGCAACGGACACCCGTCGCGTGCTATTACCGATGCCCGCTGAGCGTGCGGCCCTGCAACTGCTCAAAGGGCAGTTTGAGGGCGAAATCGTCAAGGCTGCGCCGACGGCCAAAGGTTGTGTGCCGCGGGTGTCGCTGACGCTACAGCCGGTGATTTCCAGCTCCGGCAGCCATGTCGCGCTGAAAATGCTCGATGAGCCCGGCATGGTGGTGATCAAACTACCGGCGCAATACCAGAAAAAACCATTGGAAGTTCGTCGTAACCTCTGGAGCGCAGGACGTACGCCGCTGACGGCGCTGTTTTTTGGAGGCGCCATCGGGGCGGTCATGAGCGACCCTTTGCAGCTGACATTCTGGAGTATTCCCGGTCTGAATCCGGTGGATAAACCGGGCCCGGAGGAGTTGAAGCTGCCGCCGGGCACGGGCAACTTCCTCCCGGCGGTCGGTTTGCACAGTCGCTCTGAAAGGCGATTGTATCTGCTCGATACTCAAGGGCATCTGGCCTACTGGACCGTGAAAAGGGACAAAAATATCGCCGCCCCGGAAACCCGCCAGACCCATCGCCTGGCGACCGATGTAATCGCCATGGCCAAGATGGCCGGTGATGCGATGGTCTATGTATGCCGTTCAGGCGGTCGGTTGTTCGCCCATCCTGTGCGTCTGGACACAGGGGCGAAGCGCCCGCATGGATTGGGTCTTGCCGAAGGCGTCAGCCAGGTGCTGTTTGCCGGCATTCAGCGCGGGCGCAGCGCGTTCCGCGGCTGTGCATTGCTCACGATGAAAAACGACTGTGAGAGCTGGCGTGTGTACTCGGCCAATGACTTGCCGTCAGCGGCGCAATGCATCGATCTGGAGCGCGGCTGGAAAGGTATCGGTCTGCTGCAAGACGACAACGAGCGTTACTTGCTGTTGATGATCAGCCCCGGTCAGCAGGCCATCGCCCTCTGGCACGGCGATGACATGGAGACGTTGTTCACCACTAGCGAGGTGATTGCCAAGGTCAGCTTCTGTCCGTTGAGTGGTCTGGTGGCCGTGCTGACCAGCGCCCGCGAACTGCTGGTGTACGCGGTGCCGCAGCGCCTCCTGCGTTTGCAGGTGTTTTGTAATGAACAGCCGAAAAACAAGGACGACAGCCATGCTTGAAAACGCCGCGGCGTTGATCCGCCGCCCGGTCTTGAGCGGTCACCAGCGCATTGAGGGCCTGTGGTTTGCCGCTGAACGTTTCGCCCAGCACGAACGCGAGCGGTTGATCATCGAGCATTGGCAGACCGCTGCCAGCGCTTACCGTTTCGCCGACGGTGATCTGCTGCGCTTTGCTCAGCCACTGACCGTGCAGTGCGAGACCTTGCTCGGCTGGCCGTTGATTCGTCAGGGCAAGACGCTGTGTTCAGCCGTACTCGACCCGCAGGAAATGCGCGATCTGCCGTCCGCCGATCTCTGGCTGGTGCGCGGCAGCCATGTCAGCGCTATGCATCTGTGCGATGCCGAAATGTTGGCGCCGGGTGAATGGATTGATATCAGTGGCGTGACGTTGCTCGACACCTATGACTGTCGCAACGTATTGCCGCCGCCAGTGCTCGAGCCGTTGGAAGTCACCAGCGATGTGCGCGAGATTCTCGGCAAAAACCTTAAACCGGTCAGTCCCGAGCAGCAAAAGACTCTGCAGGCGCTGATCGCGCGTCAGCAGAAGGCGCCGCAGGTATCGCCAGATGCCGCCGTATCAACGGCGAGCGCCGGCTGGACAGCGCCTGATGACGCGTCTCTGCCGTGGCTGAAACTCAGTGTGACGCTGGTGTTGCTGGTGGCGGTGTTCTGGATGGGCGCCCAGGGCCGGCACACCGAGGTGAACGCCGTGACGCCCGCGCCGGCGACGACGCTGTCGGTGCAGATCGGTGCTGTCGTGGTGGGCACGCTGATTGCCGGGGTCGCGTTGACCCTGTTGCTGTTCGGGTTGCGTCATCTGTTGCGGCGCGTGGCGTCGGTGCCGTTGCCATTGCCGGGTGCGCCGACCCACTCGGCCGCAGACATTGCGCCGCGGGCGCGGCCACACCAACATAAACCAGCGCTGTGGCGTCGCTGGGTGACGCGCCTGACCCGGCACTCGCGGCTGTCTGCGCTGTACGGCAGGCGTCAGGCAGCCTATATGCAGCGCATGTTCGAGATGTTCGAGAACGGCGATTATGAAGAGGCGCTGCGCCATGCGATTCCGCTGGGCGGTGGCGAGCACAGCGGTGAGCAGTCATTCGGCACCCCACAGCGGCGTCAGGATCTGTCGATCAGCCAGCACCAGGGGCTCGCCCGCTTGATGGTCTTCGAGCAAGACGTCGAGGGGCATCTGCGCCAGATCTACCGCCAGACCTTCCAGCGGCTCGACCGTGAAGGCCGGATAGAGGAGGCGGTGTTCGTCCTCGCCGAACTGCTCAAGGTGCAGCAGGAGGCGCTCGACTATCTGGAAAAACACGGCCGCCAACAACAGGCCGCCGACCTCGCGCTGGCCTGGGACATGCCCGCTGCGACCATTGTGCGTCTGCTGTGCTTGGCCGGTAACTGGCAACGCGCCTTGCTGGTGGCGCGGCGCGATGAAGCCTTCGCTGACGCCGTGGCGTTGCTCCAGGACAAATGGCCGTTATACGCCGAGCGCCTGCGTCTGGAGTGGGCCGAATCCTTGGCACGCAAAGGCCTTTGGTTGCAAGCCGTCGAGGTTGTCTGGCCACTGCCGGCGGAGCGCGAGCGCGCCACGCAATGGTTGTTGAATGCCGAAATGGCCGGTGGCAGCCTGGCACTTGGAGCGCTAGTGAAACGGGCGATTCTGCTCCCCGACACCTTGTTCGCGTACGCCGATCAGGTCGAGCAATTGCGTGATGATCCTGCCCGCTACGCCGAGCGCGCGGCACTGGCCGAAAGCCTGTTGCAGCACAAGGCGCACGCCACCGAGCTGGCCTGGTTGGCGAGCGCCACCGTCCACGCGATTATTGCCGATCAGGTGGGCGGGCAGGGGCGTTTGTCTCTGCTGCAGTTGCAGGCACTGGTCAGCATGAGCAAGGACAAACTCTTGCAGGCCGACCTGCCGCAGCAACTGCCCGCACGACCTGCACCCTACACGCAGGTCACCGGCAGCGAACCCCTGCAATGGACTGCGCCGGACATGGGCAGCCGAATGATCCGGGACGCCGTGCCGCTAACCGATCAGCGCTACTTGCTGGCATTGGGCGAGGCCGGCGCAGTGGTGGTCGATGCGCATGGCAACACGCTCTACCAATTCGCGATGCCTGCGCAATACATCGTTCTGGCCCATGGGCGGCAGGTCGCATTGCTTGTCGCTCGGCGCAATGAAGTATGGCGTATCAGCAAAGTGGATCTGGTCACGCGCGTCGCAACGGATCTCGGCGTGCAGATGTTCAGTGCGTTCAGCCGCACATTCAATGGTTCGAACTGGACCATCGGCCGTGGGCGACAACTGCGGGTGGTGGATGTTGATCGTGGATTCGAAACCCTTTGGCACGTGAGCGATTTGCCCGGCGAGGTCATCGGCATGAAGGATGACGCGTGCAACGAATCTGTATGGTTGAGTGATGCGCAAGCGGGCCTGGAGTTGTGGCACTACCGGTTACCTGAGCGACGACTGATGAAGCGAGTGCCGGCGCCTGGGTTGGGTATCGACCAGCAGTACTTGCTCAGCGCTGACGGGCGATTGGAGTTCATGCGTGTGGAGCGTGAAAACGACGAGGTTTCGGTTCTGGTGTTCGGTGGTGGGACTGATTGCAACAACTACAGCCTGCCGGATTGTGACTTTGAGCAAGACCATGATGAGTTGGTGGAAGTGCATTTGCATGAGCACTGCCGGCTGATCGGTTACCTGATCAACGACCACGACATGCGCTGGCACTTCATCGCCAGGACCAGCAACCGCCTCGTTGCGACACTGCAATGGCCTCGACAGGGTGTGCGGGTACGTTGTGTCGGTAACGATTTCCTGCTGTTTGATGATCAGGGACGCTTGAGCCATTTCAATATGGACTGTGTCACGCAACACAACCTTTCGCTGAACTGAGTGGGTGAGCCGGCCTACGCCTTGACCCAGCGTTGCCGGCTCCACGCACTCAACCAGTCGACCACAAACACCAGCACCAGCATTGCCAGAATCACCGTGCTGGCCTGCGCTTCCTGAAACAGGCTGAGGCTCACATAAAGCATCTGCCCCAATCCGCCAGCGCCGACAAAGCCGAGCACGCTGGCCATGCGGATGTTGTTTTCCCAGCGGTAGAGGATGTACGCCAACAGTTGCGGCGCAAGGTTGGGCAGGGTGCCGTAGCAAAAGGCGAGGAGCGGATTGCCGCCCTGTAAACGAATGGCTTCGGCCGGTTGTGGCGGGGTATTTTCCAGCGCTTCGGCGAACAAACGACCGAGCACCCCAGTGGTGTGCAAGGCGAGGGCGAGGGTGCCGGCGTTCGGGCCGAGTCCGGCGGCGAGCACCATCAGCGCGGCCCAGACCAGTTCCGGAATTGCTCGCAGACCGTTAAGCAGCAACCGTGAAGCACTTTGCAGCGGCCAGCCAAAACGCCCGGCGGCGGGCAGCGCGAGGACGATGCCGAACACCGCCGCGAGCAGGGTGCCGAGGGCTGACATGGCCAGGGTTTCCAGCGAACCATGGAAGATCGCTTTCAGGTACCCCGCGCTCAGGTCCGGGCTGAGGAAACGCTGCACATAGGCGCCCATCTGCTTGAGGCTGGTGGCACTGCCCAGTTCACCAAGGTCCAGGCCCAGGTAGGCGAACGAAGCGATAACGGCCACGCCGATGCCCGCGATCAGCAACAGGTTGATCAGGCGATTCATGTCAGCCTCCAGCGCAGCAAGCGACTGAGCTGATCGGCGCCCAGCACCAATAGCAGGAAGGTCAGCAGAATGCTGGCGACTTCACCGCCGGCGAACATGCGGATCGACAAGTCGATTTGCTGGCCCAGCCCGCCCGCGCCGACAAACCCCATCACCACCGAAGCGCGGATCGCGCATTCCCAGCGATAGACCGTGTACGAAAGCAGTTCCGCCGCCACATTCGGCAGCGTGCCGTAGGCAAACGCTGCCAGCCGACCGCTGCCGGCCTGCAACAAGGCATGCGCCGGGCGCTGGTCGGTGGACTCGAAAATCTCCGCATACACCTTGCCGAGCATGCCGCTGTAGGTGATCGCGATGGCCAGCACGCCCGCCGCCGGACCGAGGCCAACAGCGCGCACGAACAGCAGCGCCCAGACGATCTCCGGCACGCTGCGCAAAAAGATCAGCAGGCCGCGCACCGGCCAGCGCAGCAATCGTCCCAGGCGACTGGGCACGCCACCCTGCGAAGCCGCCGACAGCGACAGGGCGCGACTGGCCAGCAGGCCGGCAGGGATTGCCAGCAATAGCGCCAGGGCCATGCCGGCGGTGGCGATGGCCAGGGTTTGCAGGGTGGCTTTGAGCAGCAGCTGAAGAAACCCTTCGTCATGCGCCGGTGGCCAGAACTGCGCGACAAACCGGCCCATTTCATTCTGGCTGTCGGGCAGCAGCACGCCCAGGTTCAATTCGCTGAGCTGGATGCCCGGCCACAGCAAAGCAATCGCCAGCAACGTCAGCAGCAGACGCGGCCATGCGGCGGGATCGCGTGAATCGGCTTTCAGCATCGTGGAATCTGCACAGTCAGAGGCGCCACCGCAATGGTCGGTGATTGCAGTTTTTCATTGGCGTAAAGCGCGTCGAGCATTTCCGGGGTGACGCGATCAGAAGGGCTGTCGAACAGAATCTGCCCGTCGCGCAAACCGATGATTCGCGGGAAGTGCGACAACGCCAGATCCACCGCATGCAGGCTAGCCACCAGTGTGACGTTGTGCTCACGGGCGTGGCGCGACAGGATCGACAACGTGTGCCCGGCCATCACCGGGTCCATCGCCGATACCGGTTCATCGGCCAACAGGATTTCCGGTGCCTGATACAGCACTCGCGCAATTCCGACACGTTGCAACTGGCCGCCGGAGAGTTGCTGGCAATGGGCGAACAACTTGTCGCCCAGATCCAGCCGCGCCAACGCCGCGCGGGCGCCGGGTACGTCCAGTGGATGCAACAGATTCAGCAGACTTTTACCCAGACTCCACTGGCCGAGCTTGCCGGCCAGGACCGCCGTGACCACGCGCTGACGCGGCGGCAGCGGCGGTGCCTGATGCACCAGGCCGATGCGCGCGCGCAGGCGTTGGCGTTGGCGGGCAGACAAGTGCCAGGCGCGCTCGCCCAACACTTCGACGTCGCCGCTACTGGGGCGCAGGGCGGTGGCCAGCAGGTTGAGCAAACTCGATTTACCGGCCCCGGACGGGCCGATGATAGCGACCTGTTCGCCCGCGCCAATCTGCAAGTCGATGCCGCGCAGGGCATCGACTCCGTTGGCGTGGCGCAGGCTGCCGTGGTTGAGGCGTAGTGTCATTTCAGCAGTTCGGCAGCGCGGGCGGCTTCCTCGATACCCTTGTAGTTCTCCGGCCTGGTTTCAATGAAGCGGCTGGCGGCTTGCAGATCGAGGATCTTCTTCTGCTCCGGGTTGGCCGGGTCGAGGTCAAGGAAGGCTTTCTTGATCTTCGCCGCCAGGGCCGGATCGAGGGTGCCGCGCACGGTCCAGTTGTAATCGAAGTAGGTCGGGGTGGTGGCGAAGACTTTTACCTTGCTGGTGTCGACCTTGCCGGCATCGACCAGTTTCTGCCAGACACTGGCGTTGAGCACGCCGGCATCGACTTTGCCCGCCTGCACCCAGGCGACGGTGGCGTCGTGAGCGCCGGAATAGGCAACGCGGCTGAAATACGCTTCCGGCTTGATGCCATCGTTTTTCAGCATGAAATAACGCGGCATCAGGCTGCCGGAGGTGGACGACACCGAACCGAACGCGAAGGTCTTGCCCTTGAGGTCGGCCAGGCTTTTCACGTTCGGGTCGGCGGTGATGAATTTACTGGTGAACTGCGCATCCTGCTCGCGCTGGACCAATGGGATCACAGGTGTTGTTGCGTCGGTCTTCAAACGCGCCTGCACGAAGGTGAAACCGCCAAGCCAGGCCAGGTCGAGGCGATCGGTCGCCAGCGCTTCAACCACCGCCGGGTAATCGGCCACCGGCACGAACTGCACCTTCATGCCCAATTGCTGTTCCAGATAGGCACCCAGCGGTTCGAACTTGCGCAGCAACTCGGTCGGGGCTTCATCGGGAATCGCGCTGACGCGCAACACGTCGGCCGCTTGGGCCATGAATGCAGAAAAGGACAGGGCCAGGCCGGCGGTCAGTGCCAGGGTTCGTTTGAGCATGGAATTCTCCGTTTCGTAAGCGTCAAAAGGGCTGAAGTGGCGAGGTGAGGCGCAAACTCAGGGTAGACGAAACGGCGAGGTTATACGCACTCAAGGCATCAAAGACCAGCATGGGCGATTGGCGGGTTGGATGTAACCACTAGAAATCCATAAAACCACGCGAAAGGTCAGCGCGGATAACTGCTTAATCCGTGGCCCCAAACGTCGAGTGGCAGTTCACTTCGCTTGCTGGATTCGTGCATGGGTGTCCTGATCGATGAGCGCGCGCAGTGCGGCGAAAATCGGTGCGGCACTGGTGTGTTTCTTGCCGTATGTCAGATTGAAGCGGTAGTCGAAATCGGCCGGGTTGTGGCCCTGAGTGTGTTGCAGCAGGGTCTCGAGCTTGTCCAGCGCCTTGACCGCTTTGGCTTCGGCTGACCGGGCATTTTCGTAGTCGTCCCACAGAGCGAGAATTTCGTTTCTAAGGGTGTTATCGAGTGAACGGGTCAGCAGCAGGAGGTCATTTCGCTCCTGCTCACCCTTGTCGGGGAACGCGGCCTGATCGACTGCCGGAATGTCGCCGTTGATGGCTTCGCCCAAGTCGTGAATTACGCACATCCTGAGCACTTTAAGCAGGTCGAGTCCGGCCAGTTCATCGGCGAAAACTATCGCCATCAGGCACAGGCGCCAGCTGTGTTCGGCGGTACTTTCGGTGCGCCCACTGGAAGTGTGTGCGCTTCTGAGGACGTCCTTGAGTTTTTCCGCTTCACGCAGGAATTCGAGGCGTCCGCTGATTTTTTCGAGGTCCATGAACTTGCCCGGTGGTGGAGCCGAGCAGCAAGCCTAGGGCCGATGCGGTTGAGCGTCCACGCATAAAATATGCGTTCAGAGCGTCTCGACCAGCCGCGCGGCAGTGCCGTCGGACAGTGGTATACGCGTCCAGCGGCACAGGCTCTGGCGGATCGGCACAAGGTCGGAGTCATTGTTGCCGGTGACAAATTCCAGCGCCGGTGGCGCCGGCAGTTCGCGCCAACCGAGGGTGTCGAGCGCCCGTTCGTTGTTGGCAATTTCCGGCGTCACGAAACGCCACAGCGATTGTCCGAGCAATTCGCTCAGCGGGCTGGAGAACTGCGCGGCGCGGGCCGGGGAACAGGCCAGCAAACGGTGGGTGAGGTCGCAGACCAGATGAACCGGTCGTGCGCTTTCGCACACCAACCGGGCGAGAGCCTGATCGGCCGCCGTGTCGAGGCGCGCGGCCAACAGTTGCTCAAGCTGTAGATGCGCAGCCGGATCCAGCGCCAGCACGCCGCTTTCCCAGCGGGAAATGGTCGATTGGGTGACGCTGAACATCTGCGCGGCGTGGCTTTGCTTGACGCGATGCAACAGGCGCCAACGACGCAGGGCGATACCGGGCAAGGCAGGTTTGAGCATTGAAACTGACATGACGGCTGTCGGAAAAGACTAAAGGGTCGCCAGTCTGAAGACTGCCGACCCCTGCTGCAAATCGATCTGACGATCAGGCTGCTTCGGGTAGCCGGGCAATCACCTTTATCTCGAAATCAAACCCATACAGCCACGTCACACCAACCGCCGTCACCGTCGGATGCGGCGCCTCGCCCCAGAACTCGGTCAGCACCACATCCCAGATCGTCTCGAATTTCGACTGGGGATCAACGATGAATACGGTGACATCAACCACCTCATCGAAGCTGGCACCGGCCTCTTCAAGGATTGCATTGAGGTTAGTGAAAGCCTGACGCACCTGGTTTTTCAGGTCCGGCTCTGGCTTGCCGTCCTCGGTGCTGCCGACCTGTCCCGAGACAAACAGAAAACCGTTGGAGCGAATGGCTGGCGAGTAACGGTGGCGTTCGTAAAGCGTGCGGCGTACGGATGGAAAAACAACATCGCGCTGAGTCATGGGAGTGTCTCCTTCATTTGAGTTGATGGAGCCACTGTAGGTATTTGCAGGCCAGCGATAAACGCGCAAGCTTGGCGTTCACTGTTTGTGAAATCCAAACAATCGAGGGCACACCTTGGACCGTTTTGACGCAATGCAGGCCTTCGCCCGAGTGGTCGAGGCGGGAAGTTTCACCAAAGCGGCGGAAACCTTGCACATGAGCAAGACCACCGTGACCCAACTGGTTCAGCAACTGGAGGCGCGCCTGCGGGTCAAGTTGCTCAATCGCACCACGCGCAAGGTCAATGTCACCGCCGATGGCGCGGCGTATTACCAACGCGTGATCCGCTTGCTCGCCGACCTCGATGATGCCGAAACCAGCCTGCCCGGCGCGGCGGCATCACCATCGGGCCGGCTGCGAGTGGACGTCCCGAGTCCGCTCGCACGTTTGATTCTGGTGCCGGCCCTGCCTGAGTTTCACGCGCGTTATCCGGATATTCAAATCGACATGGGCGTCAGTGACCGTATCGTCGACATCATTGATGAGAACGTCGATTGCGTGGTGCGCGGCGGCGAACTCATGGACCTGTCGCTGATGGCGCGCAAGGTCGCCGATCTGCAGTTGGGGGTGTTTGCCGCACCGCAATACCTGGCGCGCGCGGGCATTCCCGCGCACCCGAGAGACCTGGAAGACAGCCACCATCGCGTGGTCGGTTTTCTCTGGGCACGCACCGGCAAACCGGTGCCATATGCCTTGCACAACGCCAGCGAAAACCTGCAAATCAAGGGGCGGCACGTATTGGCAGTCGATGACGGCAACGCCTACCTCGCGGCAGGCCTCGCGGGCATGGGCGTGCTGTGGCTGCCCAAGTACATGTCTGCCGCCCATCAAGCGCGTGGCGAGCTGGTGCCGCTGTTCGAAGACTGGAAACTCGCGCCGATGCCGCTCTACATTGCTTATCCGCCGAACCGGCATGTCAGCCTGAAATTGCGCGTGTTTATCGATTGGGTCGTTGAGTTAATGGCGTAGAAGCATTGTGGTGCAGTTATTGCTGGCCTGCGACCGCTGCGCCAATATAGGCCTGCATATCTACTCGATGCATCCCAATCAGGGTGTGCTGGAGCGGCACGCAGTGAATCGCATCATCGATTTCGAGCACTTCGCCAGGCAGGGTCTCACGGTGGACAGCGAGCGGCTCGGGCGTGCCGGTGAAGTCAGCGCAGAAAATTTTGATGAAGCCCAGTACCTTCGATTGAATGACGATGTCAGGATCGCGATTTCCCAGGGATCGTTCTCCAGCGGCTATCAGCACTACGTGCTGTGCGGGCGTCTCGAGGGACGTTTAGGCGCCGGGGTTTTCTCGGCTGTTTGAGCCAAGGCTCAGGTTGGCGGATAACCAATCGATAAAAGACCTGGCCATGGGGTCATTTTCACTGTCGCGGTGGGTCAGCAGTGCCCAGTTTGGCCCGCGAATAGTCGCCTCGACCAGCGGTTGCAACAAGCCGTCAGCGCGCGCCTGACGGCTTAGCAATTGACTCACCAGCGCAATCCCAAGCCCCGCGCAAGCCGCGTCCAGTAGTAGTCCCGGGTCGGAAAAATTCAACCCCTGAGCCTGCTGGCCGACATCGATACCGGCCTCGACCGCCCAATGGCTCCAGTCCATTTCCCGCTCGCCATGCAAGGTGCTGCGTTGCGCTGCCGGCGTGTTCAGCAGGCGCGGATGGCACGCCGGATAAAGTCGATCGCTTTGCAGCACTTTGAAACTGCACTCAGCCTGCGCGCTGATATCGTCGCGAATCGCGATGTCGATGGTCTGCGTGGCCATATCCGGCACCTCGTCGGTACTGTAGATCCACAGATCCACGTCGGGATGCTGATCGCGAAAGTCCGCCAATCTTGGCAACAACCAATGCCGGGCAAACGCCGGCGTCGTGTTGAGCACCAGTTGATTGGGTTTCTGATACTGCCCCAGGCGCCGAATCCCCACTGCCAATTGCTGCAACATCGCTTGCGTGGTGCTGAGCAAATCGTGCCCGGCATCGGTTAACGCGACGCTGCGACCGCTGCGAAAAAACAACGGCTGCTCAAGGTAAGCCTCAAGGTTGCGGATCTGCTGACTGATCGCCGACTGCGTGAGGTTTAACTCATCGGCGGCCTTGTGAAAACTGCCCAGTCGGGCGGCGGCTTCGAAGCCGCGCAGGGAGCTGAGCGGCGGCCAGTGCTTGAGCATGTCGATAAGTTCCTCTAATCAGTTGTGCGCTAAATCCATCGTTTGTTTGCCTGTTTTTGCGTCCGTAGCATGTTCGGCGTGAACACAATGGCTTAACTAGCGAGGTTTATCATGCAGCACAACGACAATAAAAACAGCGCCTGGATGATGCCGGCAGAATGGGTAACCCATGCTGCGACGTGGATGGTCTGGCCGCACAACCAGGCGTTGTGGGAATCCGGCTGGCGCGTGACCCTGGCGCAGGTGCAGGAGGATTTCGCTGGCGTGGCCAACGCCATCGCCCGTTTCGAGCCGGTGAAACTGGTGGTCGATCCTTCGGCGCTCGCCAGTGCCAAAGCCCTGTGCGGACCGAACATCGAACTGATCCCGTTGGCGGTCAACGACAGCTGGTGCCGCGACTCCGGCCCGAGTTTCGTCTGTCATCCGCAACATGGGCTGGCCGGTGTGAGCTGGCGCTTCAACGCGTGGGGCGGCAAGTCGGCGCACGATCTGGATGAGAGCCTGGCGCGCCGTGCGCTCAATCACCTTGGCCTGGAATGCTTCGGCACACCGCTGAGCAACGAGGGCGGGGCGATTCATGTCGATGGCGAAGGCACGCTGATCACCACCGAATCGGTGCTGCTCAACCCCAATCGCAACCCTGGCATGAGCAAGGCCGAGATGGAGGAAATCTTCAGTCGCCTGCTCGGCGTGAAGAAAACCATCTGGCTGCCGGGCGATCCGGACTACGTTACCGGCGACATGACTGACGGCCACGTCGATGGCGTTTGTGCCTTCGCCCGGCCCGGCGTTTTGCTGGTGGATGCGACGCGTGATCAGTCTTCGGTTTACGCCGAAGTGGCACGGGAAAACCGTCGTGCACTGGAACTGGCCACCGACGCCCACGGACGCAAGTTCGAGCTGATCGAGCTGTTCGAAGCCACCGACGCGGTCGATACCGAAGCTGAAGTGTTCTGCGCCTCGTACACCAATTTCTACATCGCCAATGGCGCGATCATCATGCCGGCCTACGGCATCGAGGCCGATCACCTGGCGGCGAAAACGCTGGCGCAAGCCTTCCCCGGGCGCGAAGTGGTGCCGGTGCGCATCAATCACCTGGCGCATGGCGGCGGCGGTGTGCATTGCATCACCCAGCAACAGCCGGCCTGGCCGGTGGAGGGTTGAACGATGACCTTGTTGACCATCGCCACCACCCAGATGCCGTGCACTTGGGATTTGCCGGGCAACCTCGACCGGGCCGAGCAACTTGTACGCGACGCGGCGCAGCAGGGCGCGCAAGTGGTCCTGTTGCAGGAGCTATTCGCCACGCCGTATTTCTGCATCGAACAAAATCATCAACATATGGCGCTTGCCGAGGAGTATCGCGACGGCCGCGTCCTCGCGCGCTTCGCCGCACTGGCCCGGGAGCTGGGCGTGGTGTTGCCATTGAGCTGGTTCGAAAAGGCCGGCAATGCCTATTTCAATTCGCTGGCCGTCGCCGATGCTGACGGACGTCTGTCGGGCGTGTACCGCAAGACCCACATTCCCAACGCCGTCGGCTATCAGGAGAAGGAATATTTCAGCCCCGGCGACAGCGGTTTCAAAGTCTGGGATACCGCGTTCGGCCGCCTCGGCGTGGGCATCTGCTGGGATCAGTGGTTCCCGGAAACCGCGCGCTGCCTGGCGTTGATGGGCGCTGAAGTGTTGCTCTATCCCACGGCCATCGGCTCGGAACCGGGCAACGCGGCACTGGATTCCCGCGACCATTGGCAGATGACCATGCGCGGCCACGCCGCCGCCAATCTGCTGCCGGTGGTGGCGTCGAACCGCGTTGGTCGCGAAGTGGCGAGCACCGATCCTCATCTGCAAATGAGCTTCTACGGCTCGTCGTTCATCAGCGATCACAAGGGCCAGTTGCTCGCGGTGGCCGACCGCGACAGCAGCGGCGTGCTTGTCCACTCACTCGACCTTGCCGCCATGCGCGAGGAGCGCCTGAGCTGGGGCATCTATCGCGATCGCCGTCCGGACATGTACGGCGCGTTGCTCAGCCAGGATGGCTGCCACCTCCACGCACGCTGGAACACTCAAGGGGTCTGACATGACGACTCAACACAAGCGGTTGCTCGGCGCGATTGGCCTGGCATTGACCTGCGCAATGCCGTCGCTGCACGCCGAAGACAAAACCCTGCGGCTATACAACTGGGCCGATTATTTTGCCGAAGACACGCTGAGCCGGTTCACCGCCGAAACCGGGATCAAAGTGATCTACGACGTCATGGACGGCAGCGAAACCCTCGAAGCCAAGATGCTCTCCGGCGGCAGCGGATACGACCTGATTTTCCCCGGCGACACCGTGGCCGAGCGTCTGATGCGTGCCGGCAGCCTGATGCCGCTGGATCAATCGAAGCTGACCGCACTGGGCGACATCGAGCCTGGTTTGCAGAAGCTGCGCAGCCATTACGAACACTCCAGCAAAGCCACGGTGCCTTACACTTGGGGCACCATCGGCCTGACCTACAACGCCGAGCAGATCAAGCAGCGCATGGCCGATGCGCCAGCGAACAGTCTGGACATGTTGTTCAAACCGGAGCTGGCGGCGAAGTTCGCCGATTGCGGGATCTCGATGATCGATTCGCCCGATGAAGCGCTGGCAGTGGTGCTCAATTACCTGGGGCGCGATCCGCGCAGTGCGAAACCGGCGGATCTGGCGGCGGCCAGTGAGCTGTTGATGAAGCTGCGGCCGTACATTCGCAAGTTCCAGTCGCAACCGGTGACCGATCTGGTCAACGGCAATCTGTGTCTGTCGCTCGGTTACAGCGGCGACATGACTCAGGCCCAGCGCACCTCGGACAGCGCCGGCAAGCACACACGCTTCCAGTACCGTGTGCCCCGTGAAGGCACCACGGTGTGGATGGACACCATGGCCATTCCGGTCGACGCCCGACATCCGGAATACGCCTACGCGTTTATCAACTTCGTCATGCGCCCGGAGAACATGGCCGCGATCAGTAACTTCACCGGTTACCCGACTTCCAGCGCCAAGGCGCGCTCGGGCGTCGATGCAAGCATGCGCGACAACCCGGACATCTACCTCGACGAGGCAACCTATGCTCGGTTGATTCCGGGCAAGGACATCCCCCAGGCCGACATGCGCGCCCGCATGCGCACCTGGACCAAATTCAAGACGGCCACCGGCCAATGATCCAAGGCCGGCGGGTTGGCCGGCCTTTTTTCTACAGGAACTGCAACATGTCGACTCGTCGCGAGTTCATCAAGCAAGTCACGGTCGCCGCAGGTGTCGGCGCAACGTTCATGGGCCTCGGCCTGTCGCCGGGCAAAGTATTCGCCGCTGCACAAGGGCGCTGGTTCATGCCTGATGAGGGCGACAAGCAGGCGCGCGCCTACATTGCCTTCGGCGCGCAGGATGCAATCTGGGAAGACTTCACTGCGGATGTGCAGGCAGCCCTGGGCCGCGTCGCCCGAGCCATTGCCCGCTTCGAACCGGTTACGGTGTTCTGCCGCAAGCACGAGCGCAGCCTCGCCGAAACGCATTGCGGCACTCACAACATCACGTACGTGGCGGCCGCGCTGGATGACATCTGGATGCGCGACATCGGCGCCAACTTCGTGATCGACGACAAGGGCGGTCTGGGCGCGGTGGATTTCAATTTCAACGGTTGGGGCGGCAAGCAGCGGCACAGCAAGGACGCACAGATCGCCGCGCGAGTGGCCGACGACGCGCAAGCCATTTACCAACGCAGCGAGCTGGTGGGCGAGGGCGGGGGGATCGAAGTCGATGGCCACGGTACCGGGATCATGACCGAGAGCAGCTGGATCAACGCCAACCGCAATCCTGACTGGAGCAAAGCTGACGTCGAAGCAGAACTGAAGGAGCGTCTGGGCTTGCGTAAGATCATCTGGCTGCCGGGCATCAAGGGCAAGGACATCACCGACGCCCACGTCGATTTCTACGCACGGTTCATCAAGCCTGGCGTTGTCATCGCCAACCTCGACACCGACCCTGAATCCTACGATCACAAGGTCACCCTGGCGCACCTGGAAATCCTCAAGCGCGCCACTGATGCCGACGGGCGCACATTGCAGATCCACACGGTTTCGCCGCCGCTCAAACCGCGCAAAAGCAAGTTCAGCCAGAACAACCCGGACTTCGCCGCTGGCTACATCAATTACTTCGTGATCAACGGCGCGATCATCGCCCCGGAATTCGGTGATAAGGCAGCCGATAAACAGGCCTTCGACCTGCTCGCCGAGCTGTACCCGGAGCGTGAAATCGTGCAGCTCGACATCGACGCCATTGCCGCCGGCGGTGGCGGGATTCACTGCGTGACCAGCCATCAACCACAGGCGTGATTGACTCGGAGGCGGATCGGGCCAACTATCGGCGGATAACAACATCACCAATGGGCCCGACCTTGATCGAACGACGCCAATTCAGCGGAGGCATGAAGGGGAAAAACCTCCGCTACCTGAATGAGCAATCCGCTGACACCCGCATGACCCGCACCGGTTTCCTGCTGCTCGAACACTTTTCATTGCCGGCCTTCACCCAGGCGCTGGACACGATTGTCACCAGTAACCTGTTGCGCCCGGGACTGTTTTCGTCCCGTACGTTCGGGCTGGGCGAGGGTGAAGTTGTCAGCGATCTGGGGCTGGTGATTCGCCCGGACGCGAAGATGGATCTGGCGGCGTTGCAAGACCTGGATCTGCTGGTGATTTGTGGCGGTTATCGTACCGAACTGCGGGCGAGCGAGGCATTCATCGGTTTGCTGAAAGTGGCGGCGGAACGCGGCATCACCCTCGCCGGGTTGTGGAACGGTTCGTGGTTTCTCGGCCGGGCCGGATTGCTTGACGGTTATCGTTGTGCGATCCACCCGGAACATCGTCCGGCGCTGACCGAAATCGCCAAGTCCACCCACGTCAGCAGCGAACCCTACGTGATCGATCGCGACCGGCTCACCGCGTCGAGCCCGTCCGGAGCCTTCCACATGGCGCTGGACTGGATCAAAGGCCTGCACGGCAAGGCGTTGGTCGAGGGTGTCGAGGACATTCTGGCGTTCGAAGAGTCGCGCTATCGGCGGATCAAACCGGATGAAAACATCTGCGTCAGTGCGCCGTTGCGGGAAGTAGTCAAGCTGATGGACGCCAACCTCGAAGAGCCGCTGGAGCTGGAGCAACTGGCGGTGTACGCCGGCCGCTCCCGCCGCCAGTTGGAGCGCTTGTTCAAGGAACAACTGGGCACCACGCCGCAGCGTTATTACCTGGAACTGCGCATCACCGAAGCGCGGCGGTTGCTGCAGCACACTGAACTGTCGCAGGTGGAAGTGCTGGTGGCGTGCGGGTTTGTTTCACCGAGCCATTTCAGCAAGTGTTACAGCTCGTATTTCGGTTATCGGCCGTCGAAGGAAAAACGCCTCGTCAAATAACCGAAGCCGTTACTGACCTGAGTTCACCCCGATATCCCAAGGCGACGTGCTCTCCCAATCACCTGCGTCAGTTCCTTCTCCCACCGGGAGAGGGCTAGGGTGAGGGGCTTTACAGGTGATCCGCATCAATCACAGCCTTGGCAAACGCCTGCGGAGCTTCCTGCGGCAAGTTGTGGCCAATCCCGCCATTGATCAAGCGGAACTGATACTTGCCGGTGAAGCGCTTGGCGTAATCCTCTGGCGCCGGATGCGGCGCGCCGTTGGCGTCGCCTTCAAGGGTGATGGTCGGCACCTTGATGGACGGCGCGGTGGCGAGTTTCTGTTCCAGTGTGGCGTATTTCGCTTCGCCCTGCACCAGGCCCAGCCGCCAGCGGTAGTTGAATACGGTGATGTCGACGTGATCGGGGTTCTCCAGGGCCGTGGCGCTGCGGTCAAACGTGGCGTCGTCGAATTTCCACTGCGGCGAGGCCAGTTGCCAGATCAGTTTAGCGAAGTCGTGGGTGTTCTTTTCGTAGCCAGCGCGGCCACGGTCAGTGGCGAAGTAGAACTGATACCACCACTGCAATTCAGCCTTGGGCGGCAGCGGGTTTTGCCCGGCGGCCTGATTGCCGATCAGGTAGCCACTGACCGATACCAGCGCTTTCACGCGTTCCGGCCAAAGCGCCGCAACGATGTCCGCCGAACGTGCGCCCCAGTCATAACCACCGAGCACCGCTTGCTTGATCTGAAGCGCATCCATGAAGTCGATGACGTCACTGGCCAGCGCCGCCGGTTGGCCGTTGCGCAGGGTGTCTTTGGAGAGGAACTGCGTGTCGCCATAACCCCGCGCATACGGCATCAGCACCCGGTAGCCCTTGGCGGCCAGCAACGGCGCGACTTCATCGTAGCTGTGAATGTCGTAGGGCCAGCCGTGCAGCAGGATCACCACCGGGCCGTCGGCCGGGCCGGTTTCGGCGTAGGCCACGTCGAGCAGGCCGGCCTTCACGTGCTTGAGCGGGCCGAAGGGCGAGGGCGCTGAATAGCTGACGGCGGCTGGTTCGGTAGTGTGTGCTTGGGCGGTGCCAAAGGCGCCGAGCAACGACACAGCGAGCATCGACAAGCCAAGTGCCGTGGCGGTTTTGCGGGTGTGCGGTGCCATCTTCATGGTGACGTCTCCTTTGCGAGCCTTTGGCCAAGGGTTGCGATTCACCCCTTCAAACCTTGAGTGCATTTGAGCGCGGGGGCGTATCTGGCCTGTGTCGAAGAACGGCGTTGTTGAAAGGCGATGTGTCGCAGCGGGGGGCGTACACAGTGTGATACACGGCGCGAAACGGCCTGATCATTGGCCGGTATCCGGTCGAAAATAATAAGTCGCTGTTTTAAAACAAAAAATATTTCACATCAGGCTTCACAAACGAAATGAATGTTGGTAAATTGCGCCCCGTTCTCACAGCGAACCTCAACGAGGCGCTGGACAGAGCAGTAGGGGCGTCGCCAAGCGGTAAGGCAGCAGGTTTTGATCCTGCCATGCGTTGGTTCGAATCCAGCCGCCCCTGCCATATTCGAAAAAACGCCAACTTCGCAAGAAGTTGGCGTTTTTTTATGCCTGCGATTTGGTGTATTCGCAGAAGGGCGGGCGAGTACGGCGCCGCAGCACCGTACTCGCCAACCACTCAGTGCGGGGCGCGGGGGATGGTTTTCATCAGGTCTTCAGGGCTGATGTGGCCGACCACGCTGCCCGGTTGCGGCAGGTTGAGAATGTGGCCTTTCATCTTGCCGATGATGTGCATCTCGCACGGCTTGCAGTCGAATTTCAGCGTCAGCACTTCATCGCCGTGAATCAGCTGCATCGGTGCCACCTTGGTGCGCACGCCGGTCACGCCTTTGGCCTGTTTCGGGCACAGGTTGAAGGAGAAGCGCAGGCAGTGCTTGGTGATCATCACCGGCACTTCGCCTGGCTCCTCATGCGCCTCGTACGCCGCGTCGATCAGCTTCACGCCGTGACGGTGGTAGAAGTCGCGGGCCTTCTGGTTGTAGACGTTGGCGAGGAAAGTCAGGTGCGAATCCGGGTACACCGGCGGCGGAGTGGTTTCGGCCTTGCGGCGACCACGCGGGTGCGCAGCGACACGAGCGGCGGTCAGGGCTTCGATCACTTCACGGCGCAGGGATTTGAGCTGCGAGTTCGGGATGAAGAATGCCTGAGGCGCATCCAGTTTGATGTCGGTGGCGTGGTATTGCGTGGTGCCGAGCTGGCCGAGCAGATCGCGCAGTTGCTCCAGCGCCTGCTCCGGTTTGTTGGCGACGCCGAACGGGCCGTTCAGGGTAACGCTGGCGCTGATGCCTTCCTCACTGGTGGCGGTCACTTCCAGTTGCTCTTCACGCAGACGCGCCATCCAGCTCAGGGCCACGCGACGCTCGGAGGAGGTTTTCTGCAGCGCCTGTTGCCAGTTGTGGTCGAGGTTGCGGTTCAACGGATGGTTCGGGCGCAGTTTGTACAGGCCTTCAGGCATCTCGTTCGGCTCGACGCGGTAGCGGTAGCGCTTCTCGCCGTCTTCCTCGAACTCGCCCTTGGCTTCGGCGATGTTGGCACGGAAACCCACCACTTCACGCTTGACCAGTACGTTGAGGCCGTCACCGTTGGACAGCGGCTCGTGGGTCACGACCTGCATGTCGCGTTTGCCGACTTTCTCGACGGTGCCCACCGGCAGGCCGGTGAAGGTCGGCGAGTCGAAGGCGCCGATGTCGATCTTGCGATCGGTGACGAAATAATCGGTGCTGCCACGGTGGAAGGTTTTTTCCGGGTCGGGCAGGAAGAAGTGCGCGGTGCGGCCGCTGGAGGCGCGGGCCAGGTCCGGGCGGTCTTCGAGCACGTCGTCGAGGCGCTGGCGGTAGTAGGCTGTGATGTTCTTCACATAGCCCATGTCCTTGTAGCGACCTTCGATCTTGAACGAGCGCACACCCGCTTCGACCAGCGCGCGGATGTTGGCGCTCTGGTTGTTGTCCTTCATCGACAACAGGTGTTTTTCGTAAGCGATCACGCCACCCTTTTCGTCTTTGAGGGTATACGGCAGACGGCAGGCCTGGGAGCAGTCGCCACGGTTGGCACTGCGCCCGGTCTGCGCGTGGGAAATGTTGCACTGGCCGGAGAACGCTACGCACAACGCGCCGTGGATAAAGAACTCGATGGCGGCGTCGGTTTCGTCGGCGATGGCGCGGATTTCTTTCAGGTTCAGTTCGCGAGCCAGCACCAGTTGCGAGAAACCGGCCTGATCGAGGAACTTCGCCCGCTCCAGAGTGCGGATGTCGGTCTGGGTCGAGGCGTGCAGTTCGATCGGCGGGATGTCCAGCTCCATCACGCCCAGATCCTGAACGATCAGCGCGTCGACCCCGGCGTCGTACAACTGATGGATCAGCTTGCGTGCCGGCTCCAGTTCGTTGTCGTGCAGGATGGTGTTGATGGTGGTGAAGATGCGCGCGTGGTACTTGCGGGCGAATTCCACCAGTTCGGCGATTTCGCTGACTTCGTTGCAGGCGTTGTGGCGCGCGCCGAAACTCGGGCCGCCGATGTATACGGCGTCGGCGCCGTGCAGGATCGCCTCGCGGGCGATGGCCACATCGCGGGCAGGGCTGAGCAATTCCAGGTGATGCTTGGGCAAGGACATAGTTTTTTAGTCAGGCTGTCACGGTTAGCCGCGCATTCTACCCGCGAAACGTGCGCCCGGCACGTCTGTGGTGCCCGATGGCAGCAGACACGGTGCCCGCCCCAGCGGGAGCGAGCCTGCTTGCGAAGGCGCCGGCACATTCAACCTCAACGGAGACTGAACTGAAGCGTGTGCGAGCAGGCTCGCTGCCACAGGGTTGGCGGGTGTGAATCAGGCCTTGGCGGCCATTGCGGTCACTTCCACGCGCATGCCTTCAACGGCCAGCGAGGCAACGCCGACTGCGGCACGCACCGGCCACGGTTTGGCGAAGAAACGCTTGTACACCTCGTTGAACGCGGCGCGGTCGGCCATGTCGGTGAGGTAGATGGTCAGGTGCATGACCCGGTCCATCGAGCTGCCGGCACGCTCCAGGGCGACTTTCAGCGCTTGCAGCGTGCATTCGCTCTGCTCGGTGATGCCGCCCAGTTCCAGGCTGCCATCGGCACGGGTCGGAATCTGCGTGGAAACCATGATCCCGCCGAAGGTGGCGACGTCCGAGGAAATCGAGTCCGCATCCGGATCGGGCGTGAAGGTGATGTCTTGATTGGCCATGCTGATCTCTTGTTTGAGCGAATGAAGATCGCGCCAGTTTACAGCTTCAGCGTTGACATGGCCCGTTCGCTTACACCGGCTGCGTCGCCGCTTCCGCCGCCATGGCCGCCAGGACACTGGGACGAGCGGACACCCGGTGCGCGTAGGCGGCAAGCGCTGGCCAGTCCGCCAGTTCGATATTGAAGTTCGGCAGCCACGTGAGCACGGTGAACAGGTAGGCATCGGCGATACCGAACATGCCCATCAGGTAGTCCTGATCCATGAGTTTGCGGTTCAGGTAGTCCAGGCGCTTGAACAGTTTCTCCTTGAAAATCGCCTTGATCGTCGGCGGAATCCGCGCATCGAACAGCGGTGCACTGCCGCCATGGATTTCCGCGTTGATGAAACTCAGGTATTCCTGCAAACGCGTCCGCTCCCAGGTGCCCGGAGCGGGTGCCAGTTGGGTGGCGGGGACGCGATCAATAAGGAACTGCAAGATGGCCGGGCCTTCGGTCAACACCTCGCCGTTATCCAGCATCAGTGCAGCGACGTAGCCCTTGGGATTGATCTCGCGAAAGTCACGGCCGTCAGCCGTGCGCTTGCTCTGATTGTTGACGCGAATCAGCTCGAAGGGCAGGCCCAGCTCTCGCAACACGATATGCGGGGACAACGAACAGGTCATGGGCGCGAAATACAGTTTCATGGCACTTCCAGTGGATGGGGAGGTGTCAGGATCCGTTGCGCGAGCAGGCTTTCGCAAAGGTCATTTGCAGTGCTAGCGTATGACAAAATCTCATGGATATAGAATTGTCATGGTCGCCAGACTGCCTTCCCTCAATGGCTTGCGAGCCTTTGAGTGCGCCGCTCGGTATATGAGCTTTACCAAGGCCGCCGCAGAACTGCACGTTACGCAAACTGCCATCAGTCATCAGATTCGGCGACTTGAAGACGAGCTGGGCGTGACGTTGTTTTTGCGGCTCAAGGAGGGGCTGGCGCTCACTGAAGAGGGGCAGGCCTATTTGCCCGGCATCCGTGCGGCGTTTCATGAATTGCGCCAGGCGACGCAGGCATTGTTGGCGTCGCGTCAAAACACGGTGCTGACCATCAATACCCTGGTCTCCGTGGCCTCCAAATGGCTGCTGCCGCGCCTGCCGTCGTTCCAGCAGGCCAACCCCGATATAGATGTGCGAATCAGCGCCTCCACCGAACTGGTGGATTTTCGCCAGGGCGGCATTGATGCGGCCATTCGTTACGGGCGCGGCGACTGGAAAGGTTTGCGTGCGGACTTTCTTATGTCCGATGAGATTTTCCCGGTGTGCAGCCCGGCGTTGCTCAGCACCTCGAAAGGGCTGAACACGCCCGCAGATTTGCTTGATCACACCTTGCTGCAAGTCAGTGGCATGACCGCCGGAGACTGGAACCGCTGGCTGAGCGCAGCCGGTGAGTCAGCGACATTGGCTGAAGGGCCGCGGCTGACGTTCGACCTGGCGATGATGGCCGTGCAGGCCGCCGTTGACGGGCAGGGGGTGTGCATCGGGCGCTCGACCTATGTTGCCGATGATCTGCGGGCCGGGCGTCTGGTGGCGCCTTTTGCACTGC
The DNA here is from genome assembly GCF_037626295.1 of Pseudomonas sp. LF-5. Classification (NCBI taxonomy): domain Bacteria; kingdom Pseudomonadati; phylum Pseudomonadota; class Gammaproteobacteria; order Pseudomonadales; family Pseudomonadaceae; genus Pseudomonas; species Pseudomonas sp. LF-5. The sequence goes on from NZ_JARKMT010000001.1 coordinate 444,047, forward strand.
GCTTGAAGGATGAGTTGGGGTTCTATCTGGTGACGCCCCATGAAACTGCGGACTCGAAGAAAATCGTCGCCTTGAGGACATGGTTGATGGCGCAGCAGTACCCCGGCGAAATCTTTGTATAAGCCTGTATCAAACCCGATTCGGTATACACGGCGATAACAAACCCCAGGTTTGCGACACATCCGCCCTACAGGCCTGGCTCACAGTAGCGGTCAACCCCACCACTACGTTCGAGAGGGCAACATCATGCGCCGTCCACTGTTTCTGGCTACCGCTGCATTACTCGCGTCTTTGATCGGCACCGCACACGCCGCTGACACCCAACCCAAGGCCTGGCAACAAGGCCTGAGTCGCACCGATCTGGTTCGTCAGGACCTCGGTGCAGCCGACCGTGAAGTGATACAGGCGCGGGTCGATTTCGAACCCGGCGTGACCTCACCGCGCCATGCGCATCCGGGCGTGGAAGTGGCGTATGTGATCAGCGGCACTTTTGAATACCAACTGGAGGGCAGGGCGCCCGTGACGCTGAAGGCCGGGGATTCGCTGTACATTCCAGAAGGCGTCGCGCACATCGCGCGCAATGCCGGTCAGGACAAGGGGTCGGAACTGGCGACGTATATCGCAAAGAAGGGCGAGCCGTTGTTGATACTCAAGCCCTGAACGAGGGCCAAGACGCAATACCTGCAGGCGCTGCGGCACACTGCGCCTACAGGACGTGGATCGGTCAATGAAGCGTAGCCACCCGGCGACTCTCGCCAATGCGGATTCTGTCGAGTGCCCGATTCAATGCGTCCAGTGCGTCGAGCAGGGCTTGGGCTTCGGCTTCCCGCCCCTGGCCCCAGAGGCGTTCGGCCATTGTGTTCAGGGCTTGAATGGAACGTTCGATGTCTGCGGCGGTGGTGGCCTCTTTGCTGGCCGGCGGTGTCTTCGGCATTCAGGCCTCCTCGTGTGACGTTTGACGGGTCAGGCCGTTGAGCTCTTCATCCGTTTCCGCCGCCTATTGCAGCATATCCTCAGGTGCTTTGCTGCAGTCATTGGCGAGGTCGTCGAGTCGGCGTCGCCTCAACTCTTTGCGGGCAACCCCATGAAATAAACAGGGACGAATCTCTTTTCCAGCAAAGTCATCCGTCCCTGGTTGCTCAGTGAATGAAAAAATTAATCCCGCTCAACCAGTTCGGTCGCCGAGCGTTCCTTGCGCCGCCGAAGCCAGCTGAACAACGCGTGTACCGGGTGGAGGAAGGCTGCAAGCACGCCCAGCAGCATGATGATGAAAATGACAATCAACGGGACGCTTTCGTGCGAGAACATGGTGGGGTACTCCTGTAGTCACTATGTCGGAACCCGCAGGTTAGACGCCTGGAATGCGGCTTGCGATGAACGTATGTTCATTTTCGGCGGCTTGAAGTGTGTTATCGCAGGCAGTGGCAAAACGGCCAATCCGCGCAGATGTAACGATCGGTTCGGCGGTCTTTGGTAGCGGGCTTGGCGGTTTTTCGATTCAGGATTGGTTGTGGTCGGCCGATATCAGCCACTCACGGGGATACGAGGCCTGCACGCGAGGAGATCGGTCGATCCCCTGAGTCGCGGTGATTCAGGCGTGCGTTTACCCATCGCGGTGCAGTGCAGTAATAAGGATGTTACGTGTTTCGCAAGTTGATAATGCTGGTGCTGATCGCCACGTTGAGTGGCTGCATGGCAACCGCCATGCGCATGGATTACGACAAACACCGATGCCCCTACATCGGCCTGCGGTTTGACTGGTGGCTGGTGGGCACCTCCAAAGGCAAGCTGATTCCGTTTTTACTGATCGATGCGCCGTTTTCGCTGGTGGTCGATACGGTGTTTTTCCCCTTCGAATATCAGTACAGCTGCAACCTTTGATTGTCCCGGATCTGCCGGCCTCGGTTCACGACATCCTGCAAGTGACGGCCCAGGCCAACGCCGATTGGCTCAAGGGTAACGCCACCCGCCTGCAGAATATGGATGGCCGACCGGTTCGCGAAACCGCCTGCTGCTGAATCTTCCCTCGGGCGCCCAGGCTCAACAGTGTGAAGCACGCGATAGCAAGGCGTTTGATGAACATGTGCATGATGCGTCTCCTTGATTTTTCGACCCTTCGTATGAGGGTGTTGAATGTGCGGAGCAGGGGCTGGAATGGATGCAACGCAGAGTAAAAAAATTAGACGAATGTTCACTTCAGCTGAAAGCAGTCAGTCGGATGTCACCAAAGACCCTGCGACATTCATGACTCTCCAGAAAGGTGTGAATGGGAATAAGTGTTAATTGCGAATGGTTTTGTATAGCATGCGCGGGTGTTTTTGGCGGTTTCACTCCCTGCATTGGCCTATTCGTAAAGGTTTTCTTCTCCATGCGTCGAACCCTGCTTTCCATTTGTGTGCTGCAAGCCTTGTCGTCTGCCTCGTGGGCTGAACAAACGGGGGCGTCACCCTCAACGCTCGAGCTGGACGCAACCGATGTGATCGGTACGGCGAATTACGAAAGGGCGGACGGCCCGGTGCAGGGTTATCGGGCGACGCGCTCGGCCAGCGCCACGCGTACCGACACGTCGATTCACGAAACCCCGCAATCGATCAGTGTGGTTTCCAGGGATGCGGTCGAGGATCTGGGCGCCACCCGGTTGCAGGACGCGCTGGATTACGCCGGGGGCGTGGGGCGGGCGAACAATTTTGGTGGCCAGGGCCTGACCACGTTTACCGTGCGGGGCTTCACCAGCGGTGAGTTCTATCGAAACGGTTTCCCGATCAACCGCGGCTACCCGAACATGCCGGATGCCAACACGATTGAACGCCTCGAAGTGCTCCGCGGCCCGGCCACCATGCTCTACGGTCGGGGTGATCCTGGCGGCACCTTCAACGTGGTTTCCAAACAGCCGTTGCCCGAACGCACCGTCACCCTGGGCAGCCAACTCAACGATCAAGGCATGAAGCGCGGCACGCTGGACGCTTCCGGTCCGCTCGACGAAGAAGGGCGCCTGGCCTATCGACTCAACGTCGTGGGCGAGGGCGGCGACACCTTCCGCGATCACGTCGAAACCGAGCGCTACGGCATCACGCCGGTGCTCACCTGGCAGGCAACCGACGCAACCAGGCTGATTTTCGAAGGCGATTTCATGCGAAACAACGCGCCGCTGGATCGCGGCGTGACCCGCTATGCGAAGCAGATCGGTACGGCCTCTCGCGACAGTTTTTTCGGCGAAAAAGACGTCGGCAAACTGCATAACGACAACAATATGGCGCAACTGCGTTTCGAGCACATGCTCAACGATGACTGGACCCTGGGTGGCGGTTTCCAGTGGCTCGATGGTTCGCTCAAGGGCAACGCAATCGAGGCCAACGGTATCGCCGATGACGGCCGCACCCTGGGGCGCAACTTCAACTATCGCAAGCTGGAGTGGACCGACAAGGATACCCAGCTCAACCTGACCGGCCACTTCGATACCGCTGGCTTGCAGCACACGTTGCTCACCGGTATCGAGTATGAGGATTACGACTACAAGTCGATCATTCAACGCTCCAGCGGCGCTGTCGGTGCGTACCCGATCGACATCTTCGATCCAGTGTACGGCCAGCCGCGTCCGGCGCTTACCCGCACGCCGACTCACGACAAGGAAAACCTCAAGACGTATGCCGCGTTCGTGCAGGATCAGGTGGCATTGACCGACAAATTGAAAGTGCTGGCCGGCGCGCGTTTCGAGCGCTTTGAACATGACTACGAAACCTATGTGCCCGGCGGCAAGAGTTGGCAGGCGAGTGACAATGCGGTGACCCCGCGCATCGGCGTGACCTACGACTTGACCGAGACGTTGGCGGTCTATGCCGACACCGCGCGCTCCTTCAAACCGAACACCGGCGCGAGTCGCCAGGGCGGCGGGTTCGCGCCGGAGAAGGGCAAGTCCTACGAAATGGGGATCAAGTGGGAAGCACTGGATCAGCAGTTGAGTGTCGACGCGGCGGTCTATCAGATCGACAAACGTAACGTGTTGACCACCGACCCGGTGGACTCGACCTTCAGCGTTGCAGCCGGTGAGGTGCGCAGCCGTGGTTTCGACCTCAACGTCGCTGGCAACCTGACCCCCGAATGGCGGGTGATTGGCGGCTACGCCTATGTCGATGCGCAAGTGACCAAGGACAACGTGTTGCGCTCTGGCACGCGCCTGCTGAACATCCCGAAAAACAGCTTCAGCCTGCTGAATATGTATGAGTTCCAGGACGGCGCGCTCAAGGGCTTGGGCCTGGGCACCGGCCTCAAGTACGTCGACGAGCGCGCCGGCCAAACCGCTAACACCGCGTTTTCGATGGGCAGTTACACCGTTGTCGACCTGCTCGGCTTCTACAAGGTCAATGACAACGTGCGACTCAATCTTGACCTGAAAAACCTGTTTGATCGCGATTATGAAGAAGGCGCATTCGGCAACGTCTACGCTTATCCAGGCGCGCCGCGAACCGTGCAGGTCGGTATTTCCTACACCTTGTAGAAGGGGCGGGCACGAATCTCACATGCCAGAAAAGACACAGCCCTGAATCCTCAGGGCTGTGTCGTTGTTATTCCGTGGCAACTGAACCGTTCTTGCTGTAGCCGCTGCCGGCCTCGGTCAAGTTCGAGTAAAAGATGCAGCCGATCAGCCTCGCGAACAGGCCTAGCGTGTCCGCCAGGTCCGGGTCGTCGAATATCACTGCCCTGGAATCCAATGCACACAGCGCGCCCCAAAGTTGTCCATCGGGCAGGAAAACAGGCGCACCTGCGTAGCTTTCAATCAGGTATTGCTTTACCACAGGACGTGTCGAAAACCTGCCGTCTCGACTTATCTCCGGCACGAAAAGCACTTGGGGATCTCTTCGAAACTCACTGCAAAGGGTGGTCTCGAGTTCCAGTGTGTCGCCGGTGTTGATCCCAAGCTCGATCGGATCGTACGCGGAACAGACAATCCATTCCGTCTCCGTGAATTTTGCGATCGCTGCGAAGCGCGTTCCGGTCATCCGTGTGACGAGCTGCAGAATATTGGTGGTGGCTTCAATTTCAGCGATAGAGGCGCGTTCCTCCGCGCTTAGCAACGCTCTGTGAATAGTGTCACTGAGAGGCATGCATTTTTCTCCGGTAATGAATGATCGAACTGGCAGCTGCTAAACGCCTTTGAAACTGCCCGTTTGATTCCAGACAAAACGGATTCGTTCACTTGAATGGTTTCTGATTGCCAGCATCGTCGTTAACGAGAACTAAAGTCCTCGTTAAGGACGGGGCTTGGTCCATCCTGCTCTTCGCATTCAGATGTCTGCGAGGTTTTCTCGCGCCCACTGCTCGGCAGTGGTGACTTGAATGGATTGCTGCTCGTTGAACGTGCCTGCCTTGGGCCAGGCCATGCCTCTGCCTTGTGCGAGCAACGTCTGCAATAATGACGACCACAGCGGTGCGATGGCATATCAAGTGCTCGTGCCGGTATTCGGCATTTGGTTCTGGAGGACTCCATGCGTGACATTATTGACGGCTTTCTGCGCTTTCAGCGCGAGGTTTATCCGCAACGCGTCGAGCTTTTCAAGCAGCTCGCGACGGCACAAAATCCGAAGGTGTTGTTCGTCACCTGCTCGGACAGTCGTGTTGTGCCCGAACTCCTTACGCAGCGCGAACCGGGCGAATTGTTCGTCATTCGCAACGCCGGCAACATCGTGCCTTCGTATGGTCCCGAACCTGGCGGTGTCTCGGCCACCGTTGAATATGCGGTTGCAGTGCTCGGGGTACAAGACATCGTAATCTGTGGCCACTCCGACTGTGGAGCGATGGGCGCGATTTCTCGCTGCACGTGTCTGGATCATCTTCCGGCGGTCGCTAACTGGTTACGCCACTCGGACGCCGCGAAAGCGATTAACGCGGCGCATGAGTTCGACACACCCCGCGCGAAGCTTGATGGGCTCGTTCGCGAAAACGTGATCGCGCAACTGGCGAACCTGCGTACGCATCCATCGGTGGCTCTCGCGCTGGAGCAGGGGCGCATGAATCTGCACGGTTGGGTCTACGACATTGAGGCGGGGTGCATCGACGCGCTCGATGGCGCAACGCGACGCTTCGTGTCACTTGCTGATTCGCCAACCACCGTTGCGATCACTGCGCGTAACGGCGGACCGATGTAATAGCGTGCAAGAAGGGCTGAAATCGGACGATGACAGCCTGTCGAGCGAGATCCAGAACAGCGTGTTGCACGGCTTCGCCATGCGCCAGTCTGGTCTCGCCTGAGCGCTGCCACCCTGGCTGGCCCATACCTGCCGGTCATAAATCCCTTGCTCTAACGCCTGATTCATAAAGATAACGACAAGCGTGCCGATACTCCAAAAGTACTCCAGGTCACTGCACACTGTTTTTGGCGATGAGCAAGGAACACCCGATCATGTCTACTCGTCAGAACGCACTCAAAGCATCCGACGTGGCCCTTTGCGCTTTGGTGTGCCTGGCTGGGGTGGCCGTCACGTTCCTGGTACTCGTTCTGTTCGTAGGGGCAGAGCAGCGTACCGTCAGCGTGGCTTTTCAACTGGAGGTCGACGAAAGATTCAGTCGCCTGCAAAGACGCTTTAATACTCAGGTCTTGAAACTGGACGTTGTGAGGCGTTTCTTTATCAACGCCGACGATGTCACTGAAAAGGAGTTTATGGGCTTCGTTACGCCTCTGGTGGAACAGGATGAAGCCTGTAGCTGGGTACCCAGGGTTCTCGAGAAAGATCTCCCGGCATTTCGCGCCAAGGCACTTCTCAACGGCACCAGTGATTTTTCATATCACGAAATCAACCCCGTGACCGGCGAACGAGTCCCCCTCACCAGCCGGCCGGAACACTGGATATTGCTCTACCTATTGAAGCGCGATGACGTAAAGATCATCCCCGGCATGGATGTTCTCTCGCGCCCGGGTCGCCAGGCCTTGATGAACAAGGCACGCGAAACACGTCAAATAGTGGTGTCGGAACCGTTGAAAATGACCAACGGCCAGTCGGGGATTTTCTTTGTCGCACCTGTCTTCCGGGAGTCCCCTGAGGCGCCATCGAACGATGATGATTTGCAGGGGTTCGTTGTCTCCACCGTACGCCTGGCTTCTTTGATGGAACAAGGCATTCCATTACCAAGTCTGCAACGACTGAACGTGACGCTTTCATTGATCGACACGCAGCATCAAGGGGAAACCATTTATCAGAGCTCGGCTCCTGCTGCTCCTTCAGCGCTGTACGAGCAACGGCTGCTGAAAGTAGCCGACCAGAATTACTTGATCCAGTTCAGGCCGAGCTCAACCTTTCTGGTCGCCAATAGTTACGCACTGTCCATCAGCCTGATTATCGTGTTCGGAGCAGGGTTGACGCTGCTGCTGACCTTGATGGTGTACTTGCTGATTACGCAGCGCGCCCGCGCCCTCTCGCTGGTAGATGAACGCACGCAAGACTTGCGTCTGTTGAACATTACCGATCACCTGACCGGAGTCTATAACCGCCGATACTTCGAAGAGTTGATGGAGCGCCTGCTCATCGAGGCTAGCGCGCAATACCGCCCTCTGTCGCTGATCATGTTTGACGTCGATCACTTCAAACACATCAACGATCGCTGGGGCCATCAGTGTGGGGATGACGTTCTGAAGACGTTGTGCACACGAATACGTTCGGCAACACGCAAAACCGATCTGCTGTGCAGAACCGGCGGAGAAGAGTTCGCATTGATCTGCCCGGATACCGAACTGAACGATACAAGGCTGCTGGCAGAAAAGCTTCGAGCGCTGATCAGCACCCAACCCTTTGATGAAATTGGACAGGCAACGTGTAGCTTCGGCGTTGCGACGTGGATTCCATCAGAATCGTTTGACACCTTCATTCGGCGTGCCGATACCGCGATGTATCGTGCAAAATCAAATGGTAGAGACCAAGTCCAGGTTGCCGATACGTAGCACTAGTCGGTCGTTCAAAACCTTTGAACACCACTGATTGCTGAAGTCATCAGGATCCGAAAACAACTCACCCGGTAGAAGGGGCGGACGCGTTGCTGCCCAAGCGGATCAGTTCATTGGCGAAGCACAGGCCGACGATGATCTGTGCTGCTCCCGCGTACGGGCTTTCGCCCGGCAGCTCGAAGCTTTTCTGCCAGCAGCCTTGTATCGTTCAGTTCGGTATTCGGACAGATCAATATCAGGCCTTGCTGCCGTAAATCTTCGATTCATTCGGGTTACAAGCTCAGGAAAGCCCTGAAAGCTGTGCCGAAGGGTCAACGTGAGCCCTGGCATGGCAAATGTGCAGAAAGCGAGTGCTTGAGCCGATCCTATGACGCGGAAATGGATCCCGCGGGCAGTACGAGTGAAGCCGTCAATATTGGTGACTGGGGCAGTTGGCGGAGTGCACCGGTGGACAGTGGAGGCCAACCCCAAGGTTGATCGCCAAGCGCGGCTATACCTTGTCCGGTCAACCAGAAGGAGCGTTGATCGGGCGTATCGGCAACAGCGGCGTGCCGCTCCTGATTGGCAACCAGGCGCAATTGCCGCATGGCCAGCCGGGGGGATTGCACCTGTGCATCAATGACAACCTGGACGAGTGTTTCAGGGCTGGCCTGAGCGATAATCTCGGCAGTGGAGCTGCGTTTCGGCACGGTGTATGCGCTGTCATACCAACCCAGATGAACCAGGGAGGCGCAGCAATGCACCGTCTACTGCGAACACTTGCAATCCGTTGCAGTCATCTCCCTCATTTCGCTCGCAATGTTATTGGTGACCTGTCTGGCGGAAGATCGCCTTTTGTTGGGCGGTAGTGGGAGTGGTCATCACCTGCTTAAAGTCATCCGCGCGGACAGGCAGTGGTAGCACCCGCAACGGCGGCAGGGAGCGTTTTTTTGCCCATTCAAGTATTTCCCGGCGCTGTTGAAAATTTACATCAGCGGTGAGAATGATCAGGTCCACTGCCCGATACCAAGCGATGGATCGCAGGCAGTCACTGTCTCTGGGTATCTCAAAATTGTCGTAGACTAGCGTATCAAACCGCTCTCCCGCCTCAAGCATCTTGACAATCTCTATCGAACTCTTTCGAAGTGTAATGTGAAAAATATTCAGGTCGTTCAACTGGCGGGAAAATTCGAGCAAGCCGCCGAAGCGCCTTCCGATCACAGCCACTCTGTTTGGATTGTTCTGCATCGTCAAACTCATCTGCAAATGCACGAAGTCTAAGCAAGCGCCAGGGCGTCATGCACAAGAAGCGTCTTGTTTGCTGGCCGGAATATTCTGGAATGCAGTCAGCGCGACAGGTGAGTAATGTGATGACCATTCCTGGGAGATATCATAGTGTCGAAGCCGTTCCTCGCTAGAATCGCAACAAGAAACTGACATTGGTGAATCCATGAGTAAAAAAGTCCTGATCGTTGATGATCACCCTCTTATTTGTCATGCCATTCGCCAGGCGCTTGCTCCCATCGGCTTTGAGTCTGCGGGGGAAACGGCTGATGGTGCTGACGCAGTACGGATGATTGAGTCGTTGAAACCAGACATTGTCATTCTGGACATCGGGCTAGAGAAACTTGATGGCCTGACCGTACTTAAACGAATTAGAAGGGATAAGCTTGATACTCGGGTACTTGTGTATACCTCTCAGGCGAAGGAAAACTACGCGTCGAGGTGCCTGCAAGCCGGTGCCAGTGGTTTTGTCAGCAAAAACGAGCCTATAGGCAAACTGGTCAAAGCTGTTGAGACAATCGCTGATGGCTACATTTTTTTCCCAAAAGATGCGATGCCACTGCTTGGCAATGTCGAGACAACGGGGGATATCGGAGATCTAACCGATAGGGAATTGCAGATCTTCAAATTGCTCGCCGAGGGCGTTACCAATAGTGATATTGCTAGTCGTCTCAGTTTGAGCAACAAGACTGTGAGCGGTCACAAGATCAATATTCAGAGCAAGCTCGGTGTGACCTCGGTGATCGAGTTGGCTGACATAGCGCGTCGTCACAACTTTATCTGATTGCCTTGCCGTGAAATCAAGCCTGCGTATGCTCAATTCAGTTTCGGTCGTCCTGCTCCTGCTCAGCTTCTGGAGTAGCCTGTCGCATGCCCAGGATCTGCAGCCCGTCGCCCGCCAGACTTTCAGTGAGTTGAAGATCACGCTTTCCGAGTCCGAACGACAGTGGCTGTCGCAGAAAAAACTGCTGGTGGTCGGCGTATCTGAAGAACCGTTGCCGCCTTATCGCATTTTTGCAGAAAATCAGCAGTTCGAAGGGCTGATGGCCGATTACCTGGTGGCACTGCAGCGAGAGTTGGGGGTGCCCATTCACCTACGCGCCTTTGCAACGCGGGACGCCATGTATGGAGCGTTGCGCAACGGCAGCATCGACATGGTCAACAATGTCAGCCGGTTGATGGCGAAAAATCAACGAATGAGTCTTAGCGCCCCTTACATCTTGACGGAGTTGGCGCTGTTCTCTGAGGCCGGTGATTTGCGTGAATACAGTACCACTGATGGGCAGACGCGAATTGCTGTCTCCAACCCGATGGTGCTGGAACTGTTTGAAAAAATAGGCGGTCGTGGACGGTTTCAGCATTATCCGTCTGAGTTTCAGGCGATGGCATCGGTGCTGACAGGAGAAAACGATGTTTTTCTTGGGGATACGCTTGCTACCCATTACCTGTCTAGCCAGTTATTCAGCAGCCAGTTGGTGATCAACCAAAGCGCGAGGTTGCCCGATATTGAGGTGGGATTTGGCCTCAACCCGGACAACAGTCTATTGAAGGGGATGCTTGATCGTGCACTGGGAGGGCTTACCCGGTGCAAGATTATCGATGCCCAGCACTTTTGGGGCGATATTGAAGATTGTAATCCCAGCGAATTTAGCAATCGGCTGACAGCCGCAGAACGGGAATGGCTGGACAAATCCACTACTGTGCGATTGGCGGTTAGCGAAGACCTCGCGCCCTACGCCTTTTTCAACAGTCGCGGACGCTTTAATGGCATTGCCTCGGACGTCCTCGATATCATCCGGCGTAAGGCCGGGATTCGCTTCGAGATCCAACGCGTCAGCTCAATCAGCGAGGCCAATGATTTGCTCAGGCATGGGGACGTAACTCTGAGCATCCTGCCGGAACCTCCACCGCCTTCATTGCCCTATCTGCATACCCGTCCGCTGACGTCTGCGCCCTATCTGTTCTTGCAACATCAGGATGCAACAACGTACGAGCCGGATGCGCAAACCCATGCAGTCGTCGCAGTTGCGAAAGGATACGTTGCACCCCGACTACTCGGCAGTGAGTATCCGAATCTGGTTTTCAAACAGACTGAGACCATGGGCGAAGCCTTCAAGCTGGTTCGTGAGGGGGGCGCCGATATGGTATTGGCACCAGCCAATGTGGCGCGTTATTACCTTTCTTACAAATACGAAAGCAGCCTGAAGGTTGGCGGCGTCTTCACAGGATCCGATATCCGGATCGTGTTCGCTGCACCGCAGGATCAGGCGCTCTTCATCTCGATTCTCGACAAGGCAATGCTGGATATTTCGCCGCGCAAGTATCTGGAGATCATTGGCCGGTGGCGAGCCAACTCGGCGACTGACGACAGATACTGGGAGGGCATCGCGGCTTACGTTCGCCACTCTTTTGAGGTTCTGGGAGTGCTGCTTCTCGTCGCAGGATTGTTCATAGTGGCTCAACGCCGTCGCATTCGGCGCAAGCGTATTGACCTGCAGCAACGACAATTACTGCTGGACGAATTGCAGGTTGCCAAGGACTCGGCAGATAGGGCCAGTCGTGCAAAAACCGTGTTTCTGGCGACGATGAGCCATGAAATTCGTACACCGCTTAATGCGGTCATCGGCATGCTGGAATTGGTGCTGACACGCAAAAGCGATGCCGAGCTCAACGACCAGTCGCTGCACATTGCCTATGAGTCGGCGATCGGTCTGCTGGCGTTGATTGGCGATATTCTTGATATTTCACGCATAGAATCGGGCAAGTTGGTCCTGACCCCAGAGCCAACGAGCATGAAGCCACTGCTGGAGTCCGTGGGCAATGTTTTTTCCGGACTCGCACGACAGAAGCATCTGCGCCTGACCCTGGACATCGACGCGCTGGCGGCGGAGCAGGTGTGGGTAGACGCGGTGAAGATTAAGCAGATTGTTTCCAACCTGTTGAGCAACGCGATTAAGTTCACCCAGACCGGTGGCGTCGACCTACGTTGTAAGGTGCAACCAAACGGTCCTTCCACACTGAGTTTCTACATCAGTGTCAGCGATAGCGGTGCAGGAATACCTGCGGTCCATCTGGATCAGGTGTTCAAGCCATTTTATCTGGCGGAGAGTGCAGTCAGTGACGCCAACTCCGGCGCGGGCCTCGGGTTAGCGATCAGCCAGGCTCTCTGCCAACTGATGCAAAGCGCTTTGCAAGTGGAAAGCGAAATGGGTAAAGGCACCACGATGAGTTTTTCACTCGAGCTTGAGCGGGTGATCGTTGATGCGTCGGCATTGCCCGGTTCTAGCGAGGCTGCTGTACGTGAAGCGGATGAGTTGCTTACCGTTCTGATCGTCGAGGACCACTTGCCCAGTCAGTACTTGCTGGTTCAGCAGATCGGCTATCTGGGCCATCGCCCGCTGACCGCGAGCAACGGTCTGGAGGGGCTGGCAGTCTGGAGCGAGCACGACATCGATATCGTCATCACCGATTGCAACATGCCGGAAATGGGCGGCGTCGAATTGGCTCGTGCAATCCGTCGGCTGGAACTGAGCAGGGGGTTGAAACCCTGCCGCATCATTGGTCTTACAGCTGATGCGCAGCCTGGCGTGCAGCGTGCCTGTGAGGAGGCAGGAATGGATCGCGTATTGGCCAAACCGACGAATCTGGCCGTACTCAATCAAATTATCCCCAAATTTGGACACAGTCAGGCACCGACGAGCGAGCGGCCATCGTGGAAGAGCGACATCCGCGCGAGGATGGCTGAGCAAGTCAGTCTGAGTAACCAGAGTGAAAGCGATGCCTTGCGTCACGCTTTGGATGCGGGCGACTTGCTGGCAATAACATGTATTGCCCACAAGCTTAAGGGTACGGCTTATCTACTTAATGACCAGATGCTGTTGGAGCTTTGCACAGAGATGGAGGAGCATGCTGCGCAAGGGCTTGGCGAAGACTTACAAGAGGCAGGGCGAGCTCTGATCAAGTGCCTGGATAGCATCAGCAAGACGCTTCAAACAACGTAAGGTACTTAGTCGTATCGCGGATGTGTTCGAGACTTTTCTTGGTCTGATTTCAGATTCGCCTTAAAGGGTGCATTCGATCATTCACATACCCTTTGCGGATGATTTGAACCAGGTTTTTACCCATGCACACTGCACCTGATTTACAAAGCGCCGCCAGCGGCGGACGGCTCCAGAGTGCGCCGCCGAAAGCACATATGCTCGATGTCCTGGCGATCCGAAGAGGATTGCAGCAGGGTGAGTTCCAGGCGTACGTTCAACCAAAATTTGATCTGAGCAGTAATGCTGTTGATTCCCTGGAGGTTCTCGCTCGCTGGCAGCATCCAGAATTGGGACTGCTGACACCGGCAGCGTTCATCCCGACTATGACCCACGAACATTTGCTTGATGATTTGCTGTGCGAACTTCTTGATCAAGGCTTGGCCGGTCAAATTCAGTTGCATGACGAAGGGCGATATTTAGGCGTTGCGTTTAATCTCAGCCTGCTGCAATTGGCCAAGGCAGAGTTGGTCAACCGTCTTATGTCACGCCTGAGAGAACATCCTTTGCCGCTATCGTCGGTAACGTTTGAGATCACGGAGGACGGTCCTGCGGTCGCCAGTGATGTATGTGTGCAGCACGTCCTCCGCCTTCGGCAGCTCGGCGTGCAGCTGTCGCTCGATGATTACGGGACGGGGCATTCCTCGCTCTTTCGCCTGTGCCAACTGCCGTTTGATGAAATCAAGCTGGCCGGCGAATTCACTCGGCAACTCATCCAATCCACGCAGCATCGCAGTATTGCGCGTGCAACTGTTCTATTGGCTGGAGAATTGGGAATGCGCCTGGTGGTGGAAGGCATCGAAACGGAAGAGCAGCGACGCTGTCTTGTACGGAAGGGGGTGAAGATTGGTCAGGGCTATCTCTGCGCACGCCCAATGTCAATTGATGCGTTGAGGCAACGGTTTGCACGCCATAACAATGGCTTCGCCGCGTGATAAACGCCTTAGGCCGGGCGTCAAGCGCCCTGCCTTGAAATAGTCTAAGGATCAGTTGTAATCCAGGATGTAGTTCAGAGCGGCATCTGCTCTTCCAGGCGTAATCTTGGCACTGCCTTTGCGAGCATATTTCGCATTGAAATCGAACGTGTAACGCTCCCCATCTTCTTCGGTATTTACCCACTGCATGGTTAACCCGCCCCACTTGTTAAAGGGAAGCTTGACGCCCGAAGGAGTGGTGAGTGCCACGCCGACGCCTTCTGCGCCGCCTGGGGTCAAATTGAGCATGCCGGGTCCTTCGTTACTGCCTTCGAAATAAATTCGCACTGGCAACTTCGATCCGGGAAGAAGACCGGTGCACAGCACGCTCAGTCCGACAGGGCGAGGTGTTTGTTGTTCGAGAAGAGCGATCGCGACTTTGCCCAGTGGAATGTCTTGGCGCTTTTCACCTGTGCATCCCGAAAAGTAGTTACTGGAAGTGAGCTCTATTGACCCGGTGATATTTGCCTCCGCTGCTTCCCAATCTTCAACCTTGGCAATCATTTTGATGTTCACATTAAGCGTGCCAGTCTTTACGTCTCGGGCGGTGCGTATCAGCTCCATGGTCAAGGGTTCTGGTAGGTAGCGGGCGTTTTTAACAGCATTGATGTAGCTCACCTCAAATGGCAAAGCTCTATTCAAAAAACCATCTACGAACCGGAGTCCGACCCCGGGAATATTCGTACGATAAACGTCGTCGTATCCATCTTCCAAAGGGGCATCCATTCTAAAGCTATACGTAATTGTCGGTATTTTGACTGGGCATCTGAACAAGTTGACTCTGCCGGTTACTGCTCTCAAAGAGAAAGTTTGATAGGCCATTCGCCCACCAATTGGCGCCAGATTCAGCGTCTTGGTGGCTGCAGGTATCAGCGGGATATACCTCTTTGTCTTGTCTTGCGGCTGTGGATCCCACCAGCACTGAGCGGAATTATCGGCAAAAGCCGCACTGCTCACGACCATGGTAAAAATGGCCGTAACTACACGAGATGCATACTTCAACTTTTTACTCCTTTATCAGCCTGCACACCGCAGGTGAGATTGATCTGGTCGTACGTCAAAGCACTGTCCCGGGGTGGCAAGCGATAGGGCGCAAAGCAAATGCCTTCGGCCCACTTCACTTTCAATTGGCCTTCGTTCTTGATGCCGAATACAAGTGCGCGGGACGTATTGTCGACAACGGCCAGTAATTTGCCGCCTTCGTCCTCAACCTGGGCGCCGAAGGGGAGTTTTCTGCCGTTGTTCAGCGTCAGATCCACCTGTACACGTCGACCGGAGGAAGCCTCGAAATGCGCCTTGACTACGGCTCCCCGGCGCGGCACAACTCGGGTGGAGGTATCAAGCACCTCGACATCGGTTCCCAGTGTTTGGGTATCGAGACCAATTTCGTTGTAACGGTAGGGCTGCACGTAACTCTCGATGGCGTATCCGGCGCTATCCGTACGCGCGGTTGCACCGTTTGCGCTGACACCTTTGATTCCCGGCACCTCCACCAAGGCGAAGGTTTCACCGACCGGTTGGCCGAGCGTGACACCACCGCTATGAGCAACCACAGACCCCGCAGCGGAAAAGTCCAGATGCCGAGTCGTACCCGAGACCGCGTAGTTACCAGCGAGCTTGGCTGTCGGCCCGTCCCAACCCAAACCGGCACTGCCCGAATGCTCACTGCCGAACGTGCCCGCCTGAGCGGAGTACGAGAGCTTTCCGGCATCGTCGAGATAGCCTGAAACCCCGGTCTGCAGGCTGTCGCCTTCTTTACCCGAGCGGGTGAAGTTGCTGTACATGCGCTGTGAACGAGAGCCAGAGCCAAATGGAATGCTCACCGCGAATGCAAGCTGATTATCCGACTCCCGCGAGCGGCCGCCATCTTGCGTATGTGAAGCGGTAATGCTGTAACTCACATCACCAACGTTACCGCTGTAGCCCAATTGCAGACGGCGCATGCTGCCCGCGCGATTCCAGTAGTTGGTCTCGCCCGCACTGACGAACACTGAACCGCGGCCGATATTCTGGTTGATGTTCAAGTCAAGTCGGCTCTTGGGGCGGCTGCTAATGAAATTCTGTTGGTCGGCGTCGCTCGACTCCTGAATGTGTTCGCTGAGCGTGCGATAACCCGAGGTGGAATAGCGGTAGCCGACCATGGTGAAAGTTGTATTGGTGCTGTTGAGTGTTTTGGAATACAGAAAGCGCGCACTCTGACCGGTATTGGCCTCGCCATGATCCGGGTGCGACTGGCTGTTGGTGATATCCAGTGACATGCCACCCAAACCGGTGTTGAGGCCCAGGCCGATATTGAACGCTTTGTAACCGTCAGCGCTGAGTACACCGCCGTACGTTGTCAGGTTGTCGGTTGCGCCATAGACCGCCGTGCCCTGCATCAAATTCGGCGATTTCATGCCTTCACTGTCGTATTTGCCCATTGACAGGCTGTATTGGAAAGTCCCTTGTCGCACCATCACAGGCAGATAGGAATAAGCCTGGGTGTATTTGCGCTCACGTCCATCGGACTCGATGATCGTGACCTCAAGGTCGCCGTTGGAGCCACCGGGGTATATATCGCGAATTTCGAACGCGCCAGGCGAAACAGTGGTTGAGTAAATGACGTAGCCGTTCTGGCGCACCTCAACGGTGGCATGGGTCTCGGCGATGCCGCGCACAACTGGCGCATAACCCGACTCATTGTCGGGCAACATGCCGATGTCCGAGCCGAGTTGAAGCCCGCGAAAGCGACTGCTGTCAAAAATATCGCCATTGGTATACAGCTGGCCGAGCGCGAAGCGGCCCTTTATTGAGGTGACGTCATGTTCCAGATAGGTGCGGTTGCTGGAAAATTTGCGTGCAGTGCCGGTGCTTTGGCTCAGCGATGAGTCGTTGCGCAACCGCCATTGGCCAATATTGAAGCCGCTTCGTAAGCCCAAATACCCGTAGTCGCTTTCAAAACCGCCACCAGTGTTGCGGTTGAAGTTCATTTGATAGTTGGTGAACGCAGCTGTAATACCTTCATCCCATAGCGAAGGGTCGACGTATCCACGGGATCGGCGTTTTATGTAAGCCTGTGGCACGCTTATGTTTAGCGAGAGCTTGGAAACATCCATCTCCACCACGGCGCCTTCGATACGCAGTAAGTTGACGGGTTCATCGTCGGTACTATCCTTGAAAACGATGCCTTCTTTCTGAAGACGCTCGATATCCACTCCCATTTCGCGAAGCAGTCCAATCTTCAGAATCGGGCGTGCATCTGCTTTTGGCGTATCTTCGTCAGCCACAAAAGAAATGTCTTCGCGCCGCTCCAGGCGCTGGTTCAGATAAATATCAACGCTGTAATCGCCTGGCACAACGCCGTTGGACTGTTCAAAGAAACGCAGATCGACTTTCGCCCCCTTGTCTTTGAGGAACATCGGGTTGAACTGTGTAGCCGATGCGGTCGAGGCACCCAGCATGCTTGCTGCGGCCAAGTACGAGAGATACTTGCCCGACCTTTTTTTGGCGCGCGTCTTTCGAGACTTCCTGTGGTGTTTTTTGATTTTCATGGAATGAGGTCGAAATTCCGTCAAAACGCTACTTCCTGTGCACGAAGAGTCCTGGGGAAGAACCCCATGAAGTACGCGGTGAAATAAAAGTTGGAGCGGGGGAACAGCGTTAGAACTTGATTGAGACTTTATGCTCGATCAGTGCGCCGTAGTCATTGATGGACTCCCAGACGATTTGAGCATCGCCCCCGACAGAGGCGGGTAGTCCTTTTATGGACATTTTCTGAGCGTCGCGCGGGCTAATCATTTCAGGCTCCACGACGTATTCTTTATCGCCTGCAATAACTATGACTTTGGCGAATGACACGTGAAAGGCGGAGTCGTTGGTTGCCAGCAGTACAGCCTTGCCTGCGTTTCTCAGGATGTTCCACTTCAGTGTATTGGCGGACTCTTCAGGCTTGCCCGGTAGACCGTTTGGTCGGTAGAACAACTTTAAACGTTGGCGAAAGGCAACTTGCAGACTGTTCTCCGAACTACTGACCTGAGGGATTTCTTGTACGCTCACCCAAAACACCGATTCGCGATCTTCCGGTAGCCCTTTGCCTTGATAGAAAATACGCAGTGTTTGTTGTTTACGATGACTCAGACGCGCCAAGGATGGGGTAATTGCAAAAGGGATATCGCGATCCGCTTGTTCTGAACCTGCCTCAATCCATGACTGGATCATTATGTCGTCGGTGCCCTCATTACGAACTTGAAGAGAGGCTTCATGATCCGAGGCCGGGAAAATAACCCGGGTGCCTCCAACCTGAATGCCTGCGTGAGAAACGCCGGATATCATCAACAGCATTAAGAAAAGACATAGTCGAAAAAAGTTACCGGTATTCATCAGCGACTCGCAGAAAAGCGAGGGGGTTTTTAGACCCCCTCTTTTGGGAACGAATTACTCGTAGGTCAAAGTGAATGGCAGTGTGCCGTTCGCAGTACCTGGTTTGAGTTCGGCACCGTTAGCTACGTAAGAGGCGCGCATACGCAGGTTGGCGGAGTACTTGGCGTCGGCACCGTCGCCTTCTACGACCAGCGGAGCAGAGTAAGTCTCGTTACCAGACATGTTGATGAGGTGGTTGCTGTCATCGAACATGCCGATGCCCACGCCCTCGGCGCTACCGCTGATTTTCAGCAAGTTGTTGTTTTTTGCATCCACGCCGGACCCCGACATTGGGTCGAAGCCAAACTTGACGGTAGTAAGGCCGGCAGCGGTGTTGCCGCAGTCCAGGTTGAGGTTGATGGCGGTGCCGGCGGCGATGTTGCCTTCGCCCGCGCCATTGATGGCGTCCATGCTGACCTTGCCCAGATTTACATCAACGATTTGTTTGCCAGGACCGCCACCTACGGTGGATCCTGCACCCGCCGACGCGACGCAAGAAGCAGCGACAATTTCACCGGTAAAATTGATGGTGCCATCAGCTGCCATGGCAGTGCTGGTGACAGCGCACGCAGCCGAAGCGAGCATCAGAAATTTAATTGCTTTCATGGAGATAAAACTTCCTTGCAGTGTTGGATCAGGCAAATAGCGCCTTATTTAGCGCAAGGAAATTCTAGAAATCAGGGCAGTAGATTAGAACAAGAAGGTTCTTGTAAGCGGGCAAGGTATTTCCGGAAATTGTGGCCACTGTTTGCTTTTTTTAGTCATTTTTAATTAAGCGTTATGACTTATTGAGAGGCTCAGCTGAGTAGGTTCAAGCAGTGTCTGCTTTCATCACGCTGTGGCATCAGGGAGAACGGTGTGTCGGTGGCCTGGGCGATGAAGCCGATAGCAATCGCCATGTAGATCGCAGTGCCGTCGAGGTTGAAGCTATAGCCTGCGGGGAGGAATGAGGCCGAGCAGGTAGTTGACCATGGACACGCTGCCGGCGGCGGAGGTGGCCTTGATCGCTTCGCTGGACTCGTTGAGGCTGGTGGCATGCAGGCCCACGCCGGGCTCCACCACGTTGACCAGAATGAACCCGATCAACATCGCGACCGTGCTGACGACTTCAAAATAGATCAACGATTTCACGCCGAGCCGGCCGAGTTTGCGCATGTCCTGAACATGGGGCAGACCATGCACAAGGGTGACGAAGACGATTGGCGCCAGCATCATTTTCAGCAGGGCAATGAAAGCCTGTCCGAGGGGTTTCATCATTCGTCATGGCAGGGGCGTAGAACTGACCACGGCAGGTGCGCGCCTATTGGAGCGGGCGGACGTTATGCTGCGCTACATGGAAGAAACCGCCGACCACGTGCGCAACAGTGCATTCGAGGAGCGAGGGCACTTGGCTGTTGGCTTGCCCCCTGCGATCGGTACCATCGTCGGGCCGCAGTTGATTCGTCGTTTTCACGAGCGCTGGCCGAAGGCTTCATTGCATGTATCGGAAGACTTGAGCACGTCACTGCAGGAATGCTTGCTGGACGGCCGCATTCAGGTGGCCGTGGTTCACAACCAGCTTTTGCTGGAGGCATTTGATGTGCGGGCGATTTTCAGCGAACGAATGGTACTGGTCGGTCCGCCGGGCGAAGCGTCGAAATCGGTGCGCATACTCGGGTTAGCGGATTTTCCGTTGATCCTCCCAGGATTGCCCCACAGCAATCGACGCCTGATTGAACAGGTCGCCGCACAAAATGGCTTTCAATTGAATGTCGTGTTCGATGTGGACAGCGTCAACTTGACCAAGCGCACGGTGGCTGAGGGCATGGGCTATTCGATTCTGGCGCATGCCGCGGTTCAGGAGGAAATTGCCAGGGGAATTTTGGTAGGCCATGCGATTGAACGACCGGGGATTCGCTCCACGGTCTCGTTGGCCACGCTCAAGGACCGGAGAAATAGCCGACTGGCGCTGAGCTGGGAAAAATTCTGTTGGAGACACTGGAGGAACTTGTGACGGTAGGTGCATGGAGGGACGCCACACTGTGGCTGCGGCAGGAAGGTGTGTCCTAGGCCGTGCGGGAAGAAGGTTGCTGGCCGCTGGTAGTCGATTTTTGGTTCGGGCCTGTCGAGCAGAATTCCGAGAGAGCCCAACGGTCTATCCTTCAAGACTTGACTCCAATCGATCAGGGCGCTGATGTATGAACTCTTTCTGGATCGCACTGGCCATTTTTGGGTGCCTCGTTTCTGCCTCGCTTCTCATGATGCAGTGGTACCCCAAGCTGGCATCCCACCACAGGGATGACGACACTAACTCCGTAATTCGTCTGGTAGCCAACATTTTTGTGGTTATGACATCGCTGGTCTTTGGCTTGATGATTAATTCTGCCAAAAACACTTTCGAGTCCATTGACGCAAACTTCCATGGGTATGCAACCAGCATGATCATTTTTGATCGGACACTGCGGGGCTATGGCGATGCGGCAAAAGACACGCGAACCCGCCTGATCACCTATCTTGAGCGCGCTATCGAGACTCCGTATCGGGGAGACGAGGCGCTGCAGCATCGTAACAGCGAGGCGGCTAAATACCTGGATGATATAGGCAAGTCTTTGGCTCTTATAAAGCCCCCGGACCGCTACCATGAAACGATGCTGCAGGATATTCGTCAGCAATATCATTCGCTCATCGAGCAACGCTGGAGGATCGTCGAGCAGTCTGAGGGAGCGATTCCTGGCCCGCTCATTGGGATGCTTGTTGCTTGGTTGACGCTCATTTTCGCCAGTTTTGGATACCGCGCTCCCCGTAATTCGATGGTGACAGGAATGTTCATCATCTCGTCATTGCTCATTGCGGCTTCCGTTTACCTTGTTTTGGACATGGATGTGCCATTTCATGGTCCTATCCAGATATCCGACGAGCCCCTGCGCAGGGCGCTCGCAGTAATGCAACTCTAGGGGCGCGAAACGCGCTGGCGTTCTGAGTCGTGGCCTCGAGGCGGACCACTTATTTGCGGAAACGAAGTTGGCCGGTATTTGGCGTTCTGGGTAGGCTCATGATCGCCCTAGACTTCAAGCTGCAATCGAGAGACTGCGCTTGACGGAAAGTGACTTTCATCTGAAGTGAGATTTGCAGCCAACCTGATCAGCCGTAACAGGCAGGACACGATCGATCAGAAGCGGACGCTCCCGAGTATTGACTTTATCAGCGGAGATTCAGAGCTGGGGTTGAGTTGAGGCCAAGCTAATCCCCAAGCTCGAATTGCTGAAACCCTACACGCCTGACGTAAACCCAAAAGTCATGACTTGGCTCATACTGCTCCATGCAAACCCTGTGAACCTGGCCCAGCTCATCTTCGTCGATCAGGATACGATCCCAATCGAAGTCAGGGTTCGTGGAAATGGCGTAACTAGGGTAAGGTTTGTCGAGATCGAAGTGGATCGAGTAAACGAAAAACGGAGATTCCCCCGGCATGTAGGTTTCGTACAACCGCATCAGTTCGGGCATCTGTGCTTTACAGTGCTGTTCGGCGAACTTCAGTACTTGGGGTAAATCATCCCACGCGGCGTTGACCGCGCGTTGCGCGGCGGCGACCCTGGCGCGAGGTGGCTCGTCATTGCGATGTTGGACGTAAATCAATCGGCTGCCGAATTGGTATTCGCATTGCCAGACACCCGATGGAGCACGCCAGTGGCCAAGCATGGATTCGGTCAGTAAATTGATGCCCATATGGGTGCCACACATATTAAAAGGTGTTCAGGGTACCCTCTCAAATACCGACCTGGGAAGGCTGTAGGCATTTGGGCTATTTGCCCGAAACCCATGGGGATCCCACCGGCAGCAATGGGACGAAAGCAGCTTCTTGTAAAGGGCAGCTTTTGGCCGAAAGCAATCGATCGTGAGCGTCAGCTTTTGGCCGGTTTCAGCCTGTCGCGACAGATCAAAATCGAACCAAAAGCGGATATTTTTAAGGTGATTTTTGATTCCTAATCGTCTTTCTCATTTCTGCCCTTCAATCAGGATTCATATCCGTTGTAGCGCTCAAATTGGAAGCTCCTAGGAAGTAAAACATTCCACCTGCAACAATGAAGAGCGCAAGCATGTAGAAGATGTAGTGGGGAGGCTGAGTCGCCAATACGATTCCGCAAAGCACCGGCCCCAGCGCCGCGCCGAGGTTGGACAGGTTTTGTGCTCCGTAATACATGCCGCGCAGGTTGTCCGGAGCGATTTTGTCGATGAACATGTACTCGGTGGGGAATACGATGATCTCGCCGACCGTAAAAATGGCTATGGAAATGACCCAGAGCAGGATAGAGGTCGACAGGGCAAAACCCGCCAACCCCATCATGAACATACTCAGTCCCGCGATCAGCCACAGATTCAGATGCCTGTGAGAGATCTTCCTGCCTATGGAGTATTGCAAACTGATCACCATCAGCGCATTGGTCGCCACAACGGTACTGATGATCTGGTAGGTGGATTCTGGTGTAGTAGTGACCACCAGATACTGGGAGAGATAAGCGGTGAACTGGCCAAAAACCACCGCGCTAAGCAGCCCACCAAGGGTGAAACACACCAACCGATAATCTTGGAGTAACAGTTTTCCCACGGCCAGAAACGGTACTGGTTTCTGAGCTGAATCGGTGGCGTTCAGGTCTCTATTGCCCCAAACAAAATAGATGAAAAAGAATCCTGCTCCAAGCCCGGCTGATAACAGGAATGGCAAGCTGAGATCCAGTTTGGCCATGCCAGCGCCAAGAAACGGGCCGACGGCATACCCGATGTTGGTCAGCGT
Organism: Pseudomonas sp. LF-5; assembly: GCF_037626295.1. Classification (NCBI taxonomy): domain Bacteria; kingdom Pseudomonadati; phylum Pseudomonadota; class Gammaproteobacteria; order Pseudomonadales; family Pseudomonadaceae; genus Pseudomonas; species Pseudomonas sp. LF-5. The sequence continues at coordinate 467,423 of NZ_JARKMT010000001.1, forward strand.
ATATTTGATCGAGAAAACTTCGCTGCGATCAGTGACGGGAAGCAGGCTGCCAAATCCTGATTTAATCGCGATATCAATGACCGCATAAGCCAGGTTGATCAGTACCAGGCAGCTGTAGAACAGCCAAAGTTCGCGAGCCAGAAACGTCCCTAGAAACCCCAGCGTGAACACGCCACTGAAGGCCAGGATCAGCCGGTAACTGGACATCTTGTCGACCAGAAAACCACCGTAAAGACTCAATAACGACCCAATTATCAGTGTGCTGCCTATAACCAGGCCGATATCGGCGACGCTTAAGCTGAAACTGCCGGAAAGGTAAATGACCAGATAGGGCAGGGTAATTGCCCGCGCCAAGGTCAATATCAGGGACGCCGACAGCAGCAAATTTATTGTTGTCGGATAGTTTTTTAGCGTGGCCAGCATCCTTGCCTCATCGTTCAGCAGGTTGTTTTGATAGCGTTTGTCAGTCGCAAAGTGTTGATTGATGCGCGAATCAAGCTTACTGGGGAATTATGTTCTGATTTATGATGTTTTTTATCATATCGACAGAACTCAATTCATGAATGCGGGGCGTACATGTTTTCCTCCGAGCGTTTAAAGGGCATTGATGTATTTGTCTGCGTTGCCGACTCCGGCAGCTTTAAAGGCGCTGCCGAGCGGATGAGTCTGACGGCTTCGGCAATCAGCAAAGGAATAGCTCGATTGGAGAGCAGGCTTGGGACTCGGTTGTTCCACCGAACAACTCGAAGCTTGTCACTGACGGATGCGGGGATTGCGTTCTATCGCACATGTACAGGCGTGCTGGCTGAGCTCGAAGAGGCTGAGCTGTCCCTACTTGCCGAAAACACTGAACCTCGCGGCAGGATTCGCATTGACCTTCCAGGTGCATTCGGCCGCCTGCAGGCACTTCCGGTCATTCTGCGGTTTGCCCAGGAACATGCACTGCTGCTGCCGCACATTTCGTTTTCCGACCGTTTCATCGATCCTATCGAGAAAGGTGCCGATATCGTCGTACGCATCGGTGGTTCGGACGTTTGGCCCGCCACATTGGGGCACCGCTATCTGGGCAGTGAGTGGCATATCTTCTGTGCGTCTCCCGCATATTTGAGTAAGCACGGCACGCCCTTGACCGATCGCGACCTGGAAAATCATCAGTGCATCGCTTACGGCTGGGCGGATGGGACGGTTAGCCCTTGGAGTTTTTCAGGACAGCATCCGGGCGAAATTGAACGCAGGGCGATAGCCGCAAAATTCGTTGTGGGAGATGGCGAAGGTTTGGTAATCGCGGTATCGGCGGGATGCGGGATCGCGCAGTTACCGTCATGGTTGATCGAACGTCAGCTTGAAGAGGGGACATTGGTTGAAGTGCTTCCCCAGTTGGCAACCGAAGGCCAGGCGATCAATCTGATTTGGCTAAAGAGCCGTCAGGCGCTTCCCAAGGTCAGTGCATTATTGGAGGCGCTTGCCGCTGGTTTGGTACCGTCTGCTAGCAAAATTCAATGACCGCTTATGGCCGAAAGCGGTCTACTGAGCATTCAATGCTACCGACGCGCTGTGCTTAGTTTGATTTGTTTAGCACCAACTTAACGGTGTCAGAAGGGTAGGGTTGCGGAAATGCCCGAATAGATGCGGAAACGATCCATAGAGAGAGGAGCAAATTTCCTGAATGCCAGAAACGACAAAGCCCTGAATAATCAGGGCTTTGTCGTACATAAGATGGCGGAGGCGATGGGATTCGAACTCATTGACCTGTTACAGTCGACGGTTTTCAAGACCGATATGCAAAGCCAATGAAACCGGGGCCTGTAGCCGCTTTTCGTTACGATACGTTTATTTTTTGACACCTCTACAGCCCGCATTCTACAAGGGGCGGATTTTGAGTTTTGTAACGGTTTTTGGGGCTATTTCGATGGCTTGGCAATGGCGCCAATTCGTCGATAGACGCGCTCGGTAATGTCTCCTTTGGTATGCCCCAAGAGTAGGCTCGCATCGCCGACGTCGAGGATTTCCGACGCCGCTTTCGGCCTGATGTCTCTGAACTGGAATCCTCCGATTTTCTCAGCCAGCTGAACATCGCCTTTTTCTTCAGCTTCTTTCTTGGCCCTTTCTCTGGCGTCGTCCCATCGATCGCGAAGCATCTTCGCGGTCATCCGCTTGCCGCGTGTGCTCACGATCAAATAGCTGCAAATGTGCTGAGCATTGCGCTCAGCCATTTGCCCGATCAACAGGCCCAGACTGTTTGGCTCATCACCGTCAGTCATCTGGATACGCAGCTTTTTGTGTGTCTTGTTCTGCTGCACACCCAAGTAATTTCCCTCGATATCGTCCTTCCTCATGACCAGGACATCTGCCGGTCTTTGCCCGGTCAGATAGGCTAAGTCCATCGCGTCTTTCAGCTCTTGAGCTGCCTTCATGTAAACAGCATCCCAAACCGTATCATTTGCGTAATAGTCCCTCGGTGTTTCTTTGTTTTTTCGCACGCCCTGGCAGGGATTTTCTTTGGTCGTCAGTCCCCATTCTCGAGCAATGTTGAAAACGTGGGAGAGGGTGGCAATCTCGCGATTCGCCCGAACCTTGGCGGACCGCGCGTCGCGGTATCCCGCGATAGTTGCTGGGGTGATTGAGTCGATGGGAGCGCTGTCGAACATCGGCCGAAGCTGCTTGATCTCCGCCAAATTGTCCTTCTGCGTCCGTGCCGCTTTCTTCGATACGATGTCGCGGATATATCGGTCGAAGATGCCTTTCATGGTGCGCAGATTAAGCGGCTTTTCCTTCGCCTCCAGCTCCGCCCATTTGACCCTGGCCAAGTCCAGATCCTTGCCCAGCGGGATCGCCTTGCCTGTCATATCCAAGTAGTAATAGGCGATCCAAACCTTTCCGCTTTTTCGTGTTCGTGTCCACTGGTACATCCGAGGCGGCAAGTTGCGTGTGTCGGCCTTGCGGGGGCGCATATCAATTCACTCGCGAGTAGTCTGGTGTCCATACCGGTGCAGCCGGCGGCGGGTTCGGATCGGCAACCGTAGGGCTGATCATGCCCAGCTTCATGCGGGCATACATGCGGCCCACCAGCGGGCGCTTGCCGCGGCTTTCAACGAACACCCACTGGCGATCAATCAGCCAGCGGCGCTGGTAGGCCCGGGCCTTGTAGCCGGTGAGTGCGGCCAGTTCCTCGTCGGAGAGGATTTCGGTTTCCATGAGATATTGCTCCATGCCGCGCGTGGCGGGAGAAGGTGGTGATGGGTTATGCGCCGGCCTTTGCCAGCACCGCGTCGGCAACGGCGATTGCGGCCTGCACATCGTCGACATATGCGGGGTCGAACCCGCCTGCCAGGCGAATGGTGGCTTGGCATGCGCGCAGGTTCTCGCGGGTGAGTTTCAGCGCGGCGACCAGCTCTTCGTGCAGACCGCGTTCCTCCCGGCCGATATCCCAGAAGCGCTGGCCCCAGTGTTCTGCCGGCGGCGGGTTGCTGTTCTGCGCGCCGAGTGCCAGTGCGCCGACCACAGCGTCCAGCAGGTCGCGCTTATAAACGTTGTCGCCGTCGATGCTCAGGCCGCGCCGGCGCAGTGTCGAAACCACCCCGTTCAGGTCGAGTTCTTTGTCTTGGAGCACGATGTCGAGTTCTGGTTTTTCAGGGGTGTAGATGGCCAGGCAGAGTTTGGCGCCGGCCGGCAGGCAGGCGCTGATCTCCTCCAGCGCATCGCTCGCTGTTTCATGAAAGCGGTTCAGTGCAGACATACGAATTCCTCGCCCGCCGTACACCAGCAGGCTGTCTAATTAAAAGGGTTTCGGGTTATCGTTTGAAATGGACGCTCCAGCGGGCGCAATGCGTGAAATATGCAGTATTGGACTATTCGATACGGAGCTTGAAAGGTTTATGGATATTCAGAATATTGAAAAAATAAATTTCTCAATTGCTGCTAATGTCTCTGTTGGACTGGTTGGTCTCGTCATACCGGGCTTCTTGTTATTATATATTTACAATCCAGAATTATTTGAACGATTAGATTTTATCAAGCTGCTGTTTCTTTCGGTATCTGCATGCCTCCCGACGTTTCTTGTGCCTTACGGAATAAGCTCGCTAATGCATCGAGTGATTTCGCAAGACCGCCCGGACGTGGTGGATCTGTGGGGCAGTCCAGTCGACTGGTATGTGAGGCACGCCTTTTCAAATTCGATAAACATGTACACGGGAATATTACTGGTGTGGATGTTTGATCTCGGATCTGTCGGCATTGTCTGGTCGGTTGTATGTGGAGTGGTTTTCAATACGCTAATGGAGTTTTTTCATTATTGGTATTTTCTAAAAAGGCCGAGCTCGTTGTATAGCGTCTGGCTGCAACCTTCTTCAGATAAGCCGCCGAAGATCGAGTAATAGTTTTAGCGCCCTATCATCGGTTTGATGACGCAGTGGGGCAGCGTTAAAGATATTTAAGGTTCCCTTTTTCGACGGGCACTATCTGTCCTTGCCGCTATAGCGGCTGACTTTGAAGGGGGAGGGAGTTGGATAGGGGTGGAGTACAGATGTAATCCAGAAAATGAATTTGATACTCGATGATTTTTCGGCATCTTGGATGCGCTAATCTCGATGCCCGTGAACCTGCCAATTTTTATTGCAGTAGTGTGTCGCTCAAGGGAAAAGCAAATGCGTAATGGTTTATGCGGTCTGTGCGGACAGGCAGGGATCTTAAAAAAAAGTCACCTGCTCCCTAAATCAGCCTACAAGCAAGTTAGAGATCTGCCCTCAGAAGGTGGGAAATCACCTATGAGGATAGACATGCAGTCAGGCAGATCTGGGAGGACTGATAAGCAGGTGGATGCTCATTTCCTATGTTCAAAATGCGAGTATCTTTTTTCCAAACATGGAGAAGCAATCGTTGCCAAGCATTGGGGCACCCATCATGAATTTCCTCTACTTGAACGTCTAATGACTATTCGTCCCGCAGAAATGAGCGTTCGCAGACGACTGTTTGTTCCCAACCAACTTCCCGACGATTTGAATTCGGCTCTCTACTACTTCGCAGTCAGCGTATTCTGGCGCGCCCTAGAATGGCCGGTCCCGGAGCCGGGCATAAAAAGCATTAAGGGGGCTTGCACTGGGGCGCAGCTAGAAAAGCTGAAGAGGTTTCTCTTGAATCCGCAGGGGTACATAGAGGGTTTCTTGCTAGTGGCGGACGTCAACACTCAGCCAGAAATGAATGGGATTATGTCGCTGCCAGCACTAATGGCTATTCCAAACATCAACGGTATACAGTTCGACCTCTTGGGGATTAGATTCATGATGTTTGTTGGTGATAATCTCCCCGAGGAGCTTGAATTCTTACAGCGTAGGATAAACCGTAACTTCATTATTGTAACATCTGATCACTCCGGAAGTAATTCGGCGAAGCAAGTCGCTAAATTTCTGCACGACAATGATATTGATTGAAGTTCAGTGATTCCGTTGCCGAACGGCCTAGTGTAGACGTTGTTGTGGGCCTAATGCGGCCGCTGCTTCGCAGTGGTTTACCTTCCATGGATCATTCGCCTGGGCCAGTGCTGCCATTGGCGGTGGGCCGACGCTGTCCCCGAACATGTGGACCTGCTGTGTCTTGGTGAAAGGCTTGCGTCGGCACCGTGGCTGATTCTCCCGCAACTGATCGCTTTACAAGATCTGCTCACCGAGCCGTCGCACTCAGCGACCGCGCCAGGTTAGGTACAGCTAGCGGTACTTTTCTAGAACAAAAAATTACGATTTGGGCTCGATACTGGCTATGTAAGCTTTCAGCGCTTCGTTCTTCGCCTTTCCGTTGAGGCCGTGGTGGATTTCTCGATGGCAGGTAGGACAAATGGCGCCTATGAAGCGTGGGTGATCTAGGCCACCATCTGATAGTCGATTGACATGGTGCGGCTCTAGATAGGGTGATCCATTCGTCTTCATGAAGGGGGCCGGATTTTCACAGCTTTCGCAATTACCACCAGATCTTCTCAAAACGTATTCGGCAATACGTCTGTTGCGACGATAAACAGTTCTTCGAGCCGATCCTTTCTCTCCTGCCGAACCAGATTCCGCCGCAGCGAGAGCAAGCTTTCGTGCCTCGGCAAGAGATATAGCTGGCCCCAGCGCGTCGTCTTCTTCTGCGTAGGTATGCGAGTCGAAATCTACCTCCACGGGAACGAGGTTAAATCTTACTATTTTCCTGTCCTTTTTAAACTTGTCCGGGCCCCGATTCCACTCGTGACTCGCACAGGTGTATTCACCAATGTATTTTTGACCCTGCTTGTTGCCAATTATTTCGAAGACATGCAGCGCTTTGCCCTGTTTAACATGCTCGAGAATTGCAAGATTGCCCTTGGTGAGAGTCATGTCGTCGACTTGACCCTCCCCGGTGTAGATGAAGACGCCATCATTGCTATGTTTATCTTCATAACCGTATTGCCCGCCTGTAGCCCCTGAAAAGATAAAAATCGCAGGTGATTTTGTAGATGGTGAAATTCCGCTATATGCGCTCCCGCCAAACAGTTGATGGATCTCTGTTTGCCGGTCATATACCTGGCCTACCACGAACCGAAGCTCCGGAGGTAACGACCGCGGCATCGCTACGATCGTGAAGCCACGTCGCTTGAGGTAGCCATTCGTAGGCTGCCCACCTGAGAAAAGGCCTACTGGAATGCCGGTAGCCAAGGACACAATCTTCTTCGCTGGATAGAGTTGATCATTTGCACTAATCGCATATAGGTGCGCTTGATTGTTCATCCAGTCTTTCCATTCAGGCTTGTACCGTAACTCTTCATCGAACTGCTTAAGGGCGTTTTCCAGTATTTCTCTTTTAACGGATGGCAGTTTCAATCGACTTCCTTGTGAGCTGCAAAATCATCAGGGAGTGAATGCTCGCTCGTCCAGCAGTTTGGTGCAATAGTCCCTGAACGGTATTCGTGATGCTGCTACCGGCGCGCATGTCCAAAGGTGGGACCTAGGCTTTCTCCAAGACGTCTGAGTAAATCGAACCGTAAGTGGTGGGAGTCAGGCGGCTTGGCGGATATGATGCGGACCTGGGAAGGGGGGGACGCAATGGCACAGTCGGATAGCTTTAAAAATCTATACAAAAAAATGGATGCGACGTCAAAAACGAGGTTTCACGCTGCACGCAGGCTGAAGCTGCATGCGAAGCTGTCTACCTATACCGTTGTAGTTTTGTCTCTGGTGCTGATTCTTGTGTCCCTGATGCAGGCGTACGATCTGGGAGTGAATATCAAAAAGAAAGAAGTCGTTCTGCTTCAGGTCTTCGCTTCGATAGCGGTATTGGTGTACTCGCTTCTCATGGAGAAGAACGATTTCTCCAGCCGTTCAGAAAAAATGTACTCCTGCGCGTCAAAGCTAGGCGAGCTGAAGCAAAAGTCACATCCCAAGGCAAATGACGATGCTTTTGATAAAGATACATATGACTCTTGCTGGAAAGAGTATCACGACGTTTTGAAGCTGTATGAGACACACTCCAGCAATGATTTCAGAGGCGACTACTTGCGGGCAAAGCTGGAGATGTCAGAGCATTACCCTATCGAAGGCCTACCGAAATTTCTCGCAAGTGCGAAGGTGTGGTTTCTGTATTTGTTGGACTTTGTGGCTTACCCCGTAGTTGCTGCGGTACTTGTAGTAGCGCTTTATTGGGTCTGGATAGGGTTCAGTCCGGCACCGATCGTGCCGCTCGCAGGTATCTAGTCGCCGCAGACGCAGTTGATGTCTTCAGAGAGATAGTCAAAATCGAAGTCGGTCTGCCGGGATCGTTGCTCGGCAGACCAGCCCATCGTCTTGTAGTCGGCGCGATCTTGCCGGAACACCTGGCCGAACCGTTCCTCAGTACCTGACCACCAGATCACCCGCGACGGGTCGTCCATGATGGTCTTGATCAGCTTGCCTTCGTTCTTCTTCCAGCACAGGTCGCAGTTGCCGAAGTCCGAATCCATGCCGAGGTCGAAGCGTTGCATCCTCCAAAACTCGGCCACATCCTCCTTGGTGATGCCGGCGGTGTAGGAGGGACAGACATTGTCCCATCGGGTGCCACCGCGATCGTTGGCAGCCATCATGCGGTGGTAGCGCTTCGGTTCGTCGTACCGGATGCCAACCACGCAATCCCACTCTGTGTAGCCCAGGGCGCGCATGTGTTTTTCGCCGATCTTCACCTTCAGGTAAGCGGTGCACATGTTGTTCGAGAAGTTTGGCAGAACCGGAGGCAGGTTCTTTTCTGCCTTCCGATACGCCGCGTAATACTCAAGCATCATCGTGAATGGCTCGCCGTTGCGGCTTGCTGTTTCGAAGTCAACCAGCTTGTACCAGGGTGCGTCATCCGGCTGCCCGTACACGCGGCACCACTCCATCCAGACGATGCTCACGCTCCAGCGTTTGGCGATCTGATCTATGAAGACCAGCGTTTCCTCGCGTTCCTTGCCGGTGTTCTGGAAGAACAGGTGAACGTCTGGTGGCAGAACTCCGCCATGCGCCTCGAGGATTTTGTAGACCATGTGCCCGCTGGTGCGGCCACCGCTGATGCCGATCTGGGCCGGGCCAGTGATCAGGTAGGGGTTCATAACTACTCCAGACAGCCGATTGCCTCGCCGGCTGGCGTGATTCGTAGAAGTGGGGTAAATAGACTCGAAAAACTGAGGTATTGAATGAACAGTCTTAAGTTGGTGCTAACCGTATTGCTTTGCGCATGCTCGATAATTTCCTGCTTCTGCTGGGCGAAGTCCGCACTTGCAAAAGTGCCTGCGAAAATCCCTGGCAGTCATTTGGTATGGACCGATGAGAGCGGTTTTGAGACTGACCTAGTAGCTACAGCGCAGGCGCAGACCAAATGGAATCAGGTGGCCGCTGCTTTTGCTTCCGTAGCAGCCATCGCTCAAGGCGCCCTAGCTGCGATCACCTGGTAGCATCGCCGCCATCCGTAACCGGTGGTGGCAATTTGGTTTGGGTTGGAGTATTGATTTGCTTACGTCGACAGCTGAGGCGTGACAAACCTATCTAGGAAGCATGCGCATGAGCGATGAAAACGAAAAACAGCCGAGCAGAACTGCCATTACGCTTGCTGGAAACGTTACGGGGTTCAGAGTCAGAGGCGGCACGTTTGTCGGTCACGACAAGCTGATAGTCGCCAAGGATGTCGACGGCATAGGCCCGAGTGATGTTCTTCTCGATGATGTCAACGTGTTTCGAGCGCATCCGGCACCAGTAGCAGTGCCCATCAAGAAACCTTGGTACAAAGACGTTCTCTACCAAGTTGTTGCAGGCGTTGTGGTTCTGGCGGTTACCTTGCTTGCGGCGCACTTAGGTCTGAAGTCCTGACAACTAATCTTCGTGACCGATTCGAATGGCTTCGCGGTCGTGGGCAAGTTTCAATTTGCGCGACACGTTTTCGGGAATCTCGTATTTGTGTCGCGGTGGCGGCTCAAGTAGAGGAAGGGCGCCGCCGGGGCCAAGGCCGTGCAGGTGGTGAACCATCAGCGTGATTGCCTCGCCTGCTTCCTCGATACCGCTCCAAGCCATCAGCTCAGCAAGTGCTTGCCGCGTGCCTGGCAGGCAGTGAAGCCTGATCTCTTCTTCGCCGCGACTCTTCCTCTTCGCCGCGGCTTTCTCTGACCGTTCCGCGTTGCTCTTGGCCATGGCCTACCTCTTCAATTCCGCTGGCCGGCAAGTCCAGCCAGGTCTGTCGTTTGCGTTGTTGGGGTCTTCGTTTCATGAGTCTTTGAATTTGATCTTGTTCTCGCTGGCGATGAGCACGGCGCGTTTGTGCCCGATCTTCAGCTCAGTGCAGGCTTGGTAGAGGTTTGCGCCGCTGTCGGACAGCCGCTGCAGCTCCGGCGCGATCTTTTCTCGTTTGGCGCGCAGCTTGTTGCCGTGCGCGGTGCCGAAGGTCAGTTCGCGCTCGCCGGAAACGCCGGACTCTACGTGCTGAATCTTCTTGCCGGTGCCGAAGAACTGTTCCAGCGCTTGGTTGAGGTGGTCGGTGATCTGATCGCGCGGATCGGGGAGTGGAGTGCCGATCAATGCACATCTTCCACTAGGCGATTGGCCTGTTTTTCAAATGCGACAGCCATGTTCACCGCGACCTGATAGTTGAAGCGGAAGGCCTTAGTCTTGCCGGTGACCAGGTCAACGATGTGGTACGCATTCCCGACCGTCTTCACCTGAAAGCGCACTTTCTTATCTGGCGCCGCCAGACCTGCAAGGCGAGCGAACTCTCCACGGGCTGCGTGGGTGCGAATCAACAGGGCGTCGAGAACTTCCCGGCGCTGTTGCATCAGTGGGTGCATTTCGACCTGAGCAATTTCTGTTGCGTGCTTCATGGTTGATTACCTGTCGGTTGTCATCCCAAGCAGCCCTCGCGAGAAGGCTGCTCAGTGATGCTTTCCGTTTCTCGCTGCACTTCAACGCCGGAGTCCTCTCTCTGCCCGCTGCCGCAACTGGCGTCACATCGGGTGGCTGTGCAACTTTGCGTGCTCTCATGAGGGAGCCCGGCCAGTTCCAGAGCTGGCATGGGGATCGAAATTTGTGTTTCGCGCTGTTCCCGTTGCCGGGGATCGATCCGCGAAGATTCCAGATTGTGAAAGAGCGGCGGGCCAGTTGAGGACCTTTGCAGTGGCTATGTGTCGCTGCGATGGGTGAAATATAGGTACACCCATATTTAGTGTCAATGGGAATTCCCATAAAATTTAACTCTCCCGTATTTCCGGTCGCAAAAAAGCCCGCACTGGGCGGGCTTCTCTCGGAAGTTTTCAGCTACCGGTTAAAGCGCTCAACCAACGAATATTGCGTAGACGCCGTCTTGGTCAACTCCTTGTTCAGGTTTGCCGATTCGTGTGCTTGCCCGGAAGTTTGGTCGGCCAAGTGAGCGATCGTTGTGATGTTGCGACTGATTTCCTCGGCCACGGCGCTTTGCTCTTCCGTGGCAGCAGCAATCTGCGTGGTCATGTCCGTGATATTGGAGACCGCCTCGCTGATACCCACCAAGGCTTTGTCCGCCTCAAGTACCCAAGAAACGCCTTCTTGGGCTTGGCGGTGACCGCTTTCCATTATCTGTACCGCGTTGTTGGACGAAGTCTGTAGCTTGGTTATCAGATCATGGATCTGAGTAGTCGATTGCGAAGTGCGCTGGGCTAGCTGGCGAACCTCATCAGCTACTACCGCGAAACCTCGGCCCATGTCGCCAGCGCGCGCAGCCTCGATTGCGGCATTCAGTGCCAGTAGGTTGGTTTGATCAGCGATGCCTTTGATTACGTCGACGACTGTGCCTATTTCGCTACTGTCCTTGGCCAACTGTGCGACCGTCAGGCTTGTTTCGCCAACAACAGCAGAGAGCCGCTCGATAGCCTCACGGGTATCCCGAGCCACATCACGGCCTCGACTGGTCAGGTGGTTGGCTTGCTGGGTGGCATCAGCCGTCCTCTGGACGTGGCTGGCAACTTCCTGGGTGGTCGCAGCCATCTGATTGACCGCGGCAGAGACCTGCTCTGTTTCTACACGCTGGCGATCTAGGCCTTTTGAGCTGTCAGCGGCAAGCACGTCGGATTGCTCCGCCAGCGCACTGAGTTGTTCGGCCGTGTCTTGCAGGCGTGTCAGACAAGTTTTAAGGCGCGAAGTCTGACTGACGAAGGCTGCCTCTAAGCGAGCTTCTGGCCCGCTTGCATCGCTGTACATTTGAGCGATCAATGAGTCTGAGGTAGAGGGTTCGGCCATCTGTAGCAGGCGCAGCGTTCCTCGAGCCTGCCAGCGCGAAGAGAGCAAACCGATCGGCACTGCTATGCCTACAGCCAAGGCTATAGCTAAAGGTGCACTGAAGAATAAACCGAATGAGGAGCCTGCCAAACCGATGGCTACATAAGGCAGGCAAGTTGTTAGAGCTGGTAGCCAGTGATCCTGAAGAGGGATTGCCGCCTTTCCCTGACTGATGCGCTTATATAGGGATTCGGCGCGGCGTATCTGATCAGTTGTTGGTTTTACTCGGACCGATTCAAAGCCAACAACCTGGCTGCCTTCGAATATTGGCGTGACGTAGGCATTGACCCAGTAGTGATCGCCATTTCTTGAGCGGTTCTTGACGATACCCATCCATGGTCGGCCTTGCTTGAGAGCAGTCCACATGTGTGCGAAGACAGCAGGGGGGACATCAGGATGACGTACGATATTTTGCGGAGCACCAATAAGATCGGCCTTATCAAAACCGCTGATCTCTACAAAGGCGTCATTGCAGTACGTAATGACTCCTCGAGCATCTGTCGTTGAGATGAGCTTCTGCTGTGGTGCGAGTGTAATCTCACGCTGCGTTACGGGCTGATTGTTTCTCATTCCGATGACTCCATGGTTCCTTAGGAAGGCATCGGCCAAAACTCGGATAAGGTGAGCTGTTTTTTCAAAAAAAATCTTTTAATAACAATGAGTTGCATTTGTTATTTCATGTTTTTTGGATCCAAGTTGTTGGTCTAGATATGCTCTTGATTTTGATCAAGAAATGCAGTCCGTTGCCTAAGTGAAATTTTCAACTCACTAGGTAATCCGCCATGAGTGACGATCAAAAAAGGGAAGGCCCTGGCCGCCCGGCAAATTATGTGAAAAGTCCGAAATCAGGATGAGCGCCGACAAGCAATGCGTCGCGCTGCTACTGCTAGCGGACGAGTACAAAAGCTCACATATGATCTACGGCGATGACTGGCGGGAGCTGGTAGAAGAGGCGACAGCCTTCTATGCGCACTCGGTCGAGGGGCTTGAGGGTGGTACGTAGGTGGGAAGGGCAGGCATGAAAAAGCCCGGCACCAGGCCGGAAGCATTGCTATTGATCGGAAAGGCTGGGGTGCCGACTTGCTGCAAGTCTGCGGCATGCTATTATCGGTTAACGGTGAAAAAACGAAGAAAATCCAGATTGCGGGAATTGATTAAAATATGACCAGAGTTGATATTCAGGAAGAGGTTGAAAGCCTACTGGTAGCTCATTTCCCAAGAGATTTTTGGGTCAGAGCATTGGATGATCTGCATGCGGCATATGGTATGGCGTACGACACCATGACCGTGCGTTTGCAGCTTCATAAACACGAACTTTTGAGGGCACTGCCGCAGGCTCGCCACTATAAACTGAGTTCGACCATGCGGAGCATTGCCGAGTCGTCCGGGCTCGAAGTGTTAGATTTGAAGGCAGATCACTCGGGAGAGAATTACGTTGTATTAAGGTCTGGACCTCTTCAGCTTGGTCGAATTGGCGTGAATCAAGGTAGCTCGCTGCCTCGGGGGGCGAAGCATCGAGCGCTGATTGCTGCATTGAACGCAAGGCTTGAGGGTGTCACGCATGATTTGTTTTCACCAACTGTTCACATGCTTCCCTCAAGCACGCTTGGCTTGCTCTTGGTTAACGTAAATCCTAAGCAGAACCTCGATCAGGACCGGATGATTGATCTTCAAGTCGGAGTTCCATACAGCGATCTTTCAGGATGGCACTATCTTCAGCCATGCTCGAAAGTTTTGACAAAGTACTCAGACCTGCCTGCGGTAGAAGGCCCGGTCGTACTGACAGATAAGGCGGTTATTCGATTGAAAGAAGTAATTAGCGAAATCGAAGCATCGGAATCCAGAGATAAGTCATGAGAGTCGGCGTTTCTGGTTTTGTTCCTGCTCGCCTCACTCAGGCGCGAGTACTGGCTTCATTGACTAGGCTTGAGTTGAGCGAGCGTATCGGTAAATCGTCTTCTTCTATTTCGCGATGGGAGAAAGGAGAAAGCGCTCCCGAGTCAGAGGCTCTTGAAAGTATTTCTTTTGTGCTTGGTTTTCCGGTTGCTTGGTTTACTCGTCCAATCTCAAGTAAGCCGTTATCGCCAGTTTTTTATAGAACATTAGCGAGTACGAGCAGCGATCTACGCGGGAAAGCTGGAACGAAGATGGATTGGCTCCAGGAGATTGCTGGGTATTTGTCTACTTGGCTCGACTGGCCAGAATTGAATTTACCTAGCTGCGAGGTTACCGATCACCGAGAACTAGACTTTCCCGAGATAGCAAGAACTGCTTTAAAGTGCAGGGAGATGTGGGGGCTTGGACTCGGCCCGATAGCTGACCTGTCCATGGCAGCAGAAGGTGCTGGGATAATCTGTGCACACGTCCATCAAGGCAACACAAAAATGGACGGTCTGTCTCAGTGGGACGAGTCTCAGAAAAGACCTTTTATTTTACTTTCTAGTGATAAGGGTAACTATTACCGCTCTAGATTCGACCTTGCACATGAGATCGGTCATGTAGTTCTTCACAAAAATATAAAGACATTTGACATTTTACATCTCAAAGAGATTGAACAGCAGGCAAACTATTTTGCGAGTTGTCTATTGCTGCCTGAGGAGCTCCTGTCTATTGAGCTTCCAAGATATCCATCTCTGGAGAATTTGCTTTCATTGAAGCGGCGATGGAATGTCTCTGTAGCTGCGATCATTTACCGAGCTGAGAAGTCGCTGCTAATCGGTGAGCAGGAGGCGTTAAGGCTTAGGAAAAGCTACTCTGCTCGCGGGTGGATGAAGGGCGAACCGCTCGACAATGATTCTGCTCTAGAGAGCGTTCGGCTAATGCCGAGAGCAATAAAAGCCATTTTAGATGCTAATATTAAAACAAAGGTGTCGATAGTTCGAGATTTGATGATGCCTGTGAAGGATGTTGAGCAGCTTTGCGGACTCGCTGACGGTTTCCTAGCGTTTCATCCTAAGATAATTAGCAACCCACTTCCGAAGCTTAAGAGCCTTCAAGATGACTCAGGCTCTAATGTGATCGAGTTTAAAAAGAAAGGATAAGTTTTTTCTCAGGGCTGGAGGGCGCACCGCACTCCAGCCTTTAATGAGTGCTAAAAAATCAGCGTTCGGTCTAACATCTTCGCTCAATCCTTCTCGCGCTCACCTCGTCTCCACACCGTAGAAATGGTTGAGCAGTATCAACTCAACCACAGCCACGAAAATGCAAAATACCAGAAAGCCATGACTGAAAACGCGCTTACGGCCTGGCGAGCCTCCACCCATCCAGCTAACGCCTGATTCGCATGCGGTCAGCACCAATAACACTGTCCAAGCAAAGGCCCATAGCTTTCCCCAGAAGCCCAGATTTCTGAATGAGGTCATCTATGTTTGTCCGTGTCCCGTTTTACTCGGCCGGTCATTATTTCGTTCGCATTGCCAGCCAGCTTGTCCTCAGCCTCCGACCTTCAGCGTGAGTACATGGCCCACCAAAAAACGTGTCCCAGAATCGAGATCTGCTGCTCCTGGATCTGCTGGAACGTGTAGTCCTCGTCCGGATGTTCGTCGCGGTTGAAGCTGCGCAGGCGGATTCCGATCGGAATACGGTAGACCTGTTTCACACGAAGCTGGCCGTTGTGGTTGATGGCGTACATCTCGCCGTCGACGATATCGCTCAGTGAGTTTTTCCCCACGTTTACGCCAACGGTGGCGCCGTCGCGCAGCACAGGCATCATGCTGTTCCCGCCAACCCTCACGCACTTCGCGTTACTGAACTGAACGCCGTTGTGTCGCAGATCCTTCTTGTTGAAGCGCAGTCGCGAGTTTGCGTTTTCCTCAATCGCAAACCTGCCAGATCCGGCCGCCAGTTCTACTTCATGAAGGAAGGGGACATAGACCTCGTCATCATCGAGCGGGGTTTCGTCGTCCCAGGTCTCGATAGTCCCAAGTTTTACGCTGGGCTGAATCCCCTCCAGCTTTTGCGTATCGACTCCCTTGAGCATCTCACCGGCACCTTCTGCCAGCCATATAGGGGATACGCCACATACTGAGGCGATCTGAGCTGCGAAAGCCGTAGCCTTCGATTTTCCCCTCTCCAAATCGGAGATTGAGGTCTGAGTGAGGCCGGCGCGTTCTGCAAGCTCGGTCTGATTGAGCTTGGCGTATCGGCGGGCTGCTTTGAGTCGGTCTTTGAATTCCATCTGCGAAGTATTACGGGCGCTCCCATACTCTTGCAAATCGGTATTCCCATAATCTATTATATGGGTATTCCCGTATGGAGGATATTCATGAACGCAATTTACAAGGGCCTCGTTGACTACTTCGGCACCCAGGAGGCCACTGCCGAAAAGCTCAAGGTTGATCAAAGCACCGTTTCCGGTTGGGTTCGAGGGAAGCACGGCATGTCTCCGGTTATTGCCAAGCGAGCGGAGGCACTGACCGAAGGAGCTTTCAAAAAAGAAAAACTGTGTCCGTCGTTTCCTTGGGCCGAGATGGCCGCCTAAGCGCTATCCCTGTCCGCCAATCCGTTGAAGCCAGATTAGAAGAGAACAGTCCCCCATGGAAACGTCGAACTTGCGACACGAAACACGCGATGCGGTCTTGGTCGCTATTGCGCGCGACATGATCGCTCGGACGAGCATGAGTCAGGACGGATTTGCGGAGCAGTTGAACCATCAACTCTTTATTCGTGCGCCAGAGCGCTGCAAGGAAAAGGGCTTTCCTGATCTGCAAGGTATGACCAGAACCGCAGACATGCAGGCTTACGGTCGTGCCTACAAGGCCTGGAGCAAGCGTGTCGAGCGCTGGCTCGATGACAGCGGCGATCGTATTGAAATCCCTTCGTGGATTGAAGAGTCGTGGGTTGCCGCGCTCGACCAGCCTTGGCGCGACCGCGCACTTATTGAGCTGTCGAGCCGCTACGGCCTTCTCGCAGTCAAGCAGATCGGCTCAGGCATCGACGACGCCTTGCAGGTGTTCGCCGGTATTTCGACGAGCTTCGGTCACGTTGCCGGCCTTGGCGGGAAAGTCTTCGCCGATGGCGTGTTTGACCAGAAAGACCATGTCTACGCCGAATCTTTCGAATCCTTCTGCCGCTCTCTTGCTGCGCACGCTGTCGCGATGGCGGATCGAGCGGCGCTTGTCGCTTCAAAGATTCACTAAATCACAGACACAAAAAAGCCAGGTTCGTGTCCTGGCTAATTTGCAAAACTAGAGAGGCCAAATTATGCAGAGCCAGCCAAATTCTAGCAATACCCAGAACAATGTCGCGACACTTTTTCAGAGTTCGCAAAGCGTGTCGCAACACACGTCATCTCGTTTTGCCGAATTGAATATCGGAGCCTTGCTGTGAGCGTTCAAGCAATGTCATGGGCGCTGTCTTTGTCCACGCAAGTTCTCAAGGATGCCAGTGCCCGGCACGTTCTGCTGTGCCTGGCCAACTATGCCGGATCGAACGGCACTGGCGCGTTTCCGTCAGCTTCCACTCTGGCTCAGGACACTGGTCTATCCGAGCGCACCGTGCGTTACAAGTTAGATGACCTGGAGAAGTCGGGACTGATCAAGCAGGGCAATCAGGCGATTGCTGCTGTTCACATTGATCGCCATGACCGACGCCCAGTCGTTTACGACCTTCAAATATTGCGGGGTGCAAATGCTGCACCCCGTTCGGAACGGGGTGCAAATGACGGCACGGGGTGCAATCAACAACAGAACGGGGTGCAATCTACGACAGAGCGGGGTGCAGCGGCTGCACCCAATACGCCAATTAACCATCAGGTAACCGAACAGCAGCTGCAGCGCGAGTTTTCTGGCGTGGTCGATGATCAGGATCGACAAGCTCTCGATGCTCTCGAAGATCCTCGCCAGCGCTTTTCGATGTTTGTCGACTGGGAGTTCAGCGCTAAACAGTTGGAAGACCAGCTTCGCCTGATGTGCTTGCCGATCTCATCGGCTACCGATGAGTTGATTAACTCGTTCAAAGGTTTCTTCATCGCCAAACCCGATACCCGTGACAACGCCGCCGGCTGGTGCCACCGCCTTGCCAAGTGGATCAAGCGTGATCGCGCTGTGAAGTCCGGCGACATTGAGGAAGAGATGGATGCGACCGGTGACTGGACTGCCAAGGGGGTTCGGGTATGAAATCTGCACGCGATCTTATTGCCGAACGGCGAACCGACCCTACCTACAAGCCGACGTCCGACCCAGTAGTGGCCGAGGTTGATCCATCGACCAAAGCTGTCATCGACGATTTGTTCCTGCGTCTTCGCGGTGCCTGTGGCGCATGGCGCCAGTCTTGGCCGACTGAGGCCGTGATGAACGCCTCGAAGCTTGAATGGCTCGGCGAGTTCATGCGCTCCGGGATCAACCGGATGGAGCAAATCGACCACGGCATGCGCGTCCTGAGTGCGAGTAAGTCGGCATTTGTTCCAGCGCCTGGAGTTTTTGTTAGCTGGTGCTTTGCCCCTGAAGGGCTGGGATTGCCGAGCGTCGAAAAGGCGTACGCCCAGGGGCTTCGCAACTGCCATCCCGCTATGCGTGATTCGGCCAAGTGGATGCACGCTGCGGTCTACCACGCTACTGCGGCCGCTGGTTTTCATGGCCTGCCATTGCTCTCGCGTGAACTTGGTTTGGCGAGCTTCGAGCGTCACTACTTGGCCCAGTGCAGGAAGATCTGGAAGGGTGAACCCCTAGGCTCTATCCCTATTGCTGAACTTGCTGCGCCTAAGCCTGATCGCAACCCCGAAGTGGGTAACACCGCTTTGGCCAACTTGCGCGCGATGCGTGCGGGGAGGGCAGAGCGTGTGTGACCGTCGCCTTGCTGTACCCGAAATCGATACCTATCGCTTCGCAGTGTTTTGCTGCTCGTTCAAGGTCGATTTGAGTTCGCCACCTGATCACGCGCTGGCGCTGTTTGCCGACGAGGCCATGGCCAAGCGTTATGGCTCGTGGATGTGGCCGGGGACCTATGAAGTCGTTGACGTCGTGACGGGGAAGCCTTCATGCGCGTGAGCTCGAAGAAGCTTCGCGCCTCGGCCAATGGCCAAGAGTGCACCGTCCGGATGCCAGGCATTTGCAATCACAATCCAGAAACCACCGTCCTCGCGCATCTGCCTTGCGGGCAGAAGGGCATGGGCATGAAAGGTTTTGACACCGTGGCGGTGTACGCTTGCAGCGCTTGCCACGACGTGATCGACGGCCGCGCCGCCGGCGAGATCGACTGGCAGGACGTGCCGCGCGCCATCGCCGAAACCCACGAAGCGCTGATCAGGGCTGGAATTCTCACCGTGAAGGGGGCCGCATGAGTACCGCCGCGGTGAAGATCACCGAAGCTGAGATCAAGCGCCAAGTGGCCGGCACCGTACAGGACGTACGCGACATTGAGAATAAGGGCCTGTACCTGCGCTTCAACAAGGCTCGAACCGGTGGCTCGTGGTACCTGGTGTTGAAGGGCAAGTGGAATCCCATCGGCACGTTCCCCGAGCTGACTCACAAACAGGTCGTAGCGGCGCTACCGTCGCTTCGTCTGCGTCTGGCTGCCGGAGAAGGGGCGAGCCTGTCGAAGTGGAGCGCTGTTGGTGAACTGCTGGACTGGTTCGCCGACCGCATGTCGCGGGATCGCAATCTGTCGACCAAACGCAAGAACACCGGCGCCTCGATCATCAAGTGCCACCTGAAACCGCGCCTCGGCGAGCTGCCCCTGATCGGCATCGACAAGGCCGCTCTCGACACCCTGCTGATGTGGCCTCTTCAGGAGACGGTTTCCATCGACTACGTGCGTTCGGCATTCCAGCTGTTGGCTCTGGCATTCCGGCAGGCGGCCAAGCTGGGGATGATCACGTCCAATCCGATGGCGGCGATCCGTTTCAACGACTTCTCCAAAGCGAAGGTCGGCATCAAGCCGTCCCGTCTGCGTGGCGTTCAGTTGGAAGGCCTGCTCGGGCAACTGGCCGACGTCATGAGCACCGCGCCGCTGGATTCGATGCTTGCACTGATGATGCTCTGCCATGGCACGCGGATCGGTGAAACCCGGATGGCGCGCTGGTCGCACATCAGCATGGCCGAACGCGAATGGTTCATCCCGGCCGAGCACACGAAAACCGGTGTCGAGCATCACCTTCCCCTGACGGAGCAAGTGTGCACGCTGTTGACCCGGTACCGCGAAGGTCAATACGCCCGAGGCTATGAGGGCCAGTGCCTGTTCCCGGCGCGCAACGGCAAGTCACTGGGCGAAGCTCAGGGCTGCGCCGTGTTTCGTCGGTTGGGGCAGGGCGAGTGGACCAGTCACGACCTGCGCAAGGTGGCCCGCACTGGCTGGGCAGATCTCGGCATCGACCACCTGATTGGCGAGCTGCTGATCAACCACGCGATGGGCCACAACGTGAAGGTTTATATCCAGTCCGACGTGATGAGCCGCAAGCGTGATGCCCTCGAACAGTGGCACGCACATCTAGATCAGAAAGGCTTTGCAGCGATTCATGGATTGACCGGCTTTAGATTTGAAGATTCCGGTAATTCGCTGCAAGCCACAGAACATAAGGCCTGCAAGGCCATCCAAAAAACAACCATAGGCGAGGTTTAAAAATGGATAAAAGAACACGCGGCCCCGCTTTTGTGCGTCGCCAGATTCCGCTCACCGACTGCCCATCCTGTGCCGGAAAGGGGTTGGTTAAGGGCTTGTTTCATCAGCTCGATTGCATCGGTTGCCACGCTTCCGGTCTGGTGCACGCTGAGACTCTGGAGCCGCTGCCAGTGGATGACCTGATCGTTCAGCTCGGCATGTTGATCCGCCAGGAGCGCCACATTGCAACGTTGCCGCGTGAGCCATTGACCATGGCGGATCTGTACCAGCAAACCAACACTCGCGGGCCTGGTGGCTCGGCCATCAAAGGGGACTGATCATGGCGAGAACGAAGATCTTCACTGAGCGCACCGCCGAGGATCTGCTGGAGCATTGGGGTCGTTGGGTCGTGCTGGGTTCTGGCGTGTCGTGCTGCGCATCCCGCGAGAACACCCTGCACACACCGATGATCACCGACGACGATGCACTGATGATCGATGGCTTGATGGGCCGTCTGCTGAAGCGCTACCCGGAATGCGGCAAGGTGCTAATGAAGTACTACACCGCTCGCGACAAGGCGCTGATCGATGTAGGTAAGAAGATGGGTTTCGGCGAGGAGAAGACCCGACAGCTTTGGAAGGCCGGTATTGCTTGGATCGATGGTGCGTTAGAATCGAAGAGAGAGGCAGCCTGAAAGGGATCTTTTCGCCTCTACCACAAATGACTTTAGAAGGGATCGATGCTTGTGGGGAATGTATATAAGTTTTTAGAGGCGAAGCGGAGTGCGTTTTTAGACAACGGCTTGCTACGGTTTTCTCAACCTGCGGCGTTAAACGA
The DNA here is from genome assembly GCF_037626295.1 of Pseudomonas sp. LF-5. Taxonomy (NCBI): domain Bacteria; kingdom Pseudomonadati; phylum Pseudomonadota; class Gammaproteobacteria; order Pseudomonadales; family Pseudomonadaceae; genus Pseudomonas; species Pseudomonas sp. LF-5. Next base: position 488,542 of record NZ_JARKMT010000001.1, read on the forward strand.
CCCATATGAGTGTTTGGCTGCTTTTCCCGATCTTTCACCTGAAGAAATGTCAAGTGACTTACTGAAAGGAGTTTTAGAAACGGTCGGGTATTCAAAGAGTGATAGTCGGGAAGATAAGCTGCAAAAGTCATCAATGATTGGTACTGCCATGCTTCGTATAAAAGCCATGTTCGAAGAAGATCCATGGCTTTTTAGAAATTTTACGATGAAGCTCAACCAAGATCGTATAAATAAAGACCTTGGAGTACTTTCTCTTTCTCGTCGCTGGAATAGTGCGCTTATGTGGTCTCATTACACTAAAATCTATTCTGGGTTTTGTGTTGGATTCGACTCAGATCACGGCTTTTTTAGAGAGTTTTCTGATGGTGGTGAGCTACGAAGAACATCGTTGCTGCCTGTTAAATATTCAAAGAAACGACTCACGATTCCAAAGAAACAATCTGATGCGGTTGGGTTAGATATCTTCTTAACGAAGTCTGTTGACTGGAAATATGAAGAAGAGGATAGACTTCTTGCTCTCCTAAAGGATGCCGACAAAGTAGATGAAAAAAAGCCTTATTCCGCACATCTATTCAAGATTCCATTTGACGCAGTTTCTGAGGTGATTCTTGGTCATAACGCGCCAGAGGCTTTGAGGGTTGACGTGCTGGAGTTTGGTAAAAAGCTGGGTATTCCTGTGTACAAAACACAACTATCCCAACGATCCTTCGATGTGGATAGGGTTCCCCTCAAGGATGGTATTTGTTTTTGAAACTGCCGCTTGACAAGCCCGGGGACGAAATATAGATTTCAGTTACTTTGCGGTTTTTCCGCGTGCAAAGCCCGTCTCCGAGATGGGCTTTTTGCTTTCTACCATTCCATGAGCCTCGGCATTTGCCGGGGCTTTTTCGTTTTGGGCTCCACCACACCCATCGCTCTGAGCCGGGAGTGCCGCTGGAGCTGAACCTATTGCACTCCCCCAAAGGGAGGAATCGAGATGCCAAACATGCCTGAGAAGGATCCCGGTCTGTGGGCCGCAATGATTGCCTGGCTGCTCCTTCATCAACCACAGCTCTACGCTGCTGGCCTGTCGGTCGGTATCGCGGTTCTGCGAGTGATGTACGGCGGCGGCACTCGTCGCCAGATGTATCTTGAAGGTGCGCTGTGCGGCTTAGTCACGCTGTCGTTGGTGCCACTCCTTGAATGGATGGGCTTACCGCAGAGTATGGCCACATTCGCCGGCGGCGCTGTTGGCTTCCTCGGCGTCGAGAAAGTCCGCGGTTACTACGACCGCGCTGCCACCAAGCGAGTTGAAGGTTGATGCCTTGTACTGGATACGCTGGGCAACGAGCGCGATTTACGGCAAGTACAAGCGGTTGCAAGAGGCGTTGCGGCAGTTTGTGTAAACCCCCGCCTTTGCGGTCCGAGGACGGCCTACCGCTCGCGCGTCCTCGAAATGCCACCGGCAGGTGCCGGCCAAGTGCGGGCGCACCGTTTTTGGCGCTGAAAACCGCCGGGGACCCTGAGGCTTTTCGATGGGTACGGGGTCGGAAACCCGCGGGAAAGCGTTAGCCGCAGGGCTGGAAAGTTAGTTGACAGCGGTTGACAGGTTGACAAGAAATTCTGCGTTTCCAGCGACAGAGTTCGCATGATCTAAACAGTGTTTTTTAGTGCAGTCCCCCCGGTTCTATTGGGCTGTAGGCCTTTTCATGCCTGTTCATTTTCTTAAACAGCAGCCCCGGCGCAATGGTCAGAACGCTTGTCAACTAAGCCGGGTTAGTTGACAGGCTTAACAAGCCACGACGATGGAGGCCGCATGGCTTTTGTAACTCGCAAGGAGTACTGCGAGCTTAAGGGGTGGTCTCGGCAGTACGTTGGCAAGCTGGTCAAGAGTCAACGACTTGTTCTGAATGCTGCCGGGCAGATTGATGTGGAGGCCAGCGAGCGGCTTCTGGCCATGACGAGCGACCCGAGCAAGGCCGGCGTCGCCGCTCGACATGAACGCAATCGTCCGAAACGGGATGATCAGCCACCGCTGGAAATAGTCATCGCAGACTTTGTAGATGACCCCTCTGGTGAGGTGCCCGACTTTCAAAAGTCACGCGCGCTTCGTGAGCACTATCTGTCGCTTCAGGAAAAAAACAACTTCCTTAAAGCCCAGGGCACTTTGGTAGAGCGCAAAGCGGTCGAAGATGCGGCCTATAACGCCGGTCGCTTACTGCGTGATCTTTTGCTTGGGATGGCGCCACAGCTATCGCCGGAACTGGCCTCGCTGTCTGATCCATGGCAAATCGAAAAGCGTCTGACGTCGGCTTTGCGACAAACACTGGAAGATGCTGAGCGGCTGTCTGCAGCAGATCTACAACAAGCCATTACCCCGAGCTAAACCTATGTCCTTAGAAATGTCGAACGGTGCGACGGTGTACCGCGAAGCGTATTTCCGTGGGCAGCGACCAGAGCCTGATGTCTGGATCGACCAGTGGGCCGACGAGTACATGCGCATCCCGCGCGACACCGGTGCGGCCGAGCCTGGTCAATACCACACTTCGCGCACCCCTTATGCGCGTGAGCCGATGCGCTGTCTGTCACCTGCCCACCCGTGCAAGCGGGTGGTAACCATGGTGGCTTCGCAGTTGATGAAGACGCAGATCGCCTTGAACTGGATCGGCGGCCTGATCCATATGGCCCCGTCCAACATCCTCACGTTGTTGCCCAGTCTGGGGTTGGCCAAGCGGGTATCGTCGCGGATTGGTAAAACCATCAAGGCCACGCCGGTGCTGCGTGAGCGCGTGGCGTCCAACCGCTCGCGGGATGCGCGCAACACCATGGACACCAAGGAGTTCGAGGGTGGTTCGCTGTACATCACCACGGCCGGTTCTGCGGCCAACCTGGCGGAGCTTTCCGCACGCTACATCTACGGCGACGAGGTTGATCGCTGGAGTGTGGACGTGGGCGAAGAGGGCGACCCGGTCGAACTGGCCGAGACTCGCGGCAGTACTTTCGGCCGTAACGCGAAATTCTATTTTTCCAGTTCGCCCACGGTCAGGGGGGCGTCACGGATCGCTGATCTGTTTGAGGTCAGCGATCAGCGTTACTACTACGTGCCGTGCCCAACCTGTGACCACATGCAGGTTCTCGAATGGGAGCGTTTGCATTACTCGTCGGATTTTCAGGTTGTGCATTACCAATGTGCCGGCCCCGACTGCGACGTCCTGATCGAGGAGCGCTATAAGGGCGAGATGCTGGCGAAAGGGGAGTGGCGAGCACACACCCAGGGCGATGGCGAAACCATTGGTTTTAACTTGAATGCGTTGTACTCGCCGCCCGGCTGGACCGGTTGGGCCTCGTTGGCCAAGCAATTCGAGAAGGCTAAAAAGGCTCAGGCCAAAGGCGATCTGGAGCCGATGCAGGTGTTTTACAACACCCGTCTGGCCAAGGTCTGGGATAGCGCTCAGGAGCAAACCTCAGCCGGTGTGTTGATGGATCGGGCGCGACTGGAAAGCTACGGGCTTGGCTCAATGCCCGACGGCGTATTGATGCTGACCGCTTCCGTTGACACCCAAGCCAACCGCCTGGAACTGATGGTGATGGGTTGGGGCGCTGGCATGGAGCGCTGGGTGGTCGACTTTCAAGTGATCTCCGGTGACCCTGCCGATGAGCGCACCTGGGTGGCGCTGGATGAGTTGCTCAAGGCCCGTTACCGACACCCTTGTGGTGCTGAGCTGATGATCATGGCGACTGCGGTCGACTCCGGTGGTAACCATACGGATGAGGTCTATCAGTTCTGTCGTATGCGCCGCTGGCGCAGCGTGTTCGCCATCAAAGGGGCGAGCAAGCGGGGCCGGCCGGTGATCGCGCAGCGACCTTCGATGGTCGACGTGACATGGAAGGGCCTGACTGAACGGCATGGCGCCGAGCTATGGATTGTCGGTACCGACACGGCGAAGGACTGGATCTACAACCGCTATGCATTCGACACCGGCCCGGGATCGCTGCACTTTGCCAACGACCTGCCGGATGACTTTTTCGCCCAGTGTGTGGCTGAGCGCAAAGTCACCCGTTACGTCAGGGGGCATAAACGCATCGAATGGACCAAGGGCAAGGCCGAGCGCAACGAAGCGCTCGACCTGTTGGTTTACAACCTGGCCATGGCCCATTACCTCGGCATCAATCGCTACCAGGATCACGATTGGGCGCGGATTCGGCAGGCGGTCATCCAGTCGGCTTCGGGCGATAGTGGCCAACCCGTTCAGAGCGAGCGGCTCAGCCGGCCAGTCGAAACACCGGCAGCACCACAGGCGCCGCAACCAGCCGTGAAATCACGTCCGACAACGGCCCCCCCACAACGCCGCAGCTCCACCAGTGGCTACCTGAAGAGACGCTGATATGTCATTTACGAAAAAGCACCTCGACGCGGTTGAGACGGCCATTGCTCGCGGTGAGAAAACTGTGCGCTACACCGACCGTACCGTGGAATACCGCACGGTCGATGAACTGCTCGCGGCGCGCGCGGAAATACGCTCGTCGCTGGCACGCGACGCCGGGCCGCGCTCGCGCGTGGTCCGCCTTTATCACGGGGGCAAGGGACTTTAATGGCCCGACATTTTCCGACGTTGACCCGTAACGGCTTTGTGCTGCCGTCCAACATCAAGGCCAGTTACGAAGGCGCTGGTGAAGGCCGCCGATCCGCTAACTGGGACGCTCCCGACAACGGGATCAACAGCATCAACACCCCGGCACTGCGCAATTTGCGGTCGCGCTCCCGGGCAGCGGTTCGCAATGACCCGTATGCCTTCAACGTCATCGACAAGCGCGTCAGCAACCTGATCGGCACCGGCATCACCCCTCGGCCAGCGACCGATGATGATGTCCTGCGCAAGCTGCTGCAGGAGCTGTGGAGCGATTGGGTTGATGAATCTGATGCGGATGACCGCACCGACTTTTACGGCCAGCAGGCGCTGGTGGCGCGCACGGTGGAAACATCGGGTGAATGCTTTGTTCGCTTGCGTCCTCGCAGTCGGGACGAAGGCCTGGCGGTTCCGCTGCAGTTGCAGATTCTGGCGCCGGAGTTCGTGCCGCACGACAAATTCGAGAGCACCAAGAACGGCAACGTCATCCGCGCCGGCATCGAGTTCACCCCGGGCGGCAAGCGGGTAGCGTATTGGATGTACATGTCGCATCCGCGTGACTCGGCCTCGTTGAACGCCGGTTACAACCAGCTAGTGCGCATCCCTGCCGCGCAGGTGCTACACATCTTCGAGCCGGTCGAACCTGGCCAGTTGCGCGGTGTGCCGCGATTGTCGCCGGTGCTTAAGCGCCTGCGCAGTCTGGACAACTACGACGACGCGGTGTTGTTCCGTCAGGAGGTGGCCAACCTGTTCGCCGGTTTCATCACGCGCCCGCCGCCGGACGCGGGTCCGGCTCCACGCGATCCGGTCACCGGCGCGTTATTGGATCTAGACCGCGACGGCTTCACCCCCATGGTTGCGCTCGAACCCGGCACCATGCAGGAACTCGGTCCGGGCGAAGAGGTGGAATTTTCCAAACCGCCGGACGCGGGCAACAACTACCCGGACTTCATGCGTCAGCAGTTGATGGCTGCAGCGGCGGGTAGCGGTACGCCTTACGAGATCCTCACCGGCGACATGCGCGGAATCAACGACCGAGCATTACGGGTGGTGCTCAACGAGTTTCGGCGCCGCCTGGAACAACTGCAATTCAGCGTGTACGTCCATCAACTTTGCCGCCCGGTGCGGGCCGCGTGGATGGACATGGCGGTGCTGTCGGGTGTTCTGGTGCTGGACGATTACGCACAGAAGCGCCGCCAGTACCTTCGCACTCGCTGGGTGCCACAAGGCTGGGCCTACATCCAGCCGGTGCAGGATGTGCAGGCCCGGCGGATGGAAGTGCAAGCCGGCTTTGCTTCGCGTGGCGAGATGGTCTTGCGTACCGGCTACGACGCCGAAACGGTCGATCTTGAAAACGCCGCCGATCTGGCACGGGCCACAAAGCTGGGCCTCAACTACAACACCCTGGATGCCGTCGAAGACACCGACGACAAGGAGCAACCATGAGCAAAACTGCGAAACCGCGTATTTACAACCGCGCCGGCAAACGCGTCGAGGTAAAGGACAAGACCTGGTACGCCGTTAATGCCAGCGGCGAAGCGGCCGATCGAGTGATCGAAGTTTTCGTCTATGGCGAGATCGGCGCGTGGGGCATCACTGCTAATCAGTTCGTGCAGGATCTGCGCGCCATGGATGACGGCGTTTCACCAGTGGTGGCCGCGTTCAACAGCATCGGCGGCGATTTGTTCGATGGTCTGGCCATGCACAACGCGCTGTCGCGGCTGGGCGAGCGCTGCACTGGTCGCATTGATGCACTGGCAGCGAGTGCGGCCAGCGTGGCCGTGTGCGGTGCACACCGCGTAGTCATCGCGGCGAACGCCATGTTGATGATTCATAACCCCTACACCTATACAGGCGGGGACGCTGAGGACTTCCGCCGGGTCGCTGATGTGCTGGATCAAACCTTGGAGGCGATCATTGCGGCCTATAAGGCCAAGGCGCCCAACATCGACGACGCGGAACTGCGGCGAATGGTTAGTGCAGAAACCTGGCTGACTGCCAATGAAGCATTGGCTCTCGGCCTTGCTGACGAAGTCGGCGACGGCATCAAAGTCAAAGCATGCCTCGGGCAAGGCGCGGTGCTGCAGCGATACCAGCACGCTCCGGCTGAGCTGGTGGCGCAGCTCGACGAGCCACCTGAAGCGGATCCGGATCTTGATCCTGTCGATCCGCCGGTGGTGCCGCCTGTAGTCGACTCGACCAAGTTGGCATTGATGGTCACTCAGCGCTGCACGGCGGCGGGCATCAGCAACCTGATCGAGCCGCTGCTTAAGTCCACCCAGCTTGAAAGTGAGGAGATCGTTTTGGCCGGTCTGGCACGCGCCAAGGCGGTAAACGACCTCTGCGTGGCCGCGCGGTTGCCGGAATTCAGCGCCGATTATGTCGCGGCAGGTCTGGACGAGGCGGCGGTGCGGGCGCGTTTGTTCGACAAGATTGTCACCAGCGGTAAGGGCTTCGAAATCGACAACAGTCTGCCGCTGGCGGACGACCTGGCGCCCAAGGTGCTGGCCAAACAACCTGATCCCAACTCGATTTGGGCTGCTCGCCAAGCGGCCCAAACTGGAACCGCGCAAAGCGCGAAAGGAGTACGAGCATGAACATCAAACAGGAACCGATGCACGCGGGTGAATTCCTGCTGTCCGAAGGCGCCGGCAATATTTCGCGTGAAGCGATCAACGTCGCGGCCGGTCCAGCGTTGTGGCCGGGACAAATCCTCGGGCTGGTGACCGCCTCCGGTGAATTCGCGCCCTACGAACCGACAGCTGAGGACGGCACCGAAAATGCTGTCGCGATTCTCTACGGCCCGCTCGGTGAATCCGATGTGGTGCGTCGCGGTCGCGCCGTGGTGCGGTTGGCCGAGGTCAGCGAAGCGCACCTGACCGGTCTGGATCTGGCCGCCGAGAAAGCACTCGCCACCCATTTCGTGATCGTCCGCTAAGTCGATCCTTTTTTTGTATGCATCCCGCCGCGTGCGGGATTTTTCGTTTCTGGAGAGTACCCATGGCCGATATCGCCATTTTTGAAGACGAAGCGTTTACCGTTACCTCGCTGACCGCTGCACTCAATGATCAACCCTACCTGCCGGGCCGCATCAGCGCCCTGGGCCTGTTCCGCGAGGAAGGCATTACCACCCTGACCGTGCAGATTGAAAAGGACGGTGACACCCTGGCACTGGTGCCGGCCGGTGAACGCGGTGGTTCTGGCTTGGTGGTCGCGGCCAGCAAGCGCAAACTGATCCCGTTCAACACCGTGCACCTGCCGGAGCGCTTCACCATCAAGGCGGACGAGATCCAAGGCATCCGCGCCTTCGGCACTCGGACCGAGCTGCAGGCGGTACAGGACGTGGTCAATGCACGCCTTGCAAAGGCGCGTCGTCAGCTGGACGCAACCCATGAGTTCCAGCGCATGGGTGCCCTCAATGGCCTGATCCTTGATGCCGATGGCCAAACCCCGCTGTTGGACATCTATGCGGCATTCGGAGTGCAGCGTCAGAAGATGTCCATGGGGCTGACCAAGGCCGATACCGAGCTGCGGGTCATGTGCGGTGAGGCGCTGGACATGCAGGAGGATGCGCTGGGCAGCGTGACCAGTACCGGTTCGCGCGCTTTCTGCGGCAAGAACTTCTGGAACAAGCTGATTGTTCACAAGTCGGTCAAGGAGACCTACCTCAACAGTCAGCAAGCGGCAGCGCTGCGTGGTGACGCCCGGGAAAGCTTCGAGTTCGGCGGCATCATCTGGGAGCGCTACCGTGGCAAGGTGGCCGGCGTTTCTTTCGTCCATGACGATAAGGCCCTGCTGGTGCCTGAAGGCGTGCCCGATCTGTACATCTCCGTGTTTGCACCGGCCGACTACATGGAAACGGTCAACACCCAGGGCATCCCGTACTACAGCATGATCGAGCCGCTGCCCTTCAACAAAGGTATGGCTGGTGAAGCTCAGTCCAACCCGCTGCACCTGTGCACTCGACCGCGCGCCCAGATCCTGCTGGAACTCTGATCGTGGGCTTTCGCGATCTGATCGCCGACGTCGACGCGGTGGTGTTCGAAACGCTGGGCGACACCGCACGGATCGAGGGTCGCGAAGAGCCAGTGCTCGGCATGTTTGCCGCGCCCTGGCTGCAACCCAAGTTCGGCAAGCTCAACACAGGGTTGCGTGAGCCTCGCTTCGAGATCCGCGTCAGCGATTCGCAAGGTCTGGAACAGGGCATGCTGGTTAGCGTTGACCTGCCTGCCCTGGATGGCGGCGGTGACTACGACCTGATCCAGCTCGAACCGAGCGGTGACGGGCTGGTCGCCCTGATTCTGAGGTTGCGGCCATGAGCGTCGGCAGCTATTTCAAACCCTCGGCCGGGGGCGGGATGATCTCTATCCAGTCCTCGGCCGCAGATTTTCAGGCGTTCCAGGACTTTGCCAAGGTGGTGCCGAAAGCGGCCGCTGCGGCGCATCGACGCGCAATCAACAAGACGTTGGGCTGGTTGCGCACGCACATTGCCCGAGCCGTCAGCCGGTCAGAGCGCATTGCTGTTGCAGCGGTGCGTCAGCGGTTGCGCAGCTATCCGGTTTCCGGCGGTGCCGCGAGCGGCAAACTGTGGTTCGGTTTGAACGCCATCGAATCCAGCCGGATCGGCCGGGCGCGGCAGACCGGGAGCGGTGTGTCGGTGGCGGGGCGGCGTTACGAAGGTGCCTTTCTCAAGAAGGTCTACGGCAACAAGCCCGACATCTGGATCCGCACAGCCTCCAAGCATTTCAACGGGGACGACTACCCGGACAGCACGGTGTCCCCCGGTCGTGGGCCGAGTTCGGGTTGGGTCGCCGAAAACGGCAGTCGTTTCCCGCTGGCCAAGGCCAAGGTGTCGCTGGAGCAAGCCCGGCCGCATTTCGACAGTTGGGTCAAAAAGGCAGATGAGCGTCTGCTGGAGATTCTCAAGCAGGAACTCAACTTTGAGCTGCAGAAATACCTCAAGAGGATCGGCAATGTCTGAAGAACCGTTCAGCCTGGACCAGTTTTATAGGGCGGTAGAACAGCATCTTCGTACCCACTTGCCTGGCGTGCAAACCGTCACAGCCTGGCCAGACATTAAGGATCGCGTGTTGCTGCCAGCGGTGTTTCTGGAGGTGGCCGAGATCGAGCCGGGTAAAGATATCGGCACCGGCGAAACCTCGCTGGTGTGCAAGTTCGAGGCTCGGATCATCGTTGACCCAATCAAGCCGCACCATCATCAGCAGGCCGTGCAATTGGCAACGCAGTTGGCGGTGTTGCTGCGTTCGCAGACGTGGGGGTTGGCAGTTGAACCCGCCGAGTTTGTGCAATCGCTGCAGGACTGGACCCAGCCGCACCTGGATGGATACACGGTGTGGTTGGTGGAGTGGACTCAGCAGGTTTATCTCGGCCTTGAGGAATGGCCGTGGTCGGACGAACCGTCGGGAACGTTGGTGTTTGAAGTCGATCCGGGTGACGGGCAATTCAAGCCGGAGGATCTGCAGTGAGTTACGCAAGCGCCCAGCATGACCGCATGATCGCGGGGGCGGTCAAGGCGTGCTACGTGGTCGCGGTTGATCTGTCCGCTTCGCCGCCGGTATGTCGCGTGTCGGATGGCAGTGAATGGGTCAGCGCTTGGGTGCGGTGGCACAGCATTGCAGCGGGCAAGGCCAGACACTGGCGGGCGCCGTCTTTGGGCGAACAGGGCAGTTTGATCAGTCCCAGCGGTGACGTGTCGCAAGGCACGTTTGTCCCGGGCCTGTATGGCAATGCCGGACCGCCGCCAGACAACCGCGACCATGTCGAGGTCTGGCGTTTCGATGATGGTGGTTCGCTGATCTACGACTGGCAGGCCAAGAGCTACACCATCACCCTGCCCAGCGGCACGGTCACCATTAAAGTGGCCAGCACGGAAGCGGTCGTGACCGATAGCGCGGTGAACGTGACCACCGGCAACATCAATCTGAAAGCGGCGGTGATGATCGACGGCGCGCTGCACGTTACCAAGGGCATCACCAGCGCCGGCGCGATCATTGATGCCACCGGCAACAGCAATCACCACACGCATTAATTTCAACTCACCACAGCCCGCCCAGTGCGGGTTTTTTCATGCCCGGAGAACCACATGGCCAAGAACGATATGACCGTCACTGAGGCGCAAGCGTCCTCTGAACCAGTAATTGCATCCTCAATGTTCTCATCGCCGGAGTTCTTGAAGTTCCGCGACAAGCTTTACACCTCGCGACTGGTGATCGTGCCCGGTACTGACCGTTCCTATCCGGTGGAGAAGGCGACGGTCGTGGTGCCGGTCTCCGACATTGAAGCGGTCAAGTTCCTGAAAACCAGCGAAGAATACGAGCCGTTCAAGGAGTGACAACGATGATCGGAATGGATCGCCACACCGGCCAACCCATCTCCGGCATCGAGCACCTGCGCCAATCCATTGTCGACATCTTGAGCACGCCGCTGGGCAGTCGCCGGCACCGTATGGAGTACGGCAGCAAGTTACGGCGGTTTGTCGATTTGCCCATTAACGAGGGCTGGAAAAGCGCCGTGCAGGCTGAAGTCGCCCGCGCTCTAGGGCGCTGGGAGCCGCGTTTGAAGTTGGATCAGGTACGCGTTATTTCCGTCATTGGCGGGCAAATCAATTTGCAAATCGTCGGGAAGTACCTGGGCGACAGCGTCACGTTGGAGGTGGCTGCATGAGTACCGTTGATCTGTCGTCGCTGCCGGCGCCGACCGTGCTGGAGCCTCTGGACTTCGAAGAAGTTTATCAGGACGGTTTAGGCGTCTTTCGCGGGTACATGGGGGGCAACTGGACGGCAGCGCTGGAAAGCGATCCGGTGGTCAAAGTGCTTGAGGTCGGGGCTTATAACAAGGTCGGGAACCGCGCCCGAGTCAATGACGCCGGCAAGGCGCTGTTACTGGCGCATGCAATTGGCGGTGACCTCGATCACCTGGGGGCCAACGTCAATCTGAAGCGCCTGGTCATTCAGGCTGAGGATCTTCTGGCGGTGCCACCGGTGCCCAAGGTCATGGAAGACGACGACCCGTTTCGCGAACGCATCCAGTTGGCCTATGAGGGCTTGACCACGGCGGGCCCGCGTAACAGCTACATCCTGCACGCGCGTAACGCCTCGGGGCTGGTGGCGGATGCCACGGCTGAAAGCCCGAAGCCTTGTTACGTTACGGTAACGGTGTTGGGGCTGGACGGGGAAGGCGAAGCGCCGCCGGAGCTTCTGGCGACGGTGGCCGCTGCGCTGAATGACGAAAACGTTCGCCCGGTCGGTGATCGGGTGAGCGTGCAGAGCGCGCAGGTGATCCGCTACGAGATTGACGCGATTTTGCACATGGCCGGCGCCGGCCCGGAAGCGGATGCCAGTTTGGCCGAGGCGAAAAGCCGATTGGCCGCTTGGATCAATCCACGCAAGCGCCTGGGCGTTGAGGTCGCCCGCTCCGCTGTTGACGCACAGTTGCACGTTGCCGGCGTTGCCCGGGTTGAGTTGGTCGGGTGGCAGGACCTGCTCCCGACCAAGGCACAAGCAGCGTTCTGTACGCGCTACAACGTGAGGCTGGCGGGCTGATATGAAAAGTCTACTGCCGCTCAACAGCACTCAACTGGAACGGGCCATGGAGGCCGCGTTTTTCGAAAAGACGATTGTCCCACTGCGCGACCTCTACAACCCCGACACCTGTCCGGTGCATCTGCTGCCGCATCTGGCCTGGGCATGGTCGGTGGATCGCTGGGATTACCGCTGGACGGAAGCAACCAAGCGTGCGGCCATCAAGGCGTCGTACTACATCCACAAGCACAAGGGCACCATCGGCGCTTTGCGCAGGGTGGTCGAGCCGCTGGGCTACCTGATCGAGATTGTCGAGTGGTTCCAGACCGTGCCCGAGGGCGTGCCGGGCACCTTCGCACTGAAGGTCGGGGTGCTGGATACCGGCATCACCGAAGAAATGTATCAGGAGCTTGAGCGCCTGATTGACGATGCCAAGCCCGTCACCCGGCAACTGACCGGGCTGGCGATCAGCCTTGAAACCCAAGGCAATCTAAACATCGCCGTGTCTCTTTACGAGGGCGACGAAATTGACGTTTACCCACCCGTCATGCGTGATATCGAGGTCACTGGCAGCTTTGGCGTGGTCGGCCGCGAACACACCATAGACACCCTGGACGTTTATTATGATTGATGCGAATTCGCAGTTTTTCGCGATCCTCACGAACGTGGGGATGGCCAAGCAGGCGAACGCCGACGCGCTCGGCATTCCCTGGCTGATCACGCACATGGGCGTGGGTGATGCCAACCCGAACGGGCTGGCTGATCCGCCCAATCCGGTGCCTTCGGCCAGTCAAGCCAAGCTGCTCAACGAGTGGCGTCGCAAGCCGCTCAACCAACTGAAGATCGACCCGGTCAACCCGGCGGTGATCATCGCCGAGCAGATCATTCCCGCCGATGAGGGCGGTAAGTGGATTCGCGAAATCGGCCTCTACGATGCGGACGGCGATCTGGTGGCGGTGGCCAACTGCGCGCCGAGCTTCAAGCCGCTGCTGTCGCAAGGCTCGGGCCGCACGCAGATCGTGCGGATGAACTTCATTGTCACCAGCACCGGCAACATTCAGCTCAAGATTGACCCGGCGATCGTGCTGGCCTCGCGGGCCTACGTCGACGCGGCGATTCTGGAAGTGCTGCCGAAGAACAAAACCCCCGGCGAATATACGCGGGTCAAGGTCAATGATCGCGGGGTTGTTGTGTCGGGCGACAACCCGGAAACGCTCGCCGGCATGGGCATCAAGGACAGCTACACCAAGCCCGAAGTTGACGCGATTATTGCGCAGGCCTCGGCGCTTCCGGTGGGCGCTACTGTGGCGTTTCCGTTAGACAAGGTGGCGCCCGGGTTTCTGGAGCTGGACGGCAGCGTCAAGAGCATTGCCGTTTATCCCGATCTGGCAGCGTTTCTCGGCGTGGCCTTCAACAGGGGCGACGAGGGCGCCGGCAATTTCCGCCTGCCGGAATCGCGCGGCGAGTTCCTGCGGGGCTGGGATCATGGGCGCGGTGTGGATGCTGGCCGTGCGGTAGGAGGTTGGCAGAAAGGCACGCTGACCACCTTCGACGATCCATCGACCGGGGCGTCTGTCGACTCAATCCGCATGAGTTCCATTGCCGGCGGCGCTGATACTATTTCGAACCCCGGCGACTATCCAAGCGTGGGGATGACATTTATCTCCGCTGGCACAAACGCGGCGAATTTTCTGGCATCAGGCGGCGTTACTCGCCCGCGCAACTTGGCGGTGATGTGGTGCATCAAGGCCTGGAACGCGCCAATCAATCAGGGGAACATCGACGTTGCTGCGCTGGCTGCGCAAGTAGAGCAGTTAGCGGTTAACGGCCCTCCCGTCGGCAGCATGCGCGATGCATTCATGAATGTGACCGCCGCCTCAGCGACCGCCACGTTCTCGGCATTTGAGGTAGTAGTCGGAGAGCCTAGCGGTAAAACCTACCGCCTCCGCAACTTCAGCCAGACGTTAAACCTTGCTGCCGCTGTTAAAGGCTTGGGGGCAATGGATGCCGGGGCTGCTCCAGTGGGGGGCATTGTCGCCATTTATGCGCTGTATAACCCTGCTACCAAACAGCACGGTGCGACTGTTGTTAACGTGACGGGAGCCATTGCCCCAAACCTCTGTGCGGGCGTGCTTCCGGCCGGTTACAGCGCGTCGGCGCTGGTCAGTGTGTGGGCGACCAATGCGGCGGGTTTATTTCGAACAGGTAGCCAGGAACATCGCAGCGTCACCACGCAAGTGAATGTTTTGAGCGGAACATCGATCACGTCGCTAGTGCCACTCGCCATGCCGGGTGTCCCATTAAACGCCAAGCGTGTTATTGGTCAGGCTGGGGTTAATTCGGCCGCGTCTGGTGCGATTGGCATTGGCTTGGCGTCAGATGCGAACTCGCTTGGGTTTCAGTTTATTTCGTCGTCTTCAAGTAATTCGTGCAGTGGTAACTTCAACTTGTTAGTGCCAGTTCCCGGCGTGATTTACTACCAGACGCAATCGAACGCGGGAACTACGACATTCGGTTTAAGTGTTACCCAATACGAATTTTAAGGGGGTGTCATGGCAGTTTTTGTTCGGTTCGCAGATGCAAGCGAAACGCGTGTAACTGATGAATTTGGCGGTCTTCAGGATATTGAGCATTACCCTCATCAGGGGGTAATCGATGAGGATGATCCGCGATATTTAGATTTTTTGGCACTGATTGCAGCAGTGAGAGAAAAAGGTCCTGATGTGTCTGCGCGAGCTTGGCGCGATGCTGAGATTTTGCGCGTGAGCTGGCTGCGTGATCGACACCGCGACGAGGTTGAAATCGGCGCCGAAACCACGCTGACCGCCGAGCAGTACGCTGAGCTGTTGGCATACATAAAAGCGTTGCGTGACTGGCCGGCGGCCGCTGACTTTCCCGTCAAAGCATCACGGCCGGTCGTGCCCGAATGGGTGGCCAGCCAAACCCCGTAAACGCCCCGCACCGACGGGGCGTTTTCTTTTCCGTTACGCGTAACACCAACACCCTACACAGCCTCGCTTATGCGGGGCTTTTTCGTTTCTGGAGACTGACCCTTATGAGTTTTTTCCACGGCGTCACGACCACGTCGGTCGATACTGGGGCGCGCACCATCTCGCTGCCGTCTTCGTCGATTATCGGTCTGTGCGACACCTTCACACCGGGCGTTCTCGGCGGTGGTACGGCCAAGGCGGGCGAGCTGAAGTTGATCACCACCGAGCGCGAAGCCATTGCCGCCTTCGGCGCTGACTCGGCGATCACCAAGGCGTGTAAGGCGATCTACGTAAAAGCCAAGGCGGTGATCGTCGCCATCGGCGTGCCCAAGCTGGAAGATGCGGCGTTGCAAACCTCGGCGATCATCGGCGGCGAACTGGTCTCGGGTCAGCGTACCGGCCTGCAGGCGCTGCTCGACGGCAAGAGCCTGTTCAACGCACAGCCGCGGTTGTTGATCGCGCCGGGTCATACCGCGACTCAGGCGGTGGCCACGGCGCTCGATAGCTTGGCGCAGAAACTGCGCGCCATCGGCATCATCGACGGCCCGGGCACCACCGATGAGGCCGCCATGGCCTACGCCGATAACTTCGGCAGTCGCAACCTGTTCATGGTTGACCCGGGCGTCAAGTACTGGGACACCATCACCAGCAAGACCGTCGACGCACCCGGCTCGGCTTGGGCGGCGGGGCTGTTTGCCTGGACGGATGCTGAGTACGGTTTCTGGGCTTCGCCATCGAACAAGGAATTGACCGGTATCACCGGAACCGGTCGCGCGGTTGAGTATCTGGACGGTGACGAAACCTGCCGGGCCAACCTGCTCAACAACGCCAATATCACCACGATCATTCGTGACGACGGTTATCGCCTGTGGGGTAACCGCACGCTGTCGAGCGATCCGAAGTGGGCATTCGTTACCCGCGTTCGCACGCTGTTCATCCTCATGGACGCGGTGCAGGCCGGGCACAAGTGGGCCGTCGACCGTTCGATCACCAAGACCTACGTGACCGATGTCACCAACGGTCTGGATGCGTTCATGCGCGACCTGAAAGCCCAGGGCGCAATCATCAATTTTGAAGTGTTCGCCGACACTGAACGGAACACGGCCAGCCAGATTGCCCAGGGCAAGGTGTACTGGCGTATTCGTTTCACCGACGTGCCGCCGGCAGAAAACCCGAATTTCCTTTTCGAAGTCACCGATCAGTGGGTGACCGAAGTGCTTGAAGCAGCCTAAGGGGGCGTAACCAATGATTCCTCAGACTTTGTACAACACCAACCTGTTCGTCGACGGCGTGAGCTTCTCCGGCGACGTGCCGAGCCTGACGCTGCCCAAGCTGACCACCAAGACCGACGAATATCGTGGGGGCGGCATGGCCGGCCCCATCGAGATGGATCAGGGGCTTGAGAAAATGGAAGCGTCGTTTGTCACCAAGGGCGTACGCCGCGAGTCGCTCAAATACTTCGGCTTGGCTGACGGCACGGCGTTCAACGCCACGTTCCGGGGTGCTTTTAAGGGCCAAAAGGGCGCGGTGACAGCGGTCGTTGCCACCCTGCGCGGTCGCCTCAAAGAGGTCGATCTCGGTGACTGGAAAGCGGGCGATGCTGCCGAGATCAAACACGCCGTAGCGGTCACGTACTACAAGCTCGAAATCGACGGGCGCCTGATGTACGAGATCGACATGGTTGCCGGCATTCAGGTGATCGACGGCAAAGACCAACT
This sequence comes from Pseudomonas sp. LF-5, assembly GCF_037626295.1. Classification (NCBI taxonomy): domain Bacteria; kingdom Pseudomonadati; phylum Pseudomonadota; class Gammaproteobacteria; order Pseudomonadales; family Pseudomonadaceae; genus Pseudomonas; species Pseudomonas sp. LF-5. The sequence goes on from NZ_JARKMT010000001.1 coordinate 505,398, forward strand.
GCTCGAAGTGCGCAACGCGCTCGGCCTGTAAGGAATAGATCCAGATGACTCAAGTAATCGCTGAAACCCTGCCGGCCTGGCTGTCGCTTAGTGCAATCGGTGCCGTCGTAACGCTGACCCGGCCAAGCCAAGCCAATAGCATCGACGTCGAGACGTTGAACCTGCGTAACCCGACCGTGCGTGAAGTGCGCGCGGCTGATCGTGCTGCCAACGGCGATGATGAACAGCGCGAGCTGATGCTGTTCGCAGGTCTCGCCGAAGTCGGACTGAAGGATCTGGAAGGCCTCAAGCTGACGGATTATCGCCGCGTGCAGACGGCGTATTCGCACCTGGTACCGAAAACCGATTATTCGGACTCGATGCCGGCGTGGTTGTCTCTGACCACCGAGCAGGTGCTGGTGACGCTGTCGTGTCCGAGCGAAATCAACGGCGTGACCGTCGACAAGCTGGCCTTGCGTTCGCCGACCGTGGGTGACGTGCGGGCGGCCAACCGTGAAGTGGGTGGCGACGATGAGCAGCGCGAGCTGGTGTTGTTTGCTGCGTTGTCCGGTGCGCCTGTGGCGGATCTGGAGGGGCTGAAGCTGGTTGATTTTAACCGCTTGCAGGCCGGCTATTTTCGCATGGACAACGACGACGGGCTTTAACCCCAGCGTTATCAAGTCGGCAGCGAAACGTCTGGCGGCGGAAACCGGATTTTCCGCCGCTGAAATTCAGTCGATGCCGTTCGCGGATATGGTGTGGTGGCTCACGGATTGAGCCGCCATCGGTAGTACTGGGCACAAGAGGGCCGTGATATGGCAAATAAACTCGCCCTCGGGCTGGTGATCGGCGGTGCCGTCAGCTCCACGGTCGGCGCCGCTTTCAAGGACGTAACCGGGCGCATCAAGCGCCTCGAGGCAGAAGGCAATAAAGCGCGCGTGCTGCAGCGCACGATTGGCGACACCATCCGCCTGCGCGAAGAATGGAAAAAGGCTCACGACACCGGCGCTGCCGGCGCGTCCAAATTACTCAGCCGTTTGAACTCGAATCTCGACAGCCTGAAAAAGCAGGGGGTCGAGGTCGGCCGGTTGGAAAAAGCCTATCGCTCGATGGGGCAGGCGGCTAATAAAGCCGAGCTGAAAGCCAAGGGTCATCAGCAGATTGATTCTGGCGTAAAGGGCATGAAGGGCGCTGTCGGCGCTGCGGTTGTAGGTGTCGGTGCCATGGCGGTACCGGCCAAGGTCAGCGCTGATTTTGGCGCAATTGTCCGTGACATCGCGATCAAGGCCGGCATTGCCAACAAGCCGCAAGAGCAGGAGATGTCGCGCAAGATCATCGGCACTTCACGCGACACCGGCATGGCGCGCAACGATGTGGCCGACGTGGTCAATCAGTTGGTCGGCGCCGGCATGGACTTGAGCAAGGCGCTGGAATACGCGCCTGTCGCGGCCAAGTTTGTCGTGGGGCAGGGATCCAGCGGCGTCGACACGGCCAAGATGATCAACGCCCTGGGGCAGAACGCCAAGATCACCGATCCCAAGCAGATGCAGCAGGCGCTGGAAGCGATCGCCTACCAAGGTCAGGCGGGCAGCTTTGAAGCGGCCGACATGGCCAAGTGGTTTCCGGAACTGCTGGCCAACATGGCCAGTAACGGCATCACCGGCTTGGATGCGGTGACGCAACTGGGCGCCATGTTGCAGGTGCAGATGAAGCAGGCCGGCAGTTCGGATGAAGCGGCCAACAACCTGAAAAACTGGATGGGCAAAATCGGCTCGACTGATACGGTCAAGGCTTACGAAAAAGCCGGGATTGATTACAAGGGATCGATGCAGACCGGTTTGCAAAACGGCATGTCGACGCTCGAAACCAGTATGGCGCTGGCTCAGAAATACATTCAGGCGACCGATCCGAAGCGTGCGGCGGCTATGGCCGAAGCCACGTCAAAAATCAGCAAGGAAGCCGACCCGGAGAAGGCCAAGGCCATGATGGCCTCGCTGGAAGAATCCCTGCGCACCGGCGACCTGTTCGCCGACATGCAGGTCAAGGCCGCACTGTCGGCCTACATGCAGAACAAGGCGCTGTACAGCCAGCTCAAAAACGATTCGCGTGACGCGACCGGGATCCTCGACAAGAACCTCGCCGAGCGGCGCGAGTCGTCATCGCAGAAATGGGCGGAAATGGCCCAGTCGATGGATGACGCCATGCGCAGCATCGGTGATGCGCTGCGCCCGGTGACGGACACCGTGGCCGAGTCGTTGACCAAGGTTACTAGAGGCATTACGTCGCTGACGGATAGCGCGCCCGGGGTGGTTGCCGGTATCGCCACGGTCGGGGCGGGGCTGATCGCCTTAAAAGGTATCTTCAGCACGATCAAGATCGGCAAGGGGTTGCTAAACCTTGCGCGTGGGTCGCGCGGTGGCAGGAATGGGAGCGAAGCCCCAAATAAAAACCCTGGAGAACTTGATCTGGTAGCGACTGGCCTGGATGTTGTTTCACGGGTGAAGGACGCGGCAACAGGCGGTGGCCTTGGTACTGAAAGTGGTGCAGGTAACGACGGCGTCAAGAAGGTTTTCGTCGTCAATGCCGGCGCTATGGGTGGCGGTGTGGATGCGTCGGGCGAATCGCGCCGACGTGGGCGTGGGTCAAGGCGCAGCGCTCGGCGCCGGTCATTGCCGAGTTCGAGAGGTCCTCGTCCGTCTGTGCCTCGTCCACCTGTTTCGCTCCCATCGCCATCAGTCCCCTCCGTTCCAAGTGGGGCATTGTCCAAGCTCGGCGCCGTCGCAGGAACCGTCGGTAAGGTCGGCAAGGCGGCCAAGGTTATTCCTGGCGGCACGCTGCTGGAGTCCGGCGCGATGGCGCTTGAAACCTTTCAAAACGCCAAGACCAAGGACGAAAAAGCCGAAGGTTACGGTTCTGCTGCCGGCAACCTAGCCGGCACCATGGCCGGTGCAGCAGCAGGCGCCGCCATTGGTTCGGTGGTGCCGATCATCGGCACCGCGATCGGCGGCATGATCGGTGCTTATCTGGGCAGTCAGGGCGGTGCGGCGCTGGGCGGGTCGTTGAGTAAGTCGTTGTTCGGTGGTGAGGATGAAAAGCCCGAACAAACGGCAAAGGCGCCGGTGCCAGTCACGCCGCTCATGATGGCGTCATCGGCGCAGCAAGGCCCGGTGTTGGGGGATGTCGCGCGCTCGATGGCGGTGACGGCGCCGCTCAAGTCGGCGGCGCTGGCCATCCAGCCCAAGGAGGCGGCGAAGCCGGTGCCGGCCAAGGTGGATCAGCAGTTTCAGTACTCGCTGAGCATGCCGGTCACGGTGCAAGGTGATGTCAAAGACCCGCAAGCCTTGGCGCAGGACCTGATGCCGCACATGCAGCGAATGATGGCGGACGCGGCGAAGAGTAACGCCGCCAAGCTGTACGACGAACCCCATGTCTAAGGAGGTTTCATGGCTTACATGGAGCAAATGCAATCGAGCCTGAAGTATTTGGTCGAGGCAGCGGAAACCGGGCGGCGCAGTGCTGACGGCATGCTGACCCCGGTCAACGGCGCGATCCGCGAACTGACCGGCGCCGCGTCCGAGCTGGAGAACATCCCGTTTGTTGGTCCGGCAATCGGCGCCAAACTTCAGCGGGTGATGCGCGGCGTCGACGCGGCTCAGGCCAAGGTCGGTCAGGTGGTAGCGGTGTACGGCCGCGCCACCCGGGCGGCGGCCGAAGTGCAGGATCGGCTGGGCACGTTGAAGGAACAGGCTGGCAAGGCGGCCACGGCGATCAACAACGTTGCCGGCAAGGTCAGTCCGTCGCTGGCCAACATCGTGCCCACCAGTTCCTTTGCCGTGGAGGCCACGCCGGCGCCGGAGGCGGTGAAGCCGTTCCCGCATCTGATGATCATTCAGCCGCGCGATCCGAAGATTGAGCCGTATTACTTCAACCTGGACACGGCAGCTTTCGACGAGCTGAGCCGTTCGACCGAATTCCGCTGGGCTTCGCAGGAGCGGCTGACGCGCCGCCCGGCGAAGCAGGCCATCGGTATCGGCGATGAAAAGTTGACGCTCAAGGGCACGATCTATCCGGGCTTCAAAGGCGGTTTAAAGCAGCTCGACACGCTGCGTTCCATCGGGGCCAGGCAGCAACCGCTGACCCTGACCACGGGCTATGGCGAGGTGATCGGGACGTGGTGCCTGAAAAACATCAACGAGGAACAGTCCGCGCTGCTGCACGGCGGGATTGCGCGCAAACAGGGTTTTACATTGGAGTTTGAACGCTATGGCAACGACATGCAGGACGTCTGATGGCGACATGCTCGATGTCATTTGCAACAACGTTTACGGCCATTTGAATGGCAGCGTCGAGGCGGTGCTCGATGCCAATCAGGGGCTGGCCGATGAACCTCAACCGTTCCGGTCGGGCGTGATTATCGTCCTTCCGGATCTGCCCAGTCCGACCAGTGAGGGCGTGAGCTTGTGGGATTGACCCTGGGCGATGCCGTCGCCGGCGCAGCGCCGCATCACGCATAAAGACACGTTGTTTATCTGGCCCGCCTTGTGCGGGTTTTTTATTGGAAAAAATCCATGACTCCGATGTTTCGCATTGTCGCCGATGGCGCCGATGTCACGGCCAAGATCAATGATCGGCTGTTGTTACTACGTACCTCTGACAAGCCGGGCATGGAGTCCGACGAGTTTGAGTTGCGTATCGACGACCGTGATGGGCAAGTGCAATTGCCACGGCGTGGCAGCTCAATCGAGATTTACCTGGGGTATGCCGAAACGACCTTGACGCGTATGGGCAGTTACACCGTCGACACGGTCGAGGTGTCAGGCCCACCGGACACGATCGTGATCAAGGGCAAGGCCAGCGACGTGCGTGGCAGTGGCAAAACCATCCGTAGCGGAAGCTGGGAAGGCGTGCCGTTGTCGAAGATCGTGGCTGACGTGGCCGCGCGCAATGGCTGGACGCCGGTGTGTCCGGTGTCGACCAAGGTCGCCCGGGTCGACCAGCTCAACGAGTCCGATTTTAATTTCATCACCCGGCTGGCCAAGCAATACGACTGCACGGCCAAGGTGGCCGACGGCAAGCTGTTGGTGATGCCGCGCCAAGGTGGCCAGACAGCAAGCGGGAAGACGTTTGGCGCCATTACCCTGACTCGACGCGACCTCAGCCGTTGGCAATTCAGTCTCGGCGATCGCAATTCGCACAAGGCGGTGGCCACCAAGCATCAGGACAAAAAGAACGGCAAGCTCGCGGTGGTCACCATCGACAATGATGACGCTCCGGACGGCCTGCCGGCAGTGCATACCGACCGCCATATTTACCCAAACAAGACCGCTGCTGAAGCGGCAGCCAAGGCCCGTCTTTCAGCGTTCAACCGCTCGACCGCCGATGTGCGGCTTGAGATGCCCGGCCGGACGGACATCTTCGCCGAGCGTCCCATCATCGCTCAAGGTTTCAAGGTCGGGCTTGATGGCGAATACCTAGCGGATTCGGTCGAACAGGTATTCACCCAGTCCGGCTGGTCGACCACGGTCGAATGCAACGCCGGCAAAGCCGGTAAATCCAAGGACAAGAAAAAGAAAGGGCCGAAACCACCCCTCAAGGTTGTGAACATCGAGAAGCAGTAACCGCATCCCATCGCCGCCTGAGTGCGGTTTTTTTATGTCTGGAGTTTTTATGTCGCTCACTCAGCAGCAGTTGCTGCAGATCCTCCCCAACGCCCGCCCAGTAGCGGGCGTTTTTGTACCTGTCCTGAATACAGCAATGCAGCGCTACCAAATCGTCGGTAGAAAACGTGTTGCCGCGTTCATCGCCCAGCTCGGCCATGAGTCTGGACAGCTGCGGTACGTTCGCGAGATATGGGGACCGACCCCGGCTCAAGCGAAATACGAGGGGCGAGTGGATTTGGGCAATACCCAAGCCGGTGATGGTTCGAAATATCGTGGCCGGGGCCTGATCCAGATTACCGGCCGGGCGAACTATGCCGCGTGCGGAGAGGCGCTGGGCCTCAACCTGATCACTCAGCCGGAGCTGCTGGAATTGCCCCAGTATGCGGCCATGTCAGCGGCGTGGTTCTGGAAGCAGAACGGGCTGAACGATCTTGCTGACCGAGACCAGTTCAACACCATCACTCGCCGTATTAATGGCGGTCTGAATGGTTTACAGGATCGACTGGATATCTGGTCGCGTGCGCGGGCGGTGCTGGTGTGATCTCCGTCCCGTGGAAAACAGTTGGTGTGCTGACGCTGGTATTGATCGGCGCTGGCAGTGCCTGGCAGCTTCAGGACTGGCGGTACGGGCGGCAACTGGCCGAGCAGGCGCGACTGCACGCAGAAACCCTCAATGATCTGACCCAGGCTGCGGCAACCGCGCAACAGGCTGAGCAGGACAAGCGCCTGGCCCTCGAACAGCAGCTGGCGACCAGTGAGCAAACCCATTACAGGAAATTGAGCGATGCCCAGCGTGACCAAGATCGCATGCGCGATCGCCTTGCCACTGCTGATGTCCGGCTGTCAGTCCTCCTCGACGCGGATTCAGCCGGTGGCTGTGACTTGTCAAAAGCCACCGGCTCCGGCGGCGTGGATCATGCAGCAGTACGAGCCCGACTTGACCCTGCGCATGCTCAAAGAATTATCGCCATCACCGACACCGGTGACAGGGGACTGATCGCGCTGCAGGCATGTCAGGCTTATGTGAAGGCTATCAGCGCTTCTGGTCTCGCGCCTCCCTGAGCAGTCGCTGGTTCTCAAGGAATAGATGATCACGCTGATCGGAGACCCGCAGCAGGCTATTCACCTGACCCAGCAGTTCGCCTCGTTCACTCTGGAGGCGAGCAACTTCAGCGGTGGATTTTTCGAACTCGGCTTTTAATCGAGCTTTTCCGGCAGACAATTGATCGTTCATCTCAACCAGTTTGAATATCCGCTCCCTTGCCTGGCGCAGCTGCAGGTTCAGTTCCTCGAACTCATTTTCGTAAAACGCGAGCTGGTGTCGGCAGGTTTCGAGCGGCGTCGGGCAGCCGAGCCAGTCGTCGGTGTTTTCGATATCGGAGGGATCCACGGCAACTGCCTTACTGAGTACTGTTTTTATATACAGTAATCGAGGTGCGGCGACTGGGCGAGGACGAAGCGACGAAGTGTCAGTCTGGAGTCATCAACACGGCTAAGGTCATCTTGATGAATTCTTCGTTCTTGTCGATTGCCCAGAGCGCACCGCGGACATTCTCAGCGACATCGGCAGATCCGCGCTGCTCGACCCACTTCGATAACTCCATGATGGCGGCCTCGAGGGCGAGCTGGTTTTCGTTGATCTTGAAGAGCAGGGAAGGGAGCAGATCTGAATTCGGCATGGGGTTTCCTCCGTGAAAGAACCCAGCGTAGCACCGTGTTACATGAAGAGTGTTTTACGTTTGGCAGGACGCCAGAGAAGGGAGAAAAACAAGAAAGTTTTGTAACGCGTATCAAAAAGTTTTGTAACGCTTCAATAAGCTCGGCGGAAATCTCAAACCCCAGAAACGATAAAGCCCTGAATAATCAGGGCTTTGTCGTACATAAGATGGCGGAGGCGATGGGATTCGAACTCATGGACCTGTTACAGTCGACGGTTTTCAAGACCGTTGCCTTAAACCACTCGGCCACACCTCCGTTGCGTTGCGGGCGCCATAATACCTGAATGAAACACACTGTCAAACTCTCTGCATGGCTTGTTACAGAGCGTCTGTTATGATCTTTGCGACTGAACGTTTCAAACCAACAGGAGTGTCGCCATGCGCGAACAGGATTACGCAGTTAATAACAGCGTGCAGGCTGAGCAGCTAGAGGTTAGCCGCGTCCTGCGCAACACTTACGGTCTACTGGCTCTGACCCTGGCTTTCAGCGGCGTGATGGCGTTCGTGGCACAGCAGATGCGTGTGGGCTACCCGAACATCTTCGTGGTGCTGATCGGCTTCTACGGGCTGTTCTTCCTTACCAACAAACTCCGTGACTCCGCGTGGGGCCTGGTGTCCGCGTTTGCGTTGACCGGATTCATGGGTTTCCTGCTCGGCCCGATCCTCAACCGTTACCTGGGCATGCAGGGCGGCGCTGAAGTGGTCAGTTCGGCGTTCGCGATGACCGCGCTGGTGTTTGGCGGTCTGTCGGCCTACGTGCTGATCACCCGCAAGGACATGAGCTTCCTCGGTGGTTTCATCACCGCCGGTTTCTTCGTCCTGCTGGGGGCAACGCTGGCGAGCATGTTCTTCCAGATCAGCGGCCTGCAACTGGCGATCAGCGCCGGCTTCGTGCTGTTCTCGTCGGTGTGCATCCTGTTCCAGACCAGCGCCATCATCCACGGCGGTGAGCGCAACTACATCATGGCGACCATCAGCCTGTATGTATCTATCTACAACCTGTTCGTCAGCTTGTTGCAGATATTCGGCATCATGAGCCGCGACGACTGATCGCCAGACTGGCATCAACAAAAAACCCGCATTTGCGGGTTTTTTGTTGCCTGCTGAACGTGCACCTAGTTGATGACAATGCTGCCATCGGCGTGCTGTTTGTAGACGGTATAAGGCAGTAAAAACGTATCGAGCACCCCGGACGCCGCTGCATCGATGAGGATGCCGAAGTTCGCGTTGTTGTGCTGGAACGTGTCGACACCTTCGCGCACTTCGGCGTTCATCAGGCAGAAGTCGTAGGTCACACCGCTGTAGATCCGTGGCACGGCGCCGCAGTAGCTTTTCTCTCTCTTGAGGCTGTCGGCGGTCTGCTTGTCGCTGCTCACTACGGTTTGCACCGTACCGCAACCATTGAGCACCAACGCCATCAGCATCAATGCATAACATTTCATACCGCCAATCCTTAGCTGGAAAAACCTCAATCTACGCCGAACGTGAAGAAAAAGCACTCAAGCCATCGGCGGCAGCCGGCGCTTGACGGGGGTCTTTTTGACAATCGCGGTATTGGTTTCGGCCAAGGTATTGAGGCGGTCGAGCAGGGTGTCCAGTTGTTCCATCGAACGCACATGCAAGCGGGCAATGAAACAGTCCTCGCCGGTGACCTTGTCGCACTCGGTAAACTCTGGAATCGACAGAATCTGCCGCTCGACTTCCTGCAACTGTCCCGGCAGTGGGCGCACGCGGACGATCGCCTGCAACTGGTAGCCGAAGCATTTGGGGTCAATCTCCACGGTGTAGCCCTTGAGCACGCCGCGCTCTTCCAGGCGACGCAAGCGCTCGGCCACGCTCGGCGAAGACAGGCCGCTGAGTTGCGCGAGCGCCTTGAGTGAGCGCCGCGAATCTTCCATCAAGGCGCCGATCAGGATCTGGTCGATGTCGTCAGTCATAAAAACTCCTGAATTAGGCAACTGAAAGAAACTACCCACTATAAAAAAGGCAGATAGCGAGTTTAGCCTGCTTTATGCGCTGGAGTGGCCCCGGCTCCACTTGGCATACTTTTGCCACACAAGAGGAGACTGAAATGGACAAGACAATCCGCCGCGGCTCATTTGAAATGACTGCAGCCATGCTGATATCCGGGACGATCGGCTGGTTTGTGCTGGTCTCCGGGCAACCGGTGCTGGATGTGGTGTTCTGGCGCTGCGTGTTCGGCGCCGGCACCTTGCTGCTGATTTGCGCGGCATTCGGTTTTCTGCGCCCGGGCATGCTGACCCGCACGACGTTCCTGCTGGCCGTGCTCAGCGGCGTAGCGATTGTCGGCAACTGGGTGCTGTTGTTTGCTTCGTACTCCCGGGCGTCGATTGCCATCGGCACCGCGGTGTACAACGTGCAGCCGTTCATGCTGGTCGGGTTGGCGGCGCTGTTTCTCGGCGAGAAAATCACCCTGCAGAAGCTGTTCTGGCTGGCGATCTCGTTCATGGGAATGTTGGCCATCGTCAGTGCCCACGGCACCCAGGCCGAGAGTGGCGGCGACTATCTGACAGGCATTGCGCTGGCATTGGGCGCAGCGTTTCTCTACGCGATTGCCGCGCTGATCATCAAACGCCTGACCGGCACACCGCCGCACCTGATCGCGCTGATTCAGGTCTGCACCGGCGTGCTGTTGCTCGCACCGTTCGCGCATTTCAGCGCACTGCCGCAAGCACCGACTGCGTGGGCCAGTCTGGTGACGCTGGGCATTGTGCATACCGGTTTGATGTACGTGCTGCTGTACGGCGCGATCCAGAAACTGCCGACGGCATTGACCGGTGCGCTGTCATTTATCTATCCGATTGCAGCGATTTTCGTCGACTGGTTCGCCTTCGGCCATCGCCTGGAGATCCTGCAATGGGTCGGCGTGGCGGCGATCCTGCTGGCGGCTGCCGGCATGCAGCAGGGCTGGGGGTTGAAAATTCGCCGGCTCGCCGCGCAGTAACGCTCAGATGTTCCAGCGCGGTGCGGTTTTCGCCAGGCGCTGGCGCATCTCGGTGATGTTCGCAGCCAGTTGCCGGGTCAACAGCCGATAGCCATCCAGCGCACTGTAAACCGGCACATCCAGCTTCACCTCCGCCAGCTCCAGAGGTCGATCGAGGCGTTGTGCAGCGCCGGTTTTCAGGGCGCGAGCCATGCCGATCAACTGCACGCGAATCTGCCGGTGTTCAGCCTTTAGCGCCGATTGCAGATGAGCCATGGCTTGCGGATCGTTGGCGTCCGGACGGGTATTGCCGAGGATTTCCAGGGTGCTGATGCACATGCGCAGATTGCGCTGGATCGCATCGAGTTCGGTCATCGAGATCTTCACTTCCTTGGACACCGACGGCATCAGCGAGCGCAGTTGCACCATCACCGCGCCGAGGCGCGCCATCAGTTTCAGATGTTCATCGGCGCTGACCGGATGGCCGCTGATGATCCGTCCGTACACCGTGGCGCAATCGCGCAAGGCATCGGCCAGGTTGTAGCGCCACGAATACACAGCGTACAGCGGCAAGGCAAACGAGAACGCCAGTGCCAGCGCGATGCCGATCAGGATATCGACGCCGCGCCACAAACCGTCCGTGATCGGATTGTCGCCATGCCCGGCGACGATGAACACGGTGATCGCCGAGAGCAGGGCGGTGTAGCCGCCCTTGCCGATGGCGTGATAGGAAAAGAATCCGCAGACCACCGCCATGGCGAAATAGGTCAGCCACGGCATACCGAGCCACGCCTGCTGCGCGACCAGCAGCAAACCGACGCCGGCGCCGATCAAGGTGCCGGTGGCGCGTTCAGCGGCTTTTTTGCCAATGTTGCCGTGATGCTGCAAACCGCCAATCACCACCAGCATGGTCACCGACGCCCACTCGCCGTGGGGCAGGTTAATGCCGGTGGTCAGCAGGATGGTCGCCAGCAACCCCAACGCCACCCGCACCGCGTGGATCACTCGGGCGTGCCGGTAGCGCCGGTACGGGTCCAGCAGCGGACGCAGGATTCGGCGCAACAGCGGAGGCAGTCGGTGGGTGCTGAATGTACTCAGTGCAAGGTCCTCGTCAGAAAATGTAATCGGTGGTCAGGAAGCTTGAATCGCGACCGCGAATGATCTCGCTGATCAGGTCCTTGTTGCTGTCCTGGAACTTGGTCGCCACCAGCGTGCGGATCGAAAACACCCGCAGCGCATCGTGTACCGACAGCGTACCTTCGGCGGAGTTCTTGCGGCCGTTGAACGGGTAGGTGTCCGGGCCGCGCTGGCACTGGGCGTTGAGGTTGATCCGCCCGACCTGGTTGGCGAAGGTGTCGACCAGTCGGCCGACGGCCACCGGGTTGGTGCCGAAGATACTCAACTGCTGGCCGAAATCCGATTCCAGCACGTAGTCGATCACGGTGTCGAGGTGACGGTACGGCACAATCGGCACGACCGGGCCGAACTGCTCCTCGTTGTACACGCGCATCTGCGGCGTCACCGGATACAGCACTGCCGGGTAGAAGAACGACTCGCGCGACTCGCCGCCATTCGGGTTGACCACCTCGGCACCCTTGCTGCGCGCATCCGCTACCAGGCCATGCAGATAATCGACCTTGCCCGACTCCGGCAGCGGTGTCAGCGACACACCGCTGTCCCAGGGCATGCCCGGTTTCAGCGTGGCCAGTCTGGCGTTGAATTTCTCGATAAAGCTGTCGACCACATCTTCGTGAACGAAGAGGATTTTCAGCGCGGTGCAACGCTGGCCGTTGAACGACAGCGAGCCGGTGACCGCTTCGCTGACGGCGTTGTCCAGATCGACTTCCGGCAGCACGATGCCCGGGTTCTTCGCATCCAGCCCCAATGCCGCGCGCAAGCGGTGCGGTTTCGGGTGCAGTTTCTTCAGGTCACTGGCGGCCTTGTTGGTGCCGATGAAGGCGAAGATGTCGATCTTGCCGCTGGCCATCAGCGCGCTGACGGTTTCGCGGCCGCTGCCGTAGATCACGTTGATCACGCCGGTGGGGAAGCTGTCTCGGAAGGCTTCAAGCAACGGACGGATCAGCAGCACGCCGAGCTTGGCCGGTTTGAACACCACAGTGTTGCCCATGATCAGCGCTGGAATCAGCGTGGTGAAGGTTTCGTTCAGCGGGTAGTTGTAAGGGCCCATGCACAGCGCGACGCCGAGCGGCACGCGGCGGATCTGGCCGAGTGTGTCCTGTTCCAGCTCGAAACGGCTGGAGCGGCGGTCGAGTTCTTTAAGCGCATTGATGGTATCGACGATGTAGTCGCAGGTGCGGTCGAATTCCTTTTCCGAGTCCTTGAGGTTCTTGCCGATTTCCCACATCAGCAGTTTCACCACGGCATCGCGCTGTTGGCGCATGCGGCCGAGGAAGGCTTCGACATGCTGGATACGTTCGGCCACGCGCATGGTCGGCCACAGGCCCTGGCCACGGTCGTAGGCGCGGACAGCGGCATCGAGTGCGGTCAGCGCAGTGTCGGCGTCGAGCAACGGGGTGCTGCCGAGAATCACTTGTTCGTCGCCGTTCTCGCCGTGCAGATAGACCGGGCTGCGCACTTGGGCGAGCGGGCCGTCCCAGCGGCGCAGCTGGCCGTCGACGAGGTATTCGCGTTGCTCGACCTGACCGTCGAGGCGGTATTTTTCCGGGATATCGCTGACAGAAGGGAACAGGTTGCCAAGGATGTTTGCTGTGGTCATGTCGCTACCCCGTGTTGATGTCCGTATGCAGATCAAAAAGTCTCTGTAGGTTATACGCCTGAATGCGCCGGGATTTAAACCCGCGAATGTCACTCGAATGTCACGCAAAGGCGCAGAACAGAGGGGGGCAGCGACACCGCTGAACTTGGGCGCGCTGGCTTTCCAGCGATGTGGCCGGTACTTTCACGGGCTTCATTGGCTGACAATTCGCTATCGCTGGCAAGCCAGCTCCCACAGGGTTTTGTGTCTATCGCCGATTTCGACTTCATTCCGGACTGGCCCCGGATGCCCCCTCTCTGTCCCGCAATGCCCTCAACCTGCTGACCTGCCTGCCTTAAGGTGTGCTCACAACAATAAGCGCTGCCACCTTCGAGGAACGTTATGCGGGCAATCCGTCTCACTTTACTGCTGGCGTTAGCCATGACGCTGTTTGGCTGCGGCGAAGAGCCCAAACCCCTGGCCAGCACCCCCAACAACGCCATACCCAAAGAGCCGACCCTTGCGCAGATCTACACCAACAGCTGCCAGCTCTGCCACGCCAATCCGGCGGCCAACGCACCACTGACCGGTGATCGCCAAGCCTGGGAGCCGCGCATCCGGCAGGGCGCCGACACGCTGCTCGAACACGCTATCAATGGCTATAACGGCATGCCGCCGATGGGCCAGTGCGTCGAGTGCTCGGAAGAACAATTCCTGCAACTGATCGGCTTCATGGCCGATCAACCTCTCTCACAATAAGGGCGTGCGCATGACGATGGATCTGACACGGCGTCAGTTGTTGCAGCGGGCAAGTATCGTTGGCGCCTTCAGTGCGCTGGCGACGAACCCGGCCTTGGGCCAATTGATGCGCGCGCCACGACTGATTCCCTGGCGCAACTGGTCGGGCGGACAGAGTTGCCTGCCGGCGGCACGGCTGGCGCCGAAGAACCTCGATGAGTTGACTCAAGTGATCCGTCAGGCGCAGGGCAAGATCCGCCCCGTAGGCTCGGCGCATTCGTTCAGCGCGCTGGTGCCCACCGACGGCACGCTGTTGTCGCTGAGTTACTTCAACGGTCTGCTCGATCACGACCCGAACACCCTGCAGGCCGAATTCGCCGCCGGCACGCCGATGTCACGCATGGGGCAACCGCTGAAAGACATCGGCCAGGCTCTGCAGAACATGGCCGATATTGATTACCAGACCCTCGCCGGCGCCATCGCCACTTCGACCCACGGCACCGGCAAAACCTTTCAGTCTTACTCGGCGCACGTCTGCGCGATGCAATTGGTTACCGCCAGCGGCGAAGTGCTGGACTGCGACAGCCAGCGCCACCGCGATGTGTTCAATGCGTCTCGCGTGTCTCTTGGCGCCCTCGGTGTGGCAACGAAAATCCGCCTGCAAAACCGCCCGGCCTATCGCCTGCGCGAGCACCAATGGATCGCCAGGACCGAAGAGCTGCTGGAGGACCTCGACAAGAACACCCGGGAAAACCAGCATTGGGAAATGCTCGTGGTCACCCATTCCGACTGCGCCTTGTCCATCGCCCTCAACGAAACCAGCGATCCGGCCACGCCGCCGATTCCACCCGAAGAGGAGGGCGGCAACGAGTTTGTCACCCTGATCGAGAAGATCGACAAATATGGCAGCGATTTCCCCGATCTGCGCCGCACGCTGCTCAACAGCCTGCGCCATCTGGCCAGTTTCGAAGATCGCGTGGGCGACTCGTTTGACATCTATGCCAACGTGCGCACGGTGCGCTTCAACGAAATGGAATATTCCGTACCGGCGGAGCACGGCCCGGCGTGCCTGCGTGAAATCCTCAAGCTGATTCAGGACAAGGACCTGCGCACCTGGTTTCCCATCGAGTACCGCTACGTCAAGGCAGACGACATACCGCTGAGCATGTTCGAGGGGCGCGACAGTTGTTCGATCTCGGTGCACCAGCACTATCAGATGGATCATCACAACTTGTTCGCCGCCATCGAGCCGATCTTCTGGAAGTACAACGGCCGTCCGCACTGGGGCAAGTTGCACACCCTCAATGCGCGCACCTTGCAACCGCTGTACCCGCGCTGGCGCGAGTTTGTCGAGGTGCGCCAGGCACTGGACCCTAGCGGCAAGTTCCTCAACGCGCATCTTTCGTCGATTCTGGGGGTGAACTGATGGCGGTCGATCGACGCAATTTCCTGCTCGGATCATTGGGTGTCGGCGCTTTGTTGCTCGGCGTCGGCGTATGGCTGAGGCCGAGTGATCGCGGCTCGCCTTACAGTGAATATTTCCGTGCGCTGAACCGTGAGCTCAAAGAGAAAGGGCCGATGCGCCCGGTGCTGCTGATTGATCTGGACCGTCTCGATCACAACATTGATGTGGTGATGCAGTCGGTCAAGCGCGGCGGCAAGCAACTGCGCCTGGTGGAAAAGTCACTGCCGTCGCCGGGGCTGTTGAGCTACATCGCGCGGCGTGCTGGGACGCAAAAGCTGATGTCGTTTCATCAGCCGTTTCTCAACCACGATGCGGTGACGTTCCCGCAGTCGGACATCTTGCTCGGCAAGCCGCTGCCGGTACGTTCCGCTGCGCTGTTTTATCAAACCCACAACGGCCCGTTCGATCCGGGCAAGCAATTGCAATGGTTACTCGACAGCCCCGAGCGCTTACAGCAATACCTCGCGTTGGCTCAGGGTCTGGGCACGCGGATGCGCATCAACATCGAGCTGGACGTGGGACTGCACCGCGGCGGCGTCAGTGATGTGAATGTGCTGGGGCAGATGCTCGCGCTGATCAACGCCAACCCGCAGCATCTGCAGTTCGCCGGGTTCATGGGCTATGACCCGTTCGTGGGCATGGGCGTGCCGGGGATTCTGGGTTCGCCCGAAGAGTTGTTTGCCAAGGTCATGGTGATTTATCAGCATTGCGTGGATTTCACTCGCCAGCAATTTCCGGCGTTGTGGCACGACGGTTTGTGCCTGAATACCGCCGGCAGCCCGAGTTATCGCATCCATGAAAACGAAACGCTCAGCAGCGAAGTCTCGGTGGGCACGGCGATGCTCAAACCGACGCACTACGACCTGCCGTCGTTGGTCGAGCACGTGCCGGCAGCCTACATCGCCACGCCGGTTTTGAAGAGCACGGGCGCGGTGAATATTCCGGCGCTGGATGACAAGTCGAGACTGTTCTCATGGTGGGATCAGAACCAGCGCCAGACCTTTTTCATTTACGGCGGTAACTGGATGGCCGAGTTCGAATCGCCGCCCGGATTGCAAAGCAACAGTGTCTACGGCCGAAGTTCGAATCAGGAAATGGTTAACGGCTCCAGTGCCGTTGGCCTGACAGTCGAAGACCAGGTTTTCCTGCGGCCAACCCAGACCGAAGCCGTCCTTCTGCAATTCGGTGATTTGCTGGCGGTGCGCAACGGCAAAATCGTCGACACCTGGCCTGTCTACACCTGATCCAAAATCCCCAAAAATCCCCCCTGTAGGAGCGAGCCTGCTCGCGATAGCGTCCTGTCGGCTGATATTTATTGTGCTGACACACCGCTATCACGAGCGGGCTCACTCCGACATTGGATGTGTGTACACCCACACGCTGTAATGAAGCTTTTATGACAAAAGTTCGGTAGCACATAGCCAGTCCGGTCATGCCTATGTAACGCGCTTGAGGAGCCCGACAGGGCGCTTTTCACAAGCCGAGGCGGGACGCCGGGAGTGAGGCAATGGGGACTATGGAACGCTACTCGAAAGTGGGCATGCAGGAACTCGATCAACGCCTGTCGAAGATCGTTGAAGCCGCGCGCAAGAAGCCGGTGTCGGTGTATCGCTATGGCGCACCGTGGGTCTGGATTGTCTCGCAGGATGACTGGCAGGGCGCCTTGAAAGAGGTCTCCAGTTACATTCCGCCGGGCCATTCGCTGGTGTTGCTGCGCCCGCAGATCGACGATTTGCTCGACGCCCACCAGGGCCTTCTGCACGACCTCAATGCCGAGCCCGGCATGCTCATTCCCGCGCAAACGGTCATGCACATTCTGCTTCTGCAACTGCTGTATTCGGTGCCCAGCGAACAGCAACTTTACGAACAGCTCAATTACAACCTGCTGTTCCGCTGGTTCGTCGGCCTGGGCCTGAACCAGAAAGTCTGGAGCTTCAACGCCCTCAGTCGCGACATCGCCACGCTGCTCAACGAGCCGCGCGCGGTGCTGCTCATTCAAAAAATCATCGGCGAAGTGTTCTGCGGTGCCTTGCTGCAAATGCCCGAGTTCTCCTTGAACTTCGCGCTGTTGCACACGTGGCTGGGCAAGCACGCCTGCGCTTCGACAGCCAGCAATTGACGCCATACACGCGGCGTTCAAAACGCCAACAGGTCATCGCGAATTCAGGGGGTAGTGTGGAACCGATTTTCAAGTCACGGCTGGCGCTGTGGGGCTGGCTGCTGGTGACGGCGGGTGCGCAGCCAGCGTTCGCCGACGAGGCAGCCGAAAACGCCGCGCCGCAGCGTCTGGTCGACGTCAACGAATACTTCGTGCGTGGCAACACCGTGCTCGATGCGCGGGCGATCGAGGAAGCGGTGTATCCGTTTCTCGGCCCACAAAAAGCCCTGAGCGACATCGAAGGCGCACGAGATGCGTTGCAGAAGGTTTATCAGCAGCGCGGCTATCAATCGGTGTTCGTCGAGTTGCCGGAGCAAGCCGTGGCCGACGGCATCGTTTATCTGCAAGTCAGCGAAACCAAGGTCGGCCGGGTGCGTGTGGTCGGCGCCAAACACTATTCGCCGCTGGACATCCGCGACAACGTCCCGGCGCTGAAAGAAGGCGAGGTGCCGGACTTCGCCAAGGTCCAGGGCGAACTGGCGCAACTCAACAAAACCCCGGGCCGGCAAGTGATGCCGTTGGTGCGCGAGGGTCAACGCCCCGGCACCATGGACGTCGATTTGCAGGTCGAAGACCAGAACCCGTGGAGCGCCAGCGTCGGCCTCAACAACGACTACAGCGCCGACACCGAAAAGCTGCGCGCCGTGACCAGCCTCGGCTACAACAACCTCTGGCAGCTCGGCCACAGCATCAACCTGACGTACTTCACCGCGCCGCAGGACACCGATAACGCCAAGGTCTGGTCGGGTTCCTACACCGCGCCGTTGACCGAGCGCTGGAGCGTGCAGTTCTCCGGATACCAGTCCGACAGCAACGTCGCCACCATCGGCGGCAGCAACGTGCTCGGTAAGGGCCACAGCTATGGCGTGTCGGCGATCTACACACTGCCGTCGAGTGGCAACTGGTCGAACTCGCTGTCGGCCGGCATCGACTTCAAGGACTTTGACGAACGCCTGACGCTGTCCGGAGAAAGCGACAAGGTGCCGCTGCAGTACGCGCCGTTCACCTTCGCCTACAACGGCTTCCGTTACACCGAAAAGAGTCAGCTCGGCCTCGGCCTGAGCCTGGTCGCCGCCACCCGCAGCATCTTCGGCTACGGCAGTTCCGACGAAGATTTCGACTACAAACGCTATCGCGCCAAACCGAGTTTCGCCGTGCTCAAGGGCGATACCAATTACACCTGGACCTTCGACAGCGACTGGCAGAGCGCAAGCAAAGCCGCATTCCAGCTGGCCTCGGGGCCCTTGGTGTCCAACGAACAATTCTCCGCCGGCGGCGCGACCTCGGTGCGTGGCTACCTGGCCGCCGAACGCACCGCAGATGACGGCTTGCTGCTCAGTCAGGAAGTGCGCACGCCGTCACTGGCCAAATACGCCGGCAGCTGGATGCAGGACTGGCGCTTCTACGCCTTTGCCGAAGGTGCGCAGTTGTACCTGCGCGACGAACTGCCGGACCAGGACGCCAGTTACGCCCTGGCCAGTGTCGGCCTCGGCACCCGTGCCAGCCTGAGCAAATGGCTGTCCGGCAGCCTCGACTGGGGCTACCCGCTACTCGAAGGGCCGAACACCTCGAAACAGGAATCGCGCCTGCACTTCAACCTTCAAGCCACTTTCTAAAGGAGCACGTTCATGCAGCGTCTCATTCTTTCGTTGTTGATCTGCCTGGGCTTCGTGCTCCCGGCCACGGCTCAGGCCTGGTGGCAGGACGACTGGCACTACCGCAAACAGATCGCCGTCGACACCACGCCGCAAGGCGCCGCGATCAATCAGCCGCTGGGCCGTACCGCGCTGTTGGTGCGCCTGCACACCGGCAACTTCACCTTCGATGGCGTCAAGGAAGACGGCTCGGATCTGCGTTTCGTCGCTGCCGATGACAAGACCGTGCTCAACCACCAGATCGAAAGTTTCGATGCGCTGATGGGCATGGCGCTGATCTGGGTCGATGTGCCGAATGTCGAGGGCGGGCAGCGTCAGGACATCTGGATGTACTACGGCAACCAGAAAGCTCCGGCCACTGGCAACGGGCAACTGACCTTCGACCCGAACTACACCGCGCTGTATCACTTCGACGGCGCCACCGGCACCCCGGCCAAAGACACCACGGCCTACGGCAACACCGCGCAGAGCGCGACCGGCGCGGCAATCGACGGTGTAGTCGGGCGCGCGTTGCAGTTCAGCGGCCAACCGTTGCTGCTGCCGGCCAGTCCATCGCTGCAACATAACGCCGGCAGTGCGTTCACGTTCAGTGCCTGGCTGCGCCTGGATCAGGCCGGCGGCGAGCAACTGATTCTGGCTCGCCGTGAGGGCGCCAACAGCCTGCTGGTCGGCGTTAATCAAGGCGTGCCGTTCGTGGAGATCGACGGCCAACGTGCGCTCGCCACTCAACCGCTGAATCCGGGCCAATGGCAGCATGTCGCGCTGACCGCTGAAGGTTCGAAAGTCACCCTGTACATCAATGGTCGTGAAGGCGCGAGCCTCGCTCAGGCAATGCCGGCATTCAACTCGGTAATGGCCATCGGCGCCGATCTGCACGAAGGTCCGTTCCAGCCATTCGCAGGCGCCATAGACGAACTGCGCCTGTCAAAAGTCGCCCGTCCGGCGCCGCTGCTGCTGGCTGATGCCACCTCGCAAGGCGCCGAGTCGAAACTGGTGGCTTATGGTGTCGATGAAGAACAGTCCGGTTTTGGTTTCGGCAGCCTCGGTTTCCTGCTCAACGCCGTGCCGGTGGACGCCTGGGTGATCATCGCGGTGCTGGTGCTGATGATGTTCCAGTCGTGGATCATTATGCTGCGCAAGAACCACACCCTTAGCCGCGTCAGCAAGGCCAACGAAGACTTCCGCGAGCAGTTCGCCAAGGTCGGCACGCGCCTGGAAATGTTCGCCGACGACGCGCAACTCGCCCAGCGTCTGCAGCACTCGCCGCTGTGGCGCCTGTACTCGGTAGCGGTCAAGGAGATCCGCACCCGCCGCGAGCAGGGCGCCGATACCTCGTCGGTTTCCGCTGCAACCATCGAAGCGATTCGCTGCTCGATGGACGGTGTGCGCACCCGCGAGAACCAGGCCCTCAGCTCGAAACTCTCGACCCTGTCCAACGCCATTGCCGGCGGCCCGTACATTGGCCTGCTCGGCACCGTGCTGGGGATCATGGTGGTGTTCCTCGGCACCGCGATGGCCGGCGACGTCAACATCAATGCCATTGCACCGGGTATGGCCGCCGCTTTGCTCGCAACCGCCATGGGCCTGTTCGTCGCCATTCCGGCGCTGTTTGGCTACAACCGCCTGATCACCCGCAACAAGGAAGTCAGTGCCGACATGCGCGTGTTCGTCGACGAGTTCATCACCCGCCTGGCGGAGATGCACGGCGAGAGCCAGTTCAGTGAGTCGTCGCATCGCGGCCATCACGCCAACCATTCCGTACCGGCCTGAGGAGCACTGACATGGCGTCCGTAAATGCCTCCCACGACGATGACGAAGATGCCGCAGTGGACAGCATCAACATCACCCCGCTGGTCGATGTGCTGATGGTGGTGCTGGTGATGTTCATCCTCACCGCCACTGCGCAGGTCTCGGGGATCCAGATCAACCTGCCCAAGGCCAGCGCCTCCGTGTCGCTGTCCGAAGCCAAGACCAAGGCGATTTCGGTCAATGACGGCGGGCAAGTGTTTCTCGACGCTTACCCGGTGACCCTGGCC
The DNA here is from genome assembly GCF_037626295.1 of Pseudomonas sp. LF-5. NCBI lineage: Bacteria > Pseudomonadati > Pseudomonadota > Gammaproteobacteria > Pseudomonadales > Pseudomonadaceae > Pseudomonas > Pseudomonas sp. LF-5. The sequence continues at coordinate 526,467 of NZ_JARKMT010000001.1, forward strand.
GAACTCGAAGAACGCCTGCGCATCGAGAAGGCGCAGAGCCCGGATTTCCCGGTGATCGTGCGCGGCGACGCCACGGTGCAGTACCAGAAAGTCATTGAAGTGCTGGATCTGTTGCGCCGGCTTGAACTGTCCCAGGTCGGTCTCGTCACCGGCAAACCGAGTCAGGGCTGAGTCATGACCGCACAACTCCCGATCGAGCCGTTGCCGGTGAAAAGTCCCGTGCGGCGCTACGTGAAGTGGGGCGCCGGGCTGCTGATCGGCGCTGTCGCGGCGTGGTTCCTCTGGCAGTGGGCCAACGACATGAGCGGCATCCGCCGCGAAGCGCCGAAGGTGCCGATGATCATTCCGTTACCGCCACCGCCACCCCCGCCGCCGGAAAAACCACCGGAGCCGGAAACCCCGGTGGAAGAGAAAATCGTCGAGCCCGAACCGACGCCCGAGCCGCAGGAGGTCAAGCCCGAGGAAGAAGCGCCGCCATCGCCGGCGGACGACCTGGCCAATCCGATGCAAATGGACGGCGATGCGCAGTCCGGCAATGACGCGTTCAACATCGGCGCGGGCAAGGGCGGCGGCATGGCCGGCGCGGGTGGCGGGCGTTTGGGCACGGGGACGTACAGCCAGTTCCTCGCTTTCACCTTTCAACGCCTGCTGCGTGAGAACCCGGATCTGCGCAACCTCGCGTTTTCGCTGCAGGCCGATGTGTGGCTGAGCGGCGTCGGCGAGATCACTCGCGTGGAGCTGATCAAGTCCAGCGGCAACCCCGAGATCGACACCCAGGTACTGGCGGCGCTGCGCAACGCGCCGCACTTAAGCGAACGGCCGCCGGCCTCCATGACTTTGCCTGTGCGCCTGTCCCTGCAAGGGCGGCGTCCGGGTTAACCCCATTTATTTATCGCCAAGCATTCAAGCTTTGCCAAAAGGAGTTGTGTGCAGATGATTTCCAATGTGAATCGATTGTCTCTGGCGGTCGGCATGGTCATCGCGACCCTGGTCGGTCAGGCCGCGGCAGCGCCTGCGCCCGCGCCTTCGGAGAACGCCACGATCAATCTGATCCGCTTGCTGGTCGAGCAGGGCATTCTGAAACAGGACAAGGCCGACGCGCTGATCGCCCAGGCGCAGAACGAAGCGAACCAGGCGAAACAGGCGGCGTCCACCGCCGTGGCGGCCGGACCGGTTGCCGCGCCGGGCGATGTGCGTGTGCAATATGTACCGGCGGCGGTGCGCGACCAGATCCGCGATCAGGTCAAGGCCGAAGTCATGGCCACCGCCAAGCAGGAAAACTGGGCCGCGCCGAATACCTTCCCGGACTGGGCCTCGCGCATCAGTTTCGACGGCGACATTCGCCTGCGCGACGAATCGCGCTACTACTCGGACAGCAACAGCAACGAGATCGTCGACTTCGCCAAGCTCAACAACAATGGCCCGTACGACGTTAACCCGAACAGCAGCACCAACCTGCCGCCGCTGCTCAATACTCGTGAAGACCGCACCAACCAGTTCCGTATTCGTGCGCGGCTGGGCATGAAAGCGGTGATCTCGCCGGAATGGACCGCCGGCATTCGCATCGGCACCGGTTCGGACAACAACCCGGTATCGACCACGCAAAGTCTCGGCGGCGGTTTTGCCAAAAAGGACATCTGGCTCGATCAGGGCTACCTGAACTGGAAACCTACCGATGAGCTGACGCTGACCGGCGGGCGCTTCGCCAACCCGTTCATGTCCACTGACATGCTGTATTCCAACGACCTCAACTTCGACGGCGTTGCCGCGATTTTCGACCACAAGCTCAACCGCGACTGGGGCGTGTTCGGCACCGTCGGTGCGTTCCCGGTGGACTACACCAACGACACCGCCAGCAGCAACGGCTTCGACAAGGAAGAGAGCGACAACAAGTGGCTGTACGGTGCGCAGATCGGCGCCAAGTGGGCGATCAACAGCAACAACCGTCTCAAGGGTGCCTTGGCCTACTACCGTTTCGACGATATTCAAGGCCAGCGCTCCAGCCCTTGCGAGCCGTGGGCCGGTGCACCGGGCTGCGACAGCGACGGCAGCCGCGCGGCGTTCATGCAGAAGGGCAACAGCGTGTTCCTGCTGCGTGACATCACGCCGAACCCGCTCAACCCGACGACCACGCCGCAACCGCAATTCGTGGGGCTGGCCTCCAAATTCAACCTGCTCGATCTGAACCTGGTCTGGGATGCCGACCTGCCGCAAGACTTCAAGCTGCGCAGTCAGGGCAACTACATCCACAACCTCGCGTATGACGAAGGCGACATGCGCAAGCGCTCGGCCGGGCAGATCGTCAACAACCTCGACAGCGACGGCAACATCGAAAGTGGCGCCAATGCGTGGATGGTGCAGTTCACCCTCGGCAGCGCGCTGGACCTGAAAAAGCAGGGCGACTGGAACATGTTCGCCGGCTACAAGTACATCCAGCCCGACGCCTTGCCGGACGGCTTCAACGACTCGTCGTTCCACCTTGGCGGCACCAACGCCAAGGGCTATTTCCTGGGCGGCAACTACGGTCTGGCGAAGAACGTTTATGCCACCGGTCGCTGGATGAGCACCGAGGCGGTGTATGGCGCGCCGTTCGACATCGACGTCTTGCAGCTTGAGATCAACACGCGCTTCTAAGGCGCCCGGAGAACGATCATGCACGCACGAGTTTTACTGTTGGGGCTGAGTTTTTTCATTGCACAAGGCGCCCATGCCGAAGGCATGGAAGAGCGCCTGCGCACCCAGTTGCGCAGCACCACCCAGCAGTTGCAGGCCCTGCAAAGTCAGCACGCCCAGGCCAGCGCCGCGCAACTGGCGGCGCAAAACGAGGCCAGGGCCGCACAGGCGCAGATCAAGCAATTGACCGCCGAACTGGCCAAAGCCAAGGGGCTCGCCGAGCAACTGGCCGGGCAACAGCAGAGCCTGCACAGCCAGGCCCAGGCACAAGTGGCGGCCAGTGCCGAGCAGACCGGCAAGTTCAAAAAGGCCTACGACGAGTTGCTGGTCATGGCCCGCGCCAAAGAGGCAGAACGGTCTAAGCTTCAGGCGCAATTGGCTGAACGTGACACACAAGTGCAGCAATGTTCAGTCAAGAATCAGCAGATGTACGGCGTCGCCAAGCAGATCCTCACCGCCTACGAAAACATCGACGTGGCCGAGGTGATGAAAATTCGCCAGCCCTTCGCGGGCAGTGCCCGGGTCAAGTTCGATGAACTGGCCCAGGGGTTTGGCGACGAGCTCTACAAGACTCAATTCGACGCGCCGCAAGCTGCGCTCACGCACTGATAAACAAGGAAGAAAATATGACTCAATTGATCACCCACGTTTCCCCGCAATCGCTGACCGACGTCCTGCAAGCCGCGGGTTATCGCGTCAACCAGACCGAACAGAACGGCATCGTGCAGTTGCTCAGTGCCAGCCAGGGCATCGGCTATGCCGTGCGCTTCGGCAACCCGGCGGTGGAGCAGGGCAGCTACGTCGATTTCACCTTCAGCTGCGCGCTGCGCGTGCAGGGTGAGTTGCCGCAGGGCGTGGCCGAACAATGGAACGCCACCCGCCGTTTTGCGCGGTTGTCGTTGCAGGGCGAGTTTCTGGTGATGGAAATGGACGTGGTGGTGGCGGCCGGCGTGAGCAACGATCACCTGCGTGGCAACCTGGAATTGTGGGATCGCCTGCTGCAGGAATTCATTGTCTACCTGCGTGATTTCAGCCAGGCCGCGCAAGCCTCGACCGCCAAAGTCGCCGTCGCCGAGCAAGAGGAAGTCGCGCTGTGAAAAAGCCTGCCATGGTGATCGGCGTCGGGGCAGTGGCGCTGTTGGTGGTGGCCGTGGTGCTGGTGCTGCGGCCGGGAAGTGCCCCGGTCGCTGCCCAGCAATCGGCGCCGGTGGTGGCGGTGGCGGCGGGGCCGGCAGTGGCGCGATTGGGCAACCAACAGGTCACGCCTGCGGAGTTGCAGGCCTTGCTGGCAACGGTGCCGCCCGCCACCCGCGAGCAATTGCGCGGCAACCGTGAGGCGCTGGAGCGCTGGATTCGTACGCGTCTGGCGGAAAAAGCCGTCCTCGAACAGGCCGATGCCCAGGGGTGGGCGCAGCGTCCGGAGGTGGCACGACAGACCCGTGCGGCGACCGAGCAGATTGTCTTTCGTGACTACTTGCGTTCAGTCAGCGAAGTGCCGGCGGACTACCCGAGTGCGGCCGAGTTGCAGCAAGCCTATGACGCCGGCAAGGCAAACTGGCAGACCCCGCCGCTGTATCGGGTCAGTCAGATTTTCCTCGGGGTGAATGACCCGCAGAACCTGGAGAGCGTGCGCAAACAGGCTGCCGAACTGAGTAAAAAGGCTCAGGCGTCACCGGGGGAATTTGCCGCGCTGGCGACTCAGTACTCGCAGGATCGCGCCAGTGCTGAACGTGGCGGTGACACGGGGCTGCAACCGTTGCAGCAACTGGTGCCGGAAGTTCGCGGTGCCGTCGCCCGGCTGAAAGTCGGCGCGGTGTCCGACCCGGTGCAAAGTGCGGCCGGGTTCCATGTGATCAAACTCACTGAACAACAACCGGCGCGTACCGCGACACTGGACGAACTGCGCGATCAACTGACTCAGGCCTTGCGTGCCCAGCGTCAGGAGCAGATCGCCCAGGCGTATCTGGACGGGATGCTCAACACGGCAACGCTGAGCATCGACGGGGCCGAACTGAACAAGGTTCTCGAAACCAAGCCCTAGAAAACCCGTACACCACAACCCCTGTAGGAGTGAGCCTGCTCGCGATAGCGGTGTGTCAGGCAAAGAGATGTCAGGTGTGCCGATGCTATCGCGAGCAGGCTCACTCCTACAGGGGATCTGCGTAATGCCTAAATACAAAGATCGACAGGGAGTCAGCGATGTCATTCACCGAACCCGCAGGACGACAGGGCAGCGCCGACTACCGTTGGGCGCAGGAGGCCAGTGAACCCTGGCTGGCGCAGGCCGCGACCATCCCTGCAGAGGTCGCCCGTTACTTTCTGGTCAGCGCCCGCTGCGGCTGCTTCATGCAGGCTGCGCGTAGCCTCAATGTGCGCTCGACCTTGCTGCGCAAACAGCTGGCACAGCTTGAACAGGAATTGCAGCACACGCTGTTCAGCTTTCAGGGCAGCGCCCTGAGTCTCACCCGCGAAGGCCAGCAGCTACAGGCCAAACTGGTCGCACTGGCCAACGAACGCAAACTCCCGGTGATCGAACAGCCGCTGATTCGCTTGGCCGTCGCCGAATCGATCCTGCATGACATCCTCGGCCGCGACTTGATCGCGTTACTGCGGCGCAACGCCAGCGTGCGTCTGGAAATCATCGCCCTCGACAGCGAACTGTCCCTGCGCGCCGTCAGCGCCGACATCGTGCTCTGGCTGGCCCATGGCGACACACCGTACCCGGGCCCGACCTTTGCGATTTCCAAGCCGCAGCGCCTCGCACGGCTGGACTATCTGCCGCACATCGCCAAACGTTACTCACGCGTCACTGCCCGCCCGGCCAGCGCCGAAGACCTCGCCGATTTCATGCTGGTGCAATGGCAGCACGACCGGCAGATCGGCAGTTTCCAGCCATGGAACCAACTGGTCGAACAGCGTCTGGCCGGCGTGGTGCAGATGCAGTCCTACGAGCTGATGCTGGAAATGATCCGCTGCAGCGCCTGCATCGGTTTGCTCCCGGCGTACATGAGCCGCTTCGACCGGGGGCTGGTCGCGTTGCCGGGTTTGTTTGACGAACCGATGCAGTTGCAGGCGTGGCTGGCGGTCAATGCGCAAACCCAGACAATGGAAGAAGTGCAGGCACTGGTCGAACTGATCCACCACACCTTCGACGAACGCCACGAATGGTTCCAGCCCTGACCCCAAGCCGTGTAGGCGTGAGCCTCCAAGTCGTTACCGCTGGCAGATGAGGTGATCGGCGGTTTAGAGTCATTGGCCACACATTCGATCCAGGAAGGATCCACCATGCCCGAGCACACTCCCGCCATCAAAATCGAACGCTTCAACGAATCGCACATCGAGGGCGTTACCGCGCTGTACAACGACCCGGCCGTGACCCGGCAGGTGTTGCAGATGCCGTTCCAGTCCACGGAAGTCTGGCGCCAACGGCTAATGGCGGACAACGAGCGGGCGCTGAAGCTGGTGGCGCTGCATCAGGGGCAGGTGATCGGCAATCTGGGCCTGGAAGGCTACTCGCGGATTCGCCGCAGCCACGCTGGCAGCATTGGCATGGGCGTCGCCGTGGCGTGGCAGGGCAAGGGTGTCGGTTCGACGCTGCTGGCGGCGGCACTGGACGTCGCCGACAACTGGATGAACCTGCACCGCGTCGAGCTCACGGTCTACGCCGACAATGAAGCGGCCATCGGTTTGTACCGCAAGTTCGGCTTCGAGGACGAAGGCCTGTTTCGCGACTATGCGGTGCGCGACGGGCAATGGGTCGACACCCTGAGCATGGCCCGTCTGCGCACGCGTCCCACCGCCTGACTCAATCGCCCAGTGCGAACGCCACTGCCGACTGCGCATGCAGTTCGGTGGTGTCGAGCAGGGGCAGGGCGCTGTGCTCGGGTTTGATCAGCAGGCCGATTTCCGTGCAGCCGAGGATGATCGCCTGGGCCCCACGGGCAGTCAGGGACTCGATCACTTGCCGGTAAATCTGGCGCGAGGCCTCGCTGATCACCCCCACGCACAATTCTTCGTAGATGATCCGGTGCACATCCTTGCGTTCGGCTTCGTCCGGCACCAATACCGTCAAACCCCGGGCAAGCAGACGCTGCTTGAGAAAGTCCTGTTCCATGGTGAAGGCGGTGCCGAGCAACCCGACCGTGCGTGCATCAATCTCCAGCGCAGCGCTCGCCGCCGGCTCGGCAATGTGCAAAAACGGAATGTTGATCGCTGCCTGAATCTGTTCGGCGACCTTGTGCATGGTGTTGGTACACAGCACCACGCATTCGGCGCCGCCCGCTTCGAGGCGGCGTGCGGCGTCCACCAGAATCGCCGCCGCATCGTCCCAGCGCCCGGCGTGCTGGGCCTGTTCGACAGGGCCGAAGTCAACGCTGTACATCAGCAATTGCGCCGAGCGCAACGGGCCGAGACGATCACGGACCTGTTGATTGATGAGGCGATAGTATTCGGCGCTGGACTCCCAGCTCATGCCGCCGATCAGGCCGATGGTACGCATTGGACTTCCTCTGATGATGCCCGTTGCAAAAAGTCGGGCGCCGGCAGAGTGTCCATTTGTTCAGCGCCTTGTGCCAGTGCAAAACAACTGTACCGCCGAACCTCTCGCAAAGTGTCACGGTGCCCGCTGGCGAGGTTAAACGTACGCCGGCGCTGCGATCTGTCACTATCGGCTCTTGCAGGTTCTCTCAGAGGAATGTACCGATGAACGACGTACAACAACTGGGCGAAATGCTTCGCCACTATGCCGAAAGCGAAGCGCACAAGAAGCAACTGTTCGAATCCCAATCGGCGGTGTGGACGGCGCGGATTACCGAACTGTTCGGCAATATCCAGCAATGGCTGGAACCGGTACAGGCCCCGCATCTGCTTGAGGTGAACCGCGAAGCGTATGTCGCTTTCGGGCCGAGCACGCCGGTGGAAACCTCGACCTTCAAGACTGAAAAGCTGAGCATCCTGATTGCCGGCAAACCGGTGGAGTTCGTGCCCGATGTGATGGGCAGTGCCGGACAGATTTCCCTGGCGGTGATGGGCCTGACGGCAGCGCGCTATGGCAGCATTTCGCTGGTCGGGTTGCCGGACGGCGAGTGGCAGTGGCGCAAGACCAATGGTCTGAAGGACCCGGACACGTTTGCCTTTGACGCCAACTTTCTTGCGCAGCAATTGCAGAGCCTGATTCCTCGCGATCGCGTTTAAGATCAAGATCTTACCCCCTCACCCCAGCCCTCTCCCCCAGGGGGAGAAGGGGAAAGGGGGCAGACCGAGTGCTGTTCAAAACCTGAGTTCGACTCGATGTTTCAGGTCGGTGTAGTTCGCATAACTACTCGATCAGTTCCCTCTTCCCCAGGTGGATGTGGGGGAAAGGGGGCAGACCGAGTGCTGTTCAAAACTGAGTTCGACTCGATATTTCAGGTCGGTGTAGTTCGCCTAAACCACTCGGTCAGTTCCCTCGCCCTCTGGGAGAGGGCTAGGGTGAGGGCAACCCGGCTGACACCCCTCACATCTCGAGATTGACCCACCCCGGCTTCGCCACCTCCGGCGCCACCGCTTTCACAGTCTTGCCGGTGGCCATCTCCACCCGCCGCGCCACCTCCGGGTCATCGGCAAACGGCACCATGCTCGCTTCATCCAGACTGTCCGCCGTCTCCCGCCGCAAGCAGTACTCCACCGCCAGCCACAGAAACACCACGCCCAACACATTGAAAAAAATCTCCATCACGACCGGCTCCTTGCCTCAGGCGATCTGCGCTTCACTGCGCGCCAGCGCCACATCGGCCACACGCACCGTGCGCCAGACGTTATAAGCCATCAGCAACATCCCGGTGAGGAAGAACACCCCACCGGCAAACCGCACGATGAACCCCGGATGACTGGCTTGCAGCGCCTCGACGAACGAATAGGTCAGCGTGCCGTCCTCGTTGATCGCCCGCCACATCAGACCCTGGGTAATGCCGTTGACCCACATCGAGGCGATGTACAACACCGTGCCGATGGTCGCCAGCCAGAAGTGCAGGTTGATCAGCGGCGTGCTGTACATCTGCTCGCGGCCAAACACTTTGGGCACCATGTGGTAGGTCGCACCGAACGTAATCATCGCCACCCAGCCCAAGGCCCCGGCGTGCACGTGGCCGATGGTCCAGTCGGTGTAGTGGGAGAGGGCGTTGACGGTCTTGATCGCCATCATCGGCCCTTCGAAGGTCGACATGCCGTAGAACGCCAGCGACAGCACCAGAAAGCGCAGGATCGGGTCGGTGCGCAACTTATGCCAGGCACCGGACAAGGTCATCATGCCGTTGATCATCCCGCCCCAGCTTGGCGCCAGCAGGATCAGCGACATGGCCATGCCCAGCGACTGCGCCCAGTCTGGCAGGGCGGTGTAGTGCAAATGGTGCGGGCCGGCCCAGATGTACAAGGTGATCAGCGCCCAGAAGTGCACGATCGACAAGCGGTACGAATACACCGGGCGGTTGACCTGTTTCGGCACGAAGTAATACATCATCCCGAGGAACCCGGTGGTCAGGAAAAAGCCCACCGCGTTGTGCCCGTACCACCACTGCACCATCGCGTCGGTGGCGCCGGAATACACCGGATAGGACTTGAACCAGTCCACTGGAATCGACAGGTGATTGACCACGTGCAGCATGGCGATCACCAGAATGAACGCGCCGAAGAACCAGTTGCCGACGTAAATATGCTTGGTCTTGCGCTGGACCACGGTGGTGAAAAACACGATGGCGTAAGCGACCCAGACCACCGCCATCCACACCGCGCCGGAGAATTCGATTTCGGCGTATTCCTTGGTGGTGGTGTAGCCCAGCGGCAGGGTGATCAGCATGATCACGATCACCGACTGCCACCCCCAGAAGGTGAACGCGGCGAGCTTGTCCGAGTACAGCCGCACCTGGCAGGTACGCTGCACCGCGTAATAACTGGCGGCGAATTGCGCGCTGCCGGCGAAACCGAAAATCACCAGGCTGGTGTGCAGCGGCCGCAAGCGACCGAAGGTGGTCCACGGCAAGTCCAGATTCATATCCGGCCATACCAGTTGCGAGGCGATCCATACCCCCATCGCCATGCCCACGACACCCCAGAAAACCGTCGCGATGACAAATTGGCGGACGACCTTGTAGTTGTAAGCCTGTCCGATTGTTGCTGTGCTCATGGTCAGTTCATCCACGGTTGCAAAGTCTTGCCAGGCCACCCTGGTCTGGCACGAGCTGCACTGTAGAAACCCCGTCAGAAACAAAACAGGCTCAGGAATCTTTCATTTGTGCGGATCAGATTGAATGGCTGACTGCGGCGTTCTGCCGCGCCCTGATATGGTTTTTATGCGTTCAGGTGAATCTGTAACGTGCTGCGCTGCTTCGTCATAGTGCATGCAGAATCTGTAGGAGTGAGCAAGCTCACTCCTACAGCAATTGCGCACAATTCTGATGGGGTAGTTGCTGCATGTACCAATACGATGATTACGACCGCGCACTGGTGTTCGAGCGCGTTGCGCAATTCCGCGATCAGGTCGAGCGCTTCATGGCCGGAGAGTTGAGCGAAGAGGAGTTCCTGCCGCTGCGCCTGCAAAACGGCCTGTACCTGCAAAAGCACGCCTACATGCTGCGTGTGGCGATTCCCTACGGCACCTTGAGCGCCGAACAGATGCGCACCTTGGCAGACATCGCCAGCGATTACGATCGCGGTTACGGCCACTTCACCACACGGCAGAACATGCAGTTCAACTGGATTGAGCTCGCCGAAGTGCCGGACATTCTCGAACGTCTGGCGCAGGTCAACATGCATGCGATCCAGACCTCCGGCAACTGCGTGCGCAACATCACCACCGAGGCATTTGCCGGGGTCGCGGCGGACGAAATGATCGACCCGCGACCGCTGGCGGAAATCCTCCGGCAGTGGTCGACGATCAATCCGGAGTTCCTGTTTCTGCCGCGCAAATTCAAGATCGCCATCTGTTCGGCGAAGCAGGATCGTGCGGCGATCATGATGCATGACATCGGCCTCTATCTTTATCCCGGCCCGGATGGGCAAATGCTGCTGCGGGTGATCGTCGGCGGCGGACTGGGACGCACGCCGATCCTGGGTCTGCAGATCCGCGAAGGCTTGCCGTGGCAGCATCTGCTGTCCTACGTCGAGGCGGTGCTGCGGGTCTACAACCGCCACGGCCGGCGGGACAACAAGTACAAGGCGCGGATCAAGATTCTGGTCAAGGCCCTGGGCATCGAGGCCTTCGCCAAGGAAGTCGAAGAGGAGTGGCAGCACCTCAAGGACGGCCCGGCGCAGTTGACCGACGCTGAATACGAGCGGGTCGCCAGTGCGTTTGTACCGCCGACTTATCGCACCCTGGCCGATACCGATCTGGACTTCGGCACGCGGCTGGCCGAGAGCCCGGCGTTCGCCCGTTGGGTCGCGCGCAATGTGCAGCCGCACAAGGTGCCCGGTTACACCAGTGTGGTGTTGTCGACCAAGCCGGGCATGGCCGCGGCGCCAGGGGATGTCACCGGGGTGCAGATGCTCGCCGTGGCGGACTGGTCGCAGCGGTTCGGCTTTGGCGAGATTCGCATCGCGCATGAACAGAACATCGTCCTGCCCGATGTACCCAAATCAGACCTCTACGCTCTGTGGCAACTGGCGAGCAAGCACGGTCTGGGCAGCGCCAACGTCGGTTTGCTCACTGACATCATCGCCTGTCCGGGCGGTGACTTTTGTGCGCTGGCCAACGCCAAGTCGATCCCGATTGCCCAGGCGATTCAGACGCGCTTCGACAACCTCGACTACCTGCACGACCTGGGCGACATCAGCCTGAACATCTCCGGTTGCATGAACGCCTGCGGTCATCACCACATCGGCAACATTGGCATCCTCGGCGTCGACAAGAACGGCAGCGAGTGGTACCAGATCACGCTGGGTGGGGCGCAGGGCAAAAACAGCGCACTGGGCAAGGTTATCGGCCCGTCGTTCAGTGCTGCCGAAGTGCCGCAGGTGATCGAGCGGATCATCGGCACCTTTGTGCGTTATCGCGAGAGTGAGGAATCGTTTGTCGATACCCTGGCGCGCATCGGGCTGGAGCCGTTCAAGGAGCGGGTCTATCCGAAAACGCTGGAGGTGCCGGCATGAACAATCTGTTGCGACTGGAGCAGGGCGTGGCGCGGGTTGTGGCGGATGATCCGTGGACACTGGTACGCGAGCCATTGATGCCGAGGCCCAACGGGTTGTTGATTCTGCCACTGGCACACTGGCTCGAATCGCCTTCGACCCACGCCGTGTGGCTCGGTCCGGACGATGAGGTCGAGAGCCTGGTCCCGTGGCTGGCGTCATTGCCGCTGATTGCCCTCGACTTCCCGAGCTTCCGTGACGGGCGTGCCTACAGTCAGGCGTATCTGTTGCGCCGTCGTTTCGGCTGGGCAGGGGAGCTACGCGCAATTGGCGACGTGTTGCGTGATCAGTTGAGCCATATGCGCCAGTGCGGCTTCGACAGTTTTGCCGTGCGCGCGGACAAGTTGGCTGAGGACGCACTCAAGGGACTCGCCGGCATGAGCGTGCTCTACGGCCGCTCGGTGATCGAGCCACGCCCACTGTTCCGAAGACGCTGACATCTTCCTGATAAAGGACACCTGTGTGGGCTTTGCGTACCGGGGAAACCCTTAGGGCTCTCACGAATCGGGCATTTTTCCTTGGGTCGATGGTGGCCTTTTGGTAGAGTCGCCGTCGCCAGCGGGTTTTCGGCTGGACGATGGAACCGAAGAAGGGAGTCTGATCAGTGAGTCCGGGCAAAAAAATCCTCGGCCTCACCGCGTTGCTTTTGATGCTGACGCTGTGGGCCAGTTACTTTTATGTATTCAAGGAAAACCGTGGCGGTCAGCTCGGCGGTGTCGGCGAAAGCACCGCGTGGTGCGGCACGCCGCCGTCTACCGAAGCGGCGTTGCTGGGCAAGGATCAACTGACCTTGCGCGTCACCAACAACCTGCGCGGCGAGTTCATGCTCAGCGGTTCGCTGGTGGTCTCCGAACGCACTTTCAACCGCTACGACCTCGCTCGCAATGAACTGCGTTTGCGTCTGGAGCCGTTGCAATGGTCCTACGGCGTGACGCCGATCTTTCTTGAGCAAGTCAAGGTTCAGCCCCTGAGCCGCAACCTCTCGGCCACCAACAAAAGTGCTTACGCCGAACTGGAGCCACGCCCGATCGGTGTGCAGGGTCAGGTCACCGAATTCCCCTTCGACACCTACCGCTACGGCTACAAACCGGTGCTCTATTACCTCAAGGGCAGCGAGCGCGTCGATCTGCGCTTCAAGAACATCACCACGCTGATGGAGATGTCCAACACCTTCACGCCGATCCAGAAGTACAACCGCGTCGACTACATCAACGAGAAAACCTCGATGATCCGCGACGAGGATTACAAGGCGTACGGGCCGCACGAATGTGCCTTCAGCGTCGAGCGCAAAGGCTCGTTCAAAGTTGTCGTGCTGTTGCTTCTTCTGGTGCTGTGCCTGCCGTTGCTGTTGGTGTTTTACCGCAATGAGCCGGGGATCGACTTCCTTGCCACGCTGTTGGGCGCGGCGATCGTGCGGGTGCTGCTGATCGGGCCGGTGCAGGACTTCCAGCTGTACAACATCGACTTCCTGTTGGGGGCAGCGATTTTGCTGGTGGGCACGGTGTCGTTGATCAAGGCGATGCACATCAACAGCCGGCGGGAGATGGCGTTGCGCAGTGGTGAGACTTCGTCCTGGTAACGGGGTGCCCCCCCGAAAAGCCCCTCACCCTAACCCTCTCCCGGAGGGAGAGGGGACTGACCGAGGTGTCTGTGGTCCTGCACCGACGTGAAAGACCGAGTCGATTATGGATTCAAAGCCAATCGCTCAAGTCGGCGGAATTCTTGAATATCCCCCGGTCGGTCCCCTCTATCTACCTCTGAAAGAGGGGGCTGACCGAGTTGTCTGTTGTCCTGCACCGACGTGGAAGACCGAGTCGATTATGGATTCAAAGCCAATCGCTCAAGTCGGCGGAATTCTTGAATATCCCCCGGTCGGTCCCCTCTATCTACCTCTGAAAGAGGGGACTGACCGAGTTGTCTGTTGCCCTGCACCGACGTGGAAGACCGAGTCGGTTATGGATTCAAAGCCAATCGCTCAAGTCGGCGGAATTCTTGAATATCCCCCGGTCGGTCCCCCCTATCTACCTCTGAAAGAGGGGGCTGACCGAGTTGTCTGTGGTCTTGCACCGACGTGAAAGACCGAGTCGGTTATGGATTCAAAGCCAATCGCTCAAGTCGGCGGAATTCTTGAATATCCCCCGGTCGGTCCGCTCTATCTACCTCTGAAAGAGGGGGCTGACCGAGTTGTCTGTCGTCCTGCACCGACGTGGAAGACCGAGTCGATTATGGATTCAAAGCCAATCGGTCACGTCGGTGCATCTCTCGAATATCCCCCAATCGGTCCCCTCTCCCTCTGGGAGAGGGCTAGGGTGAGGGAAGACAATTTCCAGCCGGTCACTTAAGCGCCGGATCGCCCATGTTCATATTCTTCCAGCCCTGCAACAGCATTTGCGGGCATTCTGGCTCAGATTGCTTCAATGCAGCGGATTCTTGAAGTTCACCAATGGCCAAGAGCTCGATGCAGCGTTGCCGGGTGCTCGATGTCTTTCAAATGACGCTTGTGATCCGCCGCGCAGCCTTGCGTGAATATTGTGCTGTGCAATCGCAATTACTGAAGTTTTAGCTATACCTGTAACTCCCCCAGGCAAAGTTTTCGGCCTTCTGACAGGAGTTACAGCATGAAGCTAGCAGTGATGATGGGCACTCTGTGCATTGCCACCGTCGCAATGGTGGGTTGTTCCAGCAAAACCGTCGACCCGAAAGAGTACTCAGGATTCCTCAAAGACTACAGCCAGCTCAAGGAGGCCAAATCCCCGTCCGGTGCAGAGGTGATGCGCTGGGTCGATCCAAAGGTGGACGTCAAGAAGTTCACCAGTGTGTACATCGAACCGACTCAGCTCTACCCGAAACCACAACCGACCGCGAAAATTTCCCAACAGACCCTCAATGGCATCACTTCCTACTACGACCAGGCACTCAAGCGTGAAATCGGCAAAGACCTGCCGCTTGCAACCGGCCCCGGCCCAGGCGTGATGGTGGTGCGCGCGGCGATCACCGCTGTCAGCAGCAAGACCGAAGGCCTGCACGCGTATGAAGTAATCCCGATTGCCCTGGTCGCCGCCGCGGTAAGTACCGCCAGTGGTATTCGCGATCAGGAAACCACTCTGGCCACCGAGGCGGTTTTCCTCGATGGCGGCAACAACAAGGTCGTGGCGCAAGTGGTGCGCAAAGGCACCGGCAAACCGTTGGAAAACGACACGCAGGCGATGACGGCAAACGACGTCAAACCCGTGATTGATGGCTGGGCTTCCGACATGCGTCAGTCGTATCTGAAGCTCAAGTCCGCCAAATAACTGCAGCCCACTGCAGGAACTGCCAAAGGCTGCAATCTTTTGATCTCGTTTCAGTCGATCAACATCAAAAGATCGCAGCCTGCGGCAGCGGCTACAGGGGATATTGGACTCAGCCGTTTTTCTTGGCCTGTTCGCGAACGCGTTCTTCTTGCGCACGCGCTTCAGGGGTGAACTCGGCGCCAAAGTCTTCGGCGGAAAATATCTGGCGGATCTCGATTTCAGACTCGCCCGGCATCGGATTCGGGCAGCGCTTGACCCACTCGATGGCTTCTTCTTTTGATTTCACTTCCCAGATCCAGTAGCCCGCCACCAGTTCTTTGGTTTCGATGAACGGCCCGTCGATGACCGTGCGTTTATCACCGGAGAAATGCACGCGCGCGCCTTTGCTGCTCGGATGCAGGCCATCGCAATCGATCAGGATGCCGGCCTTGACCAGTTCTTCGTTGAAGTTGCCCATGGCGGTGATCAGCTCTTCGCTGGGCATGATGCCGGCTTCCGAGTCGACGCTGGCTTTTACAAGGATCATGAATCGCATGGCGGTTGCTCCGTGGATTGTGGGGATTTGTTGTTTAGTCGAACGGGCCACACTTGAATCGACAGGGTCTCTGGTAAAAGTGCGGAGAATTTTTCACACCGCAGATCCATTGTTGGAGTGAGCCTGCTCGCGATAGCGGTGTGTCAGTCAACATTTGCGTATATGAAAGACCGCTATCGCGAGCAGGCTCACTCCTACAGGAGAGTAGCGTTGGTTTTGTATACAATTTTTTGCGCAGGCACCCAACAATTTCCAAACAGGGCATAGGTCGTCGGACAATTTCGTGGTTAACTTCGGCCTCTTGCATGCTTTCCAATCAAAACATCAGAAGGACTCAAGTCATGGCTCAAGTCACCCTTAAAGGCAACCCGGTTCAAGTCAACGGCCAGTTGCCACAAGCCGGTTCCAAGGCGCCAGCCTTTTCTCTGGTTGCCGGCAATCTGTCCGACGTCACCCTGAAAGACTTTGCCGGCAAGCGCAAAGTGCTGAACATCTTCCCAAGCGTTGACACCCCGACCTGCGCCACTTCCGTGCGCAAGTTCAACGCCCAGGCCAACGACATCGCCAACACCGTGGTGCTGTGCATCTCCGCTGACCTGCCGTTCGCCCAAGCGCGTTTCTGCGGCGCCGAAGGCCTGGAAAACGTCCAGAACCTGTCGACCCTGCGCGGCACCGAGTTCATCGAGAACTACGGTGTGGCCATCGCTGACGGCCCGTTGAAAGGCCTGACCGCCCGTGCCGTGGTGGTTCTGGACGAAAACGACAACGTCCTGCACAGCGAACTGGTCAAGGAAATTGCCGAAGAGCCTAATTACGAAGCGGCGCTCGCCGTTCTGAAATAAGTGTTCTGAAACAAGCGCTTTTACAATTGTTAACGGCCTGGCCCTGTCCAGGCCGTTTTCATTTGTGTATCAGTGTTTTGCCTCACACCTTGAAACGTAAGTTGAAGGTAAATTGCCGGTAAAGCTGCTTTGCTTAATTCCCGTCAGTGCTTATCGTTCAGCCTCCCGTAGAAGAAGCCCACGCGCCCAATGGTTAATCAATCCATGCAATCGTCCCCACGCAACTCTCGTCGCTGGCTGATCAGCCTGCTTGTCTTGTTGGTTATCGCCGTCCTCTGCTGGAAATTCTGGCCGGCCGGTTCAGCCCACAAGGAGGGCGGCGAGAAGGCGGCGGCCGGGCATGCCGGGCGTTCGGGGATGATGCGGCCGGGCTTCGGTGGTGGCACCGGGCCAATTCCAGTGCGCGTGGCGCCGGCGGTCACGGGGGACTTCCCGCTGTATTACAAGGCGCTGGGCACGGTGACAGCACTCAACACCATCAATGTGCGCAGCCGGGTCGGCGGCGAACTGATGAAGATCAATTTCGAAGAAGGGCAGATGGTCAAGGCCGGCGACGTGCTCGCTGAGATCGACCCGCGCCCGTACCAGAACGCCTTGCTGCAGGCCGAAGGCACCTTGCTGCAGAACCAGGCGCAGTTGAAAAACGCCCAGGTCGATGTCGAGCGTTATCGCGGTCTGTACAAGGAAGACAGCATCGCCAAGCAGACCCTCGACACCGCCGAAGCGCTGGTCGGCCAATATCTGGGCACGGTCAAGACCAACCAGGCAGCGGTCAACGACGCGAAGCTCAATCTTGAATTCACCAAAATCCGTGCACCGATTGCCGGCCGGGTCGGTCTGCGTCAGGTAGACGTGGGTAACCTGGTCACCGCCAATGACACCACGTCCCTGGCGGTGATCACCCAGACGCAACCGATCAGCGTCGCTTTCACCTTGCCGGAAAACAGCCTCGAAACCGTGCTCGCCCGCTATCGCAGCGGCGCCAAACTGTCGGCCGAAGCTTGGGATCGCGGCGACACCAAACTGCAGGCCACCGGGGTGCTGCAAAGCCTCGACAACCAGATCGACGTCGCCACCGGCACCCTGAAGTTCAAGGCGCGCTACGAAAACCGTGATCAGGCGCTGTTCCCCAACCAGTTCGTCAATGTGCACCTGCTGGCCGATACCCTGAAAGGCGTGGTACTGGCGCCGTCGGCGGCCATTCAGTTCGGCACCAACGGTACCTTCGTCTATGCGCTGGACGGCGACAAGAAAGTCACCATCCGCCAATTGAAAATCGGCGCCAGCGACGGCGAAAACACAGTGGTCACCGAAGGTCTAGCGGCCGGCGACCGGGTGGTACTCGAAGGCACCGACCGCCTCAAGGAAGACAGCGAAGTGGAAGTGGTCAACGACAGCAATCAGGTGCCGACCACGCCAACCGAACACCTGCAAGGCAAGGCCGCCGCCACGGCGCCGGACGCTGCCGTCACTGACAAGGCCAAGAAGGGCGCATGAACATTTCGCGGCTGTTCATCCTCCGTCCGGTAGCCACCACCCTCAGCATGCTGGCGATTATCCTGGCCGGCCTGATTGCTTATCGCCTGTTGCCGGTATCGGCATTGCCGCAGGTCGATTACCCGACCATCCGCGTCATGACCCTGTATCCCGGCGCCAGCCCGGACGTAATGACCAGCGCCGTGACCGCGCCGCTCGAGCGCCAGTTCGGGCAGATGCCTGGCCTCACGCAAATGGCCTCGACCAGTTCCGGCGGTGCGTCGGTACTGACCCTGCGCTTCAGCCTCGACATCAACATGGACGTCGCCGAACAACAGGTGCAGGCCGCGATCAACGCCGCGACCAACCTGTTGCCGACCGACTTGCCGGCACCGCCGGTGTACAACAAGGTCAATCCGGCGGACACCCCGGTGCTGACCCTCGCGATCACCTCGAAAACCATGCTCCTGCCCAAGCTCAATGACCTGGTCGATACGCGCATGGCGCAGAAGATCGCCCAGATCAGCGGCGTCGGTATGGTCAGCATTGCCGGCGGCCAGCGCCAAGCGGTGCGGATCAAGGTCAACCCGGAAGCGCTGGCGGCCAACAGCCTGAACCTGTCCGACGTGCGCACCCTGATCGGCGCGTCCAACGTCAACCAGCCGAAAGGTAACTTTGACGGTCCGACCCGAGTGTCGATGCTCGATGCCAACGACCAGCTGACCTCGCCCAAGGACTACGCCAACCTGATCCTGGCCTACAAGAACGGTGCGCCGTTGCGGCTCAAGGACGTGGCGGAAATCGTCGATGGCGCCGAGAACGAGCGTCTCGCCGCGTGGGCCAATCAGAATCAGGCCGTGTTGCTGAACATCCAGCGTCAGCCAGGGGCCAACGTCATTGAAGTGGTCGACCGCATCAAGGCCCTGCTGCCGAGCATCACCGACAACCTGCCGGCTGGCCTCGACGTGACGGTGCTCACCGACCGCACGCAAACCATCCGTGCCTCGGTCACTGACGTGCAACACGAATTGCTGATTGCCATCGCGCTGGTGGTGATGGTGACGTTCCTGTTTCTGCGCCGTGCCAGTGCGACCATCATTCCCTCCGTGGCGGTACCGCTGTCACTGATCGGCACCTTTGGCGTGATGTACCTCGCCGGATTTTCGGTCAACAACCTGACGCTGATGGCACTGACCATCGCCACCGGTTTTGTGGTCGATGATGCGATCGTGATGCTGGAAAACATTGCGCGTTTCATCGAGGAGGGCGACAGCCCGATGCAGGCTGCGCTCAAAGGGGCGAAGCAGATCGGTTTCACCCTGATTTCCCTGACGCTGTCGCTGATTGCGGTGTTGATCCCGCTGCTGTTCATGGCCGATGTGGTCGGGCGGTTGTTCCGCGAATTCGCCATCACCCTGGCCGTGGCGATCCTCATCTCGCTGGTGGTCTCGCTGACCCTGACGCCGATGATGTGCGCGCGTCTGCTCAAGCGTGAACCGGAAGAACACGAGCAGGGCCGTTTCTATCGGGCCAGTGGTGCAGTGATTGACTGGATGATTGCCGAGTACGGTCGGATGCTGCGCTGGGTGCTCAAGCACCAGCCTCTGACCTTGCTGGTGGCCATCGCTACGCTGGGATTGACCGTATTCCTCTATATGGTCGTGCCGAAAGGCTTCTTCCCGGTGCAGGACACCGGGGTGATTCAGGGCATTTCCGAGGCGCCGCAGTCGATTTCCTTTGCGGCGATGGGCGAGCGTCAGCAGGAACTGGCGAAGATCATTCTGCAAGATCCGGCGGTACAGAGCCTGTCGTCCTACATCGGGGTTGATGGCGATAACGCCACGCTCAACAGCGGCCGCCTGCTGATCAACCTCAAGCCTCACAGTGCGCGGAATCTGACGGCCACCGAAGTGATCGCGCGCCTGCAACCGCAACTGGACAAACTGGTCGGTATTCGCCTGTTCATGCAGCCGGTGCAGGACCTGACCATTGAGGACCGGGTCAGCCGCACGCAGTACCAGTTCAGCATGTCGTCGCCGGATTCCGAGCTGTTGAGCCAGTGGAGCGGGCGTCTGGTCGAAGCGCTGGCCCAACGCCCGGAACTGACGGACGTTGCCAGTGACTTGCAGGACAAAGGTTTGCAGGTCTACCTGTTGATCGACCGCGATGCGGCCTCGCGCCTGGGCGTCTCGGTGCAGAACATCACCGATGCGCTGTACGACGCCTTTGGCCAGCGGCAGATCTCGACCATTTACACTCAGGCCAGCCAGTACCGCGTGGTACTCCAGGCGCAAGCGGGGGAGCAGATCGGTCCGAAAGCGCTCGACCAGATTCACGTCAAAACCACCGATGGTGCGCAGGTGCGCTTGTCGAGCCTCGCCCATGTCGAAGAACGTCAGGCACAACTGGCGATCACCCATATCGGCCAGTTCCCGGCGGTGATGATGTCGTTCAACCTCGCTCCCGGCGTGTCGCTGGGACATGCGGTCGATATCATCGAGCAGGTGCAGAAGGACATCGGCATGCCGATCGGCGTGCAGACCCAGTTCCAGGGCGCGGCCGAAGCGTTCCAGGCCTCGCTGTCGAGTACCTTGCTGCTGATTCTGGCGGCGGTGGTGACCATGTACATCGTGCTCGGCGTGCTGTACGAGAGCTACATCCATCCGATCACCATCCTCTCGACACTGCCGTCGGCGGCGGTCGGCGCCTTGCTGGCCTTGCTGCTCAGCGGCAATGATCTGGGCATGATCGCGATCATCGGGATCATTCTGCTGATCGGTATCGTCAAGAAGAACGCGATCATGATGATCGACTTCGCCCTCGATGCCGAGCGCAACCAGGGCATGGCCCCGGAACAGGCGATCTATCAGGCGGCGCTGTTGCGTTTCCGGCCGATCCTGATGACCACGCTGGCAGCCTTGTTCGGCGCCGTACCCTTGATGCTCGCCACCGGTTCCGGGGCTGAGCTACGCCAACCGTTGGGTCTGGTCATGGTGGGCGGGTTGCTGGTGAGTCAGGTGCTGACGCTGTTCACCACGCCAGTGATCTACCTGTACTTCGATCGCCTCGGTCGGCGCTTTGGCAAGACCAATGCCGACAGCGAAGAGGTGGCGGTATGAAAGCAGCTACGAGCATTGAGCCTCAAGCTGCAAGAGAAAAGCAGCAAGGGCCCGGCAACCTGGCTTTTAGCTTGAAGCTTGAAGCTTGGAGCTCTGAGCCATGAATCTTTCTGGTCCTTTCATCAAGCGCCCGGTCGCGACCATGCTACTGAGCCTGGCGATCATGCTGCTTGGCGGCGTGAGCTTCGGTCTGCTGCCGGTGGCGCCGCTGCCGCAAATGGATTTCCCGGTGATAGTGGTGCAGGCGAGCCTGCCCGGCGCCAGCCCGGAAGTCATGGCCTCGACGGTGGCCACGCCACTGGAGCGTTCGTTCGGCGCCATTGCCGGCGTCAACACCATGAGCAGTCGCTCCAGCCAGGGCTCGACCCGGGTCATTCTGCAATTCGACCTCGACCGCGACATCAACGGTGCGGCCCGTGAAGTACAGGCCGCGATCAACGCTTCGCGCAACCTGTTGCCGAGCGGGATGCGCAGCATGCCGACCTACAAAAAGGTCAACCCGTCGCAGGCACCGATCATGGTGCTGTCGCTGACCTCCGATGTCCTGGAAAAAGGCCAGCTCTACGATCTTGCCTCGACCATCCTGTCCCAGAGCCTGTCCCAGGTGCAGGGCGTGGGTGAAGTGCAGATCGGCGGCAGTTCGTTGCCGGCGGTGCGTGTCGAACTCGAACCGCAGGCGCTGAACCAGTACGGCGTGGCGCTCGATGATGTACGCAAGACCATTGCCGAAGCCAATGTGCGTCGACCCAAGGGCTCGGTCGAGGACGGCCAGCGCCTGTGGCAGATCCAGGCTAACGATCAATTGGAGAAAGCCAAGGATTACGAGTCGCTGATCATCCACTACGCCGACGGCGCCGCGCTGCGCCTCAAGGATGTGGCCAAGGTCAGCGACGGCGTCGAAGACCGCTACAACAGTGGCTTCTTCAACGATGACGCCGCCGTGTTGCTGGTGATCAACCGTCAGGCTGGCGCCAACATCATCGAGACGGTCAACGAGATCAAGGCGCAGTTGCCCGCGTTGCAGGCGGTGCTGCCGGCCAGCGTGAAGCTGAACCTGGCAATGGACCGCTCGCCGGTGATCAAGGCTACTCTGCATGAAGCGGAAATGACCCTGTTGATTGCTGTAGCGCTGGTGATTCTGGTGGTGTTCCTGTTCCTCGGTAACTTCCGCGCCTCGCTGATTCCGACATTGGCGGTGCCGGTGTCGCTGGTCGGCACCTTTGCGGTGATGTACCTCTACGGGTTTTCGCTGAACAACCTGTCGCTGATGGCGCTGATTCTCGCCACCGGTCTGGTGGTGGACGATGCCATCGTGGTGCTGGAGAACATTTCCCGGCACATCGACGAAGGCGTCAAACCGCTGCAGGCCGCTTATCTCGGGGCCAAGGAAGTCGGTTTCACCTTGCTGTCGATGAACGTGTCACTGGTGGCGGTGTTCCTGTCGATCCTGTTTATGGGCGGCATTGTCGAAAGCCTGTTTCGTGAATTCTCCATCACGTTGGCAGCGGCCATCGTGGTGTCGCTGGTGGTCTCGCTGACCCTGACCCCGATGCTCTGTGCCCGCTGGCTCAAGCCGCACACACCGGGCCAGGAAAACCGTCTGCAACGCTGGAGCCGGCGCACCAACGACTGGATGGTCGGTAAATACGCCACCAGCCTCGACTGGGTGCTGCGCCATCGGCGCCTGACCTTGCTCAGCCTGTTGATCACCGTCGGGGTCAACGTCGCGTTGTATGTGGTGGTGCCGAAAACCTTCATGCCACAACAGGACACCGGCCAGTTGATCGGTTTCGTGCGCGGCGACGATGGCCTGTCGTTCAGCGTGATGCAGCCGAAAATGGAAATTTTCCGCCGCGCCGTGCTCAAGGACGATGCGGTGGAAAGCGTCGCCGGTTTCATCGGCGGCACCAACGGCACCAACAATGCGTTCATGCTGGTCCGCCTGAAACCAATCAAGGAGCGCAACCTGTCGGCCCAGAAGGTCATCGAACGCCTGCGCAAGGAAATGCCCAAGGTGCCCGGCGCGCAACTGATGCTGATGGCCGACCAGGACCTGCAGTTTGGCGGTGGTCGCGAACAGACCACGTCGCAATACAGTTACATCCTGCAAAGTGGTGATCTGGGCGAGTTGCGCGAGTGGTATCCGAAAGTGGTCACGGCGCTGCGGGCGTTACCTGAACTCACGGCCATTGATGCCCGTGAAGGCCGTGGGGCGCAGCAGGTGACACTGATCGTCGACCGCGATCAGGCCAAGCGCCTCGGGGTGGACATGAACATGGTCACGGCGGTGTTGAACAACGCCTACAGCCAGCGGCAGATTTCCACGATCTATGACAGCCTCAACCAGTATCAGGTGGTGATGGAGGTCGACCCGAAATACGCCCAGGACCCGGTTACCCTCAAGCAGGTGCAGGTGATCACCGCCGACGGCGCGCGGGTTCCGCTGTCAACGTTCGCCCATTATGAAAGCAGTCTGGAAGACGACCGGGTCAGCCACGAAGGCCAGTTCGCCTCCGAGGACATTTCCTTCGACATGGCCGAAGGCGTGACGGTGGAGCAGGGCAGCGCCGCCATCGAGCGGGCGATTGCCAAGCTCGGTCTGCCGGAAGACGTGATTGCAAAAATGGCCGGTACCGCCGACGCCTTCGCCGCCACCCAGAAAAGCCAGCCCTTTATGATTCTGGGGGCGCTGCTGGCGGTGTATCTGGTGCTGGGTGTGCTGTATGAAAGCTATATCCACCCGCTGACGATTCTGTCGACGCTGCCCTCGGCCGGGGTCGGTGCGTTGCTGTCGATCTATGCGTTGGGCGGCGAGTTCAGCCTGATCTCCTTGCTCGGCCTGTTCCTGCTGATCGGCGTGGTGAAGAAGAACGCGATCCTGATGATCGACCTTGCGCTGCAACTGGAGCGTCATCAGGGCATGACGCCGCTGGAATCTATTCGCAGTGCCTGCCTGCAACGCTTGCGGCCGATCCTGATGACCACACTGGCGGCGATTCTCGGGGCCTTGCCATTGCTGCTCAGCCGCGCAGAAGGCGCGGAAATGCGCCAGCCGCTGGGCCTGACGATTATTGGCGGGCTGATTTTCAGCCAGGTGTTGACGCTTTACACCACGCCTGTGGTTTACCTCTATCTCGACAAGCTGCGCCATCGCTTCAACCAATGGCGTGGCGTGCGTACTGACGCCGCTCTGGAAACTCCGCTATGACTGACCGTTCGCTTATCCATCTGGCCACTGTTCGCGGTTCGCGCCTGTTGAGTCTGTCGCTGTGCGTGGCGATGCTCAGTGCCTGCGCTGTCGGCCCTGATTACCAGCGTCCGCAGACCGCTGAAATCGCCCAGTACAAGGAGGCCGAGGGCTGGCGTCAGGCCAACCCCAGCGACTCGCTTGCGCGGGGCGCGTGGTGGGAACTGTATGGCGATCAACAGCTCAACGGCCTGATCGAGCAACTCAACAGTTCCAACCAGACGGTTGCTCAATCCGAAGCGCAATTTCGTCAGGCGCAGGCACTGGTGCGCAGTGCACGTGGGGCGTTTTATCCGAGTGTCGACCTGAGTCTGGGTAAAACCCGTTCCAGTCAGGGCACCGGCAGCAGCAGTTCGAGCCTGAGCAGTTCGTCCAGCGGTATTCGTGACACCTACAACGCGCAGTTGGGGGTGAGCTGGGAGGCTGACGTCTGGGGCAAGTTGCGCCGTGGGCTCGAGGCCGACAAGGCCAGCGCCCAGGCGAGTTTTGCCGATCTGGCGGCCATGCGCTTGAGCCAGCAATCGGAACTGGTGCAGAACTACCTGCAATTGCGCGTGATTGATCAGCAGAAGCGCTTGCTCGAGGCTACTGTTGCCGCCTACGAACGCTCGCTGAAAATGACCCAGAACCAATACCGCGCCGGCGTTTCCGGACGTGACGCGGTCGCGCAGGCGCAAACCCAGCTGAAAAGCACCCAGGCCGATCTGGTCGATCTGATCTGGCAGCGGGCGCAATTCGAGAATGCGATCGCCGTGCTGACCGGGCAGGCGCCAGCGGACTTCAAGATCGCCGAAACCCAGACCATTCCGAACCTGCCGCAGGTGCCGTTGAGCCTGCCGTCGCAATTGCTGGAGCGCCGCCCGGACATTGCCTCGGCCGAGCGCTCGGTGATCGCGGCCAACGCCAATATCGGCGTGGCAAAGGCTGCGTATTACCCGGACCTGTCCCTGAGCCTGAGTGGTGGTTACAGCAGCAGCACCTCCAAAGACCTGATCAGTCTGCCAAACCGCTTCTGGTCGGTGGGACCGAAATTGACGTTGCCGCTGTTCGACGGTGGCATCCGTTCGGCGGAAGTCGACCGCACGGAAGCGGTGTATGACCAGACCGTGGCCAAGTACCGTCAAACCGTGCTCGACGGTTTCCGTGAAGTGGAAAACTATCTGGTGCAGCTGAAGGTGTACGAAGACGAAGCGGCGGTGCGCCAGGAGGCGCTGGACGCGGCCCGTGATTCCTTGCGCCTGACCGAAAACCAGTACAAGGCCGGGCTGATTGCTTACATCGACGTGGTGGTGGTGCAAGCGACAGCATTGAGCAACGAGCGCAGCGTGTTGACCATCCTGCAGAACCGCCTGATCGCCAGCGTGCAATTGATTGCCGCACTGGGCGGGGGCTGGGATGGCCAACTTGATGTATCCGACTCCCGCTGACCTGCAGGGGAATGTATTTTCAACCTGCTGGTATAGGCCGGCCTTCGCCCTGGCGGCCGATCAAACAAGCGTTTCATCGGGTTGATGGCAATTTGCTCACTTTGTCAGTGCGTTCTTCAGCGCAATCAGTACAATCGCCGCTTTTGCCCGGCCGAGAAAGGACGCTATATCGTCAGGCTGGCTACGAGAATTTCCATGCTCATCGGTAGTTACTCCTACACCCTGGTTTTCATTTCCTTGTGCGTGGCGATTCTTGCCTCATACACCGCGCTCGACCTGACCGGGCGCATTGCCACCTCAAGGGGCCGAGCCGTGCATTTCTGGACGGCAGGTGGTGCGTTGGCCATGGGCGTTGGCGTCTGGTCGATGCACTTTATCGGCATGCTCGCCTTCAAATTACCGATCGACCTGGGCTACGACATCGGGATCACCGCGCTTTCGCTGTTGATTGCGGTGCTGTCCTGTGGTTTTGCCCTGTGGCTGGTCAGTCAGCCCAAGCTGCCGGTGCTGCAACTGATCTTCGGTGCACTGACCATGGGCGCCGGTATCAGTGCCATGCACTACACCGGCATGGCGGCAATGCGCATGACACCGGGGATCGACTACGATCCGACGCTCTTCGGCGCATCGCTGTTGATTGCCGTCGGTGCAAGTGCCGTCGCGCTGTGGATCGCTTTCCGGCTGCGTCAGCATTCGCCCTATGTGCGCCTGATTCGCGCCGGGGCAGCGGTGATCATGGGCATCGCCATCGTCGGCATGCATTACACCGGCATGGCAGCAGCGCAGTTTCCCGAAGGCAGTTTCTGTGGCGCAACGCTTAATGGTCTCAAAGGCAATGGCGTTGACAGCCTGGTACTGATCACCACGCTGGCGGTGCTGTCGATTGCCTTGCTGACGTCGATTCTCGACGCTCGCCTTGAAGCGCGCACCGCTGATCTGGCGCACTCGTTGACCGTGGCCAATCGCGAACTGACGCAACTGGCCCTGCACGACACCCTGACCGGCCTGCCGAACCGCATGCTGCTGGATGACCGGATCAACCAGGCGATCAAGAAAGTCCATGAGCAGGGCGGTTGCTTTGCCTTGATGTTTATTGACCTGGACGGTTTCAAACCGGTCAACGATGCCTTTGGCCATCACATGGGCGATCAGTTGCTGCGCGAAGTGGGCTTGCGTCTGCGTGAGGATTTGCGCAGCCAGGACACGTTGGCGCGCATTGGCGGCGATGAATTCGTGCTGCTGGTGCGCCTGAGCGAGCCCAATGATGCCTTGAGTCTGGCGGCGCGACAGGTCGGCCTGATCGGGCAGTCGTTCCGCGTCGCCGAGCATGATCTGCAGATTTCTGCCAGCGTCGGTATTGCGCTGTACCCGGGCAATGGTCAGAACGCCCAGGAACTGCTGATGAACGCTGACGCGGCGATGTATCACGCCAAGGGCGGCGGCAAAAACGGCTACAGCTTTTTCGATGCGTCGATGAACAGCAATGCACGAAAACAGCTGCAATTGTTGCAGGACCTGCGTGCGGCACTCGAACACAACCAGTTCAGCCTGTATTACCAGCCGAAGTTCGACGCCGCCAATGGTCATCCGGTCGGCGCCGAAGCGCTGTTGCGCTGGCAGCATCCGTTGCACGGCATGTTGATGCCGGACAAGTTTATTGATCTGGCCGAGAAAACCGGGGTGATCATCGCCATCGGTGAGTGGGTGCTCAATGAAGCCTGCCGGCAGATGCGCGAATGGTACGTGCTGGGCTACACCGACTGGCGCATCGCGGTGAACCTGTCGGCATTGCAGTTCTGTCACGCCGGGTTGGTGCAGAGCGTGGCCAAGGCCCTGGCTACCCACCATTTGCCGGCCAACAGCCTGACCCTGGAAATCACCGAAACCACGGCGATGAGCGACGCCGACGCAAGCATGACAGTGCTGCAAGAGTTGTCCGACATGGGCGTGGACCTGTCGATCGACGACTTCGGTACCGGTTATTCAAGCCTGATGTACCTCAAACGCCTGCCGGCCAACGAGTTGAAGATTGATCGGGGGTTTGTGCGGGATCTGGAGCATGACAGTGACGATGCCGCGATTGTCTCGGCCATTGTCGCGCTGGGTCAGGCGCTGGGCTTGCGGATCGTCGCCGAGGGCGTGGAGACCGGCGTGCAGCAGGATTTCCTCACGCAGTTGGGGTGTGATTCGTTGCAGGGGTATCTACTGGGGCATCCGATGCCGGCAGAGAAGTTCATGCAGAGCATCGTGAGCGCGGAGAAGCTGGCGGCGCTCTGACGTCACGCTGAGCGTTGTTCAAGACAAACACTGTGGCGAGAGAGCAAGCTTCCTCGCCACAAATGCAATACAACTGCAAAAGTCGCGGTACCGGCCGAGCCTTTGACAGAGCCCATGCAAAACCCGCCAATGGCGGTTATTCTTCCCCCCGACTGTTACGTGTGCATTGGGGGGAAGGTCTGCATGGATAAAGTCATTGTGATCACCGGCGGCGGACGCGGCATCGGCGCAGCCACGGCGCTGCTGGCCGCCGAACAGGGCTATCGGATCTGCATCAACTATCAGTCAGACGAGCAGGCCGCACAAAGCGTACTGGAACAAGTCCGTGCGCTGGGTGCGCAGGCTATTGCGGTGCGCGCCGATGTCAGTATCGAAGACGAGGTGATTGCGCTGTTTCACCGGGTCGATACCGAACTGGGCCGGGTCACCGCGCTGGTGAACAACGCCGGCACCGTCGGGCATAAATCGCGCGTCGATGAAATGTCCGAATTCCGCATTCTGAAAATCATGAAAACCAACGTCCTGGCGCCGATCCTCTGCGCCAAGCACGCGATCCTGCGCATGTCGCCCAAGCATGGCGGGCAGGGCGGCAGCATCGTCAACGTGTCATCCGTGGCTGCACGCCTGGGTTCGCCGAATGAATACGTCGATTACGCGGCGTCCAAAGGTGCCCTCGACTCTTTCACCATCGGTCTGTCCAAGGAAGTGGCGGGCGAGGGGATTCGGGTCAACGCCGTGCGTCCGGGTTACATCTACACCGATTTCCATGCGCTGAGTGGCGATCCGGATCGGGTCAGCAAGCTGGAGTCAGCGATTCCGATGGCCCGGGGCGGGCGGCCGGATGAGGTGGCGGAGGCGATTGTCTGGTTGTTGTCGGACAAGGCTTCGTACGCGACCGGGACGTTTGTTGATCTGGGTGGCGGCCGTTAATTCAACGGTGGCTGGACAGGCCCCCTCGCGAGCTGGCTCACTCCTGCAGGTGAACGCATTTCAAATGTAGGGGTGAGCCTGCTCGCGATAGCGATAGTTCAAACAACACAGAACTGTCAGAACGACCGCACAATCCGCCCCAGCGTCTCCATCGCCTTCTCCGAGTCCTCGGTCCACGGGCTGCCGTAATTCAACCGGATGCAGTTGCGAAAGCGCTGCGTCGGCGAGAATATCGGCCCCGGCGCAATGCTGATGCCTTGCGCCAACGCCATCTGGAACAACTTCAGCGAATCCATCTGCGGTGGCAATTCCAGCCACAAAAAGTAGCCGCCCGCCGGTTGGCTGACCCGGGTTTGTGCCGGGAAATAGCGAGCGATGGCCGCGAGCATCGCGCTCTGCTGTTCTTCCAGTGCGTAGCGCAGCTTGCGCAAGTGGCGGTCATAGCCGCCATGTTGCAGATAGTCGGCAATCGCCGCCTGTGCCGGCATCGAGGCACAGAGCGAGGTCATCAGTTTCAGCCGTTCGATTTTCTGCGCGTAACGCCCGGCAGTGACCCAGCCGATGCGGTAGCCGGGGGCCAGGCTCTTGGCGAACGAGCCGCAGTGCATCACCAGCCCTTCGGTGTCGAAGGCCTTGGCCGGTTTCGGCGCCTGCTGGCCGTAATAGAGTTCGGCGTAGACGTCATCCTCGATCAGCGGCACCTGATGCCGGCGCAGCAGTTCCACCAGTTCCTGTTTCTTCGCCTCGGGCATGGTTGCCCCCATCGGGTTCTGGAAACTGGTCATGCACCAGCAGGCCTTGATCGGATGTCGCTCCAGCGTCTGTGCAAGCACGCCGAGGTCGATACCGTCGCGTGGGTGCACGGGAATTTCCACCGCTTTGAGTTTCAGCCGCTCCAGCACTTGCAGGCTGGCATAAAACGCCGGGGCCTCGATGGCGACCAGGTCGCCTGGCTCGGTCACCGCTTGCAGGCACAGGTTCAGCGCTTCCAGGGCGCCGTTGGTGATCAGCAGTTCTTCCATCGGCAGCATCAGTCCGCCGACCATGTAGCGCAGGGCGATCTGCCGGCGCAGTTGCGGGTTGCCCGGCGACATGTCGGTGACCACCATGCGCGGGTCCATTTCCCGGGCGGCGCTGGCCAGTGACCGCGACAGGCGTTGCAGCGGGAACAGCGTCGGGCTGGGGAACGCCGAGCCGAAGGGCACGGTGCTCGGGTCCTTGATCGATTCCAGCACCGAGAACACCAGTTCGCTGACGTCGACTTCGGTGGAGTCGTTGACATGGCTGCTGATCACCGGCTCCGAGAACGGGCTCGGCGCATGGGTGTTGACGAAGTAGCCGGAACGCGGCCGGGCGCGGATCAGGCCACGGCGTTCCAGCAGGTAATAAGCCTGGAACACCGTGGATGGGCTGACCCCGTAGGTCTGGCTCGCGTAGCGCACCGACGGCACCCGCTGGCCGGGGCCAAGTACGCCGGAGCGGATCAGTTCAGCGATGTCGTCGGCGAATTTTTCGTAGCGTTTCATCGAGGAGCCTTGGTGCTGGTTGATGATGAGGTGTGTCAGGAGAACTGCCCCTCACCCTAACCCTCTCCCAGAGGGAGAGGGGACTGATTGGGGGATGCTTGCGAACTACACCGACCTGAAAGTGCTTTGCTGAATCCACAATCGACTCAGCCTGAAAGTGCTTTGCTGAATCCACAATCGACTCGGTCTGTCAGGTCGATGTATAGCGACAGACACCTCGGTCGGCTCCCTCTCCCTCCGGGAGAGGGCTGGGGTGAGGGGGAAAGATTCTAACGGCTCAACGATTCATCGGCGCCACAAACCTGCTTTTCGCCACGCTATAAATCTCGGGCTCATCGCTGTCGGCAATCTTGAAACTCAAGGTCTGTGAACTGCTGGCCGGACGCTCCGTGGTCATCGCCACCGACACCGGCACATCAACAATCTCGCCCGGCGCCAGGCTCAGTTCGGTCTTGCCTTGCAACTGGAAACCGTCGCCATCGACCAGGCTCAGGTTGTAGGCCTGGCGCTGCTGGGTCTTGTTGATGACCTTGAGGGTGTAGATGTTCTCGATCTGGCCCTGGCCGTTCTCACGGAACAGCCCGCGATCCTTGGTCACGTCCAGCGACACCATCGGCCGTTCGACCAGCGCCATGGCCAGCGCGCCGATCATCACCAGCAGCACCGCGACATAGCCGATCAGACGCGGACGCAGCAAATGGGTCTTGCCCCCCTGCAATTCCCGTTCGGAACTGTAGCGGATCAAACCGCGCGGGTAGTTCATTTTGTCCATGATCGAATCGCAGGCGTCGATGCACGCCGCGCAACCGATGCACTCCATCTGCAGGCCATCGCGGATGTCGATGCCGGTCGGGCAAACCTGCACGCACAACTGGCAGTCGATGCAGTCACCCAGGCCGGCCTCGGCGGGTTTCACCTCGCGTTTGCGCGGGCCACGGTTTTCGCCACGAGCCACGTCGTACGAAATCGCCAGGGTGTCCTTGTCGAACATCACGCTCTGGAACCGCGCATACGGGCACATGTGCATGCACACCGCTTCCCGCAGCCAGCCGGCATTGATGTAGGTGGCAGCGGTGAAGAACAGCACCCAGAACAGGCTGACGCCACCGATGTGCAAGGTCAGCAGTTCTTCGGCCAGCGGCCGGATCGGGGTGAAGTAGCCGACAAAGGTCAGTCCGGTCATCACGCTGATCGCCAGCCACAACGTGTGCTTGGCGGCGCGTCGGGCGAGTTTGTTCAGGCTCCACGGCGCTGCGTGCAGCTTGATCCGCTGGTTGCGTTCGCCTTCGGTGATTTTTTCGCACCACATGAAAATCCACGTCCACGAACTCTGTGGGCAGGTGTAACCGCACCAGACCCGCCCGGCGAACACGGTGATGGCGAACAGACCGAACGCGGCAATGATCAGCAACGCCGAGAGCAGGATGAAATCCTGCGGCCAGAAGGTCGCGCCGAAGATATGGAATTTGCTTTCGGAAAGATCCCAGAGCACGGCCTGACGACCGCCCCAGTTCAGCCACACGGTGCCGAAGAACAGCAGAAACAGAAACCCCGCGCCGCTCATGCGCAACGTGCGGTACAGGCCAGTGAAGCTGCGGGTGTGAATCTGCTTGTCAGTGGAACCGGCCTTCGCCTTCATCGGGCGACCCGGTACATTTTTTATAGTGGGGCTTGCTTCTACGGTTCGGACGGGAATTTGTTCGCTCATGGTCATTCGCTCATCAGCCTCCATCAGGCCAGCGCACTATGAGCGTCGATCTGTTTGCATAACAGACTCAGGTATTTCAATAAAAAGCGGATCAGATGAGATTCTGTGCAACGCCTGCGACAACTTGAAGCAGCCCGCAAACAAAGGCGCAAACGCCTATATCAGACGTTTGCGCGAGGTGTTGATCAAGGTCAGTCAAATCACCGAACCACTCTCGTCAGCCTTCAAGTGCTTGCGACCGTCTCTGGCGCCTGCAACGGTCAATTCGTCGGCTTCTGCTTCGGTGATGTAAACGCGCCGGCCCTCTATTTCCACGAACGACATGGCTTTGTCGCTGTCCGTGCGGACTTCCAGGGTGTCGCAAATGCGGATTTCTTCGCCATTCTCGACCGTGAAAAAACACACTTTTTGTTCGGGATTGGATTCATCGACTCGAAGGGGCATGAGGGCAGTCCTTTTTTCAGGGGGGTCTGAAAGGTTAGGGCACAGGCTTCGCCGATCGTTCTGCGCAACTGATTAATGGTCGCCGCTGTCCATCGTTTATCCAGCCCAATAACAAGGACTCCCTATGAACGCGTGGTGGCATGAAGTGTGGGAAACCCTGCAGGCGGAATTCGCCGACATCGGTGATGCGTCGCAGTTGACGCGGATCACCGTGCGCCTGCTGATGGCAGCGATTCTTGGGGGCATCCTCGGTTTCGAGCGCGAACACAAGGGCAAGGCTGCCGGGGTGCGCACGCACATGCTGGTGGCGCTCGGTGCGGCGCTGTTTGTGCTGGTGCCGCAGACGTCCGGCGCTGAATCTGACGCGATGAGTCGAGTGCTGCAAGGGGTGATTGCCGGGATCGGTTTTCTCGGTGCCGGCACCATCCTGAAAAACCGCGAAGGTGATGAAGGCCACGTGAAAGGCCTGACGACGGCGGCGGGATTGTGGATGACCGCAGCCATTGGTGTGGCAACCGGGTTGGGCAGAGAGGCGACGGCGCTGTTCAGTACGTTGCTGGCGTTGGGGATCTTCAGCGTGATGCCGCGAATTGTCCGCGTGTTCGAAAAGGACGATGAGCAGAACAGACACCTGTAGGAGCTGCCGAAGGCTGCTCCTACATGAGCCATATCAGCGCGCAGGGAAGAATCAGACGATAACCGGTGGCATCGTCGTCGGCGGTTCTTCCTTGGCCGGCGGCGTGGTGCCTGGCGGTTCCTGCTCGGGCACCGGTTGCGGTTCTGTCTCCGGCAGGGTGGGTTTGTCGATGTTCGGATCAGGCGTTTCGGCCGGAATCGGGATGTTCATCAGGGTGACCTCCGTGTGGCACATGGCGTGAGAAGTGCTTAAGTGGATTGACCACCTTGCGGCGAAAACGATCCGCTTTTTCGCACAGGCAAATCACTGTGAACTTTTCCCGGCGCCAGTCGCTCGGAACCTAGGTGAGTTCATTCCGGGGCAGGCGCTTTGTCGCGCACGCTGATCCGGCACAAGAGCGTCCTTGGGGCGTTAAGGAGAGATGCTCGATGACTGCTGAAAAACCTTCAGAGCTGAGCTACAACCCGCACATGCCGCTGTCGCAGGCGTTGCTGTTGCCGCGCATCGTTATCGAAAACACCATGCCGACCCTCGATGGCGGGCAGTTCGCCGTGAAGTCGATTGCCGGTCGTGAGGTGGAGGTCACCAGCAAGGTCTTCGCCGATGGCCACGACAAGCTGGCGGTACGCATCCGCTGGCGCGAGGAAGGCGAGGAGACCTGGCAAAGCGAAGTCATGGCCGATCAGGGCAATAACGGCTGGCGCGGTCAGTTCCGGCCCGAGCATCAGGGCCGCTATCTGTATTGCATCGAAGCGTGGATCGATCATTTCGCCAGTTTTCAGTACGAACTGGAGAAGAAGCACACCGCCGCGGTGCCCGTCTCCCTGGAGCTGCAGGAAGGCCGGAGCATGGTGCAACAAGCCGCCGAACGCAGCGAAGGCCAGCTCAGCGAACAGCTGGCCGCGTTGCACCATGAATTGTCCGGGTTGCTCGAAACCGAGCAGGTCGCGCTGTTTCTGCACTCGCGCAGTGCGCAACTGATGGCGCAGGCCGATCACCGCGCCTACCTGAGCGTCAGTCCCGAGTTCCCCGTGGACGTTGAACGCGAGCTGGCCGAGTTTGCCAGTTGGTACGAGCTGTTTCCCCGCTCGATCACCGACGATCCCGCTCGTCACGGCACCTTTAATGATGTGCACGCACGATTGCCGATGATTCAGGACATGGGCTTCGACGTGCTGTACTTCACGCCGATCCATCCGATCGGCCGCGCTCACCGCAAGGGCCGCAATAATTCCCTGACGGCAGCCCCGGATGATCCGGGCAGCCCTTATGCCATCGGCAGCGAGGAGGGCGGGCACGAGGCGATTCACTCGCAACTCGGCACCCGTGAGGACTTCCGTCGCCTGGTCGCTGCTGCTGCCGATCATGGCCTGGAAATCGCCCTCGACTTCGCTATCCAGTGTTCCCAGGATCACCCTTGGCTCAAACAGCATCCGGGCTGGTTCAACTGGCGTCCGGACGGCACGATCAAATACGCGGAAAACCCGCCGAAGAAATATCAGGACATCGTCAACGTCGACTTCTATGCGCCGGACGCGATTCCGAGCCTGTGGGTCGAATTGCGCGACATTGTCATTGGCTGGGTCGAGGAAGGCGTGAAGATCTTCCGTGTCGACAACCCGCACACCAAGCCATTGCCCTTCTGGCAATGGCTGATTGCCGACGTGCGCGCGCTGTACCCGGAAGTGATCTTCCTCGCCGAAGCCTTCACCACGCCGGCGATGATGGCGCGCCTGGGCAAGGTCGGTTACACCCAGAGCTACACCTACTTCACCTGGCGCAACACCAAGGCCGAGCTGGCCACGTACTTCACCGAACTGAATGAATCACCCTGGCGCGAATGCTACCGGCCGAATTTCTTCGTCAATACCCCGGACATCAACCCGGCGTTTCTGCATGAGTCGGGGCGCCCGGGGTTTCTGATCCGTGCGGCGCTGGCGACGATGGGTTCGGGCTTGTGGGGCATGTATTCCGGGTATGAGCTGTGCGAGTCGGCACCGGTGCCGGGCAAGGAGGAATACCTCGATTCTGAGAAGTACGAGATTCGCGTCCGCGATTTCACCGCCCCCGGCAACATCATTGCCGAAATCGCCCAGCTCAACCGTATTCGCCGACAGAACCCGGCGCTGCACACGCACCTGGGGCTGAAGGTCTACAACGCGTGGAACGACAACATTCTGTATTTCGGCAAGCGCAGCGCGGACGGCAGCAACTTCATTCTGGTGGCGGTCAGCCTCGATCCGCACAACGTGCAGGAAGCGAATTTTGAACTGCCGTTGTGGGAAATGGGTCTGCCCGATGACGCCACTACGCACGGCGAAGATTTGATGAACGGGCATCGCTGGGACTGGCACGGTAAATACCAGTTCATGCGCATTGATCCGGGGTATCAGCCGTTCGGTATCTGGCGGATTACGGCCCCTTAAACAATGTGCCAAACAGTGTGGCGAGGGGATTTATCCCCGTTGGGCTGCGAAGCGGCCCCGCTTTTTTTCAGCTGTCACATGTTGTCTGAATTGACGACTGCTGCGCAGCCGAACGGGGATCAATCCCCTCGCCACAGGGGTGACCCTGTGGCATCAGAGAATTCAGCAGGAGTTTCAAATGGCGAAGAAACCCAAGGCAGCCACATTCATCAAAGACCCGCTCTGGTACAAGGACGCGGTGATTTATCAGGTACACGTCAAATCGTTTTTCGACTCCAACAACGACGGCATCGGCGACTTTCCCGGGCTGATCGCCAAGCTCGATTACATTGCCGAACTCGGCGTCAATACCATCTGGCTCCTGCCTTTCTATCCCTCGCCACGTCGTGACGACGGCTACGACATCGCCGAATACCGTGGCGTCCACAGCGATTACGGGACGATGGCCGACGCCAAACGCTTTATCGCCGAGGCGCACAAACGCGGCTTGCGGGTGATCACCGAGTTGGTCATCAACCACACCTCCGACCAGCACCCGTGGTTTCAGCGGGCGCGCAAGGCCAAGCCCGGTTCGGCGGCGCGGGACTTCTACGTATGGTCGGATGACGACCAGAAATACGACGGCACCCGCATCATTTTCCTCGACACCGAAAAGTCCAACTGGACCTGGGACCCGGTCGCCGGCCAGTACTTCTGGCACCGCTTCTATTCGCACCAGCCGGACCTCAACTTCGACAACCCGCAAGTGATGAAAGCCGTGCTGTCGGTGATGCGTTACTGGCTGGACATGGGCATCGACGGCCTGCGCCTCGACGCCATTCCGTACCTGATCGAGCGCGACGGCACCAACAACGAGAACCTGCCCGAGACCCACGACGTCCTCAAGCAGATCCGCGCCGAAATCGACGCCAATTACCCTGACCGCATGCTGCTGGCCGAAGCCAACCAATGGCCGGAAGACACCCAGCTGTACTTCGGTGACACCGATGCCGCAGGTGTCAACGGTGACGAATGCCACATGGCCTTTCACTTCCCGCTGATGCCGCGCATGTACATGGCGCTAGCCCAGGAAGATCGTTTCCCGATCACCGACATTCTGCGTCAGACCCCGGAGATTCCCGCCAACTGTCAATGGGCGATCTTCCTGCGCAATCACGATGAACTGACGTTGGAAATGGTCACCGACAAGGAACGCGATTACCTGTGGAATTACTACGCGGCTGACCGTCGGGCGCGGATCAACCTCGGTATCCGCCGGCGCCTGGCGCCGTTGATGGAACGTGATCGCCGTCGCGTCGAGCTGCTGAACAGTCTGCTGCTGTCGATGCCGGGCACGCCGACCCTGTATTACGGCGATGAAATCGGCATGGGCGACAACATTTACCTTGGCGACCGCGACGGCGTGCGTACGCCGATGCAATGGTCGATCGACCGCAACGGTGGCTTCTCCCGCGCCGATCCGGCCAGTCTGGTGCTGCCGCCGATCATGGACCCGCAGTACGGCTATCTGTCGGTCAACGTCGAAACCCAGGCCGGTGATCCGCACTCGCTGCTCAACTGGACGCGGCGCATGCTCGCCGTGCGCAAACAGTCCAAGGCGTTCGGCCGTGGCACGCTGAAAATGCTCTCGCCGAGCAACCGGCGGATTCTGGCCTATACCCGCGAATTCACCGACGCCGACGGCAAGCACGAGATCATTCTCTGCGTGGCCAACGTTTCACGCAGCGCACAAGCGGCGGAGCTGGATCTGTCGGCCTACGTCGGCATGGTGCCGGTGGAAATGCTCGGCGGTAACGCGTTCCCGCCGATCGGCCAGCTGAATTTCCTGCTGACCTTGGCGCCGTACGGTTTCTACTGGTTTGCCCTGGCCGCGGAAAACCAGATGCCGAGTTGGCATGTAGAACCGGCGCAAAGCCTGCCGGACTTCACCACGCTGGTGCTGAAAAAGCGCATGGAAGAACTGCTCGAAGCACCTTCGCGCGCGACGCTGGAGCAAGGCATTCTGCCGAGCTGGCTGCAAAACCGCCGCTGGTTCGCCGGCAAGGATGCGGCCGTCGACAAGGTGCATCTGGCATACGGCGTGCGCTTCGGCGATGCCCAGCATCCGGTACTGCTCAGCGAAATCGAAGTGACCCGTGGCGGGCAGACCAGCCGTTATCAATTGCCGTTCGGCTTTATCTCCGAGGATCAGGTCGGGCCGGCGTTGCCGCAGCAATTGGCTTTGGCCCGTGTACGGCGCGTGCGTCAGGTCGGTCTGATCACCGATGCGTTCAGCCTCGAAGCGTTTATTCGCGCTGTGCTGCAAGGCATGCAGAACAACACTGTGCTGGAATCGACCGAGGGCGAGATCCGTTTCGCGCCGACGCCGCTGCTGGAGACGCTCGGCCTCGGTGCCGAATCGGAAGTGCGCTATCTGTCGGCCGAGCAGTCGAACAGTTCGGTGGTGATCGGCAATAGCCTGGTGCTCAAGCTGATACGCAAAGTCGCTTCTGGCGTACACCCGGAACTGGAGATGAGCGCTTACCTGACCGAGGCCGGATTTGCCAATATCTCTCCACTGCTGGGGTCGGTCATCCGTCGCGATGCCCAGGGCGAGGACAATCTGTTGATGATCGCCCAAGGCTATCTGAGCAATCAGGGCGACGCCTGGGAATGGACACAAAACAACCTCGAACGGGCGCTGCGCGATGAACTCGCCGATGCCATGTCCGAGCAGGAACAGCATTACAACGCCTTGGGCGAGTTGCGCGATTTCGCCGGGATGCTCGGTCAGCGGCTGGGCGAAATGCACAAGGTGCTCGCTGCGCCGACCGACAACCCCGACTTCGCGCCGCAGGTGTCAACCGCCAAGGATGCGCAGGCGACCGGCAAGGATATCGCTGCCCAGGTCGAGCACGCGTTGAAACTGCTCAAGCAGCATCAGGGCGAGCTCAACGCGGCGGACCAGACGCTGGTGAAGACGCTGCTGGACGAGAAAAAAACCATTCTCGGCCACGTGCAGGATCTGGCGAAAAAAGCCGTCGGCGGTCTGCAGATTCGCGTCCACGGCGATCTGCATTTGGGCCAGGTGCTGGTGATCAAGGGCGATGCCTACCTGATCGACTTCGAAGGCGAACCGGCGCGGCCGTTGAGCGAACGCCGAGGCAAGCACAGTCCGTACAAGGATGTCAGTGGCGTGCTGCGTTCCTTCGATTACGCGGCGGCGATGACCATCAACGTACACAACGTCGATCACAGCGCCGACTCCGAAGCGGCGCGGCATCGTGTTGCGCAACGGTACCTGCGTGAGGCCCGTGAGGCATTTGTCGAGGCATATCGTCAGGCGGCAGCTAGTCTTGAACATGCCTGGCAAGATCCTGAAGGAGCCGATGCCGCACTGGCGTTGTTCGGTCTGGAGAAAGCGGCCTATGAAGTGGCCTATGAAGCCGAAAATCGCCCGACGTGGCTGCCCGTGCCGTTGCACGGTTTGTATGGGTTATTGACGGGGCTTAAACCCTTTTCCGATCTTGGTGGAGAGTAGTCATGAGTTTCTCGAACAAGGAACAGGGTTCAGCGAAAGAAGCACTGCTGCCGGGGGCGAAAGACATCGACGCCCTGGTACGCGCGGAACATCACGACCCGTTTTCGATTCTTGGCCCCCACGGCGATGGCGCCGCTGGGCAGTTCATTCGCGCCTATTTACCGGGGGCGTTGAGCGTGGTGGTGCTGGACAAGGACTCGGGCGAAGAGCGCGGTCCGTTGCAACAGACTGAAACGCCGGGGTTGTTCGTCGGTCACTTTGATCAGGCGCGGCCATACTTGCTGCGCACGCGTTGGGCCGGTGGCGAACAGGTCGCCGAGGACCCTTACAGCTTTGGCCCGTTGCTCGGTGAAATGGACTTGTATCTGTTCGCCGAGGGCAATCATCGCGACCTCAGTGCCTGCCTCGGCGCGCAACTGAAAACCGTCGATGGCGTCGACGGTGTGCGCTTTGCCGTGTGGGCACCGAATGCCCGGCGGGTGTCGGTGGTCGGCGACTTCAACGTCTGGGACGGGCGCCGGCATCCGATGCGTCTGCGTCATCCGTCCGGGGTCTGGGAGTTGTTCATCCCGCGTCTGCAAGCGGGCGAGTTGTACAAATACGAAATTCTCGGTGCCCATGGGATTCTGCCGCTCAAGGCCGATCCGATGGCGCTGGCCACCAGCCTGCCACCGGACACCGCCTCGAAAGTCGCCGCGCCCCTGCAGGTCGACTGGCAGGACCACGACTGGATGAACAGCCGTGGCGAGCGGCAGAAACATTCGGCACCGCTGTCGATCTACGAACTGCACGCAGGCTCGTGGCAGTGCGAACTGGATGATCTGGGCGAGGTGGCCCGTCAGTACACCTGGCCGGAACTGGCTGAACGCGTGATTCCGTACGTCAAGGAGCTGGGCTTTACCCACATCGAGCTGATGCCGATCATGGAGCACCCATTCGGCGGTTCCTGGGGTTATCAGTTGCTGTCGCAATTCGCCCCGAGTGCGCGTTACGGTACACCGGAGCAGTTCGCCGAGTTCGTCAACGCCTGCCACCAGGCCGACATCGGTGTGATTCTCGACTGGGTGCCGGCGCATTTCCCCACCGATACTCACGGGCTGGCGCAATTCGACGGCACGGCGTTATACGAGTATGGCAACCCACTGGAGGGGTTCCATCAGGATTGGGATACGCTGATCTACAACCTCGGGCGCACCGAAGTGCATGGCTACATGCTTGCATCGGCGCTGCACTGGTTGAAGCATTTCCACATTGATGGCCTGCGCGTCGATGCCGTGGCCTCGATGCTCTATCGCGACTATTCGCGCAAGGCCGGCGAATGGGTGCCGAACCGGCATGGCGGTCGGGAGAATCTGGAAGCCATCGACTTCCTGCGGCATTTGAACGATGTGGTGCATCTGGAAGCGCCGGGGGCCCTGGTGATCGCCGAGGAATCCACCGCATGGCCGGGCGTCAGCCAGAGCACCCAGCAGGGTGGCCTCGGTTTCGCCTACAAATGGAACATGGGCTGGATGCACGATTCTCTGCACTACATTCAGCAGGATCCGGTGTACCGCGCCCATCACCACAATGAATTGAGTTTCGGTCTGGTCTACGCCTGGTCAGAGCGTTTCATCCTGCCGATCTCCCACGACGAAGTGGTGCACGGCAAGCATTCGCTGATCGACAAGATGCCCGGCGACCGCTGGCAGAAATTCGCCAACCTGCGCGCTTATCTGAGCTTCATGTGGACCCACCCGGGCAAGAAACTGCTGTTCATGGGGTGCGAGTTTGGCCAGTGGCGCGAGTGGAACCACGATCAGCAGCTCGACTGGTACCTGCTGCAGTATTCGGAACACAAGGGCGTGCAGAAACTGGTGGGTGACCTCAATCGCCTGTACCGCGAAGAGCCGGCGCTGCACGACCAGGACGACGCACCGCAGGGCTTCCAGTGGTTGATTGGCGACGATGCGATCAACAGCGTCTACGCCTGGCTGCGCTGGAGCAAGGACGGTCAACCGGTGCTGGTGGTGGCCAACTTCACACCGGTGCCGCGTCAGTCGTATCGAGTGGGGGTGCCGTTTGCCGGGCGCTGGAGCGAATTGCTCAACAGCGATGCCGACACCTACGCCGGTTCCAATTATGGCAATGGCGGCGGGGCGTTTACCGAAGAAGTGCCGAGCCATGGCCAGTCATTGTCGCTGGAACTGAATCTGCCGCCGTTGGCGGTGCTGATTCTTAAACCGGGGGCTTGATCCAGGCGCCGAAAAACCTGTGGGAGCAAACGTGCTCCCACAGGAATTTTCGGTGATCTGAAAGTCACCAGCGCATGCGCACCCCAAGGCTGCCAATCAGCCCATTCAAATCATTGTCATCCACATCGCTGCTGTAATCTGCGCTCACATACAGACTGACCACCGGTGTCACCCGCGCCACCAGGCCCAGGCCCAGCTCGACGGTTGAAGACTTGCGACTGCTGCTGATTTTGTCGACTTGATCCAGGGTCACCGTGCTGCCCGTGTACACCGTGTGCCACAGGTTGGTGCGCACGTAGGGTTCGACCGGGAGACCGTTCAAATCGTAACTGCCTTTCAGGCGTGCGCCGACGCGGCCGCTCCACGCGGTCAGATCGGTGGATGACGCGTTGCCGGAGCCGGCGTAAGGCGTGTCGAGGGTGATGCGTTGATTGATCAATTGCGCCTGGGGTTCGACCACCCAGTTTTCACTCAAGCCAATTGGAAAACCGCCCTCCACCGAGAAGGTCATCGCGTGGCCTTCGGTGGCCTGGCGTGCGCCTTGTTCATTGCGACTGAAACCGCTGACCCGACCACCGCTGGCCGACAGGTCGACATGCCAGCCCTGTGCACCGATCAGGCTGTAATAGGCACCGAGGCTCTGACCTTGCAGGTTGAGGGTGTCACGGGTCGGGTCGGACAGGGCGCGGCTGGTGATCACGCCGTTGCCGTTGGCCTGAATCTCGTTGAAACCACCCACCAAACCGATGGTCTGGGTATGGCTGCCGCTTTGCAGGGTCAGCACTGCCGGGCCTTTGAAATCGCCGCTGCCGGGTGTCGCGAAACCCGAAGACAGCACATCGGTTTGCGCCTGACGTGCACTGCGTCCATACAACTCGTCCCACGCTGAGGGTGCGAGGTCTTCGGTGATCAGGCGCGTGCCTTGCAGATCGGGCCGTGGACTGAAGCGTTGGGCATTCGGGGTGATCACGGTCGTGGGCAGGGTTAGCACTTGCGCATCCGCGCGATACCACGGGGTGGTTTCATCCGCTGCAGGACCGGCCTGCGCCTCCATGGATGAGCACAGCAAGATTGAACTCGACACTGTGCAGAAAGTGATTTTGATCTCGTGTGGGGTGATTGAAGTTTTCATGGAGGTCTACCTTGCGGGCGCATGCGATATCTCGATGTGGCGTCTCTCCTACCCCGAACGAGGGGCGACCGAATGAAGCGGGGCAAGCCATGGCCGCTCGATTTCGCGAGTGTCCGAGGGTCGCCCCGGATAGTGTTTCCGGGGGTAGTAAGGTAGAGATAAGGAGAGTCGCGCCCGTACGTCAAGAAATTGAACGATGAGCGGTATAGGTAAATCAGGGGCCGCAAGCGTTTGTTTTTCTGCACATAACTAAGTGTTTGTTTGCATGGAGAAACGCGATGAAAGTCCCGGGGTAGAGAGGTTCAATTGCCGACGGAAGGTCTACCAGCTGAGGCGAATACCCACATTGCCGACCACGCCGCGCAGGTCATTGCTGTCAATATTGCTACTGTAATCGGTGCTGGCGTAAACACTGACGGCGCGATCGAGCGTTAACACCACGCCCAGGCCCAAGTCCGCCGTCGAGGACTTCTGCTCGGTGGTGATCACGTCATTGTCGCCAAATGTCACCGAGTCGGTGGCGGAAAAGGTGTGCCACAGATTGGCGCGCACATACGGTTCCACCGGCAGACCGCTGACTTGACGAGTTGTATTGCCGCAAGCGCCATTACAAATGCACTTCTACGGCCAGCGGCAAATGGTCCGACAGGTGCGTCCACGGCTTGTTGCCGAGGATCTGCGGGGCGTGACTGCTGGCATTGCGCAGGTAGATCCGGTCCAGTCGCAGCAATGGAAATCGTGCCGGGTAGGTCTTGGCCGGGCGCCCGTGATGGCGTTCGAAAGCTTCATGCAGGTAGTCACGCCGGGCGAGGGCGGCGTTGCCCTGCAACTGCCAGTCGTTGAAGTCTCCGGCGATGATGACCGGTGCATCGTCGGGTAACGATTCGAGCAACTGGCAAAGCAGTTGCAACTGCAATTGGCGGTGGCTTTCCAACAGGCTCAGATGCACGCAGATCGCATGGACTTCGGCATGCCCCGGCACATCCAGCACACAGTGCAGCAGGCCACGGCGTTCGGGACCGGTGATCGACACATCAAGGTTGCGGTATTCGCGGATCGGGTATTTGGACAGTAATGCATTGCCGTGATGACCATCGGGGTAGACGGCGTTGCGCCCGTAGGCAAAATCGCTCCACATGCTGTCGGCGAGGAATTCGTATTGCGAGGTTTGTGGCCATTCGTTGTAGCGGTTCGAATGCCGCTCGTGTTCGCCGACCACTTCCTGCAAAAACACCAGATCGGCCGAGGTACTGCGCACCGCCTCGCGTAATTCCGGGAGGATGAAGCGCCGGTTCAGCGCGGTGAAGCCCTTGTGGGTATTGACCGTGAGCACCCGCAGACGATGAATGACTGGCGCGTCGACCACATGACGCTTGGGATCGCTGGACACGTTCGCTCCTCTGAATTCTGTCTTCCTGTACATGCGACTGATGCGGGTGGCTGGCAGTTCCTCCAATTGCTCGCGTAAACACCTGCAGGCGCAGCCTTCGGCAACGCCTACAGGATATTGGGTCGGGCTGAGAGTTTTTTGCAGGGCTCAGACGAAGACGATTTCGTAGGGCAGGCGCATTCTTTCGAGGATCACCGGCGGCAACATCGGCGCAATGCCGATCGCCGGTTCGCCCTTGAGCTGGCTGGCGTAGGCGTGGGTGGCGTGGCTTTTGCGCGCGACGGTCCAGGTGTCGAGGCGCAGTTTGCGCGCGCGTTCCCAGGGAATCAGTGCATGGTCGCGCTCCGGCCAGTGCCAGGCCCAGACCGGTACGTCGTGGAAGGTCGCTCCGGCCAGTTCTGCGGCTCTGGCGGCGGCGTGGCCGACCGCTTCGTGATCGTCGTTGCCATCCCCGCGCCAGGTGCTGAACACGGCATCGCCGGGGCGCAGGTAACGGCCGATGAAGGCCACCAGTTCGTTTTCCTTTTCGCGCAGGGCGTTGTCGGTGAAGCCGCCGCGCACCCATTTCAGGCTGTGCATCGGCAAGCCGAGGCGGCGCAAGGCTTCGACACTTTCCTGGGGGCGGAACACGCTCAGGCGTTTTTCCGACCATTGTCGGGAGCCGGGATGGCTGGCACTGCCGTCGGTGATCGACAACAATTGCAACGGGTGGCCAAGGCCGGCGAGCAATTGCAGCAGGCCACCGCAGGTGACCACTTCATCGCCGGGGTGCGGGGCAATCACCACCGCACGGGCGCCGGCGGGCACCAGGCTATGGGTATTGATGACGGGAATGTTGTCGAGTTGGGCGGCGCTGTTCCAGATTTGCGCCGAGGGACTGTTTTCGCTGAGGGATAACGGTTTCATGGGTGCGACGTCCTTGTTGTGTCTGGCCCTCAGTCGGTGGCGTGGCCGCAATGGCCCGGCGCGTCCGACCCGTGAAGGCGGAT
Organism: Pseudomonas sp. LF-5; assembly: GCF_037626295.1. Classification (NCBI taxonomy): domain Bacteria; kingdom Pseudomonadati; phylum Pseudomonadota; class Gammaproteobacteria; order Pseudomonadales; family Pseudomonadaceae; genus Pseudomonas; species Pseudomonas sp. LF-5. Next base: position 571,451 of record NZ_JARKMT010000001.1, read on the forward strand.
TGTTTGCCATGCGACGCTCCGAACCCTGGATTGCCGCGCAGCAGAGTATTGCCCATGAAGTGAAATTCGTCGCGTCGCAGATTGATCTGATCCGGTTTTTTTTATTCCAGGTGTGCCAGATGTCGCAGATAGTCACCAAATCCTCCCCGTGCCCGGCTGTCGAGGCGGGCGCTGGTGCGGACCTGCGGGCGATGGCTCCAGGCGATGTTCGCCCCGGACAGTTCCAGCTCGCGTACCAATTGCACGTCTTCGTCGCAAGCCAGCGGTTTAAAGCCTCCGGCCCAGCGATAGGCGTCGGCGCTGATGCCCAGATTGGCACCATGAATGTGCCGATGGCCGTCGCAGGCCCGGTAATGACGGTGGTAACGAATTTGCGCGGCCTCGTCGAAGGATTCGTCCCAGCGCTCGACCGTCACCGTGCCACACACGGCGTCTGCCCCGAGGCCCAACTGCGCCACCAGCCAGTCATCGGCCACTCGACTGTCGGCGTCGGTGCAGGAGATCCAGCGTGCGCCGCGCTCCAGCAACATGTGCGCCCCGGCAGCCCGGGCCTGACCGACATTGCGCGCCTCGATGTGCAGGCTCAGCACCGGGTATTGGCTGACGATGTGCGCCGAGCGGTCGGTGCAACTGTCGAGCACCACCAGCACTTCCACCGGTTCGCCAGCGAGCAGTCCGTGCTTGCTGGCGCGCAGGGCGGCGCTGAGGCTCTCGTCGAGCAGCGCTTCTTCGTTGTGTGCGGGAATCAGAATGCCGATCATCGCAAGCCCTCCAATGCTGCGACCGAGCGCGGTTCGCGGCTCCACAGCTCGAGGATGAAATCCGCTTCCTGATGCAGCACCAGGCGCGGCAGATGCAGGTGTTCGTGGATCAGGTCATGGACCTGCCGGGCGTTCAACGGACAGCCTTCGATGGGCGGGCGCCAGTGGCAGGCCAGCAGTTGTCCGTCGGCCGTCAGGGAATCACTGATCCGCCGGATCACTTCTGTCAGATCGGCACGGTCGAGGTAGTAGCCGATTTCGCTAAATACAATCAGGTCGAATTTTTCCTCCGGCCAGTCGCCGGGCAGACGGTTCTGACGGACTTCGGCATGGTCGAACAGGCTCAATCGGGTACGCGCCAGATTCACCGCCGCGTTCGCAGTGTCGCAACACAACAGACGATCGCAACGCCCGGCCAGCTCGGCGCTCAGCTCGCCATTGGCACAACCCGGCTCGAAGATCGCCCGATAGTGCGGACGTGGCAGCGCGGCGAGGGTGATCGCGCGTTTGCGTTGCTCGTACCAGCGTTGGCGAAAGGCCCACGGGTCATCGTTGCCGGCGAACAGGCCGTCGAAATAGCGATCGTCGACACTCACAGGAACACCACTTCGAAGGGTTGCAGCAGGCGATCAATCACGTAGGGCGCCAACACCGGAGCCAGGCCGGCGTCGGGGTCGCCCTCCAATTGACTGGCGAAGGCGTGCACCGCATGGCGTTTGCGCGCCACCTCGGCCGGTGTCAGGAGGATCTTGCGCGCCCGGTGCCACGGCACGCCGGCGTCCTCCGGCGCGGCCCAGTGCCAGGTCCACACCGGTAATTCATGACAGGTCGCACCGACACGGCAGGCGGCATCGACGCTGGCGCGGCCGACCGCTTCGTGGTCGCTGTGGCCATCTTCGCGCCATGTGGTGAACAGCACATCGTCGGCGCGCAAATGACTTTCAATGAAAGCGCTCAGCGCCTGTTCCTGAGCGGCCACCAAGGTGTCGGTGAAGCCACCACGCAGCCACTTCAGACTGTGCATCGGCAAGCCGAGGCGGCGCAGGGCTTCGGCCGATTCCTGCGGACGCACCACGCTGAGGCGTTCCACCGGCCAGCGTTGCGAACCGGGGTGGCTGGCGCTGCCGTCGGTGACGGAAATCAACTGCATCGAACGGCCCGCTGTGGCGAGCAATTGCAGCAAACCACCGCAACCGAGCACTTCGTCGTCCGGGTGCGGGGCGACGATCACGGCGCGTGCACCGGGCGGTACCAGTTCTTCGACCGTAATGTCTGGCACTTCGGCCAAACGTCTTGAACCCTGCCACTGATGCAGTGACGTGCCCTGGCCGACGATCGGATTGCTTCTCATAGCGACCAGACCTCGTCGGCTTGCCGGGTGACCAATTGACCGAGGGCGGCCAGATCGCGTTCGGCGTGGCTTTGGCGCAGAAACACCGGCAGGTCGGCGACCAGACCGGCGAAATGCCGATCCTTGCAAAAAGGCCCGGCCCCGAGCGCACGGCCGACTTCGCGGATCACTGACTCGGCCGACTGCTCGACCACGGCGCGGGCTCGGCGGGCGAGCAGTTCGGCGTTGGCTTCGGGATGCGCGTCGATTTGCAGCGCGCTGAAGCGCAACACATCGGCGGCGGCCTGCAACGCACTGTCGACCGCGCCCAGATGGGCGAGGGCGTGAGGTTCTTCGCGTTGTGCGCAGTGCTGGCGCAGCGACTCGGCAAGCTGCCGCGCGGCACCGTACCAGCACGCGGCAATGCCGATCCCGCCATGCCAGAAGCCTGGCCGTTGCAGGTAGTCGCCAGGACGGCCGATGGCCTGACCCTCGGCGTCTTCGAACACGACTTCGACGCTGCCGGTGGCACCCATGCCCACGGCGTGCCAGCCCTGATCGGTAATGCGCACCCCGGGTTGATCAAGGGCCACGGCCACCAGTTGCTGCTGATCGTTGCTGTCCCACGTCGTGAGCAAGGCATGGCTGAGCACCGAGGCACCGGAGCACCAGGCCTTGCGTCCGTTGAGCAACCCCATGTGCCCGGCGGGGGTGACCTTGACGCGCGCCTGCGGCGGCTCGGCCGCCCACATCCCCCACGTACTGCCGGGTGTTGGCGTGCCGCCCAGTTGCTCGATGATCGCCTGTGCGTCGGTGTGGCCCTCATAGAGTTTGCACAGCCCCAGATCATGTCCGCCGACCTGGGCCAGGCGCTGAAAGCGTTCCAGCGTGTGCCCGCTGCCCGGTAACGGCAGCCGGTCCAGACCGGCCTCGACCATCGCCCGCAGGCAACTGCCGAGGGCGACGGTGTCGGGATAATCCGGCGGGCGGCGGGCGAGGTAGCGTTGCAGATCCATATCAGTCTTCTTCATCACGTTGCAGTTCGAACAGCAGCAGCGAACGGCCGGTGACCGAGTATTCATGCCCGAATTCGAAGCGTTCCTGACCTCGGATCGACGGCTGATTGGTGTCGATCATGCAGGTCCAGAAACCGCCGTCAGGCACTTCCGGCAGGGTGAAGTTGACGATGTCGTGGTGCGCGTTGACCACCAGCAGCAGGGTCGCGTCGCCACCCTTGCGGCGAATTCCGGTTTCCTGGGCACGGCCATCGAGCAACATGCCCAGGCAACGGTTATGGGCGTCATGCCAGTGCTCGGTGGTCATTTCGGTCGCATCCGGCGCGAGCCAGGTGACGTCCTTGACGCCGATGTCCTCGTTGTACTCACCGACCAGGAAGCGTCCGCGCCGCAGGATCGGATACGCCAGACGCAGCTTGATCAGGCGTTTGACGAATTTCAGCAGGGCCTTGCCGTCTTCGCTCAGGTCCCAGTTGACCCAGCCGATCTCGCTGTCCTGGCAGTAGGCATTGTTGTTGCCGTCCTGCGTACGGGCGAACTCGTCACCGGCGACGATCATCGGCGTGCCTTGCGCCAGCAACAGGGTGGCGAAGAAGTTGCGCATCTGTCGATGGCGCAGCGCGTTGATCTGCGGATCGTCGGTCGGGCCTTCGACGCCGTGGTTCCACGACAGGTTGTTGTTGCTGCCGTCCTGATTGTTCTCGTCGTTGGCCTCGTTGTGCTTGTCGTTGTACGACACCAGATCGTTGAGGGTGAAACCGTCATGGGCGGTGATGAAGTTCACCGACGAATACGGCCGCCGTCCGCGCTGGTTGAACATCTCGCCGGAGGCGGTCATGCGACTGGCGAAGTCGGCGACCTGGCCGTCGTCACCTTTCCAGAACGCGCGCACGGTGTCGCGGAACTTGTCGTTCCACTCGACCCAGCCCGGCGGGAAATGACCCACCTGATAGCCGCCGGGGCCACAGTCCCACGGTTCGGCGATCATTTTCACCTGACGCAGTACCGGGTCTTGGCGGCAGGCAACGAGGAAGCTGTGACGCTCGTCGAAACCGTCGTGATAACGGCCGAGGATGGTCGCCAGGTCGAAACGGAAACCGTCGACGTGCATCTCGCTGGCCCAGTAGCGCAGCGAGTCGGTGACCATTTGCAGCACGCACGGGTGGCTCAGATCCAGCGTGTTACCGGTGCCGGAATCGTTGATGTAGAAGCGCTTGTCGTCGGGCATCAGCCGGTAGTACGAGGCGTTGTCGATACCGCGCATCGACAGGGTCGGGCCTTGCTCGTTGCCCTCGGCGGTGTGGTTGTAGACCACGTCGAGGATCACTTCGAGGTTGGCTTCGTGCAGGTGCGCGACCATTTCCTTGAATTCGGCGATCTTGCCGCTGGCCAGGTAGCGCGGGTCCGGGGCGAAAAACGCGATGCTGTTGTAGCCCCAGTAGTTGGTCATGCCCTTGTGCAGCAAGTGCTGGTCATTGACGAACGCGTGGATCGGCAACAGTTCGACCGACGACACGCCGAGCTTGCGAATGTGCTCGAGCACGTCATCGACCATCAGACCGGCAAAGGTGCCCCGCACGTTTTCCGGCACCGACGGATGACGCATGCTGATGCCGCGCACGTGGGTTTCGTAAATGATGGTTTTGTCCCACGGCACGCTCACGCGGTGATCGTTGCCCCAGGTGTGCGCCGGATCGATGACCTTGCACTTGGGCACGAAGGGCGCGCTGTCGCGTTCGTCGAAACTCAGGTCGGCATCGGGGTGGCCGATGGTGTAGCCGAACAGCGCTTCGGACCATTTCAACTCGCCGACCAATTGCTTGGCGTAGGGGTCGATGAGCAATTTGTTGTGGTTGAAGCGATGACCATTGGCCGGGTCATACGGGCCGTACACGCGATAACCGTAGATCATCCCCGGATGTGCATCGGGCAGATAGCCGTGGTAGATCTCGTCGGTGTATTCCGGCAGCTCGATGCGTTCGATTTCGACTTCGCCGGTATCGTCGAAGATGCACAGTTCGACCTTGGTGGCGTTGGCGGAAAACAGCGCAAAGTTCACCCCCAGGCCATCCCAGGTCGCACCGAGCGGGAAGGGCAGACCTTCACGGATTCTGGACGGCTCGGCGTGCGCGGCGGGCTCGGCTTTCTTTGGACTGGACATGATTGCTCCTGCAAATCGGGTTGGTTCGAATAACTGATCAACTGTGGGAACAGCATCTGTGGCGAGGGGATTTAGCGAAACGTCGCACCGCCCCGATCAGCTGCGAAGCAGTCGCAAAACCAGTGCACGCGGGATGTCTGACACATCACCGTTGCTGTTTTGCGGCCGTTGCGCGACTCATCGGGGACAAATCCCGTCACCACAGGCTTCTCTCCCTGACAGGGGTTATTTGAGGTTTCTTGAGGACGAGTTGGCCCTCGGTGGCGAGCGAACTCGCCACACGGTCGTTCAATTCAATAATCCGGGTGTGTCAGTTGGCCGGGGGCTTGCGTGGGGCCCGGGGCTTTTTCTCGGCGGCTTTTTCACCCGGCGGCACGACCTTGGCGGCGCTGGCCGGCTTGGCTTTAGCTGCCGCTGGTGCCTTGGGCTTGGCCGCCGGGGCCTTGGTGTCAACGCCTTTGCCGGCGGTTTTGCTGCTGGCGGCTTTCGGCGATTTCTTCGGCGCCAAAGCCTCGGCTTCAGCCAGCTTGCGTGCCATCTCCCAGTGGCGTGCTTCGTGACCTTCAGGTTTACCCTCTGATTCCCAGATCTGATAGGCGAACTCGCGGATGCGTTTATCGTCGGTACTCATCGCAATGCTCCTGAACTGAACTCGTCGTTACGTTAAGTGTTGGATAAAGAGATTGACCGGGACATCCCCCAGCGCTTCGCTGACATTCAGCTCCCTGTTTTTTGTGACTGCGGCGCTTTGAAAAAGTCCCTTCAGGTTTGTGTCGGAGGCGGCGAACGGTAAAACCACCCGCGTATCGCCCCAGCGCAGCGCATTGGCCTGAGGGATAGCACCGTTTTCCAGCAGCGCCGCGCAGCGCACCGGGACGATCACGATGGCGTACGTCCCTTGGTGTTCACGGGCGAACGCCAGCACGTTGTGCGCCTGACTGCCGAGCACTTCCAGCGCCTGATAACGACCCCGGCGAAACAGCTCGGCATGCTCGGCACGAAGATTGAGCACCTCGGCGATCAACGCCTGCTTGATGTGCCCGTCACGCCAATTCGACAGCATTTGCTCAACCGGTGCAGGTGCCTGCAACGCCTGCGCCCGCGCGGCGTAATCCACCGGCCGACGGTTGTCCGGATCGACCAGGCTGAAGTCCCAGAACTCGTTGCCCTGATACAGATCCGGCACCCCCGGCACGGTCATGCGCAGCAAGGTTTGCGCCAGACTGTTGAGCGCGCCGGCCGCAGCGATGTTGTTGACGGTCTTGATCAGCGCCGCACGCAACAGCTCACCTTCATCCCCCGTCAGCAGTTTTTCAGTGAAGGACCGGGCGGCGTGCTCATAGCTTTCGTTCGGTGCGCTCCAGCTGCTTTGCAGCTTGGCCTCGCGCAAGGCTTTCTGTTGCCATTGCCAGATGCGTTTGGCGTAGTCGGCGAAACCCGTCTGATCGCCTTCGCGCAGTTCCAGCGGCCAACTGCCGAGCAACGCTTGGTAGAGGATCAGTTCATCGCCGGTCGAGGGCTGTTGATCGTCGCTGCGCACCGGCCGGGCGAGGGCGCGCCACAGCTCGATCTGCTCGGCGTACCAATGGCTGCGTTCGCTGAGCACGGCGAGCCGTGCGCGGGTGTCCTCACCGCGTTTGTGATCATGGGTGGCGGTGGCCAGCAGGTTGTCGGGGAACTCGGCGAAGCGTTGCTGATTGACCGCGTGGAAATCGCTGAGCGGTGCACTGAACTGCTCGGTGTTGTAGCCGACGTCATTGCGCGACAGCAGCACCGCCGAGCGGTACAGCGCGGTGTCTTCCACGGCTTTGGCCGCCGCCGGCGAGGTCAATTGCTGGAAGCGTACGCACGCATGCTTGAGAATCTTGCGCGAGCGCCCGCGGGGTTTGCGCCGCCACGGCGTGCCACCGAGCCATGCGGCCACACAGTCGAGCACCGGCCAGTCGCCTTCGCCGAGGGTCTGCCGGGCACCGTCCATGGCCTGCTGGAAAAACACCTCATCCTGCGCGGAGCGGCCCATAGCGCCAATGTAAGTGCGGTACACCGGAAAGTGCACGATCAACGCCTGCAACACCCGGCGGATCGCGCCGAGGGTCAGGTCACGCGTCATCAGGTCATCGCGGGCCACCTGCAGCAGGGCCTGGGCAACGCTTTCAAAGTCACTGGCCAGCGAGCCGTTGAGGATCTGCTGGCGCGCCAGTTGCGCTTCTTCGATAAACGCGGCGGGGCGTTCGGTGCGCCGTTGCCACAACTCACCGAGGACGTGTTCGCCGTCCGGATCGTGTTGCAGCAGCGACAACTGGTTCATGAACTCGTAACCGGTGGTGCCGTTCACGGCCCAGTCACGGTGCAGGGTTTCGCCGGCACCGAGGATCTTCTCGACGTAGATCGGCAGATGCCGGCCCGGCGCGAGCAGGTCGAGGCGCAGGCGCAGCTTGCGGCAATAACCCCGGGGATCGGCGAGGCCGTCGATGTGGTCGATGCGTAAACCGTCGATCAGGCCTTCGCCGATCAACTGGAAAATCTTGCCGTGGGTGGCGTCGAACACCGCCGGACGTTCGACGCGCAGACCGCCGAGTTCATTGATGTCGAAAAAGCGCCGCCAGTTGATGTCATCGGCAGCGGTGCGCCAGCTGGCGAGCCGATAGCTTTGTCGTTCGAGCAATTGATGCAGCCTTTGGAAGCCCGCTTCAGTGGTCGAGTCGTAAGCCTTGAGGGTGTCGTGAATCGCTGCAAGGATCGACGGCTCAGTCGCCAGTTCTCGCAGCTCGTCTTTCAACGGCATGGCCAGCGCATGGGCGTCGCTTTGGTAACTGAGGGTACTGAACCGCTCGGCCAGAGACTTCAGGGCTTGCGGCGACTTGAGCAGCTCGGCGTAATCGCTCGGGCAGATCGGGAAGTGATGATCATAGTGTTCGACGTAAAAGCTGCCGCGCTGCGGATTGAACAACAGTTTCAGCGTGCCTTCCTGCAGGGCGACGCCGTAGTCGCTGCCAAGAAACGGCAGCAGCAGCTGGCCTTCCATGAGCGGGTCCGGCGAATGCCACTGGATGTCGAAGAACTCGCCGTAAGGGCTCAAGCGTCCCCATTCGAGCAAGTCCAGCCACCACGGATTGTCGCTGCCGCCAACGGCCATGTGGTTGGAGACGATGTCGAGGATCAGCCCCATGTTGTGTTCGCGCAGGGTGCTGACCAGACGCCGCAGCGCCGGTTCGCCGCCGAGTTCCGGATTGACCTGGGTCGGGTCGACCACGTCGTAGCCGTGCATTGAACCGGCCCGGGCCGCGAGCAGGGGCGAGGCGTAAATGTGGCTGATGCCGAGGCGGGCGAAATACGGCACCAGCGGCACCGCTTGCTCCAGGGTAAAGCCTTTATGAAATTGCAGGCGCAGGGTTGCGCGCAATGGCTGGATTTGCGTCGGGCTCATTGGTCACGCTCTGCAGCCTGGAGACGCGCGCAGGCCAGCAGTTCCAGGCGTCGTGCGGCGTCGGCAGCGTCAAGTAACGCTTCGCTGGTGGCGGGCAGACGCCGCGCCCAGTTCGGGTGGGTGTCGATCGTCCCCGGCAGGTTGGCCTGTTCATTGATGCCCAGTGCATCTTCGAGGGGCAACAACACCAGGGGCGCGCGGGTGTGGCCGAGGAAGCGCACGCTGGCATCGACCACTTGATCGGCTTCGTGGGATTCCTCGCGGAAGTTCTGCGGGTCCTGGCTCAACGCATTGCGCAAACCTTCACGCTCGCGCTGGCGGTGATGACGCCATTCGATTTCGCCGTTGGCATCGACGAAACCCAGCCGTGCGTTCCAGTCGATGTCACGGCCATGCCACCAGCCATTGAGTGTCGGCAGGTCGTGGGTGCTGGTGGTGGCCAGCGCATTGTCCGGCCAGTCGAGAATCGGTTTGAAGTAGGTGTTGTCCTGTTCGAACAGCAACACACGCATGCCGAGCATCGAGCGTGCGCTGAGCTTTTCGCGCAGACCGTCGGGCACGGTGCCGAGGTCTTCGCCGAGAACGATGGCCTGATGGCGATGGGATTCGAGGCTCAGCAGGCGCAGCAGATCGTCCACCGGGTAATACAGGTAGGCGCCGTCGGCAGGCGCTGCGCCGTTGGGGATCACCCACAGGCGTTGCAGGCCCATCACATGGTCGATGCGCAGGCCGCCGGCGTGGGCGAAATTGGCCCGCAGCATGTCGATGAACGCACGGAAACCGTTGCGGATCAGCCCTTCGGGCGAGAACGCGGAAATCCCCCAGCCCTGTCCGGAGCGGTTGAGAATGTCTGGCGGCGCGCCCACGGTGAGCGAGGCGAGCAGTTCATCCTGAAAGCTCCAGGCCTGACTGCCGGCGCCGTCGGCACCGACCGCCAGATCGGCAATCAGGCCAATGCTCATGCCAGCACTGCGCGCCGCGGTTTGGGCGCGTTCGAGGCAGCGGTGGATCAGCCATTGGCAGAACGCGAAGTAGCCGATGCGCTCGGCGTATTCTTCGGCAAACGCTTCCAGCGCGGCGCCGCGCGGGTCGTGCCAGTGCTCCGGCCATTGCCGCCAGTCGAGGCTCTCACCACGGGCGGCGCGCATTTCCTGAATGGCTTCGAAGCGGCAGTGGTTTTCCAGCGCTTCGCCACCGGCATGACGGAAGCTGGCGAAGTCCGGGTGCAACGGGTGATCACCGGCGACGAAACCGTCGTACAACGCTTGCAGCAGCTTATGCTTGGCCTCGGCGGCGCTCGGCCAGTCGATCAGTTTCAGGTCTTCGAGGTGCGCGAACTGCTCCGCCAGACCTGCAGCGTCAATCGCATCGCGCAGCGCCCGTTCGCCGAGAATCGCCCCCGGTGCGGCATACAGCGAATTGAGGAACAAGCGACTGGACGGCGAATAGGGACTGTAGCGGCCAGTGTCGGCGCTGAACATCGCATGCAGCGGACTGATCGCCAGGGCGTCCGCACCGCGTTCGCCGGCCACCCGCGCCAGCTCTTCCAGGGCCTGGGTGTCGCCGAAGCCGCCATCGCCGGGTCGGCGTAGCGAATACAGCTGCACGCTCAGGCCCCAGGCACGGGGGATCGGGTTACCCAGCGCATCGCCGACGCTGTAGCAGCGCTCCGGCGCCACCGCCAGGGTGAAGAATTGATCGTCGATGTGCACTTGCTGATAACCGACCGGAATCAGCCCGGGCAAAATCGCTTCGCCATCGAGTTTGAGGGTCAGTCGGGAACCGTCCTCGAGGTGAATTTCACACGGGGTGTGCGGCGCGAAATAGCGCGCCAGATCAAGCCCGACACCGACGTCGCTGGTCAGCAGCGGCGGCAGATGGCGGTCTTGCTGCACTTGTTGCAGCTCCAGCAGGCTGGCGTCGATTTCCTGCGCGGTGCTGGCCGGGTGGCCCAGGCCGATCAGGACATTGCGCAGCACCGCCGGGGCGACTTTTTGCGGGCGTCCGTTGGCGTCGATCCAGTCGACGGCGAGGCCGGCCCGGCTGGCCAGAATTTCCAGTTGCGCATCGCTCATAGGCGCTCTCCATCCAGAGGTTGCAAAGGGGTTGCGGCCGTGAGGCTGACAAGCGCGCAATACGCGGGCAACAGGCCCGGATCCGACAGGGCGACGGCGGGTGGTTGCTGAAACACCCACACGGTGTCGCTCTGTGCAGGGTTGACCACTGGCGTATCGCTGAGGTTCAGGTCAATTCGTAGCTCGCTGCCATTGCCCAGGCGCCAGCGCGCACTGACCGCTGCGTGACCGAGTATGTGCGCGCCAAGCGCCTGGGTGCCGGACAGGTTCGGGATGATGTATTGATGGCGCAATTGCAGCAGTTGGCGGTACAGCGCCAGGGTTTGCTGTTGCAGTGCGGTGCCACTGCCGATCAGCCGTGGCTGCGACGCGTGGAAGGTCTGTTCGGCGTTGGGGTCGGGGATCCGTTCACGCTGATGGGGATCGGTAAACGCGCTGAAGGCGGCGAACTCATTGCGCCGGCCCTCGCGCACCAGATCTGCCAGCTCACCGTGATGGCTGGTGAAAAACAGGAACGGTTGCTCGGCGGCAAACTCGTCGCCCATGAACATCAGCGGAATCATCGGCGACAGCAGCAACAGCACGGTAGCGGCTTGTACCGCACGCGGATCGGCCAGTTGATGCAGACGCTCGCCAAAGGCGCGGTTGCCGATCTGGTCGTGGTTCTGCAGGAACAACACGAACGCCGTGGAGGGCAGGTGTTCGCTGGGCTCGCCTCGGGGTTCGCCGTGACGGGTGATGTGGCCCTGAAAGACAAAGCCCTGACTCAGGCAGCGGGCCAGTTGCTCGGTGGGTTGCAGCGCGTAGTCGGCGTAATAGGCGTCGGTCTCGCCGGTCAGCAGCACGTGCAGGGCGTTATGGCCGTCGTCGTTCCATTGGGCGTCGTAGTCGTATTCGAGCAAGCTGGACTGGTTGAGCTCGTTTTCCACGGTCAGCCAGACATGCCGCGTCGGGTCGATCTGTTGGCGGATACTCCGGGCCATCTCACTGAGAAAGTCCGGGTCTTCGATGGCATGCACCGCGTCCAAGCGCAAGCCGTCGAAACGGTATTCGAGGAGCCACATCAGCGCGTTTTCGATAAAGAAGTCACGCACTTCGTTGCGTCGAAAGTCGATCGCCGCCCCCCACGGGGTGTGCTTGTCCTCGCGGAAGAAGCCCTTGGCGTAGCGGTGCAGGTAATTGCCATCGGGGCCGAAGTGGTTGTAGACCACATCAAGAATCACCGCCAGACCGTGGCCGTGGGCGCTGTCGATCAAATGCTTGAGTTGTTCCGGAGTGCCGTAGGAGGCTTGCGGCGCGTAGGGCAGAACGCCGTCGTAACCCCAGTTGCGATCACCGGGAAACTGCGCCAGCGGCATCAGTTCGATGGCGGTGATGCCCAGGGCGGCGAGGCGAGCCAGATGCTGCTCGACTTCGGCAAAGCCACCCAGCGCACCGACGTGCAACTCGTAAATCACCGCTTCACTCCACGGCCGACCCTGCCACTCACCGTGTCGCCATGCGTACGCCAGCGGGTCGACCACCACACTGTGGCGGTGAATGTCGCCATCCTGCGCCCTGGAGGCCGGGTCGGGCACCTCCAGTTCGCCATCAATGTTGTAGCGGTATCGGGTGCCCGCCGGACAACGGGCCTTGATCACGAACCAGCCGTCTGCCTGTGGCAGCATCGGCAGGGATTGTCCGTTGTCCAGTTCGACACTGACGTAAAACGCATCCGGGGCCCACAGCGCAAATTGCGTGTGTTCGGCATCCTGCATGATCGCGCCGTGGGGCCAGGTTTCAGGGGACCGTAACGGCATTGTCAACGCTTCCTTTTATTTGTGGTGGGCTTTACCCAGAGCCTTGGCGACCAGTTGCTCATACAGTTCGGCGTAGGGTTCAACCGCCTTGCACCAGTTGAACGGCGCGGCCATGGCCCGGCAACGCATGGCATTGAGCAGCTCCGGGAAGGCAAACACCTTGAAGGCGCGGCTCAGGGCTTCGCGATAGCTGTCGGCGGTGGACTCGTCGAAAAGGAAACCGGTCACGCCGTTTTCAATGGTGTCGGCCAGGCCACCGGTATTGCGCGCCACCGGCAGTGAGCCGAAGCGCTGCGCATACATCTGGCTCAGGCCGCAGGGCTCGTAACGCGAAGGCATCAGCAGGAAATCGCTGCCGGCAAACATGCGACGGGCGTCGGTTTCATTGAAGCCGATACGCACGCCGATCTGGCCGGGGAAACGCAGCGCCAGCTCGCGCATGGCTTGCTCTTCTTCCGGTTCGCCACGGCCGATGATGGCGATCTGGCCACCTTGCTGGACGATGTATTCGGACACCGCTTCGGTCAGGTCCAGACCTTTCTGATAGACCAGACGCGAGACCACGGCGAACAGCGGGCCGGTGGAGTCGTTCAGGCCGAACAGCGCACGCACATGCGCGGCGTTGACAGCCTTGCCTTCCCAGTCGCCGATGGCGAACGGCGCGAACAGGTGCGGATCAGTGGCCGCATCCCAGCTCTCGTCAATGCCATTGGGGATGCCGCTGAGCAAACCTTGCTGGGTCTTGGCGGCGAGGAAGCCGTCGAGGCCGCAGCCGAAGTCCGGGGTGGTGATTTCCTGCGCATAGGTGGCGCTGACCGTGGTGATGTGGCTCGAATACGCCATGCCGGCCTTGAGGAACGACATCTTGCCGTAAAACTCCATGCCTTCCTGTTGCAGGGCATGGGTGGGGATACCGAGTTCCGGGCAGGATCCGAGGCTGGTCACGCCTTGATACGCGAGGTTGTGAATGGTGAACAGCGTCGGCGTGCGCTGCCCGCGCCAGTGCATATAAGCAGGCGCCAGACCGGCGGGCCAGTCATGGGCGTGCACCAGATCCGGGCACCAGTGGATTTGTGCGAGGTTGGCAGCGATGTCGGCAGCGGCCAGACCCAGACGGGCGAAGCGAATGTGGTTGTCCGGCCAGTCGCGACCGTTATTGGCTCCGTACGGCGAGCCTTCGCGCTCGTAGAGTTCGGGGCAGATCAGAACGTAAATCACCAGCCCGTCAGGCATGTCCATGCGGCCGATCTTGCACGGGGGCAGCGCGGCATGCCCGCCGAGTTCGCCGATGATGTGGATCGGGTTTTCACTGTGCATCACCTGCGGGTAACCGGGGATCAGCACGCGCACGTCGTGCAGGTGCGCCATGGCGCGGGGCAGGGCGGCAGAGACGTCACCCAGACCGCCGGTTTTCACCAGGTCGGCGATTTCCGAGGTTACGAACAACACTTTCTTCTTGTTGGGATTCTGGCTCGCTAACGGAGTCAGTGTCTTGGTGCCGGGGACGTTGATCGATCGGCTGCCGGGAACGCTGACAGTGCTCGCTTCACCAATTGACTGAGCACGCTCTCCCTGAATATCCAATGCCGCACTGATCATATGACTCTCCCGTCTTGTTGATCTGATTCTTGTCTTGAACAAGTGATGTCCATGACCACGTCCTGTGGCTGGGCGCAAACGCGCCACGCATCGGTGAGCAAAGCTACCCAACACGCGCAAGCAGAATGGGTGACGAGGCCATTGCAAGGAATGAACCAGCCGTGTTCGCCCTGCCTTTCAGATGACCTGCCGCCTTCAGCAAAAGTTTCGATTATTTTGCTGTGATGTGACCGGCCGGTCTGGCCCCGCGAAAACCAGTCTAGGCCAGATCCTAGAGCGGGCCAGAGCAAATGGGTAAATTGTTCGACAATCGGTTTGCCGCGAACGATAACCCTCGTTTAAGAGGGCAAACGCACCGACGAAGTGCAGTTTTTTTTGCAGGCAAGAGCCAAAACGGTGACTGGGTGGTCACGATTATGTGCTAGCGGGAAAGGCGGGCGCACTGTTGTGGTGCGTGCATTTTGTTGATGGGGTGGTTGTTCTGGCCCCATCGCGAGCAGGCTCGTCCCTACAAGAAAAGGTATTTCAAATGTAGGAGAGAGCCTGCTTGTGATGGCGATGGCCAGCTCACAACAGGACCAACAGATTGACTCAGTTCAACAGGCGAATCGGCTTGCCCGCCGCCCACGCTTGAATGTCCTCGATCATCTGCGAAAAGAACTGTTCATAGTTTTGCCGACTGACATAACCCACATGGGGCGTCGCCAGTACATTGTCCAGTGTGCGAAACGGGTGCAGGGCCGGCAGTGGCTCCTCATCGAACACGTCCAGCGCCGCCCCGGCGATGCGTTGTTTTTGCAGCGCCTTGATCAGTGCCGCTTCATCGACGATCGGCCCGCGTGCGGTATTGACCAGCAGCGCCGTCGGCTTCATCCAGTCCAGCGCCTGGGCATCGACCAGCCCGCGACTGCGTTCACTGAGCACCAGATGCACCGACAACACGTCGGCCTGCTCGAACAGTGCCTGCTTGCTCACATACGTTACGCCGGCCTGCTGCGCGCGCTCGGCAGTAAGGTTCTCGCTCCACGCGATTACCCGCATGCCAAACACCTGGCCAAATTGCGCCACGCGCTGGCCGATGCTGCCCAGGCCAAGAATACCGAGGGTCTTGCCGTGCAGGTCGCCACCCAGACCCTGCTGCCAGTGGCCGGCGCGCAGGGAATTGGCTTCCTTCAGCAGATTGCGCGTGGCGGCCATGATCAAGGCCCAGGTCAGTTCCGGCGCCGCGTGTTTGTAGCTGTCGGTGCCGCAGACGCGGATTCCCCGTTTGGCCGCCGCCGGCATGTCCAGCGCGGCATTGCGCATGCCACCGGTCACCAGCAGTTCGAGGTGGGGCAGACGGTCGAGCAGGTCTTCGTCGAAGCGCGTCCGTTCGCGCATCACGCAGATCACCTGGTACTTGCCCAGACGCTCGGCGAGTGTGGCATTGTCCGCCGGGTAGTCATGCTCGAACGTCACCTCACCCACGCTTTCGAGTACCGACCAGTCAACCACGTCGCGGGCGACGTCCTGCCAGTCATCGATCACTGCAATCTGCACCGCCATCAGCCTTACCTCATCAACGAACGGGATTGGTTGTATTCAGCCAGCCGAGCAGGGCTTTGTGGAATTGCGCCGGCTCTTCCATTTGTGGCGCATGGCCCATGCCGGGAAATTCCACCAGGGTCGACTGCGGAATCAGTCGGGCCACGTGTTTGCCGAGCACGTCATAGTGACCGATCTTCGCTTTGACCTCCGGTGACGCAAGGTCCTTGCCGATGGCCGTGGTATCCGAGGTGCCGATCAGCAACAGGGTCGGCATCTTCAAGTCCTTGAATTCGTAATACACCGGCTGGGTGAAAATCATGTCGTAGATCAGCGCTGAGTTCCAGGCGACTTGCGTCTTGCCCGGGCCTTTGCTCAGGCCGGCGAGCATATCCACCCAGCGGTCGAACTCGGGTTTCCAGCGGCCATCGTAATACGTCGTGCGCTCGTATTCACGGATGCCCTGGGCGCTGACCTTCAGTTCGCGCTGATACCACTGGTCCACGGTGCGATAAGGCACGCCGAGGGCTTTCCAGTCTTCCAGGCCAATCGGATTGACCAGCGCCAGTTGCTCGACCTGCTCAGGGAACAACAAGGCATAACGGGTGGCAAGCATGCCGCCGGTGGAGTGGCCGAGCAGGGTGGCTTTCTGGATGCCCAAGGCTTTGAGCAACTGCTGGGTGTTGGTTGCCAGCTGCTGGAAGCTGTATTGATAGTGGTCCGGTTTGCTGGAGGTGCAGAAGCCGATCTGGTCCGGGGCGATGACCCGATAACCGGCCTCGCTCAAGGCCTTGATCGAACTGTCCCAGGTGGCGGCGCAGAAGTTCTTGCCGTGCATCAGCACCACGGTGCGACCGTTGGCCTTGCCGTGGGCGGCGACGTCCATGTACCCCATTTGCAGGGATTTGCCTTGGGACTGGAAGGCGAAGTGTTTAAGCGTGTAAGGGTATTCGAAGCCTTGCAGCTCCGGGCCGTAGGCCGGGCCTTCGACGGGCGCGGCCTCAGGGGCGGCGTGCGCGAGCAAAGGCATCGCGGCGCAGAGGAACAGGCCGGGCAGCCAGCGGGAAAGCGTGACGGACATAAGGGCAAACTCCATGAAAATCGGCCGATGCTGGAACGGCGGGATTAGGGCGACGTTAAACACAGGCAATGGCCGCGCTCGATGGTTCACCCGAGCCAGCCCAGGGTCAGCAAGGCCAGCACCGCATAACGCGCACCTTTGGCCAGGGTGACAATGAGCAGGAAACGCCCGAGCGGTTCGCGCATCACGCCGGCAATCAGGGTCAGCGGGTCGCCGATGATCGGCAACCAGCTGAGCAGTAACGACCAATGACCGTATCGCTCATAGTGCTTGCGCGCGCTGGCCATGTGCTCGGGGCTGACCGGAAACCAGCGCTGCCCCTGAAATCGTTCGATGCCACGCCCCAGCCACCAGTTCACCAGCGACCCCAGCACATTGCCCAGCGTCGCCACGGCGAGCAAACCCCATAGCCAGTAACGCTCGCTGACAATCAACCCGACCAGCGCCGCCTCGGACTGTAACGGCAGCAACGTCGCCGCGCCGAATGCGGCAAGGAACAGCCCGAAGTACGCAGCGCTCATCAATGGGCCGGGTAGTCCGCCACCACCACGTCAGCGCCGTCCTTCTTCAGACCGATCACTTGGTAGGCATCGCTCATGCCATCCATTTCCATGCCCGGCGAGCCCATCGGCATGCCCGGTGCGGCAACGCCGAGCAGATCATCACGCCGGGTCAGGGCCAGCACTTGCTCGGCCGGCACATGGCCTTCGACGAATTTGCCGTTGATGATTGCGGTGTGGCAGGAGGCCAGACGCGGTGGCACACCATGTTGTTGCTTGAAACTGCTCATGTCCGCTTCGACGTGATCGTCGACTTTGAAGCCATTGGCTTCGAGGTGGCTGATCCACTTCTTGCAGCACCCGCAATTGGCGTCGCGATGGACTTCGATCGGAATCAGGTCGGCGGCTTGCGCCAGGGAGGAGAGGAACAGGGCGCTCAGGGCGAGCAGACGCAGGTGGGTTCGCATGACAGGGCTCTCGCTTCGCGGTGGCAGTCAAAAAGAATGCATTTTGACCGTTTTTTATCGCCTGGCATCAACGCAATGTTTCCAGTTGTTGCGAGGCACACGGGGAGGATGATCGCGGATCACGGCTGACAGGTTGCTGAGCGCGAGATGACAAAGTTGTCAGGTGGCCGGATTCGGAGAGCGTGTGGGCCTGCTCGCAAATGCGCTCGCTCAGACACTGAAACAGCGACTGAGCGATTGCTTTCGCGAGCAAGCCCGATCCCACAGCGGGCATCTGACTGACAGACAACCCGTAAAGGCGTGCAGCGATCAACGGACCTTGAAGCGGCCCATGATGGCGCTGACGCGGCTGTTGGCTTCCAGCAACTGACGGGTGTTGAGTTCGCTGGTGTGGCCGCTCTGTACCAGCTCTTCGACCATGTGGCGGATCTGCACCATGCTGCGGTTGATCTCTTCGGTGACCGCACTTTGCTGTTCGGCGGCCGTGGCGATCTGGGTGCTGAGGCTGTTGATATGGCTGACCGAGCCGGCCATTTCGTCCAGACCGGAGTTGACCCGAGCGGTGGCATCTGCCGCCGACTGACAACTGGCCTGGGTGTTTTCCATGGCGCTGACCGACGAACTCACCCCTTGGGTCAGGCGGGTCAACATCTCGTTGATTTCCGAGGTGCTGGCCTGGGTACGAGCGGCGAGGGCGCGGACTTCGTCAGCCACCACCGCAAAACCACGACCCTGTTCACCGGCGCGGGCCGCTTCGATGGCAGCGTTGAGGGCCAGCAGATTGGTCTGCCCGGCAATCGCACCGATCACCCCGAGAATCTCGGTGATGCGCTGGGCGTCCTGCTGCATGTTCTCGACTTTGTGAGTGGCACTGGCCACTTCGTCGATCAACGCCACCACACTGTTGGTCGCTTCACCCACGACAACGCGTGAACGGTCGGCGTTTTCGTTGGCGCGCTGGGTGAACGCCGCCGTTTCAGCGGCATTCTGCGCGACGCTTTCGGCGGTCGAGCTCATTTCGGTGATGGCGGTAACGGTCTGGTCGGTTTCCGAAGCGTGACGCAACAGGATCTGGCTGGTATGCGCCGAGGTCCGTTGCAGGTCGTCGAGGCTCGAAGCCATTGCACCGGTGGCCTGCGTCACTTCGCCGATCATGTTTTGCAGGTAGGCGATAAAGGTGTTCACCGAATGGCCAATGGCGCCGAGTTCGTCTTCGGCGCGAATGGTGATGCGGCGGGTCAGGTCGGCGTCACCGCTGGACAGCAAGTCGATGTTGGCTTTCAGCGCTTTCATGCGCTGGACCAACTGACGGATTGCATAAACCTGCAACAGCACCAACAGGATCACCAGCGGAATCTGCAACAGGCTCAGGCTGCTGAGGACATCGTCGCGTTGCGCGGTGAGCAGTTTGGTCGGCAGGGCGGTGGCCAGGAACCATGGTGTGCCTTCGATGGGGCGCATGAAGAAGGTGCTGGCTTCACCGTTGTTGTCGAACTCCACGCGTTGCGCCTGATCACGGTTTTGCAGGCCGGCCTTGACTTGGCTGGCGAAGGTCGAGCTGCCGGCCAGTTCGCTGATGTTTTTCAGCACGATTGGGCCACTGAGGCGCGAACTGTTGCTGATGATTTTGCCGTCAGCTTCGACGATCAGCATTTCGGCGTTGAGGTCCTTTTCCTTGCGGGCCACCAGATCATTAAAGAAGCCGAGGGTCACGTCGATGGTCGACACCCCCCAGGCGGCGCCGTTTTTCTGGATCGCCATGGCGCAGTTGGTGCGCGGTTCGGCGCTGGCGTCGTCCTTGTAGGCCGCTGCCCAGGCGCACTGACCGCGCGCAGTGGCCATGCCGCCCTTGTACCAGCTCTGGTCGTAATAGTTGGGGGCCGCATCGCTGTTCCAGAACGTGTTCACCGCCAGTTTGCCCGAGGCGTCACGGTGCCAGAAGGTGCTGAACTTGTTGCGCCCGGCTTCACGCTGGCCCGGCAGCGGCCAGATCCCGCCACCGAAGACCTTAAGCTCGCCGTACTGATCCACCAGGCCCGGCAACACCGTGTCGATGGCCGCGCTGTCGAGCAGCGGAATGGTCTGGGTGATGCTGCGCTGTTGCGCCTGCACTTTGTTCAGCTCGCCCTGAATCTGCTCGGCGACTTCGGCGATACGGTTGAGCACCACCTGTTCTTCGGTCTGCCGCAGCTTGGGCGCGACCAGTTGGCTGATACCGACCACGGTCAGCACCGACAACAGCAGGATGAACAGAACCAGCAACAGCGTGTAGCGAGCCTGAATAGTACGAAGTGCGGGCATGGAAACCGGTCCTTGAGCTGCGATTCTTATTGTGGGTTCGGGAAAAAAAACGGCGGGCTTTCTTACGTATCGTCGTGTCCGCTCGAAGCTTTAGGTACTTTCGTACAAGAACCTGCATGGCCGACCGGTGGTGCGTATCGAAACGGATACAAGAAAACCGGCCAGCGCGTTTGTCAGAGCAAAAAGCCTGGTGAAAATTATTCGGTTGAAGCCTCAAGGCCATGGATTTTCGGCGTGACGCCGGTTTGTATCGAGTTTGTACGAGAATTGTAAAAACCTGATAAAAAAGGTTGGTGCCATTACTTTGCCCGCCGATACTTCCACGCACTAAAACAGGTCATCAGGGACATTCTTCATGCGCGACATTCAAGGAGCACAGTCATGACTATTGGCTACACGGGCGCCTGGCAAAGCAAGGCGGGCCTGTTGGTTCAGGACACCGGTGTGCGCGGCAAACCGGTTTCGCAAAACGCCAGGGTCAAGCAGATGCTCGCGCTGGTCGGCAACGATCCGAACGCACTGAACATCGCCGAAATGGATCGGCAAAAGCTGCACAAGAACGTCAAGGGCTTCGACCCGGAAAACGTCTCGGCGAAACAATTGGGCAACCTCAGCGCATTCCTGCGCGGCAAAGGTCTGATTACCGATCTCACCGCCATGACTCTGCTCAACGCGGGCGACAAGTTCGACCGCTTCGGTGTGCAGAAAGACCCGGACGCCAAGTTCAATGCCCTGGAGTACTTCGCGACTCAGCTGGACACCATCCAGAGCAACAGCATCAAGGGCGATAAATACGCCGCAGGCTTGATCCCCGAATACAAGAAAGCCATTTACGTGCTGCAGAACCTCAAGACCTATGGCATGGGCAACGGGCGAACGGCACCGACGGACAAAGGCGTCAGCGCCAAGGCGTGATCCTCGACAGTGGCCCGTTCCTGTCACGAACGGGCCAGGTCTTGCCGTCAGACGTCGTCGGGTTTTTGCTGAAGCCGATCCTGCAGGCGTTGCATCAGTGGGCAATGCAACTGCAGCGCACGGTCGCTATGCCCGCGGTGGAATAACGCCAGCCACCCGTCGCAGTGGCCATCGCCGGGCGCCAGCCCAGTGAAGACAAAGCCGATACTCGCCAGTCTGTCGACATCCAGCGCAAAGTGCCGAGACAATCCAAGCCTGAGCGAAACCAGCCAGTGCGCCGGCAACTCGCGCAATTGTTTGAGCAATCCCGGTTTGAGCTTTTCCAGCACCAGGTCATGCCGACTGGCGCCATGACCGACATGAATCGGTGCGCCGCGCCAATGTGGCAATGGCTCTTCGACCCCTAGCTCATTGCTCAGGTGCAGCATGAACGCCTCGTGTTGCATCGGCCACCTCAGGTCGGGCAGCGGACGTTGATAGCCGGGAATGTTCTGGAAACCGACAACGATGGATTCCCGTGTCGGGGGGGCGAGCGGTGACGGCACATAGTCGGGCAGCAATCCGGTGTTATGAAACCCCAGGCTGTGTGCCATGCGCTGTGTGTAGGGGTGACAAGTGACCTGCTTGATGGACAGATAGCGACAACCCAGGGCTTGCGCGTGCACCCGCAACTGCTCGCCCAGACGAGTGGCGATATTCTGGCCGCGAAAGTCAGGGTGGACGACGCTGACCGCCAGTTCTGCACCCTGACCAACGTTTTCGCGCAACAAGGTGGCATGCCCGAGGATCTGCCCGTCGACTTCTGCAACCAGCGAGTGCCAGCGCTGATGGCTGTGGTGCTGGCTGATCATGTGCGGCAGGTAGACATCGGGTTGCGCGTATTGGTCGCCATACACTTGCCGGATCAGGCCGCTGACCGCCGTCGCATCGGCGTCACGATAGTTACGGAGAATTAGCGGCTCCATCAGGCAGACTCCGCTGCATCATGTTGATAGTCACGCAGGTCCAGCACGCGCAGGCATTTGCCCGAACGGGGGTGGCGCGGCAGGTCCTCGAAGGTGCAGTGCAGAATCCGCAGTTCCAGCAACTGATCCTTGCGCAATTGTTCGATCAACGGATACAGCTCGATGAGTCCGGCTTCCAGCGTCCGGTTAGCCTCGGCCACCGCCGGCGACGGGTGATTCGCCACCCATTTCAAGGTGAGCACGTCCTTGTGCATCGCCTGCTCAATGACCAGTTGCCAGGTGTCACTGTCCACATCGCGCCGGACACGCTCGCCGATTTCCCCCGGCATCAGCGACAAAATCCCGACCCGCACCCGTTCACTGCTTGCGCTGCGGCCCTTGAGGGCGAACTTGCGCATGGCCGTGCCTGCCGGTTCGCGCCAGCAGGCGCGGTCGCCCACCGGATAACGAATCACCGGCATCAAGCGGCGGGTGAGGTTGGTCAGCACCAACAGGCCGATGCGCTCGCAAGTGTCGATGACCTCACCGGTCTGCTCGTCGATGATCTCGACGATGCTGTGGCCGTCGCACATCCGATGCTCGCCCTCGCTGCAGTCACGGTGGCTGACGCCGATCAATCCGGCGTCGACACTGGCGTAGCCAATGGAGGCGATGCGTGCGGCGGGAAACGCTTGCCGGAGAATTGTTCGCTGCGCGGCAAACAGGCTTTCACCTCCGTAGAGAATGGTCTCGACCTCGGGTAGCGTTTGCCCGCGCCCGCTCAGCCAACTGGCGAACGTGAGCAACTGCGCGGGCACACCGGCCAGCACATTGATCCGTTGTCGGGGTATGGTTTCGGCCAATGCCGCCAGATCGACGCTGCCGGTGAACGGAAATTCGGTGATGTCGGTATCGACATGCCGCAACGCATCGTGAGTGAACAGGAAACTGGCGTACAGGTCACCGCAGAAAAACAGATTGGCAACGCGGTCACCCGGATTGAATTGCGCGGTCAGGCTTTGACCGAAGTCGGTCACGAACGCGCGCCATTCTTCGCGCTCGTAAATCGACAGTTTGCCGGCACTGGTCGAACCTCCGGTCTTGAACACCAGCGCGGATGCCATGGGGCCGGTCAGGACGGGCCAATGGTCGAGCCTCTGGCTTTCGCGCCAGTATTGCAGTGGATCCACCACGGGCACGTTATCCAGCGAGTCATCGGATGCGCTGATAGCCGCCAGATGTTTGCGGTAAAACGGCGAACACTGGCGCGCGAACTTGATCAGTTCGCGTAGTTGGTCAGTAGTTTTCACGGTTATTGCTCTGAATGTTGTCTGGTTTTAGTTCAGGTGTACGGGCGAATAAGAACTAACGGCGCGCATCAATCACCGCGGCGGTTTTGCCACTGTGGGCGTTACGGGTGAACTTTCCGGGTACACAGATTTCAACTTCCATCACTAACAAACCGCTCTCGATAAGGGTCGTTAAAGTTGAATAGTCCGCGAGCCGCGCAAGTACTTCCGACGACGTCAGTTCGCTGCGCAACTGCAGGCGATCCCTGCCGTCGGGGGCGTGGTCGAGGACTAATTGAAACGGCACCTGCAGACGCTGCGTCAATTCGCTCAGGGAAATGAAATCGCTGCCAATGCGTATCAGCTTGCCGTGACGTTGCAACAATTCGAAGCGTGGCGACCTCAGGCCGCACGCGCACGCCCCGTCGACCCAGCGTCCGCTGTCACCGATGTCATAGCGCGTGATGGAATGACCTTCGCGGCCGTGCGAGGTGAACACCAATCGGCCGGTCTCGTTGCCCTTCACCGGAACGTCTTGCGCAAACTCAACGATTTCCAGTTGCTGGATATCGCTCATCAAATGAAACACGCCGTCGGCGCTGGCCGCGCAGGCGTGGCCGAGTGGCCCGGCATCCACGCTGCCGTACACCGCCGAGCGCACACTCGAAACGCCGCAGTCTTGTAGCAGTTCACGGGTTTGCCCGCTCAGGTGCTCACCACCGAGAAACACTTTGGCGACCCCGCCGTAGGCCCGCAGATGCTGGCCTTCATTGAGGAACAGCCGGTGTACCGTGCTCGGCATGCCGATCAACACCGTCACCCGCTGCGCGATGATCAGTTGCGCAATGTCCCGGTAATCATCATCGCCGGGCGCACCCATCGGCAGGTGCGTGACCTGCAACAGTTCGAGGACTTTGGCAAAGCTGAAGAAGCCGCCGTACATTGCGCCACTGAAAAACAGGTTCATCACCCGGTCGTGCACCGGATCAAGACCGGCGGCGAACAGGCCGTCAGCGGTCGCGCGCATTTGTCGTTGAAAATCGCGATAGCTGAAACCCGCCAGCGCCGGGGTGCCGCTGGTGCCGCCCGAGCGGAACAACAGCTGCGCCTTCGGGTTGATCGGTTGGGCGGCAAACGCCTCTTTATTCATGATGGGCTGCGCGCCTTGCAGCGCCGGCGCGGGCTGGCAATCAAGGCTGGCCTGCGCGGACAGCGCAGTCTGCGACAGGCTGACCGACACGCGACGGCTCAGGCGCTGCAACGCGTAGACACCATCGTGGGGCTCGCCGGCATAACCGTCGTGAATCGCCGCGACCGGGGCAATGCGGGTCACGCCGGCGCTGATCAATGTCTGCGCCAGTTCGGCGATCTCGGCGTCCTCACAGACCACTGCACAGCTTTGCAAGACGTTGCGCCAGGTCAGCAGGGTCGTGCCGAGCAGCGAGCGCGGCACGGGCTTGAGCAGCACACTGCGAAACAACGGGGACGGGCCGAGTTGACGATCATGGCTCCAGATCACCCGCCAGCCTGGGCCGCTCCAGATCTGCCCGGTCTTGCCGGCAAAGCTTTGCCCCAGCCGCTCCATCTGTACGTGCGTGGTGATTTGCGCCGCTTCCTGCACGGTCGGCACCAGCGCTGGCCAGTGTTCGGCGCGGCGTGTGAAGGCCTGGGCGAGGCGGGCACCGATGTCACGCAGGACTGCCGGATCGTCGCTGTCGACCAACAGCCATTGCGGACTGGAACAGGCTTGCTGATCGAGTCGGCAGACTTCGTCGGCCACGGCGTCCAGTGCCTGCGCGGAAGCGGCGCTGGCGGTCAGGTAGACAAAGCTGATGCGGTGGCCCCAATCGATCCAGCGACAACCGAGCGGGAGCTGCTGTCGTATGGCTTGCAACGCCGATTCGCCGCCCCAGGCCGCGACGCCATTGGCGTGTCGGCACAGTGCGCCGATTTGCGCGGTGGTCACCGGCAGCACGGCCACGTAACCGGCGAGCTGCCCGCTCGGATCGCATTGCAGCAAGGCATGGAGCAGGCGTGCGGTCAGCCCTTGATCGCTGCTGCTCGGGCGCAGCCAGTTGACGTTCCCCGCGAGCAGGCCTTCGATCACTGCGCAAAATGCCAGCAACGGCGCATTGCCCGGGGTGATGTGCACCACCAGGCCCAAGGGGCTCCAGCGTTCGAAACGCGGTAGCCGGTAGTCGAAGCGGTGCAGCGAGTGCGGCTGCATACCGAGTTCGCGCTCGAGTTTGCCGCACAGCGCTTCAGCCTGGCAGAACTCGATCAATCCCTGGCGTTGCTCGGCATCGAGCGGCAGATCGGTGTCGCGCAGTTGTTCGGCAAACCGTTGCGCCGCGTCGATGATCGTGGCACTTGCCAGGGGGGCACTCAGTTGTCGCGGCAGGTTTTCAAACAGTGACGCCAGCGCCTGATCGAGGCTGTCGGGTGTGCACAGGTGTCCGTCAAGTAAATACATTTCAATGACTCCCTAACAATTCGGCCGCCGCCATGGCACAGCTTCTGCTGGCCGTGGTGCCGGCGCGGCCATGTAATTCAAACCAGTCGGTGGAAAGCCCGCAGCCACAGCTGGAGCCCGGATGCAGAGTGGCGAGATCGCTCATCACCACGGCGTGGGCGGGGCTGGAGGAGATGTAGGGCGAAACGAAGCCCAGCAGTCCACGTTCGCCGTAGGGCAAGACGCAAAAATCTGCGGGATTGCGCACGTAGACCCGCGAATAGACCGGCACATGGAAACGGTGGTGGGCGCATTCGATATAGGGCACGGCATGCTCGACTGCGCCGTAGCCGTCGCGACAGTTCGCCAGGTCGATCCCCAGTTGTCGGTGAATCTGCGCATACAACTGCGCCCGTGGAATTTCCTGTGCCGCCCGGGTTTTCCAGCCACCGCCGAAAAACGCCAGCGAGCGGGCCGGCAGGCGCAGGTCGGCGACACCGGTGGCCTGCATCTGTTGCAGGGTCTGCCAGAGGAACGCCGGGAAGCCGAAAATCCTTACCGGCAAGCCTTCTTCGGCAAAGGCTTGCAGGGCAGCGATGACGCCGAACAGATCGAATTGATGTCCGTTGCCGGTGCGTCGCAGGGCGTAACACACGCGATTGACCGGGGCGAAACTGCACAGGAACTGGTCGGTGTAAGAGGTGCCGAGGGCGATGCGCTCTTCCGGTTCGTAACCCAGGATCAGGTAATTGCATGGCGTGTCGGGCGTGTGCCAGTGGTAATGATGAAAAATGCGCGCAACCATGAACTGGGCAGCGGTAAGGCTGCGCTCGTCGTAACGCATGCGGCTTTTTTCGCCGCTGGTGCCGGAGGAGGTGAGTTCCAGGGCCGTTTCGCCGGTGGAGCTGAGCAGCAATTGCCGTTTGAAAAAACTGGCGAAGATTGGTGGCAGGCGCGACCAGTCCTCAAGGTTTTCCAGGTCGTTGATCTGCAGTCCGTTAGCGTTCAGCCAGCGCGTGTAACCGGGGGTCTGCTCGCTGTGAAACCGGCTGATTTCGGCCATGGCGTGTTCGAAGAGACCCGATGGCACGGAATTCGGGCAATAGGGCGCCGCTGACGCGCAAAGCGCATCGCTGAGAGGTAAACCGGTCATGTTCGAGCCTTATGGAGTTGATGCGGAGTGGGACGTGTTGTTGGAGAGGAAGCCCAGCAGCAAGGGCAGGGCCAGCAGGCCGCCGCCGGCCGCCCAAAGGGCAAACAGCGACAGGCTGTTACCCCCGCCAGACGCGGCAATCAGCGCGCCGCCGGCGCCCATCACGGTAATGGAAAGCATGCCGATCAGCGCCGAGACCAAGCCTTTGCTGTCCTCGCTGCAGAACAGGGCCAGCCGATACAGCGCCGCATTGCTCATGCCCAGGCCCACCGCATACAGCGCGAGACTGGCGACGACGGCGTGCAACCCGGCACCGAGCTGGCTGCATACGATCAGCGCGCCCAGACCGAGACAAAAAGGCCACAGCGCCAGGCTGACCAGACGCGGCAGCGGGTGGGTGAGCAACAGCCGGTCAAGCAACAGATTGCCGACGATGACCGCCGCGAAAACCGGGATTTGCCATAGCCCGTACGCCAGGGGCGTCAGGCCTTGCTGCTGCATCAACAACACCGGTGCGAGGCCGATCCAGGCAATCAGTGGCAGGCTCATCAGGCCCAGGGCGAGGCTGGCGGCGAGAAAGCGGTGGTTGCCCAGCAATGCCTGATAACGCTGCCGGGTATGGCGCCAGGAGAAAGGAATGCTTGCCAGGCGTTTACCGTCACGGCGCAGCGCCCCCACGGTTTCCGGCATGAAGGCATACAACCCGAGCCAGGCCAGCGCGGCGACCAGGCCAAGCATCAGAAACAGTTCGCGCCAGTCGAGCCATTCCAATAGCAGGGTGCCAACCAGCGGGCCGAGCAACGGAGACAGCAACGCGACGTTGCCGAGCAAGGCCATCAGGCGTACGGCGTCGGCCTCGCAGAAGACTTCCTGAAGGGCGGGGTAACTGACGGCGACGACAAAACCCAGGCTCATGCCTTGCACCAGCCGCAGCAGGTTGAACGCTTCTATGCTGCCGGCAGCGAACGCCGCCGCGCAGGCCGCGCTGAACAGCGCACAACCGGCCAGTAACATGCGCCGCCGCCCCAGTTGATCGGACAAGGGGCCAATCAGCCCTTGCAGGCAGACACCGCCGAGCAAATACAGATTGAACGCATAGGGAACATGACGGCTATCGGCATTAAACGTATGGATGACCTTCAACATGGCCGGCATGATCATGTCACTGGCCATGTAAGTGGTCAGTTCAAACAAGGTCAGTGCCAGACAGAATCCGAGCGCTCGTGTGGGAGGGATGTTTATCAAAATTCTCTGCATATGCTTTCTGGTTCATCAAGTTAAACAGCAAGAGTGCAGAGAGTAAGGGGCGGCTATGTGGGTTTATATGGATTTGGTGTGACGGTATATATCTATAGTTTGCGTATTTTTACTTTGGGAGGAGGTATTACAGTTGATGACGAATCGTCCTACTGGTTTTGCAGATACTTTACGCAAAATGCGCCTACATTGCGTAAGCGCATTGAATGGCGGGAAATAATTGGACTCGGGTTATATCAGAAGTTCGTCACTTAACGATGTTGATAATAGCCAGGGCCGCCCTGGTAATAACGGTGATGGTCATCGTGCCAGCCGCCGTGGGGGAAGATGATGCAGCCACTCAGGGTCAGCAGGGCAAGAACGGGAATCAGCCAGGTGATTCGACGCAGCATTTCAAAAATCCTCATGGTTACGCCGTCATGAAGCCAAAACTCTTCATCGGCTGTAACATGAGACCCCGAATGTCGCGGCGCATCCCCGTAAAATGGTAAGCGCATGGCATGCAAACGGATACAAACCGGATACATTCCAAAGGTTCAGGAAACCGCAATGACCCAGAAGCAACGCTTGATATATTCGATTCTGATCGCCGTGTCTGTGCTGGTGATCATGCTTGGCCTGTCCTGGCTGCAGAACGCCGGGAAGATCGACGAGAAGACATTCCAGTACATCGCCATTGGCGTGGCAGTGGTTGTGGTGGTGATCAATGGTGTGATGCGCCGCAAGGTCAAGCCTTGACGGCGATCGCCGCGCCTTTCAATCGTTGTTGAGGACGGCTGCAGCCTGTGGATGCAGGCTGTAACTCTTGTCGGCGTTGAAGGTAATCACGCCTTCAGCGCACAGGCGCTTGAGGACTTCGCGCACACTGAGGAAGGACAGCGGAATATCCAGATCCAGCAATTGGGTATGGACACCGCGCACGCCCAGACGACGATCGGTCTGCGCGGCGACCAGCAGGGCGTCGAGGACTTTGAGGCGAATCAGACTGGTGCGCAGCCCGAAACTTTTCAGCAGCAGGCGGATTCGCTCGTTACCGTGACGGTCGACACGTGGCCCGAAATCGCTCGCGTGGGGGCTCATGGAAGCTCCTTGTTGCGCCTGGCTACCGTCCGTTGGTAGTTGCGAGTTGTACATGCGATGGCTCCTTTCAGAATCTGATCGGGAGGGTTATTGGGGCGTTCTCTAAACAAGACGTATCAGCACGACAAATCATGAAAGAAAAAATGTGGAAAATTTGTCGGAAATTCGTTCTTTCCTTGTAATCACGGCTTGTATCCGCTGTCACGCGGGCTAAATTTTTTTCTCCGGCTTCGTTTCTTGCTCAGGCTCATTGCGCGTGGACGCGTGGGTGTTTTCAGAGCGGAGCGTAGCCTGTGTCGTTTCCCACGGTTGGCGTGATCCGCTCTTCGGCATTTCGATCAGGAGCGAGCGTGATTATTTCCAGGCAGTTAACCGGACGGAAGCAGCTGCAAGCTTCGAGCTGCAAGCGGCAAGTTGGACATTCGGAATCACGGGACGGGTTGTGCTTTGACTCCAAGCTTGTTGCCAGAAGCTTGCAACTCACCGTTGCCGGTATGTTTCTCGGGCTGAGTGTGTCGGCCCATGCGTTCAGCCCGGCCACTGCGGCCAGTGCCGATATTCGGCGCACCGGATTTGGCGTGCCGCACATCCGCGCCGAAAACGAACGCGGCCTCGGTTTCGGCATTGGTTATGCCTACGCGCAAGACAACCTGTGCCTGCTGGCCAACGAAATCGTCACGGTCAACGGTGAGCGTTCGCGCTATTTCGGCCCTGAGCAGTTGACCGTCGAACAGCGCGAGAACCGTGTCAGCGATATGTTCTTTACCTGGCTCAATACGCCGGAGGCGGTGCAGGCTTTCTGGCAGGCTCAGCCGACCCCGGTGCGTGACCTGGTCGAAGGCTACGCCGCCGGTTACAACCGCTATCTGGCCGAACGCCGGCAGCAGGGCCTGCCGCAGCAATGTCAGGGTGAATGGGTACGTGACATCGCTGCGCAGGATGTGGTCAGGCTCACTCGTCGTCTGCTGGTCGAAGGTGGTGTCGGTCAGTTTGCCGAGGCATTGGCTGGCGCCACTCCGCCGCAAGCGACTGCCGCCATCAACCACGACTCACGGGCTTATCAACTGGCCGATGCCCGCCAGCAGCGTTTTGCCCTGGATCGCGGCAGTAACGCCGTGGCGGTGGGCAGCGAGCGCTCGTTCAATGGCCGCGGAATGCTGCTGGCCAATCCGCATTTCCCTTGGGTCGGCGGCATGCGCTTCTATCAGATGCACCTGACCATTCCCGGCAAGCTCGACGTGATGGGCGCCGCGTTGCCGGGGCTGCCGATGATCAACATCGGTTTCAACCAGCACCTTGCCTGGACCCATACCGTCGACTCGTCGAAGCACTTCACCCTGTATCGCCTGCAACTCGACCCGAAAGATCCGACGCGCTACCTGCTCGATGGCCAATCGCTGCCGATGAGCAAGCAAACCGTGACTGTTCAGGTCAAACAGGCCGACGGCCAGGTTACCGCTGTGACACGTGACCTCTACAGTTCGCAGTTTGGACCGATTGTGCAATGGCCGGGCAAGCTCGACTGGGACCATCAGTACGCCTACAGCCTGCGCGATGCCAACCTCGAAAACGATCGCGTGCTGAATCAGTGGTACACGATGAATCAGGCGACCAGTCTTGAGCAACTGCAAGCGTCGGTGCACAAGATTCAGGGCATTCCCTGGGTCAATACGCTGGCCGTGGATGACAAGGGGCAGACGCTGTACATGAACCTGTCGGTGGTGCCGAACGTCAACGCCGAGAAACTGGCCAGATGCAGCGATCCGCGCATGGGTACGCAAATGATCGTGCTCGATGGCAGCCACAGCGCGTGTGCCTGGGACATTGATCCGAACGCAGCGCAGAAGGGTATTTATGCCGCCAGCCAACTGCCACAACTGTTGCGCAAGGATTTTGTGCAGCACTCCAACGACTCCGCCTGGCTGGCCAACCCGGCGCAACCGCTGACGGGGTTCTCGCCACTGATCAGCCAGGAAGGGCAACCGCTGGGCTGGCGTTCACGCTATGCCCTGGCGCGCCTGGGCAATCCGGGTCAACAAGGGCCGTTGGGGGTGAAGGATTTGCAGCACATGGTGATGGATGATCAGGTGTATCTGGCGACCCAGGTGCTGCCGGATTTGCTGAGGTTCTGTGCCGGCGACCTCGGTGCCGATGCGCAAGCGTTGCAACCGCTGTGCGTCAGCCTCAAGGCCTGGGACGGGCGAGCCAATCTGGATTCGCGCCTGGGCCTGGTGCACTTTCAGAACATTATGCAAACGCTGCAGAAATCCTCCGATATCTGGCGCGTGGCGTTTGATCCGAAGGATGCCCGCCACACGCCGCGCGGATTGGCTGTCGAGCAGCCAGCGGTGGCCAAGGCGCTGCGTGAAGCGATGCTGGCATCGTTGGTGATGACCAACAAAATGGGCCTCAAACCGGATACGCGCTGGGGGGATATCCAGGTGGTCAGCAGTGGCGGGCAGCAGACGCCGATCCATGGCGGGCCGGGAACCCTGGGCATCTACAACGCGATCCAGAGCGTGCCCCGGGAAGACGGCAAGCTGGAAGTGGTCAGCGGCACCAGCTATCTGCAAGTGGTGACGTTCGACGAGAAGGGCCCGCACGCCCAGGGATTGTTGGCGTTCTCGCTGTCCAGCGACCCGGTGTCGAAGTATTCCCGTGATCAGACCGAAGCGTTCTCGAAGAAGCAATGGAGCGTGCTGCCGTTTACCGAACAGCAGATCAAGGCTGATCCGCAGTATCAGGTGCAGAACGTCAGTGAGTCGGCAGACAACGGCGGGAAGGTGGCAGCCCGGTAACGGCTGTCGTTGTTGAGTCAGACTTGAAGGCCGCCTTCCACGGGAAGTGCGGCCTTCAGTTTTTTGGCGGTTGCTGCGGGATCGGGTTGATCACCGGATTGCCTTCCTTGTTGCGGGTCAGATAGACCGGCAGCACTTTCGGCAGCGAGCCGGCCAGGTTATTCAGCTCTTTGATGTTGTAAATGCCGCCCACCCGAATCAGCCCGGTGTTGCTGTCGGCCAGCATCAAAGGCGTGTTGAGGTAGCGGTTGATCAGCGGCAGGGCTTCATTGAGCGTCAGGTTGTCCAGCACCAGTTTGCCGCTGCGCCAGGCCAGCGCGGTGTCGTTGGGGTAGGTCTGGCTGATCTGTGGCATGTAGTCGCCGTGTTTGTAACGTGCCTGCATCGACGGCCCAAGGCGCAAGCCATCGCCTGGCAGTGCGGTATTGCTGCTCACCAGCACCGAGCCCTCGATCAGGTTGACCCGCACCTGGTCTTCATACATCCAGACATTGAAACGCGTGCCTGTTACCCGAATCCTGCCTTCGCCTGCGCGAACGACAAACGGGTGCTGCGTGTCATGACTGACGGAAAAAAACGCTTCACCTTTTTTCAGAGTGACGCGCCGTTCGTCCTTGTAGTTGCTGAAGGTCAATTCGGTGTTCAGGTTCAGTTCGAGCTGGCTGCCATCGCTCAGGGTGACCTGGCGCACAGTGTCGGTAGCGGCGTAATGCTGGTAACTGTCGGGCACCCAGCCCAGGTTCCAGCCGGCATAAGCCGCCAGCGGCAGAGCCAGGGTGCAGAGACCGGCGACGACCGCGTATTGCCGCCATGACCGCGGCGGCTGGCGAGGCGCAACATCCACTGCAGTCTCGGGGCGCGGCAGGTGCTCGGCGACTTCCCAGATTTCCAGCATCGCCTCGTACTCGAACGCGTGCAGGGGATGCGCATCACGCCACTGTTCGAAGGCGCGACGCTCCTGGTCCGTGCAGTCGGCCGCGTGCAGACGCATGCACCACTGCGCGGCGGCATCGGTGATCGCATCGTATTCGGTTTCCGAGAGAGTATCTTGGGTCATTGACTCGTCCTGATTTCGCACATTCTAACCTTGACCGGAAGTTGCCGAGAACCTGCGTTATGGCAACTACCCATCAAAGTGGAACTTATTTTTCGCTCCGGCGCCCAAAAAGCGGGACACATTGGAAGACTTAGCCATAAATGGAGTGAAAAAATGATCAAGAACACTTTCGCCGTAGTGATTGCTGCTGCCACGTTGCTTACTGCGGGTGCCGCGATGGCGGACAGACCGGGCGCAGGCTGGGTGACCATCGAAAAAGCCATTGAAATCGTCAAGACCAAGGCCGGTTATGTCGAGGTCTACGAGATCGAAGCCGACAACGACGGTTACTGGAAGGGCGAGGGGCGCAAGGCCGATGGGGCCGTCTACGAGTTCCGCATCGACGGTGCCTCGGGCAATGTGTTGCGGGATCAGAAGGATTGATTCCCTACGCCGCCAATGGAAGCGCAGGTTGTTAAACCTGCGTTTTTTTTTGCGCAATCAGGGCGTGATCGCCGGCGGCGGATCGAGCTGGCGACCCATTTCGCAAATCAGGTGGGCGATCGAATCGGCATTGCGCAAAATCACGTCGATGCGTATGTCCGGCGAACCCTGATCAAGAAACGCCGTGCGTGCCTCGTCAAGCGTCGGGCTCGAGGTCAGATCGAGAATGATTTTGCTCAAGTCTTTGCCGCCAGGGACCTGATCCAGGTTCACATAGGTGTTTCTTGTTCTGCTCCAGTGTGAAAACAGTTCTTCCCTGGGTGTGGCCAATGAAAGCGCCCGACGCTGGAAGGATTGCAGATCGTGTCGCATCGACAGCCCCAGCAGCGTGACGGTCGAAATCAGATCGGCAAACGGTCGGCGCGACTCCAGCGAGGCAATGTCTTCAGCCTTGCAGAACTGGTGGGCGAGCTCGTGAATCAATGTCGCCGCCTGAGCGTGAGCATCGACATCGAAAGGCTGAGTCATTACCGCGTTGTAGCGATCCAGAGCAGGGTTGAAGAAGTGTTCGGTGAAATGCACCCGTTTGCGCTGATCGTTATTGAGCACGAATGCAATGATTGATGAGTAGGTGGTGTTCGAACCGACGACGAAGCGGTCGGTGTTCATCAGGTCGTCATCCGGGTCCACCAGTGCGTTGCAAATGGGCACGATTGCATTGTGGATTTTTTTCAATAGCCTGGTATCCACTTGCTGCACACCAAAAAAATCTCTGAAGAACGCCTCCAGTCGAAGACTCGGGGCATTGTTTTTCAAGAGCGCCAGATTGTGCAAACTGTTGAAGGCGTAGAACCGCGCCAGGTCGACGGCCTGCTGGATAGCCTGAGCTTTTCGTGGATGCTGTGCCTGAATATCCTTCATCCCGACGGCCTCGATGTTCAGAACCGCCCGACGCTCTCGCTCGAGTCTGTAGGGCTCGTACAGTCTGGAGACGACTTTGCCGAAGTGAGCGGTATGCCGGTCGGCAGCGATCACCAGGTGCGTACCGTGCATTCTTAACGACGGGCCACGCGTGGCACCGTTGACCAGTTGCCAGACGGCGCCGGGTTGTTCGACACCATAGACTTTGCCTCCGACGGTGGCGTAGCTGTGTCCGCTTGTGGTGTCTTCGTAAACCCCGGTCCTGCGATTGTGCTTGAGGTCTGCGAGGGCCACCGCGTGGGTTTCGAATGACTGCAACTCGGTGCGCAGCGGGGAAGTCGTGCGCATGTGATGCCATGTCGGTGCTTTCGCGGCGGACGGCGACGTCGCGTCTTCAACGGCTGGCGCTTCGACCCTGGCCGGCACGTCTTCGGCGTCCTGCAAACTCTCGCGACTCAAACTCAGCATCTGCACGGCGCCGCCAATGAACGCCTGCAAGGCCTGTTTCCAGTGGTGGTCCTGGAGGGCTTCGGCCGAATCCTTGAAGTCTTTGTAGGCTTGCCAGAGAAACGTCACGTAAGACAACTTGCCCGGCAACAATCTGGACAGCAGGTGGATACCCTTGCTGAACAGATTCTTCGCAGCCTCCCAGTCATCTTGCGCCGCAGGGAGGGACTGACAGCCGAGAAAGCGCTGCAGCAGCGCAAGGTTGTCAGTGAACAATCGGGCCAGCAGGTTGCCCTGAACAGGGATCCCGACGTGGACCATTTCACTGGTTTCGCCAACGCTGGATTGCAGCAGCCGTTGAAACACAGCCTGCTGCTCCGTTGGCAAGCGGCGCAGCAGCAGGTCCTGCAAGGCCCCCGGTTTGTTCAGGGCGGCGATCAACCCCTGCGGTTCCTCGAACTCATGGAACACCTCGTCGGCATACAGTGAATAAAGCACCAACGGGCCTTGATCTCCGTTACCCGGTCCAATCACGTACAGGCCCGGAACTTCCACGGCCGTCACTCCGGCCGTCTTGACCAGCGACAACGGTGCGACAAGCGCATGCGCACCCTCGACCGTCGCGCGTGCAACGCCGTCGGGCATGTCGAACACCTGACAGAGGTAGTCGAATGCCTTGGCGGACAATCGCTGTTGCAGTTTCAATCCGTGGGCGTGTTGCAGCAATTGCCAGGGCAGTTGCCGAAGGAAGCGCTGTTTACGCACTTCGGCACCGTCGCTGCCGGGCGCTAGCGCTTTCGCCACCTGTTGGCCGTAGGTGGTGGAAATGTCCAGCGACAGCAGCAAGCGCCGCACAGCGTTTTGATCAAAGCCTTGGGGTAACGCCTGCGTGGTGGTGGAGGCGACCTTGAATCCGGTGCCCTGAGCCACGTTGATATGGTTCAGGGCAAACTCGCTGAGCGGGCGTGGGGGCCCTGCCAGGGCGAGGTTGGGCGTGATCCTGATCTGTTTCGGCTCGAGCCGGTTACCGGGAAAGCGTTGATCGAGCAGCGTCTTCAAGCGTCGGTCTACGTAGTTGGCAAGGTCGGGGAGGTCACTGAGGTAATCCTTGTGATCGGTGACACTGTGGCGCCATTGCTCGAGCAGCTCCAGATGCCGTTGTTGATCCTGTGGCGACGCCATGCCCAGCCAGGCAGGCAGCGACTGCTGCTGGTCAATGGCCTTGCCCAGTTGAAGGGTGCGCAGCAGGTTGGTGTCGATCACGGTTTTTTTCAGCGTCGTCAGGACCGATGCCAGGCGGCTGTCGCCGTGCAGGCGCTGGCGAGCCTGATCGCAGCGCGCAAGAAAATACTCGATCGCCGATTGCATCGAATGTCGGGACACATCGCCTTTGATCAGTTGCAGTGCACCCAAGGTGTAGTCCTGGTGGAACTGGCGATCTTTCGGGGCAAGATTTTCGACGAGGGCAAGGCGTCCCACACTGTCTTTCAGTCGCTGGTTCAGCACTCGTCGTGCATCGACGATGTCGGTAAAAACCTCAAGCCCCGTCGCGGGTGTCCACAGCACGGCGTGCCCCGAGTGTGCCGCATCGAGGCCGCCGCGTTCGGTCAGCATCACGCAGTGTGCCAGCGGCAATTGCGTCTGCCCTGAGGCACTGTCGAGGGTCAGCGACCAGGCATCTGGCCGGAAGCCGTTGAGCGAGCCCCGGTTATCGCGGTTGGCGTGCTCGGTGGTGAATACCGTATCGACTATTGCCTTGATGTCGGCCCTGAGCGAGCCACTCAGCACCCGCAACTGCGCCTCCCCCGTGATCCCTTCCACCCAGCCGTCGGCGAGCAGTGGTTGCAGATTTTCAAGATACCGGCGCTGCTCGGTCACAACGGCACTGGGCTGAACCCGGAACGCGCCGGCGAGCAAGGCTTCGCGGTTGGCAAGGGTGCGTACCCGCTCGCGGGTTTTTTCCGCCAGCACCATGGACATCTGTTGTACCCCAGGCAGTGCCGGGCGGGTGGACCAGCGTTCGCCGGTGTTCAGTTCCAGCAAGCGTTCATGGATCATCGAGCGAATATCCAGCGCCTTGTCGAACAGTGCATGGATATCGACGGTGCCATCGCTGAGGCTGAACATCTGCAAGGCGAATTCGATGTTCTTGCGTTGCTTGGTAATGATCGCCTCGAACAGCACGGCGAAGGTCTCGCCGGCGAGACTTTCTCCGCTGACATGCGGGTTGCCGAAGCCAATGAAGCGTTTGCGCTCTTCCAGGCTCAGCAGACCGAACAGTTCGTCTTCATGGCCGGGCGCGAGAAACTTGCTGTGCACGGTGTCCTTCAGATCGTTGTAGTCCTGGAGCACCTGCAAGCCCATGCTCGGGGTGTAAAGAAAGGCGTTGGCATGGCTGATCATCAGCGAGCCCGCCAGTTCGACGTAATTGGGTTCGTACTCCCACAAACGCACGTTTTCCAGGATCGGACGGCCGCCCGGCAGGCTCGCGGGACTGATCATCTGGTGCAGGGTGGCAAACTGGCTGGCAGTGAGGATTTCGCTTTCGCGTTTGATCATCAGGTCGGCCCGAGCCTGTTCCGTCAGGGCCTTGGCGAAAAAGACGCGGCGCGGCGAACCGTCGGCGGAGGGTCCATCCCAATAGCGTTCCATTTCGCGAAACAGCCACATCACCAGTTTGCCCGCCACTTCCTTGAGGGCGGCTTCCCAGGTGGCCTGGTCACCGCTGGCAGGGTCATGGCCCGGATTGGAGAACTCGTGCAACCGGTTCGCCGGCCAGCCACGGTGATACAGCCTCAGCACCGCTTCACTCAGACTCATTGAGTCGTGCCAGTGTTTACCGGTCTCCGGGGCGCTGCCGTCGGCCTGCACAACGCTATAGAAGCTGACGCGCGACAGCGTCTGCTCAATGTTGGGGAAGTGCGGGCTGAGCCGGCCATCGAGAATCTTCTCCAGCAACGAGGCCAGAGACGGCAGTTGTTTCAACTCATCGAGCATGGCTTCGGCGTTCAGTTGCTGAGCCGCCTGAATCGCGGCGCCCTGATGAGCAAAAATATCGCCTTCGATGGTTTCGTAACTCAGCGTCAGGCGACTGTGGGCGGTCACCTGCCGGCGCTGGGCCAAGGCCAGAAACGCGAACATGTCGTCATCCTCATCCGTGCTTTCCAGATGGTTGCGCAACGCTGTCTGCAGGGCCGGGAGGCTGTCGTATTTCTTGATGCCGCCGTACGGGGTATAGAGGATGGCACCGCAGTCGTCCGGCGTTGCACTGAGGATGAAAACCCCGGCCAATGTCAGGGCGGGCAGGGAGCCTGCCTTGATTTGAACGCTTTGGGCCAGCATCGGTGGCGACTGTTGGCTGCGCAGTGCCTGGGTCACCAGCGTGACATGGGCCAACCAGTCGAAATCTTTGTCGTTCAGGCCGTGGGTCTTGCCGAGTTCTGCCCTCAGCCCCTTGTATTTCAGGGCTTCGGGAAATAACAGCGCAGCGACGGGATTGAGCATCTTCAAGTCTCTTTGCGGGGCGCACTGATGAGCGCCGTCAGAAGGAGGCACGAGACTAGGAGGGGGGCGCGATTCACAGGTGGTAGATAGTTATTGCACGTTGCAGGTAAATGTCTGTCAGGCGGGTGCGCGGCGGGCACGCTCGCGATGATCGCGGCGTTATTGAGGGTTGACAGGCGGCAGCCCGGGCATGGTTAATCGACTGGCAAATTGTCCATACGCTGTTGTTCCCTCCAATAATCATTCTGGAGCTTCAGATGTCTGCGCCACACGATCATGTGTCCTCTGCTGCCTCGTCGTCGGTATCTCTCGACGCGCTGACGCAACTGCTTGAAACGATTTTCCTGCGCCACGGCACGTCTGACGAAGTGGCCCGGGTGCTGGCCGCCAACTGCGCCAGTGCCGAGCGCGATGGTGCCCATAGCCACGGTGTCTTCCGGATTCCCGGATACGTCTCGACCCTGAAAAGCGGCTGGGTCAATGGCCATGCCGTGCCGCAGGTGGAAGACGTGGCTTCAGGGTTTGTCCGGGTCGACGCCGGCAACGGGTTTGCCCAACCGGCACTGGCCGCCGCCCGGTCATTGCTGGTGGAGAAGGCGCGCCAGGCGGGGATCGCGGTGTTGGCGATTCGCAACTCCCATCACTTCGCCGCACTGTGGCCGGATGTCGAACCTTTTGCCGATGAAGGCCTGGTCGCGCTGAGTGTGGTCAACAGCATGACCTGCGTGGTGCCGCACGGCGCCGACCGCCCGCTGTTCGGCACTAACCCGATCGCCTTTGCCGCACCGCGCGCCGGTGCCGCACCGATTGTCTTCGACCTCGCCACCAGCGCCATCGCCCATGGCGATGTGCAGATCGCCGCGCGCAAGGGCGAACGATTGCCGGCAGGCATGGGGGTGGACAGCCTCGGCCAGCCGACCCAGGACCCCAAAGCGATTCTTGAAGGCGGCGCGCTGTTGCCGTTTGGCGGGCACAAGGGCTCGGCGCTGTCGATGATGGTGGAACTGCTGGCAGCGGCGCTGACGGGCGGCAACTTTTCTTTCGAGTTTGACTGGTCCGGGCACCCCGGCGCGAAAACCCCGTGGACCGGGCAATTGCTGATCGTCATCGACCCGAGCAAGGCGGCCGGGCAGAGTTTTGCCGAGCGTAGCGAAGAGTTGGTGCGGCAGATGCACGGTGTCGGGCTCAAGCGTTTGCCCGGTGATCGTCGACACGCCCAGCGCGCCCGTTCACTGGCCGAAGGCATCCTGCTGGATCAGCAGACGCTGGCGCAGTTGCGCGAACTGGCAGGACAGTAATTTCGCTGCGCGCAAGAAAAAGGCGAGCCCTGAGGCTCGCCTTTCGTTGTCTGCCAGTTGCTTAACGGCGGCCCAGCAACAAGCCGACCACCAGACCGAAACCGGCCGAGATGGCCACGGTCTGCCACGGATGGCCGCCGATGTAGTTCTCGGTGGCATCGACCGCCGGTTTGGTGCGATCGCGCACGCTCGATACCGAGTCCAGCGCCTGCTGCAGTTTCACAGCGATTTGTCCGCGCAGGGTTTCCGCTTCTTCGCCGATCAGTGAAGCGCTGCTTTTGAGCAGTTTGTCCGACTCTTCGATCAGAGCCTGAAGTTCGCTGAAGGCTTGATCCTTGATTTGGTCTTCGGCAGCTTGCACGGCGGATTTCCGGGCCATTGGGTGACTCCTTGCAGTTGAATGGACAGTGATCAATGGAGTATGGCGGTACTTGAAAAGTTGCACCGAATTTCTCCTGGAAGAAAAACCAGCGCCGGAGATTTACACCAAGCGTGTAAGATGTCGCCATTTTACGCAGCAGGATAATTCCCCATGAGTTTCAATCTGGCCGACAAATCCCTCGCCGAGCGCGCCGCGCTGGAAGACGAGAAATCCCGTCTGTTCGAACTCTGGCAGAACAATCTGGGCAAAGCCAAAGGCGAAGCCGCACGGTTGTTCGGTGAGCGTGCCAAGCGCAAGGGGAAGTGGGCCGAATGGGTCCGCGCGGAACTGGACGGCATGTCGCCACCGGAGTTCGCCAACATGGTACGCAGTGAGGTCAACCGTTTGATGGCTGCCAACAAGTAAGCAGCCTTAATCGCGGGCGAAACAGCGAACAATCGCTTCACGCACTTTCACCACCACCGGGTCGGTCTGGGCGTTGGTGCGCCAACCCAGTTCAATCGGATAACGCGGCAAGGCCAGAGGGCAGGGCAGCACGCTCAGCCCACTGAGCGCCGCGATGCTCCGGGCGGCATGTGCCGGAATCGTCGCCACTGCCTGACTGCCCGTGAGCAGATACGGCAGCGCGGCAAAATGCGTGGTCGAGGCACAGACGCGTCGACTCAGGCCCAGCGCGGCCAGGCCCTCATCGGTAATGCCGATAAAGCCGCCGGACGACACCAGCAGGTGCTCGCGGGCGACGAACGCCTCCAGGTCCATTTGCGGCTGGCCGGGCACCAGACTCGCAGGATCGACCAGACAGGCATAACCGCCTTCACCCAATACCTGACGGCTGAGCAGACGTTCGGCAAAGCCGCCAGCGGTGATCGCCAGATCGAAATGGCGCTCCATCAGCGCCCGGGCGACGATCTGACTGTGGGTCTGACGGAAAATCAGCCGCAGTTTCGGCGCACTGTGGGCGATTTCCTCGATCAGGCGCCGGCCGTAGGCAATTTCGAAATCATCCGACAGGCCGATCGTCACTGAGCGGCCCTCGTAGTGCTCGGTGGTCGGGTCGATCATGGCCAGGCTCTGCCGACACTTGTTCAGTGCCTCGCTGACCACCGGTTTCAACTGATCGGCCTTGAGCGTCGGCGCCAGTCCGCGCCCGGTGCGCACGAACAATTGATCACCATAGACTTCACGCAAGCGGCGCAATGCCGCGCTGACGGCCGATTGGGTGACGCCCAGCCGCAGCGCTGCGCGGCTGGCACTGGATTCTTCATGCAGGGCTTCGAAGACTTTCAGCAGATTGAGGTCGACGGCAGCGATATTTATTTGGCTCATATCATTCAGCAGTGAACGGGGCTTTATTCATGATCGCGTGGCGCCGGACAATCAGCAACCTCTGAACCTGATGGAGTCACCGCGATGCCCAAATCAATTGTTGCTGCCTTGCAGATCGGCGCCTTGCCCGGTGGTAAAGGCGAAACCCTGGAACAGATCCTGAGCTGGGAAACCGCGATTATCGAATCCGGCGCAGCCCTGGTGGTGATGCCCGAAGC
Organism: Pseudomonas sp. LF-5; assembly: GCF_037626295.1. Classification (NCBI taxonomy): domain Bacteria; kingdom Pseudomonadati; phylum Pseudomonadota; class Gammaproteobacteria; order Pseudomonadales; family Pseudomonadaceae; genus Pseudomonas; species Pseudomonas sp. LF-5. The sequence goes on from NZ_JARKMT010000001.1 coordinate 612,956, forward strand.
GTTGCTCGGCGGTTATCCGAAAGGCGAAGGCTTCGGCACGCAACTGGGCTATCGCTTGCCGGAAGGCCGTGAGGCTTATGCGCGGTATTTCGCCAACGCGATCAATGTGCCGGGCGCCGAAACCGAGGCCCTGGCCGGTCTGTCGGCGCGCACCGGCGCCCATCTGGTCATTGGTGTTATCGAACGTGCGGGCAGTACGTTGCATTGCACGGCCCTGTATTTCGATCCGCAAGCCGGGCTGTTGGCCAAGCACCGCAAGCTGATGCCGACCGGCACTGAGCGCCTGATCTGGGGCAAGGGTGACGGCTCGACGCTGCCGGTGCTCGACACCCAGGTCGGCAAGCTCGGCGCGGTGGTGTGTTGGGAAAACATGATGCCGCTGCTGCGCACGGCGATGTATGCCAAAGGCATCGAAGTGTGGTGCGCGCCGACAGTGGATGAGCGGGAGATGTGGCAGGTCAGCATGCGTCACATCGCCCATGAGGGCCGCTGTTTTGTGGTCAGCGCCTGTCAGGTGCAGGCGTCGCCGCAGGCTCTGGGGGTGGAGATTGCGAACTGGCCGGCGGATCGTCCGCTGATTGCCGGCGGCAGCGTGATCGTCGGGCCAATGGGCGATGTGTTGGCCGGGCCATTGCGTGGCGAGGCCGGGTTGTTGACCGCCGAAATCGACACCGATGAACTGGTTCGCGCCCGCTATGACTATGACGTGGTCGGCCATTACGCCCGACCGGATGTGTTCGAACTGTCCGTTGACGAGCGAGCGAAACCCGGCGTGCGCTTCACCTCATGATTTGCCGCTGGCCGCAGACCTTCAGGGGTTGCGCTGTTGCAGCCATTGCTCGCGGGTGATTTCCCAGATTTCCCGAGGCAGGCGGCCGGCGACGAAATCGTCTTCATCGGTTCGGATCAGGCGCATGCCGGCGCGCTCGGACAGCCTGCGCGAGCCGAGGTTCGGCGCGGCTTTCGGCACGCGCATCAGCGGGCGATTGAGCGTTTTGAACCAGTAATCGGTTACCGCCACGCTGGCTTCAGTCATCAAACCCTGACCTTGCCACGCCGGCGCCAGCCAGAAGCCACGATGATTGTCCGGTTGATCCATCAGGCTGATAGCGCCGATCAACTGTTGCGGTGCGCGCTGGAGGCGAATCGACCAGTGCCACTCCTGGCCCGCCGCCACCGCTGGCAAGGCGATGTCACGCAGATAGCTGAGCGCACCATCCTCAGGGTAGGGCCAGGGAACGGCAACGTTCAGATAGCGCACGACTTCCCAGTGCGGGAACTGGCGTTGCACGGCTTCGGCGTCCTCCAGTTGCAGCGGGCGCAGGATCAGCCGTTCGGTGTACAGCGTCGGTGTGTCTTCCATAAACCAGCGGCCTCCATGAGTGTTCTGGACGAACGTGCAGGCTAGCGCATTTTTACCAGGTCGCGGCACTGGCCTTGGGCAGGCTGAGCTTGCCACTGTCGACGAAACGCATGGTGCCGAACAAACCGCCGGCAAGTTTGCCGTGCAGCACGTAGGGCAGGTTATCGAGGGTTTGGGTCTGGCTCAGGCCCAGGGTCTGGCGCAACACCGAGAACGCGGAAATGCTCACCGGCACGCTGACGATGGTTTCGGAAAAACGCGGGATCGAACCGCTCTGATCACTGACCCCCGACGCCAGTGAATGGCCGTTGACCTCCAGATCCAGGGCAATGCCGTTGTAGTCGATGGCGGTTTCGTTGGGGTTCTGCACGCGCAACTTGATCGCGAAGCGCACTTCCAGATCCTGGCTCGGCAACGGTTCGAGGCCGACCACGTTGATGTTGACCGGATCGCGGTTGGGAAACAGCGCGCAGGCACTGAGGGACAGCAGGAGCAGTGACAGAATGACAGCGTGGACGCGGCGCATAAGCGGTCTCTCAACAAAAAAGGGCTGAACCGTCGCCGGCTCAGCCCTTTTTCAAGGCGTAGCGTTCAGCGGTTCAACTGTGCGACAGCCACAGGTTGGCCAGGTTCACCTTTGGCCGCAACATCGGGGTTTTCCATGACCTGAAGAATAGAAGCTTCCGGGTCGAAGTCGTCTTCTTCCAGCTCGATGAATTCTTCTGGCAGAAAGAGGTTCAGCACGATTGCGCACAATGCGCCGACGGTGATTGGCGATTCGAAGATGTTGCGCAGTGCCTGTGGCAGTTCGCGCAGCACTTGCGGTACGGCGGCGATGCCCAGGCCCATGCCGATTGAGATCGCCACGATCAGCATGTTGCGCCGATGCAGGCCCGCCTCGGCAAGGATCTTGATCCCGGCCACGGCCACGGTGCCGAACATCACCAGCTCGGCGCCGCCGAGCACCGGTTTCGGCATCAGTTGCAGCACCGCGCCAATCATCGGGAACAGCCCCAGCAGCACCAGCAGGCCGGCGATGAAAAACGCGACGTATCGACTGGCCACGCCGGTGAGCTGGATCACCCCGTTATTCTGCGCAAAGGTCACCATTGGCATGCTGTTGAACACGGCCGCCATGGCCGAGTTCAGGCCGTCGGCGAGCAGGCCGGATTTGATCCGGCGGATGTACAGCGGGCCTTTGACCGGTTGCCGCGAGATCATCGAGTTGGCCGTCAGATCGCCTGCGGCCTCCAGCGGCGACACGAGGAAAATCACCGCCACCGGCACGAACGCCACCCAGTCGAAGTTGAAACCGTACTTGAACGGCACGGGCACGCTGACCAGCGGCACCTCGGGCAGGCTGGCGAAATCCACGGTGCCCATCAGCCACGCGACCACGTAACCGAGGGTCAGGCCAATGACGATGGCACCCAGACGCAGGAAGGGCACATCGACGCGGTTCAGCACGACGATGGTGCCCAGCACCAGTGCCGCGAGGAACACATGGCTGGCTGCGCCGAGATCCGCTGCACCGAAACCGCCAGCGATGTCGGTCATCGCCACTTTGATCAGCGACAGGCCCATCAGGGTGATGATGGTGCCGGTGACCACCGGGGTGATCAGCATGCGCAATTTGCCGATGAACTGGCTCAGCACCACCTCGATAAACGCGGCGAAAAAACACACGCCGAAGATCGTCGAGAGGATTTCATCGGTGCCGCCGCCCCGCGCCTTGACCATGAACCCGGCGCTGAGAATCACGCTGATAAAAGAGAAACTGGTGCCTTGCAGGCACAGCAGGCCCGACCCGACCGGGCCGAAACGTTTGGCCTGCACGAAGGTGCCGAGGCCGGAAACGAACAGCGCCATGCTGATCAGGTAGGGAATTTCGCTGTGCAGGCCGAGGGCGCCGCCCATGATCAGGGTCGGCGTGATGATGCCGACGAAGCTGGCCAGTACGTGTTGCAGCGCGGCGAACACAGTGGCGGTGAGGTGCGGGCGATCGTTGAGGCCGTAGATCAGGTCGTTGTTGCGCGGGGCTTTTTCAGAGGCGGTCATGGTGGTTTGCGTGCCGCGAGGCGGGGCCGGGTCAGAAAATGGAGGCGCAGGATGCCGGAAGCGGTCGGCGAGGGCAACGAGCAATAACTGCCTGAAAGGTCAGGTTTTATTGGGGGAGGTGCTTATCGGCCCAACCTGACACACCGCATTGTGGCGCGGGAGCGTGCTCGCGCTCGGCGGCGCAGCAGCCGTAAATGGGGGCATGGCTTAAAAAACCAGGGGCCGCTGCGCAGCCCGGCGCAAGCAAGCTCCCGCGCCGCACGTGGGCTGTGTGTCAGGAGAAGGCCGCGAGCAAATCCTCCTCAAACGCCTTTTGCGCATCCCCCGGCACCTGCGCGCGATGCCGGGCCAGATGAAACGCCACCTCAAAACTCAACTCTCCTTCACGCACCGGCCGCAACAGGCCTCTGTCTTGCCAGCTGCGCGCATAGTGTTCGGGCAGATAGCCCACGTGTTTGCCGGACAGGATAAAGGCCAGCGTGCCTTCCACCTGTTCCGAGCGCGCCGAACAGACCTTGCCCTGAAACGGCTCGTCACTGCGCAAAAAACGGTACGGGTGATCGACCCGGTCACAGGCGGCCAAGGCCTCGTCGCCGGGCGAAGCGTCGGTGAATAACGGATGCCCCGGTGCACAGTACAAATGCTGGGTTTCACTGAACAACTGGCGATAGTCGAAAGCGCTCTGTGCCTGAGAGAAGTAACCGATCGCCAGATCCAGCCGTTGCTGCAGTAACAGGCGCTCCATCTCACCGGGCATCGCGCTGATCAGCTCGATGCGCACCGATTCATCGCGTTCGCGAAAACGCCGGATCGCCACAGCCACGCGTTGCAGCACGGATTGATCGACCGCCTCGGAAATGCCCAGTCGCACCTCGCCAATCAGCCGCCCGGCGACGCCGTTGGAACGATGGCGAAAGGTTTCGATCGACTCGAACAGGCTGCGGATGGCAATCAACAATTGCTCACCCTTGGGCGTGACGCTGAAACCCGCCTTGCCACGGCTGCACAGGCGATAGCCCAGGCGCGTTTCCAGCCTGGCCATTTGCTGGCTGATGCTCGACTGGCTCAGGCCCAATTCACCTTGGGCGGCGCTGAATCCGCCGCACTCGACCACGCTGACAAACAGGCGCAGCAACTGCAGATCAATGTCGTGAAGCTGGCCGAGCATCACATTACTCCGGGGTAAAGTCAGGATAATTATTTCGCTATTTTTCTAATGTATCCGACGGCGCATCCTGCCACCACTTCCTCCGGTCAGGTGTTCGTCATGGCTCCCGTGTTCAAGCTGTGTTTCCCCGCGCTGTTGTTGTCCGTGGTCATCCATGCCCAGGCCGAGGACAAAACCCTCAACCTCTACAGCTGGGCCGATTACGTGCCGCCGCACACCCTGCAGCGTTTCGAGCAGAAGACCGGCATTCACGTGCGTTACGACACTTTCGATACCTCCGAGGTGCTGGAAACCAAATTGCTCACCGGTGGCAGCGGTTATGACGTGGTCGTGCCGTCCTCCACTGTGTTGGCGCGCGGATTGGCTGCCGGCGCGTTGCAAGAAATCCGCCACGACGGACTCAAGGGTTACGCCAATCTGGACCCGGATCTGCTGGAAAAGCTCGCCGCCGTCGATCCCGGCAATCGCTACGGCGTGCCGTACACCTGGGGCACGCTCGGCCTGGGTATGAACGTCGAGGCGGTGAAGCAGCGGCTGCCAGATGTTCCGCTTAACAGTCTCGACCTGCTGTTCAAGCCCGAATACGCCAGCAAGCTCAAGGATTGCGGCATTGCCATTCTGGATTCGCCGCAGGAAGTCATCGGCCTGGCACTGCATTACCTCGGTAAAGATCCCTACAGCACCGAGCGCAATGATCTGGCCGCCGCCCAGACGCTACTGCAGAAATTGCAGCCGTCAGTGTTGTACGTCGCCACCGGCCGGCAGATCAACGATCTGGCCAGCGGCAACGTGTGTCTGGCGCTGACCTATAACGGCGACGCGAGCATGGCCGCCGATCAGGCCCGCAAGGCCGGCAAGCCGTTCGAGGTCGCCTACCGTATTCCACAGGAGGGCACGCTGGTGTGGCAGGACAACCTGGCCATCCCCAAAGACGCGCCGCACCCGGACGCTGCGCGAGCATTCATCGAATTCATGCTGCGCCCCGACTCGGTGGCCGAGCTGACCAATACGCTGTTCTTCGCCACCGCCAACCAGGCTGCGACGCCGCTGGTGGATGAAGCCGTGCGCAGCGACCCCGACATTTACCCGCCGGCCGCCGTGCGCGAACGGCTGTACGCCGACCGCAGCATGAGCCTCAAGGACATGCGTCAGCGCACCCGTTTGTGGACCACTTTCCGTAGCCATCAATAACACCAGGAGTGAACCGAGATGGACGTGCCCATGCAAAACGATCAGGCCATCACGCGCGACAGCCTCTACGGCACTGCCGCCGAAAGCACCTACGCCGGGATCACCAGTTTCATGCGCCGACGCTACAGCCGCGACTTGCGCGGCGTTGACGTGGCGGTCAGCGGTGTGCCGTTCGACACCGCCACCAGCAACCGCCCCGGCGCGCGTTTCGGCCCGCGCGGGATTCGCGCGGCGTCCACCGGGATTGCCTGGGAGCGCCACTGGCCGTGGACGTTCGATCCGTTCGATCATCTGGCGGTGATCGACTATGGCGACTGCGACTTCGATTACGGTTCGCCGCACAGCATTCCAGAAAGCATCGAAGCCCATGCCGAACACATCCTCAATGCCGGCAGCGCGATGCTGACCTTCGGAGGCGATCATTTCATCAGCTATCCATTGCTCAAGGCGCATGCACGCAAGCATGGCACGCTGTCGTTGATCCACTTCGATGCACACAGCGACACCTGGCCGGACGAGGCGGGCAAACGGGTCGATCACGGCACCATGTTCTGGCACGCGGCGCGGGAAGGGCTGGTCGATCCGGCGCGCTCGGTGCAGATCGGGTTGCGCACGACCAACGACGATCACATGGGATTTCAGGTGCTCGATGCGCGGCAGGTGCATCGGCGTGGCTGCGAGGCGATTGTCGAGGCCATCCGCGCCCGGGTGGGCGATAACCCGGTGTACCTGACGTTCGACATCGACTGCCTCGATCCGGCCTTTGCGCCAGGCACCGGTACGCCGGTGTGCGGTGGCTTGAGTACGGTGCAGGCGCTGGAGATTCTGGGCGGTTTGCGCGGGATCAATCTGGTCGGCATGGACGTGGTGGAAGTGGCCCCGGCCTACGATCATGCCGACCTGACCTCGCTCGCCGCAGCGACCCTGGCGATGGAAATGCTCTGCCTCTATGCGGCCCGACACAAAGTCGACGTCTGACACCCTGTAGAGACGGCTACATCCTTTACACCTGTTAAACGTAAAGGATGTAGCCGGTCTTTATCCCCACTGCCTGCTCCCACCACTGAATGCCGTTGTTCATCCAGGCTCCTGCCATTTCCTGACACCAGCCTCTGCTAAGCTGCGCGCACCTTTCCGTGCAGAGCCTGAACATCGTGTCGCGTACCACTCGTCTTTTGACTTTGCTGCAGGTTTTGCGCGGCAAGAAACGTGCGGTGACCGCCGCGAGTCTGGCGGCCGAGCTGGAAGTCTCCGAGCGCACGCTCTATCGCGACATCGCCGAGCTCACCGCGCTCGGCGCGCCGATTCATGGCGAGGCGGGCATTGGTTATGTGTTGCGCAGTGGTCTGTTTCTGCCACCGCTGATGCTCAATGCCGACGAGACCGAGGCCATCGTGCTGGGTCTGCGTTATGTCGATCAGCGTGGCGACGAGGTCTTGGGCAAAGCCGCCGCAGACGCCTTGGCCAAGATTGCCGCAGTGCTCGATCCGCAGGCCCAGGAGGCGCTGCGCAATCCGACGGTGATGCCAGGACCGCCCGGTTACGGGTTTCCGCAGAATGCCGTGGCGTTGAATGTGTTTCGTCACGCGATCCGCGATCAGGCCAAGTTGCATATCGACTATGCCGACGCCCGCCAGATGCCCAGCCAGCGACTGATCTGGCCATTAGCGCTGGGGTTTCTCAATGAGGTGCGGATCATCGTCGCCTGGTGTGAGTTGCGCAGCGCCTACCGTACGTTCCGAACCGACCGCATCAGCGCTGCCAGTGCGCAGGGCGAGCGCTATCCGGGCCGGCGCAGCGACTTGCTGCGCACTTGGCGTGAGCAAATGAAACTGGATGAAAGCGGACGCTTCACTGCTGACAAAAACTGACGCAGGGCTGCTTTAGGATGGCGCCAGAACCCGACAAAAAAGGAGCTGCAATCATGTCCCATCCCGTCTCTACCCTGGCCCCGGCCATCGCGGCGTACCTCGACGCGGCCAACGCGCGTGACACCAGCCGCGTCGCCAGTTTCTTTGCCGAGGATGCCAACGTGTTCGATGAGGGGCAGCATCAGGTCGGTCCACGCGCCATCGCGCAATGGATGCAGGACACTGCGCAACGCTATCAGCCTCGGGTCGAGGTGCTGGACGTCCAGCAGCGCACCGGCAAGGTGCTGGTACACGGCCTGATCAGCGGAACGTTTCCTGGCAGTCCGGCGCAATTGCGCTACACGTTCCGCCTCAACGAACAGGGCAAAATCGCGCGGCTGGATATTTCCCTGTAGCCATCGTGGCATACTGCCGCGCATGACTTTTGACTCTCCGCTCAGCGCCTGGCAGCACGCCATCGAACACAAGGGCTTCATCCAGGATGAGGCGCAGGAACATGCCGTGTTCGCCCTGCAAAAATGCCATGAAGCCCTGCACGCCGGTGCCCGTTCGGTCACCGGCGTTTATCTGTGGGGGCCGGTCGGGCGCGGCAAGACCTGGCTGATGGACCAGTTCTATCAGAGCCTGCGGGTGCCAGCGCGGCGTCAGCATTTTCATCACTTCATGGGCTGGGTGCATCAGCGCTCGTTTCAGTTGACCGGGATCGCCGATCCGCTACGGGCACTGGCCAGGGAACTGGCAGCGGAAGTTCGTGTGCTGTGCTTCGATGAGCTGTTCGTCAATGACATTGGCGATGCGATCATTCTCGGCCGCCTGTTTCAAGTGATGTTCGATGAAGGCGTGGTGGTGGTCTGCACCTCCAATCTGCCGCCGGACGACCTGTACGCCGATGGCTTCAATCGCGACCGGTTTGTCCCGGCGATTGCGGCGATCAAGGCGCATATGCAAGTGGTTGCGGTCAACGGTGCCGAGGATCATCGCCTGCACCCGGGGGCGATCGAGCAACGCTACTTTGTCGCCACGCCTGGCTCGACCAGCGCCTTGGGCGACGTCTTTCAAGCCCTGACGGCCGGGCAAACGGCCCATCCGGAACCGGTGGCGGTTGGGCATCGTGTTCTGGACGTGGTGCAGGCCAGCGAGAGTGTGCTCTGGTGCCGCTACGCCGACCTCTGCGAGCAGCCTTTTGCCGCGATGGATTTCATCGCGCTGTGCGACAACTATCGGGCTATTCTGTTGGGCGACGTGCCGAACCTCAGCGCTCGCAAACGCGAGGGGCGCATCGCCCGCGGTACCGAGGACGGAGCCGAGCGGGTCGTGGCGGGCGATCGTGAGCTGCCGCAATTGTCGGTTCATGACGACGGCGTGCGGCGCTTCATCGCGCTGGTCGACGAGTGCTACGACCGCAAGGTGCCGCTGTTTGTCGAGGCACAGGTGCCCATGGACGCGTTGTATACCGAGGGTTATCTGGAGTTTCCGTTCCGCCGCACCCTCAGTCGTTTGCAGGAGATGCAGTTGCAACGCTTCGCCGAAGCCTGAAGTGAGGAGGGCGCAATCATGCCGCAACCGCTGTCCCACCATCTGCTGACCCAGGCCTATCAGAATGCCTGGGCCAATCACCGCCTGGCCAAGGCCTGGTCGCAACTGCCCGACACCGAGCTGGCAGCGCCGCGAGTGAGCTTCTTCCCGAGCATTCGTCTGACCCTCAATCACATCCTCACCTGTGACTGGTTTTACGTCGATGCGCTGGAACGTGAGCTGCGAGGCGCCGAGCCGCATCCCGATTGCTACGTGTTTTTCAATCAGGACGAGCCATTCACCGACGCCGCAGCACTGCGTGAGGAGCAGACCCACGTTGACCGGCGCCTGATCGCCTATTGCGAACAACTGCGCGATGCCGATCTCGGCCGGATCGTCACCATCGCCCGCGACACGCCGCAGCACGACAGCCGCTTGCGCCTGCTGTCGCATCTGTACGAACACCAGATTCATCATCGCGGCCAGGTGCATGCGATGCTCAGTGGTACATCGGTCAAGCCGCCGCAGCTGGACGAGTTTTTCTGCGCCGGTGAGGCCCGGTTGCGGGCGCAGGACTTTGCCGAACTGGGGTGGACGGAAGAGCTGATCTGGGGCCATTGAATGGCACGGCACAAAGCCCAAGATCGGCGCATGCGGCCGCGCGTGCAGGTCACTCGGTGCAAGCGCTGCCGAATCTTTGGTTTTTTATAATTGCCGCCTTGCACACGTCCGCGTTAAGGTCGAGACAGCCTTTCAGCCCGCCCTTTGCGTGCCGGGGCTCATCATGTGTTTGGGGATGGAAATGGATTCCGCAGAAATTCTTGTACTTCAGGCCAGTTACAGCAATCCACTGCACGCCGAAGCCATCGGCATTGTGCTCAATCATTACGCCGAAGACCCGATGGGTGGCGGTCAGCCACTTGATCCCGACTTGCTGCGTCGATTGCCCGAAGAACTTGCCCGCCGACCGCACGCCTTCAGCGTGCTGGCGTTCGTGGGCGGTGAGCCGGCCGGGTTGGTGAACTGCTTCGAAGGGTTTTCCACGTTCGCCTGCAAGCCACTGGTCAACGTGCATGACGTGGCAGTGGTGAGTCAGTTTCGCGGTCTGGGGCTGAGCCAGAAAATGCTGCGCAAGGTCGAGGAAATCGCCCGCCAGCGTGGCTGCTGCAAGATCACCCTGGAAGTGCTGGAAGGCAACGCCGTGGCCCAGAATGCCTACAGCAAGTTCGGTTTTACGCCGGGCATGTTCAACCCCGATCACGGGCGCATGCTGTTCTGGATCAAGACTCTGCAGGCATAAAAAAAGGCGCCCGCCATGGGCGCCCAACTGTCTCCTCCCGGGCCAGAGCGGAGCCACGGGAGGTCCATCGGTTGCTCGGTAAACCTCAGTTGCGATAAGACTCGGTGACTTGCGCCGTCTGATCGGCGGGAACGCGAATCTCTCTGGCGTCGGCGTCGTTCGCCTGCGCGCTTTGCGTGGTGTGGACCGGGAAGTGATCGAAGTAGTGACGCATGCGCTCGGCGCCGCCTTCGGCAAAGGCGCTGGCTGATCCGAGGGCAAGCAGCCCGGCAAGTAATACGGTGGTGATTTTCATGGTGCCTCCTACTGAACAAGTCGGAGCCGTTCATCCATGAAACAGAACTCGGGACTGAGTCTGTGGGCGGTTGATTAACTCGGGGTTAACACCGTTGACGGGAGGGGTAAGGCGCAGGTGAGGGTGGTTTCGCGAGCATGAAAAAGGGGCCGGTTTCGGCCCCTTTTGTCAGGTTACTTCTGGACGATATTCGCCGGGGCGGGATCGGCTTTTTTCGGCTTCATCAGGCTGAAGTCGATCAGCGAGCGCTGTTCCGTCTGATACGGATCGCCGATCAGCAAAGGGCGAGCCTTGAAACTGTCACTGACCAGGCTCTTGCTGCGGTCCAGCTCATCGAAGCTCAGCCCGGCCATGTCGGCCCAGGTGTGGATCAGATGCGAGCTGCTGTAAGGACGATCCAGGTCCGCCGCGAAGTTCCAGTCATGGTTCTCGCGCCATTTCGGCGAAGCCCAGGCCATGAACGGAATGGTGTACATCGGTGCGGTCGGCTTGTTTTCGTTACGCCCCAGGGTGTTGTGGCCGGCCGAGTCGAACACGTCTTCACCGTGGTCCGACAGGTACAGCAGGAAGCCGTTTGGATCGGATTTTGCGTAATCCTTGATCAGACTCGACACGACAAAGTCGTTGTACAACACGGCGTTATCGTAGCTGTTGTAGGTCGGGACCTGGTCGTCACGCACACCGGCCGGTACACCGTTGCGATCCTGGAACTTGTCGAAGCTCGGCGGATAGCGGTACTGGTAGCTCATGTGAGTGCCGAGCAGGTGCACGACGATCAATTTGCGCTGCGCCGGATCGTTCAGGGCCTTGTTGAAAGGCTCGATCACGTCGCCGTCGTACTGGGCGGCGTTCTGGTTGCGGTTGTTGTTCAGGTACACCTGCTCGTCGGCCTGTTCGGAGAAGGTCGTGAGCATGGTGTTGCGCTTGGTCATGGTCTGCTGGTTGGTGATCCAGAAGGTCTTGTAACCGGCCTGTTTCATCATGCTGACCAGCGACGGCGTCGTCAGGTACAGATCCGGGTGTTCTTCGTCAGCGAAGGTCAGCACCTGCTGCAACGCCTCGATGGTATAGGGGCGCGGGGTGACGACGTTATCGAATACCGCCAGCTGATCCTTGAGCTTGTCCAGTTCCGGCGTGGTATTACGCGGATAGCCGTAAAGGCTCATGCGCTGACGGTTGGTCGATTCGCCGATGACCAGCACCAGGGTCTTCGGCTGATCGGCCGAGGCATCCTTGAGGTTTTTCAGAGGCGGGATCTTGCTCACGTTGTGCAGCATGCCCTGCATGTCGGCGAGGGTATCCAGATAACGGTGATAGGCCACGGCCATCTGCCATGGCACGGCTGGCTCGATGCGGGTTTCGAATTTCTCAAAGCCTTGTGCGAAGGAGCCCATGCGTATCGTCTGTTTGACCAGCGGGTAGCCGACCACGGCGACGACGATGGCGACGGCCGCCACCAGGGCGCGACCACGGGGCATGTACACCGGACGCAAGCGAGTCCACAGGAAATAGGCGAACGCGGTATGGGCGAGGAACGCGACCACCATCCACCAGGCAAAATACTGAGTCATGTATTCGCCGGCTTCGGACACGTTCGACTCGAACATGATGAAGATGACGCTCTGGGAGAATTCCTGCTGATAGATGAAGAAGTAGCCCAGACTGGCCATCGAACAGGCCCACAGCACCAGGCCGATCAAGGCGGCCAGCAGTTTTGTGCGCTTGGGGAACAGCAGCATCGGTGCCAGCCAGAGCGCGCTGGTGAAGAACGCTTGACGGAATCCGCTGAAGCCGGAGGTGCCGGTCAGCTGGATCAGCAGTTGGGTGATGCCGGAAAAATACCAGAAGAATACAAACAGCCAGATAAAACCGGCCCAGTCGAAACCTGTCGCAGTCGTTTTGCTGCGTTTGAACAATGCCATTCGGCGCTCCAGCTGACTCGTTTACAACCACCGCCGGGACATTCATGAAGCCGACGAACGAAGGCCATACGCGAAGGTACGGCCAGAATGGAGGCGGAGTATTACGAAGAGAATGTGAAAGTTTTGTGAGTTGCCGAAAGCGGCCGGGGGTAGAGCGTAGGGAACCGCGGTGACGGTTCCCGAGAAAAGAGGGATCAGGCGTGTGGGTGACGCTGAACGACCGGCACCGGTTTCGACTGCAGGCCGTGGGCCATCTGCAGTTGGGCCAGTTCCTGCTTCAACTGGTCGCGCTCGTCTTTCAACTGACGCAATTCATCGCGACGGATTGTCACGTACAGGGTTTGTGGCGGCATTGCTGTGTGTACTGTGCCCATTGCTCACCTCGCAAATGGCGTGTCTCAACTGTAAGTAGCCCCCGGTTTCGAGGTGCTCACTTACTATCGGCGCCGATTTTGATTTCTTTTGCCTGTGAATGGAACTTTTTTATTTTTCATGGTCGGTGTGTCTTCGGCAGGATTCGGGGCGTTATCAGTCTGGATCGGGCACAATGCCCGGAAACTTCATCGCAACGCTCTGGACTAACCTCCATCAGTCGCGTTGGGCTATAACCAATGACACACATTTATTTGTAGTAAGGAGCATCAGCACATGCAACTCGGGATTATTGGACTGGGCCGCATGGGCGGCAATATTGCGCGGCGTCTGATGCTCAACGGTCACACCACCGTTGTTTACGACCGCAATACCGCTTTCATCGACAACCTGGTCGCCGAGGGCTCCACCGGCGTCGCCGACTTGCCGGCACTGGTTGCCGGCCTGGCCAAACCGCGCGCGGTCTGGGTCATGCTGCCGGCCGGCGCGCCGACCGAAGACACCATCAACACCCTGAGCACTTTGCTCGAAGCCGGCGACACCATCATCGACGGCGGCAACACCAACTATAAAGATGACATTCGCCGCGCCAAGGCCTTGGCCGAGAAGGGCCTGCACTACATTGACGTCGGCACCTCCGGCGGCGTCTGGGGCCTGGAACGCGGTTACTGCATGATGATCGGCGGCGACGCCGAAACCGTGCAGCGTCTCGATCCGCTGTTCGCCGCACTGGCGCCGGGCATGGGCGACATTCCGCGCACCAAGGACCGCAAGTCCGAGGATCACCGCGCCGAGCACGGCTATATCCACGCCGGTCCTGCCGGTGCCGGGCATTTCGTGAAGATGATCCACAACGGTATCGAGTACGGCATGATGGCGGCCTTCGCCGAAGGCTTCGACATCCTCAAGACCAAGTCCAGCGAACGTCTGCCGGAAGATCAGCGTTTCGATCTGAACGTGGCCGACATCGCCGAAGTCTGGCGCCGTGGCAGCGTGGTTTCGTCGTGGTTGCTCGACCTGACCGCTGATGCGCTGGCGAGCGATCCTAAGCTTGACGGCTTCTCCGGCTCGGTAGCGGACAGCGGCGAAGGCCAATGGACCATCGAGGCTGCCATGGAACAAGCGGTGCCGGTCCCGGTGCTGTCCAACTCGCTGTTCTCGCGCTACCGCTCACGCGGCCAGGGCACTTTTGGCGACAAGATTCTTTCGGCCCAGCGCTTCGGCTTCGGCGGCCACGTGGAGATACCGAAGAAATGACCCATACGATCCGCAGAAAATCCAAGGCAGAACCCGCACCACCGACCACGCTGTTTCTGTTCGGTGCCCACGGCGACCTGGTCAAGCGCTTGCTGATGCCGGCGCTGTACAACCTCAGTCGCGACGGCTTGCTTGACGAAAATCTGCGGATCGTCGGCGTTGATCACAACGCCATTACCGATGAAGCCTTCGCGCAAAAGCTCGAAGATTTCATCCGTACCGAAGTGGCGGCGAAGGTCGGCAAGGGCGATCAGATGCTGGATCCGGCCTTGTGGGCCAAGCTCGCCAAAGGTATCAGCTACGTCCAGGGTGATTTCCTGGACGACAGCACCTATTCCGCGCTGGCGGCGAAAATTGCCGACAGCGGCACCGGCAATGCGGTGTTCTACCTGGCCACCGCGCCGCGTTTCTTCAGTGAAGTGGTGCGCCGACTGGGCAGTGCCGGTTTGCTTGAAGAGACTCCCGAAGCATTCAGAAGGGTGGTGATCGAAAAGCCGTTCGGCTCCGATCTGCAAACCGCCGAAGCGTTGAACGCCTGTTTGCTCAAGGTGATGTCCGAGAAGCAGATCTACCGGATCGACCATTATCTGGGCAAGGAAACCGTGCAGAACATTCTGGTCAGCCGGTTCTCCAACAGCTTGTTCGAAGCGTTCTGGAACAACCATTACATTGACCACGTGCAGATCACCGCCGCCGAAACCGTCGGCGTTGAAACCCGTGGCAGTTTTTACGAGCACACCGGCGCACTGCGCGACATGGTGCCCAATCACCTGTTCCAGTTGCTGGCGATGGTTGCCATGGAGCCGCCGGCCGCGTTCGGTGCCGATGCGGTGCGTGGCGAGAAGGCCAAAGTGGTCGGGGCGATTCGCCCGTGGACCGTCGACGAGGCGCGAGCCAATTCGGTGCGAGGCCAGTACAGCGCCGGCGAAATCGACGGCAAGGCGTTGAACGGTTATCGCCAGGAAGCCAATGTTGCTCCGGACAGCACCACGGAAACCTATGTCGCGCTCAAAGTCATGATCGACAACTGGCGCTGGGTCGGCGTGCCGTTTTACCTGCGCACCGGCAAGCGCATGAGCGTGCGCGACACTGAGATCGTCATTTGCTTCAAACCGGCGCCGTACGCGCAGTTCCGTGACACCGAGGTCGACGAACTGCAGCCGACCTACCTGCGTATCCAGATCCAGCCCAACGAAGGCATGTGGTTCGACCTGTTGGCCAAACGCCCGGGACCCGCGCTGAACATGGCCAATATCGAACTGGGCTTCGCCTACAAGGATTTCTTCGAGATGCAGCCGTCGACCGGTTACGAGACGCTGATCTACGACTGCCTGACCGGCGACCAGACCCTGTTCCAGCGTGCCGACAACATCGAGAATGGCTGGCGCGCCGTGCAACCGTTCCTCGACGCCTGGCAGCAGGACGCGAGCGTGCAGACCTACGCCTCCGGTGAAGATGGCCCGCAAGCCGCCAATGATCTGCTGACTCGCGATGGTCGCGTCTGGCATGGTCTGGGATGAGTCAGTCGATCCGCTTTTTGCTCAGCGACATGGATGGCACGCTGTTGCTGCCTGATCACAGCCTGAGCCAGCGCACCATTGACGCCGTGCGCTCGTTGCGCGAGGCCGGCGTGTTGTTCAGCCTGGCGACCGGGCGCCCGCCGAAGGCCATGTTGCAGCAGATCGAGGCCTTGGGCGTCGATCTGCCGACCGCGGCTTTTAATGGCGGCACCCTCGTCAATCCTGACGGCAGCTTGCTGGTGGCGCATTACCTGCCAGCGCCGACGGCGTTGATTGCCCTGGCAACGTTCGCCGATCAACCGGATGTGGAAATCTGGGTGTTCAGCGGTGGCGACTGGCTGCTCAAGGATCCTCACGGCCCGATGGTGCCGCGCGAACAACACGGCCTCGGTTATCCGCCGGTGGTGGTCGAGAGTTTCGAGCCGTACCTGGAGCGCATCGACAAGATTGTCGCCACCAGCCACAACACGGATCTGCTGATCGAGCTTGAGGCGCGTCTGCAGGAGAAGGTTAACGGCATGGCGCAGGTCTCCCGTTCGCAACCGGTGTATCTGGACGTGACCGCGCTGGAAGCCAACAAGGGCAGCGCGCTGGCGACCATTGCCGCGCATCTTGGTATTGCGCTGGAACACACTGCTGCGATTGGTGATGGCGGTAACGACCCGGCGATGTTCCAGTGTGCCGGGCTGTCGATTGCCATGGGGCAGGCGGAAGAAGCGGTGAAGCGGCAGGCCGATGTGATTACCGGGCCAAACACTGAAGATGGCGTGGCGCAGGCCATCGAGAGATACATCCTCCCGCGCTGAACAAACGCAAAAACAACTGTAGGAGCGAGCAGGCTCGCTCCTACAGATTATTCGCTGTGATTACAGCCAGTAGCTCACGCCATACCAGCCCAGCAACCCCATCACAAAGGTGTACGGCAACGCCATCCACACCATCCGCCCGTACGACAGGCGCACCAGCGGTGCAATCGCCGACGTCAGCAGGAAGAGGAACGCGGCCTGGCCATTGGGCGTCGCCACGCTCGGCAAATTGGTGCCGGTGTTGATCGCAATCGCCAGCGTCTCGAAATGCTCGCGGCTCATGTGGCCGGCGAGGAATGCCTGCTTCACTTCGGTGATGTAGATGGTGGCGACAAACACGTTGTCACTGATCGCCGACAACAGGCCGTTGGCAATGAACAGCATGCCGGGTTGCTGATCGGCCGGCAGCGCCAGCACCCACTCAATCAGCGGTGCGAACAGTTGTTGGTCGTGAATCACCGCCACCACCGCAAAAAACACCACCAGCAACGCGGTAAACGGCATCGCGTCCTTGAATGCACTGCCTAGACGATGCTCGTCGGTGATCCCGGTAAACGCGGTGATCAGCACGATCACCATCAAGCCGATCAGACCGACTTCCGCCACGTGAAACGCCAGACAACCGATCAGAATCAGCGCCGCGGCACCTTGCACCAACAGTGCAGCGCGTTGGCGCGCCGTGCGCTCGGCGTTGTCTTCGGCGGCGTAGTTGGCCAGGACGGCGCGCACGTTGTCAGGCAGCAGCGTGCCGTAACCGAACCAGCGCAGCTTCTCCAGCAACACACAGGTCACCAGACCCGCCGCCAGCACCGGCAGCGACACCGGCGCGACTTTCTGGAAGAACTCGCCGAAGTGCCAGCCCATCTCATGGCCGATCAACAGGTTCTGCGGCTCACCGACCAGCGTGCACACGCCGCCCAGTGCGGTGCCGACCGCGCCGTGCATCAACAGGCTGCGCAGAAACGCACGAAACTGTTCCAGATCTTCGTGATGCAGCTTCGGCAGGTTCTGGTCGTCGCCAAACTCACTGTCCTGACGTGGGTCATTGCCTGAGGCGACGCGGTGATACACAGAATAGAAGCCCACTGCGGCGCTGATGATCACCGCCGTCACGGTCAAGGCATCGAGAAACGCCGACAGAAACGCCGACAAAAAGCAGAACATCAGCGCGAGGATCGCTTTCGAGCGCACGCCGAGCAACAGTCGCGAGAACAGGAACAGCAACAGATCCTTCATGAAGTAGATGCCCGCCACCATGAACATCAGCAGCAGGATTACCGGAAAGTTGTGCACTAGTTCATCGTAAAGCGCCTGCGCGGTGGTCATCTTCAACAACAGCGCTTCGATCAGCAACAGGCCGCCGGGCATCAGCGGATAGCACTTGAGCGCCATGGCGAGGGTAAAGATGAACTCGATCACCAGCAACCAGCCTGCGGCGACCGGACCCACCGTGAACAGCACGAGGGCGTTGAGAATCAGGAATCCGACGATGGTCGCCTTATACCAGCGTGGCGAGTGCCCGAGAAAATTATGCGCGAACGCCTGGGCCATTGAACCGGACATCGGTTGCTCCTTGTATTTAGAAGCGAGCAAGTTGCCGGATGTGTCTGACAAGTTCAAGTCGTGAATGGCGAAACACGTTCCTCAATACCGTAGGCGCTGCCGAAGTGGGCATTACTGATTGAGGTACCGCGTAACCATTGCCCGGTAGTTGCCATCCAGCGAATAACCGCCGACGAGGAGAGCGCCATCCGCCTGCACGGCCAGCGAATTGGCGGTGTCCAGGCTGCGGCCCAGACGTGTGCGCAACCAGCCGCGACCTTCACCGAAACTCGGATCGAGATGACCGTCAGGGCAGTAGCGGGCGACGATGAAATCAGCCTCGAACCCGCCGATGGTCGCGCCGACCGCAATCAGACGGCCGTCGGCCATGCGCTGCGCCGCGCTCCACTGACAACCGCTGGAGCCGATTTCCAGCAGCTGTGGCAGGCCGGCGTTGTGGTGCTGGTCGGGGCGTCCGTTGGTGTGCAGGCTGAGCGCCAGGCAACGGATCGGATCGCGGCTGCTGCCGAAACAATGCAGCGCTTCGGCGGATTCCAGCACCTGACTGACCAGTGCACTTTTGCCGTGGGCTTTGAATGCAAGGAAGCCGTCCACTGCGAAACGTTCGTCCAGACGACCATCGGGCAGGTAACGCGCCAGCAGGCCTTCCTGAGGAAAGTCGATGGAGCCGGCGACCACGATACGTCCGTCGTCCTGCAGCAGCAGGCTACTGAGCCAGGTATTGAGCAAGAGATGCCGGATCATGACGAAGCCACGACCGTTGAACGACTGGTCCAGGCGCCCGTCGGGCTTGAGGCGGATCAATATGCCGGCATGGTCGGCGAGTTCGAAGTGATGATTGGCGATCAGCAGGATATGCCCGTCTGGCTGGACTGCGAAGTCGCAGGCCTCGGCGCCCGGTACGCCCGGTGGCAGCCAGCTGTCGCGGGTGCCCATGGACAACTCGCCTGGCAGGCGGACGATTTGCCGGCCGTTATCGCCGAAGGACTGCTGCAGATGACCGTGGGTATCGAACAAGGCGAGGGCGGGCAAGGTGCGATGGCTGTTTTCATAATGCAGGCCGGCCAACAGGATGCGCCCGTCAGGCAGCGTCTGCACTTTGCTGGCGGAGGCTTCGAAGCCTGAGGCAAACGCGTCGATCACGCTGCCCTGATGACCGAAGGTCAGATCGGCGGAGCCATCGGCGAGCAATCGTGCCAGGCCGAAGCGGCTGCCTTCGGCGATGCCGACTTTCGCCGCCACAAGGATTCGGCCTTGGGCATCCAGTGCGACACCCTGTGTCAGGCTGGACAGGCTGCCGGCAAAGTACACCTGGGCGACACCGCTGCCAGCGAATGTCTTGTCGAGTTGACCGGCATTATTCGATAACGTCGGGAGGGCATAGGCGTTCAGGCTGGACATGCACGCTTCTCCTTGCGAGTTGACCAACGCCGCGAGCCGGCCGGCAAACTGCATGAGCGAAACATTCAATCCCTGAACAGCATGAAGTACAACTGTAAGAACTAACAGGTGGAGGGTCACACTGTGCCAGAACAGTGTCTTTTTGAACCAATAGCAAGCCTGCCAAGCAGTTACGCTTGAACCCGTTGCAAAAGTTGTACAGGCGTACGCGAAATTAAATCGCTATGGCAACTAACAGGAAGCGGGCGGATAACTGAAAAGTTATCCGCATCATCCCGCTATCAATGTGGCATCGACCAGGATTGCAGCATGTAACCTTCTTCGCTCAGTTCGGCGCGAGCCTGTTGCAGCAGTTGCTCGAGTTGGGCCGGGTCGGAGTAGGCGCTGCTCGGAATCTGTTTGCGGCCGATGTGCGAGTTGGTGCGGTCGATAACGGTCAGGCTCAGTTCGCCATTGCCGTCTTGTGGAGCCCAGGCCACGCATTGAAAAGGTTTAAAGGCGTGGTTGGCAATCAAAAGAGCTTCGTTGATACGGAGCGGGGCGGTCATGGGGTCTTCTCTCTGTAGTGCCCAATCAAGTGATATGCCGTCGGTTGGGCTTACCGTTCGGCTGGTTACTTGTACTGATGCACGCAACCCTCTGACAGGTCACACATGTCACAAAGAAATTTCAACTTTCTTTCATATCGCTGGTTTTATGAGTGCTTTTGTAAGCTGGATGAAAGCTTCATGGCCCAAATCAGTCGATAGCTAACTAACAAAGCCGCTGCTTATAACTAGTTAACCTGTACACCTATAAGCAAACGATACAAGGTCCTGTCAAATTCTTGCTAATGTTACAGCCAGGTCTGCCAAATGACTGTTTTTAAAACCTTTTCCTAAAATTTGGCGCCAAGGAACAGTCATGAGCGAAGCGCCTGCGTTACGACGTTTACTGGTGGTCGATCCTTGCGACGACTGTCACCGATTATTGCCCGGTTTACGCGCGGTAGGGTGGGATGTCGACAGCTGTACCCTGGAAAATGCTGCCGACCGCAGTTGTGATGTCGGCTTGCTGCGCTTGCAGCCTTTTCACCTCGAGCGACCCGAAGCCGTCAAGGAACTGATCAGCCGCAGTGGCACCGAATGGATTGCCGTGCTGAATCAGGAAGTTTTGCGGCTGCAGAACGTCGGCGACTTCGTTTGCGAATGGTTCTTCGATTTCCACACCTTGCCGTTCGATGTGTCGCGGGTCCAGGTCACTCTTGGCCGCGCCTTCGGCATGGCGCGCTTGCGCGGGCAGGGGACGATTCATGTCGACCAGCCCGAACACGAATTGCTGGGTGACAGCAAACCGATCCGCGAGCTGCGCAAGTTGCTCAGCAAACTGGCACCGACCGAATCGCCGGTCTTGATTCGCGGCGAAAGCGGTACCGGTAAAGAACTGGTCGCGCGCACCTTGCACCGTCAGTCTCAGCGCCACAGCAAACCGTTTGTGGCCATCAACTGCGGGGCGATACCCGAGCACTTGATTCAGTCCGAGCTGTTCGGTCACGAGAAAGGCGCCTTCACCGGCGCGCATCAGCGCAAGGTCGGGCGCATCGAAGCGGCCAACGGTGGCACGCTGTTTCTCGATGAAATCGGTGACCTGCCGCTGGAATTGCAAGCCAATCTGCTGCGCTTTCTACAGGAAAAACACATCGAACGGGTGGGCGGCAGTCAGCCGATCCCGGTCGACGTCCGGGTGTTGGCGGCGACCCACGTTGATCTCGAAGCCGCTATCGAGAAGAAACGCTTTCGCGAGGACCTGTATTACCGCC
Organism: Pseudomonas sp. LF-5; assembly: GCF_037626295.1. Lineage (NCBI taxonomy): Bacteria > Pseudomonadati > Pseudomonadota > Gammaproteobacteria > Pseudomonadales > Pseudomonadaceae > Pseudomonas > Pseudomonas sp. LF-5. The sequence continues at coordinate 634,356 of NZ_JARKMT010000001.1, forward strand.
TCAACGTGCTGCAAGTGGTCACGGCGCCGTTGCGCGAACGCCACGGCGACCTGTCGATGCTGGCCAACCACTTTTCCCACTTCTACAGCCACGAAACCGGCCGACGCCCGCGCAGTTTCAGCGAAGACGCATTGATTGCGATGGGCAAGCATGACTGGCCAGGCAATGTGCGGGAACTGGCCAACCGCGTGCGTCGCGGTCTGGTGCTCGCTGAAGGCCGGCAGATTGAAGCCCGCGATCTGGGACTGATCAGCCAGCACTCGATCGCCACGCCGATGGGCACCCTGGAAGATTACAAGACTCGCGCCGAACGCCAGGCGCTGTGCGATGTGTTGAACCGGCATAGCGATAACCTGAGCGTTGCGGCCAAGGTACTTGGGGTTTCACGGCCGACGTTTTATCGCCTGCTGCATAAACACCAGATTCGCTAGACGCCGAAGATCAAAAGATCGTGGCCTGCGGCAACTCTTGCCGGGATTACAAAATCCCGATGCAGGAGCTGCCGCAGACCGCGATCTTTTGCTGTGGCTTTAGAAGTAGTACGGGAATTTCAGGCTAAAGGAAAAGTCCGGGGCATCGTCGGTCAGACCGATCGACAGGTTTGGAACAATGGTCAGGTTGTCGGTGGCCGCAATGGTCATGCCGACGTTGAAGTAACCGGCGTTGGCGTCGCTGGACACCACCGATTGCCAATCCCCGCCATCCTGTTTCAGCTTGCTCTTGCGCTGCACCAGGTCAGACACCGAGAACGACATACTCATCTTCTCGTTCAGCGCAAACGCAATACCGGCGCCGATCTGGAAGCTGTCGCCGATCTTCACTTTGCCCGGGTTTTTCTGGTTGACGGTGGAGCTGATGTCGTCAAACGATTCCTCCAGGTTGTGGGTGTAGGACAAGCTGCCGAACAGCACGGCCGGATCGAACGTCTTGACCAGCGAGATCCCCGGGGTGATCGACCAGACGCCGTTGCCCGTCGGCAGGGTGTCCGGCACGAACAGGTTGGAGTTGGCGTCGGTCTGGCGCAGTTTGATCCCGAACGGATCCTTGCCGGTAGGCGCCTTGACGCGCAAGGTGACCACGGCATCCGGCGTGTTGACCGACTCGTCGAGGAACTTGTAGGCGATGCCGAAGTTGACGTCGCCGATGGTTGGATCGCGATCAACGTCCTGTTCGGTGGTGACGTTGGATGCGCCGCCATTGCCGCCGCCGGACTGATAAGTCGAACTGCGGTAGACCACCGGCACGTTCAGGTCGAACTGCCAGCGGTTGTCGAAGTTGTAGCGACCCGTAAGGTCGAGGGTCCAGGTGTCGGCCTTGATCCGGTCCAGGTTGATGTTGCCGAGAAAGATCGAGTCCAGTGCCAGGAAGCCGTTGAGGATCAACTGACGGGTGTCGTAGCGCGAATAGGTGATGCCGGTTTCAACGCTGAATTTGCCCCCGCCGAAGAAGCCGCTGGCCTCGTCGTACAGGTTGGACACACTCTGTGCCGGTTGCGAATCGTCGGCCAGCGATTGCCCGTAAGAAGCACCACTGCCCCCAGCCGCGCCCCCCGACGCTGCGGCGGCACCGGTACCGGTAGCCACTTTGGGATTGCCTTTCATGTCAGACGGCGACTTGGCCAGACGTTTCGGTTGCGGTGCCGCCGGCTGGTCTTCGACCTGGCGGACCCGCTGTTCGAGCACCGCCAAGGCCTTTTGTTGTACTTCGTAGCGTTGCTTCAGCTCCAGAAGCTCTTGTTTCAGGGCCTCTACGTCGGCGTCCGGTGCCGCTTGCAGCATTGCTGCAGGTAGAAGAGTGCTCAAACATACAGCGGCACGCAGTGATACTGATCGATACATGAATAAGCCGTCCCTTTAAGCCCAATGATCGAGACTCAGCGTAGTTCAATATCCGATAGTGCGTAGTGCCCTGAGTTGAGTCAGGTTGCAGTCCAGTGCACCGGCGCTCATACCGTTATTGTTCAGGACGACGTTGAGTTGAGTCATGTTGTTGACCACGTTGGCACTGCCCAGCAAGCGCGTGTTCTGCAGCAGGCCACCCTGAGCGACTTGTTGCAGCGCCGTGCCTTGGTTTCCCGAGGCCTGGATCGCCATCTGCACGCCACTGCCGGAGGCCGAAACGGCGACGCTGCCGGCGGCGTTGCTGGCACCGATGGTCTGCCCGGCCATCAGGGCCTGGCCTTGTGCGGGCGCCAGTGGTGGAGGGGTGCTGGCTTCTTTTACATTGATGGCGACATTGTTGTTGGCAGTGTTGCCGTCGCCGGCGGCGCGTACGCTCTGGGTCACGCCCTGGCTGCTGTTGAGGCCGGCGCCACCGGAGATCGTGCCGGTACCCGCCGCGAGGGTGCTGCCGTTGCCGTGTTCCTTGATCGTTTGCACATAGAATTCAGGTTTTACCGTTGCAGCTTGAAGTTGCATCGAGGTCGAAGCCCCGATCAGATCGCCACTGGCGTTGCGCCAGGTACTGCTCATGACAATGCCGAAGCTGATAATCCGCCCCGGCATGACGTAACGACCACGTAGTTCGGACAACTCCTTGTCCTGTATCTCGATAGGTTTGAATCCTGCATTGGCATAGCCTGACGCACTCGCTGCCAGGCAGGCGGCGGCCAGCCAGTATGAGGTTTTCATTTGCTGCTCCCGGGACATCCAGCCCCATTCTTTATAATCGGCGATTAAAAGAAGTCGCTCTGTATGAACCCGAAGTCCATCAATTCAGCATCTTTGACCGGGTTGAAGCCATCCAGCTTGTTCTTGGCCGTCAGCGGTACAGGAGGGCTACGCAAGGCGTTGGCCTTGTCATATCCGGGACCGACGATGGCGAAAACGATGCCGTTCCAACCTTTGACAAAGTCATCATGTTTGTAGCGTTTATGGCCGAGTACCGGGTCTCCGATGTAAACCCAATCCTTGTCCGAGCGCTGCAGCACGACGAAATGCTTGTAGCCGCGAATTTCCATCAGTACCACCACCGGGATGGTTACCGCTTCAAGCTTCTCCGGTGGGATCTTGTAGCCCCTGGCGCGCATGCCGATGCTTTCTATGTAGCGCTTCATGTCGAGCATGGAAAACCCTTGAGTACGAACAAGGTCCTGGTCTGCGTTGACCAGCATGCCTTTGATGATGTGCTCCTCATCGACGTCGAGCCAATAGGCCTGGCGTAACACCGTTGCCAGTGCGGCAGCGCCGCAGCTGAAATCGGTTTTCTGTTCGACAATGTCGGCAAACTTGCGCTCACGAATGCTTTGCACGTCCTTGTAGATCAGCGTGCCACCCGGCAGGGCAGCCACGGGAATCTGACCGGCCTGAGTCAGGCCACAGACACAAAGCAGAGCGAAAAGAGCAGTTTTACGCATGATCGATACGCCTTTGCGGACTGAGGAAAAGCCCCGTTTCCGGGGCTTTCGTTTCGATCGCGATTACATGCAGGCTTTGCAACCTGCAGCGATGGACAGCGAGTTGCTTTGTTGGTTGCCCACACCTGCCGAGACGTTGGCTCCGCCGTTGCCGGAGAAGTTGTTCATCGAACCGGTCATGGTTGCGGTGTTGGTCACAGGGTTTTTCCAGCCATCTTTGGTCAGCACTTGCTGAGTGGTGACGCCAGCGAGGCCAAAGGTGCCCACAGCTTCGAACTTGGCTTTCTGGTCATCGTTGCCGCCGTGGCCGCCGCCACGGTTTCCATAACCACCGTGGTTGTCATCGTCTTCGATGGTCGCAGTGCCTTTGGCCTTGAACACGCCAGCGGCTGCGAAAGTACCGGTAAGGGTGTCTTTTTTGTAGGTCTGCACGCCTTTGTTGTCTACGACCAGGCCAGTGGAGGACTGGTTGGCAGCAGCAGCGGCAGTAGCTACACGACCACCCGATACGGCGATTGCCAGGTTGTTTTTCTGTTGGTTGAAGTTGCCGGAAGTCACGTTGATGCCGATGTTCCCGGAACCGTTGTTGCCAGCGTTGTTAAGTGTAGCGGTGTTGATGGTCGACGAGTTTTTCACATAGTTGTTGTTGTTGACTTGAGTGGCACTCGAGGCAGCAACAGCAGTACCGAAGATGAAGCTTTCGTCGGCGGTGGCCAGGGCAGCGGCGTTGTCTTGTTGGTTGCCATCGCCGGCTGCAACGTTGGCGCCCATGTTGCCGTTGGAGTTGTTCAGCGAGTTGTCAGCACTCGCGTCGTTTTCAGTGCCCTGGTTTTTCACCACGTTGCCATCGCTGTTTTGTGCATCGAGCACTGCAGCGCCGGCACCGGCGGTGATTTGCAGAAGTTGTTCCAGGGTAGGGCCTTTTGGTTCATGGTTGCCATGACCATTGCCGTGCCCGTTACCATGATCGTCATTACGACCGCCTGCCTGTGCTGCGATTGCCATCACTGCTGCAAGTGCGAAAACCAGTGGTTTGAGAGCCATTGTAGGTTTCATGGTGTTTCTCCATCGTGCTTATTAGTTGGTTAAGTGTTGGTACTTTCTAATTGCACTGCTTTTGTTGTTTGGGTCAGTCTGCGACCCGGATGCTCAGGGTGTTAGCCATTCGGTTCCCCACCCCGGCACTCTGGTTCACCTGGATTACCCCTCGGCTGCCGGTGAAGGCCTGATCACTTGTCGTGACCTGGCGACTGCCGGATGAGGTGCCAGTTGCTCCTGAGCTCGGTAAAAGCGCCACGTTCTGTTGTGAAAGGGCACTGTCGTCAACGCTCTGCGGGGCAGCACTGATGCTGACGCGTGTCACGTTGGCCATCTGGTTGTTGGCACCGGCACCCTGGTTCACACCCAGGATCCCGTTACCATTGCTGAAAGAGTTGCCGCCAATGGTGGTGCTGGCGTTCATCGACGGGTTGGCAGGTGTATCGAGTGTTTGTCTGATGATGGTCGTAGCGCTGGCATTAGTGCCGATGGCGATCGCCTTGGTGTTGGTCTGTTGCATCTGGTCGCCGGCGGCCTGGTTAACGTTGAAGTTGCCGCGGTACTGGATACCGGTGTCCTGAATGTCGGCGTTGTTCACTGAAGCGGGATCAGCGGCCATTGCACCGGCACAGCTGAAAAGGGCAAGCAGCAGAAGGGAACGATTCATCTCATTGGCCTCCAGCCATGCGGGTCAGCGGTGCCAGACCGCTGCTCAACGAGCGATTGATCGTGTTGGAAATCGCGCCGCCACCACCGCCGCCGTGTCCGGCACTCATGCCTGGCAGGCCGTTGGGGTTGGTCAGTACGTTCATGCCGGGCATGTTCGAGTTCGGCGTGATCACGTTGCTGCGAATCGAACTGCCGCTGGCGACACCGGCAAAGTCACCGTCATTGAGTTCGGTGCTGGTCATCGCCTGATTGATTCGACTGGAAGGGTTGGCATTGACCGTGGTTGGATAGGGGTCTTTGCCGCCGCTGCGCCCGATGGGAATGGGCTGGACGTCGCGGTTGAGAACGATCACGCCATTGCCTTCGGCCTGAACGTTGAAACTGATGAATGTGCTGGCTGCCGATCCAATCAGCAGAAGGCAGGTCAGGCCTTTATTGAAGTTCCCCACGGCGGCAATTCCTTCTTCAGTGGGCTGGCTCTTGTCAGCGTTGGGAAGGAGAGAGCGAAAGCTGTGCCGCTTTTGAATTATTCTTTAAATTCAATGGGTTGTGAGAAAGGTGTGCGCTAATGACACATAACCTGTTTCAACGCTGATACATCCACCCGGCTGTGAGGTCGTCTGTTGGCGCCATAAAGCTCTGGAACAAGGGTTTGCGCGGAGGTGTTTCACTGGTGTAACAACTCGTGTGACAAAGCGAAGAATGCCGCTGAAACGGCCACTTTGCACTCGGGCGAGTGTTTCAGGAACGGACACTTTGCCCTCAAAACAGGGAGAACCAGCAGGGGAAAGGCGCGCGTTAAGCCGGGTCAGGCAGCCAGTAGATCCGCCACCGCAGCAAAGGCCTGGGCCTGACGCCCGGCCCAATCGCCCTGAATCACCTGATAGCGCTGATGATGGGTTTGCAGCCAGTTGTGCGTGGCCTGGTAAAACGCCAGGCGCTGCCCCAGATCCGGCTGACAGCGCTGGCCGTCATCGGTCCAGTCGATGTGTTCCGGGGACAACAGCAGGTGCAGATCGTAATGCCGGGCCAGCAGTTCCGGTTCCAACCAGTCCGGGCAATCGCCGAACAACGTCTGGCTCCAGAGGATATTGCTCAGCAGGTGGGTGTCGAGAATCAGCAGCGAGGGGCGTTGCGCCCGCGCCTGATCTTCCCATTGCAACTGGCCCCGAGCGATCTGGGGAATATCGCTCAAGTAGGTGTCACGCGGATTCTGCTCGATGAACCAGCGTACATATTCGTCCACCCGCACGCCGCCGAACTGTTGTTGAAGGCCCGCTGCCAGCCAGCTCTTGCCGGTGGATTCGGGGCCGGTCAGCACCACCACTTTCATGAGCGCAACGCCGGGTCGGCGCGCCATTCGCGAAAGCCCTGAACCGCAATCAGCGTGAACAACCCGTAGAGGGCCGCCGTGAGGTACAGGCCTTTATAAAGAAAGAGGCCGACGAAAATCACGTCGAGCACAAACCACAACACCCAGCATTGCAGACGTTTCTGCGCCATCCACAGTTGCGCCACCAGGCTGAAACCGGTGAGCGCTGCGTCGAGCCACGGCTGTGCAGCGTCGGTCCAGTGGGCCATGGCGGCGCCAAGCAGCCCGCTGCCGACGGCGCCGATGCTCAGGCCGATCAGCAGCGAACGTCGATCAAGACGTGTCACTTCACGGCCATCGTGCATCGTCCCGGCTCGGGTCCATTGCCACCAGCCGTAGACTTGCAGCGCGGCGTAGATCACTTGCAGCAACATGTCCGAGTACAGCTTCACGTCATAGAAGATCCAGCTGTACAGCAGCACCATGACCAACCCGATCGGCCAGCACCATGGATTCTGTTTGACCGTCAGCCAGACGGCGATCACGCCGAGGGCGGCGGCAAACAGTTCAAGCCCGGACATGTGGGTTCCTTGGAGGAATTGAGGAGGGGGCGGATTGTACCCAAAAACGCTGTTGGCGGATTAAACGTCGCCCCACGAAGATCTGTGTGAACCAAGCTGCTGGCGATGGCGATGGTGGTCTGTCAGACACTGAATGGGTGTCTGACAGAGCTGATGGCTAACAGGCTGACGCCCTCATTGTGATTGCGGTCAGACGCGGAACTGGCGCAGCAACTGGTTCAGTTGTTCACTCAACTGCCCCAGCCTCACACTGGCCATGCTCGACTGTTCTGCCGCCAGCGCCGTGCTGTGGGATAACCCGGCCGCCTGAGTCACGTTCTGATTGATGTCCTCGACCACGTGCGCCTGTTGCAGGGTGGCGCTGGCGATCGAGGCATTCAGGCCATTGAGATTGCGCAAGGCCTGGCCGATGGCATTCAGACTTGCCCCGGCCAGTCCGGCTTGCTCAATGGTCAGCTGCGACGCCTTGCTGCTGTCGCCGATGACCTTGACCGCTGCCTCGGAATGATTCTGCAAGCGCTCGATCATCGACTGGATCTCTGCGGTCGACTTCTGCGTGCGCTGAGCCAGCAGGCGCACTTCATCGGCCACCACGGCAAAGCCGCGGCCTTGCTCGCCGGCCCGCGCCGCTTCGATGGCGGCGTTGAGGGCGAGGAGGTTGGTCTGTTCGGCAATCGAGCGAATCACCTCCAGCACGCTACCGATTTGCGTACTCTCGGCGGCGAGGGTGCGAATCACCTCCACGGCCTGGTCGATGGTGCCGGATAGCCGGTCGATCTGCTGCAAACTGCCGTCGATGTTGATCTGGCCCTGTTGCGCCTGTGCTTCGGCGTCACGCATTTCGGCAGCGGCATGCTCGGCGTTTTTCGCCACATCCTGCACGCCGTAGGTCACTTCGTTGATCGCGGTGGCCACCAGTTCCATCTGCTGCGACTGCTGCTGGCTACGTTGCTGCGCCTGCGCGGCATCGTTGCCCAGCTCGCTGGACGACTGGCCAAGGGCACTGGCCGACACCTGCAAGTCGCCGATCACCCGGCGCAGTTTGGCGGTGAACGCGTTGAAGTGATGCGCCAGCTCAGTGACTTCATCCTTGCCGTGAGTATCGAGGCTACGGGTCAGATCGCTTTCGCCACTGGCGATGTTTGCCATGGCGTTCACGGTTTCCTGCAGCGGACGAACGATGCTGCGCGCGATAAGGATCACCAGCAGCGCCATGATCACGGCGATCACCAGGCCGATGACCGTAGCTTTGATCACCTGACCCTGGAATTCCGCCTGAACGTCGTCAACGTAAACGCCGGAGCCGAGCACCCAACCCCACGGTTCGAACAGTTTGACGTAGGAGGTCTTGGCCACCGGCTCGCTCGCACCGGGTTTCGGCCAGCGGTAATTGACCATGCCGGCGCCTTTCGATCGGGCGATGGCGACCATCTCGTTGAACACCGCAAAGCCGTCCGGATCGCGGATCGCCGAGAGGTTCTGGCCTTCGAGTTTCGGGTTGGTCGGGTGCATGACCATCACGGGCGTGAGGTCGTTAATCCAGAAGTAATCGCTCTGGTCGTAGCGCAAGCCACGGATGGCGGTGAGCGCCTGCTTCTGCGCGGCCTCTTTGCTCAGGGTGCCGGCCGTTTCAAGGTCGTGGTAATAGCTCAGCAGGCCACTGGCGGTCTGCACCACGTGTTGGGTTTTCAGGGCTTTGGCGTGATACAGGTCGTCGTGGATCTGCTTGAGCATCAACACGCCCAAGGTCAGCAACATGACCACCGCCACAATCAAGATGAGCCACAAGCGTCGGCTGATCGACACACTGCGCAAGCTGTTCATAACGCTGTCACTCCGGGTTCTTTTTCTTGTAATAAACGACCGCCAGCATCCAACCACGATTTTGTGAGCGGGCATACGCGACCCAAGTCGTATAACGCGGCAGCGCTATTAAGGCTTGTCTGTTAGGATTTCGGCCCCGCGCGTGAAAACCTGAATCCAAATTGATATTTCACGGAATTTTGACCGTTTCGTGTGGATCCTGTGCGTGCGGAATCGGTACAGCCATTTGCAGCTACGCTGATCGCAGTGAACGCTAGAAAAATACTATCGGAGCATGCCCACGTGCATCGCTCTTTGGGGGATTGATGGATCTTTGGACGGCCTTGCAGGCACTGATACTAGGCGTTGTAGAAGGGCTTACGGAGTTTTTGCCCATTTCCAGTACCGGACACCAGATCATTGTTGCCGACTTGCTCGAGTTCGGCGGCGAACGGGCCATGGCGTTCAACATCATTATCCAGCTCGGTGCGATTCTCGCGGTGGTCTGGGAGTTCCGGCGCAAGATTGCCGACGTGGTCATCGGTTTGCCGACCCAACCGAGTGCACGGCGCTTTACCGCCAATCTGCTGATCGCCTTCCTGCCGGCCGTCGTGCTCGGGGTGGTGTTTGCCGACCTGATCCACGAATACCTGTTTAACCCGATCACCGTTGCGACGGCGCTGGTGATCGGTGGCCTCATCATGTTGTGGGCGGAAAAGCGTCAACATGAAGTGCATGCCGAAACGGTCGACGAAATTACCTGGAAAGACGCGTTGAAAGTCGGCTTCGCCCAGTGCCTGGCAATGATTCCCGGTACGTCGCGTTCTGGCTCGACCATCATTGGCGGGCTGTTGTTCGGCTTGTCGCGCAAGACCGCGACCGAGTTTTCGTTCTTTCTGGCCATGCCGACCATGGTCGGTGCCGCCGTTTACTCGGGCTACAAGTACCGTCATCTGTTTGTGCCGGCGGACTTTCCGGTGTTCGCCATCGGCTTCGTCACGGCGTTTATTTTCGCCATGATCGCCGTGCGCGGCTTGCTCAAGTTCATCGCCAGCCACAGCTATGCGGCGTTTGCCTGGTACCGGATTGTCTTCGGTCTGGTGATTCTGGCGACCTGGCAGTTCGGCTGGGTGGACTGGTCGGCCGCCAAACCATGAGTGACTCCCGTGCACGTCGCCCGGAGGGTCGTCCGTCAGGCGGCAGTATCCAGAACCTGAAGCTGAAACTGCTGGTTTTGGCGATCGTCTGCGCGTTGCCGCTGTTCGGTTCGCTGTCGATGTGGCTGCGCGGGATCTCGCTGGTGCCACTGACCGCCTATGGTGTGGTCAGTGTGCTGGCGTTCTTCATGTATTGGGCGGACAAGCGCAAGGCACGCGCCGATGCATGGCGCACGCCGGAAAACATTCTCCACGCCGTGGAACTGGCCGGCGGCTGGCCGGGCGCGTTGATTGCCCAGCAAGTGTTCCGGCACAAGACGCGCAAAGTGTCGTTTCAGATTCTGTTCTGGGTGATTGTGGCATTGCACCAGGTGTTCTGGATCGACCAGTTGTTCCTCGGCGCGAACCTGCTTTCATTGTTCTGAGAATTCAGCCAATCCCCTACAGGATTGGCGTCAAAGCAATAATCCGATTCGGGTTTTCTTGGGCAACTTACTCACCACCAGTTGATGCGAACGCATCAGCAATCCCTGCAGTTCCTCCGCACCCAGCGGGTAGGGCGGGTGCATGATGATCCACTGCGCCCGCGCCAGATACGGCGCCGGGTGAATGCCCGGGCGGTCGCAATGGCCGAGGAACAGATCCTTGTCGACCTTGAATGCCAGCGAATCGCCGCGCAAACCCTGCAAGGCGAACATCTTGTTACCGGCAATCGAGAACACCCGCACGCCGCCCCATTTGTAATCCTCTCGAGCGCCCGGCAACGCCAGGCAGAACGCTGCCACGTCGGCTTCGCTCATCTTTCCCTTGCTCATAACAACCGCTCCCCACAGGCATTGAACGATTCGATCAGGTGGTCGATCCACGCGCGCACCGCCGGCATCACCCCGCGTCGATGCGGGTACACCGCTTGCAGCCAGCCGCCGGGCAACGACCATTCGGGCAGCAGTTGCACCAGCGAGCCGTTCTGCAGTTCCTCTTCGCAGTACATCATCGGCAGCAGGGTGAAACCCTGGCCGGCCAGCACGCAGGCCTTGCGCACTATAAAGTCGTCGATACCCAGCCGTGCCTCCATATTCAACTCGAAACTTTTGCCGTGCTGGTCGAGCAGGCGCACATGGACCAGGCGATCGGCTTCCAGTGCGCCGAGCACCGGCAGGTTCTTCAAATCCTGCGGATGGCTGATCGACTGCCGCTCGGCGAACGCCGGGCTCGCCACCACGACTGTCTGCGCCTGGCGCAGGCGCCGGGTGACCAGCAGCGGGTCTTCGTCACCCGATTCGCGTACTCGCAGTGCGACATCGAAGCCCTCGGCCACGAGGTCCACCCGGCGGTTCAGCAGGACCACTTCCAACTGCACCTGGGGGAATTTGCCGAGAAAATCGCTGATCACCCACGGCAACATTTCCCGCGCCAGACCGGTCGGGCAGGACACCCGCAGGCGCCCACGCGGTTCGCTGGACATGCTGGCGACGGCTTCATCGGCCATTTCCGCTTCCAGTAACATGGCCTGGCAGTGGCGCAGATAGCGTTCGCCAACCGCGGTGAGGTTCAACTGGCGCGTGGTGCGTTGCAGCAAACGTGCGCCGAGGCGTTCTTCCAGTTCGGCAATGCGTCGCGACAGGCGCGACTTGGGAATGCCCAACAAACGGCCGGCCGCCGCAAAGCCACCGGCTTCGACCACCTTGGCGAAATAGTAGAGATCGTTGAGATCTTGCATGGTGATATTCAACTGTTCTATCAGTGGGACGAACTATCGCATTGTCGGCGGCTAATCATCTATTGGTTTCTTCCGTAGGATTGTCTCCATTCCGTCGCCACCGGCGATTCATTCCAGGAGATTCCACATGAAACTGCTGCATATCGATTCGAGCATTCTGGGCGACAACTCGGCTTCCCGTCAGTTGAGCAGCCAAGTCGTCAAAGCCTGGCAAGCCGCCGAGCCAACTGCTGTGGTGACTTACCGTGACCTCGCCGCTGACGCCATCAGCCACTTCTCGTCGACCACCCTGGTTGCCGCCGGGACGACTGCAGAACTGCGCAACGCCGCACAACAGCACGAAGCCGAACTGAGCGCCTCGACCCTGGCCGAGTTCATCGCCGCTGACGCCGTAGTGATCGCGGCACCGATGTACAACTTCACCGTGCCGACCCAGCTCAAGGCCTGGATCGACCGCGTTGCCGTCGCCGGCCAGACTTTCCGTTACACCGAAGCCGGCCCTGAAGGCCTGTGCGGTGGCAAGAAAGTGGTGATCGTTTCCACCTCCGGCGGCATTCATGCTGGCCAGGCCAGTGGCATCGCCCACGAAGAGTATCTGAAACTGGTGCTGGGCTTCCTCGGCATCACCGATATCGAAATCGTCCGCGCCGAAGGCCTGGCGTATGGTGAGGAAGTGCGCAACAACGCCATGACCGCCGCTCAAGCGAAGATCAGCGAGCAACTGTTTGCCGCCGCGTAAGGCTTGCGTAAAGAACAGCTGATGTTCAGGCAAGGCCCAAAAAACTCTGTATTCTGGTTCCGCAAGGGCTAGGTACAGAGTTTTTTGTTTCTGACTGTTGCATAATCTGGCCCGGGTTATGCAATCAAACGATCAACGTCTGCGTGCAACGCCGCGCCGGATCACCGAGCCTCAGGGTTTCGGGCGTGTCGGAACATAAAGGATCTTTCGCTTGAGTAACACAGGGTGGGCCATCCCATGATGCGTCTTTGTGCAACGTTACTGATTTGCCTGCTTGGCAGCCTCGGTTCAGTGCATGCCGCGCCCGGGCGACACCCCGTGTGGAGTGTCGGTTACCACGAGATGACATTCCTCGATCCGCTGGACCTGCAACCGATGCGCGCCATCGCTTTCTATCCTTCCAGCGATCGTGAGCACACCAGCCTGCTTGAAGGCTACAAGGTCGAGGCTGGCGAAGACACCAAGGTCGCCATTGGCCGCTTTCCGATGTTGATGCTGTCCCACGGCAACACCGGCACCCCCATCGCGCTGCATGACCTGGCCACCTCGCTGGCTCGCAAGGGTTTTGTCGTGGTCGCGGTGATTCATCCCGGCGACAACTCCAAAGACCACAGCCGACTCGGCACGTTGAGCAATCTCTACGGGCGGCCGATCCAGATTTCCGAAGCGATCACCGCCACCCTCGGCGACCCGATGCTTTCGCCATTTGTGAATGCCGATCAGGTCGGCGTGATTGGTTATTCGGCCGGCGGCGAGACCGCGTTGATCCTCTCTGGCGCGCAACCGGATCTCGATCGTCTGCGCCGTTACTGCCTGGAACGTCCCGACGACCGCGATGCCTGTAACACTCAGGGCGAGCTGATCGTCGATCGCGATGACTTGCAGCCAGTGGCCGATTCGCGCGTGCATGCGCTGCTGCTGATGGCGCCACTGAGTCTGAAGTTCGGTCGCCACACCCTGGCGGACGTACATGTGCCGGTGCTGCTGTACAGCGGTGATGGCGACAAACTGGTGGCTTTCGACAAAAACGCCGCCGCCCTGGCACGCAAACTGCCGACTGCTCCGGACTTCAAACTGCTCGCGGGGGCAGGGCACTTCGTGTTCATGGCGCCGTGCAACGAAGAGCAGATCCGCGCCATGCCGGCGCTGTGCACCGACGCCGACGGCGTGGATCGCGAAGACATCCACCGCAATCTGATCTCCGAAGCCGGGCAATTCTTCTCGCGCACGCTGGGCAAGCCGAGCCGGGCGGGGATGCAAACGGCGGATCAATGATCCTGGTCCTTTGCAGGCTCATTCCTGCAGGGGCTGTCCAGTCAAGACATCGCCCGGCGCTTGAGCAGCAAGGTCAACCCCAGCCCGGTCACCGACAGTAGCGCTGCACTGAAGAAAATCCACGAATACCCCAAATTCAGCGCCACCGCGCCCATCAGCGGCCCGGCAATCGCCAGCGCCAGATCGAAGAACACCGCGTACGCGCCCAACCCCGAACCCCGGCTGGAATTGGGCACCTGTTTGATCGCTTCAACACCCAGTGCCGGGTACACCAGCGACAAGCCAAAACCCGCCAGGCCCGCCCCGATCAACGCGAACGCGGTGGACGGGGCCAGCCACAACAGCACCAGGCCAACGGTTTCGATGGTCATGCAGGCAATCGCCGAATTGAATCCGCCAAAACGGCTGATTGCCGAAATGAACAGCAGCCGCGACACGATGAAACATACGCCAAACACCGTCAGGCAATACGCCGCGCCGCTCCAGCCCCGATTGAGGTAATACAGAGTGATGAAGGTAGTCAGCGTGCCGTAACCGATAGACGCCAGACTCAAACTGGCGCCAAACGGTGCAATGCGCCCGAACACCGCCCAAAAAGGCAGCCGTTCGCCGCGCACCACCGGCACTGAGGGTTTATTGCGGATCAGCACCAGAGCGCCCGCGGCCAGTACTGACAGCGCGATGCCGAGGCTGGAAAAACCGTAATCGGCGACCATGACCACGCCCAGCGGCGCGCCAATCGCAATCGCGCCGTAGGAGGCAATGCCGTTCCAGCCGATAGACCTTGCGGTGTGCTCGGCACCGAGCTGGCCCATGCACCAACTGATGGTGCCGACCCCGATCAAGCCCTGCGCGACCCCGAGCAATAGGCGTCCGACAATCAAAATCAGCAGGCTCGGCAGCGGATAGTCTTGCAGCAACGACGAGATCAGCGTCAACAAGCCACTGAGCGCAATCCCCGACAAGCCATAAACAATCGCGCGTTTGGTGCCGATGGTGTCCGACATGCGTCCGGCCATTGGCCGGCTGAGCAGGGTGGCCAGGTACTGTGAGCCGATCACCAGTCCCGCCACAATGGCGCTGAACCCCAACTGTTCATGGACGTAACCGGGCAACACCGCGATCGGCAGGCCGATGCAGAGGAAAGCGATAAAGGTATAGAACACGATGGAGACGATCTGCAGGGTGATCGCCATGGTGCTCTGCGGGGGCAGTTGCTGCGCAGACATGAGGACTCGTTCGCGGGCGGCGGTGGGAGAGTCGGCATGATGGCTTGGCGCTGGAACAAAAGGAAGCAGGCTAACTATTTTTCCTGGCTATCCCGATTGTTGCTGATAGCCTGCTCGCGATTGTGTCGGTACTCGCATAACTACTGGCTCTGGAATGCAAAAAGCCCCGTCACATGGACAGGGCTTTTGCTTGAGGCTCGCGGCTTAACGCTGGCAGCTGCTCTTAGAGCACCACACCCTGACTACGCAGGTAGTCATCGTAAGTGCCGCTGAAGTCAGTCACGCCATTCGGGCTCAGCTCGATGATGCGCGTGGCCAGGGACGATACGAACTCACGGTCGTGGCTGACGAAGATCAGCGTGCCCGGGTAGTTCTCCAGCGCCAGGTTCAGCGCCTCGATCGATTCCATGTCCAGGTGGTTGGTCGGTTCGTCCATGATCAGCACGTTCGGCTTTTGCAGGATCAGCTTGCCGAAGAGCATGCGACCTTGCTCACCACCGGAAATCACCTTGACCGATTTGAGGATCTCGTCGTTGGAGAACAGCATGCGGCCCAAAGTACCGCGAATCATCTGCTCGCCCTGAGTCCACTGACCCATCCAGTCGAACAGGGTCACGTCGTCTTCGAAGTCGTGCGCGTGGTCCTGAGCGTAGTAGCCCAGCTCTGCGGCGTCGGTCCACTTGACGCTACCGGCATCCGGGGTCAGTTCATTGACCAGGGTGCGCAGCAGGGTGGTCTTGCCGATACCGTTCGGACCGATGATCGCTACGCGCTCGCCGGCTTCAACCTGGAAGCTGAAGTCTTTGAACAGTGGCTTGCCGTCGAAACCTTTGGCCATCTTTTCGACCATGACCGCCTGGCGGTGCAGCTTTTTGTTCTGCTCGAAACGGATGAACGGGCTCACGCGGCTGGAAGGCTTGACCTCGGCCAGTTGGATCTTGTCGATCGCCTTGGCGCGGGAAGTGGCCTGTTTGGCTTTCGAGGCGTTGGCCGAGAAGCGGCTGACGAACGATTGCAGCTCGGAAATCTGCGCTTTCTTCTTGGCGTTGTCCGACAGCAGTTGCTCGCGGGACTGGGTCGCCACGGTCATGTACTCGTCGTAGTTGCCCGGGAACAGGCGCAGCTCGCCGTAATCCAGGTCAGCCATGTGCGTGCACACGCTGTTCAGGAAGTGACGGTCGTGAGAGATGATGATCATCAGGCTGTTACGCTGGGTCAGGATGTTTTCCAGCCAGCGAATGGTGTTGATGTCCAGGTGGTTGGTCGGTTCGTCGAGCAACAGCACTTCGGGATCGGAGAACAGGGCCTGAGCCAGCAATACGCGCAGTTTCCAGCCTGGCGAGACTTCGCTCATCGGGCCGAAATGCTGTTCCAGTGGAATGCCCAGACCCAGCAGCAGTTCACCCGCGCGGGATTCGGCGGTGTAGCCGTCCATTTCGGCGAACTCGGTTTCCAGCTCGGCCACGGCCATGCCGTCTTCTTCAGACATTTCCGCCAGCGAGTAGATGCGGTCGCGTTCTGCCTTGACCTTCCACAGCTCTTCGTGACCCATGATCACGGTGTCGATCACGGTGAATTCTTCGTACGCGAACTGGTCCTGGCGCAATTTACCCAGACGCACGTTCGGCTCGAGCATGACCTGGCCGCCGGACGGATCAAGGTCGCCGCCGAGGATTTTCATGAAGGTCGACTTGCCGCAACCGTTGGCGCCGATCAGGCCGTAGCGGTTGCCCGCGCCAAATTTGACCGAAACGTTTTCGAAGAGCGGCTTGGCGCCGAACTGCATCGTGATGTTAGCTGTAGAGATCAAGAGTTTTTCCTGCGAAGCATTCTTAAATTGCGAGGGTGCGGCCGGAGCGCTGGGCCCGAGTCGAAGTGCGCTGAAGCGGGACAGTCCCGTCATCAACCAAGGGGGGCGCGTAAAGTTTGGCGGCGATTGTACTGGTCTGGCTCTTTAAACGATAGGGCGATGATGCCGCGGCTGCTGTTTGGCTGATTCAGCGGACAGTTTTTCACAGATGAGGTTCACCATCGGTTACAAAGTATGGCTAAAATGCCATCCATTCGCCCGGCGCCCACTCCGGCGTCGGCTCAAGGACGTGCCATTTGTTTCCAGACCTCTGCATAAGACGCCCGGCCCCGAGCCGCCAGGTGCGCAGTTTGTTCACTTCTGACGTGTGACGATTTCCGTGAAACTCATCATTGCTGCTATTTATGTCATTTCCATTGCATACGTTCACCTGCGGGGGCGTGTGCGTCACAAACTGGGTCGGCAACTGAGCGATCACTCGACCTTCCTTGCACCGATCAACTGCTTCCTTTATTTGTTCTCGAAGATCCCCAGCAAGCCTTACCTGAATCCGGCGGAGTTTCCTGATCTCAGCCCGTTGCAGGCGCATTGGCAGGAGATCCGCGAAGAAGGTCAGAATCTGTTGCGTGCCGGCGAGATCAAGCGCTCCAACCAGTATGATGACGTCGGTTTCAACTCGTTCTTCAAAAGCGGCTGGAAGCGTTTCTACCTGAAGTGGTACGGCGAAAGTCATCCATCGGCGATGAAGCTGTGCCCGCGCACCACGGAACTGGTGCAAAGCATCGGCTCGATCAAGGCGGCGATGTTCGCCGAACTGCCGCCGGGGTCGAAACTGGTACGGCACCGCGACCCCTATGCCGGTTCTTACCGCTATCACCTGGGCCTGGATACGCCCAATGACGCCGGTTGCTACATCAACGTTGACGGTGAGAACTACCACTGGCGCGACGGTGAGGCGGTGGTGTTCGATGAGACGTTCATCCATTACGCCGAAAACGCCACGGACAAGAACCGCATCATCCTGTTCTGCGACATCGAGCGCCCGATGAAGTACCGCTGGGCGGCGGCGTTCAACCGGTGGTTCAGCCGCACGGTAATGTCGGCGGCGGGCGCCCCGAATGATGCCGGCGACAAAACCGGCGGCATCAACCGCCTGTTTACCAGAATCTACAAAATTCGCCTGCGCGGCAAAGAGCTGAAAAAACGCAATCGCATGCGGTATTACCTGGAGAAATGGGCGATTTTCGCTGGCTTGCTGGCGATCTTCATCCTGATCTGAAGACCGCGGCGCCTGTGGGGCCGCCTTCGCGGGCAAGCCCGCTTCGACAGGGGCTGGTGTGATGCACAGAACTCATTCACACCGCCAGAACCTGTGGAAGCGGGCCTGCCCGCGAAGGAGCCCTGACCGTTGGCGCAATTGATCAAGAAGCCTTCTTGGTCTTCTTTGCCGGGGCCGCCTTGGCCGGCTTCGCTGATTTTGCCTTGGGTTTTGCCGCTGCTTTCCCACCCAGACTGCGTTTGAGCAGCTCGGTCAAGTCGATAACATCCGCCGTTTTGCGCTCCTCTTCGCCACCCACAGTCTCGACATCCTCGATCTTGCCTTCATGGGCTTTCTTCTCGACCAGCGCCATGATCTTGGCTTCGAATTCATCCTTGTAGTCTTCGGGTTTCCAGTCTGCGCTCATGTCTTCAACCAGGCGCCTGGCCATGTCCAGTTCGCCCTTGGCCAGTTGCGGCTTGGTCACTTCGCTGCCCAGATCCAGCTCGTCGAGCCCGCGGACTTCCTGCGGCCAGCGTAACTTCACCAGCACCAGTGCCGACTCCAGCGGCATCAGCGCGGCCAGATACTGGCGCGTATGCAGTACCACCCGAGCGAGGGCGACTTTGTTGGTCTTGCTCAGGGTTTCACGCAGCAGCGCGTAGACCTTGCCGCCCCGTTTGTCCGGTGCCAGGTAGTAGGGCGTATCGATGTTTTGCAGGGGAATCTGATCAGCCTCGACAAACGAGAAAATATCAATGGTCTGGGTGGACACCGGGTGCGCCGAGCGAATTTCCTCCTCGCTGAGCACCACATACCGACCTTTCTCGTAAGCCACCCCCTTGACGATATGGTCTTTGGTGACCTCTTTGCCGGTCACCTTGTTCACCCGTTTATAACCCACC
This sequence comes from Pseudomonas sp. LF-5, assembly GCF_037626295.1. Lineage (NCBI taxonomy): Bacteria > Pseudomonadati > Pseudomonadota > Gammaproteobacteria > Pseudomonadales > Pseudomonadaceae > Pseudomonas > Pseudomonas sp. LF-5. Next base: position 653,207 of record NZ_JARKMT010000001.1, read on the forward strand.
GGGTCCATGCTGCGGCTGTCGAGCCAGTCAAAGTCGACGCCTTGCGAGGCGGTCGCCGACACCAGCGCGACCGGGATGTGAACCAGACCGAAACTGATCGCGCCTTTCCAGATTGCCCGAGCCATGGTGTGTTCTCCAAGTGATGATCAGGTGACCTTGAGCGCGCCACGAAAGTTTCCGCTGACTGCGCTTCAGCAGGCGCAGCAGTCAAGTCGTGTTACATGTTGTTTAAAGCGGACGGGTTAACAAATCCGAACCCTGAGCGTAGCGTGGACTCGAACGCTGCAACCCCAGCCCATTCCCTGCGCATCGAGAGGCTGCTTCATGAACCGCTTTCTGCTTGGCATCGTTGCCTTGGCTCTCAGTGCCGGCCTGGCTCACGCTGAAGCCCTGAGGCCATCCGCGCCGTTGCTGCTTGCGCAAAGTCCTGCCGGCAACAGCAACAATCCCTATAACAGCCCGATTCGCCGGGCCAACCCCAACAGCATGCAAGGCACCCAGCCCAGCACGCCGCCCATGCGCGGGCCGAACACCGTACCGACACCGCGTCAGCCCACCGTAGAGAATCGCGGTATCGGCAACGGCCAGCCGATTCGCTCAGTGCCGGCCACGCCACCCACGTTCATTCCCAACCCGCCCTCGCGGGATACCGGCAGCAACCGTTGAACGGCAGGACCGCGTTCTGTCAGCCTTTCAAATGACAAAAGGAATCGTGCATGTTGCGTAAAACCCTTTTAGCCAGCCTGTGCGCCGGCGCGCTGATCAGCGTCCCGGTACATGCCGCCGCCCCCAAGGCGCTGCAAAGCGAACAGGGCAGTCTTGAAGTCACCACTCTGGCCCAAGGGCTGGAGCATCCCTGGGCGCTGGCCTTTTTGCCTGATCGGCAAGGCGTGCTGGTGACTGAGCGGCCGGGCAACCTGCGGGTCGTCGCGGCCGACGGCAAGCTGTCCGCGCCCATCGACGGCGTCCCGGAAGTCTGGGCCAAGGGGCAGGGCGGTTTGCTCGATGTCGTGTTGTCGCCGGACTTCAAGGCCGACCGGCTTGTGTATCTGTCCTACGCCGAGGGCGGTGCTGAAGGGGGCAAGGCCGGGACGGCGGTCGGGCGCGGGCGCTTGTCGGAGGACCTGAAGACCCTCAAGGACTTCAAGGTGATCTTTCGTCAGGAGCCGAAGTTGTCGGTGGGCAATCATTTCGGCTCGAGGCTGGTGTTCGATCGCGACGGTTATCTGTTTATCACCCTGGGCGAGAACAACGATCGGCCGACCGCACAGGACCTCGACAAATTGCAGGGCAAGATCGTACGTCTCTATCCCGACGGCAGAGTGCCGGACGACAATCCATTCGTGGGCCAGTCCGGCGTGCGCCCGGAGATCTGGGCCTATGGCATTCGTAACCCGCAGGGCGCGGCACTCAACCCATGGACGGGCACCCTGTGGGAAAACGAGCACGGGCCTCGGGGTGGCGATGAGGTGAATATCATCGAACGCGGGAAAAACTACGGTTGGCCGTTGGCGACCCACGGCATCAACTACTCGATGCAACCGATTCCCGAAGCGCAGGGTGAAACCGCTGAAGGCACGGTCGCACCGCATCATGTCTGGGAAAAATCGCCGGGTGTCAGCGGCATGACGTTCTACGACGGTGATCGCTTCAAACCGTGGCAACACAACGCGTTTATCGGCGCGCTGGCGACCCAAGAGCTGATTCGCCTGCAGTTCGATGGCGACAAGGTGGTGCATGAAGAGCGGTTGCTGGGCGAGCTGAAACAGCGGATTCGCGATGTGCGCCAAGGGCCGGATGGTTACTTGTATGTGCTGACGGATGAAGAGAATGGATCGCTCTACAAACTCGGCCTGAAGTAACACCTTCCAAGGAGGCAATCCACCTAACTGTGGCCAGGGGATTTATCCCCGTTGGACTGCGCAGGAGTCACCTGCTTCTCACAGGGGGCCGCTACGCGACCCAACGAGGATAAATCCCCTCGCCACAAAAGCAATCCTGCTCATTGCTCGCGGGTATACAACACCACCGCCGCCCGCAACTTGCCCCGGCCAAACCGGCACATCTTCTCGAACTCGCCATGACTGACCGGTACATGCTGGCAGTCCATGGGCTGCCGATGCTGGCTGTGATCGACATCGGGGTCATGCAGGTAAACGAAATCCTCGTCGCAGTCGGTCACCACCACCCAGTGCGGCGACTTGGAGCGGGTCAGCCGGTAACTGCTGATCAACACCAGAGGCTGCCCGCCCGTATCCAGCAAGCGGGGTAGATCCAGCGGTGTACCGATCAGACACTCGACATCGGTCTCGGCCAGCTGCGCGGTGAATTCCTCATGGACCAGGCGCATGACGTCTTTTTTATGCGCATCGCGCACGCCGTCGAGAAACAGGGGACCTGCCAGGCTGACTTGCAAGCGCACGCGAAAGCCGCGGCTCCACGCGGCCAGCGCCAGACCTTGCGGGCTGCAGCCACCGTGCCCGGAGGTCATGAACACTGTGGTTGCTTCACGCCAGAGCTGCAATTCTTCGCGTCGCTCCAGCAAGCGCTGCGATTGCAAAGCGCCCATGGCCATCAACAGGCAGGCCGGGCCGCAGGTAAATTCAGTGGTTTGCGGGTAGTAGGGCACCTTTATGTTGCGTGAGTCGCGATGCTGAAGAATGCGTTTTTCCAGGCGCAAGGCGTCGGCATGGTCTTCGTAGTAATCATGAATCAGGGCAAAGCGCCGGTAGCCGTTACGTTCGTACAGGGCAATGGCGGCGGGGTTGTCGATCCGCACCTCAAGACGCAGGTAGGCGCAATCGTGTTCCAGGGCGATGGCTTCGATGCGTTGCAGCAGTTGCTTGCCCCATCCGCCGCCGCGCGCCTCGCTGGCGATCGCGATGGAGTACAACCGCGCCAGCGACGTGCCGCGATGAAACAGGACCAAGGCGTAACCGAGCAATTGGCCTTCGCGCTCCGCCACGAGCAACTGGCCATGGGCGCGAGTAATCATCCACTGAAAACTGCGCGCCGTGAGCCGGTCCGTGGTGAAACATTGCATTTCCAATGCCAGCAGCGCCGGCAAATCTTCAACTACCGCCAGACGAAAAACAGCACTCATATGACCACCGTAAAAGTTGCGTAACGAAACGGGACTTTCGAAAAACTTCGTGCTTAATAGAAATGGTCTTGTTCTCCAACGGATCAATCTCTATGTCAGCGGTACAGGGTCATTGGCGCGAAGTATCCGAGCAAAGTTTGCCGGCGGCAACTTATTTAAATTCAACGGCGAGAACTTCCAGTCAAGTGCTGATCATTGTCGAACGCAAGGAAGACTGGGCCTCGTATTTTCCCAGCGAAGGCATCGTCACCGCCCAGGAATATCTGGAACAGACCCGCGAAGCCGAACCGGGCAAGCGGGTGCAGGTGATCAATCTGTGCCGCAGTTACAAGTACCTGGGCCACGGTTATTACTGCTCGCTGTTGGCCGAAGCCCGTGAGCACAAGGTGATTCCGTCAGTACGCACGATCAGTGAACTGACCCGAAAATCGCTGTACGGGCTGGCACTGGACGACCTGGATAAAACCCTCGAAAAAGCCCTCAGTCATCATCTCTACAGCGATACCGAAGGCTTTACCCTGACCCTTTATTTCGGCCGGACGCATATCGAGCCGCTGCAGGATTTGGCTCGGCAGTTGTTTGAAGTGTTTCCGTGTCCGATCCTGTTAGTGGAGTTCGGTCGAACTAACGGCTGGCACATCGAAGGTATAAAATCCGGCGCGCTGCATAAGTTGCGCGATGATCAGGAAGATCAGTTCGCCAATGCGCTGGATGGCTTCAGCCGTAAAATCTGGCGTGTTCCGCGTTCTCCGCAAGTGGCGCGTTATGACCTGGCGATCTTGCACGATCCGCAAGAAGCCTTGCCGCCTTCCAACGCCAAAGCGCTGGAGAATTTCGTCCGGGTCGGCAAGACCATGGGCATTGATGTCGAACTGATCGAGCGCAAGGACTATGCGCGCCTGGCCGAGTACGACGGTTTGCTGATCCGCGAAACCACCAGCGTCGACAACCACACTTACCGCTTCGCGAAAAAGGCTGAAAGCGAAGGGCTGGTGGTGATGGATGACCCGACGTCGATTCTGCGCTGCACCAACAAGGTCTACCTGACCGACTTGCTCAACAGCCATCAACTGGGCATGCCCGCCACCGAAATTCTCTACAAGGAGCGACCCGAAGACTTCGAGCGGGTGGGCGAGCGCCTCGGGTTTCCCTTGGTGCTGAAGATTCCCGATGGTTGTTTTTCCCGCGGTGTAATCAAGGTCGAGAGCCAGCAGGCCTTGCTCGAAGCCACCGCCGAACTGTTCGAGCACTCGGTGCTGTTGCTGGCCCAGGAGTTTTTTTACACCGAGTACGACTGGCGCATCGGCGTGCTCAACCGCAAACCGATCTTCGCCTGCCAGTACTTTATGTCCAAGGGCCACTGGCAGATCTATAACCACAAGGCCAAGGGCCAGGACGTCAACGGCGAGTGCCGGACGCTGGCGGTGCACGAGGCGCCCCGGGCAGTGGTCGAGCTGGCGGTGAAGACGGCCAACCTGATTGGCGACGGTCTCTACGGCGTCGATCTGAAACAGGCCGGCGACAAGGTGGTGGTGATCGAAGTCAACGACAACCCCAATCTCGACGCCGGCATCGAAGACGCGTATTTGCAGGACGATCTGTATTCACTGGTACTGGAAGAGTTCGTGCGACGGCTGGAACTGAAGCGCCGCGGCCAGGCCTGGTGACCTGCCGATGATCAACAGTTTCGCATTGAGCCACGGCGCCTTGCAGCGGGTTGAACGACTGGACGCCGAGGTGATGCTGTTCAGCAACCCGGACGCCGCCGAACGTGACTTGCTGCACAGCCATTTCAAGGTCGACGAGCACGCGCTGGCCTCGGCGCTGGATCCGGACGAGGTATCGCGGATCGAGTTTCACCCCGATCATCTGTTCCTGATCTGGAAGCGCCCGGAGAACTATTCTGGCGGTGGCAGCTTGGCGTTTGAGGTGTCTTCATGCGGTCTGCTGTTTGCGCCCGGGCAATTGCTGGTGATTGCCACTGACGACACACCCTTGCATGGCCTCGGTTCCCGGCAGCCGTTGAACACCCCGCTGGATGTGTTGCTTGATCTGCTGTTCAACAATATTCATCACTACCTGGGGCACTTGAAGGTGATCAAACTGGTCGCTCGCGAGTTGCAGCAGAAATTCAATGCTTCGATGCAGAACCAGCATCTGATTCAGATGTTCAATCTCAGTGAGAGCCTGATTTATTACATCAATGCCTTGCACAGTAATGGCGCGGTGCTGACGCGGTTGCGCAATCATGCCGAGAAGCAGCATTTCGGCAGTGAGGCGATCGGGTTGATTGATGATCTGATCATCGAGAACAACCAGTGCTACAAGCAGGCGGAAATCTACTCGACGGTGTTTTCCGGGCTGATTGATGCGCGGGGCAATTTGATGAACAACAGCATGAATAATCTGTTGCGCAAGCTGACGTTGATCAATGTGGTGTTTTTGCCGTTGAACCTGGTTGCGAGCATTGGCGGGATGTCGGAGTTCAGCATGATGACGGCGGGGACGCCCTGGTGGGTTTCTTATCCTTTGTTTCTTGGGGTGATGGTGTTGGGGGCGGGGGGGATGTTGCTTGGGCTTCGGCGGTTGGCCCGGTGATCTTGGCGGCCTTTGGGCCGACCATGCTCTGGTCGGGGGTGTGTGAATATCCGTTGCTTCGGGTGTGGCGGCTGGCGGTTTCGCCCTTACGGCGACTCACTTTTTTGACAAACGCCTCAAAAAAGTAAGCAAAAAAGGGCTTGCCCCGGCGTTCGGCCCGCTCGCTTGGGCTCGGGGTTCCTTCGCTCCGGGATCCATCCGGGCGCATCGCCTCCGGTTTGCTTCGCTGCACCTCCTCTCGATGTGTTTGGCTTCGCCAAACGGCGCTGCGCGCCTGGCCCCCGGATGAATCCCTCCACTCAGCCTGCCGAAGGGGCCTGAAGATCAAGATCAAGAGCAGGCGAGCTGACACTCGGCCTAGTGGTTGGCTCGGTCATTGTGGGAGACCGGCTGCTGGCTGCTGGCAGCCGACCAGGCTCGGTGGGTGTGCTTGTTTCCTGTAGGTGTGCCGAGGGTTGCGATTTTTTGATTTTGTTTTTCAGAGGCAAGGCTAAAAGGATGCAGTCTTGCGCAGTGCCTGCTCCGCCCCGTGGTTTCCACAGTCCCGCATTTGGCCGAACCGCCACGGTGATGCCTTGTTATAGTTCGGACCTCTCTTTCTGTCCGGTAAAGGATCACTGCCATGTCTCAATACTCCGCCTTCAGCGTCGAACTGGCCGACAATATCGCTCATGTGCAGATCAATCGTCCGGAGAAGATCAATTCGATGAACGCGGCGTTCTGGAGTGAGATCGTCGAGATTTTTCAGTGGGTTGATGACACCGATGAAGTGCGTGTGGTGGTGCTCAGTGGCAACGGTAAACATTTTTCCTCCGGTATCGACCTGATGATGCTCGCCGGCGTCGCCAATGAACTGGGCAAGGACGTCGGCCGTAATGCGCGTCTGCTACGCCGCAAGATTCTCACCTTGCAAGCCTCGTTCAACGCGGTCGACAACTGCCGTAAACCGGTGCTGGCGGCGATTCAGGGCTATTGCCTTGGCGGGGCGATCGACCTGATCGCTGCCTGTGACATGCGCTACGCTGCCGAAGACGCGCAGTTCTCGATCAAGGAAATCGATATCGGCATGGCCGCCGATGTTGGCACGTTGCAACGGTTGCCGCGGATCATCGGAGACGGCATGCTGCGTGAACTGGCTTACACCGGTCGCACCTTTGGTGCTGATGAGGCGCGCAGCATGGGCTTGGTCAATCGTGTCTATGGCGACAAGGACGCGTTGCTCGAGGGTGTGTTCGACATCGCTCGCGAGATTGCAGCCAAGTCGCCGATTGCCGTCACAGGCACCAAGGAAATGATCAGCTACATGCGCGACCATCGCATCGACGATGGCCTTGAATACGTTGCCACCTGGAACGCCGCCATGTTGCAATCCACCGACTTGCGCGTGGCCATGGCCGCCCATATGAGCAAACAGAAACCTGAATTTCTGGATTGAGAAACCATGACATCTCGCTGGACCACTGCAGTACTGGACACCGATCATCCCGGCGGCTGGGCCGTGGCGCGCAGCCCCGAAGGGTTTTTGTTCGATGACAACGGCGCGCTGTTCCCGCGGGAATGGCTCAAGCGTCAGGACTTGTCGGTCCTCGCCGAACACGGCATTGGCCATCTCGATGGCGAGCCGGTGTACCTGCTGGAGTTGCACAGTGTCAGCGAGGTGCCGGGGTGCAACTGGAAAGGTCTGCGGGCGTTCATGCTCGATGGCGATCACACGGTCTACAAGGTCTTGGGTTATGCCGCACAGATCGGCACCTGGGCGCGGGAGCATCGTTTTTGCGGCAATTGCGGGCAGGCCATGACGCAGGTGCCGCGGGAGCGGGCGATGCATTGCCAGCCGTGCGAACTGCGCAATTACCCGCGCATTTCGCCGAGCATGATCGTGCTGGTCACCCGGGGCGACGAGGTCCTGCTGGCGCGCTCACCGCGTTTCGTCACTGGGGTCTACAGTACGCTGGCCGGGTTTGCCGAGCCGGGGGAGTCGGCCGAGGATTGCCTGATTCGTGAAGTGCGCGAAGAAGTGCAGATCGAGGTCAAGAACATTCAGTACATGGGCAGCCAGTGCTGGCCGTTTCCGCATTCGATGATGCTCGGCTTCCATGCCGAGTACGCCGGTGGCGAGATTGTCTGCCAGGAAGACGAGATCGAAGACGCCCAGTGGTTCAACGTGCACGATTTGCCGCCATTGCCGGCGTCCAAATCGATTGCCCGTTACCTGATCGACGTCTACGTGGCGCGGCGCTTAGGCCACGCTGAACCAGTGCTGCCAGGCTAGGCGCACGGTCAGACCCAACACCACGGTGATGAACACCGGACGGATGAATTTGGCGCCACCGCTGATTGCGGTGCGCGCGCCGAAGAACGCGCCGACCATCACCGACAGGCCCATGCTCAGGCCGATGATCCAGTCCACTTGCCCGGAAAACACGAACACCGACAGCGCCGCAATATTGCTGACGAAGTTCATGCTGCGCGCCACGCCGCTGGCCTTGACCAGGTCGATCGGGTAGAGCAACAGGCTGCTGACCGTCCAGAATGCACCTGTGCCCGGACCGGCCACGCCGTCATAGAAGCCGAGACTGAAACCCTGGCTCGATTGCCATTTCTTTTTGATCGGTGCGTCGCTGTCCAGTGGCGCTTTCGGTGTGCCGCCGAACAACAGGTACAGGCCGCAGGCAAACACGATCACCGGGAGCATTTTGTTCAGCCATTCCGCCGGCAGGTAATGGGCGACGATCGCACCGGTCAGCGCACCGACCAGCGTGCCGACGATGGCGTGCGTCCACTGCCGAGGGTGGAATAGCTTGCGCCGGTAGAAAGTGAAACTGGCGGTGGCCGAACCGAAGGTCGAGCTCAGCTTGTTGGTGCCCAGCACCAGGTGCGGCGGCAGGCCGGCAGTCAGCAGCGCTGGCGTGGTCAGCAGGCCGCCACCGCCGGCAATGGCGTCGATGAAACCGGCAATGAATGCGACGAGGGCAAGAATGGCGAGGGTGGTGAGGTCAACGCTGAGTTCGAAAGGCATGGAATCGGCTTATTCGGCAGGGCGCAGACGGGCTGCGGGGAAGGGCTGACATGTTACTCATTTCCAGTTGTTGCGGCGACCCATAAGGCCCGATCGCTGGCAAGCCAGCTCCGTCAGGTTTCGGCATGTCCGCAATATGTGTGTTCGCTAGAGATCCCTGTGGGAGCTGGCTTGCCAGCGATGAGGGCTGAACAGCCACAGGCTATTGAACTGTTGCCCAACCAACACCGCGACAACAAATCACCCTCCAACCATGCAACTCCATCAGTCTCAAGCCCAATAAAAACGGGCATTTGCACGCTGGCACGCTTGCTGCTCTGACACCTTGACCTTCCCAATGTCCCGAGGACACGCCAATGAGCAAGCACGCGGTGAAATTCGCCTACTGGGTACCGAACGTCAGTGGCGGGCTGGTGGTCAGCAAGATCGAGCAGCGCACCGACTGGGGCATCGACTACAACCGCAAACTGGCGCAACTTGCCGAGGCGGCAGGTTTTGAATATGCGCTGACACAGATTCGCTTCACCGCCGGCTATGGCGCTGAGTTCCAGCATGAATCGGTGGCGTTCAGTCACGCGCTGCTGGCCGCCACCCACAAACTCAAGGTGATCGCGGCCATTCTGCCGGGGCCGTGGCAACCGGCACTGGCGGCGAAACAGCTGGCGACTATCGACCAGCTGACCAATGGCCGTATTGCCGTGAACATCGTCAGTGGCTGGTTCAAGGGCGAGTTTCAAGCGATTGGCGAGCACTGGCTGGAACACGACGAGCGCTATCGGCGTTCCGAGGAATTTATCCGTTCGCTGCGCGGGATCTGGAGTGAGGACAACTTTACCTTCCGTGGCGACTTCTACCGGTTTGACCATTACAGCCTCAAACCGAAACCGCTGGGGCGTCCGGAGATCTTCCAGGGCGGCAGTTCACGGGCAGCGCGCGACATGGCGGCGCGGGTGTCGGACTGGTATTTCACCAACGGCAACAGTGTCGAAGGGATCAAGGCCCAGGTCGATGACATTCGCGGCAAAGCCGCGGCGAATAATCACTCGGTGAAGATCGGCGTCAATGCCTTCGTCATTGCGCGTGACACTGAAGCAGAGGCGCGGGCCGTGCTGGCGCAGATCATTGATCAGGCCGATCCGGAAGCGGTGAATGCCTTTGGTGACGCCGCAAAGCAGGCGGGCAGGGCCTCGCCGGAAGGTGAGGGCAACTGGGCGAAGTCGACCTTCGAGGACCTGGTGCAATACAACGACGGGTTCAAGACCAACCTGATCGGCACGCCGTTGCAGATTGCCGAGCGGATTGTGGCGTTGAAAGCGGTGGGCGTGGATCTGGTGCTGGCGGGGTTTCTGCACTTTCAGGAGGAGGTGGAGTATTTCGGCCGGCGGGTGCTGCCGCTAGTGCGCGAGCTTGAGGCCGAAAAAACGGCCGCCATCGCCTGAATCCAACAAATCTCCTGCAGGCGTGAGCCTGCTCGCGATGGCGGCGTGTCAGTCAACATTCAGGTTGAGTGTTCAGACGCTGTCGCGAGCAGGCTCACTCCTGCAATTGGATCTGCGTGAACTTACAGACCGAGGTCTGACAGCCCCGGATGATCATCCGGGCGTCGGCCCAGCGGCCAGTGGAACTTGCGTTCGCTTTCCTTGATCGGCATGTCGTTGATGCAGGCATAGCGCTGGAACATCAGGCCATGCTCATCGAACTCCCAGTTTTCATTGCCATAAGAGCGGAACCAGTTGCCGGAGTCGTCATGCCATTCGTAGGCGTAGCGCACGGCGATGCGAGTGTCCGAGTAGGCCCAGAGCTCCTTGATCAGGCGATAGTCCAGTTCCTTGGCCCATTTGCGGGTCAGGAAGGCTTTGGCTTCTTCACGGTTGTTGGCGAATTCGGCGCGGTTGCGCCATTTCGTGTCGAGGGTGTAGGCCAGCGACACTCTTTCCGGGTCGCGGGAGTTCCAGCCATCCTCGGCCAGGCGAACTTTTTCAATCGCCGATTCACGGTTGAAGGGGGGTAATGGCGGACGTACCTGGGCTGCAGTAGACATGTTCAGTCTCCCGATCTCATTAATAGTTAAACAACGTGTCCGGCTTATTTAAGGCGTTACAGGTCCAATAACTTACGCGCCATGCATTGCGCATTATCAGCGGCACTGTGATCACCCATCACAAGCGCTACGGTAATGGCACCGTCAATCAGGATCAGCAATTGTCTGGCCAGCAATTGCGGATCTTCGGCGCCATGTTCGGTACACAGCTCGCACAGGTAGTCGAGCAGCTTCTGTTTGTGGTCTTTGGCGACCTGGCGCACCGGGTCCTGAGGATCACCGGTCTCGCCACTGGTATTGATAAAGGCACAGCCACGGAAGCCTTCCGAGGCGAACCAGCCCTTGAGTACGGTAAACAGGTTGATCAGGCGCTTGGCCGGGGTTTCGGCCTGATCGACAGCATTTCGGTACCAATGCATCCAGCGCACATCGCGGCGTTGCAAAGCGGCGACGGTCAGCTCCTCCTTGTTGGCGAAGTAGCGGTAGATGCTTTTTCTGGAGACGCCGGCGGTTTTCACCAGCAGATCCATCCCGGTGGCAGCGATGCCACTCTTGTAGATCAGCTTTTCGGTGACATCCAGAATGATGTCGCGGGTCGAGGTGTCTGTGATTTCGTTCATGCGGCCAACAGTAGAACGATCGTTCTCCTTGGTCAAGTGTTGTTTTTTGATCGCTTTCGCGAACAGGCTCGCTCCCACAGGGGATTGCATTTCAAATGCAGGAGCGAGCTCGCTCGCGAAGGCTTCATTACAGACACTTACGAGACCCGAACCGAGTGATGGTGTAAGCTCTCGGGTTCTTCGGATTCGACCCATTGCGAGCCCTATGCCGTTGCTTTTCAAACGTTCTCTGCTGCCCAAACTGCGCAGCTTCCCGCTGACCGCCGAGGCCGTGACCATTCTGTCCGGCGCCGCCGAGTTTCGTCGTAGCCTGCTGGAGAAAATCGCCACGGCGACCCGGCGCATCTACATCGTCGCGTTGTATCTGCAACAGGACGAGGCCGGTCAGGAAATTCTCGATGCCTTGCACGCCGCCAAACTCAAGCACCCAGAGCTTGAAATTGCCGTGGTGGTCGACTGGCTGCGGGCTCAGCGTGGCCTGATCGGCGCGGGCAAACAGCCGGGGAATTCGGCGTGGTATCAGGAAATGACCCGCACGCACCAGAGCGAAGTGCCGGTGTACGGCGTGCCGGTGCAAACCCGCGAGCTGTTCGGGGTCCTGCATCTGAAGGGCTTTGTCATCGACGATTGCGTGGTCTACAGCGGCGCTAGCCTGAACAACGTCTATCTGCACAAGTTCGAAAAGTACCGGTTCGACCGTTACCATGTGCTGCACAGCCGTGAACTGGCGGATTCGATGCATCACCTGGTCAAACACGGGCTGATCGAATCCAAGGCTGTGCATCGCCTCGACCTGCCGAACCTGCCGACCACCCGCAGCCTGCGCAACGACATCGGCGACCTGCGCAGCCGGCTCAAATACGCGACTTACGACACTGCAGCCGGCAGCACGGCGCACACCGGTCTGTCGGTGAGTCCGTTACTCGGCGTGGGCAAGAACAACCCGCTGAACCGGGCGATCCTCGAGTTGATCGCCAGCGCGCAACAGCAACTGACGATCTGTACGCCGTACTTCAACCTGCCGCTGGGAGTGATTCGCGAGATCAACCGTGCGTTGGCCCGTGGCGTGAAGATTGACATTGTGGTCGGCGACAAAACCGCCAATGACTTCTACATCCCGCCAAGCGAACCGTTCAAGGTGATCGCGGCGCTGCCGTATCTGTACGAGATCAGCTTGCGCCGCTTTGCCAAGCGGCATCAGCGCAACATCGACAGCGGCCAGTTGAACCTGCACCTGTGGCGGGATGGCGACAACACCTATCACCTCAAGGGCATGTGGATCGATCAGCGTTATACCTTGCTGACCGGCAACAACCTCAATCCACGGGCGTTCCGTCTCGACCTGGAAAATGCGCTGCTGATTGATGACCCGCAAGGCGAATGGCTGGCACCACGGGCGAAGGAACTGGAGGAGATTTTCCGCAACACCACGCGAATTGCCAGCTTCCAGAACCTGGAGACCTTGCCGGAGTACCCGGCGGCGGTGGCGAAGTTTTTGAAGCGGGTGAGCAGGGTGCGGATTGAGCGGTTGCTCTACCGGATTTTGTAAACCTTCAGGTTATTCAGGGCGGTTGAAACCGCTATCGCGAGCAGGCTCACTTCTACAGGGGAATGCATTCCAACTGGAGGCGTGAGCCTGCTCGCGAGGTGCCCTGAAGCCTCTACATCAATCAGTTCAGACCGAGCTTGCCACGCAACGTGGAAAGGTCTTCCGCCAAGGTATTGACCGGGCCAACGAGCGCCTTGCGGTCGTTGTCTTTGACTTTGTCATACGTCTCGAAACCACCGTCCTTGGTCTTGTATTTGGCGAGGATCTTGTCCACGGTGGCAAAGTTCTTGTCGACTTTGGCGACAAACGCCTTGTCCTGTTTCTCGATCTGCGGACGGAACAGGTCGACGATTTTCTTCGCACCGTCGATGTTGCCCTGGAAGTCGTACAGGTCGGTGTGGCTGTAGCGGTCTTCTTCACCGGAGATCTTGGTCGCGGCGACTTCTTCGAGCAGCGCGGCGGCACCACCGACGACTTTTTCCGGCGGGAAGGTCAGGCCGGCGACGCGGGTTTGCAGGTCTTTCACATCACTGTCCAGTTTGTCCGCCAAGGCGCTCAGACCTTCGGTGCTCTTCTCCGAGAACAGCGAGTATTCGAGGCGATGGAAACCGGTGAAGTCTTCGGCCTTTACGCCTTTTTCGTGGTCGTCGACCCGGGAGTCGATGGACGCATCGAGGTCGCTGAACAGCTCGGCAATCGGTTCGATCGACTCGTAGTAGACGCGGGTCGGCGCGTAGAGCTTTTGCGCGGTGGCCAGATCGCCTTTCTTCACCGCATCGGTGAATTGTCTGGTGTGGCTGCCCAGCTCATCCAGTTGCTCGGTGACGTAGATCTTGTAGTCCGACACCGGGCCGACCAGATCCAGCGGCGCGGTCGCGGCGAACGCCGACAGTGGGGTGTTGAGCAAACCGAGGGTCAGCAGTAACGCGAGTGGCGACTTTTTCATGGAGCGGCTCCGAGGTTTTTTATGGTTAGGCAGCTGTTTTGGGTTGGGTGGCGTTGAGCAGCGAGCGACCAATGAAGTCCTTGTCGCCGGTGACACCCGGCAGGGTGAAGAAGTAACCGCCGCCGACCGGTTTGAGGTATTCCTCCAGCGGTTCGCCGTTGAGCCGGGTCTGTACGGTGATGAAGCCTTTTTCCAGGTCGGCCTGGTAGCAGATGAACAGCAGGCCCATGTCGAGCTGGCCGTTCTTGTTCACGCCGTTGGAGTAGTTGAACGGCCGGCGCAGAATCAGGTTGGCCTGGCTCGCGGCGGTGCGCGGGTTGGCCAGGCGAATGTGCGCGTCGAGCTTGGTCAGCTTGCCTTCCGGGTCTTTGCTGTAATCCGGGACCTCGGTTTCGTGCCGGGCGCCCATCGGTGCGCCCGTGGTCTTGACCCGGCCGATGATGCTTTCCTGTTCTTGCAGCGGCGTGCGGTCCCAGCGTTCGACGAAGTTGCGGATGATCCGCACCGCTTGATAGCTGCCATGCGCCGCCCAGGCGGGTTCATCGCTGCCCGGTTGCACCCAGACAATCGTGTCCATCGCCTTGGCGTCGTTGGAATCGGGGTTGGCCGAGCCGTCGCGAAAACCGAGGAAGTTGCGCGCCGATTGGGCCGGCACTCCCGGTTTGGCCGGGGCTTGCGGCGGCACGCTGCCTTCCTGCTTCCAGCGCACCAGCAACAGATCCGGCAGGTTCTTGACGATGTCGCGCAGCGCGTGAATGTTGGTGTCGGCGGTGTTCGAGCAGAACTGCAGGCCCAAGTCGCCGTGGCAGCAATCGGCCTCCAGCGCATCGTTGGGGAAACCGACCATGCGTTGCAGGCGCTTGGGTTTGGCGGCGGCCAGACCAAAGCGCTCATCGAACAGCGAGTCACCTACCGACACGGTGATGGTCAGGTTGTCCGGGGTCACGACCGGGCCGAGGATGCCGGAATCCGGCGGCGGCAGTTTCGGGTCGATCTGCGCCACCGGGCCGCCCGTCATCAGGAACGCGATGCGTTCGTTGAGGGTGCGGAACAGCCGCTCGAGGTCTTCGCGATCGCTGGCCAGTACGTCAAAGGAAACGAACATGCCGGACGCCGGACGCGGGGTGACGATGCCGGTCTGGTGCACGCCATGGAAATCGTGACGGTCTTCGGTTTTGTCGCTGCTCGGCGCTTCGGTGACTTGCGCCGGCGCCGCAGCCATGGCGGGGCAACTCAGGGCCGAACCGGCCAGTGCGACACCGGCGACACCCATGCCCATCAGGAGGCGGCGACGTTGCAGATCGAGGTTTTGCAAATCTTTCATCGGTATTCGTCTTCTGCTTACAGGCCGGAGAGGCCGAGGGCGGGATCAATGCCATCCAGGGCGTGGGCAAGTGCCTTGGCCTTGTCGGCGATCTGTTTACGTTGTTCGCCGCTGACGGTGTCGTAAGTGGCGTAGCCGTCCTTGACCTTGAAGCTGTTCAATACGGTGTCGAAATCGCTCAGCGCGGCATCAATTTTCGGCAGCAGATCCGGCGCCGATTTCGTCAGCATCGGCCGCAGCAGCTCGGCCACTTTGTGTGCGGTTTCCAGGTTGCTGGCGAAGCCGTTGAGATCGCCGTGGCTGTAGCGTTCCTCTTCACCGCTGGCGGCGCGCACGTCAGCCAAGGTGTTGAGGTTGCGCACCACGATGTTGACCAACTGCTCCGGCAGCAGTGACTGGGCCAGCAGTTGTTGCTTGAGGATGCTGACGTCGCCCAGCAGACGCTCGGCCACCGGGTTCAATCCGTCGAGGCTGCGTTGCTGGAACAGGGCGTATTCCACGCGGTGGAAGCCGACGAAGGCCGGGTCCTGCTCGCGCTTTTCGAAATAATCGGCGCGGGCGTTGATGCTGTTGTCCAGTTCGGCCAGGCGTTGCGCCGCCGGTGCCAGACGCTGATAGGCGGCACGGGCCGGCAGGTACAACGCCTGCGCCTGACTCAGGTCGCCGCTGGCGATCGCCTGATTCAGCGCCGTGACGGCTTTGATCAGCGCACTGCTTTGGCTGGCCAGATACACGCGAAACTCCGACAGCGGCCCCACGAAAGCCACCATCGACGGTCTGGCTTTGGCGGCGGCATCCGATGCGGCGGTTGGCGTTACGTGCAGCACGCCGCGTGGGTTGCTCAACAGCCCGCAAGTGATCGCGTAGTCGCCGGGTTGCAGGTTGGCGTTGATCACCTGGCTCAGGCCCGGAGCGATGTTCTCGCGCTCTTCGATCACCAGCACGCCGTCGAGGATTTCCCATTCCACCGCCCGGTCGGAGCGGTTGACGATGCGGAAACTGGCACGGCCGGCCGGTACGCTCAGCTCGTTCGGATCGCAGCTGTGGGCGTTGATGTTGACCACCACTTCGTCGTGGTTGTGCTGACGCTTGGCCGCGGCCATTTTCGAGGCGTAGTAGAACAAGCCACCGGCGGCGATCATCACGACCACCGAACCGGCCACCGCCCAGCGCAAGGCGCGGGGAGGCGAGGCCTGAGGAGTATTAGGCTTTGACATGGGTGCCCTTATTGGCTGGAAACGGAAGACGATTTGCCGGCTGACTGGGTGCCGGAGGGCGCGGCGGGCAGGAAAAACATCACCAGCGCCACCAGCAGATAGATCAGGTACGCGCCGAGGGTGCTGACGGTCGGCGCATCCTGATAACCGAACATGCCGGCCAGCACCGAGCCCAGTGGGCCATCCATCGGCAGCGTCGCGCTGAAGTCGAAGAGCACGGTCTGCAGGTGGTTCCATACGCCCGCTTCATGCAGCGCCTGCACCGAGTTGGCGAGGATGCCGGCGGCGACCACGAGGATGAACAGCCCGGTCCACTTGAAGAACGCCGACAGGTTCAGGCGCATGCTGCCGCTGTAGATCAGGAAACCGACGACGATGGCCAGGATCAACCCGAGCAGGGCGCCGATCGGCGCGCCCGGGCCTTCGCTCTGCTGGAACACGGCGAGCAGGAAAAACACGGTTTCCAGGCCTTCACGGGCTACGGCGAAGAAGACCATGGCGATCAGCGCAATCACCTGGTGCCTTGAAGACGTCAGCGCCTGGTCCAGCGAGGCTTGCAGCGAATGCTTGATTGAGCGCGCGACCTTGCGCATCCAGAATACCATCGAACTGAGAATGCCCACGGCCACCAGCCCGACTACGCCTTCGAACAGTTCCTGCTGCTTTTGCGGGAACTCGGCACTGACCAGTTCCAGACCACCGCCCACCAGCAGGGCGAGGGCGGCGGCGAGGAACACGCCGATCCATACGGCGGGCATCCACTGGCCACGACCGGTTTGTTGCAGGTAGCTGGCGATGATGCCAACGATCAGCGCGGCTTCGATGCCTTCACGCAGCATGATCAGAAAGGGAACGAGCATTCGGTGTCCACTAAGTCATTCGAAGAGGTTACAAGTTGTAACATAATGACAACCATTCTCACATGACAATGATTGACATAAACCTGAACACAAGCTGAACAACCTGTTTTTTGCCACGCACAAATCCCTGTGGGAGCGAGCTTGCTCGCGAAGGCGGCTGACCGGTCGACGTCTCTGTGACTCGCCCAACGCTTTCGCAAGCAAGCTCGCTCCCACAGGGGATCTGAGTCGTGTTTGGGTTAAGATGCCCGTCCCTCGAAAACAACAAGGTCTGCCTCGCTCCATGTCGGAAAAAGACACCATCGCCGTGCAACTGGTGCGTGAAGCGCTGCTGCAAAGTTGTGCCCCGGGCGTGGCCACGGAAGATGTCTTGAACAAGGTCGGTATCGACTCGGCCGTGCTGCAAAGCGCAGAAGGCCGGGTACCCGCTGCGCAATACGCAAAACTCTGGCGCTTGCTGGCCCGGCGTGGCGATGACGAGTTCTTCGGCATGGACCCGCGCCCGCTCAAGTCCGGCAGCCTTGAGTTCCTCTGTCGCAGCGCCATGGCCCAACCGACCCTGGCCGCCGGCCTGGGCATGGGCCTGAGTTTTCTCTCGTTGATGCTGGAAAAAATGCCGGCGCAACTTGTGCATCAGCAAAGCCTGGCGGAAGTCGTGCTGCTCGAAGACGACCCCGAACCGCGCCGCGCCTTCACTTATTTCACCTATTGGATGATCGTCCACGGCGTGGCCTGCTGGCTGGCCGGGCGGCGGATTCCGATTCTGGCGATCGAACTGCGTTGCGCCGAACCGGACTTTTGCGACGACTACCGGGTGATGTTCTCGGAAAACCTGCGGTTCGAGCGTCCACGCACGCGGATGATCTTCGCCGCCGATTGCCTCGACCTGCCGATCAAGCGTACAGCCGAGGAACTGAAACGCTTTCTGGCCCATGCGCCGGCAAACATCCTGGTGAAGTATCGCGACCCGGAGAGCCTTGCCAGCCGGATCAAGCACAATCTGCGGCAGTTGCCCGCCGAACACTGGCCGGAAACCGAGGCCCTGGCGCAGCAACTGTGCATGTCCGCCTCGACCCTGCGCCGACGCTTGTCGGAAGAAGGCCAGACTTATCAGGGCCTGAAGGACAGCGTGCGCAAGGAACTGGCGATCACCTGGCTGGCGGAGCCGTCGATCAGTTTTGTCGAGATCGCCACCCGGCTGGGGTTTGCCGATGCGAGTTCGTTCTACAAGGCGTTTCGCAAGTGGTCGGGGTCGAATCCCGGGCATTACCGCACCTTGATCCTGAACGAAGCGCTCTGATCCTGCACAGGCATTGATCGCTCTGACCTCATCGCTGGCAAGCCAGCTCCCACAGGTTTTGCGCTAACCCTGTGGGAGCTGGCTTGCCAGCGATAGGGCCGGTCAAGGCAACACGTACTTTGATCCTTGGCCAAACCAGTCAGCCAACTTGATGGCTTTGACCATTGCCGCCTCCGCGCCGCAGCGCGACTATCCCTGTGTTGTTTACGGTTCCCAACCTAATAAAAACACCGAGGGATTCTGGCAATGCGCGATTACTTGTCTGCCACCGAACAGTTCAACTATCAGCACACCGTGGACGCCGCACTCAGCGGTTCGCTGGAGGCGCTTAACGCCTGCGTCGAATGCTGCGACCGTCACGCCTTGCCGGGGCGCATCGCGTTGTTCTGGGAGGGCCGCGACGGCGCCAGTGCGACCTACACCTTCAGTGACCTGCAGGACAAAGCCGCACGTTTTGCCAATTTCCTTCTGGCCCAGGGCGTGCAGAAGGGCGACAAGGTTGCCGGCCTGCTGCCGCGCAATATCGAACTGCTGATCACCGTGTTCGCCACCTGGCGTATCGGTGCGGTGTATCAGCCGCTGTTCACCGCGTTCGGCCCCAAGGCCATCGAACATCGCCTGAACAGCTCCGGCGCCAAAGTGGTGGTCACCGATGCGACCAACCGGCCGAAACTCGCCGAAGTCGCCGATTGCCCGACTGTGGTCACCGTTGGCGGCGCCAAGGGCCAGGGCATTGTCCGTGGCGATTTCAGTTACTGGGCCGAACTGGCCAACTATTCCAACGTCTGTGAGCCGGTATTGCTGACGGGCGAGGAGCCGTTCCTGCTGATGTTCACCTCGGGCACTACCGGCCCGTCGAAAGCCCTATCGGTGCCGCTCAAGGCGATCGTCGCGTTCCAGAGCTACACCCGCGACGCGGTGGATCTGCGTCCTGAAGACTCATTCTGGAATGTCGCCGATCCGGGCTGGGCCTACGGCATCTATTTCGGCGTCACCGGCCCGATGGCCATGGGGCATCCGATCACCTTCTATGATGGCCCGTTCACCCTCGAAAGCACCTGCCGGGTGATCAACAAGTACAACATCACCAACCTCACTGGTTCGCCGACGGCCTATCGTCTGCTGATCGCCGGCGGCAACGAATTCGCCAAGTCGATCAAGGGCAAGCTGCGCATCGTCAGCAGCGCCGGCGAGCCGCTGAACCCGGAAGTGATCCGCTGGTTCGCCGACAACCTCGGCGTAGTCATTCACGACCATTACGGCCAGACCGAACTGGGCATGGTCCTGTGCAACCACCACGGCCTGGAGCACCCGATCCACCTCGGTGCCGCCGGTTTCGCCTCGCCGGGCCATCGCATCGTGGTGCTCGACGAGCACTGCAACGAACTCGGCGTCGGCCAGCCGGGGATTCTTGCCATCGACCGCCCGCAATCGCCGATGTGCTGGTTCGCCGGCTATGAAGGCGTGCCGACCAAGGCCTTCGTCGGCAACTACTACCTCAGCGGCGACACTGTGGAGTGGAATCCGGACGGCAGCATCAGCTTCGTCGGCCGCAGCGATGACGTAATCACCACATCCGGTTATCGCGTCGGTCCGTTCGATGTCGAAAGCGCGCTGATCGAGCACCCGGCGGTGGTCGAAGCGGCGGTGGTCGGCAAGCCGGATCCGGAGCGCACCGAACTGGTCAAGGCCTTCGTCGTGCTCAACCCGCAATACCGCGCCGAACCGGCGCTGGCCGAAGAGCTGCGACAACACGTGCGCAAGCGTCTGGCCGCGCATTCATACCCGCGTGAAATCGAATTTGTCAGCGAATTGCCGAAAACCCCAAGCGGCAAATTGCAGCGCTTTATCTTGCGCAACCAGGAAATCGCCAAGGCTCAAGAGGCCGCGGCGCACAACGTTTCAGCTTGAATCAGGAAGTCAGTCATGCAGATCGAGAACAAGGTTTTTATCGTCACCGGCGGCGCGTCCGGCCTGGGTGCGGCCACCGCTGAGTTGCTGGTCAACGCTGGCGCCAAAGTGATGCTGGTGGACATGAACGCCGAAGCCGTTGCCGCCCAGGCCCAGCGCCTCGGCGCGCAAAGCGTGGTCGCCGACATCAGCAACGAGGCCGCTGCCGAAGCAGCGGTGCAGGCGACGGTCAAAGCCTTTGGCAGTCTCAATGGTCTGGTCAACTGCGCCGGCATCGTCCGGGGCGAGAAGATCCTCGGCAAGAACGGCCCGCATGCGCTGTCCAGTTTTGCCCAGGTGATCAACGTCAACCTGATCGGCAGCTTCAACATGCTGCGTCTGACCGCGGCGGCTATCGCCGAAAGCGACGCGAATGCCGACGGCGAACGCGGGGTGATCATCAACACCGCTTCGGTGGCCGCGTTCGACGGCCAGATCGGCCAGGCCGCGTATTCCGCCTCCAAAGGTGCGATTGCCAGCCTGACCCTGCCGGCCGCCCGTGAACTGGCGCGCTTCGGCATCCGCGTGATGACCATCGCCCCGGGCATTTTCGAAACGCCGATGATGGCCGGTATGACCCCGGAAGTCCGCGACTCCCTCGCTGCCGGCGTGCCATTCCCGCCACGCCTGGGCAAACCGGCGGAGTACGCTGCGCTGGTTCGGCATATCATCGAAAACAGCATGCTCAACGGTGAGGTGATCCGTCTCGACGGCGCCTTGCGCATGGCCGCCAAGTAAGGAGGATTTGTCATGACTATTTCCAATGATCCGATTGTTATCGTCAGCGCCGTCCGCACGCCGATGGGCGGTTTCCAGGGTGAACTGAAAAGTCTCAGCGCCCCGCAACTCGGTGCTGCGGCGATCAAAGCCGCCGTTGAGCGCGCCGGAGTTGCCAGCGACGCGGTCGACGAGGTGCTGTTCGGTTGCGTGTTGCCGGCTGGCCTCGGCCAGGCGCCGGCACGTCAGGCGGCACTCGGTGCCGGGCTGGACAAATCCACCCGCTGCACCACGGTCAACAAGATGTGCGGCTCCGGCATGGAAACCACCATTCTGGCTCACGACATGTTGCTGGCCGGCAGCGCCGACGTCGTGATCGCCGGCGGCATGGAAAGCATGTCCAACTCGCCATACCTGCTGGACCGCGCCCGCGCCGGTTATCGCATGGGCCATGGCCGGGTGCTGGATTCGATGTTCCTCGACGGCCTCGAAGACGCCTACGACAAGGGCCGCCTGATGGGCACCTTCGCCGAAGATTGCGCCGAAACCAACGACTTCAGCCGTGAAGCGCAGGACGCCTTTGCCATTGCCTCGACTACCCGCGCCCAGCAGGCGATCAAGGACGGCAGCTTCAAGGCCGAGATCGTGCCGCTGACGGTGACTGTCGGTAAAGAGCAGGTGCTGATCAGCAACGACGAGCAGCCGCCGAAAGCCAAACTGGACAAGGTTGCCTCGCTGAAACCGGCGTTCCGCGAAGGCGGCACGGTGACGGCAGCGAACTCCAGCTCGATCTCTGACGGCGCGGCGGCTCTGGTGCTGATGCGCCAGTCGCAAGCGCAGAAGCTTGGCCTCAAGCCGCTGGCGGTGATTCACGGCCATGCGGCGTTTGCCGACACCCCGGGCCTGTTCCCGGTGGCGCCGATCGGTGCGATCAAGAAGCTGGTGAAGAAGACCGGCTGGGCGCTGGATCAGGTCGATCTGTTTGAAATCAACGAAGCGTTCGCCGTGGTGGCGATGGCGGCGATGACCCATCTGGAAATCCCCCACGACAAACTCAATGTGCATGGCGGTGCCTGCGCGCTGGGCCACCCGATTGGCGCCTCGGGCGCGCGGATTCTGGTGACCTTGCTCTCGGCCCTGCGCCAGAAAGGCCTGAAACGCGGGATTGCGGCGATCTGCATCGGCGGTGGTGAAGCCACGGCCATGGCGCTGGAATGCGTCTATTGAAGTTGACACTCGTCCCTGTGGGAGCGGGCTTGCCCGCGATGGGGCCGTGTCAGTGAACGTATCGGCCACATGACACTCCGTCATCGCGGGCAAGCCCGCTCCCACAGGGTTCTGTGTTGCAACCCTGATTAAGGATTCACCATGATTCCCAACGAAGACCAAACCCAGATCCGCGACATGGCCCGGCAGTTTGCCGAGGAGCGCCTGAAACCGTTCGCCGCCGAGTGGGATCGCGAGCACCGTTTCCCCAAGGAAGCCATCGGCGAAATGGCCGGGCTGGGCTTTTTCGGCATGCTCGTGCCGGAGCAGTGGGGCGGCTGTGACACCGGCTATCTGGCCTATGCGATGGCCCTGGAAGAAATCGCCGCCGGCGATGGTGCCTGCTCGACCATCATGAGCGTGCACAACTCGGTGGGTTGCGTGCCGATCCTCAAGTTCGGCAACGATGACCAGCGTGAACGTTTCCTCAAGCCGCTGGCCAGCGGCGCCATGCTCGGTGCGTTTGCCCTGACTGAACCGCAGGCCGGCTCCGACGCCAGCAGCCTGAAAACCCGCGCACGGCTGGAGGGCGATCACTATGTGCTCAACGGCTGCAAACAGTTCATCACCTCCGGGCAGAACGCCGGGATCGTGATCGTGTTTGCGGTGACCGACCCGAGCGCCGGCAAACGCGGAATCAGCGCGTTTATCGTGCCTACCGATTCGCCGGGCTATAAAGTCGCCCGGGTCGAAGACAAGCTCGGCCAGCACGCGTCCGACACCTGCCAGATTCTTTTCGAAGACGTGAAGGTGCCGGTGGCCAACCGTTTGGGCGAAGAGGGAGAGGGCTACAAGATTGCCCTGGCCAACCTTGAAGGCGGGCGCGTTGGCATCGCTTCGCAAGCGGTGGGCATGGCCCGTGCCGCGTTCGAAGCGGCGCGCGATTACGCTCGTGAACGCGACACCTTTGGCAAGCCGATCATCGAACACCAGGCCGTTGCCTTCCGCTTGGCCGACATGGCCACGCAGATCGCCGTCGCCCGGCAAATGGTGCATTACGCCGCCGCCCTGCGTGACAGCGGCCAGCCAGCACTGGTCGAGGCCTCGATGGCGAAACTGTTCGCCTCGGAAATGGCCGAGAAGGTCTGCTCAATGGCGTTGCAGACGCTGGGCGGTTACGGTTACCTCAACGACTTCCCCCTGGAGCGCATTTACCGCGACGTGCGCGTCTGCCAGATCTACGAAGGCACCAGCGACATTCAGCGCATGGTCATCTCTCGAAACCTTTAAATCCACCCTCTGCAGGAGCTGCCGCGGGCAGTTCCTGCAGTGCAAGCATTCAGGAGTTTTATATGAGCTACGAAACGATTCTGCTGGAAGTCCACGACCGTGTCGGCCTGATCACCCTGAACCGCCCCCAGGCGCTGAACGCCCTGAATGCGCAACTGGTCAGCGAAGTGAATCACGCCCTCGATGGCCTGGAAGCGGATGCGAACATCGGCTGCATCGTTATCACCGGTTCGAAAAAAGCCTTCGCCGCCGGTGCCGATATCAAAGAAATGGCCGAGCTGACTTACCCGCAGATCTACATGGATGATCTGTTCAGCGACAGCGATCGCGTCGCCAACCGTCGCAAGCCGATCATTGCGGCAGTCAACGGCTTCGCCCTCGGTGGCGGCTGCGAATTGGCGCTGATGTGCGATTTCATCCTGGCCGGTGACAACGCCAGATTCGGTCAGCCGGAAATCAACCTCGGCGTGCTTCCGGGCATGGGCGGCACCCAGCGCCTGACTCGTGCCGTGGGCAAGGCCAAGGCCATGGAAATGTGCTTGAGCGGGCGCATGATCGACGCGGTGGAAGCCGAGCGTTGCGGCATCGTCGCACGGATCGTGCCGAGTGATGAGTTGCTCGACGAAGCGCTGAAGGTCGCCGCGGTGATTGCCGGCAAGTCGCTGCCGATTGCGATGATGGTCAAGGAAAGCGTCAACCGTGCCTTTGAGGTCAACCTCACCGAAGGCGTGCGCTTCGAGCGCCGAGTGTTCCATGCGGCGTTTGCCACGCAGGATCAGAAGGAAGGGATGGCGGCGTTTGTGGCCAAGCGGGCGCCGGAGTTTCAGGGCAAATAATGCAACGTTTGAGCTGACCTCATCGCGAGCAGGCTCACTCATACAGTGGAATTGCGGTTGACACAGGTTCTGTGTACATCCGAAGACCCTGTAGGAGTGAGCCTGCTCGCGATGCTTTTAGAGCTGGTAGTTCTTCAGCTCCCGCGCAATCACCATCCGCTGAATCTCGCTCGAACCTTCATAAATCTGGGTAATCCGTGCATCGCGGTAGTACTTCTCCACCGGATAGTCCTCCAGATACCCATACCCGCCATGAATCTGAATCGCCGAGGAGCAGACCTTCTCGGCCATCTCCGACGCGAACAGCTTGGCCTGCGATGCCTCCGACAAGCACGGCTTGCCCGCCGTCCGCAGTCGCGCCGCATGCAAAATCATCAAGCGCGCGGCGTTGATTTGCATCTGCATGTCGGCCAGCAGGTTGGCAATGCTCTGGTGTTCGTTGATCGGTTTGCCGAACTGGATGCGATCGCGGGAATACACCAGCGCCGCTTCGAACGCGGCGCGAGCAATGCCGAGCGCCTGAGCCGCGATGCCAATGCGGCCGCCCTCAAGGTTGGACAAGGCAATCGCCAGGCCCTTGCCGCGCTCGCCGAGCAGATTGGCCTCGGGAATGCTGCAGCTGTTGAGCGTCACCGCACAGGTGTCGGAGGCACGGATGCCCATTTTGTGTTCGGTGCGATCAACAATGAAACCGGGGCTATCGGTGGGTACGAGGAACGCCGAAATGCCTTTCTTGCCCAAGTCCGGATCGGTCACTGCAAACACGATCGCCAGTTTCGCCCGTTTGCCGTTGCTGACAAATTGCTTGGCGCCGTTGATCACCCACTGGCCGTCGCGCAGTTCGGCGCGGGTGCGCAGGTTGTGCGCTTCGGAGCCGGCCTGTGGTTCGGTCAGGCAGAAACAGCCAATCACCTGACCGCTGGCGAGGTCGGCCAGCCAGGTGTTTTTCTGCGCTTCGCTGCCGTAATTCATGACCGGCCCACAGCCCACCGAGTTGTGGATGCTCATGAAGGCGCCGGTTGCGCCGTCGCCTGCGGAAATCTCTTCCACGGCCAGGGCGTAGGCCACGTAATCGACGTAAGTGCCGCCCCATTCCTCAGGTACGACCATGCCGAGCAAACCCAGCTCACCCATCTTCGCCACTAGCGCGTCATCAATCCAGCCAGCCTTTTCCCAGGCCTGCGCGTGAGGCGCGATCTCGCCACGGGCAAAGTCCCGGGCCATGTCGCGGATCATTACTTGTTCTTCAGTCAGTTCGAGATCGTGCATGGCTCAGCTCCCGCTCTCAGCAAACCCGTGGAAGAAACTCGCGACATGCGCAGCGTCCAGCGCAGCGAGGGTCGGCGGGTTCCAGCGTGGTGTCTTGTCTTTGTCGATCAGCAAGGCGCGCACGCCTTCGATCAGGTCGCCGCGCTCGAACCACTGGCGATCCAGATGCAGTTCGAGGGCGAAGCAGTGTTCCAGGCTCAAGTGCCGGCCACGACGGAGCATCTCCAGCGTCACGGCCATGGCTAGCGGCGAACGGGTTTCCAGGAGGTCAGCGGTGGCGGTTGCCCATTCGTGGCTGTCGGCAACCGTGACTGCACGCAGTTGCTCGACCATGCTCGGCACATCGGGCAAAGCGAAGAAGTGGTCGATGACCGGACGCAGTTTTTGCAGCGGTGCATCGGCCAGGGTCTGCACGCCGTTTTTTGCGAGCAGGCTTTGCAGGTCCTTGAGCGGCGTGTCATGCCATTCCAGGTGATCGAGCTGTTCATCGAGGCTCGCCAGTTTACGGCTGTCGACATACCAGTCGGCCAGCCCGCAATACAGCGCATCGGCCGCGCGGATCTGCACGCCGCTGACACCCAGATAAATCCCCAGCTCACCGGGAATGCGCGGCAGGAAGTAACTGCCGCCGACATCCGGGAAATAACCGATCGCCACTTCCGGCATCGCCAGACGGCTCTTCTCGGTGACCACGCGCAGATCCGCGCCTTGCACCAGGCCCATGCCGCCGCCGAGGACGAAACCGTCCATCAAGGCCAGCACCGGTTTGCGGTAGTGATGAATCGTCAGGTCGAGGGCGTATTCCTCGACGAAGAAATCTTCGTGCAGCGTATCGCCGCTTTTGAAACTGTCGTAAAGGGAACGAATGTCACCGCCAGCGCAGAAGGCTTTTTCACCGGCGCCGCGCAGCACCACGGCGCGGACATCGCTGTCGGTTGCCCAGGCGTCGAGCTGCCGTTGCAGTTGGCGAACCATGTCGAGGGTGATGGCGTTGAGGCCGGCGGGGCGGTTGAGGGTCAGGTGACCGATGTGGTTGCGAACCTCGGCCAGCACTTCGTTTTGCGTGGCATCCATGGACGGTGTCCGCGGGGATGAAGCCTGAGCAGTCATCACTAACTCCCTGCTTTTATTGTCTTTATTCGAGAAGCTCGCGCGCGAGCGTTAACGGATCGTAACAGTGCAAATTTGCCGTGTACAACGGGGATATGTGCAGGGGGAGTTTGCGTTTTTGCAGCAGGCGCAAGATTGTCTTTGTGGCGGGAGCTTGCTCGCGGCGGGCTGCGAAGCGGCCCCATTATTCAACACCATGGGGCTGCCTCTGCTGAGCAGCCGAGCTGGAGCAAGCTCCCTCACCACAAGGATTCAGGTCGTTATCGAGTGAAGACTTCGCCGATGCTACGACGCTTGGCGTGCAGTTCGCTGGCATGAATCAGTTGTTCGAGATCTTCAGGCGTAACGTCGATAAACGCTTCCATATCCGCCAATGCCAGTTTCAAGTCAGCGGCGGTGATGGCCTGGCTATCGACCGGCGTCAGTGCCGGTGCTGGTTCGGCCGGGCGTTTCGGGTAGCGGATGCGCGTCAGGTTGTTGTAGGTCAGAGCGCTGAGCAGCATGCACGCGGCGGCGAGCATCACCGGTTCCATGGCCTTCCAGTCCATTGCGATGGTGGCTGGATCGGCCAGCACCAGCGTCAGCGCGAGCGCACCAGCCGGTGGGTGCAGGCAACGCAGCCAGCACATCAGGATCAACGCCATGCCCGCCGCCAGGCAAGCGCTGCCGAGGGTTCGGCCGAGGACGTGGGCCACCAGCAGCGCGACAACGCTGGCGCACAAGTAGCCGCCGATGATCGACCATGGCTGTGCGAGGGCGCCGGAAGACACGGCAAATAGCAACACGGCTGAAGCGCCCAGCGGCCCGATCAGGTGATACGCGACCTCGATGCCGAACACCTGACTGCACGCCCACACACTGAACAAAGTGCCCAGCGCCATGCCGATGGCGGCGCGGCTCCATTCGGTGGGGCGGGTGTTGATGGCAGCGGGCAACCAGCGAGCGAGCATTTAAATCGGGTCCTTGCAGCAAATTCGAGGCAAAAAAAAGGACTGTCCGGCAATCCGGAAAGTCCTCGAAGCGTTCCAACTATTGGGGGAGGAACGCGCACAGTGTGCCGTGCAAACTCGATGCTGACAAATTCATATAAATGCTGCTTCAGTGCATTATTTTTGAATTAAAGCGACGCGTCTCCCGCTCATGAAGCACAGCAGTCCACCCATTGCGGTCAACGCGCTCAGCGCATAGAACATCGTTGGCGCCGGAGTGTGCATCAGCAGGAATCCGCAGATCACCGGACTCAACGCGCCGCCCAGAGCCGCCAGATTCTGTGCGCCGTAGTAGCTGCCACGCAATTCTTCCGGAGCCAGGGTGTCGACGAACAGGAACTCCGACGGGTAAATGATCATTTCACCCAGGGTGAAGATGAACATCGCGATGCACCAGGTGAGCAGGCTGTTGGCCAGACTGAAACCGATCAACCCAAGAATGAACAGGCTGGTGCCAGCAGCAATCCAGTAGCGCAACTTTTCGCGACTGAGGAAGCGACCGATCTGGTATTGCAGCAGGATCACCGTGATGGCATTGCAGGCGAGCAGGGCGGCCATGGTCTGCAGGGCACTTTTCGAGTCTTCGACCACCAGCAGGTATTGCGACAGGTACAGGGTGAAGCGCCCGTGCACCACGGTGCTGAGCAGGCAACCGCAGGTGAACATGATCAGCGTGCGGTCGTTTTTCAGGGTGAACAGGGTTTTCAGAAAGCTTTGCGGTTGGCCGATGGCGGTAACCGGGCCGGAATCCCTGGGAATCCCGCTCATCAGAAACACACTGGCGAAGGCAATCGCGGCGGCGATCAGGAACGGCGCAACAGGGTAGACCCCGGCAATCACCACGCCGAGCATCGGCCCGGTGGCGTAACCGATGTTGGTCAGCGTATAGCGCAGGGAGAACGCCTTGGCCCGTTGGCTCATAGGCAGGTTTTCACTGAGGATTGCCTTGGAGCCGATCAGGAACAACGCCGAGGCGGTTTCGGTGATGATCAGGGTAACGGTGGTCAGATAAAGGTTTTGGGCGAACGTCAGCAGGACAAAGCCCACGGCGCTGGAAAGCATGGCGAGAATCAGCAACCGGCGCTTTTCCAGGCGGTCGATGATGTAGCCGCCATACAGTGCGAGCAGGGTCGCGATGAACACCGCGATACCCAGGAGCAGACCGACGTCCTGCTGGTTTAGCCCGAGCTTGTTGCTCAGGAACAGTGTGAGCAGCGGACTGGTGATGGCGCGGCTGACCACGATGGTCAGCGAGACGATCATCAGGCGACGGATAACGAGCGAGTAGGTGGCCACGGTGGGGCGAATGTCCTTATTTCAGTTGTTTTTGTGATCGGCTGGGCACCGAGTCGGCTGCATCGCGAGGCGACACACTCATCACATCAGCCACCGATCCAGATCGCCCACAGATTCGAGGCTCTCCAGTCGCCGCACAGCGTCCAGCAACCCGTCAGCCTGCCCGCGCGGTAACACCCGCAACGCCAGGCTGAAAAACTTCTCCTCCAGTGCCGCATCACTCAGCGGATTGCCCGGCGCGCCCAGCGGCACCTCGACACACAGGCTGGCCATGCGTCCATCGACGGTGCGAAGTGTCACCCACGGCTCGCCATCCTCGGACAGCTGCGGATCAACTTCAAGGTCAATGCGCGTCAGCCACCAGGCGATATGTGGGTCATGGCGTGGCCCTTCATCGTAGGCCTCCAGCCGACAGTGGCCATGCACCAGCCGCGACGCAAGCGCATACGGCAGGCTCATTTGCGCGGCAGCCAGACTGCC
The DNA here is from genome assembly GCF_037626295.1 of Pseudomonas sp. LF-5. Lineage (NCBI taxonomy): Bacteria > Pseudomonadati > Pseudomonadota > Gammaproteobacteria > Pseudomonadales > Pseudomonadaceae > Pseudomonas > Pseudomonas sp. LF-5. The sequence goes on from NZ_JARKMT010000001.1 coordinate 682,927, forward strand.
GACATCGCGCCCGCCACACATGTCTTGCAGGAACGGGCACAAGCGCACCTGTACATCCTCGACCTGATCAGCGCCGACCTGCAGTTGCGCCAGCAACAACCCAAGCGCGTCGATTGCCGAATGCGTTCCGCGACAGGCCGCGTAGGGTTTGATCGAACAACGCGCGAGCTTCCACACCGCGCCCAGATCGGCGTCCAGCGCGTCAGGGCGCGCGTTGTCACCTGCGAAGGTCTTGAGAAAACCACCCCAGACTTCATCGAACAGTAGCGTGGGGCCGCTGATACCCTCGCGGGCAAACCGCGCCGCCAGCAATCCGCCTTCGGCGGCGCGACCGCTGTGCAGTTTTTTACTCTGTGAGCCGTCGTGGATGAACGCCCACAGACCGCCACTGAAGCTGCCGGCGATGCCCAGCGCGGCCACTGTCTGCTGCACATCCAGGCGCAGAATCCGCGAGCACGCCGCCGCAGCGCCGAACACTCCGCAGGTGGCGGTCGAATGCCAGCCTGCGCCGTTATGCGCCGAATAGCTGCCACAGGCTTCCAGTACACGCCGGCCGATTTCATAGCCGATCACCACTGCCGTGATCAACTCGCGACCACTGATGGTCCTGTCGCTCAACGAAAGCGCAGCCATGATTGCCGGCAACACCACCGCACCGGAGTGATCGCAACCACCAGTGTCGTCCAGCTCCAGCGCATGGGCGGCGATACCATTGAGCAGCGCTGCCTGACCCGCGCCGACCCGAAACGAAGTGCCCCAGACGGGCACCGCACCGGACTCGCTTGCCAGCACGCGCCGCGACTGAAACGCCACGGCGCTGTCCGCCCCGGCCAGCGCTGCGCCAAAGGTGTCGAGGATGTGCCGCTTGGATTGCTCGACGAGTGCCGGTGGCAAATCGTCGAAGTGGGTCGCGACGCAAAACTGCGCCAGACGCTGCATGCGCTGGGTCATACGAGGTAGTCCCGATAGTGCCGCTCATAGACCGATGCCGGATGATCGGCGCTCACCTGTTGCGCCGATTGCGCCCACCACTGCGCGACCTCGGCGCCGCTGGCGATCCACACGTCGTCATGCTTTTGAATGCCTTGCAGCAATTCGCGCAGCACGCCGATCCGTCCTGGCGTGGCAATGATTTCCGGGTGCAGGCGCAGCACATAGCACAGACCGAACCGGTGGAACCCGGCGAAGTCCATCTGCAGGTTATCCAGCGTATGGCTGTAGGAGGCGATACGCGATTGTGCCGGCGGCACCGCCGGACTCAGGTTGAAGGCGAAGTACGGCTCGTCTTCCAGTTCGTAATGCAGCGGCAGTTCGATGACATCGGGGGCCGTTGGATGAGCAAACGGCAAGTCGTCGCCACGCCACGATGAGCACCAGCGTATGCCATGACCCTTGAGCGCTTCGATAAACCCTGGCGCGCCGTTGCCGGCGGGAATGCGGAAGCCGTTCGGCCGTTCGCCGGTCAATGCATGGAGCGCGGCACAACCCTTGGCGACCTCGGCACTTTGCGTCGCAAGGTCGAGATCGTCGTAGTCCAGATGGCGATAGCCGGCGCAGGCAATCTCATGGCCGCCAGCCTTGATCGCCGCAATGTGCTGCGGGTTTTCCTCGGCGACGATACCAGGGACGAACCAACTGCTGGTCACCCCGAGTTCCTCGAACAACCGGAGCAGACGATCGACGCCGCGTTGCGTGCCATAGCGCCACACCGACAGGGTCTTGTCGCGTCCGGCCACTTCCGGGGCCTGAGTCAAAATGCCGTGGATGTCGTTGTAATCGACGGTCAGGACCACAGCGCAGCGCTTGCCTCCGGGCCAGACCTGGTTGGGCAAAACAGCGAAATCAGCCATGGTGATGCTCCTTCAGCCACCAGCGGGCGACGTCGCGGCAAGTGGCGAACCACACGTCATCGCGTTGGCGCATGTGTTCGAAAAGTTGCTCCAGCAACAGGATGCGTCCCGGTTTACCGGTGATTTTCGGGTGAAACAGGGTGGTCAGGCACAGGCCTTCATCCATGGCGCCGTCGTACTCACGCTTCCAGTTATCGAGGGTCAGTGCGTAGCTGGCGGTGCGATCCAGCCCCGACGGGAAATTCGGCGCGCGGGTGTAGGCGAGAGAGGCGTAATCGTCCATCTCCCAACGACCGGGGATTTCCACCAGCGGTGTGCTGTGACCGGGGACGTTGACCAGATACGGACGATCATCGCCGCGCATGCTGCTGGAATAGATGACGCCGGCGTCAGCGAGCATCGCCGGGGTTTGCGCGCGCCAGTCGCCGGACGGTGTGCGAAAGCCTTCGGCGCGGATGTGCAGGTGTTGCCAGAACACGTCCCTTGATTTCGCCATCACGGCTTGCTGTTGTTCCAGCGTCAGGGCGTAGAAGGATTCGTGTTTGTAACCGTGGTAGGCCACTTCATGGCCACGTTCGACGATGGCCTGGCACTGCGTTGGCCAGTTCTCCACGACCCAGGCCGGGACGAAGAACGTGGTCGGAATATTAAAGGCGTCGAGCAGATCGAGCAGCCGGGGCAGGGCGCGGTAAGGGCCATAACCACCGAAACCGAAGTATTCGGGCTTGTGCCAGATCGAGCCGTTGAGCATCGCATCGCCGGTCGGGCCGTCGAGGTCGAAGGCCAGGGCGAGGCAGGCTTTGTGCTGCTCGGGCCAGGCCGGTTGAGGCAAGGAGGACATCACAGCGCTCCGTTATTCATGGGTGAACGCCAAATCCTGCAGGAGCTACCGCAGGCTGCGATTTTGATCGTGTTTTCAAGACCAAGATCAAAAGATCGCAGTCCGCGGCAGCTCCTGCAGGGAGCTGCGGCGAAGTGTTACTGACCGGCGTTGATCGTCACTTCCTTGATCGCGCCCAGCTCCAGGTCCCACTTCTTCAGAATTGCGTTGTAGCTGCCGTCATCGACCATGCTCTGCAACGCGACTTTCACCGCTGCGCTCAGCTCGGGTTTTTTCTTGCTCACGCCAAGGCCGGTGAACTGCACCGAGATCGGCTGGCCGACGGTCTTGTACATGTCCTTTTCCTGAGTCTTCAGGTACGACAACGTCTCGCTGCCCTGCATCGCCGCATCGATCCGGCTCTGGCGCAGTTGCGCACGGGCGTCGGCCGAGCCTTCGGTGCCGATCACGTTGATCGCCGGTTTGCCGGCCGCCTCACAGTTGGCCTTGCTCCACGCGGCGATTTCCGCCGGGAATGTGGTGCGACGGCTGGTGCCGACTTTCTTGCCGCACAGGTCGATGATCTCGTTGGTCGCGGTGTTCTTCTGCAAGGTGTAGAACTGCGGGCCGCTGGTGAAGTAGTCGACGAAGGTCACACTGGCCTGGCGCTCGGCGGTGTCGGTCATGCCCGACAACACCATGTCGACGCGGTCGGTGGTCAGCGCATTGATCATTTGCTCGAAGCCGGTTTCCTGCCATTTGATCTTCACCCCCAGACGTTCGGCCAGCGCGTTGCCCAGGTCATAGTCCAGGCCTGTGAGGGTGTTGGTGGCCGGGTCCTTGAAGTCCATCGGCGGATAGTTCGGCATGATTGCCACGACGATCTCGCCTTTTTCCTTGATGCCGGCCGGCAGATCGGCGGCAACGGCAAAACCGCAAGACATGACAGAAGCGAGTGCAGCTGGGATTACGAAATTCTTCATGGTCGTTCTCTTATGAGTGTTGTGGCACCAATCGGTGCTTAGGTTCGAACGGCAGAAATGAAGCTTTGGGTGCGCGGGTTTTGCGGACTTATTAGTATTTCTTCGGGGCTTCCAGCCTCCACGATCTGCCCGCCATCCATGAACACCATGCGATTGGAAACTTCGCGGGCGAAGCCCAGTTCATGGGTGACGACGATCATGGTCATGCCGGTCTGCGCCAGATCGCGCATGACCGACAGCACCTCACCGACCAGTTCCGGGTCGAGTGCCGAAGTGGGTTCATCGAACAGCATCAGTTTCGGGCGCATGGCCAGGGCCCTGGCAATGGCGACTCGTTGCTGCTGACCACCCGAAAGTTCGATCGGGTAGCTGTTGCATTTGTCGGCCAGGCCGACGCGGGCCAGCAGTTCCAAGGCTTCTTCGTGGGCTTCCTTGGGCGAACGCTTGAGTACCTGGCACGGGCCTTCGATGATGTTTTGCAGCACAGTCATGTGCGGAAACAGGTTGAAGCGCTGGAACACCATGCCGGTCGCCAGGCGCTGGCGGGCAATCTGCGACTCATTGAGTTCGTGCAGTTTGTTGCCTGCGACCCGATAGCCGACCAGTTCGCCGTCGACCCACAAGCCGCCCTTGTCGATCTTTTCCAACTGGTTGACGCAGCGCAGCAGGGTGCTCTTTCCCGAGCCGGACGGGCCGATGATGCACAGCACTTCGCCTTGCTCGACCTCGATGTTGATGTCCTTGAGCGCGTGGTACTGGTCGTAATACTTGTTCAGGCTGACGGCCTTGACGATGCTTCTCATGTTCGATTCCTCAAGAACGCTTGCCGGCGCCGCGAGCAAAGCGACGCTCCAGGCGGCTTTGACCAAAGGACAGCACGGTGACAGTGGCCAGGTACCAGATACCGGCGACGATCAGCAGCTCCATCACTCGGGCGTTGGCGTAGTAAATGTTCTGGGCGTTGTAGAGCAGTTCCGAGTACTGGATCACGCTCGCCAGCGAGGTCATCTTGACCATGCCGATGAATTCGTTGCCGACCGGCGGAATAATGATGCGCATGGCCTGCGGCAGGATGATCCGGCGCAGCGCCTGCAGACGCGGCATGCCGATCGACTTGGCCGCTTCGTACTGCCCGGTGTCCACTGACAGCAGGCCGGCGCGCACCACTTCAGCGGTGTAGGCGCCCTGGTTGATGCTCAAGCCGAGCAGCGCTGCCACGAACGGGGTCATCAGGCTCACGGTGTCGAGTTCGAACAGCCCGGGAATGCCGATGGTGGGGAAAATCAGCGCCAGGTTGAACCACAGCAGCAGTTGCAGAATCAGCGGCGTACCGCGAAACAGCCAGGTGTAGGTCAGCGCCACGTAGCGCAGGATCGGGTTGGCCGACATGCGCATGATCGCCGTGATCACCCCGAACACGATGCCCAGCGCCATCGCCAGGACGGCCATGATGATGGTGTTGAACAGGCCCCACATGATCGCCTGGGAGGTCAGGAACTGGCCGATGTACGACCATTCGATCTTGCCTTCGGCGAAGGCGCGCACCAGGCCGATGATCGCGATGACGATCAGCGTGGCGAAAAAAATCCGCCCGTAGTAGCGCCGTGGCACATGCTGGTACTGGGTGATATCGAACTGGTTTTCCGCCAGTTTGCGCTCCGCCTGGAGTCGTTCTGCCTGAGTCTGGCTCATGGTGTTTCTCCGAACTGTACTTTCAAATCCAACACGATCACTGTGGGAGCGAGCTTGCTCGCGAATAGGCCGTGTCAGGCGACATCGAGGTTGAATGACACACCGCATTCGCGAGCAAGCTCGCTCCCACAAGGTTATGTGCCATGGCCGTTAGAGGCGGAAGCCCTGGTAGTTTTCCGTCCACTGCTGTTGCGCGGCGAGGGCGGTTTTCAAGCGGCCGATCTGCTCGCGCACCTGTTGCGGCGCGGTACCGCCCCAACCGCTACGGGCAGCGATGGCGGCCTCCAGCGTCAGGCTGTCGCGTACATCAGCGGTCAGGCGCGGATCGATCTCGGTCAGCAGCGCCGGCGAGGCTTCCCATAATTCGATGCCATGTTTCTCGCAGGCCTGCACCAGCGCGCCGGTGATTTCGTGCGCTTCCTTGAACGGCACGCCGCGCATCGCCAACCAGTCGGCGACTTCGGTGGCGAGTGTGAAACCGAGAGGTGCCTGACGCCGCAGTTCTGCCACGTTGACGGTCATGGTCGCGACCATCCCGGCCATCGCCGGGAGCACCAGCAGCAAGGTGTCGACACTGTCGAGCACGCCGTTCTTGTCTTCGCTCAGATCGCGGTTGTACGACAGTGGCAGGGATTTGAGCGTCGAGAGCAAACCGGTGAGATTGCCGATCAAGCGCCCGGCCTTGCCCCGCGCCAGTTCGGCGATGTCCGGGTTTTTCTTCTGCGGCATGATCGAACTGCCGGTGGCGTAGGCATCGTCCAGATCAACCCAGCGGAACTGGCGCGACGACCACAGGCAAAACTCTTCGGCCAGACGTGAAATGTTGATCCCCAGCATGCTGGCGATGAACAGGAATTCGGCCACGTGATCGCGGCTGGCGACGGCGTCGATGGAGTTCTCGCAGACGCCGGCATAGCCCATTTCCTTTGCCGATTGCTGCGGCTGGCGAGCAATGGCAGAACCGGCCATGGCGGCAGCACCGAGTGGCGACAACGAGGTGCGGGCGTCCCAGTCCACCAACCGTTGCACATCACGCAGCATCGACTGCGCGTGAGCCAGCAAATGGTGGGCGAAGACGATCGGCTGCGCCTGCTGCAAGTGCGTGAAACCGGGACAGATGCTTTCGACATGCTGTTCGGCCTGGTCGACCAGCGCCTGTTGCAGAGCGAGGACTTCCACGGCCAGGGTGCGCACATGGTCACGCAGGAACAGACGCAGATCGTTGGCGGTCTGGTCGTTGCGCGAACGCCCGGCGCGCAGCTTGCCGCCCAAGGCGCCGAGGCGCTCGGTCAGCAGGCGTTCGATGAAGGTGTGAACGTCTTCGTCGTCCAGCGTCGGGGCGATGCTGCCAGCGCGGAAGTCTGCACCGATGGCGTCCAGCGCGGCGAGCATGGTCCGGGTTTCCTGCTCGGTGAGCAGACCGGCACGCTGCAGTTCACCGGCATGCGCCTTGGAACCGGCCAAGTCGTACGGGGTGAGGCGGAAATAGCGCTCAGGGCAACGGGACAACGCCGCCAGGGCAGCGGACGGGCCGCTTTTGAATCGGGCGCCCCAGAGACGGTCGGTGGTTTGAGACATTGGTTGTTTTCCTCGTCGGTAACGCGAACTGAAATCGGTGTGCATGACCTGCAAATTCCGGCTGAACAATCAGCGGACGGATTCAGGCCAAAGCAGTTTTCAAGAGGGCAGTTGCAATGTCGCGAGAGCTGATCGAAGTGTCAGCTTTTAATGTTTGGCGATCAGTCAGTTGGCACTGATGTTCGGGATTTTCTGGCAGTTGCCAAGCCGTGTTTTCTGTGATCATTATTATTAGTCGGCGATGTTTTTGTTGTTGGACACAGATTGTTGAACATTGCGCCAGAGGTAAATCAGCATTATGGAAACCCCACTTTCCAATTCCGGAAACCCGCCGGTCAAAACGGCTCACCGAGCACCGCTGGCCCTCAGCGGACTGGACTTCAAACTGCTCAAGGTGTTCAAGGCCGTGGTCGAAGCTGGAGGCTTCAGCGCCGCGCAGAACGAGCTGAATGTGGGCCTGGCGGCCATCAGCAAGCAGATCTCCGATCTGGAAATCCGTATTGGCATGCGTTTGTGTACCCGTGGGCGCGAGGGGTTTCACCTCACCGAAGAAGGGCGCCTGGTGTATCAGGCGTCAATTGATCTATTTGCCTCTGTCGACAACTTCCGTGACCGGCTTAGTTCTGCACAAAACGAACTTATTGGTGATCTGGGGGTGGGCGTTATCGACAATACGATCAGCGATCCTGGTTCGCCGTTAGTTGCAGCGCTGAAGAAAATCAATGAAGAGTCGCCAAAAGTAAGATTTCAACTTCAGGCGTCGCAGCTGGATGAGATTGAAAGAGGTGTCGTAGAAGGTCGATTAGTTGCTGGAATTGTTCCGGTTTATCAACGCCGTGAAGAGTTTGATTATTACTCGCTGTATGAGGAGCGCTCGCAAGTTTACTGTGCGCTCGGTCATCCGCTGTTCGATATGCCCGAGACGCAAATGAGTGGCAATGTGCTGCAGGATTACGAGTGCATCAACCACCGCTATGCGATCCACCGCGATAAGCTCAACTATGCGCGCTATGACAGTTTTTCCGCCTCTGCCACTCAGGTCGAGGCCGTGGCATTGCTGATCAAGACCGGCCGTTTCGTGGGTTTTCTGCCCGAGCATTACGCTGCAACACTGGTCGCGGCCGGGGAGTTTCGTGCGGTGCTGCCGCAGCGCATTCACATCGTTACGCCGTTCAATCTGATCCTGCGTCACAACACGGTGCGCAGTCCGTTGGTCAAGGCGTTTGCCCAAGCGTTGGGGGTCGATCTCAAGGCTGCGGTTTGAGTTCAAGATGCATGGCGCAACGCCGTTCAATCGGCAATCCGTGGGCTGCTTCGCTGTTTAACGCATCGACTAGATACGCCGGTGTTTCTTGCGGGGTTAACAGGCTAAAGCCGATTTTTTGATAAAACGGTGCGTTCCACGGCAGATCGGAAAATGTTGTCAGCGTGACGGCGCGAAGTTGCTGCTCAGCGGCGTACTCAATGGCCATCAACAGCAACTTGCGACCCATTCCCTGACCCTGAAAATGTTGGCTGACGGACAGTTCCTCAACGTGCAGTTGGTTGTCGACTTCCACCGCCCGCAGAAAACCGCCAAGTTGCTGATCAGTGTGTTCGGCCACCCACACCAAAACGCTGCGGATTGCCTGTAAGTGCTGTTCGGCATCGGGCACGGGGGCATCGGCCAGCCAGGCGAGGGTAGGGTCTATGCGAAACAATTCGGCGGCCGAACGTTCGATGGCGGGGAGGGCGGCGGCATCACGCTGCTGCGCCCGACGTACAACAAAATGCATGGTCACTAAATCCCTTCAGGTGCTGCCACTGGCGGCGATCTTTTGCTGTTGATGCTTAAACAGCAAAAGATCGCAGCCTTCGGCAATGCCTACAAGGGCTTGAGGAACAACAGGACGTAGTCGTTTTTGTCGAAGCTGCCAGTCAGTACCGGTTTTAATTCACCGATTGGCGTGCCTTGCAGGGCCTGGAAATCGCTGCGATCCATCATCAGCCACGCCGGGCCGTGAACCGCCTCGAGTTGCTGGATGCTGTCGCTGAACTGCGGTTGCAGGTCCTGCTCGAGGTTGACCATGAACTTGATCGCCTTCGCATCCTTGCCCATGCCGTGCAGCACCACCGGCGCGGGATTGCGCTGAATCTGCGCAAAGGCGTCCCGGCTGAAGGTTTGCGTGTCGTACAGACGCCGCTCGGCCGGTTCAAATACCGCGACATAAACCGTCCACAATGCCAGGACCGCCGTCAGTGCCAGGACTTCCGGGCGCCAACGCGGCATCAACAGCCGTGACAGCGCCACCAGTTGCAGTGCACCGAGGCCGATCAAAACAAAGGTGACGTCTTGCAATTGCTCGGGAAAGCGCCGGCGCGCCACGAACAACAGCACCATCAGGACAGCCGGCGTCAGCAGCCACAGGCCAAGCATCAACCCGCGCAACCCGCGAAACACCCAGCCATGTGCCACTTGGAACGGATACGCCGCAATGATCGCCGCCATCGGCAACATCGACAGCAGATACCGCGCTTTCTTCGCTTGCGGGATCGACAAGCCGACCATCACGATCAACCCGGCCGCCGCGCAATACTGCACCAGACGCAACGCGGGGCCGCGCTGCTGCGGTTTGCCCAGCCATGACGCCGCCAATGCCAATAACGCCAACGGGTAGGCCAGCGCATAGTTGCCGAAGGAACTGGTGAAGTAATACAGCGATCCGCTGACCCCTTCGCTACCGTCCATGCGCCCCATGAACTGCATGCGGATCACGTCCTGCATGAATCCCGGACCGCCGATGACCCGGGCCAGCCACAACAGCAGACCGACGCACGCCACCAGCAACACCGCTGCCAGCACACCAAACACCAGCAGACGCGACCACTGTCGATTGAGCAGGTAATAACTGCAGAGCATGCCGGTCGGCACCACCAGGCCAATGGGACCGCGAATGCCGAAACCGAGCAACAGCAAGGCGAAAATCAGCGGCCAACGGCGCCCACCCGCGAAATGGTCGTGGGCATAACCGAGGTAAAACACCGCGAACGCCACCGCCGCCAGCAGCAGATCCTGCGACACCGCGCGCACTTCGGTCACGAAGCCACTGGTCAACATCAGCAACGCGATACTGATCAACGCCCAGCGCCGCGAGTACGGCGCCAGCAAGCGATACATCAACGTGACGATCACGGCGCCGGCCATCGCGCTCGGTGCCCACGCGGTCAAGGCATTCACCGTTCCGAACGGTAGCGACAGCAGCCAGACAAACAGCGTCGACACCGCCGAATAATCCGCGTACGGCTGGCCATACGTCGTGGGAAAGACCGTCGGCCCGTGGCGCAACATTTCCTGTGCGAACAACACAAACCGCGAATCGAAACCGATAGGGGCCTGCCCGTAGACCCCGGCCATGCACAATAAAAACGCCAACAGCCCTGCGAGCAGGGACTGTCGGCGAATCTCGGGCGACAACGTGATCAAGCGACGTACGCAGTGGCGGACCACTGCTGCAGCGGGATCGGCAGTTTGCGCGAATCGCCTCGGCCGATCGGGAAGTACTTGAAGCCATTGCGAGCCAGGCGGTCGGTGTCGTACAGGTTGCGGCCGTCGAAGATCACCGGGGCTTTCAGGCGTTGCTCGATCAGGTCGAAATCGGGTGCCTTGAACTGTTGCCATTCGGTGCAGATGATCAGCGCATCGGAACCCGCCAGTACTGATTCCGGGGTGCCCATCAGCATCAGTTTTTCTTCGTTCGGGTACAGGTGCTGGGTTTCCTGCATCGCTTCCGGGTCAAACGCGCGAACACTGGCGCCGGCGGCAAACAGCGAGTCGAGCAGCACGCGGCTCGGTGCGTCGCGCATGTCGTCGGTGTTCGGTTTGAACGCCAGGCCCCACAGGGCGAAGGTCTTGCCGCGCAGGTCGCCTTTGTAGAACGCATTGATGCGGTCGAACAGCTTGTGCTTCTGCCGCTCGTTGATCGCCTCGACCGCTTGTAGCAGGTCGCTGGAGCAGTGTGCCTGTTCGGCGCTGTGGATCAGCGCGCGCATGTCTTTGGGGAAGCACGAACCGCCGTAGCCGCAGCCCGGGTAGATGAAGTGATAACCGATGCGGCTATCGGCACCGATGCCCTGACGTACCGACTCGATGTCGGCGCCCAGGTGTTCGGCCAGTTCGGCGATCTGGTTGATGAAGCTGATCTTGGTTGCCAGCATGCAGTTGGCGGCGTACTTGGTCAGCTCGGCGCTGCGCAGGTCCATGAACATGATGCGGTCGTGGTTGCGGTTGAACGGCGAGTACAGGTCGCGCATCACATCGCGTACCTCGTCACCTTCACAGCCGATGACGATGCGGTCGGGACGACGGCAGTCGGACACCGCCGAACCTTCCTTGAGGAATTCCGGGTTGGAGACGATATCGAACTGCAGTTCACGGCCGGCGGCGTCCAGCGCGGCCTCGATGTGCGCACGCAGGGTGTCGCCAGTGCCGACCGGTACGGTGGATTTTTCCACCAGAATCAGCGGCTGCTCACGGTGGCGTACCACGGCGTTACCCACCGACAGCACGTATTTCAGATCGGCCGAGCCATCTTCGCTGGACGGTGTGCCCACGGCGATGAACGCGACGCGACCGTGTTGCACGGCGAGTTTTTCATCGGCGGTGAACGTCAGACGACCGGAGTCCAGACCTTCACGCACCAGGCTCGACAGACCCGGTTCGAAAATGCTGACGTGGCCTTGGCGCAGCAGTTCGACTTTCTTCTCGTCGATATCCATGCACACAACGTCATGGCCGACTTCGGCCAACACGGTGGCCTGCACCAGACCCACATAACCGCTACCAAATACTGTGATTTTCATGGAGCACTCCTGAGTTCGGGCGCACGAGACGGACGAGAGTTAATAGTGATGACCCCGAGCATGACCAGTGCCACGCCCAGCGATTTAGTGAAACTGAACGATTCGTTGAACAGCGGCAGACTGGCCGCCAGCAGGTACACCAGCGCGTAGCTGATGCTCAACAGCGAATAGGCCCGCCCCAACGGCAGGTCGCGCAGCGTCGCGAGCCAGCAGAGCATCGACAGGGCGTAGGCGAAAATCGCCGCGATCACCACGGCCAATGCGCTCAGATCAACACTGCCGGCGCTCAGCGCCGTCAGCCATTGTTCCGGTTGCGGCAGGCGCGTCATGCTCCAGCGCATGCCCAACTGGGCACTGCTGACCAGGCCCACACTGGCCAGGGCAAAGCCGATACCGCGTGCCTTGTTCATGACTGTTGCCCCAGCAGCACCACGCCGCCGATCACCAGCGCCACGCCCAGCCAATGCCGGCGGTCGATGGGCTCGCGAAAGACGAAGCGGGCGATCAGGGTGATCAGGACAAAGTTGAGGCTGAGCATCGGGTAAGCGATGCCCACTTCGAGGCGCTGCAACACCAGCAGCCAGACCAGCAGCCCGCTACCGAGGGCCAACAGCGCCAGCCACAACCATGGCGAACGCAGTTTGTCGGCCCAGGACGACTCGACGCCACGCCAGCTTTCCACGGCGAATTTCTGCGCCACTTGCCCCAGGCACGTCAGTAGGCACGCCGTCAGTAACAGTAGCCAACTCATGACGCGACCCTGGGCAGGACCATAATCACCAGATTGCCCGATTCGTAACGGGTACCGTCCTTGGGCAGCAGGTCGAGCTCTTCCAGCTCGCTCTGACCCTTGACGCGCATCAGTACGCCGACCGATCCGGTGCGGCGGGCTTCGCGGACCCATTGTTGAACGGTTTCTTTGGTGAGCCGGCGTTCGACGCCTTCAGGATAGGAAAGTCCGTACTTGAGTTCGCCGACCGTGTTGTACAGCGCGACCTGCGGCGTTTTCAGACGCCAGGCCAAGGCTGCTGCGGCGCCCAGGTCGTTGCTCAGCAAATGCGTGGTGCCGGACAGTTCAGTGACGTGATGCCGGATGAACTGATCCGGGGTTTTGTTGGCCACCACCGACTTGGGCAACGCCGCCGGCAGCACCCCCGCCAGCAACAGGCTGCCCAGTGCCGGTGCCGCCCAGCATTGCAGCGGCAGGAACGCTTGCGCGAGGTTGGCGATGATCCAGCCGATCAGGGCGATGAACACCAGCACCATGCTGTGCAGTTCGTGGTCGTACACCGGTTTTGTCAATTGCAGGTAAACCAGTGCGATCAGCAGGACCACGCCCAGCAGCAGATTCAGCAGGCCATTGATCCCCAGTGCCCGGCCTTGCTCCAGCCGCAAGCGATCAGCCAGCGCATTGCCCAGCAGCAACGCCATCGGCAACAGGCACGGCAGGATGTAGGTCGGCAGCTTGCCGTTGCTCAGGCTGAAAAAGCCCAGCGGCAGCAACAGCCACAACAGCAGGAAGACCATCTTCGACTGGGTCCGGGTTTGCCAGGCTTGCCGGAAAGCGCTTGGCAACAGGCCGACCCACGGCAGACTGAAGGGCACCAGCAGCGGCAAGTAGAACCACCACGGCGCATCGTGCTGCGCATCGTCGCCGGCAAAGCGGCGAATGTGTTCGTGCCAAAAGAAGAACCGCCAGTAATCCGGTTCCTGCGCATGCACCGCCAGTGCCCACGGCAAGCTGACGACGATCGCGATGGCGATGGCCACCGGACCGAACACCAGCAGTTCGCGCCAGCGTTTCTGCCAGAGCATCCACGGCAACGCGATCAGCACCGGTAACAACCAGGCGAGAAAACCCTTGGTCATGAACCCCATGCCGCAGGCCAGTCCCAGCACTGCCCAGGCCCCCAGACGTTGGCCGGTGCTTTTGCTGTCGAGCGCAAACCACAGCGTCACCAGACTCAGGTTGACCCAGAAGGTGAACTGCGGATCGAGGTTGGCGTACCCGGCCTGACCGGCAACGACGGTGAAGCTCATGTAGAGCAGGGCGCAGACGAAACTCTTGCGCGGATCGTTCCACAGCCGGCGCGCGATCAGGTAGGCCAGCAGCACACTCAAGGCAGTGCTCAGGGCCGACACGAAACGCACGCCGAACAGATTCTGCCCGAACAATTCCTGGCCGATTGCGATCATCCAGTAACCGGCAATCGGTTTCTCGAAATAACGCAGCCCCATGAAATGCGGCGAGACCCAGTTGCCGCTCAGCAGCATGTTCTGGCTGATCTGTGCGTAACGGGTTTCGTCGGGGATCCACAGGCCATGTGTGCTCAACGGCAACAGATAGGCCAGCAGACAGAGCCCGATCAACAGCGGCAGTGCCCAGCGTCTGGTCATGCGCCTTGCACTCCCAGCCAGCCTTCACGGCCTTCGAGCGCACCGCGTTGCACGCGACCCACGGGCAAGGAGTTGAAATACTCGGGCAACAGGTTGCCCAAGGGTTGGAAGTCAATACTGCGCTGGCGAGCATTGACCAGCAATTGACGAAAGTCCTGAGCCATCAGAATCCCTTCGACTTCGGCATGAATGGTATAGACGTTGAGTGCCTGCGGCCGGAACCGGTCGAGGATGAAGGCGTTGAAGTCCTTCGCCGCCACGTGCGGGCCGACCACTTCATCGAAGGTCGGCAAGTCCACCGGAACCTGCGGCGTGCCCGGTGTGCCGTCCGCCAGCAGCGGACGGAACACGCTTTGCCCGCGGCAATCGCTGTTGTAGCGAAAGCCGAAGGCCTGCTTGGCCTCGATCACCCGTTCGTCCGCACGCCAGCCGGCGGAGGCCGAACACTCGATCTTCGCACCGAGGATATCGCTCAACGTGTCCACGCCCTGACGAATTTGCTCGATCAGTTGCGCCTGGCTCCAGCGCCCGGCATTGGCTTGCCAGCCGTGGTGATCCCAGGCGTGCAGGCCGACCTCATGACCGGCGTCCCGGGCCTGACGCATCAGGTGCCCGAGATCCCGGCCAATCGGTTTGCCCGGCCAGGCAGTGCCGGCCAGCAGAATGTCCCAGCCGTACAGGCCGGCGGCGTTGGAACGCAGCATTTTCCAGAGGAACTGCGGGCGGATCAGGCGCCACAGATGCCGTCCCATGTTGTCCGGGCCGACGCTGAAGAAAAACGTCGCCTTGACCTGAGCCTCGTCGAGCATTTCCAACAGTCGCGGCACACCTTCACGGGTGCCGCGGTAGGTGTCGACATCTATACGAAGTCCTGCCTGCATTACTTCTTGTCCGCGATTTCGAGCATGGCTTCACGCAGGAAGAAGTCCAGGGTGTTGCCGATGGTTTCGCTCATCTCCACGGTCGGTTCCCAGTTCAGCAGGCGCTTGGCGTTGGCGATGCTTGGCTTGCGGTGTTCCACGTCCTGGTAGCCGGCACCGTAGAACGCCTTGCTTTCCACGTCGCGGAAACCGGCGAACGGAGGGAAGTTGTGGCGCAGCGGGTGCGCTTCGAACTGACGCAGCAGCTCTTCGCCCAACTGACGGATGCTGGCTTCGTTGTCCGGGTTGCCGATGTTGATGATCTGGCCGTTGCAGGCATCGTTTTCGTTATCGACGATGCGGGCCAGAGCTTCGATGCCGTCAGCGATGTCGGTGAAGCAGCGCTTCTGCTCGCCACCGTCGAACAGACGGATCGGCGTGCCTTCCACCAGGTTGAGGATCAGTTGGGTGATGGCGCGGGAGCTGCCGATACGGGCCGAATCCAGACGGTCCAGACGCGGGCCCATCCAGTTGAACGGCCGGAACAGGGTGAAGTTCAGGCCTTTGGCGCCGTAAGCCCAGATCACGCGGTCCAGCAGTTGCTTGGATACGGAGTAGATCCAGCGCTGCTTGTTGATCGGCCCAACGATCAGGTTCGAGGTGTCTTCGTTGAAGTTCTTGTCCTGGCACATGCCATAGACTTCGGAGGTCG
The DNA here is from genome assembly GCF_037626295.1 of Pseudomonas sp. LF-5. Classification (NCBI taxonomy): domain Bacteria; kingdom Pseudomonadati; phylum Pseudomonadota; class Gammaproteobacteria; order Pseudomonadales; family Pseudomonadaceae; genus Pseudomonas; species Pseudomonas sp. LF-5. Next base: position 698,658 of record NZ_JARKMT010000001.1, read on the forward strand.
ACGGGAAGATCACGCGCTTGTTGTACTTGACGCAGTAGCGAACCAGCTTCAGGTTTTCTTCGAAGTCCAGTTCGAATACGCGCAGCGGGTTGCGGGTGTATTCGATCGGAGTGGCGATGGCCACCAGCGGCAGAACCACGTCGCACTTCTTGATGTGGTATTCGATCCACTCGGAGTGAATGCTGATGTCGCCTTCGACGAAATGGAAGTTCGGGTGGCTGCGCAGACGCTCGATGGCGTCGGAGCCGATGTCCAGACCGTAGACATCGTAACGGTCGTCACGCAGCAGGCGCTCGGACAGGTGGTTACCGATGAAACCGTTGACGCCGAGGATCAGTACGCGGGTACGACGTGGCGCACGACCGGACTCGGCACCGCGCAACAGCGAGCCGTCAACCAGACCCAGTTCGTTGGCCAGTTGCGGGCCACTCAGGTACAGACCGTTGTCGTTGCGCTGACCGGCAGTGATTGCCAGCGAGTCTTCACCGCAGGCAATGCGCAGGGGATCGACGCTGATCACACGGCCTGGGGCCTGACCTTCATTGCCCTTGACGACTTCGGCACTCCAGACGATCAGCTTGTGCTCGCCCACGGCGCAGAAGGCGCCCGGGTAAGGACGGGTCACGGCACGCACCAGGTTGAACAGTTCTTCAGCCGGTTTGGCCCAGATCAGCTTGCCATCCGCCGGAGTGCGACGGCCGAACACGGTGGCTTTGGACTCGTCCTGCGGAGTTTCGGTGATCCTGCCTTGCAACATGTTCGGCAGGGTGTCGCGCAGCAGATTGCTGGCGGCAGTGCGCAGTTTGGCGTGCAGAGTCAGACCGGTGTCGCTGCGCTCGATGGCCACGCGTTGCTGGGCCACAATGGCGCCGGCATCAGCGCGTTGGACCATGCGGTGCAGGGTAACGCCGGTTTCGGTTTCACCGTTGACCAGCACCCAGTTCGCCGGTGCGCGACCGCGGTAGCGTGGCAGCAGCGAGCCGTGCAGGTTGAACGCGCCTTTTTTGGCGGTGGCCAGCAGTGCTTCGCTCAGCAGGTTGCGATAGTAGAAAGAGAAAATGTAATCCGGGTTCAGCTTGGCAATACGTTCGATCCACAGTGGGTGGTTGGCGTCTTCCGGGGCGTGCACCGGGATGCCTTTGCTGGCGCACAGTTGCGCCACCGACGCGTAGAACGCGTTTTCTTTCGGGTCATCGGCGTGAGTGAACACTGCTGCAATGTCATAGCCGCTGTCGAGCAGGGCTTCAATGCCGGCACAGCCAATATCGTGGTAGGCGAAGACAACAGTTTTTGCACTCATGAGAGAACCTGATCGGAAGAAGTAGGAGAAGAAGAGAGACCATCAACGGTGACCGCAGGGGCCGGAACGGCCGGCTGACTGCGCAGCACCTTTTCAATGAAGAAGCGTGGGCGGGCGCGCACGTCGCTGTACATGCGACCCAGGTATTCACCCAGCAGGCCCATGCCGATGAACTGGCCACCGGTAAACACGAACAGTACGGCGAACAGGACGAACATGCCGTCACCCGCCCAGTCGGCGCCGAACGCCAGGCGCAGCACGATCAGCGCAATGGCGAACAACACGCCCAACCCGGCCATCGCGAAGCCGACGATGCTCAGCAGACGCAGCGGTGTGGTGGTCATGCACGTCACCAGATCGAACATCAGGTTGATCAGGCGCATCGGGCTGTATTTCGAATCGCCGTGTTCACGCTCGGCGTGGGCGACAACGATTTCGGTGGTGTGGCGGGCGAAGCTGTTGGCGAGGATCGGGATGAACGTGCTGCGTTCACGGCAGGCGAGCATCGCGTCGATGATCGTGCGGCGATAGGCGCGCAGCATGCAGCCGTAGTCGCTCATGGCGACGCCGGTGGAGCGTTGCACGGCGAGGTTGATCAGCTTCGACGGGTAGCGGCGCAGCGCCGAGTCCTGGCGATTGCCACGCACGGTGCCGACCACGTCGTAGCCTTTTTCGGCCTCGGCGACCAGGCGCGGGATTTCTTCCGGCGGGTTCTGCAGGTCGGCGTCGATCGTGATCACGACATCGCCCTTGCACTGCTCGAAGCCGGCCATGATCGCCGCGTGCTGGCCATAGTTGCGGTTGAGAATGACCGCCACGAACGGGCTGTCTACGCGGCTCGCCGCTTCTTCAAGCAACTGGGCGGAGTCGTCGCGACTGCCGTCGTCCACCAGGACGATTTCAAATTCATGATGCAGCATCCGGCACGCCGCTTCGGTGCGGCGCAGCAACTCCGGCAGGCTGTCCTGTTCGTTGTAGACCGGGATAACGATCGACACACATCGGATTGGATAGGGTTTCACGGGCGTTTGTCCAAAAGGGTGGCGATGGCACCGACGACACGATCAAGGTCTTGATCGGTCATGTCGGGGAACAACGGAATCGAGCAGAGTCGCGCCGAGTTCCATTCGGTGTTGGGCAGATACAGGTCGGGGTCACGCTGGCGATACCAGGTGTGCAGGTGGGTGGCAATGAAGTGGATACCGGTGCCGATGCCCTGATCCTGCAAGCCTTTCATGAAGGTTTCGCGGTCCATGCCGCAGCGCTCGCTGTCGATGCGCAGGATGAACAGGTGCCAGGCGTGTTGCTGGGCATAGCCGGGCAGAGCCAGCGGCTGTACCGGCAGGCGTTCGAATTTTTGCAGATAGGCGCTGGCCAGTTCGGTACGGCGGGCGTTGATTTCGTCCAGACGTTGCAATTGCACCAAGGCAATCGCGGCATTGATGTCGGCCAGGTTGTACTTGAAGCCCGGCTCCATCACTTGTGCCTGCGGCTTGCGGCCACCGGTCAGGCGATCATAGGCATCAACGCCCAGGCCGTGGAATTTGAGCATACGCACGCGGCTGGCCAGGGCTTCGTCGTCGGTGACGAACATTGCGCCTTCGGCGCAGGTCATGTTCTTGATCGCGTGGAAGGAGAAAATCGCCGTGCCTTGCGAACCGACGTGACGCCCCTTGTAGCGGGTGCCGGCGGCATGCGCAGCGTCTTCGATGACCGTGATGCCGTGCTTGTCGGCCAGGGCATACAGCGGATCCAGATCGAACGCGGCGCCGGCGTAATGCACCGGGATGATTGCCTTGGTCCGCGGGGTGATGGCCGCTTCGATGCGCGCAGCGTCGGTCATCAGCGTGTCGCGGTCGACATCGACGAACACCGGTTTGGCGCCGAGCAGGGAAATCATGTTGGCGGTCGAGACCCAGGTCTGCGACGGGGTGATGACTTCGTCGCCCGGACCAATGCCCAGAGCCAGCAGGGCAATGTGCATCCCGCCAGTTGCTGAAGACAGGGCCACCGCATGGCGGCAACCGACATACTGCGCAAATTGCTCTTCGAGTGCCTGGTTTTTCGGCCCTGTCGTGATCCAGCCCGAGCGCAACACCTGCTCTACAGCGGCTATTTCCTCATCGCCGATACTCGGGCGAGAGAAGGGGAGAAACGCCTGACTCATGGGCACCTCATTGATAACAAATAAAGGATGGATTCACAGATACATCGTGATCCAGCCTCGGCGTAGACACAGAAAACTGTTCCTGCATCAATGACTTGGCAAAAAAAGCATGACGTCGGGGATAGATTGACTTTTCACCATTTGCCCGGCAGGTTGGGCAAGGCCGCCACTGAACCGATGGGAATTAAGGTTATGCCGGTTTTTGTGAAAGGAATATGAAAAACCGGTTGGCGAATTGTTTATCTGTCACTTATACAGCCGCTGTTCAGGCTTGTGCCGTCCATCGCAGTTTTTGTCCGGCAGTGCGGGCAAGTGCCTTCTTTACTTCAAGTACATTGCATTTGTTAGTTGTTGTTGTGTCGTACACTTTTTACTCAAGGTTTAACGTTTGATTGATTTAGTTGCTGCAACCCCGGTCGCTTCGAAACCCAACCCGATGAGTCTGTACCTCGCGCGTTTGGCGCCTTCCAGCCAACTCACCATGCGCTACGTACTACAAGACGCGGCTGATCGCCTGGGTTTTGAAGACATGAATGTCGAAGAGATTCCCTGGCACGCCCTGCAGCCCGAAGATGTTGTAGCGCTGGTGGCGGCATTGCGCGCAGACAACTACGCGCCGAACACTTCTTCGCTGTATGTCAATGCCGTGCGCGGGGTCATGAATGAGGCCTGGCGTATGAGTCTGATTAGTCAGGAACATCTTTTAAAGATGCGCTCGGTCAAGGGCATCGCCGGTACGCGACTGTCCCAGGGGCGTAATCTCAAGCGCACGCTGATTCACGAATTGATGGAAGTCTGTGCCGCCGACCCGCGCCCGCAAGGCCTGCGCGACGCTGCAATCATTGCGTTGCTGTATGGCACCGGCATGCGCAAATCGGAATCGGTGGATCTGGATCTGAATCAGGTCGACTTCGCTGAACGCAGCCTGACGGTCACCGGCAAGGGCAACAAACAACTGATCAAGTACGCCCCGGCGTGGGCGTTCGCCAAACTCGATGCGTGGCTCGAATTGCGCCGTTCACACCTCAAGGAGGGCGAGAGCGACGATGGCTTCCTGTTCAACCGCATTCGCCGTGGCAGCCACATCACCCGCGAGCGCATTACCAAGCACGCGATCTATTACATCGCCCGGCAGCGGGGCACCCAGGTCGGGGTGAAGATCATGCCCCACGATTTCCGTCGTTCATTCATCACCCGGGTGATCGAGGAACACGACCTGTCGATCGCACAGAAACTGGCGCATCACAGCAACATCCAGACCACCGCCAACTACGATGTGCGCGATGACAACGAGCGGCGGCGGGCGGTGGATCGCTTCGATCTCTGATCAGCCCAGGCCAAACACATGCGCCGCACCGAGCACTGACAGGTACACCGAACTGCCGGCGGACGGGGCGTGCATGCCGGTGCTGCGCACCAGGATCGAACGGGCTGATGCTTGCGTGGTAGAGGCGCTCAGCTCGACCGTCAAGGTACAGGTGTTGCCGGCAAAGTCGCGCTCAGTGACGGTCGCATGACATCCCTGACGGTCACTCGCCACTTCGGCGATCTGCAATTGTTCGGGGCGAAGCATGATGTGCGCGGCGCCGGTGAAGCCGTTGCTGTTGACCGGCACCTGACCCAGATCGCAGTGCGCCCAACCGGCCTCGATTCGTGCGGGCAAGACCACGGCTTCACCGAGGAAGTGCGCAGTCTGTTCATCGTCCGGATAACGGTAAAGGTCCATCGGATGCCCGGATTGCACCAGCCGTCCGGCGCGCATGACCGCCAATTGTCATTGCCATTCAAATTGTCGCGACCCGGCCCTTGTCGCTGTCTACGGCATCAATCAGGAACGGGGAATATAGGCCACGCTCTGGTCTGCGCGTCCGTGGAATACCTGCTCGCCACGGGTGGGGGTGGTGATGATGACCTGGTGGTCCGTTTTCAGGTAGTCGAGCGGCATTGCATCACCGTTGCGGTACTGCGCAACGACAATCGTGCGTTGCGGATCCCAGTGTTCGCTACTGGCACGTTCAAGCCAGGTCATTAACGCAGCGGTATCGCCACTGCGCGGGAAGTCCTGGGTTTCTGCCACGTAATAGAACGGCGCGCCGCCGGTTTGCAGGTACATCGGGACTTTGTTGTCCACCTCGACCATAACCATGCGCCACTGATTCAGCGGTGCCTGTTCGCTGGCCTGCTGGCGAACCTGCTCGCCGAAACGGATGACGCCACCGCCGCTGTTGGTCCACGGGTAGAGCACACCCAGTATTGCGACCAGCAGCGCCGTGGCAACAGCAAAGCCGATTTTCAGCCCATGGCCTTCACTGTTGCGTTCGGCCAGGCGCCGGGTGACCCACCAGGCGCCAAGCAGTTGCGCGAACGGCACCAGCGGCAAGACGTAATAACTGCGACGACTGCCGCTGGCGGTGAAAAACAGCATCAACAACGCAAGCCCCTGGATCAGCCAGCGGGTATCCGGTTCGATGTGCTTCCAGTTTCGCGCGGCGACCCACAGTGCGATCAGCCAGCACGGAGCCCAGGGCAGGGTGTAGAACGGCAGGTAGATCAGGTAGGTGTAAATCGGCCCGAACTGGTCGAACGGCTGGAAAAACCGCACGACGTTCTCGCGCAACACCAGCCCCAGACCGCTTTGCTCGTAGGTGGGCGCGCCGTAGAAGTGCGACAGCACGAACGGCGTCATGTAAAACGCCCCGGCGATCACCAGCGCCGCGAGCAACCGCAGATTGAGGTGGCGTTTCCAGCGGTGCTCACTGAGCAGGTGCGGCAGCAGCACCAGGCCCGGCAGAATGAAGCCGATCAAGCCCTTGAACAGCGAGGTCAGCGTCAGCAAGCCGAAGAACACCACGTAGCGCCAGAATCGGCTGTCATCCGGCCCGCGCCAGTACCACCAGACCGCGGCGAGCACACCGCACACCGTGAGAATGTCGGCGGTGGCGACCCGCGCCCAGAACACGAAGTAGAAGGTGGTCGCCAGCATCCAGCCAGCGATCAGCCCGGTGCCTTTGCGAAACAGCTGTTCACCGAGCAGGTACACCAGCCACACGCTGAACCACGCGGAAATGACCGAAGACAAGCGCAACGACCAGTGCCCCAGGCCGCCGGTGAACCACGAGGTGGCGGTGATCAGCCAGTACGACAGCAGCGGCTTGTCGTAATACGGACTGCCCTTGAGGTACGGGTCGAAATAGTCGCCACTTTGCAGCATCTGCAGGGCGATGTTGGCCCAGCGGGTTTCAGCGCCCCAGAGTTCGCGACTGCCCAGGCCGAGCAGCAACAGCAGGGCAGTCGCCGCCAGCAGGAGCAGCAACGGTCCCCGTTCAGACTTGGTCTGGATCATGGTTGGCTCTGGTTGAAAATAAGGATTTCCAGTTGGCCACGACGGTAATGCTTGCCGTCGATGGGCAGCAGCTCGAGTTGCTGAGCGTCCGAAGTGCTGTTGACTCGCATCACCACGCCGACCGAGCCTTTTTTACGGGCGTCGGCCATCCACTGCGCAACACCGTCCAGACTGACCTTGCGCGAGGCCATGGCCGGATCATCGAGGCCATACTTGAGCTCGCCAACGGTGTTGAACAGATCCACCTGCGGGCGTCCCAGGCGCCACGACAAGGCCGACGCAGCGCCCAGATCGTTACTCAGCAACGAGGTGGTTGCGCTCAGTTCCTGCTGGTGTTCGGCAATGAACTGATCCGGCATCTTGCTGTTGACGACGGTCGCCGGCATGGCGGCCGGCAACAGCGCGACGAGCAGGCCGATGCCCAGCGCCGGCATGGTCCACAGCGCCAGTGGCCGCAAGGTTTGCAGCGAGCCGGCAATCAGCCAGCCGAGCAGCACGATGTAAGCCAGCGACAGGCTGAACATTTCGGTGTGTTCGTATATTTCGCGGGTTGCTTGCAAATAGATCAGCGCAATCAGTGCAGCAACAGCCAGCACCACGTTGACCACGCCGTTGGTGCGCAAGACGCGAGCGTCCTGGCGATCGAGCCAGCCCATCAGTGTGTGGCCCATCAACAAGGCCAATGGCAGCAGACACGGCATGATGTAGGTCGGCAGTTTGCCGCTGCTGGCGCTGAAAAATGCCAGCGGCAGCACGAACCATAAAGCCAGGAAGCCGATTTTCGGATCGCGCTTTTCGCGCCAGGTGCGCAGCAGTGTCGACGGCAACAGCAGTGCCCACGGCAAGGTGGAGGCAAACAGCAGCGGCAGGTAGAACCACCATGGGCGTGCATGCTGGGCGTCTTCACCGGCGGCGAAGCGGCGGATGTGTTCGTGCCAGAAGAAGAAACGCCAGAAGTCCGGTTCACGGGCGTGCACGGCCAGTGCCCAGGGGACGCTGACCAGAGCGGCCACCACAACAGCGACCAGGCCATAACGCACCAACTCGCCGAAACGCCGTTGCCAGATCATGTAGGGCAGGGCGATCAGCACCGGCAGCATCAAGGCGAGGAAACCTTTGGTCATCAAGCCCATGCCACAAGCCAATCCCAACAATGCCCAGCCGCCAAGGCGCGCGCACGGGGTGTTGCTGTCGATGGCAAACCAGATCGCCACCAGACTGAGGTTGACCCACAAAGTGAACTGCGGATCGAGGTTGGCATAGCCGGCTTGCCCTGCGATCAGGCCAAAGCTCATATAAAGGAGGGCGCAGGCGGCGCTGAGACGCGGGTTGTTCCACAGGCGTCGGGCCAGCAGATAGGCCAGCCACACGCTCACGCCAGTGCTGAGCGCCGAGGCGATGCGCACGCCGAACAGGTTTTCACCGAAGATGGCTTGGCCGATGGCGATCATCCAGTAGCCGGCAATCGGTTTTTCAAAGTAGCGAATGCCCATGAAGTGTGGCGCCACCCAGTTGCCGCTCTGCAGCATTTCCTGGCTGATCTGGCCATAACGGGTTTCATCGGGAGTCCACAAGCCGTGGGTCATCAATGGCAGCAGATAAAACACCACGAAGGCCAGCACCAGCCCGGGGATCGCAAAACGCTCGATCAGGGTGCTCTGGTGGAGGCGCGGCAAATTCAACGCTGCATGGTGCAGCGGCTTGTTAATAGACGTCATGACTGGACCTTGGTGCAGTACAAAGTGTGCGTTTCAGTGAAGGCCTGGCGATGTCCGTTGCAGGTGCGGCACTGGGTTGAACGAATGCAGAGGCGAGCACGTCCGATGGGCGTGTCCTGTATTCAGAGAACGGGTTTGCTTCCAGCTTTAAGTTCTCCTCGCGAAGACAAGCTCGAAAATGAAATATTTCGAGTTTTTGAAACTAACAAAAATTTCTTATTACAAATGAGTAAGTGCCAAAGCTCCAAATAGAGCCTTGCTTGCGAAATACCGGAAAGTTACACAAAAAATGTCCGCTTATTATTTGTTCAATTGTGGCCAGCCGTCCGGGTTCATGATGCCAATGACGTTGAGTTGACCCTTGGGATCAATTCGCACCAGCACTGCGCTGCCATATTCCGCAGCGACGGCACGGGGATAGCCGGTCTGTTTCTCAAAGTCGCTGATGCAACCGCTGTGGGTCACCAGGATCATGTTCTGCCCGGGCGTCTTGTGCGCCACGACGTCATTGCGCAAGGTCGGACCGCACACTTCCAGCCATTCCTGGGCCACGGCGTCGTGGTCGAACATGTAGTGGGCGGTCTGCAGGGTGCGCGTCAGCGGGCTGCTGAAGACCTGGGTGTTCTGCAGCCCCAGTTGCGTGAAGGCACGGCCGATGCCGGTTGCAGCAGTGCTGCCGACCTGGGTGATACCGTCTGCTGGCCCTTGGCACGTATTGGTCGAGCGGTCGCAACGTTCGGTATGGCGCACCAGCGCGACCACCTCGCCGGCCTGCCAGGTTTTCACCCATTCCTGAGTGGCCGAGGCGCTGGCATAACGCAGGTTGGCGGGCGAGCGTTGCATCCAGGCGAAGCCGCAAATCAGTGCACTCAGCAGCAAGCCGACAGCGATCACCGCCCAGGTGCGCGGGCGAGTCAGATCCCATCGTTTGGATGCCGATTGTATTTGTACTAATTCAACCACGACGTTGCCTCTTGTCATTCCCGAGTCCCATTCAGTTCACACGTAAAGTGCAACGTAAGCCCCAAGAGGAAGTTACTCTACGGCGATTTACTTGAATGGCTGCTGAACACTACGTCCACAGTCGTGGCGGAGCAGTGAAGAACATGTGAAAAATTTGCGAGGCGCACGGTGTTTTAACTAAAACGGCTATTTGATAAATAAACTCAAATACTCATTTTGTTTATCGGCGCTACTTAACAACAGCGACAGTGGAGGCGAAGCTGCGCCCTTTGAGCAACGGCATCGTGCGCAAGCTTGCGGGGTGATCTGATATCGGTACTGGAGTCATTGAAGCGGATGGACCTCAAGCAAAGCCACGCCATCCGGATTGTGATCGTGTTCGCCTTGATGAGCGCTCTGGTTGCCGGTGGGCCGGTTGAGAGCCACCCCCAATCGGGAAAAGCTCTTCACCGGTGACGTAAGCCATGAATTGAGCGCGCCGTTGATGGTGCTGGCCAGCGCCTGCGAGCCTAATGGCTACCGCTTCACGGTCACGCTATCGCCGGCGATTCACGAGACTGGCGGGCAGGCGCGGGAGTTGCCCGCCGCCTGACTGATCAAGGCCGCCAGGCGTCTGACATTGTTCTGCTGCGCGACCACCAGATCGTCAATCCCCGGACCTGACGGCGTTTGCAACGTGGAGCGACACGTCAGCAGGCTGTTGTCCGCCGCACCGCTGGGGCGCAGGCGCCATTTGACGTCGATCAGCCCGTACTGGCCAGGGATTGAATCGAACCGCTGCACGTCGATGCGCACCGAGACATTGCCGTGACTGCCGGTATTGCTCAGTTGATCGCTGAGCGCGCTGCGCAACTCATCCGCCAGACTCGCGCCCCACCATTGGGTTTCCAGAATCGCCAGGCCGCTGTTGCCCTGGCGGATGACGATTTGCGGCCGGTCGACCTGCGGCGGCACCGTGATGCCCTCGATGGGGATCTGCGCGCCGGCCCGGGTGTTGGGCAATTGCACCGGGGTCAGAGTGTGAAAACTGATGGGGTCGCTGCGACACGCGCCGAGTAACAGGCACGCGGCGAGCACGGTGATCTTCAACGGTGCAGCCATGGTCTGACTCCTGTGCTCAATTGCGCGGTGGCCCTTTCAGATCCAGCGGCGCGGCGTTGTCGGGACGGCCACGGATCAACGATTCCGGATGCCGGCCGAGATAGTCCGACAGCTCCCGCAGCGAGCGCGACATGCGCCCGAGTTCATCGAGGGTTTCGGTGAGTTTTTCACGCTGTGGCGAATCTTCGGCCAAGGTCGAACTGGCGGACTGCAAGGTTTTGCTCACTTCGGCCAGGGTGTTCTGCACGCCCGGCAGGGTTTTCGCGTTGAACTGCGTCAGGCTTTTGCGCAGCTCGACCAGATTGCTGTCGAGGTTACCGGCAATGCGTTCAACCGGCAGTTTGTTGAGCTTGTCGACCATCGCTTCGAGCTTTTCCTGCAGTTGTTCGAGACTGCCGGGAACGGTCGGCAAAACGACCGGGCGAGCGCTCGGATCGAACGCGACTTTCTCCGCTTTCGGGAAGAAGTCCAGCGCGATGTACAACTGGCCGGTCAGCAGGTTGCCACTGCGGGCCTGGGCGCGCAGGCCATTATCGACGAAGGTGCCCAGCAGACGGATGCCGGCGGCTTCGTCGTTGGGGTCATGCTTGAATTCGCTGAGCATCTTTTTATAGGCCTGACCGAGACGCTGCGGATAAATGACGATGCCGACGTTGAGGGGGAACGTGCGTTTTTTCGCATCGAAGTCCAGGTTGATGCCCACGACCCGGCCGATTTCCATACCGAGGAACTCAACCGGCGCATCGACCCTGAGTCCGCGCAACGACTGGTCGAAACGCAACACCATGTATTGCGCCTTGCCGTTCGGCGGGGCGAGGGCGGTCTGCTGGTCGGCGAACAGTTCGTAATCCCTGTGGTCGGTGGCGGCCACATCGTTGGGGCTGTAATCCGGGGCACGGAAGGCAATACCGCCCACCAGCAGGGTCGACAGCGATTCGGTCTTCACGGCGAAGCCGTTGGCACCGACATTGATGTCGATGCCACTGGCATTCCAGAAACGGGTGTTTTCGGTGACGAACGCGTCGTTCGGCGAGTGAATGAACACCTCGATATCGACCCCTTTGCCTTCGGGGTTGAGGGCGTAGGTGACCACTTGGCCGACCGGAATCTTGCGGTAGTAAACGGGAGAGCCGATGTCCAGCGAACCGAGGTCCGGTGCATGCAGCATGAAGCGCTTGCCAGGTTCGCCATAGGTGATCGGCGGCGGATTCTCCAGACCTTTGAAGTGCTTTGAATGGCTATTGGACTGGCCGATGTCGGCACCGATGTAGTCACCGGAAAGCAGGGTGTCGATGCCTGAAACACCGCCGGCGCCAATGCGTGGGCGCACCACCCAGAACTGTGAATCTTCGCGAGTGAAAGTTTGCGCCTGTTTGGCCAGTTTGATGGTGGCGTCGACGCTTTTCTGGTCGCCACTCAACTCGACGCCCGTCACCTGACCGATGACCACGTTGCGGTATTTGACCTCGGTCTTGTTGGCCGTCAGGCCGCTGCCGGTCTTGAAGTTGACGATGATCGTCGGGCCTTCCTGCATCAGGTTGTGCACCACCAACGAAATGCCCACCAACACTGCTACGATCGGGACGATCCACACCAGCGAGATGCTGAAGCGTCGGGTTTTGATCGGGGCCTGGCCCGGTGCTCGCGGCTCATCGACGGCTGACGACTTCATCCAGGTCCTCCTTGGTTTATTGGGCACACTGAGCGTCAGGAACGCAAAAGCACTTCATCAATATAGAAGTGCTTGGCGATAGAGCAAATGTGTATAGCTCGCGAGCTAAGGAACAGCGTGAGGGGGCCGTGATTTGTGGCGAGGGAGCAAGCACCCTCGCCACCAGGACGATATTGCGTCAGCCGAGGATTTCCCGCAGGCGATACCAGAACATACCCAGTGCCAGCAGCGGCGAACGCAGGGCCGGGCCGCCGGGGAACGTCATATGTGGCACGCCGCTGAACACATCCATGCCCTGGCTGTGCCCGGCATGAATGGCTTCGCCGAGCAGCTTCGCGCACCAGTGCGTCACGTTCAGGCCATGCCCGGAATAACCTTGGGCATAGAACACGTTCGGATGCTGTTTGAGCCGGCCGACCTGCGGGAAGCGGTTGGCGGTGATGCCGATCTTGCCGCCCCACTGGTAGTCGATGCGCACGTCCGCCAGTTGCGGGAAGACCTTGAGCATTTTCGGTCGCATATACGCGGCGATGTCCGCCGGATCGCGTCCGGAATAATGACAGGCGCCGCCGAACAGCAAGCGTCGATCAGCCGAGAGCCGATAGTAATCGAGGCCGACTTTCTGGTCGCACAGCGCGAGGTTATGCGGAATCAGTTGCCGCGCACGTGCTTCGGACAGCGGTTCAGTGGCGATGATGTAGCTGCCGGCGGGCAGCACTTTACCGCTGAGTTGCTGTTCGAGGTCGTCCAGGTGCGCATTGCAACCGAGCACCAGACTGCCGGCGCGCACGCTGCCGCCCGCGCAGCGCACTTGCACGGTTTCGCCGTGGATGATTTCCAGCACCGGGCTCTGCTCGAAGATGCGCACGCCGAGTGAAGCCGCCAGGCGGGCCTCGCCCTGGACCAGATCCAGCGGATGCAAGTGACCCGAGCCCATGTCGACCAGACCACCGGCATACCCATCGGCATTGACCACCTGCTGACGGATCTGCTCGGGGCCAACCAGGCGGGTTTCGTGGGCATAGCCAAGTTCGGCCAGATCGACTTGCTCTTGCTGGAAGGCTGCGAACTGCGCGGGCGTGTTGGCCAGCTCGCAGAAGCCCCAACGCAGGTCGCATTCGATAACGTTATCGGCGATGCGCTGGCGCACCAGCTCCACCGAGTCGATCCCGGCACGGTGCAAATAGCGCACGCCCTCCTGACCGACATATTTTGCGAAGCCGTCCACTGCATGGCCGATGCCGCGGATCAACTGGCCGCCATTGCGCCCGCTGGCCCCCCAACCGATCCGCCGGGCTTCGATCAACACCACCGACAGCCCGCGCTGAGCCAGTTCAATGGCGGTGTTGACCCCGGTGAAGCCGCCGCCGATCACGCAGACATCGGCACTCACATCGCCGTCCAGCCTGAGATAAGGCGTGCTCGCCCGAGCCGATGCAGCGTAATAGGAGCGCGCGTGTTCTTCGGTGTACTGATTCATTTGTTCGACTTCACTTTGCTCCAGGAGCGAGTCATCAAACGCATGATGGCCTGGGGCGGGGTAGAGGAGATGTAGAGCTTGTCGAGCACCGCTTGAGACGGATAAACCTCAGGGTTATTGACCAGCTCCTGATCCATGTACTGCTTGGCGGCCGGGTTCGGGTTGGCGTAACCGACCGAGGCGCTGACCTTGGCGATCACTTGTGGATCGAGCAGGTAATTAATGAAGGCGTGGGCCTCTTTGGCATTGCTCGCGTCGGAGGGAATGGCCAGCAAGTCGAACCAGAGGTTGGCACCTTCTTTCGGGATCGCGTAGGCGATATTCACGCCGTTCCTGGCTTCCTTGGCGCGGTTGGCGGCCTGGAACACGTCGCCGGAATAACCGAACGCCACACAGATATCGCCGTTGGCCAGGTCGGACACGTATTTGGAGGAGTGGAAATAGGTGATGTACGGGCGAATGCTCAGCAGTTTGGCTTCGGCCTTTTTATAGTCTTCCGGGTTTTCGCTGCGCGGGTCCAGGCCCATGTAGTTAAGGATCGCCGGGAACACTTCATCGGCGGAATCCATCATCGACACGCCACACTGGGTCAGTTTCTTCAGGTTTTCCGGCTCGAACAGCACGGCCCAGGAATCAATGTGGTCGATGCCCAGCACCTCCTTGACCTTGTCGACGTTGTAGCCGATGCCGTTGGTGCCCCACAGGTACGGCACCGAGTGCGCGTTACCCGGATCGTTTTTTTCCAGCAGTGCCAGCAGTTTCGGGTCGAGGTTCTTCCAGTTCGGCAACTGCGAGCGATCCAGTTTGAGGAAGGCGCCGGCCTTCACCTGACGCGCGAGGAAGTGATTGGACGGCACCACCACGTCGTAGCCGGTACGGCCGGCGAGGAGCTTGCCTTCCAGGGTTTCGTTGGAGTCGAAAACGTCGTAGATCACCTTGATGCCGGTCTTGGCCTGGAAGTCGGCGAGGGTGGTTTCACCGATGTAATCGGTCCAGTTGTAGACGCTGACCTGGGGCTGGGCCAGTGCGGCGGCACTGCACAAAAGCGCCAGTGCAGCGGGGACCATGGATTTCAACAGACGCATATCGACACCTCTTTGAATTATTGGGTTTTTCAGGCGTTTCACTCTTCCTGTGGGAGCAGGTGTGTCCGCGATGAGAACGGCAGCCTCGACCTCATTTTTGAATGTGCCGCCGCCATCGCGGGCAGCCAGCTCCCACAAGGATTTGTGCGGATCTGGTTTAAACGCTCAGCATCAGGAACTCACGCTCCCACGAGCTGATCACGCGCTTGAAGTTTTCATGTTCGGCACGCTTCACCGCGACGTAGCCGCGCACGAATTTGTCGCCCAGGTATTGCGCAACGGTTTCGCACTCTTCCATTTGCGTCAGCGCGTCTTCGATGGTGATTGGCAGGCGCAGGTTGCGGCGTTCGTAAGCGCGCCCTTGTACCGCAGCGCTCGGCTCGATGCCTTCGACCATGCCGATGTAACCGCAGAGCAGGCTCGCGGCAATCGCCAGATACGGGTTGGCATCAGCGCCCGGCAAGCGGTTTTCCACGCGCATCGCTTCAGGGCTGGAGGTCGGCACACGCAGGCCGACGGTACGGTTTTCTTCACCCCATTCAACGTTGACCGGCGCCGAGGTGTCCGGCAGGAAGCGCCGGAACGAATTGACGTTTGGCGCGAACATCGGCAGCACTTTCGGGATGTACTTCTGCAGACCACCGATGTAGTGCAGGAACAGCTCGCTCATCTGCCCGTCGGCGTTGGCGAACACCGGTTTGCCGGTGGCGATGTCCACCACGCTCTGGTGAATGTGCATGGCGCTGCCCGGCTCGTCGCCGATCGGTTTGGCCATGAATGTGGCGGCGACGTTGTGCTTGAGCGCGGCCTCACGCATGGTGCGTTTGAACACGGTGATCTGGTCGGCCAGGTCGAGGGCGTCGCCATGACGGAAGTTGATTTCCATCTGCGCCGGGCCGTCTTCGTGGATCAGCGTGTCGAGGTCCAGGCCTTGCAGTTCGCACCAGTCGTAGACGTCTTCGAACAACGGGTCGAATTCGTTGGCGGCGTCGATCGAGAACGACTGCCGGCCACTTTCCGCACGGCCCGAGCGCCCCAGCGGCGCCTTGAGTGGCAAGTCCGGGTCTTCGCAACGCTGGGTCAGGTAGAACTCCATTTCCGGGGCAACAATCGGCTTCCAGCCTTTGTCGGTGTAGAGCTGCAGAACTTTCTTCAAGACGTTGCGCGGCGACAGTTCGATCGGGTTGCCGAACTTGTCGAAGGTGTCATGGATGACGATTGCGGTCGGCTCGATCGCCCATGGAATCACGTAGACCGCGTCGGCGACGGGCTTGCAGACCATGTCGA
This sequence comes from Pseudomonas sp. LF-5, assembly GCF_037626295.1. Classification (NCBI taxonomy): domain Bacteria; kingdom Pseudomonadati; phylum Pseudomonadota; class Gammaproteobacteria; order Pseudomonadales; family Pseudomonadaceae; genus Pseudomonas; species Pseudomonas sp. LF-5. The sequence continues at coordinate 714,774 of NZ_JARKMT010000001.1, forward strand.
TATCGGCCGGGTCGAGCAGGTCGTAGTAGATGTCGTCGTCGACAAAATCCCCGGTTACCGTTTGCAGCAGCACACTTTCCGGCAGGCGCATGCCTCGCTCATGCAGAAACTTGTTGGTCGGTGCGATCTTGCCGCGGGCAATGCCGGTCAGGTCGCTGACCACACATTCGACTTCGGTAATCTTGTGATCTTTCAGCCACGTGAACAGCTGATCGAAAGGGGCATTCATAAAGACCTCGTTATTGGTTTTATAGACGCCGGGGAGGGCGGGTTTCATCTTCCGCCCCTTCCCCTGTGGCGCGTTGACGACTATCTTGGGCGAGCCTTGCAGTTCCATCTATCCACTTTAAGCAGCACCAAAGCGCACCAAAAGAGTGCGCAAGGTCACCTCATGACAACGTGCAATCCGCTCCAGGTTCAAGCGTTCAACACCGCCGATGTAGCCGAACAAATCCGTGCCACACCGGGCTGGGTTCAGCATTATCAACAGATGTCGCCAGGCCATTTCGCCGGGCAGATCCGCTACCTGGATCTGCAAGGGGTGGAGGTCTACGAAGAACAGATGAACACCCGCGTCGAGCAGAACTTCAGTGCGCCGTCGGGGGCCCTGGCGTTCTGTTTCGATCGCAGCGACAACGCGCTGTATCTGCTCAATGAAGAGAGCCGCAACATCTGGATCACCCCGGAGAACTACCAGGAAATCGCGGTGGTGTTCGGCCCGGAATTCGTCCGCCAGCACGGCCTGGACGTGACGAAACTCGAAGGTTTGTTCATGGCGCCGCTCAACTGCGGGCAGAACGCTTTGTTCAGTCGCTGGTTAAGCTCGATTCTCACGAAATTGACACAAATTATTGATTTGCCTAGCAAAGAGTCGCTGACGCAGCAGTTGCTCGAGGATTGCCTGTTTATTCTCGACAACGCTCAGGTGTGCCTGGATCGCGGAGGATTGCAGCGGCGTACCGAAGAGCGAACCATCATGAAACGCGTTGGCGACTGGGCCGCCGATTCACCGGAAGAGACGGTGAATCTACTGGAACTGGCAAACGTTGCGGGCGTTTCACTGCGCCAGTTGCAGCAAGCATTCAAGGCTTACACCGGGATGACGCCGAGCCATTGGCTGCGCCTGCGCCGGCTCAACAGTGCGCGCCGCGAACTGCTCAAGCGCCGGCCAACGGAAACCACGGTGGCCGAAGTGGCGATGCAGTGGTCGTTCTGGCATTTGGGGCGCTTTTCCAGCAGCTATCGCGCTCTGTTCAACGAACTTCCCAGCGAAACCCTCAAGCGTGCCCACCGATAAACAGCCTGTTCATTTCGCCGGAAGTTGGGGTGGGAACAGGGTTTGCCGGACCTCGCCGTGCGCTGGGTCCCATACCCACGGGGTGATACTTCAGAAATCACTTTAAGTGTTGTTCAATCCCTTTTATATCAATGAGTTATCTGTTTTTTATGATGTGAATTAAAGCTTTTGACCCGTAGCGGCGGGGCACCCAGCGTTCTGCTGGCCGATGCAATGGTGTGTCGGCTTCAAGCATTGAGGTTATCGAGATCGAGCCTCGGTAAACGCCCACTGTCCGCCAGCAGACCAGCGCTGCGAGCAAAGCCCCACTCGAGATCCTGCCATCCAACATTCATAAAAACTTAACGAAATTGCTGCAGTGTTAAGGGGCCCCTATAAGGAGTTTCCTTGATGAAACGTTTGATCAAGTCTGCTGCGTTCGTTGTGACTGCATCTCTGTTGGCTACCTCGATGTCCTTCGCGGCGGAAAACGTCCGTCTGACAGGCTCCGGAGCCAGTTTTCCGGCTCCGATCTACCTCACCTGGTTCAAGGATTTCAGCAAGAAGTCCGAAGGTGTCACTGTGGATTACCAATCCAAGGGCAGTGGCGCCGGCGTACAGGACTTCTTGAACAAGACCGTTGATTTCGCCGCCAGCGACTCGGCTATGAAAGATGAAGACATTGCCAAGGTGGCCGAAGGCGTGCAGTTGCTGCCGATGACCGCGGGTGAAATCGTGCTGGCGTATAACCTGCCGGGCAATCCCAAGGGTCTGAAACTGCCACGTGACGTCTACTCCAATATCTTTTTGGGCAAGATCACGCGCTGGAACGATCCGCAGATCGCCGCAGCGAACCCGGGCCTGAAACTGGCCGATACGCCGATCACGGTTGTGGTGCGCGCTGACTCCAGCGGTACGACTGCGGTGTTCACCAAACACTTGGCGGCGATCAATCCCGAGTTCAAGCAGGCGCTGGGTGAGGGCAACACGGTCAACTGGCCGGCCAGCGACAAATTCATCAAATCGCCGAAGAATGACGGTGTGACCGCGACCGTGCGCCAGACCCCGGGGGCCATTGGTTACATCGAATACGGCTTCGCCAAACTCGCCAAGGTTGATTTTGCGCAGTTGCAGAACAAGGCCGGTCAGTACGTCGTACCGAACGCGGAAAGCGGTGCCGAGGCACTGGCTGCGGTGAAAATGCCCGAAAGCCTGGTGGCCTGGCTGCCTGATCCTGACGGCGCCAAATCCTACCCGATCACGTCCTACACCTGGATGATCTTCCGCAAGGACAACGGCAATCCGGCCAAGGCCAAAGCCATGCGCGAGATGGTCGAGTACAGCTTGACCGAAGGGCAGAAGATCGCCGACTCGATGGGTTATATCCCTTTGCCGCAATCGGTCGTCGATCAGGTTCGTAAAGCGTCTGCCAACATCCAGTAAGCGCTCGTGAGGTCTCTCTCGGCGTGGGCTTTGCGCCTGGCCGGGAGAGTTTTCCCCCATTGCGGAATCAGCCAATGAACCCACCTTTTGTCGTACCGGTCAATCCGGCTTCCGCGTGCCAACCGCCGTCCGCCAAGGACTTTCTGGTCGACCGCATCTTCCGTGCGCTTGCGCAAATAGGCGTGGTGCTGATTCTGGCGTTGGTCTTCGCGCTTATCTTTGAAGTAGGGCGCAAGGCCATTCCCGGCATGGAGAAGCACGGTCTGGATGTGTTGTTGGGGTCCGTCTGGGATGTCAATCAAGGCAAGTACGGCATTCTGCCGGCGATTTGGGGCACGCTCTACAGTGCTTTCATCGCGCTGCTGATCGCCGGTTTTTTCGGCGTCAGCATGGCGATTTTTCTGACCCAGGATTTCCTTCCCGCGCAACTCGCCGCGGTGTTTCGCACCATCGTTGAATTACTCGCTGCTATCCCGAGTGTGGTGTATGGCCTGTGGGGGATCTACGTGGTGATTCCGGCGATTCGGCCGCTGGCGGAGTCGCTGAACAGCGAACTCAGCTGGATACCCTTTTTTGGCACATCGTTGAGCGGGCCCGGGCTGCTGCCGGCGGCGCTGGTGCTGGCGATCATGATTCTGCCGACCATTGCTGCCGTCTCGCAGGACGCCCTCACCGGGGTCCCGATGAAAACCAAGCAGGCCGCCTATGGCATGGGAACCACCCACTGGGAAGCGATTCTCAAGGTCATGGTGCCCTCGGCCGCCACCGGTATCTTCGGTTCCCTGGTGTTGGGGCTGGGCCGCGCGCTCGGTGAAACTATGGCGCTGGCCATGCTGGTGGGCAACGCGAACAACATCTCGCTTTCGCTCTTTGCCCCGGCCAATACCCTGGCCGCCTTGCTGGCATTGAACTTCCCCGAGGCAGGGCCGAACGAGATCGAAGTATTGATGTACGCCGCTCTGGTCCTGATGTTTATCACGCTGCTGGTGAACATCATCGGTTCCATGATCATGGTCTATGCCCAACGGGGTACTAAATAATGACGGACATCACGCCCTCAGCCGCTGCATTTCCAAGCCTGCAGCGCAAGTTCGAAGGTCGCGCGCTGCGCAGCCTGGTGTTGACCACACTGGTCTGGGCTGGCGCTCTGTTAGCCAGCGTGCCGTTGATTTCCGTGCTCTACATGCTGATCACACGTGGAGGCGCACGCCTGAACCTGGAAGTGTTCACCGAGTTGCCGCCAACCGGTTTCGAAACCGGTGGTGGCTTCGGCAACGCGATGGCGGGCACGTTCCTTATGGTCGGTATCGCCGCGGCGATCGCGGTGCCGGTCGGTATCATGGCGGCCATCTTTCTGGCTGAACTGGGCCCTGACAGCAAGCTGGCAAACGCCGCACGCTTTGCCGCCAAGATGCTCACGGGGCTACCCTCCATTCTGGCCGGGGTGTTCGCCTACGCGCTGGTCGTGATGACCACCGGCACCTACTCGGCACCTGCCGGGGGCGTAGCACTGGCGGTACTGATGTTGCCCATCGTCGTGCTGACGGCTGAAGAGTCAATGCGCATGGTGCCGAAAATCATGAAGGATGCCGCCTACGGCATGGGCTGCACCCGCTCGCAGGTCATCTGGAAAATCGTCTTGCCCACCGGCATGCCGGCGATCCTCACCGGGGTCATGCTGGCCGTGGCCCGCGCGGCGGGCGAAACCGCGCCCTTGTTGTTCACGGCGCTGTTCAGCAACTACTGGATCTACCACGACGGCAACCTGGCGGTCATGAATCCGACGGCCTCGCTCGCCGTGCTGATTTACAACTTCTCCGGCATGCCCTTCGACAACCAGCTCGAACTGGCATGGGCGGCCTCGCTGGTGCTGGTGATGATCGTACTGGTCGTCAATATTGTCAGCCGTATTTTCGGCAAGCCCAAGTACTGAGAACGGAGCATCTGAATCTTGAACGCATCAAATCTGCAAATCGCGGCTCCGTTTGTCACTCAGGCGCCAGTGGTCATGGACTGCAAGCTGGACAAGATTTTCTACGGTAACTTCCTGGCCGTGCGTGACAGCCATGTCCCGATCGAAAAAAACAAGATCACCGGTTTCATCGGACCGTCGGGTTGCGGCAAAAGCACCGTGCTGCGCAGCCTCAATCGGATGAACGATCTGGTCAAAGGTTTTCGCTTTGAAGGGCACGTGCATTTCCTCGGGCAAGACGTTTATGGAAAGGGCGTCGATCCGGTGGTCGTGCGTCGTTATATCGGCATGGTGTTTCAACAGCCGAACCCGTTCTCGATGAGCATTTTCGACAACGTTGCATTCGGCCTGCGCCTCAATCGCTACAAGGGCGATCTGGGCGACCGCGTGAAACACGCCTTGCAGGGCGCCGCGCTGTGGGATGAGGTCAAGGACAAGCTCAAGGTCAGCGGCCTGTCGCTGTCCGGCGGCCAGCAGCAACGGCTGTGCATCGCCCGCGCCATCGCCACCGAACCGGAAGTGTTGTTGCTCGACGAACCGTGCTCGGCGCTTGACCCGATCGCGACCCGACGGGTCGAGGAATTGATGATCGAGTTGAAGAAGGACTACACCATCGCCCTGGTGACCCACAACATGCAGCAGGCCATCCGCGTCGCCGACACCACGGCCTTTTTCTCGGTGGATATTTCCCAGGGGACGCGCACCGGCTATCTGGTCGAGATGGGCCCGACCACGCAAATTTTCGATAGCCCGCGGGAGAAAATGACCGAGGACTACATCAGCGGCAAGTTCAGCTAGACCAACGATCTCCCTGCACAGACCGCATACGCCGGCGGGCAGAGTGTCCGCGCGGTGGTTCGGTCGTTTGACCTTTTTGTTCAGCGTTTCTCAGGATTGCCAATGTCTGCAACGCCTCGTCTTGATTTGCCAGCGATTGAACGGGTACTGCGAGAGGTGCAGGGCCGTTTTGCCGAGCTCAGCAGGCACTTTACCGAGCCGCGCGATCCCTTCACCGACGAAGTGCTACACAATGTGCTTGAAGGCTATGCGCTGATTGACGACTATGTGGCTCGCGGTGTCGACCTGTTCGACCTTCAGCAACTGAACCTGATGCTGGAGATCAATGCCACCGTCCTTTGTGGCCGGGACCCGGTACGCCGACTGGAGTACGCCCAACATCTGGCGGCTACCGAAGCGCACTTCTTCAACAACGTTGAGGGCGGCATCAAGGACTTGTTCAATTGGTACTGCGCCTATCGCAGTGAATCCGTCTGGAAGCGTGCGGCCGGTGTCTATGTGCGCATCCTCAGCAAGCCGCAGTTGTTTATCGAGGGCAATAACCGCAGTGGTTCGCTCATCGTCAGCTATTTGCTCATGCGGGCGGGGTTACCCCCGTTCGTGCTGACGCTGGAAAACGCCGAGGGTTACTTCAATCCGTCCTCGGTCATCCGTAACTCCGCCAAGCATGGGATCAAGGCGTTGTATGAATTGCCGAAAATCAAGAAAAAGTATGCAGCCTTCCTCGAAGGTCAGGCGCCTGAGTCGATGAACTTTCTACTCAAGAACAAGGCCTTGCCCGTCTTTCAGGGTGGGCAGTGATGAACGGTCAGCCACTCTCCGCCAGGTACCGGGCTTCCGCCAGCCGGGTCTGGCAGGCCATCGCCGGCGCGATGCCGATGCACCTGTTCAGCCGCCCGCGCATCCGGGTTTCGTTCGATATCGACGACACGCTGGCCTGCCAGCTCCATCACTGCGCAGTCGAGCACAGCTGGTTGCCGGCCTGTGTGCACCGTTGGCTGGGCGAACCGCTGCGAACCGGCACGCGCTCATTGACCCGCGAGTTGCGCCGCCAGGGCTGCAGTATCTGGGTCTACACGTCGTCCGGGCGGACACCGGCCTATATCAGGCGTTGGCTGTTGCTGTATGGCATCCGCGTCGACGGGGTCGTCAACAGTGTGCTGCATAACCAGGCGTTGACGACCAAGGGGCTGTCAAACGGCCCGTCGAAATTCCCCCCGGCCTTCGATATCGACTTGCACGTCGATGACTCCGAGGGCGTGCGCACGGAAGGCCATGCTCACGGTTTTCGCGTGGTTGTCGTGCACCCGGAGGATGAGCACTGGGCACAGCGAGTGCTGGAGGCCGTCGCTGATGTGCAGGCACTGTTCACCTGGCAACAAGAGGTCAGGCGCAAGAGCCCCGTGCGGCAATGTTCAGAGGCCGTGTCCTGATTTTTCAGTGCCTGCAAAAACGCCGCTCAATGAGCGGCGTTTTTTGTAGCGGACCTTAAAGCGTCGCTGGACGTTGCGAGCCTCAGGCTACGCCATTCCAGGGACGATCTCCGTGCTCATCCTTGATGCGGGTCGGCAGGCCCATGACATCCAGCGCGTTGAGGAACGGCTCAGCCGGCAGTTCTTCGACGTTGACCATGCGCTGCACATCCCACTCGCCGCGAGCGACCAGCAGGGCGGCGGCAACCGGCGGTACGCCAGCGGTGTAGGAAATGCCCTGGCTGTCGGTTTCGGCAAAGGCTTCCTCGTGGTCGGCCACGTTGTAGATGAACACTTCGCGCGACTGACCATCCTTGGTGCCTTTGACCAGATCACCGATGCAGGTCTTGCCGGTGTAGCCGGGCGCCAGCGAACTCGGGTCAGGCAGCACGGCCTTGACCACTTTCAGCGGCACGACTTCCAGGCCTTCGGCGGTCTTGACCGGTTGTTCGGACAGCAGGCCGAGGTTCTTGAGAACCGTGAACACGTTGATGTAGTGCTCGCCGAAGCTCATCCAGAAACGCACGTTGGGCACGTTCAGATTCTTCGACAGCGAGTGCACTTCGTCGTGACCGGTCAGGTACAGGTTCTGCGACCCTACGACCGGCAGGTCGTCGGTACGTTTGACTTCGAACATGGTGTTGTTGGTCCACTGGCTGTTCTGCCAGCTCCACACCTGCCCGGTGAATTCACGGAAATTGATTTCCGGATCGAAATTGGTGGCGAAATATTTGCCATGGGAACCGGCATTGACGTCGAGAATGTCGATCGAATCAATGCGGTCGAAATACTGTTGTTGCGCCAGTGCTGCATAGGCATTGACCACACCCGGGTCAAAGCCCACACCGAGAATGGCGGTGATGTTCTTCTCTTGGCACTCTGCGAGGTGGTTCCACTCATAGTTGCCATACCAAGGCGGGGTTTCGCAGATTTTGCCCGGCTCTTCATGAATGGCAGTGTCGAGATAAGCGACGCCGGTATCGATGCAGGCACGCAGCACCGACATGTTGAGGAACGCGGAGCCGACGTTGATGACGATCTGGGATCCGGTTTCGCGGATCAGCGCTTTGGTCGCCTCGACATCCAGGGCATTGAGCGAGAAAGCTTTGATGTCGGCGGGTTGTTTGAGGCTACCCTTGGCCTTGACGCTGTCGATGATGGCCTGGCATTTGGAGATGTTGCGCGACGCGATAGCGATACGACCGAGTTCATCGTTATGCTGCGCGCACTTGTGGGCCACCACCTTAGCGACACCTCCTGCACCAATGATAAGAACGTTCTTTTTCAATTGCTTTTTCTCTCCTTTATCTGTCCGTTTCAAGAAAGGCTGGACAGGTAGTCTTCGTAACCGAATTGGCGAACCACTTCGACGGTACCATCGAGTTGTTTCACAACGATGGATGGCATTTTCAGGCCGTTGAACCAGTTCTTTTTGACCATCGTGTAGCCGGCGGTATCAATAAATGACAGTCGATCGCCAATGGCCAGCGGACGGTCAAATTGGTACTCGCCGAAGATGTCTCCGGCCAGGCACGATTTGCCGCACACCATGTAGGTATGTTCACCCTCGCTCGGTGCCAGCTTGGCGTTGAGGCGATAGATCAACAGGTCGAGCAAGTGGGCTTCAATGGAGCTGTCCACCACCGCCAGGTGCTTGCCGTTGTAGAGGGTGTCGAGCACGGTGACTTCGAGCGAGGCACTGTTAGTGATCGCCGCTTCGCCAGGTTCCAGGTAGACCTGCACGCCGTACTTTTGCGAGAACGCCTTGAGACGTGCGCAGAACGCGTCCAGCGCATAGCCTTCACCGGTGAAGTGAATGCCGCCGCCCAGGCTGACCCAGCTGACTTTGTGCAGCAGCTCACCGAAGCGTTCTTCGATGGTGCAGAGCATTTGGTCGAACAGGCCAAAGTCGCCGTTCTCGCAGTTGTTGTGAAACATGAAACCGGAGATCTGGTCGATGACGCCTTCGATCTTCTGCGGGTCCCACTCGCCCAGACGGCTGAACGGACGCGCCGGGTCGGCCAGCAGATAATCGGAGCTGCTGACTTGAGGGTTGACCCGCAGGCCGCGGACTTTGCCTTCGGAGCGCTCGGCAAAGCGTTGCAGCTGGCTGATGGAATTGAAGATGATCTTGTCGCAGTTGGCGAGCATCTCCTCGATCTCATCGTCGGCCCATGCCACGCTGTAAGCATGGGCTTCGCCTTCAAACTTCTGGCGGCCGAGCTTGAGCTCGTACAGCGACGACGACGTGGTGCCGTCCATGTATTGCTGCATCAGGTCGAACACCGACCAGGTTGCGAAGCACTTGAGCGCGAGCAGGGCTTTGGCCCCGGACTGTTCGCGCACGTACGCAATCTTCTGCATGTTGGTCAGCAGTTTCTGTTTGTCGATGAGGTAGTACGGCGTTTTGATCATTTCGAGGCCTCCGGCAAGGCCAGCCAAAAAAGGATGCGCATTGTGCCCGGACTGACCACATATCGAAAGAGCAGAGCGCATGGTGCACTGATTTAATCCGCCCGATTTTGCTCGGCACGCGCCGGGAAGTGCAATGCCACGGGTCGCTTTGGTCGTCTGGTCGTGGTATCTCGTCGGGCGTGCATGGGCGCAATGTTCAACATGAATCACGGGTGAAGCAGGGAGTGTCATGGACAAGTTGCTCGCATTGAAGATGTTCGTCCAGGCGGTGGATTCAAAGGGCTTTTCGTCTGCCGCTCGACAACTGGGGCTGGCGACATCGTCGGTGACGCGGATGATCGATGCACTCGAGGCGGAACTGGGTGCGGTCCTGCTGAATCGGTCCACGCGGCAAATCTCGTTATCCGATGCCGGCGCCGCCTACTACTTGAAAGCGCGGGAGGTGCTCAACGCTGTCGCCGAGGCGGATGCGTCGGTCACTGATCGCGGGGAGCTGCCGGCAGGGCATCTGCGTATTTCCGTGCCCGTCGCGCTGGGCCGCCGTCTGATTGCGCCTCATATCGCTTCGCTGTTGAAGCGTTACCCGCAACTCGTGCTGGACATGACGCTTTCTGATGACATCGTTGAATTGCTGGGGGAGCGCGTCGATCTGGCGATCCGGTTGGGATCGGCAGCCGCCATGGACGGTGTTGTCAGTCGTCCCGTCGGTCATTTTCGACGCCGGGTGGTGGCCAGCGCGGAGTATCTGAATACGCGGGGTTATCCGAAGCATCCCATGGACCTCGTGCAGCACGAGTGCCTGCGCTTCAGTTATGGCCCAAAGCAACAGGTCTGGACGTTCTTGAAGGACGGTGAGGCGACGCGGGTACTGATTGACGGCCACTTCAAAAGCAACAATGCCGAGGTGTTGCGCGAGGTGGCGCTGGCAGGCGGCGGAGTGGCGCTGTTACCTGACTGGCTGGTCGACGACGATATCGGTCGTGGTGATCTGACGTCGTTGTTCGAGTCATTTGTGATCAATCCGAACGATGTCAGTTCAGCGATTTCCGCCCTGTATCTTCCCAATCACCGAGGTTCCAAACGCGTTAATGCATTTATTGATTTCGTCAGCGAGTTGCTCGGGCCTGAAGGCCTGGTCGTGCGCTGATCGTCTCGTGGTCGACGGGCGGTGCAAGTGATCCTTCACCGCCCGTTTTCCATTCGGATGGCCCATCGGTCATGATCCCAGTGCATCCTGCCAGCCACGCCGCGCCAGTGGCAGGTCCAGCAAGCGTTTGCCGGTTGCATCACTGATGGCGTTGCCCAGTGCTGCGGCCATGGGACCCTGGACGATTTCCGCCGCCCCGAGAAAGGGTTGCCCCGGCTGATCAAGCATGTGCACCTCGACCTGTTGCGGCAAATCCGGAAAGCGCATGATCGGGTAGCCGCTCCAGTCGAAGCTGTGCAGGCCGCTGGCGTCATAGAGGATTCGTTCATAGAGCGTCCAGCTGGCGGATTGCACGATGCCGCCCTGGATCTGGTTGAGCAGTCCGTCCGGGCTGACAATTTGCCCCACGTCGACGGCGGCGACTACGCGATCAATCGTCACCTGCCCGGTCTGGCGCTGTATGTGCAACTGCACAGCGATCGCGCAATAGCCCATGATGTTTTTGTAACGGGCAAAGGCGAAGCCGATGCCGCTGCCCGGTCCCGTGGCTTTTTGCGGCCAGCGGAACTCAGCGGCCACACGCTCCACCACCGCCCGCGCGCGCGGATCGCTCAAGTGGTTCAGGCGAAACTGCACTGGGTCCACACTGGCCCGCGCCGCCAGTTCGTCGACAGTGCTTTCGATCGCGAACACGTTGATATGGGCACCGAGCGAACGCATGGCCGAGGTCCTGAATGGCATGCTCAGCACAAAGTTCAGATCGACCTTGAGGTTGGGGATCTCATACAACGGAACGGCATTACGGTCGCCGTCCCCCTCGGGCTGGGCGATCGGCACGGAAGGTGCCGGCGTGAAGGGCTTGGCCAACAGCCACGCCGGCAGCAGGCGCCCGGCATTGACGATACGTTCGTTGTGCGGGGTACTCCAGAGTTCGTATTTCCAGTCACGCAGCTGCTTGCCCTCATCCAGTTCCGCCTGCACCTCGACCAGCATGGCGGAGCTGTAGGGTTCCCAGAGGTTTTCCTGCTCGCGCATCCATTGCAGCCGAATCGGTTTGCCCGGCAGCGCCATGGCGATCAGTGCCGCGTCGGCGGCGGCGTCATCGGCGCCATTGTGGCCATAGCAACCGGAACCTTCGGCATGGATACAGCGGACTTGTGTCACCGGCAGTCCCAGCATTTCGGCGATACCCGCACGCAACGGGTAGACACCTTGAGAGTGGGTCCACACGGTCAGTGTGCCGTCCCTGAACCAGGCCACTGCGCAGGATGGCCCGATGGAACCGTGCATCAGGTATTGCTTGGTGACCCGCGCTTTGTAGGCGTGCGGCCCCGGTTGCGCGAGGCTGCCCTTGGCACTCACCGGGTAGCGACGGGCAGGCAATTGTGTGAGCAGTTGATGAATGTGCGCCGAGTCGGGCAGGGGATTACCTTCAGTCCAGCGGGCGGCGGCATAGCCTTCGCGCATCGCTTTGATCGCCAGCCACTCATCGCTGGCGACCACGGCGAGGTAGCTGCCGTTGCGGATCAGTTTCACCACGCCGGGAAGCTTCGTGAGGGCAGCTTCGTCAATGTCCAGCAACTGACTGCCGCGCCGGGGCGGTCGTATCACCCGCGCGTGCAACATGTCGGGCAGGCGCATGTCCTGCACATAGGCCGCGCCGCCGCTGACCTTGGCTGGAATGTCCAGGCGCGGCAACGACTGGCCGATGAGGGTGAAGCGGTCGGCGGGCTTGAGCGGGGAACTGGCTGAAGCGAAACGATGCAGTTGTACCCCGGCCACTGCCTGCGCGTAAGTCATGCTGCGACCTTGCGCACCGTGGATCACCGCATCCCGCGTGGTCAGGCTGTCGACGCTGACCTGCCATTGCCGTGCTGCGGATTCGAGTAACAACTGCCGAACCTGAGCCGCGGCGTTGAACAGTGCAGTGCCACTGTCGACGATCGTATGGCTGCCGGCGGTGTAGCCTTCGTTGGGCGTCAACGCGGTGTCGGCCGTGAGAAAACGGATGAGTGCCGGCGGCACTTCCAGGCGTTCGGCGGCGATCTGCAGGAGCGCCGTTTTAACACCGGTGCCCAGCTCCACTTTGCCGGTGTAGACGGTGATGCCATTTTTTTCGTCGATGCGGATCCAGGCGTCCAGATAGGGCGTGGCGCGCAGGCTGCCGGGCAGGTCCGGCGCCAGGATTGCCGTGCCCAAAGTGTCCACTTCGGTGTCAGCGAAGGCGCGGGGAATGCCCGGAAGTATCGCGAAGCCCAGCACCAGTGTGCCGTTTATCACGAAAGCGCGGCGGCTCAGATTGACGTTGTCTGCGCGCTGTTTCATACCTTGCCTCCCTGCGCGACGACCGCCTTGATCGCGGCGAAGATCCGCACATGCGTGCCGCAGCGGCACAAGTTGGGCGCCATGTGGCGGCGGATCGTGTCATCGTCTGGATGAGGGTTGCTTTCCAATAGCGCCTGCGCCCGAACGATCATTCCGGCGATGCAATAACCACACTGAGCGGCTTGTTCATTGATAAAGGCTTTCTGCAGTGGCCCCGGCTGGTCGATGCTGCCCAGGCTCTCGACGGTGCGTACCGATTTACCCGCCAGCGCACCGCAAGGCGTCAGGCAGGAAAACACCGGTTTGTCGTTGACCAGCACGGTGCAGGCGCCGCACTGACCCAGGCCACAGCCGTATTTCGCACCGTTGAGCCCTACCTGGTTGCGCAAGGCATAGAGGAGGGGCATGTCGTCTGCGATATCCAGTTGGTGCGTCTTGCCGTTGATGTCGAGTGTGATCACGGTTGCTGCTCCTGAGCCCGAATGCTTTTGAGGGTCTTGTCGAGATCCGTCCAGGGGCGGTTGGCACAACTTTCGTTGCGCAAGTACTCGGCAAGTGCAGCCACATGGCTGTCGTCCAGGCTATGGGCGAAGGCAGGCATGTAGTGGCTGGAAGCGGCGCTGGACATCGGGATGCCCTGCAGGATGGTCTGAATCAAATTGCGTGGTGAATCAGCCAGCACCGCCGAGGTGGTCGCCAGTGCCGGCCGCGATTCGATGACGCGCATCGGCGCGGCGCGGCCGTGGCAACCGGCGCAGGCGCCGTCGAACAACGCTGCGCCCGCAAGCGCCTTGGCGTTCGGTTTGACAGCAGAAGTGCAGGGCGCTGACGGGGCATCCGCCGAGGTCTTCTTCAGATCAAGAATGTACTGCGCGATGGCATGGGCATCTTCCGCCGGCAAACGGGCGATGCTCAGGCTGACCGGCAACATCGGACCCGCTGCGGCGCCGTGCCCTTCAGCGACTTCCCCCGTGAGATAGGCGACCAGCTGTGCTTCATTCCAGGGGTGGTGCGCCTCGCTCATGCCGCGCAAGGCCGGGGCTGTCCAGCCGTCGACGACACCGCCGTTGAACAATTCGCTGCCTTTCTCCCCGCCAATCAGATTCAGGGGCGAATGGCAGGATGAACAGTGCCCCGGCCCCTCGACCAGATAGCGTCCGCGGTTCCATTGTTCCGAACGGTCGGGAACCGGCACCAGCGGTTGGCCATGCAGGAACAGCAAGTTCCAGAAAGACACCAGCGGCCGGAAGTTCATGGGGAACACCATGTGATTGTCCGGTGCGGTGTATTTGATCGGGTCCACGCTCATCAGATAGGCGTAGGCGTCGGCGATATCGGCATCGCTCATTTTCCGGTAGTGCACGTAGGGGAAGGCCGGATAGAGAAAGTGGCCGTCACGCGCGATGCCTTCGCGCATGGCCCGCTCGAAGGCGTCCAGTGACCATTGGCCGATACCGGATTGCGGGTCCGGGGTAATGTTGGTGGTGAAGAGGGTTCCGAAGGGCGTGACCAGCGGCAAACCGCCAGCCATGTAGGCGCCACCAGGCCGTGTGTGACAGACCGCACAGTCGCCCGCTTCGACGACTCGGCGGCCTCTGTCGAGCGTCTCGCGATCGGCCTTCAGGGTTTGGCTGACAGGGGCAATTTCCGGCCTCCACATCATCCACAACGCAAATCCCGCCCCCGCAACGGCGATTGCCAGAACGGCCCCGATGATCGTCTTGCGCTTCATCGCCTTACCTCTCGAGCTGAATAAACGACAGTGGTTTCAATCCGCGACGTGCCCTTGGTGTACGGCGGTTTTCATCGACTGAGCTTAGAGAGGACGGTTGTGACGGAGTACCCCAGCCAGGCGCAACGCTACATTGCGCCAGACGCAACGGGCGCAATGTCAGCATCAGGCGTGATCGGCTCAGCGTTGCGTTTGGCGAAAAACAACGTTGTGCAACAGGTGGATTCTCTGGCGGCGCCCGGACACCTACCTTGGGGGGGTGCAACATTCAACCACGGAGCCCCTCATGAGCATGCACTCATCCACGATTCAGGTGACTTACGACTTCATCTGCCCATGGTGCTGGATCGGTGAGGAAAATCTCGAACGCGCACTGGCCGCCACGGGCTTTTCAACCAGCCACTCCATCCGTTTCCTGCCTTATCAGTTGAACCCGGACATGCCTGTTCAAGGCATGGATCGCAAAGCCTATCGCTCTGGCAAGTTCGGCAGCTGGGCACGTAGCCAGGCGCTGGACGCCCAGGTCACCCACGCCGGAAAGGCTGTCGGCCTTGAGTTCGATTATGAACGCGTCGAAAAAACGCCCAACACTCTCGCCGCGCATCGCTTGGTATGGCGCGAGCAACAGGCCGGTAGGGACGCGTCCCCGCTGGTCAGGGCCATTTTCAAGGCGTATTTCGGCGCAGGGCGGGACATCGGCGACCTTACGGTACTGGCTGACATCTGTGCCGAAACCGGGCAGGACCGAGGCGCCATTGTCGATTTCCTCAAGGCCGATGAAGGCACGGCGCAAGTCTTGGCACTCGAAGCCCGATCCAAGGCGTCCGGTCTGCGCTCGGTGCCGACTGTGCAGATCGCCGATGACGTCATCAACGGCGCCCAACCCATCGAAATAATGATCCAGATACTGGAACGCAACCAGGCCGCCTGAGGCGTCTGTTCACTCCCTCCCCATACAGGAAAAATCATCATGACTCAGCACTTGTTCAGCCCGATCAAGCTCGGCCAACTCAGCTTGAAGCACCGCGTCGCCATGGCACCACTGACTCGCTCGCGGGCGGGCCAACCGGGCAACGTCCCCACATCAATGAACGTCGAGTATTACCGTCAGCGTGCCAGTGCCGCCTTGATCATTACCGAGGCGACCCAGATTTCGCAGCAGGGCCAGGGTTACGCCTGGACGCCTGGCATCCATAGCGACGAGCAGATTGAAGGCTGGAAGGCTGTCAGCGAGGCCGTACACGCAGAAGGCGGGCGCATTTTCCTGCAACTGTGGCATGTGGGCCGAGTGTCGCACCCGGTGTTCCAGCCCAACGGCGGCTTGCCGGTGGCGCCGACCGCACAGCCGGTGCCCGGCAAGACGTTCATCTTGAACGAACAGGGCGAGGGCGTCTGGGGCGATGTGCCTGTCCCTCAAGCGCTGGACATTCCAGGCATCGAAGCAATCATCGCCGACTTCCGCGCCGCCGCCCGTAACGCGATGCTCGCCGGTATGGATGGCGTGGAAATTCACGCGGGCAATGGCTACCTGCTCGACCAGTTCATTAACAGTGCCAGCAATCAGCGCAGTGACCGCTACGGTGGAAGCATCGAAAACCGTGCACGCTTGCTGCTTGAAGTCGTCGATGCCGTGACTGCACAAATCGGTGCCGAGCGGGTTGCCGTTCGCCTGACACCGATGGGGCGTTTCATGGGAATGGGCGATGACACCCCGGAGCAAACCTTTGGCTACATTGCATCCCGGCTCAATCACTGGAATCTGGCTTACCTGCACCTGGTTGAACCGATGATGGTCGGCACCGTGCTTGATGAAAGTAACGATCCACGCTGGGATGCGATCATCAAGCAACTGCGCGCGCAGTTTCACGGCGTTCTGATGTTGGCCGGAGGCTACAGCGGCGAAACGGCCGAGCAGGCCATTGCGCAGGGCCGTGCGGACATCATCGCGTTTGGTCGTCCGTTTATTGCCAACCCTGACTTGCCCACGCGCTTGCGCGGTCGCAAGCCACTCAACGTTGCCGACGGCAACAGCTTTTTTGGCGGCGACGCCAAGGGCTACATCGACTATCCGGTGTTGGCATGAGCCATCGCTCAACGGAGTCTGGGGAATCACCCGGCAACGAGGAGAAAGCTATGAAAAGTTCAGGCGTTTCGAAGGCCTTGGTCATTGGTGGTTCTCTGGGAGGGCTGTTCGCTGCCACGGCATTGCGCGCGATCGGTTGGCAGGTCGATATTTACGAGCGATCTCCCGCCGCGCTGGATAGCCGCGGCGGAGGCATCGTTCTGCAAGCGGATGTCCTGCACCATTTTCGTTATGCGGGCATTCATCCTGCCGGGGCGCTCGGGGTCCGCTCCCATGATCGGCTTTATCTGGATCGGGCAGGCAGCGTCGTGCATAAAGAGCCGATGCCGCAAACCCAGACGTCCTGGAACGCCCTGTACAGCTCATTACTGTCTGCATTTCCTGCCGAGCATTATCACCGTGGCAAGACGTTGGTCGATCTGACGCAGAATGAGCACCGCGTCACGGCGATGTTTGCCGATGGCAGCGCTGCCGAGGGCGACTTGCTGATTGGCGCTGATGGCGCGGGGTCGAGCGTGCGCAGCGTGGTGCTGCCCGGTGCGGCGCCTGCCTACTCGGGGTATGTGGTGTGGCGTGGGCTGGTCGATGAACAGCAGCTGCCAGACTTCGCCAAGACACAGCTTTACGAGGACTTTGTTTTTCAACAAGACCCTGAATCGCTGATGCTCGAATACATGGTGCCGGGTGTGAGTGGTTCCGTTAAGCCTGGCGAGCGTCGGTTCAACTGGCTGTGGTATTTGAAAGCGGCACCAGGGCCGGAACTTGATGCCGTGCTCACTGACAACAACGGCCATCGGCGCAGCCACTCGATTCCACCCGGGACCTTGGCCACTGGACAGGAGGCTTACATCCGGGAAATGGCTGAGCGGCTGGTGAACCCGGCTTTCCGCGAGCTGATTCGCCAGACCCGGGACATTTTTGTGCAAGCGATCCTTGATTTCCAAATCCCGCAAATGGTGTTCGGTCGCGTGCTGTTGACGGGCGACGCCGCGTTTGTGCCGCGTCCTCATACCGCCGGCAGCACAGCCAAGGCTGCCCGCAATGCACTGTCCCTGGCACAAACCATCGACGACTCCGGCGACCTCGATCATGCCCTGTTGGCCTGGCAGCAACAGCAACTTGCAGAAGGCCGGCGCATGGGGGATTGGGGCGTGAGCATGGGCAATCGGATCATGGGGATTGCCCAGGCCTGACAGCGCGGGCTGTGGGCGGTGATCCAACAGAGCACAGCCATGCAAGACTCGCGCTGCCAGGTCGTGCACAGTCGCTGTGTTTACCTTTCGATTCCGGAATCAGGACATGGATAAGTTGCTGGCGCTGAAGATGTTTGTCGAAACGGTGCGCTGTGGCGGTTACTCATCTGCAGCGCGCAAGCTCGGCATCTCGACTTCATCGGTGACGCGACAAGTCGCGGGGCTGGAGAGTGAGCTGGGCGCCAGCCTGCTCAACCGCACGACACGCAACACTAGCGTCACGGTGGCGGGGCAGCACTATTTCGATAAAGCTGTGGCGATTCTCGCGGCCATCGACGCCGCCGATGCCACCGTTGCCGACCGTGGCAGCGAAGCTCAAGGACGTTTACGGGTCAGTGTGCCGGTGGAGTTTGGCCGGCGAATCATCGCTCCGCATTTGGGGCGCTTGCTTGAGCGTCATCCGGGCCTGGAAATCAGTCTGTCGCTGAGCGACGAGGTCAGTGACCTGCTGAGCGAGCAAATCGATGTGTCAGTGCGCCTCGGTTCATCGGTCGTCAGCGATGACATCGTCAGCAAGCGGCTGGGTGGTTTCCAGCGCTGGATTGTGGCCAGTCCCGACTATCTGAGGCGAACCGGCCTGCCGCGACATCCACGTGATTTGCTTGAGCATCAGTGCCTGCGTTTCGATTACCGCAAGGGCGACAACAACTGGACATTCAAGGGCGCAGGGGACGTCACCCATGTGGATGTGCAAGGACGGCTGCAAAGCAACAATGCCGACATTCTGCGCGAGGCGGCCTTGGCCGGTGGCGGGATGACGCTATTGGCCGATTGGCTGGTGCACGAGGATGTCAGTGCAGGCCGGTTGACGCGGGTGCTGGAGCACTATGAGATCAACCCCGGTAGCGCAAGCACCTGCATCAACGCGCTGTATTTGCCCAACCACCGGGGCTCGAGTCGCATCAATGTGTTCATCGCGTTTCTTCAGGAAATACTCGCGGCCTGAGCACGGCCTGCGCCGGCCGTTGGTAAAGATTGTGCGTATTGTTAATTCTCTGTTGTTTGCGTTGCTGGCGAGGTGCCACAATTTAGCCTGTCGATTCATCATGTTCAGGCGGATTAAATGGATGATCTTGAGCTAGGAAGTGATCAGGGCTCACACATAGCCGAACAGGTTCGAACAGATCGCTTGCAGCAGTTATTTCGACAATCAGGTGCTGCCGTTTTCGGCAGTTATATGGCAGCCGTCATGCTTTGTTGGCTGTGTTGGGATCGGTTCGATCACACGGTGGTTGTTGGATGGATAGCGTTATTGACGGTGTCGACGTTACTGCGTATCTGGATGTTCATTGGCTATTTTCGTAGCCCTGTCACTGAACGCACGCCCAAGCGTTGGGAGCGAAAATACTGGTGCACACTTGTGTTGTCCGCCGGTATATGGGGCGCCGGGGCACTCGCGGTCATACCGGCCCATGACCTGTTGGCCCAGGCGATGGTGATGCTTTTTACGGTCGGGATGTCTGTCAGCGCGGTATCGTGTTATTCGGCCTATCGGAACATGACGATGTTATCCATCGGCCTGGTTCTATTGCCTTGTTCAACGTGGCTGTTGTTTCAACCCTCAACCTTGCAAGAAGGCATGGCGCTCGCCGTGTTTGTGTTTGCCTCATTTGTAGCCAGCGCTACGCGCAGAATGTCAGACGCCCTTGAAACCGCGTTTCGTCTGACCCGTGAAATGGAGCGGGAAAACAGGCTTTCCATCAGAGCCGCTCGAACCGATGAACTGACTGGCCTGAAGAATCGCCGCGCTTTTTTCGATGACGCCCACCAGCTCTACAGTGAATGCAAAAGCAACGGTTCGGTACTTTGCGCCGTGATGCTCGATATGGATCACTTCAAGCACATCAACGATTCTTACGGTCACCAGGTAGGGGATCAGGTTCTGCGTCAGGTGGGTGCGGTCATCAGTGCGTCGATCCGTAAAAACGATGTACATGGCAGGCTAGGGGGCGAGGAATTCGCTATTTTGCTTCCCGATACCAGCATTGAAGTGGCGACGAGTATCGCGCAGGAGCTGATGCAGGCTATCGCCGGACTGAAGGCAGAGCCTGCTGACCGCATAACGGCCAGCCTTGGCGTGGCGTCATCGGATTTCACCGACGATAGTCTCTACAGTTTGATGAACAATGCCGACAGAGCGCTATACAGAGCCAAGTCATATGGTCGTAATCAAGTGGCTGTTGCTCAATAGCGCTTTTCGCTCAGTAGGGCATCACGGCGGCGGCCGCTGATGACTTCGGCTGGAAGGTCGTCGTCATTGTTTCGCAGTCCTGGAGCTCGCCGACTCACTGCGTCTTTAAAAACCGCTCAATCTCCTCAACGGTGCTGCGCGCTGTGCGGGTGACGCCAATCAGTGTCGCTGAAGCGGCGCCGGTCCAGTCTCCATAACCGACCAACCACAAGCGCGGCTCCTTGATCGAATGCGTGCCTTCAACGGCCACACGTCCGTCGGCGGTGCACACACCCAGTGATTGCAGATAGCCGAGGGCAGGGCGGAAGCCGGTGCACCAGATGACAACATCGACCGGCGTCTGCAAGCCATCGGCCCATGTCACGCCGGTTTCGGTGAAGCGCAGGAATGGCCGAACCGCGTGTAATACGCCGCGTTCCCGGGCCTCGAGGACCGGCGGCACCATCACGATGTCACCCAAGCCACCGACCGGTTGCTCCACGACGGTGCCAGCGAGCTGGGCTTTCCAGCGTTCGGTGGCGCGTTCGAACAGTACCCGGCCATCTACGTCATCGGCGAGAAATTGCGGCGGTTGCGGAGTGACCCAAGTGACGTCGGCCACCTTTGAGACTTCCGCGAGGATCTGTGCACCGGAGTTGCCACCGCCCACCACCAGGACTTTTTTCCCGGCAAACGGCTTGGCGTCGACGTAGTGGGCCGAATGCAACTGTTGGCCATTAAAGGTTTCGCTGCCGGGGTAATGCGGCAGGTAGGGATGGCGCCAGGTGCCGGTCGCGCTGACCACTGCGCGGGCTAGCCAGCTGCGGTCTTGGGCCTTTACATGAAGGCGATTACCCCGGTGCTCGATGGCATTCACCCAATAGGGACGTTCGATCGGGAATTGGTAGCGTTGCTCATACTGACGCAGATAATCCAGCACGTTGTCGCGGCTGGGGTAGCCGTCTGTGACCGGTGGCATCATCCAGCCGGCGATGGAACTCCACGTCGCGGGTGAAAACAGTCGTAGAGAATTCCAGCCATGTCGCCAGGCACCACCCGGTGCGTCTTCAGCGTCGATGATTACGAAGGAGCGCCCGGTTCGGCGCAGGAAGTAAGCCACCGCGAGTGCGGACTGGCCACCGCCAATAATCGCAACATCCACGTCAGTGCAGTTGGCAGGCATCGGGAATCCTCAGGTCAGCGAGCGTCAGGCTACATTACCCCATCCAAACCGAGTGTTTTCTGACGTTCCTCAAGCAGCTGCGATTTAAACCACTGCCCCGAACAACGCCCCCACCAGCGCCGTGATACCCATGGCCAACACACTGTTGCGCAACCTGATTGGTGTCACCGGCGCCAGGTTCGTTCGCTGACGCACGTTGAAGGGACAGGAATCAGGTCGGTTTATTCACGGAGGAGGGGGCTGACGTAGCACGTTGTTTTTTTCGCTCCAGCCATTCGAACAGCCCCATGCCGACCAGCATGGCGATGACAAAAACGGCGCCTTTGCCGATGCCCGAACCTAGCAGGACCAAGGCCGGGCCCGGACAGACGCCTGCAAGGCCCCAGCCGATCCCGAACAGAAGGCTGCCAACGACCAGTCGCCGGTCGATGTGTCGAGCGGTGGGCAGGTTCATCGGCAGGCCGAGCAGTGACCGGGTTCGGGTTCTGGCGAATTTGAAGCCTACCGCCGCCACCGCAATGGCACCGGCCATGACGAAGGCCAGCGACGGATCCCAGTGCCCGGCCAAATCGAGGAAGCCGATGACTTTGGCGGGATTGGTCATGCCGGAAATCAGCAGACCGATACCGAAAATCAGCCCGGCAAGCCACGCGTAGAAGAGCGCCATGGTCAAAGACCTCCCAGAAGGTGCTTAACGACAAAAACGGTAACGAAACCCGCCCCCATGAACACCAGTGTCGCTATCACAGAGCGCGTCGATAAGCGCGACAGTCCACACACTCCGTGGCCGCTGGTGCAGCCAGCGCCATAACGGGTGCCGACGCCGACCAGCAGGCCCGCGACAATCAATAGCGGATATCCGGCATCAATCTGTATCACGGGTAAAGAGGCGACCAGGCGAAAAGCCAATGGCGCCATTAGAAGGCCCAAAATGAAAGCCGCGCGCCACGCTACATCCCCGGTTATCGGGCGCAGCAGACCGCCGACAATGCCGCTAATGCCTGCGATGCGCCCGTTGAACAGTATCAACAGCACTGCCCCCGTGCCGATCAGCAAGCCTCCGATCAAAGCGCTAAACGGCGTGAAGTGGTTCATGTCGATCATGACGTTCTCCTTACTGGGGCGTGTGTAGTGAAGCTTGATCGCGATGCAACCTTGATCATCTGATGGCCGTCGCATTGACCGCAAGAGCGGTCAGCGCGAGGAACTCAACTGGCACTGTCGTTTCTGGCTGCTATTTAACCGCGTACACCTTGCGGACATAGCGTGTGCTTTTCCAGGCGCATTGCGCACCTCGCGCAACAAACACGCTGTCACCGGTGTTGACGGTCACGCTCGAGCCCTCAGGCGTCTGCAACGTTACGCTACCTTCGATCAGATACATCAACTCATTGAGCTTGTGCGGGCGCCCGTGACGCTCGTAGGGCGTCGAGTCCCACACGCCGACACGCAGATCGGTTGTGGCATCTTCGAAGGCATTGCGCGACCGGCATTGCGGTGTTGGACCGATCAGAATCTGTTGTTCCGGCGCTGCGGATGGAGACAGGTGCGCCAGCGGGTCGAGCGAGGTAAGGCCAGGCGTCGCGCCTTTGCTGGCCATGGCGCAAAACGCCCACCGGGTGCCGGTCTGTGCTTCGATTCGCAGGGCCGTGCCCCGGCCGATGACCGCGCTGGCGCCGACTGCCAGTTCCAGTGTCTGCTCCCGGGTTTTCAACGTCACGTGCCCCGCGTGGACCACGATCACCTCGATGTGTGGGAAGTCCTCGATATCTAGGATTTCGCCTGCTTCGACGAGGCCTGCAGACACGCCGTCAGCCCCTGACCAGGCGACCTGACGTCCAGTCGTGAAAGGGTCCGCAGCGTTCAAGGGTTGCTGTTTGAAAGATGTGTCGACGCGACTGCCATCGGCGCGAGCCAACAGCATGATGCAAGGTTCGAACATACGGGTGACGCTCCAGGTATTGAGGGGATTTGGGGGAGGCGACAAGCGCAAACCCGATGATCAGCCGATGGCTTGAGTGACCACGGCAAACTGCCGAACGCCATTGTTCGCTTGCGGAGCAGCACCGCGCGACATTTGTGCCACGGTGTCGACCTTTTTCAGGCCGGCTGCTTCCAGGCAATCGGCCAGACCACAATCGGCGGGAATATCAATGCGCACAAAGGCGTCCGGTATCTTGGCCAGCAATGTGGCGATCAGGTGTTGGGCCTGCTCAAGGTTTTCGGCGATCAGCGGGCCGATGCAACGACCGCGACCGAACGGACGCAGCAGGGCGAAGGCGCACAGTTGACCTTCGCGCACAATGCCCACCGAATGCTCGACGACGGTGAACAGCTCAGTGAGCACCGCTTGCCGATCCAGTCCGCTTCCGGCATTGGCCAGTTCCAGCACCCGCGCATGATCCGCTTCGCGCAGTGGGCGGCATTCTTCACCGTCTGCCAATGGCCCTGGCAGGGGGGCTTGCGCCTGGCCCTGGTGTTGCTGAATTCGGCCAAACTCGACAAAACCCTGGCTGGCGTACAGCGGTGCGCCAGCCAGGGTTGCATTCAATATCGCCGTGCTTGACTGGCAAGCCTCCAGCGCGTTCTCCATGAGTTTTCGCCCAATGCCCTGGCCCTGGTAATCGTTACTGACAATGACCAGGCCAATGGTCGTGAAATCACCTTGCGGGCAGGCGAACGCGGTGCCGATCAAACGCTCGCCATCGAATACTGCAAAGCCCTTGCTGACCCGTTGCAGCATGGCCCAGTCGTCGAGTCGATGGGGCCAATTCAATTGCACGGACAGTGCATGGGCCTTGGGCAGGTCGTCTGCAGTCATCGGCCGGTAGACGTAGGAAGGGAGCGGGGCGGACATGACGATTCTCCGATAAAGAGTGTGCGTTTACGCCGGGTTTTCCGGCGAAGTGACGCCTGTATCCCATCTGGATGAAAGCCTGACAAGGGGGCTGGGAATATTCGGCAGATTCCGTGAAGCACAGTCCCGAAGACCACACTTACTACTTAATTTTGGCCTTGTGCCGGCAGCAAATGCTTGGGCCTTTTTACCCTATAAAGGCTGATGCCGGGCCTCGTCGCTCAAGGCGCAGGATGAGCCTTCAATCGCTTCAATTCAGAACCGCACTGACGTGTGCCGCAGCAACTGACACCACTCCTGCGATGGGGCGCAGTTTCTGCGGGCAAAGTCGATATCCGAAATCCACATCGGTGGATAAAGGTCCATAAGAGCGCATAAACAGGGGCTTTGCCCAAGGCTGGAGCGTACCGCAAAGTCTGCTGAGCGACGTGACCAAAACGGTGATTTGTATCGAACGGAGGTCGCTTTTAACGCCATCTGCTGATTTCACGGTGTTGTAATGACGGTGTGCTGCAGCGTTGCATCGCTACTGCGCAAACCAGGCAAATGCTTGTCGTGCCATTGACCTCAACGAACTCCAGGAACGCACTCAATGAGCTTTCTTCGCCCCAAATTCATTACATTCGACTGCTACGGAACGCTGACCAATTTCCACATGGGCACGATGACCCGCGAACTCTTCGCCGATCGCGTACCCGCGGAGCAGATGGATCAGTTCGTCAAGGATTTCTCGGCCTATCGCCTGGATCAGGTCATGGGCGACTGGATGCCGTATGACGAGATTCTCAAGACCGCTCTGGCGCGTACCTGCAAGCGCTGGGGAGTCGAATACCGCGAAGAAGGCCAGCTGTATTACGACGCCGTTCCGACTTGGGGCCCGCACGCGGACGTACCGGCCGGCCTCTCGAAAATCGCCGACAAGATTCCCCTGGTGATTTTCTCCAACGCCAGCAATAGCCAGATCATGTCCAACGTCGAAAAACTCGGTGCACCTTTTCACAAAGTCTTCACTGCCGAACAGGCACAAGCCTACAAACCACGTCTGGCGGCGTTTGAGTACATGCTCGATAACCTCAACTGCGGCCCGGAAGACATCTTGCATGTGTCCTCCAGCTTCCGTTACGACCTGATGCCGGCCCACGACATGAAGATCAAGAACAAGGCCTTCGTCGCTCGTGGCCACGAAGTACCGGGCAATGCCTTCTACAGCTACCACCAGATCCCGGACATCGGCGGTCTGGCCGGGCTGGTCGGTCTGTAACGACATCTTCATTGGCAAAGGCGGGATTGAACATGGGCAGCGAATCCTACTGGCTCGATAGCGCACCGGCTTTCACCGGCGCACAGCTCGGCGGTTTGCCCGGGCAAGTCGATGTGGCCATCGTCGGTGGTGGTTTCACCGGGTTGGCGGCGGCCCGGGCCCTGGCGCTCAAGGGCGCCAGTGTAGTGGTGCTGGAAGCCGGGCGCGTGATCGGCGAGGCCTCGGGACGCAATGGTGGGCAATGCAACACGGGGGTGGCGCAGGATTACGCCAGCCTCAGCGCCAGTCTCGGTGCCGACCGGGCGAAAGCCTATTACCAGGCTTACGAAAGTGCCGTGCAAAGCGTTGTGTCGCTGGTTGAGCAGGAGCAGATCGCCTGTGACCTGTTGCGCAACGGCAAGCTGAAACTGGCGGCAAAACCGCTGCACTACGAAGGGCTGGCCCGTACCTGCGAGCTGATTCGCAAGGAAGTCGATGCCGATGTTCAATTGCTATCTGCCGAACAGACCCGCACCGAAGTCAACTCAGCGCAGTTCCATGGCGGCCTGCTGCAGCGCAATGGCGTGCAGATGCATGTCGGGCGTTTCGGCGTTGGTCTGGCGGAAGCGGCGGTGCGTCATGGCGCGCTGATCCATCAGGGCACCTCGGTGCTCGACTGGAAAGCCCGGGCCGGGGGTTATCAGGTCAACACCCGCAAGGGTTCGCTGCACGCCGGGCAAGTTCTGCTGGCGACCGGCGCCTGCCAGCACGGTGGTCTGGGCTGGTATCGGCGGCGGATCGTGCCGGTGGGCAGTTTCGTGATTGCCACCGAGGTCCTGCCGCAGGCGCTGATCGATCAGTTGCTGCCGGGACGCCGTGCGTATGTCACCAGCCGAATGATCGGTAACTACTTCCGCCTGACCCCGGACAACCGCTTGT
The DNA here is from genome assembly GCF_037626295.1 of Pseudomonas sp. LF-5. Lineage (NCBI taxonomy): Bacteria > Pseudomonadati > Pseudomonadota > Gammaproteobacteria > Pseudomonadales > Pseudomonadaceae > Pseudomonas > Pseudomonas sp. LF-5. The sequence goes on from NZ_JARKMT010000001.1 coordinate 741,079, forward strand.
TGTTTGGCGGGCGTGCGCGGTTTGCCATGTCTGACAGTGTCAACGATGCCAAAAGCGGCAAGGTACTGCAGGCGGCGATGATCCAGATGTTCCCGCAACTGGCCGGCGTCAAGATCGCTTACTGCTGGGGCGGCCTGGTAGACATGACCTCCGACCGCTTGCCGCGAGCCGGCCAGCATGGCGGGGTGTTCCACTCGATGGGCTACAGCGGCCACGGCGTGCAGATGTCGGTACACATGGGGCAGGTCATGGCTGACGTGATGGCCGGCAATGCCGACGCCAACCCCTGGCGTGAACTCGACTGGCCGGCGATCCCCGGGCATTTCGGTAAGCCGTGGTTCTTGCCTTTCGTGGGCGCCTACTACCGCTTTCAAGACTATTTGCATTGAGTTGATGTTGTGGCTTCACCGTCGTTTGCGTTTCCAGGACGTTCCGGCCAACCGGAACACTTGAGCCTTCTTAATTTCGACAGGTAGCACTGAAATGACTGATCACAAGAACGACTCACCGCTGATCTCAGGCGAAGAAAGCCTGCGGGTGTTCGAAGGCCTCAATCGCGGCATGTCACGCCGTCACGCGTTACAAATGCTCGGCGTGGCCGGCGTAGCGGCGGCCGGTGCCGGCAGCCTGTTCGGTGCCGCCGGCAAACTGTTGGCCGACGATACGGCGACGCCGGGCAAAGGTAAGCCGGGCGGGCGGATACGCGTCGCCGGCATGTCCAGCTCCACCGCCGACACCCTCGATCCGGCCAAAGGCGCGCTGTCCACCGACTATGTCCGGCACTACATGTTCTACAACGGCCTGACTCGTTTCGACGCGCACCTGGTGCCGCAACTGGAACTGGCCGAGCGCATCGACAACACCGACGCGACCCTGTGGACGATCACCCTGCGCAAGGACGTGACGTTCCACAACGGCAAAACCCTCAGCGCGGCCGACGTGGTGTTCTCGCTGTCACGACACAAGGATCCGCTGACCGGCTCCAAGGTCATGCCGCTGATGGAGCAGTTCGCCGAAATCAAGGCCACCGGCGCCAACGAAGTACAGATTCGCTTGACTGCACCGAACGCCGAATTGCCGTCGATTCTGGCCGTCTCGCATCTGCTGATCGTTCCCGAAGGCACCACCGACTTCAACCAGGGCATTGGCACCGGACCGTTCAAGGTCAAGGAGTTCAAACCGGGTGTACGTTCGGTTGCCGCACGCAACACTGGCTACTGGAAGCCTGGCCTGCCATACCTCGACGAAATCGAATTCATCGCCATTGGCGACGAGCCATCGCGGGTCAACGCGCTGCTGTCCGGCGACGTGCACATGATCAACGAGGTCAACCCGCGCTCCACCGACCGGATCAAGGCCAGCGCCAGGCACCGGGTCGTTGATGCGCCGTCGGGCAACTACACTGATTTGATCATCCGTCAGGATCAGATGCCCGGTCAGAACGCCGATTTCACCAACGCGATGAAGTACCTGCTGGATCGCGAACAGATCAAGTCGGCGGTGTTCCGCGGCTTTGCCGTGGTCGGCAACGACCATCCGATCGCGCCCGGCTCGCGTTACTACAACAGCGACCTGCCGCAAACGGTCTACGACCCGGAAAAAGCCAGATTCCTGCTGAAAAAAGCGGGCATGGAAAATATCGGTATGGAGCTGTTTGCGTCTCCTGCCGCAACGGGTTCCGTGGATATCGCGGTGCTGTTGCAGCAGTCGGCCAAGCAGGCCGGGCTCAAGCTCGACGTCAAGCGCCTGCCGAGCGACGGCTACTGGTCCAACCACTGGATGAAGCACCCGATCAGCTTCGGCAACATCAACCCACGGCCGAACGCCGACGTGATGTTCTCGCAGTTCTTCCAGTCGAAGGCGCCGTGGAACGAGTCCGGCTGGAAGAACGAGCAGTTCGATCAGTTGCTGATGCTCGCCCGCGGCGAAACCGACGATGCCAAGCGCGGCAAGATGTACGCGGACATGCAGACCCTGGTGCACGACCACTGTGGCATCGGCATACCGGTGTTCATCAGCAACATCGACGGCGTCGATCAACGGATCAAGGGCTACGGCAGCAACCCGCTCGGCGGTTTCATGGGTTACATGTTCGCCGAGCAGGTCTGGCTGGACGCTTGAACAGAGCCGTCGACATGAACGGCAAGCCAGGTGCAGGAGGGTAGACGATGAATAGCAACACACTGTGGTTGATCGGACGGCGGCTGAGCGCCGCGATCGTGACTTTGTTGATCGTATCGATGGTCGTGTTTGCGATAACGGCGGTACTACCGGGAGACGCGGCACAACAATCCCTTGGCCAGTTTGCCACCCCGGAACAGGTGGCGGCACTGCGTCTGAAACTGGGGCTCGATCAACCTGGTGTGGTGCGTTACCTGCACTGGTTGATGAGCCTGCTCAGTGGCGATATGGGCGTGTCGGTATCCAACGCGATGCCGGTCGGTGAGTTGATGGCCGGGCGCGTGCCCAACACCTTGATGCTGGCGGCCGCCACGGCGCTGGTGTCGGTGCCGGTGGCGCTGGTTCTCGGTATCGGCTCGGCGATGGGCCGGGGCGGGCGGATCGACAGTGTCCTCAGTTTCACCACCCTGGCCATGGTCGCGGTGCCGGAGTTTCTGGTGGCGACCCTTGCGGTGCTGATCTTTGCGGTGAACCTGGGCTGGTTGTCGGCGCTGTCCTATGCCAGCGACATCACTTCACCGTGGCAATTCATGCGTACCTACGCCTTGCCGGTGATGACACTGTGCTGCGTGATCGTTGCGCAAATGGCGCGGATGACGCGTGCGGCAGTGATCGACCAACTCGACAGCCCCTACGTGGAAATGGCCCGGCTCAAAGGTGTCAGTCCGATGCGCGTCGTGCTGTGCCACGCTTTGCCCAATGCCATCGGGCCGATTGCCAATGCGATTGCGCTGAGCCTGTCGTATCTGCTCGGCGGAGTGGTGATTGTCGAAACCATCTTCAACTATCCCGGCATCGCCAGCCTGATGGTCGATGCCGTGACCAACCGTGACATGGCCCTGGTGCAGGCCTGCACCATGTTGTTCTGTACGGCTTATCTGGGTCTGGTGCTGATTGCCGACCTGTGCGCGATTCTGTCCAATCCGAGGCTGAGAAACCAATGAACAATCTCATTGTGAAATCGACGCCTGCAACCCCCGATCTGTCAGCAGGCAAGGTGTCGCACGGCCCCGCGTGGCTGGGACTCATCGGCGCCGCCATGTGCGTTATGTGGTTGCTGGTTGCGTTATTCGGCCCGTGGTTGGCGCCGCATCCGGTCGGCGAGGTGGTCTCGGCCAACGTGTTCGACAACATCAGTGCAGTGTACCCGTTCGGCACTGATTATCTGGGCCGCGACATGCTCAGCCGGGTGCTCGTCGGCGCGCGCTTCACCGTGGGTCTGGCGTTGATTGCGGCGGTGCTGGCCAGTGCGCTGGGCACCGGCTGCGCGTTGCTGTCGGTGGTGTCGCCAAAGTGGCTGGACGAAGTGATCAGTCGCTTGATGGACGCTTTTATCTCGATCCCGAGCAAAATGCTCGCGTTGATCATGGTCTCGGCGTTCGGCTCTTCAGTGACCCTGTTGATCAGTACGGCGGTGTTGAGCTTTGCCCCGGGCGCGTTCCGTATCGCCCGCAGCATGGCGGTGAATATCGAAGCGCTGGAGTATGTGCAGGTCGCCCGAACCCGTGGCGAGCGGCGCTTGTATATCGCTTGCGTGGAAATCCTGCCGAACATGCTCAACCCGGTGCTCACTGACCTGGGTTTGCGGTTTGGTTTCATCGTACTGCTGCTCAGCGGTATGAGTTTTCTCGGACTGGGCGTGCAACCGCCGGATGCCGACCTCGGTTCGCTGGTGCGGGAAAACATCGGCGGCCTCAATCAGGGCGCCCCGGCCGTCGTCATCCCTGCGCTGGCCATCGGCACCCTGACCATCGGCGTGAATCTGTTTATCGACAGATTGTCGTCGCGACGTAGTCGCCGCACGGGAGGCCATTGAAATGACCCAATTGATTCGAGTTGAAGACCTGCGCGTGGTCGCTTGCGGCGAGCACGGTGAAACCGAGATCGTCAAAGGCGTGAGCTTTGCCCTGGAACAAGGCGAAGTGCTGGCGTTGATCGGCGAATCAGGCTCAGGCAAGACCACCATTGCCCTCGCTCTGCTGGGTTATGCCCGACGGGGCTGTCGGTTGTCCGGTGGCGTGGTACAGGTCGGTGAGCACAACATGCTTGCGCTCAGCGAGCAGCAATTGCAGGGCCTGCGCGGTAATCGGGTTTCGTATATCGCGCAGAGTGCTGCGGCGGCTTTCAACCCGGCGAAGAAACTGATCGACCAAGTGGTGGAGGGCGCCTTGATTCACGGCCTCGGCACCCGCGCCGCACTTGAGGCCAAGGCCGTTGAACTGTTTCGCGATCTGGCCCTGCCGGACCCTGATCGCCTCGGCCAGCGTTACCCGCACCAGGTGTCCGGTGGGCAACTGCAGCGGGTGATGGCGGCAATGGCGCTGATCAGTGATCCGTTGCTGGTGATCCTCGACGAACCGACCACGGCACTTGATGTGACGACGCAGATCGACGTCTTGCGGGCGTTCAAACGCGTGGTGCGTGACCGTGGCGCAACAGCGGTGTATGTGTCGCATGACTTGGCCGTGGTGGCGCAAATGGCCGATCAGATCGTCGTGCTCAATGGCGGCCAGATATTCGAACAAAGCGCCACGGCGGCGCTGCTCAAAGGCCCGGGTCATGAATACACCCGCAGTTTGCTGGCTGCCGCGCGGCCGGACACGACGATCCGCCCACCTGCCGGTATTGCCGAAGAAACCCCGCTGCTGACCATTCGAGGCCTGACCGCCGGTTACGGCAACAAGAACACGCAGGGCATGCCGGCCATTCGTGTACTGGAAGACATTGACCTGACCGTGCGCCGCGGCCAGGCGATTGGCGTGATCGGCGAATCGGGTTCGGGCAAGTCAACGCTGGCCCGTGTGGTGGCCGGATTGCTCACGCCAGCATTGGGCGGACTGACCTTTGACGGGCAACCGCTGGGTGGTTGCCTGTCCGAACGCAGCGACGAACGATTTCGGCGGATCCAGATGGTGTTCCAGAACGCCGACACGGCGCTCAACCCGATGCATAGCATCAGCACAATTCTGAGTCGGCCGCTGAAGATGTATTTCAACCTGAAAGGCGCGGCGTTGCGCGAACGTATCGGCGAGTTGCTGGATCTGGTGCGCCTGCCGCGAGCCCTGGCCGAGCGTCGTCCGAGCGAGTTGTCCGGCGGGCAGAAGCAGCGGGTGAACCTGGCGCGGGCACTGGCGGCCAAACCCGATCTGATCCTCTGCGATGAAGTCACCTCGGCGCTGGACACCGTGGTCGGTGCCGCGATCCTTGAATTGCTCCGCGATCTGCGTCAGCAGCTGGGAGTGTCCTACCTGTTCATCAGTCATGACATCTCCACCGTGCGCGCTCTGTGTGATGACGTTGTGGTGATGTACAGCGGCCACAAGGTTCAGGCCGGCAGCCGCCAGTCGTTTGCGCAGGCACCGTTCCATCCCTACACCGATCTATTGATTCACTCGGTGCCGGAGCTGCGCCAAGGCTGGCTGGAAACCTGCGGGACCACTTGCGGCGAACTGCCGCCCATCGGACCAAAAGCCAACGTCGCCGAGCTGTGCACCTTCCTCAATCGCTGCCCGGTGCGCGTCGATGGCCTGTGTAACCGTACGGCACCAAACCGTCGAATCATCGACGGTGGCAGTGAAATTCTCTGCCACCACGACAGCGTCGAACTGCTGAAAACCCAGCGGGATGTGACCACCTTGAATCAGGGAGCCTATGCATGAGCGCTCGTTTTGTGAGACTTGCCGAACAGGGCCGGGCGACCGTCGGGTTGACCGTGGATGGCGTGCCCATCAAGGCGTTGCAGGGCGACACATTGATGGTCGCATTGCTCACTCAGGGCAATGCGTTGCGCCAGTCGGAATTCGATTCAGGTCGACGTGCCGGGTTCTGTCTGATGGGCGCCTGCCAGGATTGCTGGGTGTGGACGCGCAGCGGCGAACGTCTGCGTGCGTGCTCCAGTGAAGTCCGTGAAGGACTGGATCTCGTCACCACACAACCGGAGGCGACATGGCCACTGCACGGGTAGTTATCGTCGGCGCCGGCCCTGCGGGGATTCGCTGCGCCGAAACGCTGGTGAAGGCCGGCCTCAAACCGATCCTGATCGATGAAAATCGCCGCGACGGCGGACAAATCTATCGGCGCCAACCCGAAGGTTTCACCCGTGACTACCGCGCGCTGTACGGCACTGAAGCGGCCAAGGCGCGCGACCTGCACGAGAGTTTCGAGCGCCTGCGCCAACACATCGATTACCGCCCCGATACGCTGGTGTGGAATCTGGTGCCCAGGCAATTGTGCTGTGTCAGTCAGGGGCAACATACGACGGTTGACTACGACGCGCTGATTCTCTGCACCGGCGCCACGGACCGTTTGATGCCCATTGAAGGCTGGCAGCTGGCGGGCACCTACAGCCTCGGCGGGGCGCAGATCGCACTCAAGTCGCAGGCGGTTTCCATCGGACATCGGGTGGTGTTCATGGGCAGCGGTCCGCTGCTGTATCTGGTGGCCAGCCAGTACGTGAAGGCCGGCGCCAACGTCGCTGCGGTGCTTGATACATCGCCACTGAGCAAACGCATCGTCGCGCTGCCGAAGATGCTTGCGCGGCCTGGGGTGTTGCTCACCGGAATGAAACTGTTGGCGCAGTTGTATCAGGCGAAAATTCCGCTGCATCTGGGGATCAAACCAGAGCAGGTATTGGGCGATGCCGCCAGCGGAGTCAGTGGCGTGCGCGTGCGCTCAGCCAAAGGCGAAACCCTGGAAATCAATTGCGATGCCGTGGCCCTGGGGTATCACTTGCGTCCGGAAACCCAATTGGCTGATCTGGCCGGGTGTCGCATGCGTTTTGATGAAGCGTCCGGCCAATGGTGGCTGGCGCTTGATGAGGAGGGCCGCACTTCAGTCAGCGGTGTGTATGCGGCCGGCGACGGCGCAAAGATTCGTGGTGCCGATGCGGCTGAACATGCCGGACGTCTGGTGGCGATGGCGCTTCTGGAGGATCAGCAAAAACCGGTGGATGCCGGGTTGCGCGCGGAGCAAAGGCGCGCATTGGCGGTAATGGATCAGTTCCGCCTCGGTCTGGCGCAGGCATTTCCCTGGCCCGCCGAACAGGCCGGGGCCTTGCCGGATTCAGCGATCGTCTGCCGCTGCGAGATGATCAGTGCGGGCGAATTGCGCCGTACGGTCAGTGAAAAGGGCGCGTGTGAAGTCAACCGGGCCAAGGCCTTTAGCCGGGTCGGCATGGGCCGTTGCCAAGGCCGCTACTGCTCGCAGGCTGGCGCCGAAGTGATTGCCGCTGCGGCAGGCGTCAGTGTGCAACAGGTCGGCCGCCAACGCGGTCAGGCCCCCGTCAAACCGTTGCCGATGGTTATCGTTGAGGAGCCGTCATGAACCCGCAGAAAAGTGATGTATTGATTATCGGCGGCGGCATCATGGGCGCGGCGGCAGCGTTTTTTCTACGCCAGCGCGGACACTCCGTGACCCTGCTTGAGCGCGACCAGATTGGCCAATACGCGAGCGGCGTCAACTTCGGCAACGTGCGGCGTCAAGGCCGTTATCTGGGCCAACTGGAGTTGGCCAACCGTTCCTTCGCATTGTGGAAACGCTTGCCGGAGCTGATTGACGATGATCTGGAGTTCATCGCCAGCGGCCATATGCGCGTGTGTTACCGCGAAGACGAAATTGCCGAGCTCGAGGCGTATGCCGCTGCGCCGGAAGCGGCGCAACTGGATCTGCAGATCTATCGCGGCGCTGAACTGCATCGGCGCTTTCCGTTTCTGGGGCCAGACGTGAAGGGCGGCTCCTACGCACCGCATGACGGTCACGCCAACCCGCGTCTGGCAGCGCCGGCATTTGCCCGGGCGGCGCGGCGGATCGGTGCGCGCATCGAAGAACAGACCGAAGTGGCTGAAGTACAGAAAACTGGCAGTGAGTTCAGCGTCACCACCACCGATGGCCGGCAATATCGCGCCGCACAACTGCTGATCACCGCCGGTGCCTGGGGAGAGAAACTGTCCGCGCAGTTTGGCGAACCGGTGCCGCTGGACACCCATGGCCCGCAGATGGCGGTGACGGAACCGGTGCCGTACGCCTTGCCGACGGTGATTGGCGTGTTCACCAAAATCCCTGAAGACGTGATCTATTTTCGGCAAATTCCGCGCGGCAACATCATCATTGGCGGCGGCTATCGCAGCAAACCGGACATGGTCAATCGCCGCGCTTATGTCGAGCCACGCAGCATCCTCAACCAGATCCGGCAAATGCGCCGACTGCTGCCGGGTGTCGGCAATCTGAACATCATTCGGGTCTGGAGCGGCATCGAAAGTTATCTTCCGGACTCGTTGCCGATCATGGGGCCAAGCGGTACGGTCGATGGTCTGTATTACGCGTTCGGCTTCTGTGGCCATGGGTTCCAGTTGGGGCCAGGCGTCGGTGACGTCATGGCTGAGTTGATCAGCACCGGCAGCACCTCCACGTTGATCGAACCCTTTTCGATACGCCGGTTCGCCCCCTTGGTCGAGCAACGGAGCAAAGCCTCATGAAACCCCGTGTACTGGAGATTCTCAAACGATTGCTTGCGTTCGATACCGTGTCGTCGGAATCGAACATGGCGTTGATTGAGTACGTTCGCGAGCTGCTGCTGAGCAAGGGCATCGAGTCGCTGATCGTCAAGGACGAAAGCGGCAAGAAGGCCAATCTGTTTGCCAGCACCGGCCCGAAAGGCCAACCGGGCATTCTGTTGTCCGGGCACACCGACGTAGTGCCGGCAGCGGGCCAGGCGTGGTCCGTTCCGCCGTTTCAACTGACGGAGCAGAACGGGCGGATTTACGGGCGCGGCAGTTGCGATATGAAAGGCTTTATCGCACTGGCCATCGACGCGATGCTTGATGCTGCCGAACACTCCCTAAGCCGGCCGCTGCAACTGGCGCTGTCTCACGACGAGGAAATCGGCTGCGTTGGCGTACGGCGTTTGCTCGATGTGCTGCATCTGGCGCCGGTACGGCCGTTCCTGTGCATGATCGGCGAACCGACCAACATGCAGTTTGTGCTGGGGCACAAGGGCAAGGGTTCGTACCGCACGTATTGTCGGGGGCTGGAGGCGCACTCTTCGCTGGCGCCGCGCTCGGTCAATGCGATCCATGTGGCATGCGATTTCATTGCAGCGTTGCGTGAATCTCAGCGACAACTGCAGGAGCAGGGCGCCCAGGATGCCGATTACGACGTGCCTTACACCACCGTGCACGTCGGCCAGATCAGCGGTGGCCGGGCGCTGAATATCGTGCCGAATCTGTGCACGGTGGATTTTGAAGTGCGCAATTTGCCGGCGGATGATCTGGAGCAGATTCTCGCGCAGATGCAGGAACGTGCCGAGTTGATCGTGCGCGAGGCGAAGAAGCTCTCGAGCGTGGCGGCCATCGAGATTGAAACGGTCAACGTCTATCCTGGCCTGGACACCCACCCGAGTGTCGAAGCGGTACGCTTTCTGAAAAATTTCGCGGCGCCAGATACCGCTACGTCAAAGGTTTCGTTCGGCACCGAAGGCGGGTTGTTCAGGCAGCGTCTGGACGTGCCGGTGGTTGTCTGTGGGCCTGGATCAATCGAACAGGCGCATAAGCCGGACGAGTTTATCGAGATCAGCCAGATGGAGGCGGGGGAGCGCTTTCTTGATGGTTTGCTCGGCTCCCTGAAACTGTAGAAAACAGCAGTGTGGAAGTGAGCTCGCTCGCGATTGGGGCAGTACATTCAGCAACGATTACGCCTGACACTGTGCCTTCGCGAGCAAAGCTGGTCCAACAGGAAATTGCGTTTAGCAGGCGAATACAAATCTGCTGTTCCACCGCCAATTTCAGCAGCCGACACTGTCCGCTGCGCGCTTTCAGCATCCTTGTTCGTTGAGTCTCCCTAGACTGGTATCTGTCTCGGATCAGGACTCGACCATGCTCAAAAAACGTTTGAAAGACCCCGGTCTTCTCGCAGAACTCGCTTATGTGAACGGCCAGTGGATCGGCGCTGATGACCGCGCAACACTGGATGTCGTCGACCCGGCCAGTGGCGAATTAATCGGTCGCGTGCCCGCCATGCAAGGCGTGGAAACCCGCCGCGCCATCGACGCCGCAGAACAGGCCTGGCCCGCCTGGCGGGCACGACCGGCCGCCGAACGTGGAGCCCTGTTGGAGCGTTGGTATCAGGCGATGATCGACAACCTCGACGATCTAGCGCTGATCATGACCTGCGAACAAGGCAAGCCGCTGAATGAAGCCAAAGGTGAAATCCGCTACGGCGCGGGTTTCGTCAAATGGTTCGCCGAAGAGGCTCGGCGGATTTACGGCGAAACCATGCCGACGCCCAGCGGCGACCGCCGACTGTTGACCCTCAAGCAACCGGTGGGTGTCTGCGCGGCGATCACGCCATGGAATTTCCCCAACGCAATGATCACCCGCAAGTGTGCACCGGCCCTGGCGGCGGGGTGCCCGATCATCGTCAAACCGTCGGATCTGACGCCGCTGTCAGCGCTCGCATTGGCGGTGTTGGCTGAACGCGTCGGCATTCCGGCCGGGGTGTTCAATGTGCTGACCGGCATGCCCGCCGGGATTGGTGAAGAGCTGACTGGCAACCCGACGGTGCGCAAAATTTCCTTCACCGGTTCCACTGCGGTGGGCCGCTTGCTGATGCGCCAGAGTGCCGAACACATCAAGCGATTGAGCCTGGAGCTCGGCGGCAACGCACCGTTCATTGTGTTTGACGACGCTGATCTTGAGCAGGCGGTTACCGGGATTATGCTGAGCAAGTTTCGCAACGCCGGGCAAACTTGCGTCTGTGCCAACCGGATTCTGGTGCAGGAGGGCATTTACCAGCGCTTTGCCCAGCGTCTGGTCGAGGAGGTCGGCAAACTCAAGGTCGGCAATGGCCTGCAAGATAATGTGGCCATCGGACCGCTGATCAACAAGGCTGCCGTGAGCAAGGTCGCTCGACACATTGATGACGCCCTGAGCCAGGGCGCGCAGTTGCTCTGCGGCGGCGTTCCGCAGGGCGACAGTCAATTTGTGCAACCGACGGTGCTCGGAGATGCCCATGCCGGCATGCTCCTGGCCAACGAAGAAACCTTCGGCCCGGTCGCGCCGCTGATGCGTTTTACCGACGAAGCCGAAGCCTTGGCGCTGGCCAACGCCACACCGTTTGGTCTCGGCGCCTATTACTTCACTCAAGACTTGCGTCGCTCATGGCGTTTCGGCGAGGCGCTGGAGTTCGGCATGGTCGGGCTCAACACCGGAATCATCTCCATGGAAGTCGCTCCATTCGGCGGCATCAAGCAATCGGGCCTGGGCCGGGAAGGCAGCAAATACGGTCTTGACGAATACCTTGAAGTCAAAGCCTTCCACATTGGCGGCTTGTAACTTCACAAAACGGGGAGCCACAACTGATGAGCAAGGTCTTCAGGATCGCCGCGATTGCCGGCGACGGGATTGGTAAGGAAGTGCTGCCCGAGGGGCTGCGAGTACTGGAGCAGGCGGCGAAGAAATGGCAGCTGGCCTTGAGCATCGAAGTGCTCGATTGGGCGCATTGCGATTATTACCTGGAGCACGGGCAGATGATGCCCGAGGACTGGTTCGAACAGATCAAGGGCTTTGACGCGATTTACTTCGGCGCGGTGGGCTGGCCGGAGAAAGTGCCGGACCATATTTCTCTGTGGGGGTCGCTGCTGAAATTTCGCCGCGACTTCGACCAGTACGTGAATATCCGCCCGGTGCGCTTGTTCCCCGGGGTGCCATGCCCGTTAGCTGGGCGCGAACCGGGGAGTATCGATTTCGTGGTGATTCGCGAGAACACCGAAGGCGAGTATTCATCGGTCGGCGGCAAAATGTTCGAAGGCACCGAGCATGAATTTGTGCTGCAAGAATCGGTCTTCACCCGCCGGGGTGTCGACCGGATTCTCAAGTTTGCCTTCGACTTGGCCCAGACCCGGCCACGCAAGCGCTTGACCGCAGCAACCAAGTCGAACGGCATTTCGATCAGCATGCCGTACTGGGACGAGCGCACCGCGCTGATGGCCGCGCAGTACCCGGAGGTGACGTGGGACAAGCAGCACATTGATATCTTGTGTGCCCGGTTTGTTCTGCAACCGGATCGGTTCGATGTGGTGGTGGCGTCGAACCTGTTCGGCGACATCCTCTCCGACCTGGGGCCGGCGTGTGCCGGAACCATCGGTATTGCGCCGTCGGCAAACCTTGATCCGGAGCGACGTTTTCCGTCGTTGTTCGAGCCGGTGCATGGTTCGGCGCCGGACATCTATGGGCAGAACATCGCCAACCCGATTGCGATGATCTGGTCCGGGGCGCTGATGCTCGATTTCCTGGGCAACGGTGACGAGCGTTATCGCGCAGCACACGACGGGATCTTGCAGGCGATCGAGCGGGTGATCGCCGAGGGACCGATCACTCCGGACCTGGGCGGGAAGGGCTCGACCCAGGATGTCGGCAGGGCCATCGCCGAGATCCTCTGACGCATCGTCATCCTCTCTAGGCTTGAGCCTGCTCGCGATAGCGGTGAGTCAGTCGACATCAATGCCGACTGACAGATTGCAATCGCGAGTAGGCTGGCTCGTGCAGAAGGTCTGAGTCAGTAGCCTTTGTTGCGGTCGATCTGACCGGTCATGGGCTCGCCGCGTTCGAAGCAGCGGATGTTTTCCAACAGGACTCCAAATGCACTTTCCGGCTGGGTCATCGCCGCGATATGCGGCGTCAGCAGAATCTGCGGATGGTCCCAGAAAGGATGATCCGCCGACGCCGGCTCTTTCTGCACAACATCAAGCACCGCGCCGCTGAGTTGCCCGCTGTCCAGCGCTTCGAGCAAGTCTTCTTCCACCAGATGCCCACCGCGCCCCATGTTGATCAGTGCCGCGCCACGCGGCAATTGGCGAAAAAGTTCACGGTCGAGAATGCCCCGGGTCTGCTCAGTCAGCGGCAATACGCACATCACAATATCGCACTGGCTTAGAAACGCCGGCAGTTGCTCGCGACCGGCAAAGCACTCGACGCCGGCAATCCGGTGCGCACTACGCGCCCACCCCTTGAGGGCAAAGCCCAGGGGCTGCAAGGTGGCAAGAATCTGCTGCGCCTGAGTACCGAGGCCCATCACCCCCACCCGACGCTTATGCGCCGGCTGCAACAAGTGCGCCTGCCAACACCGCGCTATCTGCTGCTGGCGATAGCGCAACATATCCCGGTGCAAACCGAGCACGGCAAAACTGGCGTACTCGCACATGCCTTGGGTGATCCCGGGATCAAGCAGGCGCACCACTGGAAGACTCGGCGGGATACGGCTCAGATCCAATTGATCGACTCCGGCCGACAATGCAAACAACACCTGCAGATTCGGCAGCAACGTCTGCAAATCTTCCGGCGCTTGCCACGCCGCCAAGTACTTGATGTCTGTGGGATCGCCGATGTCCGGCCAGGCGCGCCATTCGATATCCGGGGCATGTTCGGCGAACAGTGCTTTCCACTGTTCGCCGCGCACGGGGTCAGCTTTGTAGAGCAGGGCCATAGTCAATTCCTGCGTGGGTTGAAAGTGCTCCCATCATCGCCCAACGCCAGAGCAGGATCTGTTGAAAGCCGCGCTGCGAACACTTCGCGTCACGTCATATAGACACGCGGCCAGCAGATTCGGCGGCCTGAAGGAATCTGCCGTTTGGCAGGGTGAAAACAGTCGATCCGGATTTCTCAGGGGCCAAGTTCGGCGTAGTTCGTTTTGCGCAAGCCTTAATCTTAAGACCCTCTGCAACCACCTCCTGCATTCACTCCGGGCTGCCGGACTCACGAAGGGAAATGCCATGAACAGCCAAGTCGACCAAACGCCTCATTTACTCCGTCAGCGTGATCAGTTTGTGCCACGCGGACTGGTAACTGCTCACCCGCTGGTGATTGATCGCGCCCAGGGGGCTGAGTTGTGGGACGTGGACGGCCAGCGTTATCTGGATTTCGTCGGCGGCATCGGCGTGCTGAACATCGGCCATAACCATCCCAAAGTAGTTGCCGCGGTGCAGGCCCAGTTGCACAAAGTCTCGCACGCCTGCTTTCAGGTGGTGGCGTACAAGCCGTATCTGGATCTGGCCCAGCGTTTGTGCGAAATGATTGGTGGCAAAGAACACTATAAAGCGGCGTTCTTCACCTCCGGCGCCGAAGCCGTGGAGAACGCGGTGAAAATCGCTCGCGCTCACACGAACCGACCTGCGGTGATCTCCTTCCGCGGCGGATTTCACGGGCGCACCTTGCTCGGCACCACGCTGACCGGCATGAGCCAGCCATACAAACAGAACTTCGGGCCATTCGCACCGGAGGTATTTCACACGCCATATCCAAATGCCTATCGCGGCGTCACCAGCGAGATGGCGCTCAAGGCGCTGGACGAGTTGTTCGCCACTCAGGTTGCGCCGGAGCGGGTTGCGGCGATCATCATTGAACCCGTGCAGGGCGACGGCGGCTTCCTTGCGGCACCGGTACAATTCCTCCGGGCATTGCGCGAGTTGACCCACAAGCACGGCATCGTGCTGATCCTCGATGAAATCCAGACCGGGTTCGGCCGCACCGGCAAGTGGTTTGGTTTCCAACACGCCGGCATCCAGCCTGACCTGATCACCGTCGCTAAGAGTCTGGCCGGAGGGCTGCCGCTATCGGGCGTGGTCGGCAAAGCCGAAATCATGGATTCGCCATTGCCCGGGGGCCTCGGCGGCACCTACGGCGGCAATGCACTTTCCTGCGCCGCGGCCCTGGCGGTGATCGACGCATATGAAGAAGAGAAACTGCTCGAGCGTGGCGATGCGTTGGGCAAGCGCCTGCGTGAAGGCTTGCTGCAGTTGCAGCGCCGTCATCCGCAGATCGGTGACGTACGCGGTACCGGTTTCATGCTGGCCATCGAGCTGATCAAGAACGATGAGGCGCGCACCCCGGACGCTGATCTGAACCAACGTGTGATTGATGAAGCGCGCAAGGGTGGCTTGCTGGTGATCAAGTGCGGCATCTATCGCAACGTCCTGCGCTTCCTCGCGCCCCTGGTGACGACCGAAGCGCAGATCGATGAAGCGCTGCAGATTCTGCAGGCATCGTTGGCACGGGTATTGAACTGATGTCCGCCGTGTTCAGCGGAGCGGTCGCAGGCCAGCGTCGCTGAACCTTTTTGGCGCATGGATTGTTGAAACGCATCATCGGAGGCTGTGTACACCATGGGGCTTACTGATTATCGAGCACTACTCATCGATTGCGACGAAGTCCTGGTTGACCGTGATTCGGGTGTCTGGACAGCGCTGCAGCCGTTGCTCGACAGCCGGGGAGGGCGCCCGGACAAGGAACAGGTGCTGGGCGAATTTCGCGAGGTGGTGCGGGAGCTCTATCCCCGCTTTGCCGAGCTGGGCTTCAGTGGATTGCTGTGTTTTGCCCATCGCCAACTGGCCGAGCGCTGGAGCTTGAAAGCCAGTTGGGAGGAGGGCATGAGTTTCGCGCGTTCTGCTGCCAACTGGTCATTGTTCGAAGATGCGCCGGGAGCGATGCTGTACTTACGCAAGTTTTATCGCCTGTTGGTCGTGGGCGACCGGGATGCCGAGGACCGCGCAGTGTTGTGCGAGCATCTGGGGATTGTGGCGGATGACTTTATTTCGCTGGCCAGCGATCCGTTGCGAGACGAGGACTGGTTGAGTGCCAACGAGCTTAAGCCGGCACACATTCTGCGGGTGACTCGACCCGCCGCCTGCGGCCAGGCGCTTACCGATGTGTGTCTGATCGGTCGCGAACGGGTGAAACAACCTGCCCCATGCGCTGCGGATTATTGCATCAACAGCATGGCTGACCTGGTCGCACAGCATCAGGTGTATTTACGGCGCTGATTTTGCTAGTAGATTGTCCTACAAATGGCAGTCAAGAGGTTCGCAATGGAAGGTTTAGTCAAACTGGACCGCATCGACATCAGTATCCTGGTTGAGTTGCAGAAGGACGGGCGCATGACCAATGTGAGTCTGGCCGATGCCGTGGGATTGTCGGCCAGCCCCTGTCTGCAACGGGTCAAACGGCTGGAATCGGCCGGGTACATTTCCAGCTACAAGGCACACCTGAACCTGGCGAAGATCACCGAATCGGTAACGGTCTTCACCGAAATCACCCTGAGTGACCACAAGCGCGAAGACTTCGCCAAGTTCGAGTCGAATATTCGGCTGGTGGATGAAGTGCTCGAGTGCCATTTGATCAGTGGTGGCTACGATTATCTGGTGCGCTTCATGACGCGCAGTATTCAGCACTATCAGGAAGTGATTGAAAGCCTGCTGGATAAAAACATCGGCATTTCCAAGTACTTCAGCTACATCGTCATCAAATCCCCGGTGCTCAAGGATGGTGTGCCGTTGCGCAAGTTGTTGCGGCACTGAAATTCCATACATCCATCAGGCACGAATAGGGGGGACAGCTAACTGTCCCCCCATTGGTGCTAGCCACCAAAGCCAACGATGGCTTTGGTTTCCAGATACTCCTCAAAGCCGTAGACACCAAATTCACGACCATTGCCGGATCGTTTGTAGCCACCGAACGGTGCCATTGGATTCCAGGCAGGGTGGTTCAGCAGCACTTGTCCCGCGCGGATACGTGAGGCAACGGCACGCGCACGATCAAGGTTGCTGGATTGAACGTGGGCGCTCAGTCCGTACACCGTGTCGTTTGCGATCGCCACAGCCTCATCGAGCGTTTCATAGGCAATGATGCACAGCACTGGCCCGAAGATTTCCTCCTGGGCAATGCGCATGCTCGAATCGACCTCGGAAAAGACAGTCGGTCGGGCATAGAAGCCTGTTTCATGACCAGGCACGCGTCCTGGCCCGCCGCATACGAGTTTGGCCCCTTCGCTCAGACCCGATTCGATCATGGCTTGCACACGCTTGAACTGTGCCTCATTGGCTATCGGACCGAGTACCGTCTCTTCCGATTGTGGATCCCCCACGACGATCGCGTTGGCGGTCGCGGCGGCCAGTGCCTCGACTTCCGCAAGCCGGTCCCTTGGTACGATCATTCTGGTCGGGGCGCTGCATGATTGCCCGACGTTGCGAAACGCCGTCATCACGCCCAATGGCACGACTTTGGCGAAGTCGGCATCGGGCAGCAGCACGTTGGGCGACTTTCCGCCCAGTTCTTGAGTGACGCGTTTCACCGTAGGGGCGGCCGCTTGTGCGACCAGTGCGCCTGCACGGTTTGAACCGGTGATCGAAATCATATCGATATCCGGGTGCGCAGCCATCGCGCCGCCGACCGCGGAGCCCGTGCCATTTACCAGATTGAAGACACCCGGTGGCAGCCCGGCGTCATGCACCAATTGGGCAAAAAGAAGGGCGCTCAGCGGTGACAGTTCGCTGGGTTTCAGCACCACTGTGCAACCGGCTGCAATAGCCGGGGCGACTTTGGCGGTGATTTGATAAAGCGGCCAATTCCAAGGGGTGATGAGACCGCAGACGCCGATGGGTTCGCGTTCAATCGCGGTGCCGCCTTCAACCTCCTGGTAGCGATAGGTTGACAGCAAGTCACGGGCAATCCGGACGTGTTCGGCCGCCAAGGGCACTTGCATCGCTCGGGCGAAACCGATGGCAGCGCCCATTTCCAGAGAAAGCGCCTGCGCAAGTGGCTCTTGTCGCTCAAGGATCAGGTCGTAAATCTTGCCAAGGAAACCCGCACGCGCTTCGGCGGAGGTCGCAGACCAACAAGGAAACGCCGCACGCGCTGCCGCGACTGCCCGATCAACGTCTTCAGCCGATCCACTGGCGACCTCTGCAACTACGCTTTCAGTCGCCGGATTGACCACGGGCAAACTGGCAGGCGTTGCCGGCGAAGACCAGCCACCATTGATATAAAACTGTTGAGACGTTTGCGAATCCACGGGGTAGATATTCGAAGATTGTGTTGTCATCCAACTAGCTCCTTAGAGTACTAATGGGGGGCGGTTAACAGCCGGGTCGGAGGGAGGTCAGAGCAACGCCGTGGCACCGGTACATGCGGTGCCCTGTGGTTTGAATAAACTAGCAAAAGCACCCAGTCGAAATATGCCGTTCTTAAAGCCGGCAAGGGATAATCTGCTGTATCTCAGGGGCTGACTTTGTATCTGTGTAATCAAGCGCATCAAAGCCGTTAGCTAATGCCCGGACCCGCTGAAGAAGGCGCGTGGTTGAATGCGCCAGCTGTTGGTCGTAAGCCTGAAGGGTGACCATCGAGGCGTTCAGCAAAGCGTTGATATATAACTAAACTAAACAAGCATTTAGTTTAGTTATATTTATTTGTTATTAATGGAGCAGGGTAGCTCATCAGATGAACGAGGGGTGGTTCATCCTTGTCGGCAATACAGACTTCTTTTGGCCAGCTGCAATGCATGCTGGATTAGCCTCAGAGCTGTACCTCAAGTCATTTCTGGTCGATTACGATCTTGCCCATCCAGGAGAGATTGATGACCCGGAATGGTTTTTGACTAGTGCTTCCAAAGGACACAATCTCGTTGCTCTTTATAAAGCGATTCCTCCTGAATACGCTGATGCAATACGCCAGATATCAGAACGTATTTCACCTGGTTTTGAGTTGGAGCGCCGCCTTGATGATTGCTCAAAGCTTTTTGTTGGGACTCGCTACACCTATGAACATGGTTCCATTCATAGCTTAGATACGGACGTCTTTGAACTGGCTCCGCACCTGGAGCGGATCATCGCGGAAATGACGCAGACATCAAACGGCGGCAGTGTTGCTACTAGCAACACCTGATCACTTGGTGAAAAGCATCGAGCAGAGCCCAACGAGGAGAATCCTTTATGTCGCATAATGTATATTATGTTAAACCAGATGCTATGTTAGAAATGTTCATGAGGCTCATAAGGTACTGATTCGACAAACCCGTTTCTGGCATCCATTCTCTCAACGGGCCATGTTCTCCAGTTCATGGCGAGTCCTTGACTGAGGTGTCTGCCGATGAAGCTGATCCAGTGCCGGTTCTCTTCAGGTCAGCGTATACCGCTGCTCGTTCAAGCAGGTAACGCGGCGCCGTTGCCCATTCTCATTCCGTTCATCTACGTTCAGCTTAAACTCAGACACCGAGCGTACAGCACTGCTGCGGCACATCTTCGCGCGATCCAGGCTTTCTATACCTATGCCCAAAGTCGAGACGTTCATATGGATGACGTCATCTTGACCTGCCACTTCGAGTCGATTCTGGCGTTACTGGACGGCTACGCCATCTGGCTCCAAAGCGGCCGTCAGGCTGACAACCTGGTCGGCCGAATTGGCACAGCTTACACGGCATCTTTCCCGCAAATCGATCCGCGTACCCGTGATCAGTACCTGCGCTTGCTAAAGCAGTATCTGTCCTGGTGTGTCACCCGTTACATCCCGCGCGCCCGTCAGAACTCGACCACCTTGGCTAACATTGAGGTGGTATTCGCCGACGTCGCCGACGTCATTGATTCGCCCAGGTGCCGCGGAGAATCCGTTTCCGGAACGACTGCAGTTGCACAATTGGCTGATGATTGAATTGCTACTGGAGACTGGTATTCGTCGCGGAGAGCTTTTGAAGCTCTACACCACGGATATTAATCAGGTATCTCAGCACGCCTAGCGGGCCGAACGCTGGAAGGTCTGGGTGCCTGTGGTGGCTGCGCTTGTCGGTGCAGGTGCCGCTGTTTCGGCAGCTTTCCTGAGAAATGAAATACCGCCTACTCCGCCTCCCCTTGCATCCTACTCGTCTCAGCCACAAACGGCCTCTCCGGCTCCGACAACTACACTATATACCTGCTGCTCCGTTGCGACTGGTGAAGAGCAGTCAGGATCAAACCTAACACCGACCGAGCCACCAAATGAGCCTCCCCCTGATGCTTTTTAAGCTCGTCCCGGCAAGGGGGCGCGGCAATGAGGCCAGCTGATAGCGGGTTGATCTGAGCGAAGGAATTTAACGGCACTCACATCGTAATACGCTTACTTTGCAGGATTGAGACACCGCGATCCATTGCCTACGTGGTACCTCGCGAAGCTCGCCGGGGTACAGCAGTCACCTTGACAGGACCTGCCCCTCGTCATGGACGACGAAGGCTTGGACACTACCCGACGAGCCCGGAGATAGACAATGCCAAGGAAATTGGTACATTCAGGCAGGTGCTCAATGCGGCGCCCGAGTAACCCCACGTCACCTCCAAGGAATGTTTCTGATGTCGGTCGATAACGTTGTTCGCAACTACAAGCAGAGCCAGGCCCAACAGCTTCTTGCTCGCCTCAAAGCAGATGAGTGCATGCCGCATACGCTCGCTCCGCCACGTGACTCGAAAGAGTTCATCATTCGCATCCAGCTCAGCCACGAACTTCACTACCACAAAGTCCATGAGCTGTTAGAAGAGGCCGGGGTTACCCGGACGATCACGACTCGCGATGGAATCCAACGTGATCTCCCCCATGCGATGTTTTACCTGCGCAGTGCGCGGAAGATCACTAACAAAGTGGTCTTCACAGCCCTAGCACTTACGCTTGAAGAGCATGCAGAGCTCCATAACCTGCGCGACCTCAATCCACAAATCATGGTCATGAATGCGAACGAGGTTTACTTGGAGCTCGACGCGAGCAAGGAACCATGATTGGCCATACCCACGGCTTTCCGGACTCCGATTGGGCGCAGGCGAAAGCCGCTGCGCGGGAAATCCTGATCAGGCGAGCTCGGCTGAGGAGCCGTGAGCTAGTGACATACGGAGACTTCGTCGCCCAAATCCCATTGGCCATCGCGCACGATGATCACCGGCTCAGCTTCCTTCTCGATGAGATATCGACGGAAGAGTACACCGAGGGTCGAGGCTTCCTGACTGCACTCGTTGTGCATCAAGACGACTGGATGCCAGGTGCCGGATTCTTCACCATGGCTCGCAGATGCGGCGCTGAGGTGGACAATGAGGAAGCGTTCTACATGGACGCCTTCAACTATGTGGTGACGTACTGGCGAGCGCACCGGGACTGAATCAAACAGGGGTGAGGTCATCATCCCGCGCTCGTTCGGAAAATGTTGAAGGCTATCAGCCTACCTGAACGGGCAGCATGATTGCAGTTACCCCAACTTTTTAACAATGGCTGACGTCTTTAAACTAGATTCTGCCCAAGCGCTCAACCGGGATTATCGATTATGCAAGTATATTTATCATGCCCAGATTGCGTTGATGAACAGGCGCGCCATGAAGCCTCATCAGAACCGTCAGACTTCACTAATACCCAAAAGCGACTTACGGCGTATCCAGTGCAGTTGACTAATGAAATATCCTATGAAGTGAAATGCGTATTTGGTCACTCGTCCGCCGTCTTGATTAACATGACGAATCACGAAATATTGTTCGAGTTCGGCGTTCACTCCATTCTCGATGGATATTACAGAGAGGCAGTCACCTCATTTGCAGCAAGCCTTGAGCGATTCTATGAGTTCGTCAGTCGCTCGATTGCCCTAGCTTACCTTTGCCCCGATAAAGAAGAAATGCAATGCTGGAAAAAAATTGCGGCTCAATCTGAGCGGCAGCTAGGAGCATATATTTATTTGTATGTTATTCATTTCAAGGAGCAGCCTAAACTTCTTTCAGATTCAAATATAAAACTGAGAAACTCATCAGTTCATAAAGGAAAAATTCCGACCCATGACGAAGCTGTAGCATTCGGAGAAGAGGTGTTATCTATTATATCCGGCATTTCTCTCAGGCTCTGGCAAACCATACCCGAAGCTGCGCATAAGGTGCTGAGTGATAACACACAGCTTTCAATCAATAAGATAGTTTCTGCAGGAGGCACTCAGCCTAAACATGTTCAGAGTCTCGATTTAGCAACCCATGGCAGGAGATCTCTTAAAGAACACCTTAAAAGGAAGATGTTGCGGCACTCGAAAAATACGCTGGATAAGCACAACAAGATAATTGACGCGCTAGAAAACAAGTAGCGCATGAAGCTGGCAACTATCCGTCTCAATGATCTAGAGGGCAAAATGGACGATACAATCAACCCAATCAAGGAATTGATCAGCAAAGCTGCGAACGAGTTCGCCAAGGAGTTTGAGGAGTGCAGGATACTTTTCAAAGATGAAGACGCCAGGAACAAACTGATTCACGGTGGCGAATTCGGAGGCTACCGAGAAAGAATAGTATCCAATCTAATAAGAAAATTCCTACCTAAGCACCTTGCCATGGGTGAAGGCTTCGTTGTAAACACAGAAGCCACGAAGACTAAGCAGGTCGATATCATTGTATACGATTTCGAGAACACCCCAGAGCTTGAGTCCGCAGGCGCTCGATTTTATCCTTACGAAACTGTAGTCGCACTTGGCGAGGTCAAGTCCACCCTAAATGCAACCACGCTTGAAACAGCATTAGAAGTGATGAGGGCGAATAAAAAAATCAGAGAGTGCGTCCCCCACAACCCCTTCCCAATAAGGCCAGCAGGCCTGTCTGAAGCAATTTTGCATCACCTCAGTACGGTGACTCCAGAGGTGTTTAATGAATGGGGTGATTTCAAGCACATAATGGACGCTCTTTTTGATTTTAAAAAAGAAGGTGCGAGCACCACTCCTGGGGCCTTGAACAAGCACAAAGAGTTGATTTATAATCCAAGGTATTTTGAAGAGCTTAACGTAGTAACTTTTTTGGTTTGCGATGAAATAGAAAACTTTAGCCAAAAAACTGACCACCAACTAAAAGACATGCTTTTTACTCGAAACGTTGACATTGAGCATCTAGGATTTAATCTAATACTTAGCGTTAAAGATGGACTCATCCTACATTGTGGATTTTCAGGCGGGCATCAGATCGCAACACCCTATCCAAAATTACGCAACACAAAATCGACAATATTTGTCAAAACACCGATAAATAGTGATAACTCTCACATCGTGACCTTTGTTTCAATGCTGCTTCACGCAATTTCGTCTACTGCAGTCTTTGAGTTTTCTCCAGTCCCGTATATCGAGCAGCTCATGCATGACCTTGAAAAAGATCCTAGCATGCGAAGAATTATTGAATAGCATGTCTTGCATGTTAGAGATTGTACAAATTGTTTACAGGCTCGATGAAACCTAATTTTTTTGTAGTTGGATCACTGCGGTGGAGGTCCTGAAGGGATGGGGCTCGTTACCCTGTGAACCGTGGCTTTCTTAGTCGACACGAAGGATGCTAGGGCAGCGCGAGCGGTAGTTTCAGTTCTCGCCCCCCTGCTGCGGTGAATTAATGTGATCGCTGCCAGTTGTGCTTGTAGCACCCAGTAATGTGCCCCGGCACGCGAGCCCTGCCCCATACCGTGATTTTTCGGAATGTAACTCCGCCACTTCTGCCGCTTGAGGTGATGATGTCGTCGTCAGTTTTGAGGTTCGTATGGTCCAAAATTCGCGGCCATCAGGTTAGTAAGTACGCCCTGCTCCTGATCGCTCCAGTCTTTGTAAAACCGTTAGATTTCACCCCTACTAGGAGGCCGATCCATCTGCGGCTTAAGGAGCTCTGGGGATTGCCTTTGGTTGTTGCCGGAGTGTGGGCTTCCTTGGCAAGCTTCAGTCTCGAGTGGGCGTATGGAAATTCTGTTGGGCCTGAAGTACCAGTTGCCGAGGCATTGGAGATCGTCGGCCGCCTCAAGAATATGACCTGGGTGTTGGTGGCTGCTTCCACTGCAATCTTGCTATACAGCATCAGCGTTCTCCGTTGGGGATACCACTGCGTTGCGATCCAACTGTTGAGCAAGCGGTTTTCCAATCTCAGCAAGCCCGACTGCCTTTTCTTTGTCGTTAATACGTCAGGATGGGGGATGTGGCTTGCCATCTACGGGTATGGCCTATTTCAAGCGATCAAATGGTGGGTCAACGCTGGGCAACCTTCCTACCTTCCAGATGCCAATAACTTGACCGAACCGTTGATGCACGTAGCAATTGTGTGCGCCTTGGGCGGGTTGCTACAGCTCACGAACCGTAACAATGCTGAAGGGATGCGAGCGCTTTACGGAGGGCATCGAGGGTTGAGCTTTTTAGTCAAGCTCGTAGGCATTCTGCTGATGTTTTTCCTCGGCAGCATTTCATTAATACTCGGCTAGCATCAGCAAAAAAACGGCGTGCCCTCCCCGAAATATGCCGTGGGTGCGGGCACCCATACTTCCATTCCATAGGTTTTCATAGCGCTGAAGCACATGTTGGAGGTAGACAGGTATAGGACGCAGTAGGTGACCCTCGCAGCTGCGGCACGCGCTTAACGTTGGCGGTCAGGCTTTCCAGGGCGTCCATCGAAATGGATGGCTCAACCACCTGTACCAGCCGACCGTGTCGAACTGGCATTGTTGGATCGTCGTAAGTATGTCGCGGCGCAAACCTGCTTCGCCGTGAAAGCAGGTCGGGTCGGCGAAGCTAAGACGGCCGGGGAAAACGAAGCCTATGAACGACAAGTTATGAACAGCCGAATTCATTTCGGGAGCATTTAGCCTGCGGTGTTCGACC
Organism: Pseudomonas sp. LF-5; assembly: GCF_037626295.1. Taxonomy (NCBI): domain Bacteria; kingdom Pseudomonadati; phylum Pseudomonadota; class Gammaproteobacteria; order Pseudomonadales; family Pseudomonadaceae; genus Pseudomonas; species Pseudomonas sp. LF-5. The sequence goes on from NZ_JARKMT010000001.1 coordinate 765,673, forward strand.
CGCGAGCGACTCATGAACATATGACATCGCCCACTTGTTAAATGGTGTATTGCGCTAAGCACCCTCACGCTAAACGTGTCTCCACTTCGACAATCAACCCAGCACCTTGTAGATCTGAGTAACCACCTGCCTCGTAGCATCTTCAAGCGCAATCAAACCGATGTTCTGGGTGAAGACGTTGTAGGGAAAGCTGTTGAGCAAGCCGCCGAGCATGGTCGAGAAACCGTCAGCGCGAAACGCGTTATCGAGAGTCCGGTGCGTGGTCGGTTTGCCGATCGTCAGGCAGTTGTCGGTGGTCCCGGCCATGATCACTAATGTCACACTGACCGTGGCCAAACCCGGCAACAGATTGGCGGGTTACCCAAGGAACTTGCGTTCCAGCAACTGGGCAAATTGATCATGCTGCATGTCTGCCAACCCGGCCATCCATTGGCGCAACTCGATACCGTCACGTTCGGCGACCAGCGCGCCCATCGCCGCCTGGCCTTCAGCGCCCACGCGAGTAAATTGCCGAGCAGCGAATACCTGCGTTCGCCCCAGTTGTGGCAAGCGGAAAGCTATCTGGCGTTATTCGAAATGGTTCGTGCCGTGCTCGACTGGACCACCCTGCCCCGGCAACTGATCAAGCGTGAATTGGCCAAGGGTGAACTGGTGGAGTTTATGAAAGAAGTGCTCTTAACTGAGCTGGAATGGGTATAACTTCCTTGCTTTCTGGTGAGACGCATACGTGGGTGATATTCGCCGTAAAAGCCAATAAGTCCTTACCTAAAAACCCCTCAACCAAAAAGGTAAAAGAGTGCGCCCCCAGCTTGGCCACACCAACTTTTATAATCACTTCATCATCCCACGTTACCGGGCTCAGCAACTCTATCGACATCGCGCGCACCGGCGGCAGAATATTAAAACCCATTAAAGTTCTAAGCCCTGGAGCGCCCAGCCACCGGTCAAGCGCTACATAAATAGCTTCTACAGCAAAATATGAGAACCGCGGAGTGTAAACCACTCCTGCCGGGTCACAATCTCCGAACAAAATGGTTCGATTTACAAAAACTGCATCCGGCATTAAATCATCCCTGTCGTTATTGGTTAGCCACGCCGCCGGCATCTTGCCTATTAACGCAACGGCCGCCCTACCACTCTATCAGGTCATTCAAACGAATGGCCGAAGCGACTCTGGGGGCGAAGCGACTCTGGGGGCCACGTTCAGCGCCGTGGGCGCAGGCTTGCAAAGTATCTATGTCGACCGTAAGGCGCTTAACAAGGGTTTGGTTGTGCGGACAGACAACGATGCCCCGGCAAGTAGTGCATATGATAACGATCAGGAAAATACCACCGCCATGCTTGAAAATGGCTGGTTCTTGACCGGAGATATAGGCTTCTTGCATGTAGCAATGCTGGCTCGGTGCAGTGCGACCAAGCCGCACTGCACTTGTCTCTCGGCCTTTAAAACCAGGTCTCCATCTGAATGCCGTACTGCCAGACACCTCCCGCATGGAAGTCGGTCATGCCAAAGGCATCTGTGGTGCTGAATCTGTCCAGATCCGAAGACCAGTTCATGAAGCTTGCGAACACTCGCAGTTCAGGACGCGTAAGAAGATCTGCAACGTCAAGTTTGAATGTCGGGGCGACCGTGAATTTCCAGAAGTTACCGTCGACCGCATTACGTTGCAGATAGCCCTTGGGGTCGAGGTTCATGGTTTGCCAGCTCAGTTCGTAGGCCATCTCGAAGTTACTGTTGATTTTGTTAGCCAGTCGCACGTTCAGAGTCAGCCAGCGGTAGTCGTCACCCTTGACGTATCGGTCCTTGCTTTGCTCGGCCAGCAAGCTGGGCCCGATACGCCAGTCAGGCGCAAGCGGGGTCTCCCCGTAAAGTGCCAGACGCAGCGCGCGGGCCTCGTCGATCAACTCCCCGTCCGAGCCAACGTTCTTGACTTCTGCACCCAGGCCTTGCCCATAGAGCAGCGCCGTTTTGAAGAAGCCTTCTCTGCCGAAAAAAGTTTTCTGGTGGTTGGCCAGCATGCTGTGCAAGCCGGAATCCGCAGGCGTCAAACCGGCTTTATTGGTGCGGGTCGAAAAATCGTTTTTCTTCGCACCGATGGCGTTGTACATCCATTGCCACTGGCCATCCGCGAAAAACTGGTTGGAGGTCAGAATGTAGCTTTCCACATCGGCATTGATACCGCCTTGACTGAAATCCCCGTAGCTACGCCCAATCAAGGAGTAATTCGAGCGCCAGTTCTTGTTCATCTGCACATCGTAAATGCCACCGCCGGTGCCAGCCAGGTAGACGACGTCCGAGTCCAGCCAGTGGATATCGAAGTTGTCTCTGTCGAAGCGCTTGCCTGCCCACAGCGTGGCGTTCTCGAACACTGAATTGCCTTTGAACGCGGCGACATGGTCGAGCGTGGCGAATACCTGGCGTACGTTGAGTTTGCTTTCGTCGGCCGTCCAGTCGTTGGAGCTTTCCACCCCGTCGGCGATGGAAACCGTGAACTTGGAGCGGGTGCCGTTTTGCGCATGGATCTCTTTCGACAGGTCGATACGCATGTAGGTGTCGTCTTCGTTGCCGAGTCGCCCCACTGCACCGCCCACCGAGCCGGCCGGCGTTTTATAAGGGCCGCCACGGCCACCACCGAGTCCCTCGTCGACCAACAATCCGGAGCGCGCATAGCCGTTGAAGCTGAACCCATCAGTGAGGTGTCCGGTACTGCCCTCTTTCTCCGGGCTTTGCTGACGGGCTTCGAGTTTTGCCAGTCGGGTATCCAGGTCAGGCGCCGAAATGGCTGTTGCGTTAGACGCGGCGGGCTGCAAGGGAGGGGACGCAAGTTTGATTTGCTGCAATTCGCGGGCAAGTATTTGGGTCTGCTGTTCGGCCGTGGCTGCGCGCTTTTCGGCTGCGCTGGCACGGGCTTCAAGTGCGGCCATGCGCTGTTCCAGTGTCGCTGCCTGAGAGGTCGCCGCGGATGTGCCGAGCACACCTGCCAGGAGCCAGCCTGTTGCTTTCTGCATGTGAAATCCCTGTTTGTTTTTATTGTTGGTTGACGCTATTGACGTTTTTTTGCCGGAGTAGCGCGTTGTCGCAATCGACGAAAAAAAGGGTGCCTCATCGCAAATACGCTGCTACATTTGGTGATGTTAACGTTAACTTTTCTAAAAACAAAAATAAAGGACGCTCGATGAAACACCTGAAATCGCTCCTGCCCGCCACATTGATCACCCTGTTTGCCGCACTTCCATCCGTCTCGAGCGCAGCCGATCTGACGATCTCGTGCGGCGCTGTGGGTGCGGAGTTGCAGCTGTGCAAGGAGGCCGTCGAGAGATGGTCGAAACAGACTGGCAACAACGTCGAGGTGGTCTCCACGCCTAACTCGGCGACCGAGAGGCTGTCGTTCTATCAACAGATCCTCAGTGCACAGTCCGCCGACATCGACATCATTCAAATCGACATGGTCTGGCCGGGGATGCTGGCCAAACACCTGATGGATCTGCGTGAGGTGCTTCCAGCCAACGCGACCCAAGGCTACTTCCAGGCACAGGTCGATAACGCCACCGTAAACGGACGTTTGGTGACGATGCCCTGGTTCACCGACTCGGGCCTGCTGTATTACCGCAAAGACTTGCTTGAGAAATACAACCGGCAGGTCCCCCAGACCTGGGAAGAAATGACTGCTACCGCGAGGGATGTTCAACAGGCCGAACGCACCGCCGGGAACGCCAATGTCTGGGGTTACATCTTTCAGGGCCGCGCCTACGAGGGGCTGACGTGTAATGCGCTGGAGTGGATCAGCAGCCAGCCGCAAGGCGGGCTGATCAATCAACGCGGCGACATCGTGGTCAACAGTCAGGCTTCAAGAGCGGCTTTGACGTTGGCGAAAAGCTGGGTCGGCGACATCTCCCCGCGTGGCGTGCTCAATTACACCGAGGAAGAAGGCCGTGGCGTTTTCCAGTCGGGCAATGCGCTGTTCATGCGTAACTGGCCCTATGTCTGGGCCCTGGTGCAAAGCCAGGACAGTGCCGTAAAAGACAAAGTCGGGGTCGCTCCCCTGCCCCGCGGCGGCGAGACCGGCGACCATGCCTCCACCCTCGGTGGCTGGGGCCTGGCGATATCGCGCTACAGCGCCCATCCCGAACTTGCCGCCGAGCTGGTGAGCTACCTGACCAGCGCCCAGGAGCAAAAACGTCGAGCCCTGGCAGGCGCCTATAACCCGGTGATCGAGTCGCTGTATCAAGATCCCGAGTTACTCGCGGCCATGCCTTATTACGCTCAGTTGCACAGCATTCTCAACGATGGGGTCATGCGCCCCGCGTCAATCACCGCCGATCGCTATCCGCGGGTCTCCAATGCGTTCTTCGATCGCGTGCATGGCGTGCTCGCGGGCGAGTTGCCCGTCGATCAGGCGCTGGCCGAACTGGAAAGCGAACTCACGCGCATCAAACGCCAGAGCTGGTAAGCCACAAGGAAGGAAATCACCATGTCTGTCTCTACTGCCCATGCCCCCTTCGACGAGCTGCTGCTCACGAGGGAAACGCCCGTACAACGCCTTCGGGTACGCGCCGCCTGGCTGTTCCTGACACCGATGCTGTTGTGTCTGGCCCTGGTCGCAGCCTGGCCGCTGCTGCGCACATTCTGGTTCAGCCTGACCGACGCCAGCCTGGCGGACAGCGGTGGCGCAACCTTCATCGGCTTGAGCAATTATCTGGTCCGCAACGGTTCCGCCTGGTCGGGCATCCTCGTCGATCCACAATGGTGGAATGCGGTGCGCAACACGTTGTATTTCACTGTGGTGTCAGTGGGTCTGGAAGTCGTACTGGGGCTGTTGGTGGCGTTGCTGTTGAACATCAAGTTCACCGGCCGCTCTCTGGTGCGTGCGTTGATTCTGATTCCATGGGCGATTCCGACCATTGTCTCGGCAAAGATCTGGGCATGGATGCTGAACGACCAGTTCGGCATCATCAATCACTTGATGCTGAGCCTTGGCCTGATTGACGCGCCCCTGGCCTGGACGGCAGATGCAGACCTGTCGATGTGGGCGGTGATCATCGTCGACGTCTGGAAGACCGTGCCTTTTGTCACGCTGCTGATGCTGGCGGCCTTGCAGATGTTGCCAAGCGATTGCTATGAAGCGGCCCGGGTCGATGGCATCCACCCGCTGAAAGTGTTCTGGCGTGTCACCCTTCCCCTGTTGATGCCTGCACTGCTGGTGGCAGCGATCTTTCGCATTCTCGACTCGCTGCGGGTATTCGACGTGATCTATGTGCTGACCTCGAACTCGTCGAGCACGATGAGCATGTCGGTGTATGCCCGTCAGCACCTGGTGGAATTCCAGGACGTCGGTTACGGCAGCGCGGCTTCAACCCTGTTGTTTCTGGTGGTGGCGGTCATCGCCATGCTTTATCTCTACCTCGGCCGCCGTCAACTGGAGGTCCGTTCATGAGCCCGCGCCTGCTGAAAAAAGCGTTGTTGCGCCTCGGCTTCTGGTGCCTGATCGGGGTGTTGCTGCTGTATGCGGTTTTCCCCTTCTACTACGCCATCCTCACGTCGCTGAAGCCGTCCAGCGCCTTGTTCGAGGTCAGCTACTGGATCGCAAACCCGGACTTCTCCAATTACGCGGCGATCCTCCATCAAGCCTCATTCCTGCGGGCGATCGGTAATTCGCTGGTGGTTGCGCTGTGCGTGGTGACACTGGCGCTGTTCCTCAGCCTGACCGCCGCCTATGCCTTGGGCCGGGTGAAATTCCGCGGGCGTGGCACGGTGTTGATGATGGTGCTTGGCGTTTCGATGTTTCCCCAGGTTGCGGTGCTGTCGGGGCTGTTCGAAGTGATCCGTGCCTTGGGGCTGTACAACACGTCCTGGGCGTTGATCCTGAGCTACACGATTTTCACCCTGCCCTTCACCGTCTGGGTGCTGACCACATTCATGGGGCAATTGCCCCATGAATTGGAGGAAGCGGCAATCATGGATGGCGCCTCGCCCTGGGTCACGCTGACCCGAGTGCTGTTGCCGTTGCTATGGCCCGCGCTGGTGACCACTGGTTTATTGGCCTTCATCGCCGCGTGGAACGAGTTCCTGTTTGCCCTGACCTTCACCCTCACTGACACCCAACGCACGGTGCCGGTCGCCATCGCGTTGATTTCCGGCGGCAGCCCCCATGAGTTGCCTTGGGGCTTGTTGATGGCGGCCTCGGTGCTGGTCACCGTCCCACTGGTGATTCTGGTGCTGATCTTCCAGCGCCGAATCGTTTCCGGTCTTACTGCCGGCGCGTTAAAGGGTTGATGCCCAACAAAGACAAGGAACAGCATCGTGATCAAATTAAAACTGGACAACGTGAACAAACAATTGGGCGGCGTGCGGATTCTTCGCGACATCAACCTGGAGATCGCGGCGGGTGAATTCGTGGTGTTCGTCGGCCCTTCGGGCTGCGGAAAGTCGACCCTGCTGCGGCTGATCGCCGGACTGGATTCGATCTGCGCCGGCGACCTGCTGATCGACGGGCGACGGGTCAACGACCTGGAGCCGCGCGAGCGTGGCGTCGGCATGGTGTTTCAGTCTTATGCGCTATACCCGCACATGAGCGTCTACGACAACATCAGTTTTGGTCTCAAGCTTGCGAAGACGGAAAAGAGCAGCCTGCGCGAGCGGGTGCTGAAAACTGCGCAAATCCTGCAATTGGACAAGCTGCTGCAACGCAAGCCAAAAGAGCTGTCCGGTGGGCAGCGTCAGCGTGTGGCCATGGGCAGAGCCATGGCGCGAGAACCGGACATTTTGTTGTTCGATGAGCCGCTTTCCAACCTGGACGCGTCCTTGCGGGTGCAGATGCGCAACGAAATCGCCCGGCTGCATGCCCGACTGCGCTCGACCATGATCTACGTTACCCACGATCAGGTAGAAGCGATGACCCTGGCCGACAAAATTGTCGTGCTCAATGGCGGCCATGTAGAGCAGGTCGGCGCACCGCGCGAACTCTATGAGCGCCCGGCCAGCCGCTTTGTCGCCGGTTTTCTCGGCTCGCCCAGAATGAATTTTCTGCCGGTGCGCCTGCAGACGCCAGGTGAAACCAGCCTGGTCGATACCCTTGTATGGGGAATCATGCCCCTGCCCTTCGACAGCTCGAACCTGGCGACGGGCACGCAGCTGAGCCTGGGGATTCGTCCGGAGCATGTGTCGCTGAAGGCGGCGGATAAAGCCGCTGGCGTCATCGTTACCGCGGTCGAATACCTGGGCAGCGAAACCTACGTGCACCTCGAGACAGGTCAAGACGATCCACTGATCTGTCGTTGCGAAGTCAGCGCCGGATGGCAAGCCGGCGATCGGGTTGAGCTGCAACTGGACATCGACAATCTGCACCTGTTCGACGTCGACGGCGCGGCCTTGAAGCGCTACCCGCAAGCCATTGAAACCCTTCCGGATGGCGTCTTTCTGCGCTCGGCACGAGCAAGCGCCCTATGACTGAGTATTTGAATTCTATGAACGACCCAATGTCTTGCGCCCTTGACCTTGCGCAGCATGCGCTGAGTGATGGTCTGGCTCGCGTCATCCAGGATTATCGTCCCGGTTATCATCTTGCCCCGCCGGCAGGCTGGATGAACGACCCTAACGGCGTCGTGTACTTTCGTGGCGAGTATCACGTTTTCTATCAGCATCACCCCTTCGATGCGCAGTGGGGACGGATCTATTGGGGCCACGCCAAGAGTGCCGATCTGGTTCATTGGCAGCACCTGCCCATTGCGCTGGCTCCCGGCGATGACGTCGACCGTGACGGTTGTTTTTCCGGTAGCGCCGTGGTGTGTGGCGATACCTTGGCCCTGATCTACACCGGGCACACTTGGCTGGGTGATGTGGGCGACGAGCGTTTCATCCGTCAAGTGCAGTGCCTGGCAACCAGTACCGATGGCATCCACTTCGTCAAACATGGCGCCGTGATCGACCGCGCGCCGCAAGACACCATCATGCACTTCCGTGACCCCAAGGTCTGGCAGGAGGATGACTGTTGGTACCTGATTGCCGGCGCGCGTCTGGGCGACAGGCCGCTGCTGCCGTTGTACCGCTCCACGGATCTGCACACCTGGGAGTTCCTCGACTATGTGTCCGCCGGCAGCGAGGGCGATGGCTATATGTGGGAGTGCCCGGACCTGTTTCGCCTGAATGGACGCGACGTGCTGCTGTACTCGCCCCAAGGCATGCAAGCCGACGGTTACGACCGGCTCAACAAATACCAGACGGGTTATCGAGTGGGCCGACTCGATAGCGCATGGCATTTCACCGGTGGGCCTTTTATCGAGCTGGATAACGGCCACGATTTCTATGCAGCGCAAACGCTACTGGCCGCCGATGGTCGGCGCCTGGTGTGGGCGTGGCTCGACATGTGGGAAAGCCCGATGCCGAGCCAGGCCCATCACTGGTGCGGCATGCTCGGCTTGCCGCGTGAACTGGAACTGCGCGGTGATCGCCTTTGCGTGTATCCGGCACGGGAGCTCAGCGCGCTGCGCCTGGCGCCATTGCCGGATACGCCCGGCTGGGAAGATACGGGATCGCGGTGGGTGCCGGAAGTACGCGGCGATATGCTCGAAATCCATGTGCAACTGGATCTGCTCGACTGCACCGACGGCCACTTGGGGATCGCCTTGCGTTGCAGCGACGATGGCCGTGAAGAAACCCTGCTCTACTACGATGCAGCACTGCAGCGCCTGGTGCTCGACCGCAGTCGCTCGGGTGCGCAAGTCACAGGCCAGCGCAGCGTATGGATAGACCCGACACAACAGCGACTCGAACTGCGCGTGTTCCTCGATCGTTCGTCCGTAGAGGTGTTCGACGAAAACGGGCACTTCAGCCTCAGCAGTCGCGTCTATCCGCGGCCCGACAGCCTGGGCGTGAAGCTTCTGGCAAGCGGGACTGGCGGACGTGTGTCGATTTGCAGGGCATGGCCTCTTGGTTCTGGATGGCTATGAACGGCGTCATTCGGGTCGCGAGAAGCGCGGGCCCTGTGTCATGATCCGGCGTCAACCTGACCGATTTTGCCTCACATGACTTCAGTGAAAGACGTTGCACAGCTGGCCGGCGTGTCCCTGATGACGGTTTCTCGTGCGCTCAACAGTCCGGAAAAACTGAGCGCCGAAACCCTTCAGCGGGTGCGTCGGGCCATTGATGAATTGCAGTTCGTACCGAGCCTGTCAGCGCGCAAGATGCGTGGCGATAACCTGCAGTCGCGGACCATCGGTGTGTTCGCGCTGGACACGGCAACCACGCCGTTCGCGGTCGAGTTGCTGCTGTCCATTGAGCAGACCGCACAGCAGGCAGGCTGGAATGTCCTTATCCTCAACCTGCTCAGCAACCCGCCCACCGACCAGAACATCGACCTGATGCTGTCGCACCGTCCGGACGGCTTGATTTTCAGCGCCATGGGATTTCGCCAGGTTTCCATTCCCGAACGATTGAAGAGCAAACCGTTGGTCCTCGCCAATTGCCTGGCCGATGACCGCCGTCTCGTCAGCTATGTACCCGACGATGAAGCAGGCCAATACCGGGCCGTGCACCATGCGTTGAACCTCGGCTACAAGCGCCCGCTGTGTATCAATCTGCCCAAACAGAGTCTGGCTTGGGGGCTGCGCCAAAAAGGCCTGCAACGTGCCTGTCAGGCATTCGGACTGGCGCCGGAGGCACTCCTGCAATACGACCTTTCCGACCATGATGCCTATAGCGAAACGGCCGCTATCCTCGATCGGCACATCAACGATGGTCGCCCCCAATTCGATATCCTGATCTGTGGCAACGACCGCATTGCCTTTTGTGCCTATCAGCTGCTATTGGGCCGAGGCCTGAAAATTCCCGAAGATGTCGCGGTGCTTGGCTATGACAACATGGTCGGTATTGCAGAGCTGTTCATCCCCCCGCTGACCACGGTGCAACTGCCGTACTACGAGATCGGTCGCAAGGCTGTCCGGCACCTGATCGAGACCCTCGACGTATCGGGCGCCCAGCCGGTTGATTGTCCATTGGTGGTCAGAACATCGCTATGAGCCTGGAAGGGCCCGCGCAGGGCCCTTTTCGTACTTTAAGCAAAATGGTCCGGCCATTGAGCCAATCCTTCACCGTCTGATCGAAACCTGTCCCGACAACCTCACACACTGCGATGTGAGGTTTTCGCATCTGCACAAAAAAGATTGCCGATTCATTGTCAGGTGATTTTTTTCAGCCTATCTTGAATAAAACCTATACAGAACGCTTTGTCGCGTACAACTCTTTCGCTATGGATCGGCCTTAACGTACAGCACCGCCGCGAGAACCTTGAATGAACCCACTACTAGCCAGCCATTACCGTGAAATCCTCGTCGGCGTCGGTGAAAACCCCGAACGCGAGGGATTGTTGGACACGCCCAAGCGTGCCGCCAAAGCAATGCAGTATCTGTGCAATGGCTACACGATGAGCCTGGAAGACGTCACCAACGGCGCGCTGTTCGAATCGCAGAGCGATGAAATGGTGATCGTCAGCGACATCGAGCTTTATTCCTTGTGCGAGCACCACATGCTGCCCTTTATCGGCAAGGCGCACGTGGCCTATATCCCCACCGGCAGAGTCCTCGGGCTGTCGAAGGTCGCGCGCGTGGTGGACATGTTCGCGCGTCGCCTGCAGATCCAGGAAAACCTCACCCGGCAGATTGCTGAAGCCATCCAGCAGATCACCGACGCTGCCGGTGTGGCAGTGGTCATTGAAGCCCGGCACATGTGCATGATGATGCGCGGTGTGGAGAAGCAGAATTCGGTCATGACTTCCTCCGTGATGCTCGGCGCGTTCCGTGACAGTTCAACGACGCGGCAGGAATTCCTGCAACTGATCGGACGGCGATAAACCTATACAGGGCCAAGGTACTGTACAAGCCGATCGTTCGACACTTCACCCTCTTCGCTCGAGTACTTCAGGGAGTAAGGCAATGACCCGATTTCTGCTGTTACTGACATTGGTCCTCAGCGTCGCGAGTTGCGGCAGTGTGGATGTCACCCGCTATGCGGATCAGCAACCGGCGTTGGATCTGGAGCAGTTTTTCAGTCAGCCCGTCAAAGCCTGGGGGATGTTTCAGAAGCGCAGCGGTGAGGTGGCCAAGCGGTTCGAGGTCAACATCGTCAGCCGTCGTGAGGGCAATAACCTGATTCTCGACGAGCATTTCCTGTACAGCGACGGCACCCGCCAACGCCGCGTCTGGACCCTCACGCCCGAGGGCCAAGGGCGCTGGAGCGGGCGCGCGGATGACGTGGTGGGCGTCGCCAAGGGCCAGATCGCTGGCAATACCTTGCATTGGCGCTATCGCCTGAACCTGCCGGTCGACGACTCGACGTACGAAATGAGCATGGACGACTGGATGTACCTGATGGACGAGGACACGCTGATCAACCGCACTGCCATGTCCAAGTTCGGGGTAGAGGTCGGCCAGGTGACGTTGTTCTTCCGTCGCCAGGGTGCCGGAGCAAGCCAATGAACCGCGCACTGACCATGGCCTCGCTCGGCGACGGTTACCGTGCGCTGGTGATCGGCGCCAGTGGAGCCCTCGGCACAGCTTTTTGCGAACAACTTGAACAGGATCCACGCTGTGCCGGGGTTCGTGCGCTGGGGCGCCGGACCGTTCCCGCACTGGACCTGGAACGCCCCGAAACGATTGCCGGCGCTGCCACGGAGCTGGCAGCCGAAGCACCGTATCAGTTGATCATCCACGCGGCCGGCCTGCTCCATCGCGACGCGATCAAGCCGGAAAAAAGCTTCAGCGCGATCGAGCCGGAGGCGCTGCAAGCCGTGTTTCAAGTGAACACGCTGGGACCGGCATTGGTGCTGCGCCACTTTCTGCCGTTGCTCGATCCTCAGGGAGCGATGGCGATGCTTTCGGCCAAGGTCGGGAGCATTGGCGACAACCGTTTGGGCGGCTGGTACGCCTATCGTGCATCCAAGGCTGCACTGAACATGCTGATCAAGACCGCAGCCATCGAACTGGTGCGCACTCGCCCGCAGAGCCGCTTGCTCAGTCTGCATCCGGGCACTGTCGTATCGGCGCTGTCGCAACCTTTTCGCGGGGCCTCCAGCGCCCGGCCGGCAGACGTCGCCGCTGACCAGCTACTGACCTTGATTGACCAGTTGACGCCGGCCGACAGCGGCCATTTCTTTGCCTACGATGGAGAACGCCTACCCTGGTAGGCAAGGAGTGAAGCATGAACCTGCAAACCCTCACCGAACGTGCGGCCAACAGCGAAATCCGCGAGCTGGAGCTGCTGTCACTCGAAGGCGGTTTTTACCTGGCACGGATCCGCCTCGATCACGGCCAGTTCACCCTGCTTGATGATGCAGCCAAGCCGATGCACCTGCGTTCGATCACTCACCTGCGGGACCTGCTGCAAACCGTGCCGGCCTTTCCCTGCGTGCTGGTGCAGCAATGCGTACATGACGAAATGTGTGGCCGGGATACAGGGCCTGTCGAAGAGCTGCGTATTCCGTTTTCGCTCACCACGCCGTTATGAGGTGGACAATCACTCGTCATCCAGATGATGCGTGTGAGCCAGCAACGAATCGGGTATCCCGTCACGGATCAAACCACCCTCGCCTATCCAGGCCTGGGTGGATTGATATGCGCGTTGCAGCAGTTGATCGGTCTGATTGAAATCGGTGACTGTTTCAAGCTTCTTACAAGTCATGGTGCGAAAACCACCAGGCCCAATACCATTGGGCGGTTGCGCATAAAATCTTCTTGCACGCATGACAACCCCGACTATGCTGCCAAAACCCTCTCTACTGGCCATTGGCCTTGGGTGGACAACCTCCGGTTCCGCTGTCCGGGCATCGCATTGCTGATTGGCGCAACGCTATACACCTGACGACGCCAGTGCGTTCGCCGCGGTGTTCCCAAGGAGGGAGTCATGCCTGCACCAGGACACTACCTGATCGCAATTGCCATCTACGATGGTGTGGACTTGCTCGACATCAGCGCCCCTTACGAACTGTTCAACTGGATGAAGCTGGTTGAACCGCAGACGAACACCAGCGCCCCTCGCCGCTCCGTCCGGCTGATTTCCCTTGATGGGCCATCCATCACCACGCGTGATGGCATGACCATCGGTGGCGATCTACCGGTGTTCGATCAACATTCCGATGACATCGACCTGCTGTGGATTCCCGGCGGTGAACCCTCCGACTTGCAACGTCTGATGAAAGATCCCCGGCGTATGACCTGGCTGTTTCAGCAAGGCGGTGCTGCGCAATATTGCGCCTCGGTCTGCGAAGGTGCCTTGCTCGCGGCCGCAGCAGGTTTGCTGGACGGTTATAACGCCACCACGCATTGGGCCTTTATCGCCTGTCTGAAACTGTTCAATCGGGTCAATGTGGTAGACGGCTATCCCCGTTACATCGTCGACAGGCAACGTATCACCGGCGGTGGCATTTCATCGGGGCTCGACGAAGCCTTGGCAATCATCGCCTTGATTGCCGGTGAGCTGGTCGCCCAAAAGGTGCAGTTGAACATCCAGTACAACCCCCGTCCTCCCTTCACCAGCGGCGACCCTTCCGTCGCCAAACCACCGGTCTACACCCCGGGCGCCGGGCGCACCTGCGATTCGGCTCTCGCTGAAACCATCGCCCTTGTGCTCAAGCGCACCGGTGCTTCCTAGGAGGCGCACAGCCACCGGCGTTCACATTGCCCGGTCGAACTATCTCAACGGACACCCGGCTGTCATGGCTGTGGGACATTTGCGCAATGCGCAGGGAGCAGGAAATGAATTCGCGTTACAGGATCTTCGCAGGGCTGATCGTGTGTGCAACCACCTCCACGGCGCTCGCCGAACTCACGGCTCAACCGTTCCTTTCACCGCCCAGGCTCCTTGAAAAAAACCAGGCAGGCACGCTGAAGGCCATTGAACTGGCCCAACCATCAACAGGGTGCGATCCGGCAGGTGACATCACGCGTGACGGGCAAACAGTCGAACTCAACCTGCAAGTGCAGAAACGCGAAAACTACATCTACAACCCGGGGAGTCCCGACGGTGCCAAAGACAAGGTCATGTTGCGCTCATACGGCGGCTGTCTGACGGGGCCGCTCATTGATGTGCAACCGGGCAACACCCTGCGGGTGCATCTGGACAATCAACTGGAGAAAAACGATCCCAGTTGTCCGGGGGGGCTTGATCCGGCGAATGGCGATCCCGGCTGTTTCAACACGATCAATCTGCACTACCACGGAATGCACGTCTCACCGTCCGGCAACAGCGATAACGTGCTGCTGAACATCGCGCCGCAAACAAAGTTTGAGTACGAGGTCAATATTCCCACCGATCACCCTTCAGGTACGTTCTGGTATCACGCACACCGACATGGCTCCACGGCGCTTCAGGTCGCCAGCGGCGCAGCGGGCGCGCTGATCGTGCGCGGCAATCGGCCCTACACCGGTGACAAGCCGGGAGACATCGACACCATCCTCAAGGACGCGGCGGGCAAGCCCCTCACCGAGCAAGTCTTTCTGTTCCAGCAAATTCCTTATGCGTGTTTCGACGACAAGGGCAACATCATCACGCAGAAGGACGGCACCTGGTCGTGCCCCGGCGATAAAACCGGTGTGGTGGAGAACTTCGACGCGCAACTCTCCTCCCCCACGGTCTGGGACAACAGCGGCCGGTTCACCAGTATCAACGGTGCGGTCCAGCCGACTTTGCGCGGCATAGCCGCAGGAGAAATTCAACGCTGGCGCTTCATTCACGGCGGCATCCATGACACCGTGAATTTGCAAATCGTGCCCATGAACACCAGTGGTGCCAAAGCCAGTCTTGCGCTGCAGGGCATACTCGGCGGCACGCCAAAGGAACAAGCAGCGCTGATCGCCGACCTGTGCCCGGTGACAGTGCCTGACTCCAGCAAACCGGTCGAACTTGTTCCGCAATTCGAGATCGCCGCCGACGGACTGACGCGCACTGCCATCCGCCCGATCGGGGTGAACAAAAAAAGTGTCAGTGGTGGCATCGGCAGTAACTTTCTGCAACCAGGCTATCGCAGTGATGTGTTGCTGATGTTCCCCCGTGATGGCACCTATTGCGTGCTGAACCAGGCGGCAACGCCGGCAGAGCGCGCGAATGCCGGCCCCAATGGCGGCCCCGGCGGACAAGGTCCGAATGAAACCCAATTGCTGGCAACGGTCATCGTCTCCGGCGGTAAAGTGGTGACCGACGATCCGCAAAGCTATATCCAGCAGGCGCTCTATGACGCCAACAAAGGCTCATCGTTGCCGGTGGCAGCCCTCGAAGGATTACGTAGCGGCAACCTGAAGCCGTGGCGCGCAATGCCCGACCTCAAGGATGCAACCGTCAACGACGACATCCAGAAAGCTGACTTTTTCATCGGATATCCACCATTTCCGCCGGCAGCTCCGGCCACGGCGCCGAAAAAACCGGGGGATCCGTGGTCTGGCGCCTTCGGCTTTTTCATCAACTACAAATCCTATGACCCGGACCGTATCGACTTCACCCGTCAGGTCAACACCACCGATGACTGGGTGCTGACGTCGCAGGGCGAACCTCACATCTTTCACATCCACGTCAACCCGTTTCAGGTGATGGACGTGCTCTACGCCAAACCCGGCGAAAAGCCCAAAAGCATCTTCGGCCCCAATGGCGAATGCCTGGTTCCGGCCGACGAGCTGGGATTGCAAAACCAGTACTGCGGCATGTGGCACGAGTTCAAAGACACGATCTTTGTCCAGAACGACTATCAGGTATTGGTGCGCACGCACTACGACCGCTACATCGGTGAATTCGTCATTCACTGCCACATCCTCGATCACGAAGACGGCGGGATGATGACCAATATCCAGATCGTGCCAGACCTCAATGCCGTCGGCGGCGGCATTGGCATGGCAGGGATGAAGCACACGTCGCATCAACATTCGGACGTCAAGAAACAGTGATGAGGAGATGTCAGTCATGAGCAATCCCTTTGCAGGAAAATGGACGTATAGAAGTTTCCTCAATAACCCCGCATTAACTGGAGGCGCGCCGGACAAACTCGCGGCACTGTTATTCGCCGAAGGCGTGTGGACCGTGGAGGACACTGCCGACGGGACATTTGCAGGTGAACTCGGTTTCGGCTCGAACGCGGTCATGGACTTGAAGGGCGTCATCACGCGCGCCCATGACGGACTACCCGACCACGTACACATCGTGGGCAGCGGGCGGCCCGGGACCTCCACTCAAGACTACTTCTACGACTATGACGGGGTGCTGACGGAGCACTGGCCAAACGGCGTGAATCAGGTGCCGGCCATCACTGGATCAGTCATCCGTGTGAAGCCTCACGACGGCGCGTCTGCCGGACTGGTCGCTTCGTTCATCGCCGTCAAGGCCAGTTAGCTATCGCTTGCAGGTCGCTCGCGGGTCGTCTGGGTAGTTCCGCCGGCGAGCCACACTCGATCCACTGAAACTTCGATTGTTACCGACGACAAGGAGTCAGACATGACCGCAACCCCCGTCACCAACCCCACCTGGTATGCGCAGATTCGCGACATGTTCACGTCCGTGGACCGCGCGCACATGGCCAGACAAGGTCTCGACCTGGCCAGCTACGACGCGGTGATGAACCACGCCGGCGACATCTATCAACAAGTCGCAGCAGGCAACATGCCGCCGGGTAATCCCTGGCCTGCCGACTGGGTGGGTACCTTCCTCAACTGGATGAACAATGGCTACCCCAAAGGCGTGCCCGTGACCCAAGCGAGCCAGGCCGACTTCGCAGCGCGCTCATTGTTCAGCACCGCGGCCCCGGCCGGCAGGATGCGCAAGGACATCACCACCTTGTCGAGCAACGAACTCGAGCAGCTCAAAAAAGCTTTTTCCGCCATTAAGGCCCTCGATCCCGCTGACCCGAACAGCTATTTCGTCCAGGCGGGCTATCACTGGTTTCCGGCGCCCAATACCTATTGCATGCACCACGTACCGGGCTACAACCCCTGGCACCGGGCCTATCTGGTCAGCTTCGAAAATGCCCTGAGATCGGTGCCTGGTTGCGAGAACGTGACCCTGCCTTATTGGGATATCACCACGCCCTTCCCCGACGTGCTTAAAAGCCCACCCTTCGACCAATACGTGCTACCGAAAACCATTGGCGCGGATTTCCCCGAAGGGTACGTCACCACACGTTTTGACTACGACACGATTGCCCAGAACCTGATTGATAACGGCGTGACCGATGACGTCAACCGGGCAATGAGCAAAACCGACTGGGAAGACTTTCACGGCTACTGGTCCGGTGCCAGTCACAACACCATCATTGCCGCCCACGACAGTGGCCATGACTCCATTGGTCCGACGATGCAACAACAGGAAGTTGCGGCGTTCGACCCGGTGTTCTGGTTCTTCCACTGCAATTGGGACCGACTGTTCTGGGAATGGCAGAAGAAAATGCTGGCCACCGACCTGCAAGGGCTGTTGACCACTATCAACGAGGCTACCGACCCGATCAGTTTTCAGATATTCAACGATTCAGCGCTCGAGGTTCTGAATCCATTCACCCACAGCGCACTGGAACTGAACACACTGGCAATCATCGACTCGGCAGGTCAGCTTGATATTGATTACGAACCGCCGGCCGAAGCCTCGAACGTCGATTTTCTGCCCAAGACCCAGCGTACGCTCGCCGCGAACAAACAATTCACGGTCGAGACCGATCGAGTCAACGTACGCGTCAGCGGCATCAATCGTCTGAAAATCCCCGGCAGCTTCCGGGTGCACCTGCAAAAGGACGGAAAGACGATCGCCTCCAGAGCGCTGTTCCAGCCGGTTGAGGTGCAAAGCTGTGCCAATTGCGTAAGCAACGCGATGGCGCAGTTCGATTTCGAACTGCCAATGGCGGATATAGCGGGCGGCAAACTGAGTGTCTGGGTAGAACCGGTCGACAAGACCTTCGTAGGGGATCGCTTCCCGCAGAAGCTGATGGGCAACCCGGTCATCGATGTCCATCTATTGCTGCAGACAGAGTAGCGCTGTGGCTGCTTGAAAAGTGCCGGATCTGACGTGATGAAGACCGGCACTGAAGTTGGGGGAGACATCACCTAACCGCAACGGAGCACCTATCATGACCGCTTTTCGCCAGGATGTTGCAACACTGGGTTCAGGATGGAACAAGACATTGCTGAACTACGCCAAGGCAATGCAGGCGCTGGACGCGCAACCGATACAGGACCGCACGAGCTGGAAATTCCTCGGCGCCATGCATGGATTCCATCCTCAGTTGTGGCTCAACGAAAATCTGATCAAGGCTAATACCCCGATTCCAGCAGACTTGACCAACAAGACGTACGGCAATCAGTGTCAGCACGGCAGTTGGTATTTCCTCTCCTGGCACCGGGCGTACCTGTTTTCGTTCGAAGCAATCGTCGCCGCGAAAGTGAAAGAGTTGACGGGGGACGACTGGACCCTTCCCTACTGGAACTACCTCAACAGCAGCGATCCGAAAGCCCTGTATCTGCCTGAGGCCTTTGTAGAAAAAGCCTTACCCGACGGCAGCCCGAACCCGCTGTGCAAATACCCTCGGCGTCCCGGAATCAAGGCGATCAAGCCCGGGGGCGGGTTCAGCCTTGAAGCGATGGAAGAGAATGATTTTATCGTCGGTAACGGAAACCTGGGATTCGGTGGCGGAATCACTGGCGATTTCGTCCAGTTCGCGGACATCACCGGAGAACTGGAGAGCAACCCGCACAACACGGTTCACGGTCTCGTCGGTGGTTACATGGGCAATGCCTATCTGGCAGGTCTTGACCCTATATTCTGGCTGCACCATTGCAACATTGATCGCCTCTGGGAAGCCTGGATGAACACGCCGGGCAAGACCATGGTCCACGACCCACTGTGGCTCAATGGTCCGGCCAACCGCAGCTTTATCATGCCGGTCCCCGGCGACAACGCACCTGGCGTAACGTTTACTAGCAAAGACACGTTGAAGGGCGGCAAATTTTATCGGCCCTATGATGATTTGAGCATCGGTACGGGTGTAAAGCCGGGAGTGAATGCAGTGGCACGGGTCAATATGGGTTCGCCCAGCAAGCAAACGGTACAGCCCATCGGCGCCAATGCCGCTGCCGTCACGATCGGCAGTGCGCCGGTAGACAGTCATATCGACCTCGAACCCACGGCGGCCTCCAGTAGCATCGCGACCATGGGCGCGACATCGCCGGGTAAGACGGTGGCCCGACTCTACCTGGCCCTGGAATCCGTGCGTGGCTCCGCACCTTCACCGCTGCTGGATGTGTACGTCAATCTGCCTGACGGCGCCAACCCGGCGCTCGACCCTGACCGGTACGCCGGCAGCCTGACGCTTTTCGGTCTCAACGTTGCTTCGGAAAAAGACGGCGAACACAACGGGTTGGGTTATACGATTGATATTACCGACCTGGCTCAACGGCTCACGGCCGCCGGGGACTTCGATCCGAATCATCTGCGCGTGACGCTTGTACCTGTCGAGCAGATTTCCGATGAAGCACCGATAACGGTTGAGCGCATCAGCGTTCTCAAGCGCAGTGGCGTCGTGACTTGAGGGCAGACTCATGCGGCCAGGTCTGGTTCTACGCAGTTTTACTTACGCACCGTGGCCAATTCTGCTGGCCACGGCAGGCGTGGGCCTGGCCCTTTCCCTCTACAACGATGTAAGCAGTGAAGGTCCCGCATTTTGCGTAGCGGTGAACGGACTGTCGATCATCACTCGCTGGCCGGCGGCGTTACAGGCGGAGCTCGCACTGAACCCGCTGCACCGCATCCTCGCCGGCTGGTTCCTGATGCTTTTGGCCATGATGCCGCCCCTGTTGGCAATGCCGCTCATGCACGTCTGGCACTCCAGCCTGGCACGTCGGCGAATGCGTGCATCCGCGCTGTTTCTGTTCGGCTATTGTGCGTTGTGGATGGCCGCCGGCCCTGTTCTATGGGTCTTGGCGTTGTTGCTCCAGTTCACGCTGGGCCAAAACGTGTTCATCGTGACATTGCTGATCGCGCTGGTCTGGAGCGCAAGCCCGTGGCATCGCGCAGCACTCAATCGAGGGCATCAACCACAGCGGATCGGCTTGTTTGGCTGGCCAGCCGACAAGGACTGCCTGACCTTCGGCATGCGCCATGGCCTGTTTTGTATTGTTTCGTGCTGGGCGTGGATGCTGGTGCCGCTGGTGAGCGGGACCTGGCATATCCCGGTGATGCTATTGGCAGGTCTCATCGTGCTGGCCGAACGGCTCACGCCTCCTCGTCCTCCAGGCTGGCACTGGCTTGTGTCACCCATGCACTTTTATACGTTCGTCACCAAACGTCTTTCGGAGCGTCCCCATGGTTAGGCGAGTGTGTCTGGCAATCGGCGTAAGCACCGTGACACCTGTTGCTAAAGAGGTCCTGGATTTCGCCTATCTGGATGGCGCCGTTTTAGCCGCGCGCTCCATGGGGGAATGGGCACGGCGCTCTGGTTTCGGCGTCGACAACGTCAAAGTCGTCGACGACGGCTGGGTCAATAACAAGCCAAACCCGGTCACACGGGTGCGCGTACAACAAGCCGTCGACGAACTGTTTCCAGCGGGGGCCGACGTCGTTGACCAATTGATCCTGTCATTCTGCGGACACGGGCTGACGGGGTCGAATTTTGGCGAGATCTTCTGGCTGTTCAGCGACTCGCTGCAGATGAAGTACCGCATTGTGGTCGACAGGTTTTACGAGGAAATGTTTCTGCTCGGCGTCAAGCGCATAACGCTGATCACCGACGCGTGCCGCGAAGCCCCCCAAAGCCTGGAGCTAATGCGCCTCGATGGTTCGCGCGGGATCCTTGTGCAAGGCACCCGGGCCGACGAAACAAATTTCGATAGCCTCGCTTGCTGCCATGACGGCCAACTGGGCTACATGGTTCGAGACCCTGCTGGCGCCGCACCGGGCAAATGCATCTTCTCGGGTGTCATCGCGGATATTCTCTGGGGACTGGAGCCCACTGCCATTGAAAATGGGCTCATAACCACGAATGCGTTGGGTAAATTCGCTCGCTCGCGCACGGCCGAACGCGCTCGCGAGTACCACCTCAAGCTCGACCCTCACTGCCAGGTCGATCCCGACGCCGTGGTGCTTTACGACACTGCGACCCCACTCAAGCCCCCTGACGACATGCAACCGTGGCCATCCGGAAACACGGTAGCGGTGCTGGGCACTGAAAAAAACGACGAGGCTCTGGATTCTGCAGGGTTCACCGCCGAGGAAATAACAACCCAGCGTTCAGTTCAGCAGCGCACCTTGCGCTATCGCCTTTTCAACAAACTCCCATGGTTCAGGCGATCTAAATCAAAAGATCCAGAAAGTCGCGAAGTGGTCGCCGGAATCACACATCTGCAAGAGGACATGGATGAACTGCACAACATCGACATGGATATGCCTCGCCATAGGCAAATGATAAAGGAGTTGTCCGAACAGCTCAGAGCAGAGTCGATGACCTGGGTGGTTCAACGTCGATTCCTGGAGATCGACCGTGCCGGTGACGCAAATCTCATTGTCTGGGGTGAACAGGCGACGCTATTGTCCAACCGTGCGACTCACTCCCTCAGATCCGAGCCCCCCGTCAACGAGTTTTACGTTGAACCCCGCACTAAAGGGGCGCCTGTTCTGGTGCACATGGGCAAGGAGCAAGTTACGCCTGTCGTACCTTACGCAGGTCTGTATACCGCCGTCGTCCCCAGCCCCAACGGAGATGTTTTCCAGGTGTACGGAGCGCACAGTTCGCCGCAAAGGTATCTGGCGGGCATGCGGACCCTTCGTGAATTCTCTGACGGGCACTTGCGAGCCGATAGTGTTGATCGACTGGCTGCGGACCTGCGGCATGAAAAGCATGCCGACCCGATGTTGGGCGTCATCTGCGCCTACCTTTACCGGGCGCTCGCCGACTACGACAACATCCGGCGCATGGCCTATTTTTATGCGACCCGTGATCAGGCTGTGCCCTTCGACATCGCGCTGCTCGGAGGTATGGAGGTAACACGCAACACGCATGGCGCCCTGCAACTGCATGTGCCAGCAGTGAAGGCCCGGGAATCGCGACCAAACGTGCCAGCACTCCCCGACTATGCCACCCAAGAAACCCCTGCCATCTTCGCCAGCGTCGGCGGACGATGCCCATGGCTCGGACTTGGCTGGGACTATGTCGTTGAGCCTCGATTGGAGTCGGCTCTGCTTGTCGAAGGTCTTGGCGAGCATGCGTCACTGATTCGGCGCAGCGGTTCGACCGTGTTGCCTGCGGCCTCAGCAAGGCAACTTGCAGAGGCCTGGGGTCTGCCGCCAGGTTAATTCGTTTTTTCTGCGTTGGCCGAGGTGTTCTCAGGGAGGAAAAGATGCTTGCAGAGTCGTTCTACGAACGCATTCTCGCTGCGGGCCGACGGCGAGAGAGCGCATCATAAGACTGATCAACACACCCCAACCCCACCAGCGTCGCCTCTACAGCTTCATCCAGCGGCGTATGCGGCTCGCGACCCAAGGTCGATTGCAACTGCGCGCCGTTCAGCCTTACCGGTTGTTGCCACAGGTAACGCATTCGCGAAACGTTTCGACAAAGGGCGACAACACGTTGATCAACCACCAGGGAAACGCTTTGATCCTTGGCGTTTTACCGCCATGTCTTGCCACAACGCGGCGTATGGCTTCGGCCATTTGCCTGCCATCCGCATCCCAATGACCGTCCATATGAAACGCGGCGAACGGTGCAAGCGTTTCTCTGCGCTCCAGCAGTTGCGTCATGGTGTTGGCGACATCCGGCAAATAGGCCCATTGATTGCCGATGCCCTTGGCACTGGGTACCAGTACACGGGTGACTGCCCGCCCCGGTTTGACCAGCCCTTGGGAAAACCAGTTGTTGCCCGGCACCGGCCCGAAGAAGTTGCCGGCACGCACGATAATTACCCGGCATCCCTGAGTGCTGGCTTCGCGCAGATGTCGTTCAAGCTCGACCCGCAGCGCGCCTTTGCGGGTCACGGGGTGTTGTGGTGAGTCTTCGTGCAGCAACGGGAATGCGTCTGGCCCGTAGTTATAAACAGTGCCCGGCAGGACGATGGTCGCCCCTTGTGCAATGGCGGCCGCAATGGTGTTGTCGATCATGGGCAAAACCCGCTTGTCCCAGTCGCGATAACCGGGTGGATTGACCGCGTGGACAATGACCGAGCAGCCCTGTGCCGCCGCCATGACCTGTTGGCGATTCATCGCATCCCCGTCAAACCAGGTAAAGCCTTCAGCCCCTTCGTGAGGTGGACGACCACCGCGTCGCAGCGCACACACCTGCCAGCCGGATTCGCGCAGCTTGCGCGCCACTTCACCGCCGATACCTCCCGTTGCACCCAGTACCAAAACGCGTCGACTCAAGATCATGTTGATCGTCCTCTCGATGGAATGAGAAGAGTCTGAATACGCCGTCGACTCAATGAAATTGCTTAAAACCGGCTACCAGCTATACATTTATGCATGGATAACAACATCAGCTGGGAACTGTACCGCTCGTACCTGAGCGTGCTGCAGGAAGGATCATTGTCGGGTGCCGCTCGAGCACTGGGGGTTGCGCAACCTACGGTCGGGCGCCATATCGACACGCTCGAGCAACAATTGGGCGTGAGTTTGTTCACTCGCTCCCAACAAGGGTTGCTGGCGACCGAAGCCGCGCAGGCCCTCAAGCCCTTCGCGCAATCCATGCAGGCCAATGCTGCCGCACTGCTGCGCGCAGCCGAGGCGCAAGGAAGCGGCGTCAGAGGCACGGTGCGCATCAGTGCCAGCGAAGTCGTGGGCGCCGAAGTGCTGCCTCCGGTTATTGCCGGCTTACAAGGACAGTACCCGGAACTGAACGTTGAGCTGGTCCTGACCAATCGCGTTCAGGATCTGTTGCACCGCGAGGCTGATATCGCCGTGCGCATGGTTGCGCCCGAGCAAGGTTCGCTGATTGCCCGGCGCATCGGCGATATCGAACTGGGCCTGCATGCTCACCGCCGCTACCTCGATGCGCGAGGCACACCGCAGACACTGGAACAGCTCACTGAACACGCGCTGATCGGCTTTGACCAGGAGACGCCCTTCCTGCGCAGCGCCAGGCACTGGTTGCCGCAATGGCGTCGCGAACACTTCACCTTGCGTACCGACAGCGATCTGGCGCACCTGGCGATGATTCGTGCCGGCGTGGGCATCGGCGTGTGCCAGGTGCGAGTGGCGCAACGTGACCCTGCGCTGGTGCGCGTACTCGCACACCCCTTCAAACCCAGACTCACCAGTTGGCTGACCATGCATGAAGATTTACGCAACAGTCCGCGCTGCAAAGTGACCTTCGAGGCGCTGCTGTCAGGGCTCGAGCAATACGTGGGCTAAGCTGTTTTTATCGCCGTGCGTCGGCTGAGCACTGTCGGTGGTTGAGTGCGGCAAAACGGCAACACTGTCATAACCCGCATTTTTCCTGACAGAAAAACCACTTTTAGAGTCATTCACAAGCGCTCTTCAACCCTCTGAGAACGGCCGTTTCGGCTCAGGCGCGTTATTCGATAACCGACAACGCTTTATTACTGAATTTATGATTTAACTAGGTAGTTACCTAACTATATAATCCCCTTCTCATTTCAACGGGACATTCAACGTGAAGCAGAGTCAAGGCCTCTCTGGCCTTTCTAAATTCATTCTGGTCGGGCTGGGCGTGATCATCGCCCTGCTCGGCTTGGCGCTGGCTGCTGGCGGCGTGAAGTTGGTCAGCCTGGGAGGGTCGTGGTACTTCCTGATGGGCGGTCTGGTGATGGCGGTTTCCGGATGGCTGATCGCACGCTTCAAACCGGCGGGTGCGTGGTTGTTCGCAGCGTTCCTGCTCGGGACCGCAATCTGGGCCGTGAGCGATGCCGGGCTGGTGTTCTGGCCGGTGTTCTCGCGCCTGTTCATGTTCAGTGCGGTGGGTCTGGCGGTCGCACTGGTTTATCCATTGCTCAAGCGTGCCAGCGGTGGCGTTCCAGGGCGCGGTGCTTATGCGCTGGCCGCTGTACTCGCGGTCGGCCTGGCCGTCGCGGCCGGCAACATGTTTGTCGCGCACCCAACGGTAGCAGCTACCGGCACGGGCCCGGGGCTCACGCCAGTGGAGCCGGACAAGGCGCAGAAAGACTGGGCGCACTACGGCAACACCGAAGGTGGCAGCCGTTTCGCCGCGCTGGATCAGATCAACCGCACCAACGTCGACAAACTGAAAGTCGCGTGGACCTACCACACCGGTGACATCGCCGAGAGCGATGGCAACGGCGCCGAAGATCAGCTCACCCCGCTGCAGATCGGCAACAAGGTGTTCATCTGCACTCCGCACAACAACCTGATCGCGCTGGATGCCGACACCGGCAAGGAACTGTGGAAAAACGCGATCAACGCCAAGTCGAAAGTCTGGCAGCGTTGCCGTGGCATGGCCTATTTCGATGCCACCAAGGCCATCGCTCAGCCGGGCAATTCGAGCATCGTCGAAGCCAAACCTGCGCCGGCCGCCAACTGCCAGCGTCGCCTGCTGACCAACACCATCGACGCACGTCTGATCGCGGTCGATGCCGACACCGGCGAGTTCTGCCAGGGTTTCGGCAACAACGGTCAGGTTGATCTGAAGGCCGGTCTGGGTGATGTGCCGGACAGCTACTATCAGCTCTCCTCCGCGCCATTGATGGCCGGCACCACAGTCGTGGTCGGCGGGCGCGTGGCCGACAACGTGCAAACCGACATGCCGGGCGGCGTGATCCGTGGTTTCGACGTGATCACCGGCGCCATGCGTTGGGCCTTTGACCCGGGCAACCCACAGGATAGAAAGGCACCGGCCGACGGCAGCACCTATGTGCGAAGCACGCCGAACAGCTGGGCGCCGATGTCCTACGACCCGGCGACCAACACCGTGTTCCTGCCGATGGGCAGTTCGTCCACCGACATCTACGGTGTCGAGCGCAGCAAACTCGATCACGCCTACGGCGCCTCGATCCTCGCGCTGGACGCCAGCACTGGCGATGAGCGCTGGGTGTTCCAGACCGTGCACAACGACCTCTGGGACTTCGACCTGCCGATGCAGCCGAGCCTGATCGACTTCGACAAGGACGGCAAAACCGTGCCGGCGCTGGTCATCGGCACCAAAGCCGGGCAGATTTATGTCCTGGATCGTGCCACCGGCAAGCCGCTGACCGATGTCAAGGAAGTCCCGGTCAAAGCCGCGAACATCCCGAACGAACCGTACTCGCCAACCCAGCCGAAATCGGTGGGCATGCCGCAGATCGGCGCGCAGCACCTGACCGAATCCGACATGTGGGGTGCCACGCCGTACGACCAGTTGTTGTGCCGGATCGACTTCAAGTCGATGCGTTATGACGGCCTGTACACCGCGCCGGGTACTGACAAATCCCTGAGCTTCCCGGGTTCGCTGGGTGGCATGAACTGGGGCAGCATCTCCACTGACCCAGTGCACGGTTTCATCTTCGTCAACGACATGCGCCTGGGTCTGTGGATTCAGATGATCCCGTCGCAGAACAAGGCGCAGGCCTCGTCCGGTGGCGAAGCGCTGAACACCGGCATGGGCGCCGTACCGCTCAAGGGCACGCCGTATGCGGTGAACAAGAACCGCTTCCTGTCGGTGGCCGGCATCCCTTGCCAGGCTCCGCCGTTCGGTACGCTGACGGCGATCGACATGAAGACGCAGAAAGTCGCCTGGCAGGTTCCAGTCGGCACCGTTGAAGACACCGGTCCCCTGGGCATCCGCATGCACCTGCCGATCAAGATCGGTCTGCCAACCCTCGGCGGCACCCTGTCGACCCAAGGTGGCTTGATCTTCATCGCCGGCACCCAGGACTTCTACCTGCGCGCCTTCAACAGCGGCAACGGTGAAGAAATCTGGAAAGCGCGTCTGCCCGTCGGCAGTCAGGGCGGCCCGATGACCTACGTTTCGCCGAAGACCGGCAAGCAGTACATCGTCGTCACCGCCGGTGGTGCACGCCAGTCGACCGATCGCGGCGACTACGTGATGGCCTACGCCTTGCCGTAAGCCGAAGTGCCCGTGTTGACCACGGGCACTTTCTTTTGCGCGCGGCACCTGAGGGTGCCGCGCCGCTTTGCGCTATCGCCCTAGATTTGAGCAGGAAGATCTCCATGTTTCGTTTTTCTCATACCGGCTGGCTCAACGGCGTGCTGTTGGGCCTGACCTGCAGCGCCACCCTGCCCGCCTTTGCCGACACCGATGCCAACCTCCTCAGCCGCAATACCCTGACCGGCGACTGGGGTGGCCTGCGCCACCAGATGGACGAAGACGGCATCAAATTCACCGGTGACTACACCGGTGAAATGGCCTACAACGCCGACGGCGGCCTGCATCGCTCGGGCCGTTACTCGCAGAACATCAAGCTCGGCGCACAGTTCGACCTGAGCAAGCTGTATAGCGTGGAGAACGCCGGCAAGGTCCAGTTGACCATCAACGACCGGCGCGGCAACAGCGCCTCGGAAGACCTGGTCGGCAACCGTCTGCCGATTCAGGAAAACTACGGCGGCCTCTACACCCGCCTGACCGAGCTCAGCTACGAGCGCAGCCTGTTCACCCCGGCGCTCAACGTGAAGCTGGGTTACATGGCCATGGGCAACGACCTTGGTGGCCTCGACAGCGGCATTCTCTGCAACTTCATGAACGCCGGCTTCTGCGGCCATCCGTTGAACATGTCCGGTGGCAGCGGCTGGACCAACTACCCCAATGCCCATCTGGGCGTGCGGGTGAAGTACGACCTGTCGTCGGCGTGGCAGTTGCGCGTCGCCGCGTTCAATGTCGATCCGCAAAGCAACGGCAATTCCAGTCGTGCCTGGCACTTGGGACCGAAGCATACCACGGGCACTGTGGTGCCGATCGAACTGGTCTACAAGCGCGCGGGGCAGTTGCCCGGCGAATACAAGCTTGGCTACTACTACGACAGCTCCGACGTGAAACGCATCGGCAGCGATAAAGAGGTGTCCGGCCGCGGCGGTCATTACCTGCTGATCGACCAGGCCGTGTGGCGTTCGGCATCGTCCGAGGGCCGCAGTCTGCACGCCTTCGGTCAATACTCGGCCGCCAGCGAAGCGGCTTCGCCGTTCAGCAAGTGGTACGGCACTGGCGTGGTGCTATACAAACCGTTCGAAGGGCGCCCGCGTGACACCCTCGCGCTCGGTTATGGCCGGGCCGTGCCGAACCCGCGCAGTCGTGACGTGCAGCAAGAGGCGGCGCTGGCCAACGGCGCGGCATTCCCGAACCTGGACAGTGCCGAACAGTTGATCGAACTCGGTTACGGTTACCAGGCCACCCCGTGGCTGACCTTGCGCCCCAATGTGCAATACATCATCGAGCCGGGCGCGTTTTCCGGGCAGGACATCGACAATGCATTGGTGTTTGGCTTGCAGGTAAAAGCGGCGCTCTAAGGCATTCGCAGCATAAAAAAACCGGCGCAAGGCCGGTTTTTTTATGCTCGACGATAAACCGAGGTCTGACGACGTTACCCGGATTCGCTCTCACTGCTACCCCGCACGAAACGGTTACGACCCTGCGCCTTCGCGCTGTACAACGCCTGATCTGCCATCTCGATCAACCCCTGCACATTGTCCAGTCGAGAACCGCTAGCGGTCGCCATGCCGATGCTCACACTGAGCCGGCCGAACGGACTGGTGTCGTGCGCAATATGCTCTTGCTGCAAACGGTCGAGGATCACTTGCGCCACCACGGCGGCACCGTCACTGTCGGTGTCAGGCATGATGATGCCCATCTCTTCGCCGCCATAGCGCGCCACCAGATCCGACGGCCGCCTGACACACGCTTCGAGAATGCGGCCCACCCTCTGCAGGCAGGCGTCGCCAGCCACATGCCCGAAGGCATCGTTAAAGCGCTTGAAGTAGTCGATATCAATCATCAGCAAGGCCAGCGTCGTGCCGTCACGCTGTGCTCGCCGGGCTTCCATCGCCAGGCTCTCATCAAACCAGCGCCGGTTGGCCAGACCGGTCAGGGCGTCTTTCATCGCCAGCAACTCAAGTTGCCGGTTTGACGACAGCAACTGCTGCTGAGCCCCGCGTAATTGATCCTCGGCCGCCGTGCGCCGGCGGATATCGAGGATCAGAAACCAGCCGATCAGCCCCGTCAGGCCGAGCAATCCGGTGACCACCACCGCCGACAGCAACGCCTCCATTCGCCACGCGGCGAGGGCTTCGCGCTTGCCGAGGGCGACGGTCGTGATCAGCGGCAGCCGGTCGCTCTTGCGAAAAGCGTAGAGCCTTTCCACGCCGTCCAGGCTGGAGGTGAACGACGCAGTGCCGACGGAACGATCAACCAGGTACTTGGCGTAGATGGGCGATTTGGAAAAGTTGCGGCCCATGTCCTGTTCGCGGAAAGGATAGCGAACCAGCAACGTGCCATCGGTATAGGACAAACCGATCGCGCCCTCCTGCCCCACATCGATTTTTCCAAACAGTCGCAGGAAGTTTTCCACCCCAAGGGTCACCGCCACCACACCGGCGAACTCGCCATCGGGACCATTGAAGCGACGGCTGACGGTGATCACCCATTCCTGATTGGAGCGGCTCTGGATCGGCGGACCGATAAACGTCTCGCGGGACGGATCGTCACGGTGATGGATGAAATAGACCCGATCACTGCTATTCGCGCCGGCTGGAATCTGCCGGCTGGAGGACATCAGCCAGCGGCCCTGAGTGTCGTAGATCGTGATGCCACTGAGCTGTGGCATCAACGATTCCTGGCGCTCGACCAATGCGGCCAGTCGCTGAATCTGCGCAGGACCGCTGCCTTCGGTCTCCAGGCGCTCGACGAGCCCGAGCAAAAGCAGCGAACTCTGGCGGACAATGCCCTCGGAGTAAGTCGCCAGCGCCTGGGTCAGGTTCAAGCCATGGACATTCACCTCCTCCAGCGCCCGCTCACGGGAGGCCAATACCTTCCACACCGTCAATGACGCGAGAGAGCAGCCAATGACCAACAGCAAAAGCACCACCAGGTGGGAATCACGCTTCACGTTACTACCTTAAGGAAAGTCCGGTTTTCCATTCCAGCAACATTGGGTCAGGGCAATAGCGGCAGCCATCCATCCTTCTTCTGGCCAAGAATACAAGCAGCGCTGAAACGATGCAGTAACTGAAAGGTACATTTTGCAAAGTAATCAGCTGAATTCACCCGCCGCGCTCCGCATTCACGCCGGGTCCACCGCCTCGATCACGCCCTTGTCCTCGCCAAGGAAGCCACCGCTTTGATGCGCCCACAGCCGCGCATACACGCCGTTTTTCTCGAGTAGTTCGCTGTGCGTGCCCTGTTCGATGATGCGCCCGTCGTCCATGACGATCAGCCGATCCATCGCTGCAATCGTCGACAGTCGGTGGGCAATCGCGATCACGGTCTTGCCTTGCATCATCTCATCGAGGCTTTCCTGAATCGCCACTTCGACTTCCGAGTCCAGCGCGCTGGTGGCTTCGTCAAGCAACAGGATCGGCGCGTTTTTCAGCATGACCCGGGCAATCGCAACGCGTTGCCGCTGACCGCCGGAGAGCTTGATGCCCCGCTCGCCCACCAGAGTGTCGTAACCGGTATGACCCTGACGATCGCTCAACTGGCTGATGAACTCATCGGCCTGCGCATTGGCCGCAGCGCGGCGCACTTGTGCGTCGGTCGCATCCGGTCGGCCGTAGGCAATGTTATCGCGAATGGAACGGTGCAGCAGCGAAGTGTCCTGGGTCACCATGCCGATGGCACTGCGCAGACTGTCCTGGGTCACGTGCGCGATGTTCTGCCCGTCGATGCGAATTTCCCCGCTGTCGACATCGTAGAAACGCAGCAGCAGGTTGATCAGCGTGGATTTGCCGGCGCCGGAGCGGCCGACCAGACCGATTTTTTCCCCGGGCCGGATGCTCAGGCTGAGGCCGTCGAACACCTGACGCTCGCCGTTGTAGTTGAAACGCACCTTATCGAACGTGACCGCGCCGCCAGTGGTCACCAGCACACCGGCATCCGGTGCGTCCTGGACTTTGGCGCCTTGGGTCAGCGTCGCCATGCCATCCTGAACAGTGCCGATGCTTTCGAACAGCGAAGTCATTTGCCACATGATCCAGTTCGACATGCCATTGATGCGTAACGCCATCGCGGTGATTGCCGCCACGGCACCTGCGCCGACGTCACCCTGGTGCCACAGCCACAACGCGTAACCGCCGGCGGACATGATCAACGCCACCACCAGAGCCTGGTTGACGATCTCGAACAGACTCACCAGACGCATCTGGCGAAAACCGGTCAACTTGAAATCTTCCATCGCCGCCCGGGCGAAGTGCGCCTCACGGTTGGAGTGCGAGAACAGTTTCACCGTGGTGATGTTGGTGTAGGCGTCGGAGATCCGCCCGGTCATCATCGACCGCGCATTGGCTTGCTCCTGCCCCACTTTGCCCAGACGCGGCACGAAGTACCACATGGCCAGCCCGAAAAACACGACCCACGCCAGGAACGGCAGCATCAGTTTCAATGCAAAGCCGCCGGCCAGCGCGATGATCGCAATGAAATACACACCGATGCCGGGCAGGATCTCGATCAGGGTAAACAGCACATCACGCACCGCCAGCGCGGTCTGCATGACCTTGGTGGTAACCCGGCCGGAAAACTCATCGGAAAAAAACGAAAGGCTCTGCCGCAGCATCAGCCGATGGAAGTCCCAGCGCAGGCGCAACGGCAGGTTAATCGCCAGAATCTGGTGCTGCACCATTGTGCGCAACGCCACCAGCCCGACACTGAACACCATGACGATGCCCATGCCCCACAACACTCGACTCTCCTGCACAGCGGCTTCACCGCCGGCCTGCCAGGTCGACAACAGATCCACGACCTGTCCAAGGAAGGAAAACAGCCACGCTTCATAAATCGACACGGCCGCACTGAGCAATGCCAGCGCCAGGACATAACCGCGCGCGCCGCGCGTGCAGGCCCAGAGAAAGCGGGCCAGTCCGTTGGGGGGTGGTGGGACCTCGTCAGGAGGAAAAGGGTCGAGTCTTCGTTCGAACACACGAAGCATGGTGGTCTCCAAAACTTTCAAGTTAAGGGGATTCTGCCATCGAATGGTTGCCGGGAGGTCTTTGTGAAAAAGTGTGAGTTTGCCAAGGGCCGGTGTCGGCGCACAGATCAATAGTCGTCGGCCACGGCCTGAGCAAGCCAGGGCGCAATGCCCTGGCAGATCAAAGTGGTCACTTTTTCTTTTTCGCGGTCTTTTCGGCCTTCTTCGGTTCCTTGGCCTTATCGGGTTTGCTATCGGCTTTTTTGGCAGATTTTTTCGGTTCGACGTCTTTTTTCTTGTCTTTCTTTTCGGAAGATTTTGAAAGCGCCGCAGCCGCCGCAGATTTCTTCGCCGGCGAGGCCTTTTTGTCTTTCAAGTCCTTGCTGGCTTTCGAAGCTTCACCTTTGCTTTTCTTTTCGTCTTTAGCCACGTTGACCACCTCTCGGAATGTGCCGGTATTGGCACGGTGCCTGCGCGATTAACCACAAGCTGATCATTAGGCGAGCACGTCCCTGAAGCGGTTCAAATTATTTTCTACACCGCCGTCTCGTCATCCACGGGCAATGAAGCCAGCATCTCGGCGCGGCACACCTGAAGAATCTCATCCGCCAGCGCGGAATCATCCGGACAGGCGCGCGACAGGATAATCGCACCGGCAGCTCGCGACAGCAGGTCGATCATTTTCCGCCGCCCCTCACCCGGCGCGGCATCCGGGCCTGTCGGGTATTTGTCGCCGAGGGTTTGCAGGGTGCGTTCGATGCCTTCGGCAAACGTCGCTTTCACAGCGTCCGGTTGCCGCGCCGCGTCGCCACACAACGCGGCCATGGTGCAGCCGCTGCTGCGTCCATCCCGATGTGCGCGGGTCACATAAACATCAATGAAGCCCGCGACATCGAGCGCTTCCGCGCCGGCCAGCGATTTGGCCAAACCGCAGGCCGAGGCTTCGGCCATCAGATCGGCCTTCGATCCGAAATGTTTGTAGAAGCCTCCGTGGGTGAAACCGGCCGCCGCCATGAGATCGGCCACACCGACACCGTCAAAACCGCGCTCGCGGAACAGTTCTGAAGCCGTTTCAACGATGTGCTCTCGATTGGCTTGCGCCTGGGCCTTGGTCACTCTCACGTGCAATACCTCGTGTCCGCTGGGAAATCCTGCGCCGATGATACATAGATGCTGGTCATAATCAAAACCGTTGACAGTTTAGATTTCGATCATCATCCTAATTGCACGCACCACCGATCTTCATTAACGGACACGGAAGAAACACCAGATGACCGAGCCGAAACTGTTCACCCCTTACACCCTCGGCGCGCTCACGCTGTCGAACCGCGTCGTGCTTGCGCCGCTGACACGCAACCGCGCCGGTCACGGCTTTGTACCCAGCGAGTTCGCGGCCCTGCGCCAGCGCTTCAAAAACACCTACATCGGCAACAACGGCTCCGACCTCGACCTGGCGACAGCGCGGCGGGGTACATCGACTACCCGACGCAGGCTGAATCGAGCACTGCCGCACGCTGAGCAATCCCTGATCGCGTTTTCTGTTTTTCCCATCCTGAAAGAGAGATGAACCCATGAACACTCGCCCTACTGTTTTGATCACTGGCGCCTCCACCGGCATTGGTGCCGTCTACGCCGATCGCTTCGCGCAACGCGGCCACGATCTGGTCCTGGTCGCCCGTGATTTGGCGCGCCTGGAGGCCCTTGCCACCCGGTTGCGCCGCGAGCACGACGTCGCCGTCGATGTGATTGCGGCTGACCTGACCCAAGCCGGCGATCTGGCCACGATTGAGTCCCGTCTGCGTGATGACGCCCGGATCGGCATCCTCGTCAATAACGCCGGCGCCGCGCTGTCCGGTCAGTTCATTGACCAAAGCACCGACAAGGTTGCGCAATTGGTCGCCCTCAACACCACTGCACTGGTGCGACTGGCCAGCGCCATCGCTCCACGCCTGGTCAAAGCCGGCGACGGCGCGATCATCAACATCGGTTCGGTGGTGGGTCTGGCGCCGGAGTTCGGTATGACGGTCTACGGTGCGACCAAGGCCTTTGTGCTGTTCCTTTCCCAAGGCCTGAGCCTGGAACTCTCGCCACAGGGCGTCTACGTGCAGGCCGTGCTGCCGGCCGCCACCCGCACGGAAATCTGGGATCGCTCCGGCGTCGACATCAACACCTTGACCGAAATCATGGAAGTGGGCGACCTGGTGGATGCCGCGCTGGCCGGTTTCGATCGTCGCGAACCGGTGACCATTCCGCCGCTGCACGAAGCCGAACGCTGGGATGACCTGCAGACCGCACGGCAGGCCCTGCTGGGGCAGATCCGCCAGTCTGCAGTCGCCCAGCGCTACCAGACGCCAGAGTGATCCCCAAGTAGCGAACACCCGTACCGGATTCGATGCAGCCAACGCACAACTGGTGATTTATGAGGATGCCGGCCACGGCGGGATTTTCCAGCAGCACCTTGATTTTGTGACCAAGGCGTCAGCGTTCCTCGGTGCCTGACAACGCGGTGCCGCGACACCGCAACTACGCTCCCTGCAACCGACAAGAGCCACACCGCAATGAAAGCATTTCTGATTGATCGCTATGGCCAGAACGGCGGGCGTATTGGCGAAGCACCGGCCCCTGTGGTGGGCGCCCACGACGTCCTGATCGAGGTGCACGCCAGCAGCATCAACGTGCTGGATTCGAAGATCCGCACAGGCGAATTCAAGCTGATCCTGCCCTACTCGTTTCCGTTGATACTGGGCAACGATCTGGCCGGCATCGTCGTTGACGTGGGTTCAGCGGTGACCCGCTTCAAACCGGGAGACGAAGTTTATGCTCGCCCACCAGAAACGCGGATCGGCACGTTCGCCGAATTAATCGCCGTGAACGAAGACGCGATGGCACTGAAACCTGCCAATACTCATATGGCACAAGCCGCGTCCATCCCTTTGGTGGCACTGACCGCCTGGCAAGTGCTGGTTGAAACCGCCCGACTGAAAAATGGTCAGAAAGTGCTCATCCATGCCGGATCCGGCGGCGTGGGCACCGTGGCCATCCAGCTCGCCAAACACCTCGGGGCCTTTGTCGCCACCACCACCAGCACCGCGAATGTCGCATGGGTGAAAGCGCTGGGGGCCGATCAGGTGATCGACTACACACAGCAGAACTTCGAAAGCGTCCTGCACGACTTCGACGTGGTATTGAACAGCCTTGGTGCCGATGTATTGGAGAAATCCCTCAAGGTGCTCAAACCTGGAGGCCAGCTAATTTCCATCTCGGGGCCACCCACTGCGCAGTTCGCCCGGGAGCAAGGGTTGTCCTGGCCTTTGCAACAAGTCATGCGCCTGCTGAGTTTCAGTATCCGGCGCAAGGCGCGCCAGCGCGACGTCAGCTACGCATTCGTCTTCATGCGGGCCAATGGCGCGCAACTGCAGCACATCACCGCGCTCATTGAGGCCGGCATCATCAAACCGGTGATTGACCGCACCTTCCCCTTCGAATCGACAGCTGAGGCGTTGCAGTACGTCGAGCAGGGCCGCGCCCAGGGCAAGGTGGTGGTGACGATGAAATGACCAGGCCGTGTGTTGATGAGCCAAGCGCAGAGGCCGCACAACGATTGCCGCTTCGGCCTTCGTCATCCGAAGCTACTTTGCCAGCGTTGAGTAAAAAGGAAGAGCAGCTACCGGAGGCGGTATCGGTTGAAGCACCGGTGATTCTCTGGCGCAGTCTGATGCTTGAACAATAGGTTCTGACCGTTCCCGAGTCGCTGTGAGACCTACACGTCGCGACGAGCAAACCTGCCGTGCCTTCGCATGAGTGGTCTGCGGGGCTGGATTCGCTCTGACGCATCATTGACTATAGCCATCGCTGGCGATGCCGTACCGACCGTTTAGAAGGGCTCGGTTTCACCCTGTACCAGGGCGCGTAAAAGAACCAAGGGCGAAAACAATGAATCGTACCGACCATGTCTGCTTGATGGCGACTTATAACGAATGGATGAACGCAAATATTTATGAAGCGGCCAAGCGCTTGTCAGATGAAGAGCTTTCACTGAATAGAAACGCATACTTTGGTTCTATTATCGGGACGCTGAACCACTTGGTGGCGGGAGACGTTATCTGGCTGCAGCGATTCGCCGGGCACCCAGCGAACTACTCGGCTCTGAAGCCGATTCAGCAACTTCCTGCCCCGAAAAGTCTCAACCAGCTGACGTTCTCAAACATCCGCGATTTGTCGGCTCATCGGATATGGCTCGATAGAGTAATTGTGGAGTGGTCTCGCTCCATTACAGAGGCACATTTAGATGACACCCTGAGTTACACAAACATGGCAGGGACGCCCGCAGACAAAAGTTTCTTTGGTTTGCTCATGCACTTCTTCAACCACCAGACTCATCATCGCGGGCAAGTCTCTACCTTGCTTTCACAAGCGGGTGTCGACATCGGCAATACAGATCTGGTTCTCCTCATTCCATCCGAACCCTGAATACAGTAGAGAGTCCAGGTGCTGTATCGGGTTTCGTCCCATTGGATCGGAACTGCCAAGCAGTGCGGCCATGCAAGATGGTGTCGAGTGCCGAGTGGCGGCAATCGGCCAAAATCGGACACTCATAGCGCTGAAGGAAGCAGTGGCTTTCCATATCCACCTCGTTCGATCAGGCGGTGGTGCTAGCCAAGCTTTGGTGCTTCGCTTCAGCCACGTCAGCAGCGCATACATCGCCATCGCCATCGCCATCGCCATCGCCATCGCCATCGCCATCGCCATCGCCATCGCCATCGCAAAACAGTACCCTTGCCTTTCGTTACCGTCACCTACAAAAATTAAACAAATATTATTTTTGATTTTCAAGTTTCTGTAAATCTATCAGCCGAGAGCCAAAACTAAACGTGCCGGGGATGTTAAAGGCTTTCTTCAGTCTCACATGAGCGTAGTCAGGGTTGGAAAGTAGCTCTCTAACTTTCCCCTCGTCAGCCTGCGATGTTTTAGCGCCAATAATAACCTCTACTAATGCAGTGCTCGGAAATGAGCGGTTTCCGGGGGCTGACGTCAACCTGAACTCTTTCTCATACCTCCAATCCTCTGATTTTGTGTACAACCCTATCTCAAGCATTGCGTCAACCTGTTTATTATAAAAATTCTTCCCTTGCTCCTCAGTAAAATGCAACCCGTCCCAAGGCCGGCAGAACTCACCGAACTCATCAGTTAGCTCCAAGAATTTTTCCATGTAGGGCGGATTAGGTAGGTACTTCACGTCCCCCGTACCAGTGACACCATCGATCTGTAAGATTTCCGAATTGAATCCGAGGCATACTCCTCGATGGCCGTCTGCGTAATGGGACCAAAGCAGCGCATCATGGGCAGTTTTCGACAGTGAAAGTACACCTCTAGTCTGCATGAATAGATAGAGGGCTCGGTTTAAATATATGTCCTTACCATTCTCATCCACCCCCTTTCTGATACTGTCAAGCATAGTAACTAGAAATGATCGACGCCCTTCGGGATGCGTATCTGTATTATAAACATGTACTTTCGCACGCTCATACTCAGACTGAATATCAATAGATACATCTAGAGGATCGTTCAGGTTCTGAGGTAGCGAGAAATACAATTCCCGATTAGTAATTATGTCCCAAGTCCTATTGAAGCACCCCCGATACTTGTAGTAGTTTAGCCCATGATCGTTACTCATATTCTAGCTACCTCCAATATATTTTATTTTACTACTTAAATAACACATCAAAGATCAAAAGCTTAGGCCGCAGGAATATCATAGGAAACGATAATTACGCAATAATAGGAAGATTACATATAAAGCTGCGCAAGACGGCATAGCTCTGTCTGAGCAGACACACCGGTTGTTGTACCCGCAGGACGCACGCATGATGCCGCTTCGATAGTCCACGGTCGGGATAGCATGAACAACCTCAAAATCAAGAGACCACTTCGGGTCGACTGCGGCCCTTCGCGACAGGCAGAAATCGGCTAAAAGGAGACAGTCAGACCCTTCTAGCAAATCAGGAACAATTCTGTTTTCCTATAACCTTTTAGTATGTCTGGAGCTTTTATCGTTAAGAGGTTAAATGATGAAAAAACTGCAGAAAAATCAAACAACAATAAATCATATAAAATCATCTTCGAGCTCAGATATATTGAAGTCTGTAAGTTTGGCATCAGAGATTTCTAAAATTACTTTTCTAGCGAAAACTTGGCAATCAGCTTGATCGTAACGAGGGTGCAGACTGTGGATTTTTTTAAAAGCCTTTATTACATCCTTGCACATGAACCCGCCCTTGCTACTAAAAGATTTTAGTGTGTTTGCGGTATAGCCATTGCCAGAGGTTTCGTAAGCTCCGATTTGGAATGTATCCTCACCATTCGTCCTGGATACTCTGATGTTCACGCCATTCACTAGTTTTATCAGAACCTCGTGATGGGTGCCAGTGATAAAAGAATCTCCCCTTAGAAGAATACCGTCCAGTTTTATTAGCTCAAAATTCTTGTAAAATTGTGGCTTAAGCCACTCTCTGTTTGTGTTGGATTTTTTTATTGTATTGGGAAGCATGAAATTCCTCACTTGGCGTGGCGTTGAAATGGAAGGATTAAGAGAATGCGTGAGCTCTTCATTTCTTAAAGACGCAGTTACGGATTCTGTCAAGCCATCTGCTTTGATCAGAGGTAGCTTTTGGCCCAGAGCGTGTAAAAACGCTTAGCCAAAATTGAAATGCGCGCGTCTACGTTAAATCTGAAATTTATCGGCACGTCAGCAGATGTGGATTTCGCATAGAAGCGCCATTTACAGTCCGGTTTTGAGTACCTCTCGCGCTCAAAAAGGTTTTTACACAGCCTCGGCCGTTTGCAGCCCTTCGTGACAGGCAGCAATCGGCCAGGAGCTGTCAGTCAACGCGACTCGATAATTCCCACCCGAGCGTGCATCATCGCGCTAGCCACGATCCCGTCGTGCATGGAAGCCATCAGTGCAGAACCTGCACGCCCGCAAAACGAGCCTTTTGAAATGGAAGTCATCTCATGTTCGAACGTAACAAACTGGTTCCGGAGTTAATGGTCACCAACCTAGATAGCAGTCTGGCTTTTTGGGTTTCTTGCTTGGGGTTCAAAATAGCTTATCAACGCCCGGAAGATGGATTTGCATACCTTGATTTGAATGGTGCTCAAGTGATGCTTGAGCAGGTTGATTCGGACGCGGGTCAATGGCTGACTGCGCCGTTGACTAAGCCGTTTGGAAGAGGCATCAACCTACAAATTGATGTTGAGGCTGTCGCACCCATCATCCAAAAACTTGCTCAGACTGGATTTTCACTCTATCAAGAATGCAAAGACACTTGGTATCGGGCTGAAAATGTAGAAGTAGGCCAGCGAGAATTCATCGTCCAGGATCCCGACGGTTATCTCGTAAGGTTGGTAGAGCGGTTGGGTGAGAGACCGGCTTGCTGAATCTGAAACGGAGCCAAGCCGACCGTCAACTTCCGGCCATAAGCGGACATCGGCACGCGACTGCTGACGGCCAAAAGCAGCCTGTCAAACGCCTCGAGAAAGTCAGGAAAACTCAGTCATGTGGCTACACTCTTGGGGTGCTGGCTTAAGTTTTAGCGATGTGTGCCGAAATAGGCTGAAGACTGTCGCCATGGAAATGGGGTCGGTGCCAATGTTTAAATAAGGACTGATACTATGTGGGCAAAAATCGTAGGCATTTTCTTGTCACTATTTGAAATGTGGTCAAAGCTACCCGACGAAACGAAAGACAAAATTATAGATTCGATTGTAGATATGTTTACAGACATATTTCGTCAGCAATACAAGTCATCAAGGGATGATTCAAACAAGGAGGAGAAGACAGCATGAGCGTAAAAGACTACTTGGTTACCAAAGCTAGCGCTCCAGTTCTAGCCAATGCACTGACAGGTGTGAAATCTGCGGTCGGATTGGCAACTGTTGGATCTTTAGGGAAAACAAAAGCCAGTGAGTTCGCTGAAGAGGTTGTAGCACTTGTAAGTAGCGAAGAGTTTGTCATTCAGCTAAGTGATGACATTGGCGAACCTACCGAACTTGAAACTGAAGAGCAATTCATAGCACGTGCTAAAAAAACCATGAAAGTTCTTTTGAAATCAAAATTGAAGTAGCCTTTTTAAGGCTGAGTTTCCTGAACAGAATCACACCTCGATTCTACAGGGTAAGGCAAAGTACGCAGAGTCAATGAAACTGGGCACTTCTTTATTTTGGAATGCCTGGATTACACTCTGTGGCTCGCCCCTTGTTTCATCGATACCGTGATCGGCCGGTCTGGGTCGATTTCTGCTCGTCACGACAGGCAGTAATCGGCCAAAAGCAGCCGCTCGGAAGTGTGGTCTTTCGACCAAAATCAGACATAGTCAACTTCATAAGCAGCCGAGCGGATGACTACATTACGCTCAAAGCTGTCAGGCGCATCGGGGTTATTATTGGACTGCATGCGGTCACCTGCTTGATCTTGGGCAGCGAAAAGCGTCCCTCTTTAAGACAGTTGTTTACCATGCGCTGTGCACGGTGCGGAGATTACAATTTAAAGACTCGATCTAGAAACTCCTCAGATGCCTTATCTTTCGAAATTTCCGAACGTGTAATACCTTGTCTTCTCCAACTACAAGATAACTGCTCGAAGTATAATTCCTCAAGCCTACCTGAATCTGCACCTTTAACTTTATCTAACTCCTCAATGAAAGCTGCCACTTTCACACACCTCAAATAATTATTAATATAATCAAGACTATTTAAAGGTAAATATGCAACTTCTGTATGAGACCAATACAACACGACGCCCTCTTCCCGAAGCCAAATACTCACTTCACCATCTTTTTTAGCCTTTAGCAACTCGATATGCTCTGCCGCTTTTTTTTGATGTCTATCTACAAGACTTTTGACATAATCTATAGTTAACATTATCCCCCCCATTTCCTGCTGGTTCACGTTGTCCGCAGCGGCACGAGCCAAATCGGCACGGGCAAACTATGCTTCGTGGTGGCATTGGTCAACATCTTGCTATTTCAGACCAACTGCCTAGAACGATGGTTGTAGGCAAATTCGATTCCAATGTGACTATCGTTTGAACCACGCCGTTTTTCAGCAACCATCTGCATGTTTTGCCCCGTAGGTTGCTTGGTCCACAGTGTATTTTTCTCCAGCACTCGAGGAAAGTTGCTTAATGAGGCCTTTGCACGAGAAGCCCATCATCTTGAGATACTGCTTCGCAGACCTCACCGCCTGCTGGTTCCAATCAATGTTCATGCTGTCCACCGCTATCGTAGCGTCAGAAACGTCGAAACCCTCTCCAGCATCAGATGAAAGCTGATGAATAAGCCCATTCCGTGAGAAGCCCGTCATGCTGAGATACTGCTTCGCTGATCTGATTGCATTATTTTGAGGTCCAGTCAAATCTCCAGCCCATGAGGGCCCAGCAGCAAAAAAAGTGACGGCGAATATTACTTTCAAAAAATTCATCGAGATATCTCCAGAACCCATGCAGCGCCTTTAACGGTCTTAACATTCTTGTCTTACGGGTTGGCTTTACATGACACGTCCCTTTGAGGGGGCTCAGCGAATTTCCTCGGCTTTCAAGCCCCTAAAAAGGATAGGGCCTTTGGTTCAGAAGGCCAGTTCAATTTGGGACTTGCGCGATCTAAGGAACTGTGGCGATATGCCATCTTCCGTTGATTAAAGCCCCCTGCTGATGCGAGCACAGGGAAGGCAGATCCCCCCGCATTTCCACAGGAATTCATCATGGATCGAAAAATAATTGTTGCGCGTTGCCACGAAATTCAGCTGGCAATGGGGACCAAGGATCACTCTCGGCTTGAGCGCATACCTGAAATGGGCATGGCCGTTCAGCTTGCTCTGCATATCCGTGGCTTGCCCCTGCTGGAATACTCACTTGTTAGGCTAGTAGCATCCAGTCTAATAGGAATTCCGACATTAGCTGTGGAGAGAGTCACGAGGCTTTTGGCTGAAATTGGCTTCGTCCGTCTGATGCAAGATGGAAAAAGCATCAAGTCAGTCTTGCCTACCGTTCCTTTTTTTGAAGAACTCTACGATGGACTCGGAGAGTATTTTGTGAACGAGTCAAAGGCTGACGAATTTGAGACGATGACCTTGCAAATCGTGGATAGGTTGGCAGGAGCCCCCCAAAATGCCGATTCGCTAGCATCCGCGCTGGGAGCCGCTCGCAAGGATTTTGACAACAGCATCGAACTGGGCACGAAGAGCAGTTATCTTTTAAAGCAGCGCCACCGTTCTCGCGACATCCTGATGAACCCTACCTACTTCACAGAGAATGCGGATATTTTTGCTGATCAGGTGGCCAAGTCGGGGGCAAAAACCGTTCAAAACACGCTGACGCTACTCAAACGCGCTCAAGGCTGGCCGCTTAAGCTTATTGAGGCGACCGGTGAGATTGGCGGCACAAAGGTCTCCGTCGATGAGATCGCGCTACTCAAACGTTTGGCGCAGGATGGTATGGTTAAGCCGCCTTCGATCGTCACCTCTCACGCCGGTACTTCAATGTTCATGTTCACGCCTACGCCTGGGCTAGTGAACATCAGTCCACTGAAGCGAGAGCAATATGAACGCGCACTGGCAATTGTATCTGCTGTGAGGCAGGGGGAACTGCTTCCTAATAAATACGCCATTCGAAATCCTGGCGCGCTGCTGTACAGACTGATGACCGACTTGGAGCTCAGACCGACAAGCGACTACGCCGAGCAATATCAGAATCTGGTGTTTTTACGGATTGCGAAACTTGAAAAACTGAGCAACGGCTGGCACCAGCTAAAAGTTATCGATACCCCTGAAAACCGGGAGTCATTACGAATCGCTCACAAGCTTGTTCAAGGTGACAAAATCTCTGATCTTGCCATCGACAAAGAGGCTGTAACGGCGATGACGGGCAGTCAGTCATATGTCGAATCGCTTGTAAGCGCCAAGGTTCTACGCGAACGTGAGACAATTACACTCTCTACTGAGACTCAAAATGAACTAGCCCAATTGCTCCTGGAGGGAATTTAGATGCTGAAGGACAGAGCTCAGAAGGCTACAGCACTTAAATTCTGCGTGTCTAAACGCTGGCTACCTCAGTTGGAGGTGGAGATTGAGCCAAACAATCGAATTGAGCGATCGCGATACTTGCTGACGGATCTTGATGTGCTGGCCATTTCTGCGTCCCCGGTCGGAATGCATAGTAAGCTCGTCTTTGACTGCAAGAGCGGCATGAGAGAATCTGCAATTGGCAGAGCATTTTGGCTGCGGGGTGTTATGTCCAAGGTTGGCGCAGACCATGGTTTTGTCGTGCTAAATGCCAACCTCAAATTGTCCCGCGATCATCGGGCCAGCGCATCTGAGCTTGGCGTGTCTCTGCTTCATGACACTGAATTTGAGGACTTGGCCCACGGTCTACAAGGTGCGATCCATCTACCAGAAAACTACTCACAAGTAGCCGAAATCGAAGCCTGGGAGATGTTTTTGGGTTTTCGCTCGAAGTCACCAGCATTTGCTGAGTAC
Source organism: Pseudomonas sp. LF-5 (assembly GCF_037626295.1). Lineage (NCBI taxonomy): Bacteria > Pseudomonadati > Pseudomonadota > Gammaproteobacteria > Pseudomonadales > Pseudomonadaceae > Pseudomonas > Pseudomonas sp. LF-5. Next base: position 809,224 of record NZ_JARKMT010000001.1, read on the forward strand.
ATGAGCTACGCCGCGAGTTCCTTCTGGACGATTAAAGACTATGGTGAGCAGTGTCGTAAAACTGTCGCACGCTTACGTATATTGAGGCCTGAGCTGGACCCTTCGAAAAGCGATCACGTCGCAATATTTGGCGACGCTCTATGTCTGTTTTTGACCTCGCTTTCCAGTCTCGCCAACAAGCTATTTCTGTTGCTAATGCGCCCATCAACAGCCGAAGACTTTTCATCTGCACTCCTCTCGTCCGTATATGGTGGGTATGAAAATCTGCAAACTGCAAAAAAAATAAGGCAGCTTGCTACGGGACAAAGCGACGACTCAGTAAGTATTTTTCCCGATATTGAGCGATTTGAGCAACTCGTTCGCGAGATTGTGCAGGCCCCTCAGCAAGCGCTCCCAGCCGCTTTGCTATCCAAGGAGATCGCCTTTGCCCACATGAGGAATATGCCAGAAACAGGACTGCAGATGGACATTGCTCGAGAGTCACCCTACGCGCCGAAGTTCGTCCTTTTGGCAGCAGAGTACTTACAGCGAGCGGTAAAACTCCCGCCAGAATTCTCAGCACTCTACGCGGACATCGCTTTCTCACTGATGTCGAGAGCGGTGCACAGAGTGATCTGAGAGTTCTAAAATGAAGATGCATTTACCAAGGCACCGGTGCGGTGCGCCTCGAAGGCTTTTTAGGAACGTCTCGACGTCACCGCCAAATCCATATCTAAGGTGGCAATAGTCCCGACTAAGTGGTCAATTTTGCATCAGCGACAACAGGTCAACATCTTTCGGTCTTTGACTCGTCGTGTGCTCGTCAAGTCAGATGTAAACGACAGCAAGGCAGAATGCAATTCTCCGTCGGGCCAGAACTGGCCAGCATCCGAGCCGAAGTTGGTTTCCGTTCTCATAAACCACTACATAAGCCGTTGATAGATTACCGGAGGGAGACGGACTAGGGGGTGAGATAGGGTTTGAATCGCCCCTGATTTCATAGGCGCGTTCAATGGTCTGACTTTTGCCAATTAGGCGGTTCTGAATGACGGAAGCGGGTCGGAACCGACTGACACGACCGGCGGCTTTTGGCCGGAAGCAGACTTAGGTGGGCGTACGCTATCGGCAAGAGCGGAAGTTTTGAGTCGAGAAATCAAATCCGTTCCCTTTTATCTCAAGGCTGTTTCCCCCTCCCTGTATCCCATAAATGCGGGCCGTCTGTATCTGTCGGCAGCATCGCCCGAATGATACGGTCTGCATTTATTGCATATCGATGAGGCAAAAATGGATCTCACTGCAATCCCATTTGGTATCACCGATTGGTCAACGATAGAGCCGGTGGCGCATGGCGGTCAGACAGGCACAGCCTATTGGCGTACCTGCCAGTTTGGATCAGCGCGTGTGCGGATGGTCGAATACAGCCCTGGATATTTGGCTGATCACTGGTGTTGGAGGGGGCACATACTGTTGTGCCTGGAGGGTCAGTTGCATACAGAACTGGAAGATGGTCGTCAGTTCTCACTGACGCCAGGTATGAGCTATCAGGTAGGCAATAATGCTGAGGGACATCGTTCATTCACCACGATCGGGGCGAAGTTGTTCATTGTGGATTAGTCGTGGGGACGACTTGTAAAACGCCCCCCTCCAATCCGTTGGCAGTTGAAGCTCCCGCAATCTGGGACCTGAAATATACCTATACCTGTGCGTACGACTGCTTCTGGCCGATTTCTGCCTGTCGCAAAGGGCCGCAGCCGACCCAAAGCAGTCATAACAGCACGCGTGGCGAGGTCATTAGAACGCTTGGCTTTCCCGGCCTAGTCACTGCTACTGCCCATCAAAATCCATCTTTTCCCACCATTCTGAATATCGAAAGCGAAGTCCCAGAACACCGGGTATGACGGATGGCCTTTGGTTAGCCAAAATGAGGTTATGGTGCTTGCTTGGTCGAGGCGCACATGTACGAATAGGTCTTCAAGAAGACTAAGGATTTCGGAGCGCTTAGCATTTAGGTCAAGTGGGCCGTAACCGCCATCCCCGACGTGCAGCAGTTGCTCGGTAACCTCGCCGCGTGCCTCGCTTGCAGTCACGCAGGACTGCCCGCCAATGATCACTTCGTTACCAGTGCAATGAGCGAGTTGCTCGTGGAGCGTTCTATTTAGGTCGAAGGGCCCGTAGGTGTTAACCCAGACCGAATAGTTGAAACCCTCCAAGAGATGCTCAAGCCTGAGAATTTCGTTTGCGCGTAAATCTTGGGTGATACGCATGCTGGCTCCTCGAATCAGTGCTTAGAAGCCTACCTGAATTGCCTCAGCTTTTGTTGATACTCGATGACCGCTTCTGGCCGAAAACAGTCTGTCGTGACCGGCAGAGATCGGCCCAATTTCCGTTGGGTCGTGGGGTTTGAACAGGACCGTTAGCGGGCGCTGTCGATGATTTGGCCTCCGTCCGGCGTGAGACTGTATCCCGTCAAGAACTGCGCATCCTTGCTAGCGAGAAACAACACCACCGGCGCAATATCCTCTTCCGGTGATCCATAACGGCCAAGTACGTTAGTGGGTGCAGGTACATCGACCGCTGCTTCCCAAGTGTCAGCGACCGGCATGACATTGTTGACAGTGATCTTGTCAGCGCCCCACTCCCTGGCCGCCGAGCGAGTCAAGGCACGTACCGCCTCCTTTGCCATGTTGTAAGGCGCGTAGCCCTGCATGCCAACTACACCAGCCAGAGAAGCGAAATTGATAACCCTGCCCTCACCACTGGCTTTGAGATGGGGATAGCACGCCTGCATCGTTCGCAGATAAGCAATGGGGCCCATTTCGAAATTACGCTGCAACTGCTCGGCTGACAGCTCGACCACCGATGAAAACACCACCGAGGGATCGAAAGCATTATTCACCAGTATGTCGATCCGCCCATAGGCAGTCATCACCTTGTCGACAGCGGCAGTAATTTGATCAGGGGCAGCGATGTCGCAAACGATTCCGAGGGCGGCGCCGCCAGCGGCCTGGATATCGGCAACCACCTGATCGACATTTTCAGCCGTGCGCGAAACGACCGCGACTTTCGCACCCTGCATCGCGAAAAGTCTGGCGGTAGCTCGGCCGATACCACGACCGGCGCCGACGATAATCGCAACTTTTCCACTGAGTCGAGTCATGGCGATCTCCATTATTTGAGAGTCGTCTGGACGACCGCTGACGGCGGTGCGTACGGCGACGGATATTCGCGAACAGCGTTTTGTGTCACGAAGGAGGTGGCCAGGAGAATGAGTCCCAAGGCTGCCGGGATAGAACCTTTGGGCTTGTGAACACCCAGGTGCGCTGAAGCTGAAAGCAGCAGGTGATAAAACATGCCGGCATAAGCGAGATCACTGAGTGCTGCATTGAAGCGCCACAAAATCGCGGCGGGCCCCAGTATCTTGACCACGATCATCAAAGGCACAAGGTGGGAGGCTGAATAGCCCAACTCCGCTTGTGCGCTTCGCACATAGTCTCCTTTGGCGATGTACATCAAGGCCGAGGCCAGATAGAGCAGCGAAAGCAGGACCGTGCTAATCCAGTAAATATAATGTTCGATCATGAGGTTTTCCCAAGCAGGTATTGTTACGTCGACTTAGGGCAAATATCTCGTCTAACATGAAAACCCACAAGTAGGATGAAAAGCCGGTACTTAGTATGGAAAACCAGACTAATGATGAAGAGCAGATCAATATGCACGAGGAAATGCGGCGTGCATTTTCGCTACTTTCAGGCAAGTGGAAGCTGGAAATAATGTGGCTGCTAAACCAGCGGATTTATCGTTTTGGGGAACTGCGAAAGGCGATTAACGGCGTCACCCAACACATGCTGACAGCACAACTTCGGGAGCTTGAGAACGATGGCCTGATCTCGCGAACAGTCTTCGCAGAAGTGCCCCCGCGTGTTGAATATGAAATGACAGCAAAAGCACGTGCACTCGGGCCGACGATGGAGGCGCTCGCTAAATGGTGGAGCGAGTACGGCAAAAGCGTGCCGGTGAAGCCTGCCTCACGCGGCCGCAAAGTAAAAAAAACCTAGGCGGGTCAGAGACGTATTTGAGTCGAACTTTGCTCAGCCTGAAAGGCTGCAATGGGTCCAGGCTGAGCATCTCTTCGGGACGCTCAAGCAATGGAGGGGTTAGCGCCGACGCATGGGCGGTGACGAATTTATCGTTCTACTGCCGGACCAGTTGTGTGACGAGGATGCTGTACCGGTGGCCGAACGCTTGATGGCCAGCATTACCAGCCCCAACGTGCCTCGTTCGATGGCGCTGCTCTACAAATTTCCGTTGTTTGAGTTGCATCGCCCTCGGCATGTCAATTCGTGCGCAGGGTTTACCGTCGGAGCAAAGGCAGGATATTGGTTGCGATAGGTATATTTTCTGTTTCCATACATTCTCGACAGAATATTTAAACCTTCGCTACCGGTATCCACTCTTACGGAATTCCGCAGTAAATGCCTGATCGTCGCGTCATAGGCACTCGCGTGCCACTCGGCAAGCCAGGCGGCGCGATGAGTGGCGCTGCAGCCAAGATCGTCGAATAACAACTGCGCCATTTCACCCGCCGGTTGTGTTTGTTCCACACCATGTCGCGCTTCAATCAAAGAAGGCAGGCTCCAGTACCTCACTGCTGTCACCTGGTCGCTGCCCGCGACATCCCATGAGTAATAGAACGTTGAAAGTTGCGACTTCAGTCTGACGATGTAGTACTGGCCATCTTGCGCCGCAACCGTTGTAGCCAGGGGCTGGATGCTCAGAATGTCGATCGGTTGCATGAGTTCTTCCCGGGCCTCTCGCTCGATGACTTGTTGATCCGTCTCCCGGACATAACCCAAGGCCGTTATTCGCAGATCTCTTGCTCCGCCGACGCAGATAGGAACAGGCAGTATATAAGCGCCAGCGTTGTACTGACGCCCGACAGGAACATAGATCCCGCATCCGTTGTTGGCTTCTATCACCCCATATACCCGGGGTGAGTTGCCCCCTTCGTAGGCTGCATCGAAGACAATTTCGCCGTTGACGTCATGGGCCTTGAACAGGCCCCATTTATTTCGGGAAAAGACGTTGGTGGGAACAGCGACCAGTGGGCACAGTCGTTGTTTCAATGCGCTGACATTGCAGAAATTCATGAGCATTTCCCGTCCTCCCTGACATGGCCGGTACAAACAGGGTAGTCAGCTTTTTCTCTATTTCAACTCCAGGTCAAAGGGCGAACAGGCTGCACTGCCATGTAAAGTCTGCTCCCGAAATCCAGTCAGGCTGTGGGAATGTGCGGTCTTGAAGCTATGACCGCAGACTCTCCCTGCATCGGCGCCACAACTTACAGATACCAGCGATACTCCCGCGCACTGATCTCTTGCATAAATGCCAGATGATCCTGCCGTTTGTTCTCGCAATACACATCGACAAACTCAGCGCCCAGCCCTTCGCGCAACTGCGCCTGAGACTGCATCGCCCTCACCGCTTCAAACATTTCCGTTGGAAAGCCGATCCCGCTGTTGCGATCTTCATTCAACGGTGCGATTGGCTCCTTGCCCGACTCCAGCCCATGCTCCAGTCCCACCAGAATCGCCGCCAACACCAGATACGGATTGGCATCTGCTCCCGCCAGTCGATACTCGATGCGCAGGTTCTTCTCGTCCGACTCGGGAATGCGCAAGCACGCATCACGGTCCTCGAATCCCCAGCTCGCTTTGGTCGCCGTGTTCACTGTACCGCCCAGACGCCGCATCGCATTCTGGTTCGGCGCGAAGATCGGCATGCTGTGCGGCAACAGTTCCAGGCATCCGGCCACCGCATGGCGTAGCGGTTGTTGTTGATTGGCCGCCAACAGATTGTTGCCCTCGGCGTCGTACAGGCTGACATGCACATGCATGCCACTGCCCGGATGCTGCAAGTACGGCTTGGCCATGAAACTGGCGCGGTAGCCGTGTTTGAGCGCGACGCCACGGGTGCTGCGGCAGAACAGCGCGGCCCAGTCGGCGGCACGCAAGCCGTCGTCGAGGTGGCCGAAGTTGATTTCGAACTGACCAGGGCCGAGTTCCGCGGTGATGACCGTGGCGTCGATACCTTGGGCGCGCGTCGCTTCGACCATTTCATCGAGCACCGGGGCGAAGCGTGACAGGCGTTCGATGTGCATGTTCGGCTGGTCATCGGCGTCGTCGGTCAGGTCGTCGCGGGGGAATTGCGGCAGGCCGTCGCGCAAGGTCTTGTCGAACAGGTAGAACTCCAGTTCGAACGCCACCACCGGATGAATGCCTTTACGCGCCAGGCGATTGAGCACTTGCGCGAGGACTTCGCGGGGTTCGAATTCGATTGGCTTTTCGGTGCCGTCCGAGGTGATCAGCATCTGCCCCAGCGGCTGCGCTTCCCAGGTCACCGGTTTCAGTGTGCCCGGCACCAGGCGGCGCACGGCGTCCGGGTCGCCGTCGTTGAAACAGTAGTCGCCAATCTTGAACAGGCCGCCCTGGACGCCGAGCAAAACGCAATTTTGTGGCAGTTTGAGGGCACTGCCCGCGGCAACCTTTTCGAGCATGTCCACGGGGTAACGCTTGCCGTAAAAATGCCCGGGAATGTCCAGCGAGATCAAGTCGACATAACGGACCTCGGGGTAGCGTTGGCGAAACGCCCGAACTTCGGCGAGCAGGTCAGCGCAGACAGCGTCCATCGTGTTCATCCTTTGTGGTTATCAGGTGTAGACCCAGAGCACGCGGGTCAGGTGCTCGGTGAGGTTGCCGTAACGGCAACGGGTGTGACTGTCGAATTGAAAGCTGTCGCCGGCCTTGAGCGTGACCGGGTCTTGATCGTCGCCCAGCCACAACGTCAGTTCGCCTTCGAGGACGTAACCGCCCTGCTCCGAGCTGTCGGTCAGATGGCGGTCGCCGCTGCTGGCGCCGGCCTCAAGGTGACTTTCGAGCATGGAGAATGATGCGCGGATCTGCGGCGACACCAGAATGTCGGTGATGCCGTTGGCGAAATACAACGTGCGCCGCTCGTCCGGCCGGGTGACCCACGGCAGTTCCTTGGGTTTGGGCAGGCTGTAGAAATAGGTGGTCGGCACGCCGAAGGTTTCGCTGATCGCCGTCAGGTCCGCCACCGTCGGCCGTGACAGGCCGCGCTCCACTTGCGAAAGGAAACCTACGGAGCGGCCGATCTTGTCGGCCAGCTCTTTGAGGGTCCATTTCTTGTGCTTGCGCAGGTCGTGAATCAGGATCGCCAGCGCCGCGATTTCTTCTTGCTTGTCCATCACAGGGATTCCAGGTCAGAGGCTGTCGCGCAGTCGGTACCAGGCCTTGCCGATCGCTTCGAGCGGCGCCGCGAGGTATTTGCCGCCGGGAAAGCTGCCATTACTCAAGCCTTGATACAACGCCAATTCATCCGCGTTGCCGAGGATCGCGTCGGACACTGCACGTGCGGCAGCCAGTGTCGGCAGCACGCCGTGGCCTGAATAGCCTTGCAGCCAGTAACGATTGCGCTCGCCGCCGACATCCGGTGTGCGGTTGATCGTCAAGTCGATATGTCCGCCCCAGGCGAACTCGATATCGACACCCGTGAGTTGCGGGAACACCCGTTGCAGGAACGGCCGGGTGGCTGCCGCGATGTCTTTGGGCATGCCCCCGAGATAGGTGCAGCCGCCACCGAACAGCAAACGGTTATCCGGGGTGCGGCGGAAGTAGTCGAGGACGAACTGGTTGTCGGTCACGCAGACATTGCCTGGCAGCAGCGCCGTCGCTTGCTCCGGCGTGAGCGGTGCGGTGGCGACTTGATAGGTGCCCACCGGCAGGATGCAGCTCGACAATTGTGGATCGAGTTCATCAAGGTAGGCGTTACACGCGAGGACCATCACATCGGCGCGAACCGATCCGTGCTCGGTGTTGACCCGCCAGCCTGTGCCCTCCTCCTGATAACTCAAGGCTTTGCTTTGCTCGTAGAGGCGGCCACCGGCGCGCTCGATCGCCATCGCCAGACCCGACGCCAGTTTCAGAGGATTGAGGTGCGCGCCTTCGGGGTCGTACAGCCCCGCCTGATAACGCTCACTGGCCACCCATTCCGGCAACTGTTCACGCGGGATGAACTGCAGCGCATCGTGGCCCCACTTTTGGCTGGCCTCCTCCTGCCATTCAGTGAGCAGACTGACCCGACGCGGCATCACCGACGTCCACAAATGCCCGGGTCGATAATCGCAGTCGAAACCATGCCGCCCAGGCAACTCGCGTAATTCCCGAGCCGCCCAGCGCATGCCGTCCCACAGCCGTCTGGCCCGCTCACGCCCCAGCGCGGCTTCCAGCGGCGGCATGTCGCATGACCAGCCAAGAATCGCCTGTCCGCCGTTACGCCCCGAGGCCGCCCACGCGACGCGACTGGCTTCCAGCAGTGTCACGCGCTTACCGGCCAGCGCCAGACGCAATGCGGTGTGCAGGCCGCTGAAACCAGCGCCGACGATCACGATGTCGGTGTCTTGATCGCCCTGCAGCATCGGCCGATCGCGCAGGAGATCGGCGCAACTGTGGGCGTAATAGCTGTCGACGTGCTGGCTGGATTGCAGAAACATGCGCGGCCTCATGAAATTTATTTCTTATAATTTCATGAAAATCTACAGAATAAATTTCACGCCAGCAACTCAAAATGCGCAGCGGCAGATCCGAGATCGGTCCATTTTCAGGTTGCTAAGTTGCGAGAGCGGACCAAGGCGTGCGGATGGCCGTGGTGTTTTCAGGGACGCTTCTTATCGGGACAGGAGACCTGTTAACCGCCCGCAACGCGCAAATGCTTCAAGGCATTACAAAGGCAGTTCGACCCGCGCGATCAGACCGCCGCCGCTGCGGTTGCGCAACGTCAACGTCCCACCCTGCTCCCACACGATCGCCCGCGCAGCGGACAGCCCCAGCCCGACGCCGCCGGTGTTACGGTTGCGCGAGGTTTCGAGGCGAAAAAACGGATCGAAGACCTTTTCCAACGACTCTTCAGCAATGCCAGGCCCCGTGTCACTGACTTCGATACTGACCAGGCGCTCGTTCGCGCGAAGTTCGATGCGCGGCTGTTGCGCATATTTTTCGGCGTTTTCCAGAAGATTGACAATCACTCGCTTGATACCCAGCGGCCGCCCCTCATAAACCAGATGCGCGGGCCCCTCAAAGTCAACGCTGATGTGTTGATCGCGGTAGTCATCGACGATCGTTTGCAAGAGTTCCGACAGATCGAATGCAGTGGTCTCCTCGCGGTGCGTGTCTTCACGGAAGAACGCCAGCGCCGCGTTGATCATCGACTGCATTTCTTCGATATCGCGGATCAGCTTGCCCTGGTGATCGAGGTCTTCCATGAATTCGCTGCGCAGGCGCATACGGGTCAGCGGTGCGCGCAAGTCATGGGAAATCGACGCCAGCATGTGCGTGCGTTCGCTGATGTAGTGCTGAATCTGCGCCTGCATGGTGTTGAAGGCGATGATCACCTGGCGGATTTCGTTCGGGCCTTCGATCTTGATCGGCGGCGCGCGCAGATCACCGCCGAAACGGCGCGCGGCGCTGGCGAAACGCTGCAGCGGTTGGGCCAGTTGGCGGGTGGCAAGCCAGGCCACCAATACCGTGGCAATCAGGCCCAGAGCGATGATGATCGCGATGCGTGTGCCGATGTCCAGTCCCCAGGAGCGCTCGCGTGAAGCGAACAGCAACCAACTGGCATCCGGCAGTTGAATCAGCGCCGCGTAGCGGGCCTGCGGACTGCCGCTCGGCCAGTCCGCGGGATTGAACACCTGAATGTGTCGATCATCGCCCAACAACTGATGCAGCACCGACGCCTTGTTCGCGATGAGTGGCGTACCACCCGCCGGCAATCCGAGTTCGGCGCGTTGCGCACTCCACGTCACTTCCTGGGTCGGGCCACTTGCCGCTTGGGCCAGTTGCCGGCGTAAAGGTGCCGGTGCGGCTTCGATCACTTTGACGGTGGCGGCAATCTGCTCCAGCAACCCGGTGCGTTCAATGGGCGGTCGCGCCCAGGTCCCCGCCACCTCCACGAACAGGAAATTCAGCGCCAGCGAAGCGAGCATGGCCGCGACAATGGTCAGGGCAATCCGCCGACTCAGCGGGTCGCGCTGCAGCCACCGGCGGATCATGAGCGCGTGACCTTGGCGGTGAACATATAACCGCCGTTGCGCACCGTGCGGATCAGGTCCGGGCGTTTGCTGTCCGGCTCGATCTTGCGCCGCAAACGGCTGACCTGCACGTCGATGCTGCGATCGAACGCGTCATGGCCCTGGCCACGGGACAGGTCGATCAGTTGCTCTCGGGTGAGGATGCGCTGCGGGTGATCGAGAAACACCACCAGCAGATCGAACTCGCCACCGGACAGCGGAATCATCACGTTTTCCGGCGAGCGCAGCTCGCGGCAAGTGATGTCCAGATGCCAACCGGCGAAGGCGATAACCGGGCGTGAAGGTTCCAGCGCCGTTCGCTGTTCTCCGGCCCGACGCTGCAAGGCGCGCACGCGGGCCAGCAGTTCTTGCGGGGCAAAGGGCTTGGTCAGGTAATCGTCGGCGCCGAGTTCCAGCCCGACAATGCGGTCGCTCAACTCGGCCATCGCCGTGAGCATGATGATCGGAATGCCCATCTGCGCGCGTATTTTCTGGCACAGACTCAAACCACCTTCGCCGGGCAGCATCAGGTCGAGAATGATCGTGTCCGGCCGCTGCTGCGCAATCGCCGCCCACATCGCGACGCCGTCGGCGGCGACATCAACCTCGTAGGCGTGCTGGACGAAGAACTTCTTCAGCAAGGCGAGAATTTCCACGTCATCGTCGACGATCAGCAGTCTGCTCACGTTCACAGGATCCTCAGGCCAGAAAAAGAACGCATCTAAAACTATTCCGGCGCCCGGGTCATTTATTTCAATCGGGCAACATTCCTTCGCCCCGGACATCAAGCGGACATCCTGCGGCAAAAACCCTCGGGCACCCTGCAGACCATCGAAAACAGGGGGGCATTTCATGAAGGCTTTGCACAGCAGGTATACCGCCGAGGGACACGACGCCCGCTATCCGTTGATCCTCAGCCAGCGCACCACCGCACCCGAACCCGATCAGCCGCTGCTGTTTCAGGAGTTCTGCCTGGGCCTGGCGAATGATCAGAGCCGGATTGTCCTGCGCCGCTATTTCGAGCAGTTCGGCCCCACCAGCGCCCAATGGGTCGAGTACGTCCACTCGATTCCGGCCGCCGATCTCATCCACTGGATCATGACCCACGGAACGCTGCACATCGAGTGTTCGGACAACACCGCGCCACTCGCCTCCTCGACCACCGCCCACGACTGAACCTGCGGGCAATAGACGTAAAACAAGGAACTCCATGATCAGAAGCCATTGCTTGATGACGCTGCTGTGTACCGCGTCCCTGAGCCTGTCGGCCTGCAGCAGCAAAACCGTCGAGCCTGAAAAATACAGCGGCTTTCTCCACGATTACAGCGTACTGCGCGAGCACCAGTCGCCATCGGGCCTGCCGGTTCTGGGTTGGGTCAGTCCGGCCCTGGCCCGTGGCCGTTATACGCAGGCCTATCTGGCGCCGAGTCAGTTCTACCCGAGCGCCGAGCCGACTGAACGCATCCCGCTGAGCACGCTCGCCGGCGTAACCGATTACTACGACGCCGCCCTGCGGCTCGAACTGGGCAAGGTACTGAAACTGGTCCCGCACCCCGGCCCGGACACGCTGACGGTCAGACCGGCGATCACCCGTGTGGCCGCCAGCACCCAGGGTTTGCGGTTTTATGAGTGGCTGCCGGTCACCTTGATCGCCGCCGGAGTGAGCAGCGCCACCGGCATCCGCGATCAGGACAGCGAAATCGCCACCGAAGTGTCGTTCGAGGACGGTTCGACCGGTGAAGTGGTCGCCGAAGTCGTACGCAAGGGCACTGGCGTGGCGCTGGAAAACGACCGGCAGGTGCTGACCGCCGATGACGTCAAAGGCGTGCTCGACGGTTGGGCCAATGACCTGGGCAAATCGTACGCGGCGATTCGCAAATAGTGGCGACGGGACTTACCCCGTTCGGCTGCGCCCTCATCACGCTCTGCACTCACAGGGCAGTTAATTCGGTGACACCCGGAAAAAATTCAGCGAGCGCTGAATTTTTTCGTGTCTTCTTGTATCAGAGCCAATAAGTCCATGCCATCAAACAGATAGCACCGATACAGCTCAGGTACAGGGAATACGCCACATGACATCCAGCAAACCCGCGGTCAGTCCGATCAGACTGAAAGACATCACCATTGTCGACGACGCCAAGATGCGCAAGGCCATCACCGCCGCCGCGCTCGGCAATGCGATGGAATGGTTCGACTTTGGCGTCTATGGCTTTGTCGCCTACGTGCTCGGCAAAGTGTTCTTTCCGGGCGCCGATCCGGGCATTCAAATGATCGCCGCATTGGCGACCTTCTCCGTGCCGTTTCTCATTCGGCCACTGGGTGGCCTGTTTTTCGGCGCTCTGGGCGACAAGTACGGACGCCAGAAAGTCCTCGCGGCCACCATCGTGATCATGTCGCTCAGCACCTTTGCCATCGGCCTGATCCCGTCCTATGCCTCGATCGGCATCTGGGCGCCGATCCTGCTGTTACTGGCGAAAATGGCTCAGGGCTTCTCGGTCGGTGGCGAATACACCGGCGCCTCAATCTTCGTCGCCGAATATGCACCGGACCGCAAACGCGGGTTTCTCGGCAGTTGGCTGGACTTTGGCTCGATTGCCGGTTTCGTCCTCGGCGCCGGCGTAGTGGTGTTGATTTCCACCACGCTCGGCGAAGCGAAGTTCGAGGAATGGGGCTGGCGTCTGCCGTTCTTCCTCGCGTTGCCGCTGGGCATGATCGGCCTCTATCTGCGTCATGCCCTGGAAGAAACCCCGGCCTTCCAGCAGCACGTCGAAAAACTTGAGCAAGGTGACCGCGAAGGCCTCGCCGGCGGCCCGAAAGTCTCGTTCAAGGAAGTGGCGACCAAGCACTGGCGCAGCCTGATGACCTGCATCGGCGTAGTAGCAGTGACCAACGTCACCTACTACATGCTGTTGACGTACATGCCGAGCTACCTGTCGCACAACCTGCACTACAGCGAAAACCGTGGCGTGCTGATCATCATCGCGATCATGGTCGGCATGCTGTTCGTGCAGCCGGCGATTGGCTTCATCAGCGACAAGATCGGCCGCAAGCCTTTCATCGTCGTCGGCAGCATCGGTCTGTTCATCCTGGCAATTCCGGCGTTCATGCTGATCAATAGCGGCAAGATCGGCCTGATCTTCGCCGGCCTGCTGATGCTGGCCGTGTTGCTGAACTTCTTCATCGGCGTCATGGCCTCGACCCTGCCGGCGATGTTCCCCACGCATATTCGCTATAGCGCCCTGGCCAGTGCATTCAACGTCTCGGTGCTGATCGCCGGTCTGACCCCGACCGCTGTCGCCTGGCTGGTAGAAAGCACCAATAACCTGTACATGCCGGCGTATTACCTGATGGTCATTGCCGTGATCGGCCTGATCACTGGCGTCACCATGAAGGAAACCGCCAACCAGCCGTTGCGTGGCGCTGCGCCGGCGGCTTCCGATCTTGAGGAAGCCAAAGAGCTGCTGCAGGAGCATCACGATAATATCGAGCAGAAAATTGAAGATATCGACGCGCAAATTGCGGAGCTGGAGGACAAGCGCAAGTTGCTGGTGCAGCAGCATCCGCGCATCAACGAATGAGTTGAATTAATTCCCCTTGTGGCGAGGGAGCTTGTCGAATTGTCGTCCGTCCCGCTGGGGGGCGGAGCGGCGTTTCTTTCAAAAGCATGGGTTCGCAGTGCAGTGCAGTGCAGCGGACGTAAGCGCCCTCGCCACAGGGTTGAGTTATTCAGTTCACCAACATGCCGTGACACATCAAACTCAAAACGCTGCGCATATGCCGCGCATGCGCCTCTCTGTCCGGCGTCGCCTCGGTCGCCAGGCGAATAAACGCCACATTCGCATACTGGTTAAACAGCGTCGCCGCGACATTTATGTCGATGGATTCGCGGATTTTACCGACGCGCTGAAAATGCATCAGCAATGCCTTGGTCTCTTCGATCACCGCGGCGTTCCATGGGTCCAGCGCGCGGGCCAGTTCGCCGGTGAACAGGAACGGCGCCAGTTCCCGCCATAGCGAAGCCGGCATCGCTTGCAGCTGGTAGTGAGTCATCAGGCCCTCGAACTCGCACAGCGCCTCCAGTGGATCACTGTCGTCATCCAGATTGGCCCGCGCCTCGCGCATGGCCTGCTCGTCCGGTTGCTTGAGCAGCGCCAGCAGAATCTCCTGCTTACCACCGAAATAGTTGACCACGGTCGGCGCGGACACGCCGGCCTGCACGGCGATCTGGTCGAGGGTGGTGGCGGCGAAACCATTGCTTTTGAACAGTTCCAGCGCCGCCGTTGCGATGGCTTCCCTGCGCTGTTCCTTTTGCCGCTCTCTGAGTCCGCTCATGTTGCCTCTGTTGATCCTTGCCAATGGCCCCCAGCCTACGGATATCTTTTTTCACCGACAAATATTTTCTTTACAAAAATATTTTTAAGTGACAAAACTTTACCCGTGCACCGCTGGAATGAACGCACCCACTCGTCCCGTTTATCTGGAGATCCGCCATGTCCGCCGAATTCGATCCTGCCCGCAGCACCCGCGATTACCAGGCCGCCGACGCCGCTCACCACATTCACGCGTTCGTCGATCAGAAAGCCCTTAACGAAGAAGGTCCGCGGGTGATGGTCAGCGGTGATCGCCTGGCGTTGTGGGACAACGACGGCAAGCGTTATCTGGACGGCATGTCCGGCCTGTGGTGCACCAACCTCGGTTACGGACGCAAGGATCTGGCCGCCGCCGCGACCGCGCAGCTGGAGCAACTGCCCTACTACAACATGTTCTTCCACACGACCCACCCGAAGGTGATCGAGCTGTCCGAGTTGCTGTTCAGCCTATTGCCGAAACACTACAGCCACGCGATCTACACCAACTCCGGCTCCGAGGCCAACGAGGTGCTGATCCGCACCGTGCGCAAGTTCTGGCAGGTGCTGGGCAAGCCCGAGAAGAAAATCATGATCGGCCGCTGGAACGGCTATCACGGCTCGACCCTGGCCGCGACGGCGCTGGGCGGCATGAAGTTCATGCACGAAATGGGCGGCACCATCCCCGATGTTGCGCACATTGATGAGCCTTACTGGTTCGCCCATGAGGGCGACCTCAGCCCGGAGGCGTTCGGCCTGCAAGCGGCGCGGCAACTGGAAGACAAGATTCTCGAGCTGGGCGCCGACAAGGTTGCCGCGTTCGTCGCCGAGCCGTTCCAGGGCGCGGGGGGCATGATCATTCCGCCGGCAACGTACTGGCCGGAAATTCAGCGCATCTGCCGTAAATACGATGTTTTGTTGTGTGCTGACGAAGTGATTGGTGGTTTTGGTCGCACGGGCGAATGGTTCGCCCATCAGACATTCGGTTTTGAACCCGACACGCTGTCGATCGCCAAAGGCCTGACCTCGGGTTACATCCCCATGGGCGGTTTGATTCTGTCGCGGCGCATGGCCGAGGCGCTGGTGGAAAAAGGTGGCGTGTTCGCTCACGGCCTGACCTATTCCGGGCACCCAGTGGCAGCCGCCGTGGCGATTGCCAACCTCAAGGCATTGCGTGATGAAGGCGTGGTCGCGCAGGTGAAGTCCGACACCGGGCCGTATCTGCAGAACTGCCTGCGCGAGGTGTTCGGCAATCACCCGTTGGTGGGTGAGATTCAGGGCGTGGGCCTGGTCGCAGCGTTGCAATTCGCTGAAGACAAGGCCAGTCGCAAGCGCTTTGCCAATGAAAACGACATCGCCTGGCGCTGCCGCACGATTGGCTTTGAAGAGGGGTTGATCATTCGTTCGACACTGGGACGGATGATCATGGCCCCAGCGTTGATCGCCACGCGCACGGAGCTGGATGAGTTGATCGACAAGACGCGGATTGCGCTGGATCGTACGGCGCGGGAGTACGGCGTGCTGTGATCGGCTGAGGGCATATCTGTCTTCTGTGGGCGCAACAAACTCGTGTGGCAAGCCAGCTCCCGCAGGGAATGATTGGGGCCTGAAAGGATTAAATCGGTGGGAGCACCATCCCGCCGATTACTCCGCGCGCCGCTTGGTGTTAAATAGGCGCCAGTCTTAACCTTGTCGCTTATAGCTGTGCCACGAGAGCCGATATGAACACCCATTCCAGGAAAAGAACCCCAATTCAAACGGCGGTGACCGCATGATCGAAGTCACCGAAGTTTCCATTGCCCAACTGCGCGCCGCGCTGGAATCCGGTCAGACCACTTCGGTGGAGCTGGTACAAGCCTATCTGGCGCGCATTGATGCCTACGACGGCGCCGACACCCCGACAGCGCTGAATGCCGTGGTGGTGCGCAACCCGGAAGCGCTCAACGAAGCGCGAGCGTCCGATGCCCGTCGCGCCAAAGGTGAAATCCTTGGCCCACTCGACGGCATTCCCTACACCGCCAAAGACAGTTACCTGGTCAAGGGCCTGACCGCTGCGTCCGGCAGCCCGGCCTTCGCCGACCTGATTGCCTACCGCGATGCGTTCACCATCGAACGCCTGCGTGCCGCCGGGGCGATCTGCCTGGGCAAGACCAATATGCCGCCGATGGCCAATGGCGGCATGCAGCGCGGTGTCTACGGTCGCGCCGAAAGTCCTTACAACGCCAATTACCTGACCGCGCCATTTGCTTCAGGCTCGTCGAACGGTGCCGGCACTGCCACTGCCGCGAGTTTCGCCGCGTTCGGTCTGGCTGAAGAAACCTGGTCGAGCGGGCGCGGCCCGGCTTCGAACAACGGTTTGTGCGCCTACACCCCGTCACGCGGGGTGATCTCGGTGCGCGGCAACTGGCCGTTGACGCCGACTATGGACGTCGTCGTGCCTTACGCGCGCACCATGGCCGACCTGCTCGAAGTCCTCGACATCGTTGTCGCTGAAGACCCGGACACCCGTGGCGACCTCTGGCGTCTGCAACCGTGGGTGCCGATCCCGAGCGTCAACGAAGTGCGCCCCGCCGCTTACGCCGAGCTCGCCGTCGATGCCAAGGCGCTGGCGGGCAAGCGTTTCGCCGTGCCGCGCATGTTCATCAATGCCGATCCTGAAGCCGGCACCAGCGAAGCCCCGGGCATCGGTGGCCCGACCGGCCAGCGCATCAACACCCGCGCCTCGGTGATCGACTTGTGGAAGCAGGCGCGTCAGGCCCTCGAAGCCGCAGGTGCCGAAGTCATCGAAACCGACTTCCCACTGGTCTCCAACTGCGAAGGTGACCGTCCCGGCGCACCGACGGTGTTCACCCGCGGGCTGGTCTCGAAAGAATTCCTCCACCATGAGCTGTGGGACCTGACTGCGTGGGCGTTCGACGATTTCCTGCAAGCCAACGGTGACCCGAAACTCAATCGACTGGTCGACGTCGACGGGCCGAAAATCTTCCCGCACGATCCGGGCACCCTGCCCAACCGTGAAGGCGATCTTGCCGCCGGCATGGATGAATACGTGCGCATGGCCGAACGCGGCATCACGCCGTGGAACGAGATCTCCACCGTGCCTGATGGCCTGCGAGGTCTGGAACAAACCCGGCGGATCGACCTGGAAGACTGGATGGACGCACTCGGCCTCGACGCAGTGCTGTTCCCGACCGTCGCCGACGTTGGGCCGGCAGACGCGGACGTCAACCCGGAATCGGCGGACATCGCCTGGAGCAACGGCATCTGGGTGGCCAACGGCAACCTCGCGATCCGCCACCTAGGCGTACCGACCGTCACCGTGCCGATGGGCTTGATGGCCGATATCGGCATGCCGGTGGGGCTGACCTTCGCTGGCCGGGCGTATGACGATTCGAACCTGCTGCGATTCGCGGCGGCCTATGAATCGACCGGCAGCAAACGCCAGATCCCGCCGCGCACGCCGCCACTGTTTTAAATGCTGGGAGTGCGGTGTGTCTGTCAGCAGAAATGTTGCCTGACACACCGCCATCGCTGGCAAGCCAGCTCCCACAGGTTTCTGCTGCAGTCACAAAACCCGTGTTGAACGCAAATCCCTGTAGGAGTGTGTGTGGTCATCATCGGTGAGCACAGCCTGAATCCCTGTGGGAGCTGGCTTGCCAGCTCCCACAGGTTTCTGCTCCAGTCACAAAACCCGTGTTGAACGCAAAACCTGTAGGAGTGTGTGTGGTCATCATCGGTGAGCGCACCCTGAATCCCTGTGGGAGCTGGCTTGCCAGCTCCCACAGGTTTCTGCTGCAGTCACAAAACCCGTGTTGAACGCAAAACCCTGTAGGAGTGTGTGTGGTCACCATCGGTGAGCGCACCCTGAATCCCTGTGGGAGCTGGCTTGCCAGCGATGGCGTCAGCGCCTTCACCACCTCATGACCTGACAGCCACAGCAATTCAGCACACCCGCTCAATCGCCCTTCCTGCATTCCCGCGATCATCCCGGTCACCTTAATTGCCGCTGGCCACTGACCATGATCGACTGCGTCCCCTCGCGCCTCACCCTGCTCGCGCTGCTCTGCGGTCTCACTACAACCGCCCACGCCAGCGGTTTTTTCGACGATGCCAAAACCGAAGTGCTCAGCCGCAATTTCTTCCTGAGCAACGACTACCGCTCGCCCTCAGCGTCCGGTAAAAACTACAAACAGGAATGGGCTCAGGGGTTTATCGGCACCTTCTCATCCGGTTTCACCCCCGGCACAGTCGGTTTCGGCATCGACGCCCACGCCTTCGCCGGGCTGAAACTGGATGGCGGCAAGGGCCATTCCGGTACCGGGTTGCTGCCGGTCGACAGCGATGGCCGCAGTGAAAACGACTACTCCAGCGCGGGCGGTGCGCTCAAGTTGAAAGCGTCGCGCACCACCCTCGCCTTCGGTGAAATGACCGTGGAAACCCCGGTGTTCGACACCTCCGACAAACGCCTGCAACCGGAATACGCCACCGGTTTCCTGCTCAACAGCGCCGAGTTCGACCACGTCAATCTGGTGTCTGGGCATTTCACCTCGTTCAAGAATCAGGACAGCTCATCAGGCAAGGGCGATTTCTACGGCTATGGCGCCAATACCGAGGCCGGCGGGATCAGTTTTCTCGGCGCCGATCTGTTCAGCGACAGCCCGATAGGCGGCGCGTTGTATGCCTCGGACCTGAGCGACACCTGGCATCAGTACTACGGCAACCTGCACCTCAAGCAGTCCGGCGTGCTGCTCG
Source organism: Pseudomonas sp. LF-5 (assembly GCF_037626295.1). Classification (NCBI taxonomy): domain Bacteria; kingdom Pseudomonadati; phylum Pseudomonadota; class Gammaproteobacteria; order Pseudomonadales; family Pseudomonadaceae; genus Pseudomonas; species Pseudomonas sp. LF-5. The sequence continues at coordinate 828,445 of NZ_JARKMT010000001.1, forward strand.
ACGCCAACCTCTATCACACGCGCGACAGCGGCCGGGCACTGGCCGGCGCCATCGACAACACCGCGTTCAGCCTTTCCGGCAAATACACCTTCGGCCCGCACGCGGTGATGCTCGGCTGGCAAAAGATCAATGGCAACACACCGTTCGACTTCGTCGGCGGCGACTCGATCTACCTCGCCAACTCGATCAAATACGCCGATTTCAATGGCGCCAACGAACGCTCGTGGCAGGCGCGCTATGACCTCGACCTGGGCGCCTTCGGCATCCCCGGCCTGAAGTTCATGACCCGCTACGTCAGCGGTAGCCATATCGACGGCACCCACGCGCCCAAGGGCGGCGCCTACAACCCGTTCGATCCTGACAGCGGCAGTTACCAGCCGCAGCAAGGTGACGGCGGCAAACACTGGGAGCGGGATATTGATTTGAAGTACATCGTTCAGTCGGGCGCGGCGAAGGACCTGTCGGTGCAGGTCTCACATGTATCGCACCGGGCCAATGAGGCGCAGGCCGGCGATGACATTGACCGGATCTATGTGGTGATCCAGTACCCACTTGGTTTCTAACCCACCGCCCATCCCGATTTGAAACGCTATCCCCTGTAGGAGTGAGCCTGTTCGCGATAGCGTCTTTTCAGCAACATTCATGCTCACTGATACACCGTTATCGCGAGCAGCCTCACTCCCCCAGGTTTGGGTTTCAGCCAAATATCCGTGTACGCAACACACCTTTCACGGCCAGCCATGTAGGTGCTGTTGATTGAAATGGCGGAAGGCAGCCGGAGTCGAACCTGCCCGGGAACGGATGCCGTCCCCAACCGGGTTTGAAGCCCGGCCGCGCCACCGGGCGCGATTGCCTTCCTTGAACTCATTGGGCGTCGGCGTCGGCCAGCGCGTTGTCGGGGCGGATCTGGCGGGATTCGCCGAGGCGTCGGGTCAGGCCGACGCGGTCGAAATATTCGAGGTACTGAATACAGCGTTTGCGTCCCAAGCCTAGCGCATCGCGGAAGGTTGTCACCTGGATCTGCGGATTTTCCCTGGCCAGTTTGAGCAACACTTCCGCCATTTGGCGCAGTTGCACGTCGCTCAAAAACAGGTCGCGCACTATTTGATGCATCAACCCCAAACGCGCCAGTTTACGCAGCAACAAGCGCACGACCGCGTCGTCCTGCCCCAGCACTGTCGCCACGTCACGCACCCACGGCGGATCGAAACCGGCCAGTTCGAACAATGGCTGCAACCCTAGCCAGAGGCTTTCGTCCTCGGCATTCAGGCGCACCTGATGATCCGGCAGGTGCAGCCACGGACCGCTCGCCTGGATCGAACCGGCCGTCAGCAATTCATCGAGCAAGCTCGCGAATGTCGAACGTTCGAGTGCCAGCCCGCTGAAGCGACGCAAGCGATCGCGATCCGGGCCCATCTGGTCAGGTTCCCGTTCATGGAACTGCGCGAGGTGCTCCAGCAGCGTGAACTTCAGCTGCGCCCAACGCTGCACATTGAACAGCACCGGGCCTTGGCGGGTGTCGATCAGGCGCACGTTGTCGGCTAACGACCAGGTTGAGCGCGGGCGATTGAATTGACGCTCCAGTCGTTGCGGGTCGAGGCCGCCAGCGCTGTGATTGAGCAGCACCGGCAAGGCTCGTTCAAGGCTATCGCTGGCAGCCAGGGCTTGCAGTTGCGCCAGACGTTCGGGGCTGCGCCGTTGTCGTGCCGGTGCAAACGGGTCGAGGACCTGACCGCCACCCAAGGTCCGTTGCGCGCTCTGGTCACGCAGAATCACCCGATCGCCCTTCAACGCCTGCACCGGCACATTGATCAGCAATTGCGCGAACATCCGCTCGCCGGGACTCAAGCGTGGCCCTTCGAGCAAGGCCACCCGGGCGATGACATCCTGCGTGCCGAGATGCACATGCACCGGGTGAAAGTGTTCGAAGGTGCGTTCGCCGGGCAATAGGTGAAAGTCGATGTCGACCCGTTGTGTCGGGGCGTGCAACCACTCGCTCAGCAACCATTGGCCGCGATGGATCTGCGCCAGTTCGAGGCGTTCACCGCTCAGATTCAACGCCACCCGTTGCCCCGCGAAGGCCTGTTCGGCGGCTTGGCTCTGCGCGTGCAAGCCGCGCACCCGCACGGTTTTCCCGGATGGCCCGAGGGTCAGTTTGTCGCCGACCGTAACTGCGCCCGACAACGCCGTGCCGGTCACCACAATCCCCGCGCCCGCCACGCTGAACGCGCGGTCGATGGCCAGGCGAAATCCCCCTTCACGGCTACGCTCATGTACCTCGCTTTGCGTCTGCACCAGCAGCTCGCGCAGTGCTTCAATGCCCTGCCCGCTCAAGCTCGACACAGTCATTATCGGCGCCTCGGCAAACGGCCCCGGTGCGAGTAGGTCCAGCACTTGACGTTGTACTTCTTCCACCCTGCCCGCCTCGGCTCGATCGCATTTGGTGATCGCCACCACGGCCCGCGAAATGCCGAGCAATTCAACAATCGCCAGGTGTTCGCGGGTTTGCGGCATCACACCGTCATCCGCCGCCACCACCAGCAACACCAGATCAATGCCTTGCGCACCGGCGAGCATGTTATGGGTGAATTTTTCGTGGCCAGGGACGTCGATAAACCCGGTCAGCCCCGTGCCAGGTTCAAGTTCGGCGTAGAGATAACCCAGGTCGATGGTCATGCCGCGCTCGCGTTCCTGCGGGCGGCGGTCGCCGGTTTGCCCGGTCAAGGCTTGCAGCAGCGACGTCTTGCCGTGGTCGATGTGCCCCGCCGTGCCGACAATCACGAATCGACCTGCAGGTGCGGCAATTGCGCGAGCCACGCCGGTTCATCGTCGAGCTGACGCAAATCCAGCCACAGCGCATCATCGTCAATGCGTCCAAGCACCGGGATCGGCAAGGCGCGCAGCGCCGCTTCCAGAGTCAGCAGGCAACGCCCGCGCAAGCGCTTGGACACTTGCGGGCGCAGGCACAACGCCGCGCTCGGCAAGCGCGCCACCGGTTGGCTACCGCTGCCGATCATGCCCAAGGCGTGGACTGCGCTGACATTCCAGGTCTCGCCCAATACGTCGGCCAGCGCCGGCTGCAGCCGTGATGCCTGGGCGAAGATGTCGGCTTGCGGGCGCGTCAACAGGCGCAGGCTCGGCAGACGTTCAGCGAGGCGATCAGGGTCGCGGTATAACCCCAGCACCGCCTCCAGCGCGGCCAAGGTCAGTTTGTCCACCCGCAACGCGCGTTTCAGCGGGTTCTTCTTGATCTTCGCGATCAGTTCTTTGCGACCGACAATCAACCCGGCCTGCGGCCCTCCCAGTAATTTGTCGCCACTGAAGGTGACGATATCTGCACCATCGAGCAACGCCTGGCGCACCGTCGGTTCCGCCGGCAAGCCCCAGCGCGTCAAGTCCAACAAACTGCCGCTACCGAGATCTTCCAGCAACGGCAGGCCATGTCGGTGGGCCAGCTCGGCCAGTTCCGCTGTCGGCACGCGGGCGGTAAAACCTTCGATGCTGTAATTGCTTGCATGCACGCGCATGATCAAGCCGCTGCGCGGGCTGATCGCCGCCTCATAGTCACGGGCATGGGTGCGATTGGTCGTGCCGACTTCGTGCAGTCGCACGCCGGCGCGGGCCATGATGTCGGGGATGCGGAACGCGCCGCCGATTTCGATCAGCTCGCCACGGGAAATGATGCCTTCCTTGCGTGCGCCGAGACTGTTCAGGGTCAAGAGCACGGCGGCGGCATTGTTGTTGACCACGGTAACGGCTTCGGCGCCGGTCAGTTCGCGGATCAGGCCTTCGATCAAATCATCGCGATCACCGCGCTTGCCGCTGGCCAGATCGAACTCCAGATTGAGCGGATAACGCGCGGCCATGTGCACGGCCTCAATGGCTTCGTCCGGGAGCAAGGCGCGGCCGAGGTTGGTGTGCAACACCGTGCCGGTCAGGTTGAACACCCGCCGCACGTTGCTGCACTGTTGCCGGGCCAGGCGTTCACCGACGCGGCCGGCGAGCACTTCGGGGCTGATTTCGACGGCGGACAATTGCCCGCTCAAGACAGCGGAACGCAACTCATCGAGCAACTGGCGTAAACCCGCCAGCAGCGACTCACGTCCATGACGCTCGGCCAACGGCAGGCAGGCCGGGTGACGCAACAACCCATCAATGGAAGGTAACCGCAGGGACATCAGCCACTCCTGGAGGCAGATCACTGGGCCAGAGTGTAGACCCTGCGTTCACTCATCTCCCGGAGCCAGCAAGAGATTCGGTGCCAGCCGCTGATAACCGTCCTGAGCCAGACGCATATCCAGCAGCAAACTGCCGAGATCTGCCGACAACGCCTCGGCATCGGCATCGTTCTCCAGATAAACCAGTTTCAGGTAGCTATTGCAGCCCGGACAGACCTCAGCCCTTAACGGCGCCTGATTGGCCGCATGCCGATCATCCTCAAAGCTCAAATAGTCGAGCCCTTTGCTCGACTCGCAATACACGCACTTGACCCGCACCACATGCCATTCGCAGGCACACAGCGAACACACCAGATAACGCAGACCGTTGTGTTTGCCGCGATGGCGGATCACCCCGGCCATCGCCGGTGACCCGCAGGCCGGGCATTGGCTGAGGCTGTCGCCGGGTTTCAGTTGCAGGTCGTGCACGCTGAGCAGCCAGTGGCTCCACGCCACTTGCAGTGCGGCGCCGAGAAACGGCACCAGTTGCGCCGGCACCAGCGAATACTGGCCACTGACCAGAGCCACGGCCCACGCACGCAACTGACCGGGACTGGCGGCGCGCAGCGTGTCGAGCGCATCCATAACCGCAGGTTGATGCGCCGGCTCATAACGCTGCAGCAACGCGAAAAGCCAAGCCTGCCAGCCCTCTTCGCGCACCAACGTGTCGGCGGCGAACGGCGGTAAACCATGTTGCTGACAGGCAGCAATCCTTTGCTGATCGATCCGCGCCGTCTGCGGTGGGTCGTCGAACACCTGTTGCTGAACACGGCACAACCCGGCAATCAACCGCAGGTACTCAGCCAGTGGATGCCCCTCGGCCAGTTTTTCCAGTCGATCGGCGCGGAGCGCAAACAGGTCAGGCGGCGGCAGATGCAGAAACGGCGGCGAACTGGCCGCCGCCTCGATGTCCCCGGGTTCAAGAATGGTTGCCAAAGGTCAGCCCTTTTTGGTGATCGGTCGTTCCGGCACGTCCGGACGCCGTTCGTCGCGGGTGATTTCGCGGTACCAGAGTTCATGGTGTTTCTTCGCCCAGGCGCGACTGACCCAGCCGTGCAGCATCGCCTCCACCGAGCCCTTGATCCACAGCCCGGCGTAAATGTGAATGATGATGCTCAGGATCAGCACAAACCCCGCCAGTGCATGCAGGAGCATCGCCCAGCGGATCACGGTGATGCCGAAATACGCACTGAACCAGGCCCGCCAGATCACCAGCCCGGTGAACAGCAACGCGAACATGCACAGGAGTAAAGTCCAGAACAGCAGCTTCTGCCCGGCGTTGTACTTGCCCACCGGCGGCACGCTTTCTTCGTCGTTGACCATCACCCGATTGATCCGCCGCAGCCACCGCCGGTCATTGGCGATGAAGAAATTGCTGCGCCAGAAGCTGAACACCAGGCCAAGGAACAACACGAACATGGCGATGCCCATGTACGGATGCAGAATCCGTGTCCACGGCCCGCCGCCGAACAGATTGGTCAGCCAGAACATTGACGGATGAAACAACGCCAGCCCCGACAGCCCGGCCATGAAAAACAGAATCGCCACCAGCCAGTGATTGGTGCGCTGGTTGGCGGTGTAACGCAGGATCGTCTTGTTGCTCATGGCCGGTCCTCCCCACGTGGATCGAAGGTGTGCACCGCCGGATCGACGGTATGCACCGAGGTGTCGGGTGGCGTTGGATGGTCATCCTCCTCGACCCGGTTCGGCCCGATGCGCACATAGTGGAAGAACCCGGCCAGCACCGCCGCGCCCATTGCCAGCAGGCCCAGGGGCTTGCTGATGCCTTTCCACAGGCCCACCAACGGACTGATGGCCGGCGCATCCGGCAACCCGGCGTAGATCTTCGGTGTGTCGGCATGGTGCAGCACATACATCACATGGGTGCCGCCGACGCCTTCCGGGTCGTACAGGCCGGCATTGTCGAAGCCACGGCTTTTCAGGTCGACGATGCGTTCGGCAGCGTGCTCCTTCATGTCGTCCTTGCTGCCGAAGACAATCGCGCCGGTCGGGCAGGTTTTCACGCAGGCCGGTTCCAGCCCCACCGCCACCCGATCCGAACACAACGTGCATTTGTAGGCCTTGTGATCCTTCTGCGAAATCCGCGGAATGTTGAACGGGCAACCGGTGATGCAATAGCCGCAGCCGATGCAGTGGTCCTGATCAAAATCGACGATGCCGTTGGCGTGCTTGATAATCGCCCCCGGACTCGGGCAGGCCGCCAGGCAACCGGGCTCGGCACAGTGCATGCAGCCGTCCTTGCGGATCAACCATTCGAGGTTGCCGGCGTCGGTTTCGTGCTCGGTGAAGCGCATCAACGTCCAGGTTTCGGCGCTCAGGTCTTGCGGATTGTCGTAGGTGCCGTGGTTGTGGCCCACCTCGTCGCGCAGCTCGTTCCATTCCGAGCAGGCGACCTGGCAGGCCTTGCAGCCAATGCATTTGGTGGTGTCGATCAGCTTGGCCACCTCCTGCTGATTCCTCACCGAGGGCGGCACCGTGGTGGTGGCCGAGCGGGCAATGATGTCTTGGCTGGCCATTTAAAGATTCTCCATCAGAGCTTCTCCACGTTGACCAGGAATGACTTGGATTCCGGGGTCTGGGTGTTGCCATCGCCGAGGAACGGCACCAGGGTGTTGGTCAGGTAACCGTGACGCGTCAGGCCGGTGAACCCCCAGTGCAGCGGGATGCCGATCTGATGCACGACCTGGCCGTTGACCTGCAACGGCCGGATCCTTTTGGTCACCACCGCCACCGCTTCGATGAACCCGCGTTTACAGCTGACGCGCACGCGATCACCGGCGGCAATGCCCTTCTCTTTCGCCAGCACTTCGCCGATCTCGACGAACTGCTCGGGCTGGGCAATCGCATTCAATTTGCAATGCTTGCTCCAGAAGTGGAAATGCTCGGTCAGCCGGTAACTGGTGCCGGCGTACGGGAAGTCCTTGGCTTCGCCGAGGCTTTCCCAGACCGAATCGAAGATCCGCGCCGCCGGGTTACTGGTGGCCTTTTTGTTTTGCGGGTGCAGCGGGTTGATGCCGATCGGCGTTTCGAACGGCTCGTAGTGCTCGGGGAATGGCCCCTCGTTCATCTTGTCGACGGCGAAGAACCGCGCCACGCCTTCGGGGTTCATGATGAACGGGTTCATCCCGGCTTCCGGCGGCACATCGGCCTTGTAGTCCGGCACATCGGTACCGCCCCAGGCCTTGCCGTTCCACCACACCAGACGTTTTTTCGGGTCCCACGGTTTGCCGGCGACATCCGCCGAAGCACGGTTGTAGAGAATCCGCCGGTTGGCCGGCCAGGCCCATGCCCAACCCAGATGCTGATGCATGCCATAGGGATCGGCGTTGTCGCGCCGGGCCATCTGATTACCGGCTTCGGTCCAGCTGCCGGCGAAAATCCAGCAGCCAGATGCGGTACTGCCGTCATCCTTGAGCAAGCCGAAACCCGCCAGTTGCGTGCCGGCCTTGACCGCGACGCCGGTGGCATCGGTGAAGTCGGCGACGGCGCTGCCGTTGATTTCCTTGGCCAGTTCTTCCGGCGAAGGCTCGTCGGGGATCTTGTACGGCCACGACAGCTTCAGCAGTGGATCGGGGAACTTGCCGCCCTCGGCCTGATAGCGCTTGCGCAGGCGCAGGAACAGCTCGCTCATGATGCGAATGTCGGTCTGCGCTTCGCCCGGGCCATCGGCACCCTTCCAGTGCCATTGCAGCCAGCGGCTGCTGTTGACCAGCGAACCGTCCTCTTCGGCAAAACAGGTGGTGGGCAGGCGAATGACTTCGGTCTGGATCTCGGCGCTTTTCACGTCGTTGTACGGCCCGACGTTGTGCCAGAACTCCGAGGTTTCGGTGGCCAGCGGGTCCATCACCACCAGCCATTTCAGTTTGGCCAGTGCGCCCATCACCCGGTTCTTGTCGGGCAACGCAGCGATTGGGTTGAATCCCTGGCAGAAGTAGCCGTTGACCTTGCCCTGGCTCATCAGGTCGAACATCTTCAGGACGTCGTAGTTGGGGATGTCGAGTTTCGGCAGATGGTCGTAGCACCAATTGTTCTCGACGGTGGCGTTGGCGCCGTACCACGCCTTCATCAGGCTGACGTGGAATTTGCTGTAGTTCTGCCAGTACGACAATTGCCCCGGACGCAACGGCACTTGCGTGCGTTTGTGGATGAAGGCGTTGTAATCCTGCTCGGTGTCGGTGCCCAGCGTCAGGTAGCCCGGCAGCGCATTGGAAAGCAAGCCAAGGTCAGTCAGGCCCTGAATGTTCGAGTGCCCGCGCAACGCGTTGACTCCGCCGCCCGGCATGCCGACGTTGCCCAGCAACAGCTGGACCATCGCCGCACTGCGAATGATCTGCGCGCCGATCGAGTGTTGCGTCCAGCCGAGCGCATAGAGAATGGTCATGGTCTTGCCGGGCGTGGCGCACGTGGCAATCTCATCCCAGATTTTCTGCATGGCATCGACCGGCATCCCGCAGATCTGGCTGGCGAGGTCGATGTTGTAGCGGCTGTAATGCTGTTTCATCAGTTGATAGACACAGCGCGGGTCCTGCAGGGTCGGGTCGACTTTGACAAAGCCGTCCTCGCCCAGCTCGTAGCCCCAGCCGGATTTGTCGGTATAGCTGCGCTTGGCCACGTCGTAGCCGCTGAAGATGCCATCTTCAAAGCCATAGCCGGCCCTGACGATGAACGACATGTCGGTGTAGTTGCGCACGTATTCGTGCTGGATCTTGTCCGTGGTCAGCAGGTAATTGATCAGGCCGCCCATGAAGGCGATGTCGGTGCCGGTACGGATCGGCGCGTAATAGTCGGCCACGGACGCGGTCCGGGTAAAACGCGGATCGACCACGATCAGCCGCGCGGCGTTGTGCGCTTTGGCCTCGGTCACCCATTTGAAGCCGCACGGATGCGCTTCTGCTGCGTTGCCACCCATCACCAGGATCAGATTCGCGTTGGCGATATCGGTCCAGGTGTTGGTCATGGCTCCACGGCCGTACGTCGGGGCAAGACTTGCCACCGTCGGGCCGTGTCAGACACGCGCCTGGTTATCGAACCCCAGCATGCCGAGACTGCGGATCACCTTCTGGGTGATGTAGCCGGCTTCGTTGGACGCCGCCGATGCCGCGAGAAACCCGGTGCTCAGCCAGCGATTCACTGTTTGCCCGTTGGCATTTTTCTCGATGAAGTTGGCGTCGCGGTCGGCTTTCATCAGGTCGACGATGCGGTCGAGCGCTTCGTCCCAACTGATTCGCGTCCATTCGCTGCTGCCCGGCTTGCGCGTTTGCGGGTAGAGCAAACGGCCGGGGCTGTGAATGAAGTCGAGAAGACCTGCGCCTTTCGGGCAGAGGGTGCCGCGGTTTACCGGGTGGTCGGCGTCGCCCTCGATGTGAATGATATTTTGCGCGACGTTCTTCGCGGCATCGCCCTGGCTGTACATGATCAAGCCGCAACCGACCGAGCAATACGGGCAAGTGTTGCGGGTTTCATGGGTGTGGGCAAGCTTGAAGTGGCGCACCTGCTCGGCGAAGGCTGGCGTCGGGGCCATGCCCAACGCGCCCAGGCTAGAGCCTGCAAGGCCGATACCGGCGACCTTGAAGAACTGACGACGGCTGAGATCCATCGTGCACTCCTGATCAGGTGGAACCCGGTACTGGTGCCGGGCTTTTTCTGGACAAACACGGTTACGGCAAACGTGTGCCGACTTTTTCACTGTAGACAATGACCACACGGTCTGTGTGAAAACCGACCGTCGGCCGTTTGTCGGGTCTTTAACTGAAGACCACCAAACCCTGTGGGAGCGAGCTTGCTCGCCAAAGCGGTGTGTCATTCGACATCGATGCCGACTGACACGACGCCTTCGCGAGCAAGCTCGCTCCCACAGGTATCGTGTGAACCTTATAAGCAGCAAACTCGCCCCCACAGGGGATGGAGGCTTAGAATGGCCGGCAGGACCATTCCCGCCTTCACGAGACCGCGCATGACTTTCGATTTTGATCAGGTATTCGACCGCCACAACACCGGCAGCACCAAGTGGAGCCGCTACCCGGCCGACGTGTTGCCGATGTGGGTCGCTGATATGGATTTCGCCGCACCGCCGGTGGTGATCGAGGCACTGCAGCAGCGTCTGCTGCACCCGCTGTTGGGTTACAGCGTGGCGCAGGACAACCTGCGCGAGGCCATCGTTGCCGACCTCTGGAACAAGTTCGCGTGGCAGGTCAAACCTCAGGAGCTGATCTTTCTGCCGGGCGTTGAGTCCGGTTTCAACATGGCCTTGAAAGCGCTGGTGCAGCCGCAACAGAACGTCGTGGTGCAAGTGCCCAACTACCCGCCGCTGCGCCATGCGCCGGGCCACTGGGGCTTGAACAAGGTCGAGCTAAAATTCGTCGCACAGGCTGACGGCACTTACTTGACGCCCTTGGAGGGCTTGCGTGAATCACTGAACGGTGGCGGCGCGCTGCTGCTGAGCAACCCGCACAACCCGATCGGCAAGGTGTTCGGCCGTGAAGAACTGCAAGCGGTGGCGGATATCTGTGTTGCCCGGGACGCGTGGATCATCTCCGACGAAATCCACGCCGAGCTGTGCTTCGACGGTCGCGTGCACATCCCGACCGCTTCCCTGAGCCCGGAAATCGCCCGCCGCACCATCACCCTGATGTCGGCGAGCAAGGCCTACAACATCGCCGGTCTCAAGACCTCGTTCATGATCATCCAGGACGCCGCCCTGCGCGAACGCGTCAACCACGCCCGCTGCGGCATGGTCGACAGTGTCAACCCGCTGGGCATGGAAGCCACCCGCGTCGCCTACAGCGAAGCCGGGCCGTGGCTGGCCGAGTTGAAAACCTATCTGCAGGCCAACCGTGACTGGCTGGTGGACGCCGTGCGCCGCCGGTTGCCCGGCGTGACCCTCAACGTGCCGCAGGGCACGTATCTGGCGTGGCTCGATTGCTCGGCGCTGGATCTGGCCAATCCTCAGCAGTTCTTTCTGGAACAGGCCAAAGTCGGCTTGAGCGCCGGTCTGGACTTCGGCGACCAGCACCAACAGTTCGTGCGCCTGAACTTCGGCTGCCCGCGTTCAATGCTCGAAGACGGTATTGCCCGGATGGAGCGAGCCCTGGCTGACCGCAATACCTGAAAACACTTTGATTGATGTGGGAGCTGGCTTGCCAGCTCCCCAAATCTGATCGAACTCACGGCAAACCGCCCGGGTCAACCTCTCATACCTGCCATGAGACCCGGAGATTTGCGATGACCGACTATCCAAAACCCCCCTTCCCCAAACAGGCCCAAGCGGTGCCCGGCGAGCAAGGCAAAATGCAGCCTTATCCCGACTGCGGCGAACAGAGCTATGTCGGTTCCGGCCGGCTGGCCGGCAAGATTGCGCTGATCACCGGCGCCGACAGCGGCATCGGTCGCGCCGTGGCGATTGCCTTTGCCCGTGAAGGCGCAGACGTCGTCGTGGCTTATCTCGATGAGCATGACGACGCCAAAGAGACCGCACGCTGGGTCGAGCAGGCCGGTCGCCAGTGCCTGTTGTTGCCCGGTGACCTCGCGCAAAAGGCCCACTGCCAGGCGCTGGTCGACCAGACCATCGAACGCTTTGGCCGCATCGACGTGCTGGTCAACAACGCCGCGTTCCAGATGACCCACGAAACCTTTGAAGAAATCCCCGACGAAGAATGGGTGATGACCTTTGACGTCAACATCACCGCGATTTTCCGCTTGTGTCAGGCGGCGATCAAACACATGCGCCCCGGCGCGTCGATCATCAACACCAGTTCGATCAACTCCGATTTGCCCAAGCCGACCCTGCTCGCCTACGCCACCACTAAAGGCGCGATCGCCAACTTCACCGGTGGCCTGGCCCAGATGCTCGGCCCAAAACAGATCCGCGTGAACTGCGTGGCACCGGGGCCGATCTGGACCCCGCTGATCGTCTCGACCATGCCGGATGAAGAAGTCCAGAATTTCGGCAGCGAAACCCCGCTCGGGCGCCCCGGGCAACCAGTGGAAGTGGCGCCGATCTATGTGCTGCTGGCGTCGGACGAAGCCAGCTACATCACCGGCCAGCGCTACGGCGTGACAGGTGGCAAACCGATGCTCTGATTCCGCGCTATTCACACAGCAACACGACCCTGCAGGCGCTGCCGAAGGCTGCGCCTGCTCACAACGGCAGTCACACCCAATATCCAAGGCGGCATCTTATGAGCTTTACCGTGTGGGTCGCCGTGCTGGGCGCTGTGCTGTTGACCCTGGCGCTGACCTCGTCGTACCTGCGCTGGATGCCGGTGACCACATCGGCGGTCTGCCTGCTGCTGGGGATCGGCATCGGTCCCAGCGGCCTTGATCTGTTGAAACTGTCGCTGGACGACGCCTCGTTATGGATGGAGCACCTGACGGAAGTCGCGGTGCTGTTTTCGCTGTTCGTCTGCGGCCTCAAGTTGCGCTTGCCGCTGCGTGACAAACGCTGGCGGATAGCCTTCGGCCTCGCGGGCCCGGTGATGGTGCTGACCATCGCCGGGGTATGCCTGCTGTTGCATTGGGGCTTGCAGCTACCGTGGGGGCCGTCGCTGCTGATCGGTGCGATTCTGGCGCCAACCGACCCAGTGCTCGCCGCCCTGGTGCAGGTCAATGATGCGCGGGACGTCGACAGTGTGCGGTTTGGCCTGTCCGGTGAGGCCGGGCTCAATGACGGGATCGCCTTCCCTTTTGTGATTCTCGGGCTGTTGCTGATTCACGCTGACGGCACGACTGGCGACTGGCAGGGTTGGGTCTTGCGCAATCTGCTGTGGGCCGTGCCCGCCGGCCTGTTGACCGGTTACTGGATGGGCCGCGGCATCGGCCGTGTGACCCTGTTGCTGCGCATCCGCAATGACGACAGCACCCTGAGTCCCAACGACTATCTGGCGTTGTCGCTGATTGCCCTGGCTTACGTCGTTGCCGAAGCCATCGGCGGCTACGGCTTTCTGTCGGTCTTTGCGGCCGGCCTGGGCTTGCGTCAGGTTGAAGTGAAATCCACCGGCGCCAGCCAGCCGCCGGCCGAACACCTGGTGCAACCGGTGGTCGGCCACCAGAACATCGAGCCGCAACACGCGATGCACGGCGATACCGAACGGCTGGAAAGCAGTCAGGTCGCGGCCGGCATCATGATGGGCGATATGTTGTCGTTCGGCAGTCTGGTGGAACGGGCCATGGAAGTGTTTCTGGTCACCCTGCTGGGGGTGGTGCTGATCGCGCACTGGGATTGGCGCGCGTTGCTGGTCGGCGGTGTGTTGTTCTGCCTGATCCGTCCGGTCTGCGTTGCACTGATGCCGTGGGGTGGCCTGTTGCTGGGGCGGCAACGGCTGTTGATTGGCTGGTTCGGCATCCGCGGTATCGGCAGCCTGTTCTACCTGTTTTATGCCTTGAATCATGGTCTGACCGACGCTGTCGCCACGCTGTGTACCGACCTGACGCTGTCTGTGGTGGCCCTGAGCATTTTGCTGCACGGGGTCAGCACCCAGCCGATTCTTGCCCGCTACGAACGACGCCAGAAAGCCCTTTTATAGGAGCAGCCTGGGGCAGCTCCTCCCGCGGAATGGCAAGGTTAAAAATCCTGCGAAAAAAAATGGATCTCTGCGCGACGCTTGGCGGTCACAACGTTAACCCCTCGCCGAGCCCCTCGGCGGGGCCTGGCAGGTTCGGTTCCCCTGCGGCGAAACGCCTATGAAAAGGAATCCCGAAAAATAAGGTTACGGTCATGAAAGAATGCTCGACTCCTGCGCAAATCAAGGCTTGCAGAGCGCTGGCTCTGGAACGCAATCGCCAATTGTTCGAAGAGGCGCAGGCGCTGAACCTCGCGGCTCACGAACTGCTGGAAAGCCGAGAGATGGATATGGAACAGTTTGAACACTATCGCGCGTTACGGCGTAAAGCCGACCTGAAGTTTGCCGACGCGATCGAGCATTTGTGCGTGCTCAACGAAGACTTCCCGCCGATCCCCATGTCGCCGCACAACTCGCAGGGATTGCGTCGCCAGCTTGAAATTGCCGAGTGATCCCTCGCCCCAAAAAGCAGCCGGCAATCAGTGCCGGACTGCTTTTTGCCTGCTGATCAACCGCCCGGATTGGTCACCTGAATAAACACCGCATAACTGCCCAGCAATACCCAGAACGTGGCAAAGATCCACGGGGTGCGCACCGAGAACAGCAGCGACTTGCGGTACCCCTTGTGGCTCGACTCCATTTCGCTGAACAGCGGCGACTCGTCATATGCCAGTCCCATCAAGGGCTCGCTGTGCAACAGATGGCTCTGCTTGAAGTGCCAGTGATCAATGATGTCGTACGCGGCGCGAATGCCCGGCCAGGCATTGAGCGAACTGAGCAGCCCGAGCAGCGCCAGAAACGGCGGCACCACCAGGGTGAACAACTTGCCCCATTCCGGGTTGAGGTTGGCCATGCACGAGGCAAAGGCAATCACCAGAAACGACTGCGCCGCCAGGTAGGCGTCGGTGCGATTGGCGAGGATGCTGGTTTCGTACTGGATCTCCCGGCGATAGAAATCCAGCCGCTCCTTGGGCGAACCAAACATCTTGGCATTATGTTCGGTCAGGGTTTCTTCAGCGGTCGGCTGGGTCAATATGCGAGGCAAGAGACGCACGCTCCGGGGTAGGGAAAACGCTTAGAAGCGCGCGTTTGCAGACAAGTTCAGCCGGATTGCCCGCCGGGTCATTTCATTGCCTGGGCAATCACTTCCACCAGATTCAACTGGGTAAACGGCTTGGGCAGACGCGGCAGTTGCGCGGCGAAGCCTTCGAGCCGTTCGGCGTAACCGGTGGCGAGGATGATCGGCAGGTCGGGTTTGAGCAGGCGCACGGCGTGGGCCAGTTGTGCGCCGCTCATGGTCGGCATGGCCATGTCGGTGATCATCAGGTCGATGACTTCGCCCTCATCGAACAGCGCCAGCGCCCTGGCGGCGGACGTGGCATTGATCACCCGGTGCCCCAGGTCCTCGAGTAACAGGCTGGTGCTGGTCAAGACCAGCGAATCGTCGTCCACCACCAGTACGCTGAGCCGTGGTACTGCAATCGGTTCGACCGGCAGCCGCGAGGGTTTGGCCGTCACGCCCTCGCCGATCACCGGCAACCAGAGTTCGGCCGCCGTGCCGTGGCCTTTTTCGCTCTTGAGGACAAAGCGCCCACCGAGTTGCTCGATGAAGCCATGCACCATCGACAAGCCCAGGCCGGTGCCCTTGCCCAGGCCCTTGGTGGTGAAAAACGGATCCCTGGCCTGGGCCAGGGTTTCTGTGTCCATGCCCTCGCCGCTGTCGATCAGGCTCAGGCACACATAATGCCCCGGTGTCAGCGCCGAATAGCTCTGTTCAAGCACGACTTCCGGCTGCGCACTGATCACCACTGTGCCACCGTCGGGCATGGCGTCGCGGGCGTTGGTCGCCAGGTTGAGCACGGCCAGTTCCAGCTGGTTGCTGTCTGCCAGCACTGGCGAAAGGTTCGGCGCAAAGCGTGTCTCGATGTGAATTCCTGGCCCCAGCGAACTGCGTAACAGCCCGGTGATGCCTTGCACCAGTTGCGGAATATCGACCGGTTCGGTCTTGAGTTCCTGCCGGCGTGCGAACGCCAGCATGCGCTGGGTCAGCGACACACCGCGCAAGGCGCCCTGGGTGGCGTTCTCCAGTAAGCGGCTGATTTTCGGTTCGTCACCGATGCGTTTCTGCAGAATTTCCAGATTACCCAGGATCACCGTCAGCAGGTTGTTGAAGTCATGGGCGATGCCGCCGCTGAGCTGACCGATGGCCTGCATCTTCTGCGCCTGGAACAACGCCTCGCGGGTCTTTTCCAGGGCCAGTTGCGCCTCATGGGCTTGCGTCACGTCACGCGTGATCTTGGCAAACCCCAGCAGCGTCCCGGTTTCCCCACGAATCGCATCGACTACCACGTGCGCGAGAAAACGCGTGCCATCCTTGCGTACGCGCCAGCTCCTGTTCTCGAAGCGGCCTTCGCGGGTGGCGATGTCCAGGGCCCGCGCCGGCTCGCCGAGTTCACGGTCTTCGGGGGTGTAGAAAACCGAAAAATGCTCACCGATGATTTCTTCCGGCGTATAGCCCTTGATGCGTTGTGCACCCTGATTCCAGTTACTGACGCGGCCTTCCGGGCTGAGCATATAAATCGCGTAGTCGGTAACGCCTTGCACCAGCAGGCGGAACTGCTGCTCACTTCGCTTGAGGGTTTCCTCGGCCATTTTGCGATCGGTCAGGTCGCGGGTGATCTTGGCGAAACCGAGCAAGCGGCCATCCGGCGCGATGATCGGGTCGATCACCACGTGGCACCAGAAATTCGTGCCGTCCTTGCGCACCCGCCAGCCTTCGCCTTCATACCGTCCTTCGCGGACCGCCGTATCCAGCGCCCGCTGCGGCAATCCGGCAGCGCGATCGTCCGGGGTGTAGAACCTTGAAAAGTGCTCGCCGAGAATTTCCGCCTCTTCATAGCCCTTGAAGCGTTTCGCGCCGGAGTTCCAGCTGGTGATGATGCCGTCGGGGTCGATCATGTAGATCGCGTAATCGACCACCGCATCGATCAGGAGCCGAAATCGCATCTCCTCCATCGCCCCGGTCTTGCTGTTATCGCTCATTCCACTCACCGCACACTGATATGAGCAGGAGTATGCGTGAATCCGTCGATTTGGGAAGCGGCGGGCTCGTTATCGATCGCCCACCAGCGCGGCAGCAGTTGCTGAATGCGATGCTCGGCAAAGCGATCGTCGATCAGCATCACCACGCCGCGATCCTCGCGGGTGCGGATCACGCGACCGGCGGCCTGCACCACTTTCTGTACCCCGGGAAACAGGTAGGTGTAGTCATAGCCGGCGCCGAAAATCGCCGCCATGCGCTGCTTCATCTGTTCATTGACCGGGTTGAGCTGCGCCAGCCCCAGGGTGGCGATGAACGCACCGATCAGGCGGGCGCCGGGCAAGTCGATGCCTTCCCCGAAGGCGCCGCCCAGCACCGCAAACCCGACGCCCTGGCTGTCGGCGGTGAACTGATCGAGGAACGCCTGACGCTGACCTTCGGCCATGCCCCGTGATTGCTGCCACAAGGTGATGTGCGAGTGCCGTTCGGCCAGCAACTGCGCGACCTGTTGCAAGTAGTCAAAGCTGCTGAAGAACGCCAGATAGTTGCCCGGCCGTTCGCTGAACTGGCGAGCGATCAGCTCGACGATGGGCGCCAGCGAAGCCTGGCGATGGTTGAAGCGCGTCGAGATGCGGCTGACGATGTGCACCTGCAACTGCTCGGCGCTGAACGGCGACTCTACGTCGATGCACACGGTATCGGCGGGTGTCCCGAGCAGGTCGGCGTAATAGCGGCGCGGGCTGAGGGTGGCGGAAAACAATACGCTGCTGCGCGCCGCTTTCAGGCGCGGGCCGATGAACGCGGCCGGCACCACATTGCGCAGGCACAGTTGCGACAGCGGTCGCTTGCGATCGAGGTCGCGCTTGCTGATGTCGAACAGATAATGCTCGTCGTACAGCTCCGCGACCCGGCCAAATTGCAGCAGGTCGAAGTAGACATTCTGCAAACCGCTGTCGAGCCCTTGCGGGTGATCGTTGAGGTAATCGCCGATGGCCGCGCAGCACAGCGAGATCGCTTGCAGCAGTTTTTCCGGCGCCTTGTCGTAGGCCTGATACGGCGCCAGTTGCGGCGCATGCAACGCGTTCCACTCGCGGTTGACCCGTTGCAGGACGTTTTTCAGCGCCTGCGGGGCGGTTTTGCGCACGCTGCCGAAGGTGCCCTGATCCAGACTGGCGCTGTACATCTGCCGGCCGCGCTCCACCAGGTTGTGCGCCTCGTCTGCCAGGACGGCGACTTTCCACTGATTGAGCTGGGCCAGCCCGAACAGCAAAGCACTGAAGTCGAAATAATAGTTGTAGTCGGCTACCACCACGTCGGCCCAGCGGGCCATTTCCTGGCTCAGGTAATACGGACAGATCGAGTGTTGCGCGGCGACGTCGCGCATGGCTGCCTGATCAAGCAGGTTGATGCGACTGGCCGCTTCGCGGGCGGCGGGCAAACGATCGTAGAAGCCTTGAGCCAGGGGACAGGATTCACCGTGACAGGCCTTGTCCGGGTGTTCGCAGGCCTTGTCCCGGGCGACCATTTCCAGGACCCGCAAGGGCAATGCCGGCGTCTGATCGAACAACACCTGACTGGCGTCCAGCGCCAGTTTGCGCCCGGGGGTCTTGGCGGTCAGGAAGAACACCTTGTCCAGTTGCTGCGGCGCCAGCGCCTTGAGCATCGGGAACAGGGTGCCGAGGGTCTTGCCGATCCCGGTCGGCGCCTGGGCCATCAGACAACGACCGGTGCTGACGGCCTTGAACACCGATTCGGCCAGGTGCCGCTGGCCGGGGCGAAAACCGGCATGGGGAAAGCTAAGGTGCTGCGCCGCTCGATTACGCGCATCGCGGTGCGCCATTTCCTGTTCGGCCCAATGCAGAAACAAGCGGCATTGGTGCTCGAAGAAGTCCTGCAGGGTCTTGGCGTCGAAGGCTTCGACCAGGCAGGTTTCCTTCTCGCTGACGATGTCGAAATACACCAGCGCCAGGTTGATCTGCTGCACATCGAGCTTGCGGCACATCAACCAGCCGTAAACCTTGGCCTGCGCCCAGTGCAATTGCCGATGATTGGCCGGTTGCTTGCTCAGGTCGCCACGGTAGGTTTTGACCTCTTCAAGGCAGTTTTGCGCCGGGTCGTAGCCATCCGCCCTGCCCTTGACCTTCAATTGCAGGTACTCGCCTTCCAGCGCGACTTCACTTTGATACTGCTCGCTACGCCGCGAAGCCACGGTGCGATGCCCGGCAATGCCTTCCAGCGCTGTGGGAGACGGTGTGAAACGCAGGTCGAGGTCGCCGCATTTCGCAGTGAACTCGCACAGTGCGCGCACGGCAATGCTGTAGCTCAAGCACTCTGCTCCGCCCATTGCACGTAACACACGGCAACCGGCATCTGGTGTTGATGGCAAAACTCCAGCCAGCGCAGCTGGTTATCCTGCAAGCGGTCACCGGGGCCTTTGACTTCGATCATCCGGTAAGTTTTGTGCTGCGGCCAGAACTGGATCAGGTCGGGCATGCCAGCACGATTGGCCTTGATGTCGAGCAGCAGCCGGTTGAACCAGTGTTTCAGGTGTTCGGCCGGCAGACAGGCCAGTGCCTGCTCCAGCAAGGCTTCATTCAAGGCGCCCCAAAACACGAATGGCGACTGGATGCCCCACTTGGCGACAAATCGTTCGCGAATGGTCTGCGCATAGCGACCATCGTCGAGCTCAGCCAGACAGGCCTGGAACAGTTCGGCGCGGCGTTGCTGAAAGTCTTCATTCAGCAGATCCACCGGCCCGCGCTGGAACGGGTGAAAGAACGCGCCCGGCAGCGGCGCAAAAATCGCCGGCCAGCACAACAGGCCGAACAGCGAATTGATCAGACTGTTTTCCACGTAATGCACCGGGCCATCGTCGTCGTGCAGATGCGCCTGCACGTAGTACTCGACCGACAACCCCGGATCGCTGCGCAGCAGCTGCAGATCCAGGCGCTCCACCGGTCTGGCCGCCACGCGCTTCAATGGCGGACCACCGAGTTTGCGCCGCAGCCGTGGCACGATGCGTTGCAGGCCTTGTTGTTCGGCAGCACTCTCCACGGCCTGCTCCGCCACAGTGGCGAGTTCCAGGGCCAAGGCGTATTCACCGCAGCGCTCCAGCACCCGAATCATGCGCAATCGCGCGCCCGGGTAGGCACAGTCGCGGTAGATGTTCAGGGCCAGGGCAAACTCGGTGGTGCGCTCGCAATACTGGGCGATCTGGAACAGCACCTTGCCACGCCGCCGTTGCAGCCACGGGTTATCGAAATGCATGGCGCTGACCTGCTCGACAATGATCGCCAACGGTTCTCCGGCCTCGAAGCGCAGCTGGCAGGTGTGCAGAAACAGGCAGGCGTCAACGTCCTCGCGGCTGCGCAGACCACGGGAATCGGCGCAGAACTCGACTTTTTCGTAGGTGAAGATCCCGAGGTCGGCGAGGACGAACTCCGACCAGTCCTGGTACAGGTTGCCGAAGAACATCAGGCGCAAGCGGTCGCACAGGTCCATGATGGTCAGGCTGAACAGACGCTCGGCGAGCAACGGTGCCCAGTCGCACAGGCGGCGGGTTTCCGGGAACAGCCCGGCGAGTGCGGGCAGCCAGTCGTCCTTGCGGCCCTTGGGTTGCTCGATGAACGCGGCGAACGCTTGCAGGATTTCGGCCTTGAGCAACACCTCGAACACCTCGGCCAGCGCCAAGGGGGCGTGTTCATCCAGCCAGCCATGGGCCAGCAACGGTTGCGCAGCCTCGGCGATGTCACCGATCTCGGCATAAGCGAGTTTGCCGGCACGAAAATGCACGCCCTTGCGCATCACCATGCGCACCAGCAAACCTTGCGACGGTTTGGGCAATGCCTTGAAGTCGCGAATGAAGGCGTGCTCGGTTGCGCTCATCACATCGGCATAGCGCAGCTCAAGCCAGTCAAGTACTTGCCGGAAGTTGTTGAGGTAATAGAACGGATCGTCGAGGGGATTGGCAGTCACGGAAATTCAGGGCCATGGCGAGCGAGTACTGGTTATGCGTACAGATACCAGCTCTGCCCCGTCCGGTGCAAACGGAAAAGGATCAGTGGCATTTTTTGACCGGCGCATCGAACTTTTTCCCGCGTGATGGCACCAACCGCGTTAGAAGACCGACATTGCTCGGTATCACATGGAACGAGGATCTAGAAGTGGGTATGAAAATCAAGACGCTGGGCATTCCTCTGGCAGTTGCGGCTTTGCTGGCTTTGGGCGGTTGCTCGACCCAGACCGTGGTCACCCTGCAGAACGGCACTCAGTATTTGACCAAGGACATGCCGAAGACCAAAACCAAGGACGGTTTCTATGAATTCGAGGATATTTCCGGGGCCAAGGTGAAAGTGCGCGCCGATGAAGTCGCCACTGTTCGCGAAGAAGACTGACACCCTGCTGCCGTTCGTTCCCACGCTGTGCGTGGGAACGATCAAGATCGCCGCCTCGGCAGCTCCTGCACAGGCGTCTCGGGTTATTCGAACGCGGGCATGCCCGGGATGCTGTTGTCGCAACTGAAGTAGCTGCCGCCACGTCGTACCAATTCGCTTTGCAGGCGCTGGCAACGCTCCAGGTCCTGCTGGGCCATGCGGTCAATGCTCGGATTGCCGGTGGTTTGCGGCGGTGGTTTGCCGTCACCCAGGCGAATGGTCACGAAGGGCTGTTCGGGCTGGATCTGAAAACGGCTTTTCTCCTCGACCGGCTCGACCGCTTTGGTCTTGGCCGGGCTCGGCAGTTGCTCGCTGCTGATGCCGTAACGGCTCAGAATCGAGGTTTGAGGCAGATCGGCCCAGACATTGGCGGAACACAGCGCCAGTCCGACGAAACCGATAGACCCCTTGAAACTTCTCACGTGTGAATCTCCTGTACTCAATGGCGGCTAGCTATAGAACGTGTGTGCACGTGCTGGCTTTAGGCCGCTTTTCCTGTTTGCACAGGGTTTGAGTCAGAGAATGGCCATCGAGTCACTTCCAGCACCCGATTGTGGCGAGGGAGCCAGCGCCCTCGCCACAGGTTGTGTGTTGCCAATCAGTATCAGGCGATCACGATACCGTCGGCACTCAAGCTATTGAGCGCAACCCCGACCAGCGTCACCGAATCATTGCCAAACGTCAGCACCGTGTCCTGCCCCACTGTCGCGGCATGGGCACGCAAGTCATCGGTCGGCAACACCCCCTGCACGCCCAGGAACACCAGTTTGTCGTTGGACGTAAACCCGACCACCCGGTCCTGGCCGAACGCCCCGTTGAACAGGAACGTGTCCGCCCCGCCACCCGACTCCATCAGGTCGTTGCCGGCGCCACCGACAAAGACGTCATTACCGGCGCCACCCACCAGATGATCGTTACCATCGAGCCCGAACAGCCAGTCACCGCCAGCATGCGCCTTGAGCGTGTCCGCACCGCTGGTGCCTTTGACACTCGACTCATACGCGGTGAGGTTGTTGCCGACCTTCAAGCCGCTGCTGGTAACGCTGTGGGTCACGTCGTCCTTGAACAGCCCCCAGAGGAAGCCCGGCTCCTTGGTGACGATGCTGCCGATATCGCGGGTGATGCTGATCCCGCCTTTGGCATCGCGGATGTACAGGTTGCCGGCGCCGTCGTTGGCAAAGTCGAAGGTGTTCACCGATTTCTGCAAGTCGAGGGTGTTGTTGCCGGCGCCGCCGAGGATGACGTTGTAGCCGCCACTGTCGCGGAAGGTGTCGTTGCCGGCGCGGCCCTCCAGATAGTCGTTGCCACTGCCGCCCTGGATCAGGTCGTTGGCGTCGCTGCCGATGATAAAGGTGCTGCCCTTGTGGGTTTCGGCATTGCGATTGAGGTCCTGCACCCAGGTATTGGCGCGCGCCGGGTCCGACAGGTTGGCGACGATGATCGTCGAGTCCTTGCTGGTCAGGTCGTAGAACTTCGACTCGATGATCCGGTTCATGCCGTCGCCGTAAGCAGTCGGCAGGTGTGAGATCCAGGTCGGGATGTTGAGGATCGAGAACGGCAGCAGATTCCACGCGGTCGAGGCGTAGTGATCGTTGAAGCTGACGATGTTGTCGGTGGCCGATTCCTTCGGCGCGTCGTGCACGCCGATCGAGGCGCCGGTGAAATTCGAGCCGTCGAGGGCGCGGAATACCGGATCGTTTTCGTAACCGACGTTGAGCACCTTGTCGGTGCTGCTTTGGGTCGGTGAGGCGTAGGCAATGTAGTTGGAATCGGCGAAGAACCCGCCCCATTTACCGCCGCTCAGGTCGGCCATGCTGTTGACTGCCAACCCGCCGAGGCTGTGGCCGCTGACCAGCACGTCCTTGCCGGTCAGGCCGTTGGCCTTGGCGAACGCCACGACATCACTGAGCAGATTGCCGAAGGCCTCACCGACGTAGTTCCTGGCGTAGTCCTTGGGACCGAACGCCGCCAGCAGGTCGTTGATCACATCGCCGATGGAGTCGAGGATCAGGTTTTCCCGCGGGCCGCTGGTGCCGCGAAAGGCGATGCCGATTTCGGTCAGATGGCCCTGGGCGTCGTACTTGCC
This sequence comes from Pseudomonas sp. LF-5, assembly GCF_037626295.1. NCBI lineage: Bacteria > Pseudomonadati > Pseudomonadota > Gammaproteobacteria > Pseudomonadales > Pseudomonadaceae > Pseudomonas > Pseudomonas sp. LF-5. Next base: position 851,799 of record NZ_JARKMT010000001.1, read on the forward strand.
GAGGATTTCAACCTGCGCGGTAGCGTAACCGGCCTTCTCGCCGAAGAAGGTGCCGCGTGCGTCGGTCTTGCCTTCATACCCCAGTTGCGACGCGGTGATCGGCGTCCAGCCGGCCTTCTTCACGGCGTCGAGGGCGAGTTTTTCCGAGTCGGGGTTCCACGGAATGCCGGGGATAACCCCCTGGGAATCCGTGCCGCCCAGCAACGCCGTGACCAGCGTGGCCGGCAGGCCAAGGCCGAAGCCGTTGTGCTGATAACCCGTGGCAAAGCCGTTATCGAGGTTGTGGTAGGAATACAGCGTGATCGCCATGGCGTCGCTGAACAGCGCCTTGGAATCGGCTGTGCCGAAGTTTTTGTAGTCATACACACCCATTGCTATTGCCTCTCTTTTGTTGGAATTGTCAGAGATAGCTCACAGCCAGGGCGCCCCTTGGGGGACGCCCCGGAGCATTTCAGAAACTACGTTTAGCGTTTAACTGCAGGAGTGGGGCTGCTGGCGATAGCGATGTGTCTGATTAATAAATGCAAACTGACACACCGCTATCGCGAGCAGGCTCGCTCCTGCAGGGAGTACTAGGCAAAAACGAATGCCGAGTCCGACAGGTTAGCCACTCCCACCCCGATCAGGGTCACGGCATAGTCGCCAATCTTCAGCACGGTGTCGGCCCCGGACTGCGACGCGTGCTGCTTGTAGTCGTAGCCCTGCCCCGCGCCTTCGACGCCCATGAACACCAGTTTGTCGCTGCCCTGGTAGCCATTGATGGCATCGAAGCCGAACGCGCCGCTGAACAGGAAGGTGTTGTTGCCACCCACCGCCGTCATCACGTCGTTTCCGGCGCCGCCGACGAAGGTCACGTGGCCCTTGTCGCTGACCAGTTTGTCGTCGCCACCGAGGCCGAACAGCCAGCCACCGTCGGCGGTCGCGTGCAACGCATTGCCGTACGCATCGCCGTTGAGCGAATGGGTGTACTGGGTCAGTTGGTTGCCATTGCTCAAGCCCTTGGCCGTGACGCCCCAGGTGATGTCCTTGCTGCCCCACCACGACCCCGCCTCCTTGCTCACCAGCGCACCGATGTCGCGAGTCATGCTGATGCCGCCGTAGGCGTCGCGCACGTACAGCGTGCCGTCTCCGTCGTTGGCGAAGCTGAAGTTCTGCAACGGTTTCTGCAATTCGAAGGTGTTGTGGCCCTGGCCACCGAGCAGGATGTTGAAGCCACCGTCGTCACGGAACCGGTCATCGCCGGCACGGCCTTCAAGGAAGTCGTTGCCCGCCCCGCCCTTGAGCCAGTCGTTGCTGTCGGTGCCGATGATGAAGGTGCTGCCGGTGTGCGGCTCGCCGCTGCGCCCGAGGTCCTCGACCCAGGTTTTGCCCCGGGATGCTTGCTCCAGGTTGGAGACGATGATCGTCGAGTCCTTGTCGGTGAGGTTGTAGAACTTCGAGTCGATCACCCGATTCAAGCCATCGGCATACCCCAGCGAACTGTGCGCCGACCAGCTCAGCGGATTGATGATGCTGAACGGCACCAGGTTCTGTGCGGTGGACGCATAGTGGTCGTTGAAGTTGACGATGTTATCGGTGGTCGAATCATGCGGCTTGTCGTGCTTGCCCATCGAGGCGCTGCTGAACGTGGTGCCATCAAGCACGCGGAACACCGGGTCGTTCTCATAGCCGATGTTCAATACATTGTTGCCGGTGCTGCTCTGGGTCGGCGAGGCAAATGCGATGTAGTTGGCGTCCTTGAAGAACCCGCCCCAATTGTTTGCACTCAACTCGGCCACGCTGTTGACCCCGAGCCCGCCGAGGCTGTGGCCGCTGATCAAGACGTCCTTGGCAGCGATGCCATTGGCGATGGCAAACGCAGCGACGGCCTTGAGCAGGTTGTCGAAGGCGTTTTTGGCGTAGTTGCTCGCATAATCCGCTGGCCCGAACGCCGCCAGCAGGTTGTTTTTCATGTCGCCGAAGGTGTCGCTGTAGTCCAGCCCGCCGGTACCACGGAAGGCCACACCGATACCGATCAGTTTGCCGGAGGCGTCGTATTTGCCGAGCACTTCGCCTTCGGCGCTGGTAAAGCCGTCCTTCTCGCCGAAGAACGTGCCCTTGTCGCCAACCTTGCCCTGATAGCCCAGCGCCGTCGCGGTCACCGGGGCCCAGGCCGTCGCGGGCAACGGTTTGCCGGTCGGTGTGTAGGCGTACAACGTCAGCGCGATGGCGTCGCTGTACAACGCTTTGCCATCAGCATTCTTGTAATCGAACAGTCCCATGCTGTGCCCTCTCTTCCTTCAAGACCGGCAGTTCTCGCAAGAACTGCCGGCATGCCTTAGAACTGCCAGTCGAGGGTCAGACCCACGCCGTGGTTCTTCTCGTTGTTACCGATCAGCCCGTTGTAATCCAGGTTCACCCGCACATCGCGATTAAGCGCCAGACCGGCGCGTACGCCCACCACCGCCGCATCACGATCCATCGACACGCTCTGCACGGTGAACGCGCTGTTGCCATTGGCGAAGGCCAGGTGGCTGTCCGCATCGACGCTGCTCAGGTTGTGCTGCCAGCCAAGGCTCGCCCCCAGTTCCAGCTGATGCTGGTCCGACACGGCAAACGTGCGCTTGGCACGCACACCCAGGGTCGAGAGCACCACGTCGCGGTTGTCTTCGCCGCCTTTGAGCGCCGCCGCGTCACCCTTTTCGGTGAAGCTTTCGGTGTTCAGGTGCACGTACGAAAGATTGGCGAACGGCTCCAGGTTCATCGGTTGCAGGCCCAGGTCGTAAGCCGCTTCAGTGAACACCTGAGTCGTGGCGGCGTCGTGCTTGGTTTTCTGTCTGCCGCTGACACCACCGAACTGCAGCTCACGCTTCACGTCCACGCGATGCCAGCTGTAGGCCGCACCGGCGGTCAGGCGCAGTGCGTCGATCTGATGCCCCAGGTACGCACCCAAGTGGTAGCTGTCGACCGACGCCGACGAATGCGTGCCACTGCCCATGTTCAACGAGCTGTCGCTGTAACCGGTAACGAAACCCAAGCGAGTATCTTCAGCAATCAAGCCGTCGACACCGGCCAGCAAGCCACTGATCGAGCTGTTGGAGTCGGCATTGTCATGCCCGCCATCGCTCTTGCCCCACGAACCCAGGACCTTGACCCAGGCGTTGCTGCGGTCATCGGTCGGTGCACCGGCGTTGAACAGGTCACGTTCGCGCAGACGCTCGCCCACTGCCTCACGCAGGTAACGGCTGTCGTTGATCAGCAGCGTGCCGATAGCCGGGTGGATTTCGCCGGACAGTTGCTGGAAGGCCTGTTGCGCCGAGGCCGCGTTCGGCGACAACAGCAGGGTTTCGAACAGCGCATTGCCCGCGCCCAGCCGTTCAGCAGCAGCACCGACCGCACGCTGGTTCGGCGTCAGGCCGACGCTGGCGAAGGAGGCTTCGTTGCGCCCGACCGCCAGCTGGATACCGCCCGCCGAGTAATCGAGGATGCCACCGAGGAACGCGTAATCCGGCAATACCTGACCGAAGCGGCCTTCGATCCCGCCCGCTGCTTGCAGGATGTTGTAGCGGGTGCCGAGCAGGCTTTGCACTTCGCTGGTGGTCAGCAAGGTCGGGCTGTTTTCCAGGGACATGCTCACCGTCGCGCCTTCAATCACCGCTTTGCCGGTGGCGATGATCTGGTCGCTGCTGGTCGGCGACAGTTCAACGGCATAGGTCGAGCCCGGGGCGAAGGTCACGTCGCCGGCCACGTTCAAGGTGCCGATGGAGTTGCCGGGTGCCACGGTACCGCCGCTTTTCACCGACAGCGCGCCAATATGGCCGTTACCGCCGAGGACGCCGCCGTCATTCACGGTCACCGCCGATTGCAGCGAACCGTTGATCGCCAGTCGTCCCTGATTGACCAGGGTCGGGCCGCTGTAGGTGTTGTTGCCGGTCAACACCAGAGTGCCGAGGCCCTGCTTGGTCAAACCGCCATGACCGGAAATATCGTTGCGCCAGGTGTCGAGGCCGCAGGTGATGTCGGTGCAGACACGCTCGGTGGGCTTGCCCTTGTCGATGATCGCGCCGATACCCGGCAAATCAGCGACGAACTGACCCGAGCCGTAAGCCCCCTGAATGCGGAACTCTTCGGGGATGTCCTGCTCGGTGACGAACATCGCCGGGCCGTCGATGCCCTTGCGCAGGTTGATCATGCCCCAGCCGTACAGGGCGTCGATGCCCGGTGCGCCGAGGTCGGTGGCGGTAGTGCGCAGGACCGTGGCGACCTGGTCGCCGGACATGTACGGGAAGCGCTCCATCAGCACCGCCATCGAGCCGGCCACGTGTGGCGCGGCCATCGAGGTGCCATTGTAATTTTTGTAACCGGTGGTCAGGTTGTCGGCGTTGGTGCCTTCGATGATCGCGCTGTAGATTTTCGTGCCCGGCGCCGAGACGCAGAAACTCGCGGTGTAGCCGCAACGCGAAGAGAACGTGCTCATGATGTACGGATTGGCGCTGGCCAGGTCCGGGTTCTTCTGCAACGCAGCGACGGTGATCCAGTTGGGCGCGATGTCCGGGACGAAATAGCCGAGGCCGGCGATGGCGTCCGGGTTGTTGAGGTTGTAGTCGTTACCGGCGGCGAAGATCGTCACGATACCGCTGCGGGCCGCCGCGATTGCACCGTCGTAGGCGCCACCGGGTTTGGTGCCGAGCAGTGTGCGGATTTCGTTGAACTGCAATTGCGCGTCGTTGACGGTGAAGTGCGGGTACGCCGGATCGCGGCCACCGAGGTCGAAACGGTCGGTGATGCCGATGCCCCAGCTGTTGTTGATGATCCGCGCGCCGCTGGCGATCAGCGCATCCCAACCGGCCTTGTACACCGCGCCGTCGTTACCGCGGACGATACCGTCTTCCGGGCCGGGATCGCCGTTGTCGGCGCTGATGATCTGTGCGCCGAACGCTACGCCGTGCATCGGCCCACCGTCACGACTGCCAGCGGCGATACCGCCGACGTGGGTGCCGTGGGCACCGAGCTTGCCGTCGGAACCGACCGAGGGCGAGCCGTCGTACAGGAACGCATCACCCGCCTTCACCGGAATGTACGGGTCGGTGTATTCGCGGATCCCGCGCGTGACCAGGGTGATCACCTTGTTGCTGCCGGAGAACTCCGGGTGCGCGGCGTACACCGGCTGGTCGAAAATGCCCAGCTTCACGCCTTTGCCGGTATAGCCGGCGGCATAGGCGTAATCGGCACCGATCGCACCCAGGCCCCAGTCGGCCTGGAATTCGGTGCTGCGCCAACTCGAGGGATCGCCCTTGCGACCGTTTTCCACGTAGGGCGCCGCGTGCGCGGTGCCCCAACTGGTCAGTGCGCACAACACGGCGCACGTGAGGGTTTTCAGGGCAAAGCGGCCACCCGTTTGCGCGGGGGTATTGTTGTTATTCATCCAGCGACCTTCCTTAGTGATGTTGCGAAAAATCCGTTTATCTCGAATGCATGCACTGCCTTGTGGCGAGGGGATTTAAGCGGCCCCCTGCAACCTTTCAGGCAAACCGAGTCGTATGGGGCTGCGACTGCTGCGCAGCCGAACGGGGATAAATCCCCTCGCCACAGGTCTGTGTTTGCGCAGCCTGCGGCAGCTCTCGCAGGGATTGGCATCCCTCCCCTCGGTCAGAACTGCCAGTTCAAACTCAAGCCAACGCCATGACTCTTCTCGCGGCTGGACAGTTGTCCGGTGTAATCGAGGTTCACCCGCACGTCCTTGCTCAACGCCAGACCGGCCTGCACGCCCACCAATGCGGCATCGCGCAGCAGTGCCGAGCTCTCCACCGAATACGGCGTGCCGCCGCTGGCAAAACGCAGGTGCTGCCCGGAGTCGATAGCGCTCAGGCTGTGCTGCCAGCCGAGGTGGCCGCTGACGTCCAGCGATTGCTGCGCCGACAGGTTGAAGGTCTTCAGCACGCGCACACCGAGGGTGCTCAGTACCGCATCACGCTGGTCGCCGGTGCTTTTCAATGCCGCCGCATTGCCCTTTTCCCTGAAGCCTTCGGTGTCCAGGTGCACATACGCGAGGTTGGCGAACGGCTCCAGTGCCAACGGTTGCAGGTGCAGTCGATACGCCGCTTCACCGAACACCTGCGTGGTGCTCGCATCGACCTTGGCCTTCTGTTTGCCGCTGACGTTGCCGTACTGCAAGTCGCGCTTCACATCCGCACGGTGCCAGCTGTACGCCGCTCCGGTGCTCAAGCGCCAGGCGCCGGTTTCATGGCCGGCGTACGCGCCGAGGTGATAGCTGTCGACCTTGGCCGATGAATGCGTGCCCGAGCCCATGCTCAATGAGCTGTCGCTGTAGCCGGTGACCAGCCCGATGCGGGTCTGCTCGTCGAGGGCGCCGTCGACACCGGCCAGCAGGCCGCCAATCGAGGTGCTGTAACCCGCCGTGTCATGGCTCGAATCGGTGGTACCCCAGGCGCCGAGGGCCTTGATCCAGCCGTTGCTGTGCGCCGCCGAGGCATCGTGCAGACGCTCACCCAGCGCGTCGCGCAACTGGCGGCTGTCATTGATCAGCATCGAGCCGAGCGCCGGATAGATCTCGCCGCTCAACTGCTGGAAGGCGTGTTGCGCGGCCGGCGCGTCGGCTGCCAGCAACAGGCTTTCATACACCGAATTGCCAGCGCCGAGACCTTCCACCGCCGCCGCCACCGCACGTTGGTTCGGGGTCTGGCCGACGCTGGCGAACGCGGTTGAATTACGTTCTATGTCGAGCTGAATGCCGTTGCCGGAATAGTCGAGGCTGCCACCGATAAACAGGTAATTCGGCAGCACCGCACCGAACCGGCCCTGTATGCCGCCCGCCGCTTGCAGGATGTCGTACTGGCGCCCTAGCAGGCTTTGCGTCTCGGCGCTGCTGAGCAGTGTCGGGCTGTTTTCCAGCGACAGGCTGACCGTGGCGCCGCTAACGGTTGCCGTGCCGCCGGCAACGATCCGATCGCTGCTGGTCGGCGAGAGTTCTACCGCGTAAGTCGAACCCGGCGCGAAGGTTACGTCACCGGCCACGTTCAAGGTGCCGATGGAATTGCCCGGCGCCACGCGGCTGCCGCTGTTGGCGGTCAACGCGCCGATGCGCCCGGAACCGCCGAGCGTAGCGTTGTCGTTCACGGTCACGGCAGACGTCAGCGCACCGTTCACCGTCAACAAGCCGCCATTGACCGTGGTCGGGCCGCGATAGGTATTGTTGCCGGTGAGAATCAGCTGCCCGGCGCCGGACTTGATCAGGCTGCCCTGATAAATCCGCTGCGTCGCCGCTGCGTCGCGGGCGCTGCCGATGGCATAGTCGGTCTGATCCTGCTGACTGGCACCGCCCGGGACGCCGTTCTGCCAGCCCTTGTCCTGCAGGGTTTGCTGCCAGGCATTGTGTTCGGCGAGGTCCTCGCTCTGACGCTGGATCAGTGCCTTGTCGGAGATGTCATTGCTCCAGATATCGCGCTGCCCCGCCCCCAGACTGGCATCGAACGCGCCGAGCAACTGGCCCGGCCCGCGCATGGCCCGGTTCAGGTTGGCCACGCCCCAGCCGACCTGAGCGGTCGGTGCGTCGGTAGCCGAGCCATCGAGCTGCGTGGCGGTGGTCAGCAGTACTTCAAGCGCCTGCTGATTGTTCATGTACGGGTAACGTTCCATCACCAGCGCCAGGGCGCCGGTGGCGTGCGGCGCCGCCATCGAGGTGCCGGACTTGATCGCGTAACCGCCACCGGGGATGGTGCTGTCGATCTTCGCCCCCGGCGTGGTGATGCACCAGTACTTGGCGAGACCGCATTGGTTGTACTTCTGCTGATTGCCCTGGTCGAGCCCGGAGACGGCCAGCCAGTGACCTTCAAGGTCCGGCTGAAAGTACGGCAGCGCGGAACGCACGCTGGCATTCGGGTAACCGCTGTTGCCGGCACTGAACACGTTGATCACACCACGGCGCGACACGTCGCCTGCGGCGTCGAGCCAGGTGCCTTGGTTGTAGTGTTGGGCGTAGGCGGCGTGCAGATCGGCCAGGGTGCGATAGCTGACATCCGGCGGCTGACTGCCCCAGCTGTTGTTGATCGCGCGCACGCCGGCATCGGCCAGGGCGTCATACACCGCTTTGAAATAACGCGGGTCGGGGTTGGGGCCGAACAGGAAGCTGTCGTTCTTGTTGGTGTTGCCGACGTAGAGCTGCGCGTTATACGCCACCCCGTGCATGCCGCTGCCGTCGCGGGACGCCCCCATGGTGCCGACCACGTGGGTGCCGTGGGAGTCGTTGTTGGAGTTGAGGGTGCCGTCGACGTTGAACAGCGAGCCGTCAACGTAGCTGCCGCTGGCCAGTACCGGGTGATAGCGGTCGCTGGCGAACTCGGGATGGGCGGCATCGAAACCGGAATCGAGCGCGCCGATTTTCACCCCTTTGCCGGTGATGCCGGCGGCATAGGCTTGGTCGGCCTGCATGCGTTCCAGGCCCCAGTCGCGCAGAAACTCGGTGCTGCGCCAACTGGCGGGATCGCCGGGTTTGCCGGTTTCCAGGTACTGCGCCTGGGCCTGCGCAACAGAAACTGCAAGCAACAGGGTGCCGACCGATGCCGGCTTGAAGCGTACGTCCATGTTCACCACTCACTTTTATTGTTTTATGCAGGTTTTTCTGCGGTGCTGCCTGTTCCCCTCACCCCAGCCCTCTCCCCGAGGGAGAGGGAGCAGACCGAGATGTCTTGCGTCATTCAACGACCTGAAGAAACGGGTCGAATGTGGATTCAGCGCCACTCGATCAGGTCGGTGTACCTCTGAAATATCCCCCAATCGGTCCCCTCTCCCCCCGGGTGAAGCAGCCGACCGGGCTGTCTTGCGTCATTCACCGACCTGAAGAATCGGGTCGAATGTGGATTCAGCGCCGCTCGATCAGGTCGGTGTACCTCTGAAATATCCCCCAATCGGTCTCCTTTCCCTCCGGGTGAAGCAGCCGACCGAGCTGTCTTGCGTCATTCACCGACCTGAAGAATCGGGTCGAATGTGGATTCAGCACCGCTCGATCAGGTCGGTGTACCTCCGAAATATCCCCCAATCGGTCCCCTCTCCCTCTGGGAGAGGGTTAGGGTGAGGGCTGTTGAGCTACCACAAAAGCTTCATCCACCCGCGCCAGATCCTGTTCGTTCAAGGTCCCGGCGTAGTAATGCAATTTGGTCCAGGCCATCAAATAGTCGTACCGCGCCTGCGCCAGATCGCGGCGGGTGGTGAACAGTTGCTGTTCGGCATTCAAGGCGTCGAGGTTGGTCCGTTCGCCGCCGAGAATGCTCTGTTTGGTCGACACTACCAGCGCTTCCGCCGAGGTCAGCGCTTTCTGGTAAGCACGCAATTTGTTCACCCCGGACAGGCATGCACTGAACTGACGCCGCAGCTCGATCAGCGTCTCGCGCGTCTTGCCATCCAGTTCGTACTCCGCCTGTTCCATGGTGCGACTGGCCTGGCGCGTCGATGCCGACACCCCGCCACCGGCATACAACGGCACGCTGACTTCAAAACCGATGGTGTTGGTTTCGTACCGCTGGTTGTAGGTATTGCCGCTTTCCGATTCGTTCTGGCGCATCGACGCGTAGGCGCTGACTTTCGGCAAGTGCCCGGCGCGGTTGCGCTCCACTTCGTAGCGTGCCACTTCCACCGCCTGGCGTTGCGACGCCAGGTTGGGGTTATTGCTGATCGCCATTTCGTGCCAGGTGTCGTAGTTGGCCGGCATCAGCGCGAAGGTTTGGAAGTTCTGATTCAGCGGCACCAGATCACCGATATCCACCGCCGGCACACCGACCAGAGCGCCCAGTTCACGCAGCGCGGCATCCTGCTCGTTGCGCGCCTCGATCTCTTCGGCGGTCGCCAGTTCGTAACGCGACTCGGCTTCGAGAATGTCGGTGCGGGTGCCCTCGCCCTGTTTGAACATGTGCTCGTTTTGCTGGAACTGCTGCTCGTAGGCCTTCTTCTTCGCCTGGGCGATATCAATCTGATCCTGGGCAAACAAGGCCTTGGTGTAGTTGTCCAGCACCCGCACCAGCAGTTCCTGACTCTTGCCACGGAAGTTCTCGTCGGCGAACAGCGACTGCGCCACGCCTTTGCGATACGCGGCATAAGCCTCGTAGTCGAGCAACGGTTGTTGCAGGGTCAGGGCCGAGCCGTAACTGCTGTAGTTGCGGTCATCGGTACGATTGCGCGCACGTTCGTCGAGCGAGGTCGCCTTCGACGAGTTACGGCCCTTGTTGTAGGTGTAACCGATTTTCGGCAACAGCCCGGCGCGGCCAATGGCGCGGTTCTCCAGGCCGGCATCACGCTCCTTGATCGCGCCGAGGAACACCGGGTCGTTGCGCAACGCTTGTTCGTAAATCTCGAACGGCCCCATCGCCGCCACTGCCGTGTGACTCGCCAGCAGCATCATTGCCGCCGCGAGCATGGAAAGCTTATTCATACAGCCGAACATCCTTATTCCTCGGTCAACGCGGAGCCTGCCCGGTCGAGCAGCGGTTTGAACAGATAGTTGAGGAGTGAACGTTCACCGGTACGCACGAACATCTCTGCCGGCATGCCGGGCTTGATCACCAGACCGTTGAGTTTTTCCATGGCCTGATCGCTGACACTGCTGCGCAACACGTAGTACGGCACGCCGGTTTTTTCGTCGATCATCTGGTCGGCAGAAATCAGGCTGACTTCACCCGGTACCCGCGGGGTTTTGCTCTGGTTGAACGCGGTGAACAGGATGTCCACCGGCAAATGCGTACCGACCTTGTCGATCAGGTTGATCGGCAAGTGCCCTTCCACTTCCAGGCTGGTGCCTTGGGGTACGATCTCCAGCAGGGTTTCGCCCTGCCGGACCACGGCGCCTTCGGTGTGCACGCCGAGGTTGACCGCCACGCCATCGGCGGTGGCGACAATCTCGCTGTGTTGCAGGTCGAAACCGGCGGAGGTCAGTTGCTCGGACAGCGTGACGCTTTTCAACTGGGCATCGGCCAGTTGCGTGCGTACTTCCTTCTGATATTCCTCGCCGTGCTGTTGCAGTTTCAGCCGCGATTCGAGGATGCCCTGCTCCACACGGCCGCTTTCCCCGGTGTTCTCTGCCAGTTGTTGCTGCACTTGCGACAATTGACGCTGATATTCCATCAAACGGTTGCGCGGGATGTAGCCATTGTCTGCCAGCGGCTGCAGGTTGCTCAGCTGTTGCTGCAGTGAGTCGGCCTGAGCATTGAGATCAGTGCGCGCACGGCGCATGCCGGCCAGTTGCGCGGTGGCGCCTTCGATGCTGGCGCGCAACCCGGCCTGCTCGCGGTAGAACGCTTCGCGGCGGCTGCTGAACAGTTGACGCTGGCCTTCGAGCACCAGGGCCAGACGCGGGTCCGGATCACTGCTCAGTTCGGCCGGAAAGGTCACCTGCTTGAGGTTGTCACGCTCGGCCTGCCAACGCGCCAGGCTGGCCCAGGCCATGCGGTATTGCGCTTGCAGCGATTGCACGTCAGCCGCGACCTGGGTCTGGTCGAGACGAAACAGCGGTTGCCCCTGTTTCACGATCTCGCCTTCGCGCACCAGAATGCGGCTGACCACACCGCTGCTCATTGACTGCACGGCTTTACGTTTGCCTGTCACCACCACGGTGCCCTGCACCGGAATCCCCTGATCCAGCGGCGCCAATGCCGCCCAGGTGAAGAAGCTGCCGGCGCCGACGATGGCCAGAATCCAGCCCATGCGGGCGAAAAACTTCGCGTCGCGCTCCGGGCGTTCAGTGATGTAGGCGTGTTCCATGTTCGCTTCGTTTTCAGTGTTCATGCTGGCGCTGCTCATACACCCGAATTCCTTGTCGAGGGCTGGTACTGCCGGCTCATGCTGAGCCCGCCCGGTGCTTGTGCAGCTTTCTCACGTTGTTGCTCCTGCTGGCCGGACAGCGCCTTGAGCACTTCCTGACTCTGACCGAAGGCCTGCAAACGACCCTCGTTGAGTACCAGCAACTTGTCGGCCTGGGCCAGCACCGAAGAACGGTGCGTCACCAGCACCACCGTGGTGCCCTGGGCCTTGAGCTGGGCGATGGCGCTGGCCAGGGCGGCTTCGCCGACGGTGTCGAGGTTGGAGTTCGGCTCGTCCAGCACCACCAGGCTCGGCGTGCCGTACATCGCGCGGGCCAGGGCCACGCGCTGCTTCTGGCCGCCGGACAGACCGCTGCCGTCCTCGCCCAGTTGTGTGTCGTAGCCCTGCGGCAGACGCAGGATCATCTCGTGGACGCCGGCCTGTTGTGCGGCCGCCACCACTTTCTGCGGGTCGGCCTCGCTGAACCGCGCAATGTTCTCGGCGATGCTGCCGCTGAACAGTTCGATGTCCTGCGGCAGGTAGCCGATGTACGGGCCGAGCTGGTCGCGGTTCCAGCGGTGGATGTCGGCGCCGTCCAGGCGCACGATACCGCCGAGGGTCGGCCACACGCCGACGAGGACTCGGGCCAGCGTCGACTTGCCGGAGCCGGAAGCCCCGAGCACACCCAGCACTTCACCGGCACCCAGATGGAAATTGACCATGTGCAAGGTCGCTGCACGTTGCCCCGGTGGGCCCGCGCTGACTTGCTCGAAGGTGATCTGCCCTTTCGGCGCCGGCAACGCCATCGCTTCGTCGCTCGGTGGAAACGCTTGCAGCAAGGCATCGAGGCGGCGATACGCCAGCTTCGCCCCGCTCCACTGTTTCCACACGGCGATCAACTGGTCGATCGGGCTCAGAACGCGGCCCATCAGAATGGAACCGGCGATCATCATCCCGGCGGTCATGTCGCCCTTGATCACCAGCAACGCACCCAGCCCCAGCACCAGCGATTGCAGGCACAGGCGCAGGGTTTTACTCATCGAGCTGATCACTGCCCCGGTGTCACTGGCCTGATTCTGCAGGCCGAGGAAACGCGAGTGCACCTGGAACCAGCGCTTGCGCAGCGAACCAAGCATGCCCATTGCCTGAATGGTTTCGGCGTTATGCAAATGACTGGTCGCCAGTTGACTGGATTTCTGCGAAAAACCGGCGGCATCGCCCAACGGCTTTTTGGTCATGTATTCGTTGAGGCACGCCAGCGCGATCAGCAGCAGCGCGCCCGCCGTGGCGAGGACGCCGAGCCAGACGTTGAACAGGTAAATCACGAACAGATAGACCGGGAACCACGGCGCGTCGAAAAACGCAAACAGCGCCGGCCCGGTGACGAACTGGCGGATGTGGGTCAGGTCGCCCAGCGACTGCCCGGCATTGCCCTCGCCCTTGAACAGGTTGCGCTCGAACGCGGCCTGATAGACCCGCAGGTTGAAACGGCGCTCCAGTTGGCTACCGATGCGGATGACGATGAAGCTGCGGATTACCTCGAGCAGGCCGATGAAGGCAAAAAAACCAACGACCATCAGCGACAGCATCGCCAGGGTGGTTTCGTTCTGCGATGACAGTACCCGGTCATACACCTGAAGCATATAAATGGAGGGCACCAGCATCAGCACGTTAATCAGTGCGGTAAAGCAACCGACGCTGATCAGAATGCTTTTATAGTCACCCAATGCCTTGATGAGGGGAGCGGTGGCTGGGGCCTTCGCCATCTTCATTGATTATTCCTGAGAGATATCTCTCGCCAGTCATTGACGAGACTTCAAATTAATTAACCGCACACAGTCGGCGCTTTCTTTGCCGGTGGCCGCTTACACTTTCATAACAACTAGCGCTATTTAATGCGGCGCAGTTGCCATGAACATCGCGGCTTATAACCTTTCATTGACGCTTTATATTAAAACCCTTTCATGCGCTGCCTGATCAAGACTATTGCGCCGAGCGCTCAAGTGTAATCACCAAGCCTGATTTCAAAGTCGTCAGATAAAGCCCATCACGTTGTCGGCTGAAAAACTGGATTCTTGAGCCTTCCTTACCGGTGACCGACAGGCCATCGGGCTCGGGAAACCAGCCGATGGGTGTTTGCTCAAGCCATGCGCCCAGGCAGTCGGCACCTTTGCCCAGGGTCTGATTGGCCTCCAGCTCGATGACGCACGTGTTCGAGGGTTTGTCCTGCAGGGTCTGCGCCTGCGGCGCATCTTCGCGCGCCGTCAGCGTCGCCTGCCATTGCCCGGCAAATACCGAGGGATCTTCGAGTCTGAGGCTGCTTGCCATACTTGTTTCTCCAGAAATCATGATGAACGCCGCGGAAAGCCACGCCACTGCCTTGTAGGTAAAAGCTTTACTGATCATGGGAATATTCGCTCCGGCGCGTAGCCTTGCCTACAGATCCAACCGATGCAAGTAAAGAAAGCGGCGCATGACGCGCCGCTTTCCCTGTTACATCACGCCACGATGTCGCTGGTCGCTGCCTGGCCCACGGTGCTGACCTGGAAGTCGGCCACGCCGTGCCCGGAGAAGTCCACCGACAGCAGGCTGTTGCCGCCCGACGAGGTCAACACGGCATCGCCCGCCGCACCGGTGAAGGCGCTGACGAAGTGCAGGCCGGCACCTTTGGTGATGCCGGTCAGGTCGATTTTGTCCAGACCGCTGACGAAATCGAGGATCTGATCAATCGCACCCGGCTTGGAGTCGGAGCTGGCCGCGAACACGAAGGTGTCCGAACCCGCGCCGCCCCACAGCTTGTCGGCACCGCCAGCCCCGTAGAGGATGTCGTTGCCGGCACCGCCCTTGAGCTCGTTGGCCACGCTGTTGCCGATCAGCAGGTCGTTGCCCGAACCGCCGATGGCGTTCTCGATGATCGCGCCCTTGGCGATGGACACGTTACCCACCATGCCGCCAACGTCGGAGAACGAGGCATCATTGAGGTTGATCTTCTGGTTCTGGGTGAACCCGGAGAAGTCCAGGGTGTCCTTGCCGCCCGCGTCCCATACCGAGAACACGAGCTTGTCGCTCGACGACGAAGCACTGAGGAAGTCGCGACCGGTGTTGGAGTTGAAACCGTAGGTGGTGTCACCGGTACGGGTGGTGGTGTTGGCACCGTAGAGCTTCTGAATCGCCGCGATGTCGTCCATCAACGGGCCGGACGCGTAGGCTTCTACCCCGCCCTTGCTGAAGTTCTGATTGGTGTTGCTTTCACTCCAGTAACTCATAAGGCTGTAACCGCGGGTGTCTTGCCCGTAGGAAGCATCCTTGTAAGTCGGGTTGCCTTCGCCGGCGTTGTAGTCGCCAGGGTGAGACAGGCCCAGGGCGTGGCCGATTTCGTGCGTCAGGGTCTGACGCCCGTAATTGTTCAGGCCCGGTGTCTTGTTAACGTCGTAGCCACTGCCGGTCAGGTACCAGGACTGACCGTCATAGCCTGGCTCGGTGCCTGGCAGGAAGGCAAACGCTGCTGCACCGTCCAGGCCGCCGCTGTAGTTACCGAAGGTCATGTGACCGTCGCCACCACGGGCAGCTTCGGTGAATGTCACGTTGGCAACATCCGCCCAGGATTGCATGGCGAGCACGGCCTGGGCTTTCTGCAGGGCGCTGAACTGACTGAAACCGGTGACGCCCAGACCGCTGAAGTTGGCGGTTTTGGCCGTCAGAAAGGTGTAGGTCAGTTCGATCTTGCCGCTGTTGTTGAGGTCGTGCCAGGAAGCACCGTCCCGCAACAGCTGGGTAGCGGCTTGATCCACCGAGAAGGAGGGTTTGCCATTGACCGTGAGATTACCGCCACGGTCGTACTGATGGCTGAAGCTATTGATCTGGTTCCAGGCGGAGCTGGTGGCAGCCAGAGACTGCACGGCGCCGACAGGCACAAATGTGTCTGCGGTGATATCAATAGCGTTAGCTTTTACTTTCGACATAAACACACTTCCTTGTTTAGCAATGGAACAGTTTTTGTCCGATAGCGACAATCTCTGGCGAGATCGTCCTATCACTCGCCCAATGAAGGCGTAAGAAACCTGACACAATTTGAAATCTGTCGTAAAGCATTTTTTTGAGATCAAATTAAGCTGTTTCGAAAAACTGCCGTAAACAAAGCGTGCGGGGTCGAAAGAATGTTTTAAGCGATGTGCTTTCGCCTAATTGTCAGACGATTTTCTATTTAAATATTAAATATCGGTAAGTTGTTTTTTGTTAGCCGCGTCTCACTTTCCTGCACTTTATTAGTGCGTGCCAGCGCATTGATATCAATCGTTCAAATACTGGAAATCCCTGTGGAAGCGGGCTTGCTCGCGAAGGCATCGGATCAGTCAACATTGCCGTCGAATGACACACCGCTTTCGCGAGCAAGCCCGCCCCCACAGGGATTTGTAGACGCAAGAATATCAGCTGCCGGTGCGGATCTTGTTCCAGACGCGGGTACGGATTCGGTCGATGTTGAGCGGCATCGCCTCCAGCGCAAACAGCTTGCCCATCATCTCCGGGCTCGGATAGACCTTGGTGTCATTTTTGATCGCCGGGTCGATCAGGCTGTCGGCCTGTTCGTTGCCGTTGGCGTAATGCACGTAATTGCTGATGCCGGCCATGACGTCCGGGCGCAGCAGGTAGTTCATGAACGCATAGCCGGCCTTCTCGTCCGGCGCGTCGGCAGGCATGGCAACCATGTCGAACCAGATTGCCGCGCCTTCCTTGGGAATCGCGTAGCCGATCTCGATGCCGTTTTTCGCTTCCCTGGCGCGGTTTTCCGCTTGCAGGATGTCGCCGGAGAAACCCACCGCGACACAAATGTCGCCGTTGGCCAGGTCGCTGGTGTACTTCGAGGAGTGGAAGTAACTGACGTATGGCCGAACTTTCATCAACAGCGCTTCGGCTTTTTTATAGTCCTCGGGGTCCTTGCTGTGGTGCGGCAACCCGAGGTAATTGAGCGCCGCCGGCAGTAATTCCGGGCCGTTGTCGAGGATGGCTACCCCGCATTTCTGCAGTTTTTCCATGTATTCGGGTTTGAAAATCAGGTCCCAGGAATCCACCGGCGCGTTGTCGCCCAGTACCGCTTTGACCTTGGCGACGTTGTAGCCGATGCCGGTGCTGCCCCACAGATACGGGAAGCCGTGCTCATTGTTCGGGTCGTTGGTCTGCAACGCCTTGAGCAGCACCGGATTGAGGTTCTTCCAGTTCGGCAACTGGCTCTTGTCGAGCTTTTTCAGCGCCCCGCCCTGAATCTGCCGCGCCATGAAGTGGTTGGAGGGAAACACCACGTCGTAACCGGATTTACCGGTCATCAGTTTGCCGTCGAGGGTTTCGTTGCTGTCGTAGACGTCATAGGTGACGCCGACACCGGTTTCCTTCTCGAAATGCTTGGTGGTGTCCGGCGCGATGTAGTCGGACCAGTTGTACACCTTGACCGTTTCGGCCGCGTGACTGATGGAGGCGACCAGCAACAGCGGCGCCAGTGCGAGGGTTTTCTGGATCATGGGTCGATTCCTGTAGGGGCTTTTTTTGTTGGCAGGCAATCAAAGGATCAAACAATCAGAAAATCAGGACATAGGTCTTGCGCACGGTCTCCTGGATATCCCAGACACCGAGCGTGTTGGCCGGCAACATCAGTGCGTCGCCACCTTGTATGTGCAGGGTTTCGCCGCCACCGTCCGGGGTGAACGTGCAACGGCCGGAAATGAAATGGCAAAACTCCTGAGCGGTGATCTGCCGGCGCCAGCGCCCGGGGGTGCACGCCCAGACGCCGGTTTCGACGCCATCGTCGCGCTCGACACTGGTGGTCGACGCAATGGCGACCGGCTCGCCCAGCGGCACGGCCACCGGGTTGGATTCGTCCAGCTGCAATGTGGCGGTGTTCTTGAACTGCGTAATGCTCATGGTCTGACCTGCTGTTGAATAGAACGGCGTTTAGTGCATGAAACCTTCCATGAAGCCAGCCACCCGACTGGCGAGTTTGCGCCGCCAGGGCGCGGTCGCCGGGTTGGCCAGGGTCTGGTCCTCATGAACGAAGCTTTTGATGATGGCGTTGTAACCGAGCCAGCGGCACGGCTCCGGTTCCCAGGCGCGCAGGGCGTGAATGCCGCCGTCCGGCAACACCCAGGGTTGCTGCGTCAATTCGGTGTCGCGCTCGAGAATCAGGTCCGCCAGCGTACGGCCACCGAGATTGCTGGCGCCGACGCCCTCGCCGCCGTAACCGCCCGACAGCGCGATCCCGTTGGCGCGGTCGCAGAGCATGTGCGGCTTGAAATGCCGGGACATGCCGAGATTGCCGCCCCAGGCGTGAGTGATCTGCACGTTCTTCAACTGCGGGAACAGTTCACCGAACAGATAGCGGCGCAGTTCGACTTCATCGCGGGTCAGATCGAAGTTGTGGCGCAACTTGCCGGCGAACTGATAGCCGCCACGGGCGCCGAAGATCAGGCGATTGTCGGCACTGCGCTGGCCGTAGGTGACCTGACGGCTGAATTCACTGAAGGCCTGGCCGCGATTGAGCCCGATCTCGTCCCAGGTGGCCGCAGACAATGGTTCGGTGGCGACGATCAGGCTTTGCACCGGTAACTGGTAGCGCCCCAAGGGTGGCAAGGTCACCGAATACCCCTCCACCGCCGGCACAATCCAGCGACTGCGCACACTGGCCTTGGCCGTGCGCAAGCTGCCCGACTGCCAATGGGTGACCGGACTGTTTTCGTAGATCTTCACGCCCATGCCCTGAACCGTCCGCGCCAGGCCACGCACCAGCTTCGCCGGGTGGATGGTCGCTACGTGCGGCGCAAAGATGCCGCCGTACGGTTTGGCCACGCGAATCTGTTGTGCCAGTTGTTCAGGGCTGAGCCAGCGGTAGTCGTCGTCTGTCAGGCCCTGGCTGTGCAGCTTGGCCAGGTAGTCGCGCAGAGTGGCTTCCTGCTCGGGATAGCGTGCCGCGCAATACAACACGCCGCCCTTGCGATAATCGCAGTGAATACCTTCGCGTTCGAGGACGATCTCCACTTCATCGGGGATGCAGTGCAGCAGATCGAACGAGGCGCGACGCTGTTGCGGCGACAAACCGGCAAGCAAGCGATCCTCGCCCAGCATATTTCCCATCAGCCAGCCGCCATTGCGCCCGGACGCGCCGAAACCGGCGGTTTGTGCCTCGATAATGGCGATGTCCAGGCCGGGGGCGAGTTTCTTCAGGTAGTACGCCGTCCATAACCCGGTGTACCCGGCGCCAATGATCGCCACGTCGACATCCAGATCCTGCTCCAGCGCTGGCCGCGCCATGAGCGGCTCGTCGAGTTGATCCATCCACAAACTGATAGTGCGCCACGCCGGCATGCAAGACTCCGCCACTGAAAACCTTCGATGGCGTCGATCCTAGTGCGTGGGCTCAGGAGAAGTCTTGCGCGCGTGTCCGCAAAGAAATTTGTTTGGCGTACGCCTTCGGCGACTGGCCGGTGTGCTGGCGAAAACAACTGTAGAACGCCGACAACGAATTGAAGCCGGCGGCGAACGCCAGTTCATCAATACGCAACGGGGGCGCGGCAGTGTCCAGCGAGCGCAGCAAATGCTGCAGGCGCGCCTGATTGACGTAGCGATAGAAGCTCTGCCCCAGCACCTGATTCAACAGGTAGGAGATCTGATTGCGACTGTAGCCACACTCCTTCGCCACCCGTTGCAGGTCCAGTTCGGGATCGAGATAGGGTTGCTGGCGCTCGAAGTACTGCTGCAGATCGTCAGCCATAAAGCTCAGTTGGCGCGGCGACAGGCCGAGGCGACTGACCGCTGGACGCTGGCTCGGTGCCTTGCTGCTTTGATTCTGCGTGCGCACCAGCGAGGCGTATTCGTTGACGCGCCAGATCAAGCCGTCTTTGACCGTGAGCGCCTCACTGGAACGGAACGACACCAGCCCTTCACCACCGCGCAATGTCACTTCGTACTGGATGAAGGCGGTATTGCCGTCGACACGGATGCGATCGCAATGCTCGAGCAATTCGTCGGATTCTCGCGGCATGCTGACGCGCACGTACTCGCGCAATTCGTCGAGGCCGAGCACGCGGTTCTGGAAGAAATCGTTGTACTGAATGTCCGGGTGATACAGCGCCATAACGCTGTCCAGGTCGCGATGCTTCCAGCTCAAGTGATAGCGCATGACCGTGGCGGCCGTGGCCTGGGTCTGTTCCGGGCCGTCATTATCGGCGTGCATAAGGGGCTCGGCGAAAAAGAACCGAGCTTGCCCAAGTTCGGCATCTGCATCAATGCCTAATCGCTAGTGGCCTTTTGGCGATGATTGTGTAGGCCGTGACTTACATCAAAAAATGCGAAGCAATCGCAAAATGAACTGAAAAATCTCACAGGAATTTCACATCCGGATGCTACTTTTAATGTCAGTCACCGGTTGAGCCAATGAAGGCTCTTCCCTCCTAACATGGGCAAAAGGAAGCGCTCGATGAAGAAGGCGGGCAACACATGAATAAAGGGTCAAGTAAAGTTACGTTCCCCAATGCCTGCCAACTGATGCGCTGGCATTTTCATCCCATGGGTTTCGAAGCCACGATGGATGCACCGGGCAGCATGATTGCCCGCCTGTTTGATCGCGCCAGCGGTGAAACCATGATCGCCATCGCCGGCATCCCTTGCGCCACCGTGATGAATGCAGCCGATGTCGAGCGCATCATTGAGGCGGTGGAAGATGAGCTGGAATCCTTCGTACCTCCAGAATCCATTAAAAATTACGCCTAAGCTTTTGATAGAGAACAAAAAAGCCCGCACTGATGCGGGCTTTTTCATGGTCAGGCACTTTGTTTGTCGGGGCGATGGTCGACAAAGAACGGTTTGCCCTTGGCGACCCGGTCGGATGCTCGGGGCATGTTCACCGCCTGCGCGTCCTGCGGTTCGACGTACCAGTAGCAATGGCTGACCGCGCGGGTGATGCCGACGTAAGCCAGGCGCAGGATTTCGTCTTTTTGCGCCGTGTCGTAGGGTTCACTGTCGCCGCTTTTGCCCAATCCGGCCATGCGATACACCTGATTCTTGTAAGGCGAACTGGTCAGGTGCTGGCAATCGCCGAGCAAAAACACCGCATCGGCCTGCAAGCCTTTGGCACTGTGATACGTCAGCTGCTTCAGGCGTCGGGCTTCGTAGGGCAAGCTCGAATCCACATTAACTACCGACTGAATATACTCTTCAATCAATGACTTATCGCTGCTTTTTCGATAAAGCATCAAGATCGAATGACCCTGGCGATAGTGTTCGGCAAGCCGTTGCGCCAATCCCTGATCATCACGATCCAGCACATTGACCGGTTGCACCGGCTTGGGCTCGCCACTCGCCCTGGCTTTCTTGCCGGGAATCGCCGGCGCCGCGCGGACGATGTGTTCAGCCGCATCAATGATGTGTTGGTGACTGCGGTAGTTGTCGCTCAGCATCACCCGCGTGGTACTCGGTGACGGGAATTCCTTGTTGAATTCCATGAAGTAACTCGGCGAACTGCCGCGCCAGCCGTAAATCGACTGCCAGTCATCCCCGACACACAGCAACGATGAGCGTTGCGCGCCTCGCCCGACATGCATGGCCGGGCCCCGGCTGCGGATCTCCGTGAGACTGGCGCGAATCCAGGAGACGATTTGCGGCGACACGTCCTGGAATTCATCGATCATCAGGTGCGCCATCGGCCGGAGCAGTTCGTCACCGAGCAGTTTCAGATTTTCCGGCGAGTGCTCACTGAACAGCGCAAACATTCGGTTGTAGGTCATCACCGGCGGTTTCTGATCGAGCAAGTGATCTTCGAAAGCGCGCCAGAACAGACTCAGCGTCTCGAAGAAGAACCGGTCCGGGTCATCCTTGGCGAAACTCATGCGGCCCACCGCGTCGGGCACGTCCAGACCCAGGTTTTCGATGAAACCGGCGGCGGCGACAAAACAGTCGAGCAACGGCGCCGATGCCAACTCGCCCTTGACCTTGTAATCGAAGCCCGGACCGGCCGTCGCGTCGCCTGCCAACGTGGCCAGAACGCGCTTTGATGATTCGTAACTGTCCATCCAGATCAATGGCTTACGACAGAAAGCTTGAAACAGGGTGCGCTTGACCGCCCATTCCGCACGTACGGTCAGCTTGGCGTTGGGCCGGCAGACTTGCGGGTTTTCCCTTGGATCGAAGCCGAGCACGACCCAGGCGTCCAGACTCGGAATGTAGCCATGGCAGTGGAATGTCGAGCCGTTGATGTCGAACGTCTGGCGATTGGGCTCAATGCCCTTGATCGGCCAGGCACCCGCACGAAACCACAGATCCTCGACGACATCGCACAGCTCTTCATCGCGTCGGGACGCAAGCTCGGTCACCGCCATGCGCTTTTGCACATCCGGGTGATCGCGCTCCAGCTCCTTGAGCTGCAAGCCCGCCCGGGACAGCGGCTGGATCAGTTGCCGAAAACGCTCGTCTTCGTTGAACAAGCGGTGATAGCAGGCATTGAGTTGCTGGCGCTGGGCGTCGTTGATCCGCAGGTCGAACGGATTGCTGTCCACCTCGTCTTCAGCGCCCTGAACCCGGTGACTGAGGTTCTCGAACGCCTGCAAGCGCTCGAAACCCGGCAAGCTGCGCACCATCGGCAGAATGCGCGAATGGAAGGTGCGCACCAGCTCCCGCGCCTGCTTCAGGCTCAGCGGCTGGCCCCAAAGGGCGAACAGTTCGAGCAGTTTGTTGATGAAATCCTTGCGCGATTCACGGGTGAAGGTCACCACGGTCATTGAGTCGAGCTCAAAGCCCAGATAATGCGTGAGCAACAGAATGCGCAGCACCAGCGTGGTGGATTTGCCGGCGCCGGCGCCCGCGACAACGGAAGTCGACGGTGTATCGCTGAAAATCATCTTCCACTGTGCGGCGCTCGGTTGCGCGGACTCGGGCAGTAACCGCGCAACATCAGCCTTCATACGCTTCTTCAGCTCGGCGGTGAGCGGCAGGCGCCAGTCATCGAATAAATGGTTGTCGACATTCGGCGGACGATGTTCAGTGCTGCGACTGTCACGGATCAGCAGCACCTGGCGCCCTTCTTCCAACCCTTCGAGCTTGCCCTCTTTGAAGCCGTATTCGACACCGGCGGTATGACCGCTGCGGAAACCATCAGCCTGGCCGTGCAACCACGACGCTCGGTGTTGCGCGCGCAGGCGGGTCAACCCATGACCAAAGAAACGCGCGGCCAGACGCTTGAACCAGGGCATCTCGGCCAAAGGACGAAGTTCAGGGGGAAGATCGGGGGTGTGTTGCGCCACGCTGACGGACTCCGGGGTGAGGCTGTTGCGGCTATGGTGTCTGTATTCGCCGCCGAGTTCTAGCGAAATGCTTACAGGTCATCGGCTTAGCGGATGAACTGAAGGTACGATGCGACGATTTTCCAGCTGTTCCAATCAATTTATTCGATACTCATGCCGCACTTTTTACGCTTTTTATCGATGCTTTCCTGATAGATGATCGCCGTCATATACCACTGGGTGCAGTCTGCACGCCCGTGGCGAACCTTCAAAGGAGACGATCATGCTTGAACTCAGACCCTTCAGCTCGCTGGGCGGTGCCCATCACGGCTGGCTGGATGCCCATCATCACTTCTCGTTCGCCGAATACTATGACCCTCAGCGCATGAGCTGGGGCAACCTGCGCGTATGGAACGACGACGTGATTGCCGCGGGCACCGGTTTCCCGCAACACCCGCATCGCGACATGGAAATCATTACCTATGTTCGTGAAGGCGCGATCACCCACCAGGACAACCTCGGCAACAAGGGCCGTACCGAAGCGGGCGACGTGCAAGTCATGAGCGCCGGCACCGGCATCGCGCACAGCGAGTACAACCTGGAAGCGAAAGACACCAAGATCTTTCAGATCTGGATTCTGCCGACCGAAACCGGTGCACCACCGTCGTGGGGCGCGAAACCGTTCCCCAAAGGTCAACGCGAAGGCTTTGTGACCCTGGCCAGCGGCAAGGCTGGCGACGACCAGAGCTTGCGGATCCGCGCCGATGCGCGCCTGGTGGCCGCCAACATCAAGGCCGGGGAAACGGCGGAATATCGCCTCGATGAAGGGCGCCGGGCGTATCTGGTGCCGGCGACCGGCGTGATTGAGGTCAACGGTTTGCGCGCTCAGGCGCGGGACGGCGTGGCCGTGGCGCATGAACGGGTGCTGACCGTGACCGCGATTGAAGACAGTGAAATCGTGCTGGTGGATCTGGCGTAAATGGCAGGCAAAAAAAAAGGGGCGACCATGACGGTCACCCCTTTTTTCTATCTACCGCCAACACGGCTCTTATGGCGAGAGATTATCCCCACCGGGTCGCGAAACGGCCCTGCTTTTCTATTGAAGGGGACTGCTGCGCAGTCCGACGGGGATAAATCCCCTCGCCACAGATAGCCCCCTCCAAAAGCAGATAAGCCCTCACATCGCATACGCGTGGCGTTACTTGGCGGAAATGGCGCCATCCACCAAGGTCTGCGCTTCAGCCACCAGTTGCTTGAGGTGGTCATCGCTGATGAAGCTTTCGGCGTAGATCTTGTAGATGTCTTCGGTGCCCGAAGGACGCGCCGCGAACCAGCCGTTTTCAGTCATTACCTTCAGACCGCCAATGGCCTGGTCGTTGCCCGGTGCATGACTGAGGATGCTCTGGATCTTCTCGCCGGCCAGTTCGGTCGAGGTCACTTGCGCTGGCGACAGCTTGCTCAGCAGCGCTTTCTGCTCCGGATTGGCCTTGGCATCGACACGTACCGCGAACGGCTCGCCCAGCTCATCGGTCAACGCGCGATAGGCCTGGCTCGGGTCGCGACCGGTTCGGGCGGTCATTTCAGCGGCCAGCAGCGCTGGAATCAGACCGTCCTTGTCGGTACTCCACACGCCACCGTCCTTGCGCAGGAACGACGCACCGGCGCTCTCCTCCCCGCCAAACCCCAGAGAACCGTCGAACAGACCGTCGGCAAACCATTTGAACCCGACCGGCACTTCGTACAAACGACGACCCAGACGCTTGGCCACGCGATCAATCAAACCGCTGCTGACCACAGTTTTACCCACGGCGGCATCCGCGCGCCACTGCGGACGGTTCTGGAATAGATAGTCGATGGACACCGCCAGATAGTTGTTCGGAGCGAGCAAGCCACCGGACGGCGTAACGATGCCGTGACGATCGTGATCCGGATCGCAGGCGAAGGCGACGTCGAAACGCTCCTTGAGGCCGATCAAGCCCTGCATGGCATGGCTGGACGACGGGTCCATACGAATCTGGCCGTCCCAGTCGACGGTCATGAAACGGAACGTCGCATCGACTTCCTTGTTGACCACCTCGAGATCCAGACGGTAATGCTCGGCGATGGCCGACCAGTAGCGCACTCCGGCGCCGCCCAGCGGATCAACGCCCAGACGCAGCTTGGCGTCACGAATGGCATCGAAGTCGATCACGTTGATCAGGTCGGCCACGTAGGTGTTCACGTAGTCGTGACGGTGAGTTGTGGCAGCCTTGAGCGCTTGCTCGTAGCTGATGCGCTTCACACCAACGAGTTTGTTGGCCAGCAACTCGTTGGCCTTGGCCTCGATCCACTTGGTGATATGGGTATCGGCCGGGCCACCATTGGTCGGGTTGTATTTGTAACCGCCGCTTTGTGGCGGGTTGTGCGAAGGCGTAATGACCACACCGTCAGCCAGGCCCGACGTGCGCCCGCGGTTGTAGCAAAGAATGGCGTGGGAAATGGCAGGCGTCGGCGTGTACTCATCGCCCTCGGCGATCATGACCGTCACGCCGTTGGCTGCCAGGACTTCCAGCGCGCTCGCGCCGGCCGGGGTCGACAGTGCGTGAGTGTCGATGCCGACAAACAGCGGGCCAGTGATCCCTTGCGCTTCACGGTACAGGCAGATTGCCTGGCTGATGGCCAGAACGTGCCATTCGTTAAAACTCAAATCAAAGGAGCTGCCCCGGTGTCCGGATGTTCCGAACGCCACACGCTGCGTGGAAATCGAAGCGTCCGGTTGGCCGGTGTAATAAGCCGTTACCAGTCGCGGGATGTCGACCAACAATTCTGCCGGTGCCGGTTTGCCCGCAAAAGGACTGAGAGTCATGCAAAACCTCTGAAATAGAGTGGTTCAGGAATACAGCGCAGTTTACTGGCAGTTTGACCGCAGTGCGATCAGATGTATCCGGAACGCTCCCGATGTTTTTTAACGTTATTCGCCGGGCGCCAGTCGCAAGGCGTCGCTCAAAAGTCCGACGACACTGGTCAGGTCGGGGTCGCCATGGCTCAGCGGGCTCAGACGCAGATGGTGCGCATGCAAGCCCCGCAGGCTGAACAGCTCGCCCGGGGCGATGATGATCTGCTGCTTGAGCAGCCGTTGAAACACATCCCCCATGTCGACCGGCCTTAGCGAGCGGACCCACACCGTCGCCCCGCCTTGCGGCTCGACGATCTGCAACACATCGCTGCGCTCGCGCAATAACTGGATCAAGTGGGTTCGACGTTCCTTGAGCAGTCGCCGCAGTACGGTCAAATGCTGATCCAGTCGCCCTCCACTCAAGAGCCGGGCAATCGCCTTCTGGCGGATCGGCGACAGGCGGAACGCACGCAACAGGAAATGGCGCTGTAGCTCGCTACGCCAGTGTCGTGACAGGACAAACCCGTATGGAGCCTCCGCGCCGATGAACTTCTCGAACGAGGAAAACACCAGCAGGCGATCGGGATCCAGATAATCACGCAAGCGAGGGGTGTCGCCGCTGTCATCGAGTTCGCTATAGCAGTCGTTTTCCAGAACCCAGCTGCCGTGTTCGCCCAGCAAGCGGGCAATGGCCCGCCGATGAACGTCCGGCATCAGGCTGCCCCGGGGCATGCTCAACACCGACGACAAAATCACCAGGCGCACCGGTTCGCTGTTGAGCAACGACTCCAGTTGTTGCAGGTCAATCACGCCTTCGGCCAGCATCGGCAGTTCGATAACGTGAACTTCAGCAGCTTCCAGCAGGCGCAGGATCACCCAGTCGCACGGCGACTCAATCACCACGGTGGTTCGTCGCAACCCGAGCACCGCGATCAGAATTTCCAGTACGCCGCGCAAATCAGCGCCGATATAGACGTCATCCGCCTGCCAGCAATGCACCGTTGACGAGGTGTAGCGTGCGGCCAGGACGGTACGCAGCTCCAGTTCGCCACAGGGTTGAACCTGCCATTGCGGCTGGCGCGGATACTGTCGCAACAGCTCCCGCTCCAGCATCAGCAATGGGCTGTCCAGTGGCTGCAACGATGCCGGATCGTCGGCACTCAACACGCACATCCCCGGACGCCGGGCGTTGACGTAGACGGTCTCGAGCAAATCGCTGCCGCTGCCCGGTGACTCAGGTGTGATCGACGCCTGTGCGTAATACCCGGACTTGGCGATCGAATAGACTCGCCCCTCCTTCTCCAGCAGCGAATAGGCGTACTGAACGGTGGAGATCGAAACATTCAGGCGGTCCGCCAGTTGCCGCAAGGAAGGCAAGCGCAACGTCGCACTCCTGCCCGCTTCGCTGATCAGCAATGTCAGGTAGCGATACACCGCCTGATAAACGAAGTGATCTTTTCCCGTCGTTTTCACGACCCCGTATCCGAGGGCAACGATTGATAACCTGACAAATGGCTCACGTTCAGCCTTCCGCTTTCCGATCGACAATTGTCACAGCGTCGTTCACGCCCGCACCCTCTTCGCGGCTTGCCGCCTCACTGGGCGCTGGCAGACTGATCGCCCCCATGGCGTAGAGCCGGATGATCAGCCTGACCGGCAAGCCGCTGACATCGGTCATCCACTTCAGCACCTGCTCCGGCGCATGCAGGCCCTGCATGGCCCGATGCAAATCCGGCAACGCCACCAGCATGCCGGGATGGCAATGGCGCAAGAACCGCTCGAGTCCGGCCCCGCTATCAATGAAAGGCGCAAACATCAGGCACGTCAGCTGGATCTGATTCAGATCGAAATTCGTCGACAGCCACGCTTGCGCCTGCATGCGCAGGTGTTCGGACTCCTGCAAACTGTCGAACATCGAGAGCCATTGCTCGCAGACCGGTTCGGGGACCTGCTTGCGACGCATCTCCATCAGCCTGTTCTGCAGGTGCTCGCTGATTCCGGCTTCATAGGTTCGCGCCTCAATGAATTGCGCCTGCAGACCGCGCAAATGAGCCGCCACCACTGGCTCGGCGTATTCGTCGTCCCCGTGATACAGCGCCAGGTCATCAGCCTGGTAGCCCAGAAACTCACTGAGCAACGGCCAACGCTCTTCGAGCTTGCTGACGAACATGTCGTTGATATTGACGAAACCGGTGCGTCGACAGGCTTCGAACTGACCTTCAGGACGCCAGGCCGTTCGCTCCTCTTCGGTGTAGAACTCCCGGTAATAATCGCCGCCCAACCCGTCGAGCAACGGAAACAGCGTCTCGAATCCGGCGGTATTCACCAAAGGCCCGGCGATCGCGGCCTTTTGCACCGCACGACTCAATCCGTCGAGGAAGTATTGCTGTCGGCGTGGCGATTCCCCACCGATCATCGCGTCGACGCCGTTGTTCCAGCGGGCGATCTGGCCGTAGTACTCGGCGGTGGCCAGGTAGGCGTCATCCCACATTTCGAGTTCTTCACTGAAACTTCGACGATGGCCGATCAGCAGCAGGTTGAGACGGTGTGCTTCACGTCCACCGTCGCTGACCGATGCCTGATGATCGAACGGCAGGACCTCGCGGTGATCCACCATCAACAGTTCAACCCTGGGATCGTCGTAGAGGAACAGCGCGCCGTAGCTGCGGTGCATGTTTTGCAGGGCCGTGGGGCCGAAGCCATTCCAGCGCAAAGTCGCGACCCGCAACTGGAAGGTCGCGGGCGCTCGGCCGGCGATACTCAACTGCGCCGCCCGCAGAAGCGCCAGTGTATAGCAGCAATCACGGGAACCTGACTGGTTCACCAGCACCTTGAAATGACCGATGTTATCCATGCCGCCGGCGGCCACCACCAGGCGCTGAATCAGCAGTTGCAATGCTGTGCGCTCTGCGCGGGAGAAAAAGCTCAGCAAACGTTGCAATACTTGCTGGTAGACATAATTCATTGCCTGATCATGGATCGTGCTCATCGGTATTTACCCGGTATCAAAAAGATTCCTGTCGCAACGACTGAAACATCAGTCTCGCGACAATTCATCAATAAGTAATAGACGTTCAGATGCTAACACTTACAAATTCGTAGTTATTTGAAACACTTGAACAGCGAAATGCCCAAGATAAACTTTTGACATTCATTAACCATCTGTATTTAAAGGGTTTTTATCAGAGCCAAACATTCCTAGGAAACTTCCCACAAGGTCCCACGGAAAATGAGTACAAGAAAATACGAAGCAGTTTCCGAATAGGCCTACAGCGCTTAAACAGAAATCGGCGCAAGCACAATCACTTGCTGATTGATGTTGCACAGGACAAATTGAATGCACAGACATGACTCATTCCTTGAGATGAAAGTAATCATTCAATTATCAGGGCTTATATCGGGATTAGAAGATACAGATGGCGGACAAAAACCGGTTCAGATGCCGATCCGTCCCCGATACGCTACCGGGGATATCTGTTCTTTTCAGGGGGAAGTACACGCAGAAGAGTCCGTGGGGCCACGGACTCTGAGGGTTGGCTTTAAGCCGGTTCGACTTGCAGTGCGACGCGCTCGCGGCATGGGCATTCGTCCATGTAACGGTGTGCTTCTACGAACTCATTGAACGGGAATACACGGGTCTTGAGCGGCAACAACACGCGATCAGCGGTCAATTGGTTGATGTCACGCAAGGCACGCTGCAAGGCGACGTGATCCTGGGTGATACCCAATTCCGGCTTGCCGGTGAAATTGCCGATGCAGTGCACGAAGAACTGGATGTTCTTCTGGAACGCCGCACACGCCGGAAACGGTGTCTGGTTACCGCCCTGCAGGCCGTACAACACCAGGCTGCCACGCGGTGCCAGCACATCGCCAAGCAGCGACATCTGTGGCCCGCCCAGGCCATCGAAAACCACATCGACGCCACGGTTGTCAGTGATCTTGTTGATGCGCATCAACAGATCTTCTTCCTCGGTCACGATCACCTTCTCCGCACCAAGGGACAGCAGATACTCGCGCTCTTCCGCCTCTTTGGTGGCGGCAATGACCCGCACCCCCATCGCCTTGCCCAACTGTACAAAGGACGGTCCCGCACAATGGCTGGCGTCAGTCACCAAGGCAAACTGCCCGGGTTTGACCCGTGCCAGATCGGCGTAGGCAAAATAAGCGATCAACAGCGGCGTGTAATGCACACTGGCTTCGATCGGGCTGAGCACATCGGGATAACGGGTCAGCGCGGTGCGCGGCAGCACGATCGACTCGCCGTAGACCGGATAATCGTTCGGGCTTTCGGCCGGGAAGCTGGCCACCTTGTCGCCGACGGACAGGTCTTCGACATCGGCGCCGACGGCCGTCACCACGCCGGCCATTTCATGGCCAAGGCCTGAGGGCAGGCGTGCCTGGGACGAGGCCAGATTCTGACGCCAGAGTGTGTCGTACCAGCTGATGCCGATCGCCTCGACACGCACCTGCACTTCGCCAGGACCTGGCTGAGCGGCCGCATGCTCTTCGCATTTGAGCACCTCGGCCGGACCAAACTTGTGAAAACGGATCGTGCGGGACATCGCAAACCTCGTCAAATTAACCTCTAATGCCACGAACTCTATCTGGGCTTTCGACCCAAGACTATCAGTGGCTATTAATAGTCGACATGCCTGTCATTGATTCCGCAGTATGGACGGCATCGGCGAAATCCATGAAAAAACTGCTGCCATCGCCTGAGTAAAGCTGAATTTTCCGGTGCAGAGTACCAGCCTTTCCCCGTAAGATTCATGCCGGCCATTGTTCTCATATGGCTGCCCTCGTCAAGCTTGATGACTCTGCCAGGACTCCAGATGAATCGTAATGACCTGCGTCGTGTCGACCTGAACCTGTTGATCGTATTCGAAACATTGATGCACGAACGCAGTGTGACCCGTGCCGCCGAGAAATTGTTCCTCGGCCAGCCAGCGATCAGTGCGGCGCTTTCGCGCCTGCGCAGCCTGTTCGATGATCCATTGTTCGTGCGCACCGGCCGAAGCATGGAGCCGTCCGCCCGTGCGGTGGAAATCTTCGCCCTGCTCTCGCCCGCCCTCGACTCGATTTCGACTGCCGTCAGCCGCGCGGCGGAATTCGACCCGGCCACCAGTACCTCGGTGTTTCGCATCGGTTTGTCCGACGATGTCGAGTTCGCCCTGCTGCCGATGCTGCTCAAGCGCCTGCGCGCCGAAGCACCCGGCATCGTGCTGGTGGTGCGTCGGGTCAACTACATCCTGATGCCCGGCCTGCTGGCCTCCGGCGAAATCTCCATCGGCGTCAGCTACACCACCGACCTGCCGGCCAACGCCAAGCGCAAGGTCCTGCGTCGCAGCCAGCCGAAGCTGTTGCGTGCCGACACCGTGCCGGGCCCGTTAAGCCTCGACGACTACTGCGCGCGGCCCCATGCGCTGGTGTCGTTCGCCGGTGACCTCAGTGGCTTTATTGATGAAGAACTGGAGAAGCTCGGCCGCAAACGCCATGTGGTACTGGCTGTGCCGCAGTTCAACGGGCTAAGTACGTTGCTGGCGGGAACCGACATCGTTGCCACCGTGCCGGACTACACCGCTGAAGCGCTGACCGCGGCGGGTGGCGTGCGAGCGGAAGATCCGCCGTTGCCGACGCGCACGTTCGAGCTGCACATGGCGTGGCGCGGGTCGCAGGATAATGATCCGGGTGAGCGTTGGCTGCGGTCGCGGATTCAGATGTTCTTTGGCGATCCGGATAGTCTCTAGGGGTCGTCTGGCAGGCTATTCAGCTAATCATTTCTGCCTTTTCATAGACCATGGCCACTTCAGAGAGAATTGCTACATTGGGGGCATATCTGAGGGCACGCTTTGATGGTTTGAAAAGGATGCCCCCAGCATGAGGTCCAACAGTCCCCCTCTCTAAAAAACTCACCCGCTGCTGTTCCCAGACACCACCGAGTGAAGGTAGGTCAATAAGACGCTCTCCTCTACCCAAGTGCGTGAGCAACCGAGTGATACCTCCTGTGCAATTAATATCACAGGTGTAGCTTGTGAAGCTGAAAGTCCCCTTCGCAGAGAAAGATGAAGCAAATCACTCGGTGCCAATTGGGATCCGAGCCTGAAGACTTGGTACATCCCCGAGGGGGTCGGCATCGGCCCCTTGGCTCAATGGCTGCCGGTAACAGAGCATGCGGACCTGGGGCATGGACCAGAATTTTGCGTGAGAGCGCCTTACTACTACGTCATGGAGTCGATGTCCGACTGCCGGGGCTGCTCCAATTTGACCCACGTGCTCTCATTCAAGCTACCCGAGCAACAGGAACCACGTACCGGACTGTCTGCGGCTGAAAGCTGGTTGGTGGACGTCTGCTGAGCAAGAACCGTCGCATCGCCTGCGCCTCGCCGGCGTACCTGGCAGCCCACGGCACGCCACGGATTCCAGCCAGCACAACTGCCTGGTGTTCCTGCGGGCCACGCCGCAGCGCGAGTGGCTGTTCCGTGGCGTGAGCAGCGAGAGCGTACGCTTGCAGGGAAAACTGTCGGCCAATAACGGCACGGCGTTGATGAATGCGGCGCTGGAAGGCATCGGTATCGCCCTGCTACCGCAGACACTTGTGCTGGACGCCCTGAAGGATGGGCGTCTGGTTCACCTGCTGCCGGACCATTAAACGCTGGACCGACCGCTGCACTTGGTCTACCTGCTGGACAAGCAGATGACGCCGAAGTCGCGCAGTTTTATCGAGTTTATGGTGGGACGGCTTGCGTAACCGACACAGGGGCTTGCGATCGTTCCCACGCTCCAGCGTGGGAGTGACCATTTCCCCTTGAAAAATTAGGCCGCCACAGTTCGCATCTACCCCTTCAGGACATCCTCGATTAGCGCTTTATCAGAACAGCGAAAAACCACTTCAAGTTCATGTGCATCATCACCACGCCAATCAAGCACTGAATCACGCAGAATCTCCAAATATATTTTCAGCGCCTTTCTATCTAACGGAGGTAAAGCCTCGTGAAAGACCACTATCTTATGGCAGGGAATCCACTCAAAATCCCTCAAGCAATCATATAACGCGTCCCAATTAAAACCAAAATACCCCGGAAACCAAAGCAAATAATACAACGACTTAATAAGTTCATCCGCCACGCCTATACCAGGATCAACCCTGACATAAAACACCTTGGCCGAATCGTAGGAAGGCGCCTGCTCTGTAAAAACGAAAGGTAGCATTTGCAACTCTTCCTCAATTTTTTATTAAAATAAAAGTTTTATAATGATCAGACGTGTAATACATCTCCCCCCCCTTTCCAACAACGATACGCTGCGGCCCAGGGCCTGAAATACCCGCAGAAGGATGCACATATTCCGTATAGTACCCCGCAGGCTGCACTGGCAAGTCCCCTTTGTTATTCCTAAATACAGAGCCATCGTTCCTGTGCGGATAGGAACCACCTGATTTTATCCGATCTAATGTCGGACCAAGATCCACAGTACCTTGGTAGACTTTTCCTGTTTTCTGATCGACAACTGTAGCACCCTCAATAAAACGAGTGTTGATCGGACACGGTCCAGTGTTGTGTACCCATGTTTTCAGTTTACCAACATAGAACGTATGACCGATATCGACCGTGAGGTTGTAGGTTTTGCCCTGCGGTTGAAACAGCTCCAGAGACGTGACCCGTGTCGACACATTCTCGCTTGCACCATCCCCTAGAGACTGGAGCAAATCACCCGCTTCAAGGTCAATAACGGGAATAAAGTCATGCTTTGCCGGTACATAGAACGGATGCGAAGGCGTTACCAGCAGCGTTTCACTCTCAGCGGCACCGTCTGCACGGATGCTCGTGAGTCTGAGCTTGTAGATAGGCTGGTCGGAGCGTTTGTGGGTCGCCAGAATGGCGGCCGCAAATGGCTCACCTCCGTTCTCAGGCTTGCTCCAGACGATATCGCCAACATTGAGCGTTTCGATCGCCTTGGCACCCGAAGGGGTGGCGACCATGGTGCCGGCAGCGAAGCAGCACGGTCCTTTTCCGGCCCCTGGATTCACACCGAAGCCATCGGCATCCTTAGAGACGCCATTGCCGGTCTTCCCACCTTTACCGATACCCGCAACAACTTTGGTCCCCCACCCCTCGGTCAGCAACGTATAGCCCATGTTGCTGATCATGGCGGCTCTTTCGGCCACGCTGAGTTTGCGACCTGCCGCATCGTCCAGCCAGGAGGTCTTGTTCTCCCACTCCCTGAGATTGGCGCTCTCGGCGGGCGTCAACCAGCCTTCCTTGATGTACTTGGCCGTGATGATCTGGTCATCGGTCACATAGGTATTACCCCAAGGGTCATACCCTTGGGCCGGTTGTGCGATCAGCCCTGGATTGCCCACCAGCATCCCGGTCATGTCATAGGAGACCTTGTTCCGGTAGAAGCTGAGCAACTCCTGCGCAACCGGGTCGTCCATGGCAATGGTGTTGGCTTTCAGGCCTTCGACACAGGCCCGGGTTTCGCACAGGTCGATCAACTGCGAGCGTTCGGCCGAGATTTCTTCAAACTTGCTGATAAGGTCGCGCTGCTTACCCTCGGTGCAATTGCCACCGGCCTTGCAAGCCTTCAGTTCGTTAAGCAATCGCTCGGCGGTCGGGTGATCGAGGCTGTTGAACTTGGTGGCCTGCTGGGTGACCCAGCCCGCCACTTCCTGTTCTTTATCCGAGCCGCCGACTGCTGCCGAAACCGTTACGCCGATCAACTGCGAGGTCATCGCCAGCAATTGATCATGCATGTCGCCCACGAAGATCTTGTCGCCGACCGAAGCGACAAAAGCTTCATTGGCACCGGCTGCCAAAGCCCCTGTCCGGAAGCTGCCGCCCGCTGCTTCCGCAATCAGGCCACCGACAATCGCATGCGCACCGACCTTGGCCGGGATCCCGGTGAACTCCAGTTGGGTACCCAACCGGTTATAGATGGAGGCTGAAAGGACATCGGCGGCCGCGCTGATACTGGCCTGGGCAAGATTGCTCTTGAGGCTGCCACCATTGATCGCGGTATTGGTAACCGCGCCAAAGCCCTTTTCAGCCAAGGTGTAACCGACAAATTTGGTAAGACCATCAGTGCTGGCCAGTTCAAAGCCGTGGGTCGCTTTACTGGCATTTTCGGCGGAAACACCGAATGCCTTGTCCAGCACCCCCGATGCAAAGCCCGCAACCAGCCCGCTTGTCAAATACCCCTTGAGGCTTTCCGTCGAGGTGACGTCCTTGAGAACCGCGCCCAGGTTGCCTTTGTTGTTTATCGTACTGACCACTGACTGGACAACTGCAGCGGTGTAGGCTGCCGATGCAGCCGCACCAATCGCGGCGGCGGTGGTCGCACTGATCCCCACGGCTGTCGCGGCCCCGCTTGCGCTGGCGCCAACGGTAGCGGCAGTTGCTGAACCCGCCGTCAGCACTGTTACGATAATAACCACCGCCAGCATTGCCCCCGTGCCCATGCCGGAGTTGCTGTATTTGAAGGAGTCGTGGACCTCTTTCACGCGCTGCCAATCGACATCGCCACGCTGCTCGGCTTCTTTGAGCCAGGCCAACTGAGGGTCCGCCTGAACCATCGCATCAATGGTCTGGCTGACCGTCTTCTGGTCAATCTGCTTGATGTCGATATGCACGCCCTTGGCGGCAGTGATCGCCAGGTCACCCTTGCGGATCAACTCGCTCTGACGCAGGGTTTCGTCGGTATGCCCCTTACCCTTCGAGGAATTCCACGCGAGGCTGTTGTTGGTCTTCTCGTGGCTTTCCTGGCTCAGATCCTTGACGCCCTCGAAGGTGATGGCTCCGCCACTTCTCAGTGTCAGATCCGCGCCACTTTCAAGCTTCGCGACCTGATAACGTTGGTCACCACCACTGACCAGCGTCAGATCACTCCCCGTGGTGATCTGGGTGCCAACGTTGATGGTTTTTGTCACCTCATCGTGACGGGTCTGCTTGCGCCCCCAACTGCCCTTGTCTTTTTTGTCATACAGCGAGTAATCCGTATCCTGGGCCGCCAGTACATCGAGTTGTCCAACCGCTGCCAGGTAGGCCTCGTTACCGGCATTGATCCGACTCGAGATCAGCGCCATATCTTTGCCAGCATTGAAAGAAACGTCTTGCCCGGCATTCACGACACTGGAAATCTGTTTGACGTGATCTTCCTGTTTCGTGACTTTCTTCGACTTGGAATACGAATGGCTTTCATCGGCAGCCGAAGCCACCGTAAGGTTTTCGCCTGCGCCGAAATCGATGTTCCGATTTGCCTCTATCTGGCTGGCAACCACCGCCAGATCACGCCCCGCCTGGACAGAGAGGTCACGCCCCACCGTCAGATCCGAGCCATACTGGGTAACGCTGCTGCTCTTGGCGCCGGCCACAACGCTGTTGTGCTGTTCGGCGG
Source organism: Pseudomonas sp. LF-5 (assembly GCF_037626295.1). NCBI lineage: Bacteria > Pseudomonadati > Pseudomonadota > Gammaproteobacteria > Pseudomonadales > Pseudomonadaceae > Pseudomonas > Pseudomonas sp. LF-5. The sequence goes on from NZ_JARKMT010000001.1 coordinate 888,108, forward strand.
CCGCGATGAAAGCATCCCGACCGGCGGTGATCGTGGTGTCGCCACCACTTTGCAAGGTGCTGCCAGCGCTGACGAAGTCCCGCGCGGCCTTGATGGTCAGGTCGTTCGCAGCTTCTATTCGAGACCCGCTGTCGACATACTCGCTGTGCGCGTTTTCTCCCTTGTAGCGTATGTCGGTGCCGGTCACCATGCGCTGGTTGATCACGTCACCGGCAATCGCGGTCATGCTGACATCGCCCCCCGCGATGACTCCGCCCGCCTTGTTGATGATGTCGTTACCGGCCAGCAGGTCCAGACGGTTACCGGCCTCGATCAGACCACTGTTGACCAAGTCGTTGCCGGCCGTGGCCGCCAGGTTGTTGCTGGCACGCAGGGTACCGGCGTTGTTCAGGTCCTTGCCGGCGATCAGTGTAACGTCCGATCCTTGGATCAAGGCCCCGTTCGGTGCCAGGCGATTGGTGGCCTGGGCCAGATACAGCACCGGCACCAGGACCTTCTCGCCATTCACCTCATGTTCTTCGAGCCAGACGATATCGTGGGTCAGCGCCGCGACCTGCTGGGAGGTCAGGCTGACCCCCACCGACAGGTCGAGCTGCTGCTTGCTCTTGATGGCGTTGTCCATCAGGTATTTGTAGAGCGCTTCGTCGGAGGTCTGACCGTCGATAAAACGTTGACCGGTGCGCGCGACCACCGCCTGCTGGATCAGCTTCTGTTCATAGAAACCATCGCCCAGGCGCTTGGCGCTTTCATCAGGGTTGTAGCCGAGGTTCGCCAGCAGGTAGTCCGAGCTCATGAACTGCCTGAGCTCGGTCAGCACCGGGTTGGTTTCGATCAGGTACTTCTGCGGATTGGACCGGCCCGAGGTGTCCGGCAAACCCTGCACCCGATTGATGACCTGGCTGCCCACCGAGGACACCGCCCCGCCCTGCCCCGGCAACTGGACACTGCCGGTATCACCCGGCGTGCCGACACTGATCATGCTGCCGGAGACACCGCTGCCCGTGGCCTGGCGCGTATTTTGTTCGAGTTGAAGATTGCTCGCGGCGATCCGCGCCGCATCGGTGAACTGCAGGTTGCGCGCCTGGACGCCATCCGCTCCCTGCTGGCGCTGGGCACTGCTCACCGCCGCGCTGCCCATGCTCCAGGATTGGGGCCCCGCGTTGGCCTGGCTGGCCTGCGTCGCCGAACCGCCCTGCCCACTCAGGCGGAACAGGCCGTTTTGTCCGGTTGGCAGGCTGAATCCCGGTAGAACCAGGGGATTGACCTGCTGCTTGGCAAGGTCCGGCGGCAACTGGGCATTGAGCCGGATCACGACGGGCGTGCCGGTGCCGGCCGCTTGCGCACTGAGGACTTTGTTGGCGCCCGAACCGACCCCGTAATCCTGGTGAATGACGCTGTTGTTCAGATTCTGGGACGCAGTAATCGAAACCTTGCCACCTGCCTGGATAATTGCACTGCGCCCTGAACCACTGCCATCTCTCGAAACTTCAACGTCACCGGTCTGGGTGTACGACTGCAATTGAGCAGGCAGCGCCATCAGGTTATTAGGATCATACTGGGACTGTTGGTTCAGCCCGTACCGGGTACCGAAGGCCAATGTGGTTACCAACTGGCCCGTCACGGCATCCCTGAACCGAACAGCCGGAGACGTCGTTCCGGGGCTTCCTACAGGGACAGGGCGCTCATAAGTCTCGGCAATCGCCTTGCTCAGGCCGCCAGAGTCATTGATGTAGTAAATGTTCGGGTAGTCGGGATCATTTCGCGCGTTGTAGCTGACCGCCTGGTTGACAAAGGCAAGGGCACTACCGTTATCAATCGCTTGTGTGCGATAACTGCGCGTGCGCTCGATGATGCCGCCCATCGACCCTACGTTGGTCAGGTTGCTTGCCTGGATGGAAATGTTGCCGCCTGCACTGACGGTACTCTTGCTATTGAGAAAGTTGCCACCGCTAAAAACAAAGTCACCGCCTGCTGAAAGCAAGGCCGCCGCACTGGTGTCGTTGTCCTGTCCTTCGTAAGTCTCACGAACGGCGATGCTGAGATCATAGTCCCCCCCCGAACAGTCCAGACATTTGATGGCGATAAGCGCTGAAACCAGTTTGCGCCCCAGGCTAAAACCTTCTGTGCGGTTTTCGAAGCTGGCGGCATTTATGCTGAATCTACCAATACTCTCCAACGACCCGGAGATATTGGTGACTTGAGCCGACTGAGCCTGCCCCCCATAGCCTTCGATACTGACGGTACCCAGACTGTAGAGTTGTGCCGTATGGTTAGTGAAACCGTTGACCTGTAACTTTGTGTCGCCGCCGCTGAAGATCAGGCCATTTTCGTTCAGTAAGCCAGGGGTATTCAGCAGCAGGTTGGCGTTGCTGCCCAAGGTTCCGTAGTTGTTGATCGACCCGGCGTTCACCCTCATCCCGGCAGCCGAAGTGATTCGGCCGTAGTTATTCGCCTGCCCACCGACGTTGATCAGAGTATCGGCCCCTCCGGCGATGCTGCCTGTGCTGCCCAGGTTGAACGAGGCGGCTGTCAGGCCCAGCGTATTCAGGCTGGTATAACGTCCATGGCCGTTGTAGCTGCCACTCAGGTTCAGGTTCGCAGTCCCATCGCTGGCGATCAGCCCATCGTTGTTCCAATTGCCGCCGTTGCCGGTCAGGCTGTCGGAGGCTAGCAGTTGTCCACCCGCCGTCTGGTTGAGAGTGTTGACGTTCACCGTCAGGCGCCCGGCCTGGATTACGCTGCTGTTGGTCCAACTGTCCGCCGTGAGCGTCAGGCCGCCACGGGTCACCAGGCTGCCGCCGGCATTGGTGATATTGGCGGTGCTGATATCAAAGGTGCCGTTGCCCACATGCAGCAGGCTGCCGCCTAGGTTCTGGAAGCCGCCGGCATTGAGGGTGAGGTCGCTGTTGGCGGTTTCCAGCTTGCCGTTGCGGTTGTCGAACAGGCCGCCGATCTGGAAGTCGGTCTTGCCGCTGGTGCCCAGTGCACGGATCTGGCCGGTCTGGTTGTCGAGGCTGGCTGCACGTACGCGCAGGGTGCTGTCGCTTTCAATGACACCCAGGCGATTGTTCAGCGCGCCGTTGAGGCTGAGGTCGATGCGCTGGCCGGCGATCTGCCCGCCGTTGTCGCCACTGTTGTCGAAGCTGTTGCCACTGACCTGCACCAGGCCCTTGGCGTAAAGACCGCCATTGCGGTTATCGAAGTCGGCGGTGGTGACCAAGGCATCGCTGCTCTGCGCCGCGATCCGCCCGCCATAGTTATCGATACCACCCAGGGCGCCGAGGTTCAGGCGCTGGGCCTGGACGATGCCGCCCTGGCGGTTGTTGCCCAGGTCATAGCCGTTTTTCAGCACGCCGACGATACGGGCTTCGAGGGCGCCCTTGACGCTGGCCAGGATGCCGCCACGGTTGTCGAGGTTGGCCGCGCTGACGGTCAGGTCGCCATTCTGGGCAATCAGCCTGCCGCTCTGGTTGTCGATATCGCCGCTGACCGTCAGGTTCAGTGCACCCTGCCCTTGCAAGGAACCCTTGCCGTTGGCGAGGCTCGTGGCGTCGACGCGGACGTCGCCGTTCTGGCTGTAGATCAGGCCGTCGCTGTTGTTCTGTACCGCGCCAGTGCTGCTGATGACGAGGTTGTCATTGGCCGCGACGGTACCGCGATTGCGGTTGTCCAGACTGCCGGTGATCAGGCTCAGCAAGCCCTGGCTGACCAGTTGGCCGCCCTGGTTGCCGATCTGGCTGCTGCGGCTGATCACCAGCGGCCCGGCGCTGGCGAGCTTGCCGTTGGTGTTGGTCAGGGCACCGAGCAGATCGAGGCTGACCGCGCCCTTGCCGGCCAGGGCGCCGTTGCTGTTATCCAGGTTGGTGCCGGTGAAACCGATGCTCTGCTGCGCGCTGATGGTGCCGCTGTTGTTCAGGGCCATGGCTTGCAGGGTCAGGGCCGCACCGCTGTCGATGGAGCCGCCCAGGGCGTTGTTCAACAGGCCGCTGACTGTCAGCTGCTGGGCGCCGCCACTGGATAGAATGCCGGCGCTGTTGTCGAGGCTGGCGGCGTTGACGGTCAAGGCCTGCTGGCTGACCAGCGCACCGGCATTGCTGTTGAGCAATGCGCCGCTGACGTTGACACCAAGGTTGCCGTTGCGGCTGGACAAGGTGCCGCTGTTGCGGTTGTCCAGGCTCGCGCCGTTGACGGCCAGTCCCTGCCAGCCGGAAATCAGGCCGCCCTGGTTGAGCAGGCTGTTGCCGGTCACGCCCAACTGGTTGTTGCTGATCAGCTTGCCACCGCTGTTGTCCAGCGTCCGTCCGACGAGGTTGAAGCTCTGGTTGCTGGAAAGCTCGCCACCCTGGTTGTTCAGGTCGCGCAGACGATTGAGGGTCAGGGTGCCCTTGGCGTTGAGCAGGCCGTTGCGGTTGTCGAGATCACCACCCGCCAGGTCGAGGCGGATGGCCTGGCCGCCGAGCAAGCGACCACCGTTCTGGGCCAGGGCGCCGAGGGTCAGGTCGATATCGCCCTTGGCCGAGACTTCACCGCCATTGCCGGAGTCCAGGCTGCTGGCGTTGATCGTCAGACCGCCCTGGCTGTTGATCAGGCCCCTGCCACTGTTGCTCAGGGCCATGGCGTTGAGGGTCACGGCGCCGGCACCGAGCAAGGCGCCGCCCTGGTTGTCGAGGTCGGCGCTGCTGAGTTTCAAGGCTTGAGCGGCGTTGATCAGACCCTGGCTGCGATTGCTCAGTTGACCACTGGTGGTCAGGTCGAGGTCGCCACGGCTGGTGACGGTACCGCCACTGTTGTCGAGGCTGGCGGCGCGGATATCGAGCGCAGCGGCGGCGATCTGGCCCTTGAGGTTGGCCAGCGCCTGGTTGATCCGCAGGGTCACGGCCTGGTTGCTCAGCAGTTTGCCATTGCTGTTGTCCAGGCTGTCGGCGGTCAGTGCGAAGGCTTGGGCACTGGAGATTTCACCGCCCTGGTTGTTCACGCCCTTGAGGTTGTCGAGCACCAGTGACGGCGCGTTGATCAGACCGTTCTGGTTGTTCAACTGGCCGTTGTTCAGGTCCAGGGTCAGTGCCGTGTTGCTGAAGAGCTTGCCGTCCTGCTGGTCCAGGCCGGTGACGCTGGCGACCAGGGCCTTGTCGCTGCCGATGCGGCCGTTCTGGTTGCTGACCTGCCCTGCCGTCAAGGTGAGGCTGTCGCTGCTGCTCAGGCTGCCGGTGCGATTGTCATAGGCGCCGGTACTGACAGTGACCGCACCTTTACCGCTAATCACTCCCAGCTGGGTGTTGTCAAGACTGGTACTGCTCAGGTTGATGCTGCTGTCACTGACCAGACGTCCGCCCTGATTGCCCAATGCACCGTTGGCCTTGACCTTGAGAGCCCCGGCACTCGACAGGCTGCCGGCAGTGTTGGCCAGCCCGGCGCTGCTGACGTCCAGCCGGCCTTCGCTGCTGATCAGGCCACCGCTGTTGTCGAGGTCAGCGCCGAGGGTGAGTCGTGCATCCTGGTCGCTGAGTAGTTGGCCGCCGGCATTGTCGAGGGTCTGGCCGTCCAGCGTGACGCCGGTCTTGCCCTTGAGCAGTCCCAGGTTGCGGTTGAGTACCTCAGCCATTTCGAGTGTCAGCGTCGTATCGGCAAGGAGCTTGCCGCTGTCGCTATTGTCCAGGCGCTTGCCGATCAGGCGAATATCGGCACTGCTGGAGAGTTCACCGCCGCGGTTGTCGATAGCGTCGACATCGAGTGTCAGCGCTTTTGTCGCCCCTACCAGACCGTTCTGACGGTTATCCACGGAGGCACCGCTCAGGATCAGCGCGTCGCTGGCGATCAGCTTGCCGTTGCGGTTGTCCAGGGCGGCAATGTTCGCCGTGACATCGGCCTTGCCGGAGACGGCACCGTTGCTGTTATCCAGGCTGTTGGCCGTCAACAGGATCGCGCCGTCGCCCACCAGGGTACCGCCCTGGTTGATAAACGCCCCGCTCACACCCAGGTCGACAGCCCCCCCGCTGCTGATCAGGCCCTGGCTGTTGTCCAGGCTGGCGCTACGACTGTCGAGAGAAGCCGCGGCCACCAGGCCCTTGATGTTGCTCAGCGCCTGATCGATACGCAGGGTCAGGCCCTGGTTGCTCAGCAGCTTGCCGTTGCTGTTGTCGAGGCTTTTCGCGGCCAGGGCAAAGACTTGGGCACTGGAGATTTCACCGCCCCGGTTGACCACCTCGTCGAGGTTCTTCAGCACCAGCAGCGGGCCGTTGATCAGGCCGCCGCTGTTGTCCAGGCGGCCGTTGTGCAGGTCCAGGCTCAGTTGGGTCTTGCTGAACAGTTCGCCGCCCTGCTGGTCGAGGCCGGTGACGCTGGCGGTCAGGTCCTTGGCACTGGCAATACGGCCGGAAGCACCATTGCTGACCTGGGTCGCCGTCAGGTCCAGGCGGTCGTCGCTGGTCAGCCGGCCTCCCTGGCTGTTGTCGAGGGTGCCGGTGGTGACGCGGGTGGCACCCTTGCCGCTGATCAGGCCTTTGCGGCTGTTGTCGAGGCTGCTGCTGGCGAGTACCAGGCCCTGGTCCGTGAGGATCGAACCGCCCTGATTGAGCAACGCCCCCAGGCTGTCGATCGACAGGTCGGCGGCACTGCCGAGCTTGCCGGCCGTGTTGTCCAGGCTGCCGACCTTGAGACCCAGGGCGCCTTCGCTGCTGAGCAAGCCGGTGTTGTTGAGCAGCGCGCCATCGAGGCGGATATCCAGGCCCTGGAGGGCGGAGATGTTCCCGCCGCTGTTATCCAGGGTCGTGCCGTTCAGATTGACACTGCCCCTGGCGAACAGGTGGCCCTTGTTCTGGTTGATCACTTGCGCCACGACAACGCCGAGGTCGGTCTCAGTCAGCAGCTTGCCGCCATCGCTGTTATCCAGGCGCTGTCCGCTGACACTGACGCTGCTGCGGGTGCTGGACATCTCGCCGGCACGGTTGTCGATCTGCCCCACATTGACGGTCAGGCCCTGGGTGCTGGCGACCGTACCGCCATTACGGTTGTCGAGACTCTTGCCGGTCAGCAGCAGAGAACCCTGGGCCACCAGCGCCCCACCCTGCTGGCTCAGACTGTCGATGCTGGCTTCGAGGTCGCCCTGGCTGGCAATACGGCCTAAGGTGTTGGCGACCTCCTTGGCCTTGAGACTGATCGGTCCGACTGCGCTGAGCAGACCGCCGCTGTTGTCCAGGCGGGTGCCTTCGAAGCCGATGGCCGCCTTGGCGACAAGATTGCCCTTGTCGCGGTTGTCCAACTGATCGACCAGCAGCTTGAGGTCCTTGTCGGCCTGGATCAGGCCGCTACGATTGTCCGCCGAACCGCCGCGCAAGGTCAGGTGATCCTTGCCCGCCAGGCTGCCGCCGCGGTTGTCCAGGCTGCTGGCGTTCAGTTCGATGCTGCCCGTGGCGCGCAGCTTGCCCTGTTCGCGGTTATCGAATGCGCCGTTGAGGGTGGCGCTCAGCTTGCCGTCCGCCGCAAGCACTGTGCCCGCCGCGCGGTTGTCGAGGCTGGCGGCGGCCAGGGTCAAGGCCTTGCCGGAACCCAGGATCCCACCATGGTTATCCAAGGCGTCGCTGAGGTCGATGCTTAAGCCCAGATCGCCGGTGATCTGCCCCCGAGTATTGTCCAGGCTGACGGCCTTCAGGGTGGCCAGGGTTGAACTCGACAAGGTGCCATCACGGTTATTGATCGCACCGCTGGCCTTGAGACTGAGCCCCTTGTCAGCCGCGATCAGGCCGGAGGTATTGTCGAGGCTGGCGACATTCAGGGTGACATCGGCCAGGCTGGAAATTTCCCCGCCGCGATTGCCGAGCGCGCCGACGTTGACCACCAGGTCGCCGTTGCTGGAGATCAGACCGTCCTGGCCGTTCACGGCCTTGTCGGTGGTCAAGGTCAGACGATCGACGCTGAGCACCCGGCCCTTGTTCTGGTTGTCGAGGGTGCCGGCGGTGACGGTGGTCTGCCGCTGCCCGCTGAGGGTGCCGCCCTGGTTGTTCAGGGTCTGGGTGGTGGTGATGTCGAGGTCACGGCTGGCAATGATGTTCTTGCCGAGGTTGTTGAGGCGCTGCGCGCTGATGCTGATATCGGCGTCGGTGTTGCGGGTGTTATCGAGATTAACCCCCGCTTCGATGATTCCGTTGTTGGTCAACTGGCCGCCGCTGGCGAGGGTGATGCGGTCCTTGGCGACGAGGTTGTTCTGGCTGGTCAGGTCGCCCTGGGTTTTCATGTCCAGGGTGGTACCGGCGTAGACCGGGCCTTTGGTCTCCAGGCTCTGGGCCTTGACGTTGACCGCGCCGGTCGCCGCCGTGCCGACCATGCTCAGGTGCCCGTTGGCGTCGAGCTGGATATCGCCACCGCTGGCGACCATTTTGCCGTCGAGTTTTACCCCGACACCGGCTTCGGTACCCACCAGTTTGATGGCGCCGGCGTACATGCCGCCGAGGGCCGAGGAATCGATCGCCAGTTGCGGGGCAGTGGCGGGATTGGCGGTGCGTGCCGTTGCTTTCAACGTCTGGGCATCGACATCGTTGGCGCCGGCGATGATCGCCAGGTTCTTCGCCTGGATCTCGGCATTGAGCCTGACCGAGCGGGTGATGATTTCGAAGCGGTCGATATTGTTGGCGTTAAGCCCGGCACCTTCGATGGAAACGCTGCCCTGGTCGACCTGATAACCCGACACCTGGCCGTTGGTAATCACCGCCTTGCCGGTGGTCAGGGTCGCCTGGGGTGTGTTGATAAAACCGCAGCCGCTGCAACTGATGCCATAAGGGTTAGCGACGATCACATGGGCCGACTGCCCCGCCACTTCGGTGTAGCCGCGTAACTGGCTGGGGTTACCGCCGTTGACTTCGTTGAGGATGGTCGTGGCGGCCGTGCCGTTGAAGTTCGGGTTACCGAGGATGATCCCGCCCAGTTGCGTGGACTGGGTGCGGGCGGTGGCGTTGTTGAGGATCACGCCGTTGCTGCCGACGTTGTAATCCTGGAATTGGTTGTGGGACAGGCCGCTGCCGTTGGGCCGGGCGATGTTGACGATGGGCACGCCATTGCCTGCCTGACCGAGCGTCGTCCCCGGCGCGCTGACCACAATACCGTCCGCCTGCGCCCATAGCGGCTGCCAGAACATGACGTTCGCCAGTAGAAACGCCAAGCCGCGCTTGGGAAGTCCGAGGAAGTGCTCACGGTTTTTCAGGGCAGCGGAAGGCTGGCGCGCAAGAAGCGCGGACTGGCGGACGTCCATGTCAGGAATCTCGAATCAGATGAAACGCAGGGTGAGAAGACGCTCAACTGCAAGGAGATCGTGTACGACGGGCAGCCACCCGGCCGGATACAGTCGGCAAGTGAAAACCTCGGCCGACCCCTCGAAACAAGCGGTAACATCAAAATGACATCACGATGCTAAAGAGACAAAACAATGGCGTCAATGAAATTTCGGAAAATATTTGAGTCCCGATACATGCCGGAAAATCACGTTGCCGGGGGCGATCAAAGCCGACGGGGGCCTCTCGCCACAAGGGTTCCATCGTTCCCAGTTCCAACGTGGGCATGATTGGTAATTGCCGCAGGTTCAGAGAAGATCCGCTGTGTGCGTCAGGTACACCCGGTTCCTGGATGCGTTTCTTGTCCTGGATACATCAGTAGATACCGGCAGATTGGCAGCCAGTGAGCATTTGCAAGGCGGGCGAACCAGCCAGTTTCAAAAGGGCTGCGCCACCGAAAGCCATCAAGTCCCACGCAGGATCACTGCCAGGGTGCGCGCTCGCAATTGCTCGTGCATCGCATGCGACTGGGGGCAAAAATTGGGGCACAACGCACTTTTTTTGACCTGAAGCTACCGTTTTAGAGCCCAGTCAAAATGTTCTTTGGCGATCCGGATAGTCTTTGATGCAAGGCCCTGTACCTCGGAAACGCTTCCAGCGGGCCACTGAGTTATCCATGAGTCTTACACCCGCTCCCTCGAAGTGAGCGGGACGCGGTGAACCGTCGGCCAACCGGAAGACGGCCGCCAATTTCTGTGAACGCTGTTCTCCTCTGAATTGACATTTATCAAGCACTGAAACGCCCTTCTCGCCGAGATTGAAGTTCAACGTCCGCGGCCGATGCAAACAACTTTGTCTTCGTGGAGGCGAGTCATGGCTATTCAACTGCAAGACATTCAACCCATCGTTCCGCCCGCCAAGCCGCAACCTCTGAATGTCAGCCTCCGTAAAGTCGAGCCCAGACGCTTGTCGCTCAGCCTGCTGATCGCCCTTGTGGTGGGTTCGATGATCGGCAGCGGTATTTTCAGCCTGCCCCAGAACATGGCCGCCAGCGCGGGCGCCGGGGCGATACTGATAGGCTGGTTGATCACCGGGGTCGGCATGTTATCGCTGGCGCTGGTCTATCAGAACCTGTCCAACCGCCAGCCTGCCCTGGACAATGGCGTGTTTGCCTATGCCCGAGCATTGGGGGGTGACTTTCTTGGCTTCAACTCAGCCTGGGGCTACTGGATCAGCGCGTGGATTGGCAATGTCAGTTACCTCGTCATTCTGTTTGCTGCGCTGAGTTATTTTTTCCCGCTGTTTGGTGAGGGCAATAACAAGGCTGCGATTGCCGGGGCGTCCGTGGTGTTGTGGTTGCTGCACTGGATGATTCTGAGGGGCATGCGTACGGCTGCGCGAGCCAATGCGCTGACGACAATGGCCAAGATTGTTCCGTTGTTGCTGTTTATCGGTCTGGTAGTCGCGGCGTTCCAGCGCCAAACCTTCAACATTGACTTCTGGGGCTCGCCAGCATTGGGCAGCACTCTGGATCAAGTCAAAAGCACCATGCTGGTTACCGTCTGGGTGTTCATCGGCATTGAGGGTGCCAGCGTGTTCTCCGCTCGAGCCGCAAAACGCGCCGATGTCGGACGTGCCACAGTCATTGGCTTTGTCATCACCTTATTGCTGTTGATTGCGGTGTCCTTACTGTCGCTGGGCATACTCAGACAGCCAGAGCTGGCCGCCCTGAAGAACCCTTCGATGGCAGGCGTCCTTCTCGCAGCGGTCGGCCCATGGGGTGCGGTGTTGATCAGCATCGGCTTGATCATCTCGGTGGGCGGCGCCCTCCTTGCATGGACTTTACTGGCTGCAGAATCGATCTTCACACCGGCCAGAGAAAAGGTCATGCCCCTGTCGCTGAGTGAGGAAAACACGCGTGGCGTCCCCGCCAACGCGTTGTGGCTCACCAACGGTTGCATTCAATTGTTTCTGTTGCTGACGCTTTATTCGAGTGCCAGTTACCTGGCGCTGATCTCACTGGCGACGTCGATGATTCTGCTGCCTTACCTGTTCAGCGGCGTGTACGCCTTGAAAGTGGCGTGGCAAGGCCAGACTTACGCCGGCCACCGTGGACTGCAACTGCGCGACATCGTCGTCTCTCTGGTTGCCACGTTCTATTGCGTATGGCTGTTGTACGCCGCAGGCCCCAAATATCTGTTGCTCAGTGCGCTGCTCTACGCACCCGGTTCGCTGATTTACCTGGGAACCCGCAAGGCGCGTGAGGGGCGATCGTTCAGCGCACCCGAAATCGGCCTGCTGCTCATCATCTGGGCGGCAGCCGCTTACGCCGGCTGGATGCTGTGGTCGGGGGCGCTGACCCTGTAAATCGCTGTTTCGCCTATGTGTTTCGTCCTGGCAGGGAGCGAACAGGGAGGTCTGCCGACTGCCGTCCATCTAAGAGGAGCATGAAGAAATGAGCGACTCCGTAAAGAAAATGCCTGTAAAGACCGAGACCAGTACCAGCCAGCATCCGCTGGCTGCAGACCTCTGGCGTCCCTTGGAAAAATTACGCCAGCAGGTCGATCATCTGTTCGAAGACTTCAACCGTGGTTCGGGTCTGTCGCCCTTTGGTCGTAGTCTGTTCGACGCCGAACCGTTCTGGCGTCGTGAGCTCATCGGCCATGGCATGCCGGCCGTGGACATCACCGAGAAAGATAAAAGCTTCGAAATCAGCGCCGAATTACCCGGCATGGATCAGAAGAATATCGAGATCAAACTGTCGAATGGCAGCCTGATCATTAAAGGGGAAAAGAAAGAAGACAAGGAAGAAAAAAGGAAGGGCTACCACCTCAGCGAGCGCCACTATGGTGCCTTCGAGCGGGTCTTTACCTTGCCCAAAGGCGTCGACGCCGAGAAAATCGACGCGAGGTTCAGCAAAGGCGTGCTGAGCATCTCGCTGCCGAAAAAGCCTGAAGCCATGAAAGCGGACAAAGTCGTGCCGATCAAAGGCGAATAAGTCCCCGGCTGCCCTGCCCCTTTGCCGAAGAATCGGCAAGGGGCTTTTTGTCGCCTCGAAACAGCGTGTGCTGTTCCTCCGAAAAATATCGAAAGGCCCGACTCGCTGGATCTTTCGAATCCCCGGGTAACTGGAGAATCCCGCAATCAGCAGCACCATTACAAAGGCCAGGACCCCACAAAGTGTTGATGGTGGCAGGATCGGGCAAACACTTAGTGATACCAGACCGATGCCCGGCCATTAACCAGTCATGGCTGGTGCTGACATCGACAGTAAAATGCTGGCCTTGGCTGCGCGTGAAATATCCTCCAACAAGGCTAGGTCAAGGGATCGAGCAGGGCCTGGAAATGTCCACGGTTGCTGATTCATTGCGCTGGGTGCATAGGTGGCGGCATTGATCAGGCGCAGGATGACGCTATCGTCGATCGCGTGTCGAGTGCCGACCGGAAATAGCCTTTTCGATATTCGTGTTTGCTTGCCTCCAACAGCGGTCCTGTGAGAATGATCGCGCTACACCGCCAGTACGCTGCAAGGCACCTGATACAGAATGTGTTCGGTAGTACTGCCCAGCAGTTTGTCCAGCCCATGGTATTGCACCCGGCCCATGACGATCACATCCACCTGCTGCTCCTCGGCGAACTCGCTGAGCGCCGCCACCGGATGTCCCACTACGAAATGACGACACTCGGCGGGCACACCATAGCGATTGGCCCATGCGATGTAAGACGCCTCCAGTTCCTTGCGCAGGGCTTTGGTCAGCGCCGAAACTCTCAAGCCATCGCCCAGTTCCTCCAGGTACTCCTGGGAAACGTCATAGGCGTACAGCAGGTGCAATTCGGCATTGCACTGGATGGCGAGCGCCGTGGCCTGCTCGATGATGCGATCATTCAGCCTGTCGTTTTCGGCCTCGGTGCTGGCTGCATCGACTGCCGCCACGATCTTGCGCGGCAAGGCATGACCCGCACCACCCACTAGATAAACCGGCACTGGACAGTGACGAAGCAGTCCCCAGTCCAGCGGCGTAAAGAACGCCCGCCTGAGTAGCGATTCATGCTGCACTTGCTTGATCAACAGGTCGGGTTGCATTTCGCTGACGAAGTCGAGAATTTCTTGTTGCATGTCTTCAGACCATGCAACTCCGCTCGTCACCTCAAGACCATTGCCGCGCATCACGATCGCCTGACCCTCAAGCCAGTCACGATGGTCCTGCAAGTACTGCGCGCGCGCCTGCTCCCGATCCCCCTCTTCCAGCAGCGAGAGGACATCCAGCGACTTGACGAGCGCGGCGATATGCAGCGTCGCGCCACTGGCCATGGCCAGGGCGGCTGCGTGGTTGATGACCGTCGAATGGCGCAGGGCCGGGTTGATGATCAGCAACAAGCGTTGATATTGGCTCATGATCTGCCTCCAGACAGGTGAAACACGCGCCCTGTGACCCAAGCGAACCGAGCCGGCCCCGAATCTGGCACCAAGGTCAATGTACAGTGCGCTGCTGGCGGGGGCAGACGTTGATAAAAATCAAACGCAGACCGTCTGAGACTCTTCACGACCCTGAAAAAGCATGAGCGCCCGGTATTCGTCTGAACGGTCACGGATTGCTACGCCGAATTGATCTGGGTCAATCCGCAGAGCCGCAAATCAGATCGAAATAGCCTTGTGCATTGCACCCTGTGTCGAGCCTTTTTTATCTCATGTGAGGAGCATCCCGACATGCCCGACTCATCGGTAAATCAGTGGGACGCATGCAGACCGGCGACGCGATCCATCCGCCAACCATCATTCGTGTTTTTTGCTTTGTGAAGGCTAACGACCATGGTCACCAATGACTCAATCAAATCGAGTGTCACTGGCACGAACGCAATCAGCCACAGTTGCGCACTGTTTGAAGAAGCCGATCGACTCAACGATCAGGCCTATGCCGTACTTGAGGAACCGTTTTCCACGCAGACCATGCACAAGTTCTCAGAAGCCAGAAAACGTGCCGACGAAGTGTACCGTCAGGCCTGGCAGGAATGGCAGTACTCCCACGGAGGGACCGGTCACTGAGCCGTTCCGGGACCGAGTTCGACTCGATCGCGATGATTTGATCCGCATCGGCGCGAATCGGTACGTCTTGCCCGTCAATCCGCACGGACGGCGCGCCAGTGATCACTCTTTTGGGGCTCGGGCCAGTTGATTTTTATCAACGGCGGATGCCAGCACGGTCACACCGGCTTGACCATCATCAAGCTGCAAGGCGCTCGGTTGACCAGGCTTTCCGCCGTGCCGCCAATAAAGCCGTCGAGCCCGTGATGGTAAGACGTGCCCAGCACCACCAGGTCGAATGCATTTTTCCGGGCGAATAACTCGATCACCCGATACGGGACACCGGTCAGCAGATGTCGGTGACTTTCATCAAGACCATAACGCTCGGCCAGCGCTTCGAAGGCTTCTTCCTGAGTGTCGTTGATCGCCTCGCGCAAACTGTGATCCAGACTCAGGTTCGGCACACTCATTGCGGCATCGCCCACCACCGACCAGTTACTCACGTTCAATAGGTGCAGCGAGGCACCGCAGGCTCTGGCCAATCTCGAGGCCAGACCGAGAATGCGGTCGTTCAGGCCTTGAGTCAGGTCCTCGAGATGGGACAGGTCCACCGCCGCCAGGATCTTCAACGGTTTCGGGTTTACGGCGTCGGTCACCAGGTGCAAACAGGCGGGGCAATCTCGCAGCAACAACCAGTCCAGTGGTTGATGAAACGCCCGATCAAGCGCCGGGACATGGTGGGCATCCTTGATCACCAGATCGGCGTGGAAGTCATTGACGTACTCAAGCACATGCGCCGGTGTCGACTTTGCCCAAACCACTTCGGTCGTCACTTGCACGCCGCTGCCGCGCTCAAACCGGGCTTGCTGTTCCAGCCACTGCCGATGCACCTGCAAGTAACCCTCGCGCGCCTGCGCCATGGCTTTGTGGTCGAACAAACCGGCTACCGCCAGAGCCTGGACGTAATCGAACGCAACAATGTGCAACAACGCTCCGCTGGCCTGGGCCAATGCCTGGGCTCGATCAAACGCCGGGGTGCGGGTCATCTCGGTGGGGGCAATCAACAGAATCCGCTTCAGTTTGAACATCACGTACCTCTGCTGGCAGTGCTATGCCGGCCTGGTTGCCAGCCCGACGTCCGTGTCCGGTTTGATGCAATCGCCAACTATTTACGCGCTGCCTTTTCAGCCATCCGCTTGGCGCGCTCATTGGCGTCATCGGCTGTACGCTGTGCCTGTTCAGCCTTCAATATCGCTTCATCGGCCCGCAAACGTGCCGTTGCCGCATTGTCTTCGGCAGACTCAAGTCGTGCATCGATTTCCTGAGCATGGCGGTTACTGCATCCGGTGGTTGTAGCCAACAGGATACTCAGCACGATGATGGACAAGCGCATGTTCATGGTTTCCCCTTGATTGATTGCGACATTGCTAAGTCGATGGTCTGAGTATCTGGCGATGTCCGCTACCGACTCTGATTTTTGTCAACTAATGACGGCATCGGTGGATGGCCGTGCAAACGGGCGTTGTTGATCTATCTCAATGAAGCTCCGCCGCTCAGGCGTAGAAAAAGACTGACCGGCATTCGCCGAACATGAACAACCTTTCAGAAGAGAGAACGCCGTCATGAGCGATTTGAATCTGCGCAAAAGCATTTTGGAAGAGCTCGGATTCAGCCAGACATCAACGCCGCCGACATCGGAGTCAGTGTGGAGAACGTGGTCACGCTCGAAGGCCGGGGCCACCTGTGGCGTGAGCGCCAGAACGTTGAACCAGCGGCTTGGTCAGTGCGAGGCGTGACGAGAGTCGAAGATCATTTGTGCTGGCGTGAATTCAATTCTCCGACCACCCCCGCTTCGATTACCACTTGATGCTGGAGAGTCACGATGCTGGTCGTCACTTTGATCAACACCCTGGTGGTAATCGCTGCCGTGTTGATTCATTACGAGTGTTTGTTACGCCTGAACGACTGGCTGCCGAAATTGAAAAACTGGAGCCGTTTTCGCATCGTTGCCGGGGTGTTTGGCGGGCTGCTGGCCCATGCCATCGAGGTCTGGTGCTTCGCCGTGGTTTACTTTCTGATGTCGCGCTCCGGTGAATGGGGGCGCCTGACGGGCAGTTTCGACGGTTCTTACATGGATTGCGTGTATTTCTCCTTCACTACCTACACCACCATTGGTTTCGGTGACATCTCCCCGGTCGGCAATCTCAAGTATCTCACTGGCCTGGAGGCCTTGACGGGACTGGTGCTGATCACCTGGACCGCGTCATTCCTGTTCCTCGAAATGCAAAAATACTGGAAGAGCAAATAGCCGTTCAATACGCACAAGACCTGATCTACATCAAACCTTGCGACCAGTCCTCAAGCTCAATAGAGACGAAGTTGCCAACGCCCCCCCTGAAACCGGGTGGCCCCGTTCGTCCGTAATCACGGTGGAAGGCCAAATGAAAAGCACGTGCGAAGCAAAGAGACCTATGCTTACCACACCCCCTCGTGGCGTCTTCCTCATGCACGAAACATCTCCCCCGTCGGCGTTATGTCTCAAGGCAGCGTGCTCCAACTGCAGCGTACTTGAGTTGTGTCTGCCGATCGGCCTGGACGGGGCGGAGGTCGAGCGGCTCGACACCCTGATTGTCCAGCGTTTAAAGGTCAGGAAAGGCGCCGCCCTGTACCGTGCCGGGGACCCGTTGCGCTCGCTGTACGCCGTGCGCGTAGGCTCCTTCAAGACCAGCGTGTTGTCCGTCGATGGCCGCGAGCAAGTGACCGGTTTTCACATCCCTGGCGAAATGCTCGGTCTGGACGCCATCAGTGCCGATGAGCATGCATGCACTGCATACGCCCTGGAAGACAGCGAAGTCTGCCCGATACACTTCGCGCAGCTGGAAAAACTGGCGCAGAGCCTCCCTTCCCTGCAACACAACCTCAATAAACTGCTGAGCCGGGAAATCGTCCGCGACCACAGCATGTTGATGCTGATGGGTAACATGAACTCCGATGAGCGTCTGGCGGCATTCCTGCTCAACCTCTCGCAACGCCTGAGCTCTCGTGGCTATTCCTCCAAAGAGTTCGTGCTGAAAATGCGCCGCGAAGAAATCGGCTCCTACCTTGGGCTGCGTCTGGAGACGATCTGTCGTGGCATCGCCCACTTGCGCGACCAGGGGCTGGTGGAGATCGCCGGGCGCAACGTAAAAATCCAAAACCTGGACGGCCTCAAGCAGATGGTGTCCGGCTGTAATCGCCAGACTCACTGACCCCGTCTGCAACGGAGGTTGATCATGCGCGCCATGGTGCTGCACGCCCCCGGCCAACCCTTGCAATGCGAAGAGCGCCCTGTCCCGATACCCGCCTCCGATCAGATCCTGCTCAAAGTGCTGGCCTGCGGCGTCTGTCGCACCGACCTGCATTTGCTCGACGGTGAGTTACCGCAAGCCGTATTCCCACGGGTGCCGGGCCACGAAATAGTCGGTGAGGTCACGGCGGTGGGCCAGGATGTAAGGCCTGACTGGATCGGCCGACGGGTCGGCGTGCCCTGGCTGGGCTGGACATGCGGCGAGTGCGGGTTCTGTCGTTCGGGTCGGGAGAACCTGTGCGATCAGGCGCGGTTCACCGGTTGTCAGCTGGACGGCGGCTACGCGGAATACACGGTTGCCGATCCGCGCTTCTGCTTTGCCCTTCCCGAGACGCTTTCAGACCAGCAAGCTGCGCCCCTGCTGTGTGCCGGACTGATCGGCTTTCGTGCGCTGCAAATGGCTCGTGGCGCGAAGCATCTGGGACTTTACGGGTTCGGCGCTGCGGCACACCTGGCGATTCAGGTGGCGCTCGGACGCGGCCAGAAGGTCTACGCGTTTACCCGTCCCGAGGACGACATCGGACAAGCCTATGCCCGCTCCCTGGGCGCAGAATGGGCCGGACCATCCGATCAGCCGCCACCACACCTGCTCGATGCCAGCCTGATCTTTGCGCCGGTGGGCGCACTGGTGCCGGCGGCGCTGGCGGTGACGGACAAGGGCGGCTGCGTGGTGTGTGCCGGGATTCACATGAGCGACATCCCGACGTTCCCGTATCGTTTGTTATGGGGTGAGCGCAGTGTCCGCTCGGTGGCCAACCTGACCCGCGAAGACGGTATTGCGTTTTTCCAGGAGCTTCAACACACGCCCGTGCACTGTGACGTCACCCGGTTTGCTTTGGAAGACGCCAACCAGGCCTTGGCATTTTTACGAGCGGGGCAATTCAACGGGGCGATTGTGCTCACACCGTGACCACGTGCCTGACTGCCAGAATGCTCCCTGGCACCGAATACAAGGCGCGTTCGGTGGTGCTGCCGATCAAGCGATCGACGCCCACCCGATGCACCGTCCCCATGACCACCACGTCGGCCAGATACTCTTCGACAAACTCACTGATCACCTGCACCGGATGGCCCATGACGAAGTGCCGGCGCTCTGGCGGCACGCCATACCGCTCTGCCAGCGTGACGAAGGCAAGATGCAGGGATTCGCGTAACTCGCTGGCAAAATCGCCACTCCAGCCGCCAGTGACCATCGGCGCATCGCCATTGAACGCCGCTGACAAGTCGTAGGCATACAACAGGTGCAGCGGGACGTCGCATTGCAATGCCAGCGCATTCGCGGTCTGGATGATCGTGTCGTTCAAACCGCTGATTTGTGTCGCTGGATCAAACGGATCCACCGCGGCTACCACGCGATGCGGCAATGCGTACCGGATGTGATTGACCAAGTGCAAGGGAACCGGGCACTCGCGCAGCAAGTGACAATCGAGCGGCGTGATGAAGACGCGTTTGAGCGCCGGTTCCAGCGTCACATCCTTGATCACTAGTTCGGACTTCAGTGCCTTGACGGCTTTCAGGATTTCCAGCAGCGGATGGCTGGTGAAGATCACGTCCACCGTCACATTCAGTCCATAGGCGTTGAGTTGCTCGAGCTCCTCGGCTACCCAGCGACGATAGCGGTGCTGATAGCGCTGTGCATCCACCCCATCGATTTTGTCCTCCCATAAGTGCGTAAACGGTACCGGCTCGACGAAGGCCCGCACATCCAGCGCCGCTCCGTTCGCCTTGGCCAGCGCGATAGCACGCAGCATCGCCGGAGATTGATGCAGCGTCTGGTCAGCGACCAGCAACAGACGTTGATATTGACCCATTACACACCTCGGCTCGGCACCGGCGCTTTGGGCCGGTAGGTTCAAGACTGCGCCTGCCTCCCTGCCTGACGTTGATTTACATCAAACCGTTGCCAATGAAGAACACCATGGAAAAGGACGACCGCCAATTGATGCGCCCTCTCACAGAAAAGGATCTGTCAGCGCGAATACAACTTCATCAACCGCCTGCCCCGCGAACCAGGCACATGCGCGTGCTCGCTCTGCCCGACCAGTTGATGGCCACTGACAATAAACAGCGCACGGCATTCATCGCCGTAATACTTGGGGCGATCTCTTTTCAGGACTGTAGGGTTTGCTGCGGCTTGATGGCCAACACACTGCACGGTGCTCGATGCAGCAACTGTTCGGCGGTGGTGCCGAGCAATTTGCTCAAACCGTGGTGCTGCACCGTTCCCATGACAATCACGTCAACCTGATGCTCGAGGGCG
This sequence comes from Pseudomonas sp. LF-5, assembly GCF_037626295.1. Taxonomy (NCBI): domain Bacteria; kingdom Pseudomonadati; phylum Pseudomonadota; class Gammaproteobacteria; order Pseudomonadales; family Pseudomonadaceae; genus Pseudomonas; species Pseudomonas sp. LF-5. The sequence continues at coordinate 907,997 of NZ_JARKMT010000001.1, forward strand.
AACCCGCAGATACTCGGCACCGGCGCACCCTCGATGAAATGCCGGCACGCATCCGGTACGCCGTGACGTTCGGCCAAGGCCGCAAACGCCTCATGCTGCGCACTGCCCAGCGCCTCATAGATCCCGGTAGCCAACGGCAAGGCGCCGAACCCGATGTCCGTGGCGTAAACCGCCGCCCAGTCATACACATGCAACAGTTCAAGGCTGGCATCACATTGCTCAGCCAGCCGGGTGGCTGCATCAATGATCTGATCATTGAACAGGCAATCCTGTTCTTCGCTACGCAAGACATCGACGATGGCCAGTACATTGCGCGGGCGTGGATGGGTGTCACTGGTCACCAGGTGCACCGGCACGGGGCAATCGCGCAACAATTGCCAATCCAGCGGTGTGTAGAACACCCGCTCCAGCGCGGATTCGTGCCGGGCATCCTTGATGATCAAGATCACCGGCATCTCGTTGATGAACTGCAGGATCTCGGCAAAGGGATCCTGAACCCAGACCACTTCGGTGGTGACCGTGATGTGATGCCTTGCCAGCAACGACGCCTGTTCTATGAGCCACTGCCGATGAGTGCGCAGATAACCATCGCGGGCCAGGCGGATTTGCTCAGGAGCAAACAGCCCGGCCACTGCCAGCGCCTGCACATAATCGAAGGCCACGATGTGCAGCGGCACTTGCATGGCCAGCGCCAGCGCGGCGGCACGCTCGAACGCCGGCGTGCGTTCCATGGCGGGCGGAGCAATCAACAGTAAACGCTGAGTTTGCGACATGGGATACCTCGGCACGTGGCCAGCCAGAAGGAAACAGACCTTCAGCGTGAACGCTACGGCCGCTGGCAAATTGATCTTTGTCAGCAACTGCACGGATCGGTGGACATCACCCGAGCAAAAGACCACTTCGATCAATTAGAGCAACAAGGTGCCTGCCCACATCGCCAGCGTCAGCAATAGCTGGCCGGGAATCACATAAGCGGCAAAGCGTTTGCCGCCGCTGACCCAGGCCACTACGCATTTGCTCACCGAGTTACTGCTGACGGCGATCAGCGCAGGCGCAGCGATCGCGTCGTAAGGCAACAGCCCGGCCTTGGCCAGGCTGGCAACCGAGGCCGTGGCGGAATGCGCGTCGGCGAAGCCGGTCAATGTCGCCGTGAGCATCACGCCCACCTGGCCAAAGTGGCTGAGCATCGCCGACGACACCAGCGTGATGCCGGTCATGGTCAGTGTCACGACCAAGGCGAGTTTGAGATTGAATGCCCCTGCGGACTTGATCGGCTCGCTGCTCGTCCCCCTCCCCGGGTCGGGAAACATCAGGCAGACGCCGTATAACGCCGTGGCGACCAAGCCGAAACACAACGGCGCCCACACGCTGCGCAGTAGAGCGGGATCAACGGTAGCGAGGATCAGCCCGGCCTGAATCACCGTGGCAAGATTAGAGAAGATTGCGGCCGCGCCGAGGGTCCTGATGTTGGCCGGTTCAAGGCTTGCCCGTTGGCCCATGGTGGCAATCGTCACCGTACTGGAGGCGAATCCGGAGGCAATTGCGCTGACCACATAACCATAGCGAGTGCCCAAGGTGCGCACGGCGACATGGCCGATCGCTCCAACCAGCATCAGCAAAACCGTCAGGGTACAAATCGTGCGCAGATTGATCGCCGCGTAAGGGCCGATGTAACGGTCTGGTGCCAATGGCAGCACTACCAGCGCCGCGATCAGCAAAACCAGGCCGTCGCGCATCTCGACTTCGCTCAACTGGCTGTTGGCAAAGTGATGCAGCTTGTCGCGATAGGCCAGCAACCCCGCGATGACCACGCCAATGGCAATTGCCAGCGCGGGTGCGGTGCCACACAACGCGCCGAGCACCAACACCGTAAGCAAGGCTATTTCGCTGGTCACCCCCGGGTCGTCGCTCAGGCTGCGCCAATAGGCGACGGTGATCAGCAAGGTCACGCAGGTCGCCATAATCCCCAGCAGCAGAGCCGCGCCGACCTGCAGCGAGACATATCCCAGCAACGCGGTAATGGCGAACGTGCGCAATCCGGCGCTGTCACGTGTAGCGCCGGTGCCTTTGTGCCGCTCACGCTCAAGACCGATGAGCAGGCCGATCCCCAGCGCTGCCGCTGCACCAGAGAGATCGAAGAGTTCATTCATGGTCTGTAGCACCCGGCAGAGGTTTTAAGCGCAGCCCTGCGGTCACCTCAGCGCGATCATTCAACGCACTCGCCCAAGCGCTGAGTGACAACCGGCTCTGCGGGCAACGTCTGACCGAAGGCGTTGGGCCAGACGTGGGGCGCGTCGATGCGTGTCTGGAGCAGGCCTGCGAAGTCTTGCGCTGCGTCCAGATGCTTGAAGTTTACGTCCCAGTCATCCAGATGCACGACCCAGCCATGGGGTGCTTGTCTTTCTGTGATCTTGATGTTCATGGAAACCTCGATCAAACGGCAGGTCGACCGCATTCTCGGCACTGGGCAGAGCTTGCGCCGGGACTGCAGACCGGAAGTTGATAATGGTCAACAATCCGTGGAAGCGTTGGGCTTTTTCATTTGTGCGTCCCTTTTGCATTTCTGTGCGACAGATCCCGTTTCAGGGCTCCCGCAAGGCTCTGGCACGGTGTTAGTTTGTAAGTGTATGTGTCTCAGCGTTGAGACACTCTCCCTTTACTGCCCTGCAAAGGAATGCCCTTCGTATGAATTTCCCTTTCAAACAACTGGCTGCCACCACCTTGATGCTGGCCGGGCTTGCGGCTTTCACTGCTCCGGCCCAGGCCAACATTACTCCGCAGCAAAGTGCTGAAATCCTCAAGGCCTACAGCGCCGAAACGACTACAGATTTCCGCCAGTTCCTGACCAGCCTGGCCAAGAGCGATCTGGCCAGGACTGCCGCCATTGGCCCGGCCATTGGCGCCTTTCTGGATAACAAAACGCTGACGGCTGAGCAGCAGAACGAAATCTATCGCCTGCTCGGCCTCTATGCCCGCGTGAAATACAGCGCAGCCGCCACCGAGACGCTGCGTGAGCTGGTGGAGATCCCGACCTATCGCAAGGACGGCGTTGCCCAGCACGAGAACCCGGAATTCATCAAGATCGGCGAGAAGATCAAGAGCCTGGCAGAGTCCTTCCATCTGAATTTCCGCAACATCGACAACCGCGTGTATGAGATCTCGCTCAACGGCGCTGGCGATGAAGTCGTCGGCATTCACGCGCATGCCGACGTGGTGCCGGTAACGCCGGAAAACTGGGTGCTCAAGGATGGCACCCGCCTCGATCCATTCAAGATCACGCTGATCGGCGACCGCATGTATGGTCGCGGCACCGAGGATGACAAGAACGGTATCGTGGTCACGCTCTACGCGATGAAGGTCATCAAGGACGAGAAACTGCCACTGGCCCGCAACTTCAAGTTGCTGGTGGACACCACCGAAGAAACCACCGGCGACGCGATCCCGTACTATTTCGAGCGCAACCCGACGCCCAACTACAACCTGGCGCTGGATGGCGGATACCCGGTGGTGATTGCCGAGAAAGGCTACGGCACGGTGATGGCCGAATTCGCCAAGCGCAAAGGTGAAGGCAAAGGTGCGGAAATCATCTCGATGACCGGCGGTCTGGCGACTAACCAGATCCCTTCCGCATCCGTCGCCACGATTGTCAGCGATAAACCGGCCGCACTGGCCGCCAGCCTGCAAAAGGCCGGTACCGAGTTCGCCAAACGCAACGGCGGCAATTTCCAGGTGAGCGCCAAGGTTGACGGCAACAATGTCTTGCTGACGGTGACCGGGGTGTCGGCCCACTCCTCCGAGCCGGAATCCGGGGTGAATCCGGTGGCGCGGATGCTGGTATTCATCAACAGCCTTGATGGCAAAGTCGCGCTCAAGCACAACCACATCACCGATGCCGCTCGGTACGCCGCCGACAACTGGGGCCTGGATTACCTCGGCAACACACTGGGCGTCGGTTTCTCCGACGCCTTCATGGGGCCGCTGACCACTTCGCTGACTTACGTCGCAATGGACGACAACGCCTTCAAACTCGCGGTCAACCTGCGCGTTCCGAAGGGCAAATCGCCGGAGAAGCTCAAGGCTGAAATCGCCGACAAACTGGCAGCGTGGAGCAAGAAGAATCACGTAGCCGTCGCCTTCGACTATTCGATTGCCGAACCGATGTATCGCAACCCTGAGGGCGAATGGGTCAAGGCGCTGCTGGCGGTCTCGACGGAAAACCTCGGTATGAAACACGAGTTCGGTACGTCCGCTGGGGCGACGTCGGTGCATGAGTTGCCAAATGGCGTGCAATTCGGTCTGGCGCGCCCGGAGGTCAAGTACACCGGCCACACCGACGGTGAATTCAAGACCGTCGATCAATTCCAGCTCGATCTGCAGATCGTCACGGAAATGATGGGCCGGATCGGCCAGTTACCGAAGCTTTAACAGCATTTGTGGCGAGGAAGCTGGCTCCCTCGCCACAGTTTTTTAATCGCCGGATAATCCTCGCCGCTCATCGTTGCGCAGCAGGCAACACAGAATGATCATCAAACCGATTGATAGCCACCTAACGAAAGGTGCATGCTAGAGGGCTCGCTCGAGCCTTATATCATTCCGAATGATAGTTACCTTTGCTTCATTCGATTCGTGCCATCACACCTCGCCGAGCATCATCCGCCCATCTTCAATACATTGGCGGATGCATCCATGGAACAGTCACTCAAACATTTGCGCTTCCCGTTGGCCCTGTTGGCCGTGCTGGTGATGAGCGCTTGCGGCAAGACTCCGGAGACTGCCGCCACCATGCCCGCAGCGAAAGTCAGCGTGGCCAAGGTGTTGGAACAACCGGTCAACGAGTGGGACGAATTCACCGGGCGCCTCGAGGCGCCGGAAACCGTTGAAATCCGTCCACGGGTCTCCGGCCAGATCGACAACGTCGCCTTCACCGAAGGTGCGCTGGTCAAGAAAGGCGATTTGCTGTTCCAGATCGACCCACGTCCATTCCAGGCCGAGGTCCGCCGCCTCGAAGCCCTGGTCGCCCAGGCCCGCGCCAACGCCACCCGCAGTGAAAACGAAGCCGGCCGCGGTGAACGCCTGCGTGCCAGCAACGCCATCTCTGCCGAACTGGCCGACTCGCGCACCAGCGCTGCGCAAGAGGCCCGCGCCGCCGTCGGCGCCCTGCAAGCGCAACTGGACCTGGCCAAACTGAACCTGAGCTTTACCCGCGTAACCGCGCCAATCAGCGGCCGCGTCAGCCGTGCCGAGATCACCGCCGGGAACCTGGTGACCGCCGACACCACAGCGCTGACCAGTGTCGTGTCCACCGACAAGGTCTACGCCTACTTCGACGCCGACGAGCGCGTGTTCCTCAAATACACCCAGCTCGCCCGTAACGGTCAACGCGGCGCTACCACCCCGGTGTACATGGGCTTGTCCAATGAAGACGGCAACCCGCACCTCGGCCAGATGAACTTCGTCGACAACCAGGTCAACCCGAAAACCGGCACCATCCGTGGTCGTGCGGTGTTCGACAACAGCGACGGCACCTACACCCCGGGCCTGTACGCACGCTTGAAACTGGTCGGCAGCGGCACCTACAACGCCATGCTGATCAATGACGAAGCGGTCGGTACTGACCTGGGCAAGAAGTTCGTGCTGGTGATGGATGCGGACAACAAGACCGCCTACCGCGCTGTTGAACTGGGTCCGAAGATCGAAGGCCTGCGCATCGTCCGTACTGGCCTGAACAAGGACGACACGATCATCGTCAAGGGTCTGCAGCGAGTACGTCCGGGTTCTCCGGTCACCCCTGAAGTAATCCCGATGGCCAGCGAGCAAACCATTGCCGCCCTGGCTCAACAACGTCAAGCGCTGGAAGCCAGCAACCTGCCCAAAGTCGCCCCTGCCAAAGGCGCGTCCGGTTCGGTTGTGAAGCTGGCTGCTACGACCCCACGCGGTTAAGGGACGACAACTCCGATGAATTTTTCCCAATTCTTCATTTCACGGCCGATCTTCGCAGCGGTGCTGTCGCTGCTGATCCTGATCGCCGGTGCGATCTCGCTGTTCCAGCTACCGATCAGCGAATACCCGGAAGTCGTGCCGCCAACCGTGGTGGTACGTGCCAACTTCCCGGGCGCCAACCCTAAAGTCATCGGTGAAACCGTGGCCGCTCCACTGGAGCAGGCCATCACCGGCGTCGAGAACATGCTGTACATGTCCTCGCAGTCGACCGCCGACGGCAAGATCACCCTGACCATCACCTTCGCCCTGGGCACTGACCTGGACAACGCGCAGGTTCAGGTGCAAAACCGGGTGACCCGTACCGAGCCGAAGCTTCCAGAAGAAGTGACGCGCATCGGTATCACCGTCGACAAGGCATCGCCCGACCTGACCATGGTTGTGCACTTGACCTCCCCGGACAAGCGCTACGACATGCTTTACCTGTCCAACTACGCGATCCTCAACATCAAGGATGAGCTCGCTCGCCTGGGTGGTGTCGGTGACGTGCAACTGTTCGGCATGGGCGACTACTCGCTGCGCGTCTGGCTCGATCCGAACAAGACTGCTTCGCGCAATCTGACTGCGACCGATGTGGTCACGGCGATCCGTGAGCAGAACCGCCAGGTCGCGGCCGGTCAATTGGGTGCGCCCCCTGCCCCGAATGCCCAAAGCTTCCAGCTGTCGGTCAACACTCAGGGCCGTCTGGTCTCCGAGGAAGAGTTCGAGAACATCATCATTCGCGCAGGCGACAATGGTGAAATCACCCGCCTCAAGGACATAGCTCGCGTTGAACTGGGCTCCAGCCAATACGCCCTGCGTTCGTTGCTGAACAACCAGCCGGCGGTCGCAATCCCGATCTTCCAGCGCCCTGGCTCCAACGCCATCGACATCTCGAACGAAGTTCGCGGCAAGATGGAAGAGCTGAAGAAAGGCTTCCCGCAAGGCATGGACTACAGCATCGTCTATGACCCGACGATCTTCGTGCGCGGCTCGATCGAGGCGGTGGTTCACACCCTCTTCGAAGCACTGATCCTCGTGGTACTGGTGGTGATCCTGTTCCTGCAGACCTGGCGCGCCTCGATCATTCCACTGGTGGCGGTGCCGGTATCGTTGATCGGTACGTTTGCGGTCATGCACCTGTTCGGTTTCTCGCTCAACGCGCTGTCACTGTTCGGCCTGGTACTGGCGATCGGTATCGTGGTGGACGACGCCATCGTGGTGGTGGAAAACGTCGAGCGGAACATCGAACTCGGACTGACACCCGTCGAGGCCACCAAACGCGCCATGCGTGAAGTGACCGGCCCGATCATCGCGACGGCGCTGGTGCTGTGTGCGGTGTTTGTGCCGGCAGCATTCATCTCCGGTCTCACCGGGCAGTTCTATAAGCAGTTCGCACTGACCATTGCCATCTCGACCGTGATCTCGGCGTTCAACTCGCTGACCCTGTCGCCGGCATTGGCCGCTGTGTTGCTGAAAAGCCATGACGCACCGAAAGACCGCTTCTCCAAGGTGCTCGACAAGATCTTCGGTGGCTGGCTGTTCCGTCCGTTCAACCGTTTCTTCGACCGTGCCAGCCATGGCTACGTCGGCACCGTGCGCCGGGTTATCCGTGGCAGCGGCATCGCTCTGCTGCTGTACGCTGGCCTGATGGTGCTGACCTTCTTCGGTTTCTCCAGCACGCCGACCGGTTTCGTACCCGGCCAGGACAAGCAGTACCTGGTGGCCTTCGCGCAACTGCCGGACGCCGCGAGCCTGGATCGCACCGAAGACGTGATCAAGCGCATGTCCGACCTGGCCCTGAAACAACCAGGCGTGGAAAGTGCCGTAGCGTTCCCCGGCCTGTCGATCAACGGCTTCACCAACAGCCCGAATGCCGGCATTGTGTTCGTGACCCTGAAACCGTTCGACGAACGTAAAGACCCGAGCATGTCCGCCGGTGCCATCGCCGGCGCCCTGAACGGTCAATATGCGAACATTCAAGAAGCGTACATGGCGATCTTCCCGCCTCCGCCGGTACAAGGTCTGGGCACCATTGGTGGTTTCCGCCTGCAAATCGAAGACCGGGGCAACCTGGGCTACGACGAGCTGTACAAAGAAACCATGAACATCATCACCAAGAGCCACAGCGTGCCGGAACTGGCCGGCCTGTTCACCAGTTACACCGTGAACGTGCCGCAGGTCGATGCCGCCATCGACCGCGAGAAAGCCAAGACCCACGGCGTGGCCGTCAGCGACATCTTCGACACCCTGCAGATCTACCTGGGTTCGCTGTATGCCAACGACTTCAACCGCTTCGGGCGCACCTATCAGGTCAACGTTCAGGCCGAGCAACAGTTCCGCCTCGAATCCGACCAGATCGGCCAGCTGAAAGTGCGTAACAACAAGGGCGAAATGATCCCGCTGGCGACCTTCATCAAGGTCAGCGACACCTCGGGCCCGGATCGCGTGATGCACTACAACGGCTTCATCACCGCTGAAATCAACGGTGCGGCAGCCCCCGGCTACAGCTCTGGCCAGGCCGAAAAAGCCATCGAGAAACTGCTCAAGGATGAACTTCCGAACGGTATGACCTACGAGTGGACCGACCTGACCTACCAGCAGATTCTGTCCGGCAACACCGCGCTGTTCGTGTTCCCGCTCTGCGTACTGTTGGCGTTCCTGGTGCTCGCCGCACAATACGAAAGCTGGAGCCTGCCACTGGCGGTGATCCTGATCGTACCGATGACCCTGCTGTCGGCCATCACCGGCGTGATCATCTCCGGCGGCGACAACAACATCTTCACTCAGATCGGCTTGATCGTACTGGTGGGACTTGCCTGTAAGAACGCGATTCTGATCGTCGAGTTCGCCAAGGATAAACAGCTGGAAGGTCTCGACCCGCTGGCTGCGGTACTGGAAGCCTGCCGTCTGCGTCTGCGGCCGATCCTGATGACCTCCTTCGCGTTCATCATGGGTGTGGTGCCACTGGTGTTCTCCAGCGGTGCCGGTGCCGAGATGCGTCATGCCATGGGTGTGGCGGTGTTCTCCGGGATGCTCGGGGTGACCTTCTTCGGTCTGTTGCTGACGCCAGTGTTCTACGTACTGATCCGTAACTTCGTCGAACGCGGCGAAGCCCGCAAAGCGGCCAAGGCCATGAAACTGGAGGCGCAACAATGAGTCTGAAAGTCTTCCTGCCGAGTCTGCTGGTGCTGGCCCTCAGTGCCTGCGCCGTCGGCCCCGACTACAAGACCCCAGCCACGGAGGCGGCCAACATCACGGCCGTCACCGATGGCGCCGCCGGGCAAAAGAACTTCGACCGTTCGAAATTCGAAGGCATCTGGTGGCAGCAATTCGACGATCCGACCCTCAACCAGTTGGTGACTCAATCGCTGCAAGGCAACCGTCAACTGCGCGTGGCGTTCGCTCGCTGGAAAGCCGCTCGGGCGATTCGCGACGACGTCAGCAACGATGCGATGCCGACCATCACCAGCCGCGCCAGCAGTGATCTGGCCAAGGGGCAAATCCCCGGCCAGACCACTAAACGGGTCAACAGTGAACGCTACGACCTGGGCCTGGACATGGCCTGGGAACTGGACCTGTTCGGACGCATCCAGCGCAACCTGGAGGCCAGCGACGCTGATCAGCAAGCGGCTGAAGCCGATCTGTATCAGTTGCAAGTCACCATGATTGCCGAACTGGTGGACGCTTACGGCCAACTGCGCGGTGCGCAACTGCGCGAAAAGATCGCCGTGGCCAACCTGGAAAACCAGCAAGAGTCGCGCAAGATCACCATCAGCCTGCGTGACGCCGGTGTGGGTGATCAACTCGACGTCGAACGTGCCGATGCGCGTCTGGCCTCGGTCGAAGCCAGCGTGCCGCAATTGCAGGCCGAACAGGTTCGACAGAAGAACCGTATCGCCACCCTGCTGGGTGAACGCCCGGACAAACTGACCGTCGACCTGAGCCCGAAAGAGCTGCCTGCCATTGCCAAGGCGCTGCCGATCGGCGACCCGGGTGAGCTGCTGCAACGGCGTCCGGACATCCTCAGTGCCGAACGCAAACTGGCGTCGGCGACTGCCCGGATTGGCGTGGCAAAAGCGGACCTGTTCCCACGGGTCAGCCTCAGCGGTTTCCTCGGCTGGACAGCCGGGCGCGGTTCGCAAATCGGCTCCTCGGCGGCCAACGCCTGGGCGCTCGGCCCGAGCATCACCTGGGCGGCGTTCGACCTTGGCAGCGTGCGTGCCCGTTTGCGCGGCGCCGATGCCGATGCCGAAGGCGCACTGGCAACCTACGAGCAGCAAGTGCTGCTGGCCCTGGAAGAGTCGGAAAATGCTTTCAGCGATTACGGCAAACGTCAGCAACGCCTGATTTCGCTGATCCGCCAGAGTGAATCGAGCCGCAAGGCTGCCGGACTGGCCGAGATTCGTTACCGCGAAGGCACCACGGACTTCCTCGTCCTGCTCGATGCACAGCGTGAGCGTCTGAACGCCGAAGACAGCCAGGCCCAGGCCGAAGTCGATCTGTATCGCGGCATCGTCGCGATCTACAAGGCCCTCGGTGGCGGCTGGCAACCGGAGACGGTAGCCAGCAAGTAAACGATTGTTAAAGAGCTCCTTTGGTTGGCCGCAACCAACCAATTTTTTGCCCCGCGTATCATTCGGTCGCGGGGCTTTTTTGTGCCTGTTTTTCAGTCAGTGAAACTTTGTGGGCGCAAGCCTGCTCGCTCCCACAAGGGTCAGTGGTTTGCTTGAGGCTTTGGGTTTTCCAGGACGGTAACGGTGGCCGTAGTGCCCGCGCGAAGCCGGTTCTTGCCGGCATAGTCGCCGTCAATGTCGATCCGTACCGGTACTCGTTGCGCCAGTTTCACCCAGGTGTAACTCGGGTTGATGTTGGCCAGCAGCCGGCTGCCCGGGGCGTTCTCCCGGTCGGCAATGGCGAAGGCGATGCTTTGCACCGTGCCACCGAAGGTTTCTCCGCTCATTAACTGAATGCGCACCCGGTCACCTTCGCCGATACGCGGCAGCTTGGTTTCTTCGAAGTAACCGCTGACATAGAAGCTATCGCTATCAACCAGGGCCAACAGCGCTCCGCCGGCCACCGCGTAGTCGCCTTGTCGGGTCAGCAGATTGGTGACATAGCCGCTGACCGGAGACTCGACGCGAGTGCGCTGCAAGTCCAGCTCCGCCTGGGTCTGTGCAGCAATCGCCAACTGCACATTGGCTTGCGCCAGCCCGAGGTTGGCCTGGTTACGCAACAGGTCGGCCTGCGCCACCGCCACATCAGTGCTGGATTTCTCCCACTCCTCACCAGAGATCGCAAATCCCTGTTTCAGCATACGCCGCCGACGTTCTTCGCTCTGGCGCTGCTTGAGCAGCGCTTCACTGGCGACGATCGTGGCCTGGGATTGCCCCAGCGTTGCCTTCGCCACTTCAACGGAGCGCCGCGCATGCTCGACTGCCAGGCGGTAACGCGCGGGGTCGATTTCCATCAGCAACTGGCCTTTGTCGACATGCTGGTTGTCCTGCACTGCCAGACTGACGATGCGCCCCGATACATCCGCTGACAAGGTCACCACATCCGCCCTCACCCGGGCGTCCCGGGTCCACGGCGCACGGGTGTAATGCTCCCAGGCAAACCAGCCGAGCACAATCGCCAGCATGACGACCGCCAAGGTCATCAATCGCGTCACTAACACTTTCAAAGCATCAGGCTCCCATCAACAGAATCAGCGTGGCACAGACGCAGGCATACAAAGCGCCTTCGAACAGTGCCTCATGCCAGACCAGTCGCAAGACCCCCAGCCGTCGCAGGCCCCAATCCAGCACCATGAAGACCGGAATGGCCAGCAACAGGGCCTGGGCAATGGGCGGCAGGTAAACGCCGCCAATTTCGAAATCAATGGGCAAGGGCCGGCTCTCCTTCCGGGACGGTGCGCTGCAGCTGATCGCCGTGGCGCTTGAGGAATGACACAACAATCAACAGGGCCACGCGCATGCGAAACACCGACCACAGGTGTTCATGACTGGCAATGTGCAGATCATCCAGCTCATCGCCCAGCGCATGCAATTCGGTGAGCGGCGCTTGCCGGACATCCGGGCGACCGGCAACAAAGCGCCCGGTATGGCGCAACGCCGAGGACAGGCGCTGATTGAACGCATCGGACAGCAACCCATTGTTCTGCGCTTGCTGGCGCAGTTGATGCATCGCCACTCCCAGCGCGATGCACGCCAGGCTGATTTCATACCGTTGCTGCATGTCACGGTCGTTCACGGCCGGCAACAGGCCCAGCATGCTGGTCAAACGGTCGACCATGCGACTTTCGAAAGCAAACTGCTCCGCATCCGTGGGGGGCACTTTCGTCAACTGGTACACCTGCTCACGCGCTTCGTTGTACAAACGGCGAAGACGCCAGGCCGGACGGAACGGAAAAATCCACGCGTAGACGAGCAGCGCAAGCATGGCCGCGCTGACATAGGCGCCCGCGAATTCGAACCATTGAATCGCCGTATTCTGCCCGGTGCCGACATTCTGCGGGCCAAGCATCAGAAAACTCGACAGCCCCAGCCCCATGCCGATGCCCGCCGTCGCCGGGCTCGAGAGGCCGACCGCGATTACATACAGCAGCGGTGCCAGCAACAACGCCAACAGTTCGAAATCACTGATCGCCGGTACCAGCATGAATTGATAGAGCGCGGAAACCAGCAGCGCCAGGCCCAGGCCACGGGCATAGCTTTGCGCCGCCATCAGCGGGCGTGGAAACGTGGCCATCAGCGAACACAGGATGCCCACCAGAATCATTCCGCCCCGCGCACCATCCCAGGCGGTTTCGATCCAGATCAGCCCGGCGACCAGCAACGCGGTAAAGGCGCGGACAGCGTTCATCGTCGCCAGGGTGAAATCCAGATGCAGCGGGCTGGCCTGACCGCGATGAAGGCAACTGGCCTCGCGCCCGTCCTGAATCGCATCGCTCAACTCAAGTATCTGCTCCAGTTGCTGCAACAGCCGCGCCTGTTCCCAGCGCAAGGCCCATGCCAGGGAACGCAGGGTCGCGCTCATGTCTTCGGTGAGTTGTTCGGCCTCGTAGGCCAGCGCTTCGAACTGTTGCTGTAGCGTCACGAAGGCATGCCGCCGTTCAGCGGGCAGCGATCGGCCCTGCTCCGCCAACTGATCGAACAGCGCCAGTTCTTCACCACGCAGGCGCTGGACCTCAAGCGGCAACTCACCCTCCCAGCGCTCGGTCAGCAGTTCTCGCTGATGGCGCAACGCGGTCAACCGGGATGTCAGCAACATCAGCTGATTGCCCAACAGCAGCACCAGATTGTTGGCACTGCGCAACCGTGGCGCGTCGAAATACAGGTGCCGACGCAAGCCCTCGAGGGCGCTGATTTCACCAAGCAACTGCATTTGTCGGCGCTGGAACTCGGCGTCGCTTTCTTCGGTACGCAACACGGCAGCGGCGTGGCTGGCAGCGAGCTTGATGACCTGATCGACTTTGGCAAAATACCCCTTGGCCACCGCCTCCGGCCGCGCGGTCAACAAACTCACCACGCACACACACGCCACAGCCAGCAGGGTTTCGGTGACGCGTGTGACGGCCAGCAAGAAGGTGCCGTCCTGATCCGGAATCGCCAGCAATGCCACCACCACAGCGGTGTAGCCACTGAGTACAAACGCCTGAGAACTGGTGTAACGCAACAGCGTACCGCCCGCCGTGCACAGCGCCAGCCATAGTGCCAGTGTGGCAATGAACGGCAATGGCGCCTGCGGAAAAATCGCCATGATCAGCACCGCCACCGCAGCGCCCAGCGTTGTCCCGATCACTTGGCCAAAGCTGCGCGCCAGCGCCATTCCGGCCAGGGGCTGACTGACGATCACTACCGCCATGATCGACCACTTCGGTTGGTCCAGATCAAACAGAAACGCCAGGTAAAGCGTCAGCAGGCCGGCGGCGATGGTGCGCAACGCGAACAGCAGAACTGCCTGGCTGGGGTGAATGACCGCTTTGAAGTAAGTGAGCAGCGCTTGCATGGGCACACTCGTAAAGTAACTCCTGCTAGCGTAGACACTGCCATGAAAGCGTGACGGTTCACAGAGTCGACGCAACGTGTAGGGCGATTCGCAGGTATGGGTTTGACTCATGGCGCTCGCTGACCGAAGCTTGCCGTTCTGCCAAAAAAACGCCAGTTCACGGAAACCTGCATGTCTTCATCGCGCCGCTACCTGTTGATCAGCCTTGCCCTTGTGCTTGTTGTCGTCGTGGCGTGGCTGTCTTTGCGCAGCACGGCCCCGGTCGTTCCGGAAGCCATCCGGCGTGGCTACAGCGAAGCGCTGAGCGCTGCCCGCACCGGTCAGCCAGGGGCTGCACGTCAGCTGTATCAGCAATTGGGTCGACCGGATCTGTCGATCAAACGCCGCGTCTGGCTGCACGCCGAATTACCTAACTATCCGAGCCCGCAGGCCTTGAAACTGGCTGACGCCGACCTGCAAAACGAAGCCCCGGAGGTGCGGCTGGCGGCGATCCACAGCGTGGTCGGTCTGGTGCCTGGCGGGCAGCGCAGCCTGTTGCTGGGGCCGATGCTCGACGATCAAGACCAGACCGTTCGCTTTGCCGCCATCAATGCCCTGCTCGGCCTGACGCCGGATGAACTGGGGTTGTATTTCGCGCCGTTGCAGCAGGCGATTGACGGTTGGGAGCAGGCGCTCAAGGCGCAACCGGAAAGCGCCGCCACCTACGCTCAACTGGCGCGCCTCTACCTGCATAACGCTGAACTCAAAGAAGCCCAGGTCGCGCTGGACAATACTCTGCGTCTGGAGCCCGGCAACCTGCAGGCTCTGGTCATGCAGATCGACGTGCTCGACCGCCAGGGTCAGAGCGACGCCGCCCGGCAACTGCTCGCGCAGCAACTGAAAGCCCAGCCCGACTCCGCGTATCTGCAACATACCCTCGGGCTGTGGCTGTTGCACCACGGCCAACGCGAATATGCCCTGCTCGGCCTGTCCAAAGCGGTCGAGCTCGAACCCGACAACAAGGATTATCGCTATGACCTCGCTACCACGCTGCACAGCGCGGAGGAGCTGGAAGCGGCGCAGAAGCAGTTGCAGGAAATCGTCCAGCGGCACCCGGCCGATCGCAAAGCGCGAGTGCTGCTGATCAGTTACTGGAAAGAAAGCGGGCAACTGCAGAATGTGCAGATTCTGCAGGCGCAGCTGGAACAGTTGAATCCGGATGATCCGGCGTTGCAACAAGGGCTCTGAACACGATCGACAGATCGCGGCCTGCGGGGATTTCAGCACACATCCTCAAGGCTCTCGAAATAAAAATCGGAACTGCCATCCCTGACGAGGGTCAAGTATTTCAGGCGACCGCTTTCAAGAAAGCGCCTCGCCTCCCCTAGTCATGAGAGGGCATTTTTTGTCTACATCTAACGCGTTGATCAGTGCAAAAGCCGCTACCGGCATCGAGGGTCTGGATGACATCCTGGCCGGTGGCCTGTCTCGCGGACATGTGTTTTTGCTCGAAGGTGAACCCGGAACCGGCAAAACCACCGTCGCTTTGCATTTTCTCCTGGCCGGCGCCAGCGCTGGCGAACGCTGTTTGTACATCACGCTGTCGGAAACCGAGCGTGAGCTGCGCCAGGGTGCGCTGTCCCACGGCTGGGAGCTCAATGAGAACATCGAAATCTTCGAGCTGACGCCGCCGGAAAGCCTGCTCAATGCCGAGCATCAACAGAGTCTGCTGTACTCCTCAGACCTGGAACTGGGCGAAGCGACCAAGCAGATTTTCGAAGTGGTCGAGCGTTTCAAACCGACTCGCGTGGTGCTCGACAGTCTGTCGGAAATTCGCCTGCTGGCGCAAAGCTCCTTGCGCTACCGCCGACAGATTCTGGCGATCAAGCACTACTTCGTGCGCTACGACGCCACCGTTCTGCTGCTCGACGACCTGACCACCGAATCCCTCGACAAAACCGTGCACAGCGTGGCCCACGGTGTGATTCGCCTTGAAGAACTGACACCCAACTACGGCGCCGAACGTCGACGCATCCGGGTGATCAAGTATCGCGGGCAAAAATACCGTGGGGGCTTCCATGACTTCACCATCATGGGCGACGGCGTGCATGTCTTCCCGCGCCTGGTGGCCGCTGAACATCGAAGTGATTACCCGCGCCTGCAATTGACCAGCGGCATCAAGGAGATGGATTCCTTGCTCGGTGGTGGTGTCGAAGCCGGCTCCAGCACCTTGATCCTCGGCCCGGCCGGTACTGGTAAATCGCTGATCTCGATGATCTTCGCCGCAGCGGCCGTGGGCCGGGGCGAGAAAGCAGCCCTGTTCATTTTTGATGAAGAGCTGGGCCTGCTGTTCGAGCGCATGCGCAATATCGGCATCGACCTCAAGGCCCTGCAGGCCACCGGTAATCTGCTGATCGAGCAAGTCGATGCCGCCGAGCTGTCACCGGGCGAGTTTTCGCACCGGGTGCGGCGTTGCGTCGATGAGCGCGACATCAAAACCGTGGTGATCGACAGTATCAACGGCTATCAGGCCGCCATGCCCGAAGAGAACGCGCTGGTGCTGCACATGCACGAGTTGTTGCTGTACCTGAACCGCAAGGGTGCAGCGACCTTCATGACTGTTGCCCAGCATGGCCTGGTGGGCGACATGCAGGCCCCGGTCGACATCACTTACCTGGCCGACACGGTGATCCTGCTGCGCTACTTCGAAGCCATCGGCAAAGTCCGCCGGGCGATTTCCATCATCAAGAAACGTACCGGCAGCCATGAGTCGACCATTCGCGAATACCGGATTTCCTCTCAGGGCATGACCATCGGCGAACCGCTTGATGCCTTCCAGGGCGTGCTGCGCGGAGTGCCCACCTATCTTGGCGCGAGCAACCCGCTGCTGCAGGAAGAAATATTGTGACGGTGTCGGTACCGCTGGCCGAACGCGCGCTAATCCTGGCGCCCATGGGTCGCGACAGCCAGGTTGCCCTGATGATCCTCAACGAAGCGGGCTTCGGCGGCCATATCACACCGGATCTGGGCGCGTTATGCGAGCAACTGGAGCCCGGCGCCGGGCTGCTGTTGATCGCCGCCGAAGCGTTGCGTGGTCCGGATCTTGAGGCGTTATTTGATTACCTTGAACAGCAACCGGCATGGTCGGACATGCCGATCGTGCTGCTGACCCATCATGGCGGCCAGGAACAGGGCCCGTCTTCGCGCCTGAGTGATCAACTGGGTAACGTCACGTTCCTTGAACGGCCGTTTCATCCGGCGACGCTGGTCAGTATGGTCTCGGCCGCCCTGCGCGGACGCCGACGACAGTACGAGGCACGTGACCGACTGATCGACCTGAGTGAAAGTGAACGGCGCCTGCAATCGACGCTGGAGACTCTCGAACAACAAGTCGAGGAACGCACCGCGCAACTGCGGCACAACGAAGAAGCCTTGCGGCAGTCGCAGAAAATGGAAGCGGTCGGCCAGCTCACCGGCGGTATCGCCCACGACTTCAACAATATGCTCACCGGGATCATCGGCAGTCTCGAACTGCTGCGTCGGCGTCTGGCCCGTGGGCGTACGGATGACCTCGACAGCCTGATCGACCTGGGCGTCACCTCGGCCAACCGCGCGGCGGGCCTGACCCACCGTCTGTTGGCATTTTCCCGCCGGCAGTCGCTCGACTCCAAAGCCGTGCAAATGAACGCACTGGTGGAGTCGATGGGCGAACTGCTGCAACGCAGCCTCAACGAAAGCATCCAGCTGGACATGCGTCTGAATGACCGGCTGTGGGTAGCCGAGGCGGATCCGAATCAACTGGAAAGCGCTCTGCTCAACCTTGTGCTCAATGCCCGCGACGCGATGCCCGAGGGCGGCAAACTGGTGGTCGAGACCAGCAATCAGGTCCTGGACCGCGAACTCACCGAGGCCTACGACAACCTGGAGCCCGGCGATTACGTGATGCTCAGCGTTACCGACAATGGCAGCGGCATGCCACAGAGTGTGATCAGTCGGGCGTTCGACCCGTTTTTCACCACCAAGCCCATCGGTCAGGGCACCGGCCTGGGTCTGTCGATGATCTACGGTTTCAGCAAACAATCGCGTGGTCACGTCTCGATCGACAGCGAAATTGATCAGGGCACCACCGTCAAACTCTATCTGCCGCGCTTTCGCGGTGAAGAACTCTCGCGCTCCGAAGACATCGCTCATCAGGCGCCCGAGGCACTGCATGGTGAAACCGTGCTGATCGTCGAAGACGACCCGGCCGTGCGCTTGCTGGTCAGCGCGGTACTCAGTGAACTGGGTTATGCCTTCGTCGAGGCCAGCGATGCCGATGGCGCGGTACCGATCCTCAACTCAACCCAGCGCATCGACCTGCTGATCAGTGATGTCGGCCTGCCGGGCATGAATGGCCGGCAACTGGCAGAGGTCGGACGGCAGTACCGTCCGGGTCTCAAGGTCTTGTTCATTACCGGGTATGCCGAGCATGCGGCCGTGCGCGGCGGGTTCCTCGACTCCGGGATGCAGATGATCACCAAGCCTTTCACCTTCGATCTGCTCACCGCCAAGGTGCGCGAGATGATCAATACCTGAACAGCGCCTGTAGAGGGCGCTGATGGGGTCAGGCGAGCAGTTCCTGGATCTTTTCCTGTAATACGTCCAGATCGAAGGGCTTTTCCAGAATCGGCGCCTTGCGCGTGATCGGGCTGCCGGTCTCGCGGATTTCCTGCGGGTAACCGCTGATAAAGATCACTTTGAGATCGGGTCGCAGCTTCACGGCGGGTTCGGCGATCTGCACGCCGGAAATGCCGCCAGGCAGGCGAAAATCGGTGATCAACATGTCCAGATGCGGTTTGCTCGCAAGAATTTCGAACGCCTGCTCGCCGTTTTCGGCCTGCAATACGCGATACCCCTGCCCCGACAAGTAATCCGTCAGGATCATCAAGATAACCGGTTCGTCCTCGACGACGAGTACTACATCTTGTGCATCTACGCTCATGGGAAGCCTTTGTTCGGTCAATAGCTGCTGATACGACCGTGCGGTCACTCAGAGGTTGCGTCGGATTTGCCGTTTTCCTGGATTGGCAGACAAACGCGAAACAGGGCGCCTTCGTTGATTTCACTCTCGACGACGATGGAACCGCCATGGGCGGCGACGATCTGCTCGGAAATGAACAGACCCAGCCCGAGGCCGGCCACTACCGTCTTGGCGGAGACCCGTTCGAACTGTTGGAAAATACGTTTCTGATTCTCGGCACTGATGCCGATGCCGCGGTCCTGAACCTCGACCCGCGCCTCATCGCCTTCACGGTAAACGCGCACCTGGATCGGGCTTCGGCCGCCGTAACGCAGGGCATTGGTCAGCAGGTTGGACACCACCTGCTCGATACGGAACTCGTCCCAGTGACCTTCCACCGGCGCCGGCGCGGTGAAAATCACTTCGGTTTCCGCCGCCTCCATTTGTTGGGCAAAGTTCTGCAGCAGGTTGGCCACCAACTGCGACAGATCGAAACGGTTCGGCCGGATCGACAGTTTGCCGGTACGGATGCGCGAGACATCGAGCATGTCTTCGATCAGGCGAATCAGGCTTTTGATCTGGCGCTCGTCGCGGTCGACCATTGCGTGCATCTTGTCGAGGGTGAACGCGGCGGCGTTGTCCCGCGCCAGGTGCATCTTGCGCAACTGGGTTTCCAGGATCAGGCCGTTGAGTGGCGTGCGTACTTCGTGGGCGACGATGGACATGAAGTCGTCGCGCATGCGCACCGCCTGCTCCAGTTCCAGCTGAGTGCTCTGCAGTTGTTGCAGCAGCGCTTCCTGCTCACGGCGCGCCTGCTCCAAGGCTTCGACCTGTTGCTTCATGGCCTTGCTCTGGCGGTAGAGGTCGACGAAGACGTTGACCTTGCTCTTTACCGCGTGGATATCCAGCGGTTTGTGCAAGAAGTCCACCGCCCCGCTCTCGTAGCCCTTGAACGCGTAGTTCAGTTCACGGCCGGCAGCGCTGACGAAGATGATCGGAATGTTTTTGGTTTTCTCGGTGCCGCGCATCAACTCGGCGAGTTCAAAGCCGTTCATGCCCGGCATTTGCACGTCGAGGATGGCCATGGCGAATTCGTGCTGCAACAACAGCGACAATGCCTCGTCCGCTGACAGCGCCTTGTACACGCTGCGGTCTTCGCGCTTGATCAGCGCTTCGAGCGCCAGAAGGTTTTCCGGCAGATCGTCGACGATCAGCAGTTTGGCTTGGATATTACTCAGCATGCGATTCGTTCCAGCTCGACAAGCAGACGGCCGATGCCGTGAATGGGTAGGACATGGTCCGGCTGCTGCAGTTTCAGCGCAGCCCGGGGCATGGTGGCGACTTGCGCCTCTTCGGGATCCTGGACAATGGTCAGACCGCCACGGTGTTTGACTTGCGCCAGGCCGCGCGCGCCATCGTGATTGGCGCCGGTCAGAAGAACAGCGGCCAGCGCGGGACCGTAGACGTCGGCGGCCGATTCGAACAGGTAGTCAATCGACGGCCGCGAATGATGCACGCGATCTTCAAGGCTCAACGACAGGCTGCGATCTTTCTCCACGGACAGGTGATAGCCCGGCGTCGCGAAATAAACGGTGCCGGCGGCAATGTCCTGTTTGTCGACGGCCTCGTGCACCGGCATCTCCAACCGCCGGGAGAAAACTTCGGCCAACAGGCTGCGACGTTCTTCCGGCAAGTGCAGGACGACAATGATCGGCAGCGCGTAGCCCCGGCGCAGCGGCCCGAGCAGCGACAGCAACGCTTCGACGCCACCGGCGGAAGCCCCGACCACAATCGCCTCGACGCGAGGCAAATCCACGGTCTCGTTCATGATTTGCGGTAGATCCGTTCTTGCTTCACCAGTGGCTCGAACTGATTGGCATAGCTGGAAAAATCCAGCGTCTCTTTGCTGCCCAGCACCAGGAAACCGCGATGGCAAAGCGATTCATGGAACAGCCCGAAAGCGCGGTCCTGCAGTTTCTTGTTGAAATAGATCAGCACGTTACGGCAGGAAATCAATTGGGTTTCCGAGAACACGCTGTCGGTCGCCAGACTGTGGTCGGCAAACGTCACGTTTTCGCACAGGCTTTTGTCGAAAATCGCATAGCCATAAGCAGCCGTGTAGTAGTCGGAAAACGAGCTCTGGCCGCCGGCCTGCTGGTAGTTGGCGGTGTACGCCCGGACGTTCTCCATCGAGAAAATCCCCTGCTTGGCCTTTTCCAGCGAGCGCGGATTGATGTCGGTGGCATAAATGATCGTGCGATCGAGCAAGCCTTCCTCGCGCAGCAGGATCGCCATCGAATAGACCTCCTCGCCCGTGCTGCACCCGGCGATCCAGATCTTGATCGACGGATAGGTGCGCAGCAACGGCACCACTTCCTTGCGAATGGCGAGGAAGTGCGACGGATCGCGGAACATCTCGCTGACCGGAATCGTCAGCAACTGCAACAACTGCATGAACGCGGTCGGATCGTGCAGGACCTTTTCCTGCAGCGCCGAAATGGTTGCGCATTCGAACTGGGTCAACGCGTGTTGTACCCGGCGCTTGATCGAGGCGCCGGAGTAATCGCGAAAATCGTAGCTGTACTTGAGGTAGATAGCCTCGATCAGCAAGCGCAATTCAATTTCGCTGTTTCGTTCAACGGAGCTACTGCGTTCCACTAAATGCGTTCCATTTTCGGTAACCACACGCGAATCAGCGAGAACAGGCGATCCAGGTCGATGGGCTTGGCCAGGTAATCATTGGCGCCCGCCTGCAGGCAGCGCTCCTGATCATCCTTCATGGCCTTGGCCGTTACCGCGATGATCGGCAGTTTGCGCCAGCGCGGATCCTTGCGGATTTCCGTGGTGGCTTCAAAACCATCCATTTCCGGCATCATCACGTCCATCAGCACCAGGTCGATGTCCTCGACTTCATTGAGTTTTTCAATCGCCTCACGGCCGTTACGACCGATCACCACGACTGCGCCCTTGTGTTCCAGCGCACTGGTCAGGGCGAAAATGTTGCGCACATCGTCGTCCACCAGCAGCACTTTGCGACCTTCGAAGACCTTGTCGCGGCTGCGCGCAGTCTTGAGCATCTTCTGCCTTTCATGGGACAACTGCGATTCGACTTTGTGCAGAAAGAGTGTGACCTCATCCAGCAAACGCTCAGGCGAGCGTGCGCCCTTTATGATGATCGAGCGCGAATACTTGCGCAGATCGGCTTCTTCATCGCGCGTCAGGTTGCGCCCGGTGTAGACAATCACCGGCGGGAACGAGCAGATATCTTCGGTGGACATACGCTTGAGCAACTCGTTGCCGAGCATATCCGGCAACTTCAGGTCGATGACCATGCAGTCGTAGATCGTTGTGCGCAACAGCTCGAGAGCGTCCTGGGCCAGGCCCACGGCAGTGATTTCGATGTCTTCATCGCCGATCAGGCGCGCAATGCTTTCGCGCTGCAGGTCGTCATCCTCGACCAGCAGCACGCGCTTGACCTTCTGCGTCAGCTTGGCTTCGAGACGGGCAAACACGTCCTTGAGTTCTTCGCGAGTGGTCGGTTTGACCGCATAACCGATGGCGCCCATGTGCATCGCCGCTTCGACGCGGTCCTCGACCGAGATCACGTGCACCGGAATGTGCCGGGTGCCGGGATGCTCTTTCAGGCGCTGCAACACGGTCAGGCCGGAATGGTCCGGCAGACGCATGTCGAGCAGGATTGCATCCGGGACGAACTCGCTCGCCAGGTTATAACCCTCGTCCGCACCGTGGGCGACCAGGCACTGATAACCCAGTTCATGCGCCAGGTCGTAGAGGATATGGGCGAAATTCGGCTCGTCCTCCACCACCAGAATGCAGCGGGTGGTGAACGGCGCCTTGTCGCGATCATCGGCAAACCGTGGAATGTGCACCGGAGCCATCGGCGATGCCGCAGGTACGACCGGCGCGCTGACCACCGGGGTCGGCAACGGCGGCGGTGTATAGGCCATCGGTGTGCTCGGGATTCTGGCTGACTCGCTGTACTGCTGCGGCAGCACCAGGGTGAACACACTGCCCTGCCCCGGGGCACTGCTGACACTGATCGAGCCGCCCAGCAGCGTGGCCAGATCCCGCGAGATCGACAGCCCCAGGCCAGTGCCGCCGTATTTGCGGTTGGTCGTGCCATCGGCCTGCCGGAACGCTTCGAAAATGCTTTCCTGCTGATCGGCGGCAATGCCGATACCCGAATCGCGCACGATGAATGCGACACGATTATCGGGCTGGCCAGTGATGGTCAGGCTGACCGCGCCCGCTTCGGTGAACTTCACGGCGTTGGACAGCAGATTCTTGATCACTTGCTCCAGACGCTGGCGATCAGTGAACAGGGTCACCGGCGCGTCCGGTTGCAAGTCAACGCTGAAGGTCAGGCGCTTGTCCCCCGCCAGCGGTTCGAACACGTTGCGCAGGCTGTCTGCCAGACGCGCGACACTGGTGTTCTCCGGAATCACTTCCAGTTTCCCCGCCTCGACCTTGGAAATGTCGAGAATGTCGTTGATCAGGTTCAGCAGATCGTTACCGGCCGAGTAAATCGATTCGGCAAATTTCACCTGCTCGGCAGTGAGGTTGTCCTGCGGGTTTTCCGCCAGCAGCTTGGCCAGAATCAGCGAACTGTTCAGCGGTGTGCGCAGTTCGTGGGACATGTTGGCGAGGAACTCGGACTTGTACTTGCTCGAGCGCTGCAGTTCTTCGGCGCGCTCTTCGAGCTGCACCTGGGCCTGATTGAGTTCGGTGTTCTTCAGATCCATCGCGTCGCGCTGTTCGGCCAGGGTTTGCGCCTGCTCGGCCAGCTGTTCGTTGGTCTGCTCCAGCTCGATCTGCTGGGTTTCCAGATGCGCCTGGGATTCCTTGAGAATCCGCGACTGTTCTTCCAGCTCTTCGTTGGCGGTTTTCAGTTCTTCCTGCTGCACCTGCAACTCTTCGTTGAGCTGCTGGGTTTCGGCGAGGACTTCCTGCAAGCGCTGGCGATAGCGTGCCGCTTCGATGGACGTGCCAATGTTGCCGGCGATCAGTTCCAGCAGTTCGATATCGCGATCGTTCAGCGGGCGCAGGAAGCCCAGTTCGATCACGCCGTTGACCCGGTCATCATCGCTGGTCGGCACGACCAGTACGCTGTGCGGCAGGCCTTCACCCAGACCGGAGCTGACCTTGAAGTAATCGGACGGCACCGAATCAAGGCGAATCAACCGCGCATGGCGGGCCACCTGACCAACGATGCCTTCGTCATTGTTGATCGACTGGTCCTTCTCCTCTTGCTCGCGGGAGAAACCGTAAGTCGCCACGCGCTTGAGGCCGCCGTGTTCTTCACGCACATACAGCGCGGCCACGGCCGTACCGAGGTATTGCGCGCAGAATTGC
The DNA here is from genome assembly GCF_037626295.1 of Pseudomonas sp. LF-5. Lineage (NCBI taxonomy): Bacteria > Pseudomonadati > Pseudomonadota > Gammaproteobacteria > Pseudomonadales > Pseudomonadaceae > Pseudomonas > Pseudomonas sp. LF-5. The sequence goes on from NZ_JARKMT010000001.1 coordinate 932,334, forward strand.
AGAATATTGCGACCCAACAGATTGAGCGTGAGTTGGCCCAGCACTTGCTCGGCGAGTTCAGTCTGACCGTTACGCAGCCAGGCCTGTTGCTCCAAACGTGCGGCACTGGCTTGCTGGGCGGCCAGGTTGGCGCTGTAGTTGGTCGACAGATTGACCAGATCGCGGCGGCCGATGTAGGCCAGCAAGCCACTGATACCGGCGATAAACAACAGGTACAGGCTGATGCTCCAGATCGTGGTCCGGCGCACGTCCTCATTGCGCGTGGTGCGCAGCATCTGCTCGGTGTCAATCACGTCTTCGAATTGCTTGCGAATCTCGTCCGTCAGCCGTTTGCCCCGCCCCGCCTTGACCGCGCCGCGGTAATCGCCGCTGGAACGCTGCAGATCGATCATCGTTTGCGCGTAGTTGGCCCACTCGACCTGCAACGCCTGCAGACGGCGCAGACGATCGGTTTGCACCGGATTATCGGCGGTCAGCTCAAGCAAGGTGTTGAGCGCCACATTGATTCGTGGCTTGGCGGTCTCGTACGGGTCGAGGAAATGCTCGTCGCCGCTGAGCAGGAATCCGCGCATGCCGGTTTCCAGATCCACGGTGAGTTTCACCGCTTCGTTGGCGTTATTGATCACCCGATCGGTGTGCTCGACCCACTGGATGACCGACAGCAGATAAGTGATCAGCGAGACGAAGAACACGGCACTGACCAGGCCGACGCCCAAGGGCAGGCTGATGTTGCGACTCAGGAGTTTACGAAACCGTTGTTCATCAACCGAAGACGGAGAGGACATGGGGCAGCCTTGTCGAACTGTTGAAAACCAGAGAGTTTGCCCCAAAACGGCACAGTGGTTCCATTTTTCTCACCGTTTTAGCAGTGATTTCCCGCTTTTGCCCGCGCTGACCCGGCGGTCAACGGTTATCCTTGCCGTCAGGTGTCTCGCGATTCTTTTTTGTATCCGTGCGGGAACTTGTGGCCATGCGCCACTTACTCATGCAAGAGCCCGGCACTTTTGATCGACCGGCGCCCCTGAATTTTACCTTTGAGAGCCCTGATTATGTCCGACACCCCGCCCATCATCCTTGTTGTAGAAGATGACAACATCGTGCGCATGTTGATCGTTGATGTGCTGGAGGAGCTGGGATTCAAAGTACTTGAGGCCGATGGCAGCGAGCAGGCCCTCGAGACGCTCAAGGATCCGGCCCTGCGCATTGATCTGATGATGACGGATGTCGGCCTGCCGGTGATGGATGGCCGCGAACTGGCGACTCACGCCCGTCTCCTGCGCCCTGACCTGCCTATTCTGTTTGCCAGCGGCTACGCCGAAAGCATCGACGTGCCCGCCGACATGCACGTGATTGGCAAGCCCTTTTCGATTGACCAGTTGCGGGACAAGGTCACCAGCATTCTGGAAAACTGAAACCCCGCCGGCCATTGCAGTCATGCACAGCGCCCCGGAATAACCAGAGGGAACCCGCCCTCCGGTTAATCCAGCCTTTATTGATTCGCTCGATCGCGCTTCGCTTTTTGCCGCTCTCTGAACGCAGTGATGTCATCGCTGGTGACCTTGCCTGCTTCAGGTCGAGCTGGTGTGGTATCAGGCTGCACCGCCGGCACAATGGCCTCCTCGGCACTGACCGCTTCGTTGCCAAAGTCGAGATCGGAGAACAGGTCATCTGCCCCCAGCGGCTGGCGGAGCTTGTTACCGACCTCGCGCCCGCCCCCCTTCAACGGATTGATGTCACTTGCCGCGATGGCACGATTGATCGCTTTCGGGTTGGGTATGAACCTTCCGCGTGAGTCGTAGGCTCCCAGAATCAAGGCGGGAGGCAGATCGACGCCATAATTGATCTCCAGCGGTGGCAGGGTCTTCAAGCCGGAATCGGGACGAAAGGCCAATTCGGTATTGGCATACAGATGAAAACCTTCCAGCTGCCGTGCATCAATGAAATAGGTATGGCCGCCCTTTTGCCCGCCATAAACGAAGGCGCCAGCCCCATCCTTCTTATAAAAGGCGGAGGTGGAGATACCTGCGCCATCGGGACTGAGCGCGTCATGTGCACCACCGTAACCGCCCTTTAAACCGTTGATTTCATCGAGGTGCCTGATCGGCGCGCGCTGAGTGAAACCCTTCTCGAAAATAATCGCCGGGTCGCGCATGTCTCCCCGGAACACGAAGCCCTGATAGACATAGCCTTTTTCCGGGCCGGAAAGACGCACAAGTTGGGTATTCGTCGCTAGTGTCTGTGCCACGTTCGGCCCGCCGGCCAGCTCCTGCAAATACCCGGCAACCAGCAAACCTTTGCCTGCCTCGGGTATTTGCTTGCCGGTGGTGCTCGCCAGTTGCTGGCGAAGCCGGGTTGCCGATCGGCGCAACACTGAAGGTCGATTACTGTTCTTGAGCGCCTGAAGCACCCGCCGGCTGATGTCTTTTTTGGCCAGGGCTGACAGGGCTTTGCCGAGTATTTTCTCAGCGATGGGGCCGGCCAGTTCAGCCAGCACGCCGATGGCTGCGTTGATTCTCAACCGCTCGGCCTCGGACGGGTCATCCGATATCCCGGCACGCACCAGATCCGTTGCAGAGGCCCCAAGCCCCAACAGAAAGGGAATCAGCATACGAATCGGCGCGGAAGCCAGCGCGCCTGTTCCGCCGTACGGCAAAGAGGCCGCAAACGCGATGCACTGCAGAAGATACCCTGCGGCTTCCAGGGCGATATCGGTGAGACGCTCAGCCTGAGTTGAAACCAGCGTGTCGATGTCTGCCAGCGCCCTGTCGACCTGACGATCGAACAACGCCTGGCCGATATCCGGGCGGGATTGAAAGACCAGTTCCCGATAATTGGGTCGGGTGACAAAAACAGGAAACTCCAGGCCTCGATATTTGAAATCACGTACATGGGGCTTTTGCTGATCGCGCAAGGGAATCCGTTTCAACAGGTGTTTCTGAAAGTCGCTGTTGTTTTCTACAAACGCTCCGCGGGCGTCGTGGCCGGCGGGAAATTCGTAGGCAGCACTGTCTTCGCCCAGGAAGAACACCACACCGCGCCCAAGATTGCTGTGGCCAATAAATACGGCATTGTCGACCTTCAGATCAGGATCGCTGTGCAGATTGATGACGCGTGGCGCAATCAAGCCTTTGAGGTAATGGAAAGCAATAAGTTGATCGTCAGCAGAGCGCTTGTCGCTTTTGATGAACTCCACGACCAACTTGTTCAACTCGGCTTTTTTCAGCAGGCGAGCGAAGGCCGCCACTGCAGGGTTACTCAGGTTATCGCTGACGTAGTGTTTGAAGTCAGTCTGGTAGTCCGCGTCACTGAAACTGTCAACCAGCGCTTGCGGATACTCGGCGGGCCATTGAACCTCGACCCCGTAAAAGGGTTTCAACTGACGCAAGTGATAGTCCGTGCAGATTTCTGCCAGGGTAAACGTCTTCTCTTTCCAGACAATCGGTTTTTTCTCCCCTTTGAGCGAATCACTGCGTTGGGGCGAGTCAAGATCGTAATATTTAACCGCTAACTCGGAGTCAAACTGAATTGTTTCGCGCAGCTTCTCGTCTTGCACAATCTTCAGCACTGTTTCATCAATGCAATCCCGAATAAAGCTGGCCGGATCAAAACCCACGGGATCCGTGATGATCGCGCAGCCTTTCCAGACACTTTCCGCCAATTCCCTGGTATTTACACCGTCAAAAACATCATCTTGAGGCGCCGTCAGGCGGGCTGTTCGGGGATTCAGGGATAGTGCAACTTCTTCCAGTTCCGCCAATGGGTCCAGCAGCCACGACAACGAATCTTCGAAATCCTCATGAATTCCTGGCAAATACTTACTCATCATTAATCTCATGCGCACAGTATTAAAATGCAGGATGCATTTTTTTCACTACTGTCGGTAAACGCAAAACTAACAACCCTTCTTCGCTTTCATAAAGACAATAGTTATTAGCATTCTTTGCTTCAGCCACAACCCATCAACTATGGACTTTTATTAATCCGCGTGGCGAATCGCTGCATCCAGCCTTCGCGCCTGTGGTTTAATTGCGCCCATTTATATGCCCCCTACTGCTGCGAAGGAACATGTTTCATGACTCACCCCACTGCCACCAAAGTCCTGGTCATCGGTTACGTCTGGCCGGAACCGCGCTCTTCGGCGGCCAGCGGGCACGTCATGCAGATCCTAGAAACGTTCTTGCAACAAGGCTGGGAAGTCACCTTCAGCAGTCCGGCAAGCCCCGGCGAGCACATGGCGGATCTGGCAGCGCTGGGCATTCGCGAAGTGCCGATCGAGCTCAACAACAGCAGCTTCGATACCTTCATCAGCGAACTGGCGCCGGATATCGTGTTGTTCGACCAGTTCATGATGGAGGAACAGTTCGGCTGGCGTGTTGAACAACATTGCCCGAACGCCCTGCGCGTGCTGGAGACGTCCGATCTGCAAAGCCTGCGTCATGCTCGCCATCAGCGTCTCAAGGATCGTCTGAAAAACAACAGTGATCAGGATGACTTCAGCGACCTGTTTGCACCGGCACTGCACGAAGAGTTCCTGTCCATGGCCGACAGCGATCTGGCCAAACGCGAAATCGCCGCGCTGTACCGCTGCGACCTGAACCTGATGATCTCCGCCGTGGAAATCGCCTTGCTGGTCGAGCAATTCGGCTTGCCACGGCATTTGCTGCATGAGTGCCCGCTGATGGTTGATTCGCCGAGCGCCCCGCCGCGGGCATTTGCCGATCGCGCGCACTTTCTGAGCATTGGCAACTTCCGGCACGCACCCAACTGGGACGCGGTGCTCTGGATGAAATCCACAGTCTGGCCGCTGATTCGTCAGCAATTGCCGGATGCGCAGTTACACATTTACGGTGCTTACACGCCGCCCAAAGCCACAGCCCTGCATAACGCCGCGCAGGGTTTTCATGTGCTGAACCGGGCCGAAGATGCGTTGCAGGTGATGGCCGCGGCGCGGGTGTGCCTGGCTCCTCTGCGTTTTGGCGCGGGTATCAAAGGCAAATTGCTCGACGCCATGATGTGCGGTACGCCCAGCGTGACCACGCCGATTGGCGCTGAAGGCATGCACGGCGATGCGCCCTGGCCCGGTGCGATCACACACAGTGCCCGCGAGTTCGCCACCCGGGCTGTTGCGCTGTATGCCGACGAGGCGCTTTGGCAGGCAGCCCAACAGACAGGCAACACCTTGCTCGGTGAGCGCTACCAACGCGCCATCCATGGTCCGGCGCTGATTGAAAAACTGCGTTATTGCCAACAGAACCTGCAAACTCTGCGAGCACAGAACTTCATCGGCAGTATGCTGCGGCATCACTCGCACAAAAGCACACAATATATGTCGCAATGGATTGAAGCGAAGAACAAAAATAAATAAAGCGCAAAAAACATACTTGGCATCAAACACAATATAGCCAAGCTGCAAACTTTACTTTAGAACTTCCTGCCTGCGCCATGCACAACTTCAGCATTGGCGCAAAATCACTAAAACATGCAGGAAGCAAACAATTGAACAATCAAGTATTCAACTTTTCGCCGAATAACTGGATGGCGGCGACACCGCAGATCGACTCTTTATCGCTGCTGGAACTAACACTCCCCGGCACTCACAATGCCGGGAGTGACTGGCAGGCCTCGTACCCTTTTTTCGGACCACCCCGCCACTGGCTGGCGTGTCAGCACGATTCTTTTTATGCCCAGTTGCATAACGGTGCGCGTGCGCTTGATATCCGCTTGAGTTGGGATCCCAAGGGTGTGGGGCTTGGGAAGTTCCGAGCCCAACACAACGGTTTTCTCAATTCAAGAACATTGGGCGACCTGCTGACCGACACCAGAAATTTCCTCGATCGCAACCCGGACGAGTTCATTCTCATCGACTTTCACCAACTGGAAGGCGAAGGGTTCAACTTAGTCTACTTTCACGACATGGTCATTCACCTGCTGGGCGATCGCATTATTCCTGCGCATAACCAACACCTCAGTCTGGGGCAACTGAAACGCATCAGTACGCAGCAACGGGTACTGGTCGCAGCGCCGTTGCCCAGAGAAGTGAATCGAAGCGTGTTTCTCGAACAGGTCATGCACAAGTGGAGCGGCAATGGCATCACCCATAGCGATGAGCTGCAGCACTACATCAGCGAAGTGATGAAAAGCCCGCCCGGGACCTGGAGACCGTGGTCGCTGTCCGCCACCAGTTACAGTGCTCTGGGTGGGCCGGTGGACATTCACCGTGAACTCGACCGCTGGTTTGATCCGCAAACCAGCGATTGGGCCATTAATTGCAACATCATCAATGTCGACTTCATCGAGGAAAGCCGGATTGTCGCGTACTGCCGGGCAGTGAACCTGAAAAAGGCCTTGGGCAGGCCCGCGTCCTATATGAGTCTGATGGCGGGGTAAGGCAACCGGACCAGCGCGTCTCAACGCTGGCAACCCACACGCCAAACGAGGCATGATCAAGGGGCGATAACAAAAAAAGTGCCTTGTCATGACCCGAACCGCCCGCGTGACCGACCCCTCCTACGAGTTGATGGATGACCACAACGGGTTGTCCATCATCTACCGTCAGCATGGTTTTCCTTGCCCGTTAGTGCGCTGGCACTTTCACAAGGAGTACGAACTTCACTTGATCGTCGCCAGTTCCGGCAAGGTGTTCATCGGCGACTACATCGGCAACTTTTTTCCTGAAACGCTGTTTCTCACCGGCCCCAACCTGCCGCACAACTGGATCAGCCAGGTGGAGGAAGGCGAAGTGGTCGAGAAACGCGACATGCTGGTCAACTTCACCGATGAGCTGTTCGACAGCGGACACCACGTGTTCGCCGAGCTCAAGACACTGGCTCCGCTACTGGAGCGCGCGCAGTACGGCATCGAATTTCGCAACAAACGCACAATTCGCCAGGCCATGACGTTGATGCAACGGATCGCCGACTCAGGAGGCATCACCCGTCTTGGGCACTTCTTCATCCTGATGGAATTGCTGGCGGCCAGTGACGACTATCAACTGCTGTCCGGCGCCACCACTCCGCAACTGGCCGACGAACACAATATCGACCGCACCAACCGCGCGGTGGATTACATCTTCGCCCACTACGCCCGGGAACTGCCGCTGGAAGAAGTGGCCGAGCACCTGGGCATGAAACCCACCTACTTCAGCCGCGTGTTCAAACAAGCCACCGGCCGCAACTTCATCGAGTTCGTCAATCGCCTGCGCATCAGCAAGTCCTGCGAATTACTGGCCGACGGCGACAAACCGGTGACCGAAGTGTGTTTCGAGTCGGGGTTCAACAACATCTCCAACTTCAACCGGCGTTTTCAGCAGCTCAAGGGCATGACGCCCTCGCATTATCGGCGCCTCGCGGTGCAGCGTCTGACTGAACAAAACCACGGCTGACAACACAATTCTCCCGCAGGTCTTGAACTATTCAGAGTCGAAGACCTGTACTGACTGGATAACCCCTCCCTGGGTTCTCGCCCGCAATCGCGAGTGCAAAAAAGTATCGGTTCAAGTGCTACGGATGATTTGTCAGCCCGACGAATGAACGCTGTAATCAGTGCACATTCTTCCTGCATTCGGAAGACACAAAAACAATAACTGTCCTTCTGCCGTCTCCGGGCGCAGAAAAGGAGTGCACGATGCAACCCACTGCAAAAGCTCTGCTTGCCCTCACCTGCATGACCCTAAGCAGCGTCAGCCTTGGCGCCCAGACCCTGACCATCGCCACCGTCAACAACAGCGACATGATTCGCATGCAGAAGCTCTCGAAAAACTTCGAGACCGAGCATCCGGACATCAAGCTCAATTGGGTGGTGCTGGAAGAAAACGTCCTGCGCCAACGCCTGACCACCGACATCGCTACCCAAGGCGGACAGTTCGATGTATTGACCATCGGCATGTACGAAGCTGCACTGTGGGGCGCCAAAGGCTGGCTGGAACCGATGAAAGATCTGCCGGCCAGTTATGCCCTCGACGATGTGTTCCCGTCGGTGCGCGAAGGCCTCTCGGTCAAAGGCTCGCTGTACGCCCTGCCGTTCTACGCCGAAAGCTCGATCACCTATTACCGTACCGACCTGTTCAAGGAGGCCGGCCTGACCATGCCCGAGCGTCCGACCTGGGAACAGATCGCCGGCTTCGCCGAAAAACTCACCCACAAAGATAAAGAGCAGTACGGCATCTGCCTGCGCGGCAAGGCCGGCTGGGGCGAGAACATGGCGTTGATCACCACGGTGGCCAACGCCTATGGCGCGCGCTGGTTCGATGAGAAATGGCAACCCGAATTCAACGGTCCGGAATGGAAAAACGCGCTGAATTTCTACGTCGACACCATGAAGACATCCGGCCCGCCGGGCGCTTCGAGCAACGGTTTCAACGAAAACCTGGCGCTGTTCAACAGCGGTAAATGCGCGATCTGGGTCGACGCCAGCGTCGCCGGCTCGTTCGTCACCGACAAGACCCAGAGCAAGGTCGCCGACCACGTCGGCTTCACCTTCGCGCCCCATCAAGTCACCGACAAAGGTTCGGCGTGGCTGTACTCGTGGGCGCTGGCGATTCCGACCAGCTCCAAGGCCAAGGACGCCGCGAAAGCGTTCAGCGCCTGGGCCACATCCAAAGAGTACGGTGAACTGGTGGCCAAGACCGACGGCATCGCCAACGTACCGCCGGGCACCCGGGCCTCGACGTACAGCGACGCCTACATGAGCGCGGCGCCGTTCGCCAAGGTCACGCTGGAATCGCTGAAAGCGGCGGATCCGAGCAAACCGACGCTGAAACCGGTGCCTTACATCGGCATTCAACTGGTGACCATTCCTGAATTCCAGGGCGTGGGCACTCAAGTCGGCAAGCTGTTCTCGGCGGCGCTGATCGGCCAGACCACGGTGGACCAGGCCCTGGCCGCCGCACAGCAAACCACCGAACGCGAGATGAAGCGCGCCGGTTATCCCAAGTAACCGTCACTTAACCTGTGGGAGCTGGCTTGCCAGCGATGGGGCCGGCACCTTCAACATTGATGTCGACTGCTCAATCGCCATCGTGGGCAAGCCCGCTCCCACAGGGTTCGCGTCGATGTCAGGAAGGTTGTCTTTCCTGAACATGTATCTGCACCCAAACGGTTGTGATCACCATGAATACTTCAACTGCCAAAGCCCACCTCGATCTGTCGCAACCCCAGCGTAAAAACCGTGTGGCCAATCCCGGCTGGTTTCTGGTCAGCCCGTCGGTGGCCCTATTGCTGCTGTGGATGATCGTGCCGCTGGGCATGACCCTTTACTTCTCGGTGATTCGCTACAACCTGCTCGATCCGGGGGTGAACGAATTCATCGGGCTGGAAAACTTCAGCTACTTCCTCACCGACTCGGGCTTCCTGCCCGGCGCCACCAACACCCTGTTGCTGGTCGGCAGCGTGCTGCTGATCAGCGTGGTGTTCGGTGTATTGATCAGTGCCCTGCTGGAGGCCAGCGAATTTCTCGGCCGCGGCATCGTGCGGGTCATGCTGATTTCGCCGTTCTTCATCATGCCCACCGTAGGCGCGCTGATCTGGAAGAACCTGATTTTCCATCCGGTCTCGGGAATCCTCGCGTACGTCTGGCGGCTGTTCGGCGCCGAGCCGGTGGACTGGCTGGCGCACTATCCGCTGCTGTCGATCATCATCATTGTCTCGTGGCAATGGCTGCCCTTCGCGATCCTGATCCTGATGACCGCCATGCAGTCCCTCGACCAGGAACAGAAGGAAGCCGCACGCCTCGACGGCGCCGGACCTGTCGCGATCTTCTGGCACCTGACTCTGCCGCACCTGGCGCGGCCGATTGCCGTGGTGGTGATGATCGAAACGATCTTCCTGCTGTCGGTGTTCGCCGAGATTTTCACCACCACCAACGGCGGCCCCGGCTACGCCTCGACCAACCTCGCCTACCTGATCTACAACCAGGCGCTGGTGCAGTTCGACGTCGGCATGGCGTCGGCGGGCGGTTTGATTGCCGTGGTCATCGCCAACATCGCCGCGATCATTCTGGTGCGGATGATCGGCAAAAACCTGACTGACAAAGCCTGAGGCCCGCCATGACTCTTCAACAATCCCGCCGGCTGCAAAGCCTGCTGCTCGGCACCCTGGCCTGGGCCATCGCGATCGTGATCTTCTTCCCGATCTTCTGGATGGTGATGACCAGTTTCAAGACCGAAATCGACGCGTTCGCCACGCCGCCGCAGTTCATCTTCACGCCGACGCTGGAAAATTACCTGCACATCAATGAGCGCAGCGATTACTTCAGTTTCGCCTGGAACTCGGTGGTGATCTCCTTCAGCGCCACGGCCCTGTGCCTGCTGATCGCGGTGCCGGCGGCGTACTCGATGGCGTTCTACGAAACCCAGCGCACCAAAGGCACGCTGCTGTGGATGCTCTCAACGAAAATGCTGCCGCCGGTGGGCGTGCTGATGCCGATCTATCTGCTGGCCAAGAGTTTCGGCCTGCTCGACACGCGCATCGCGCTGATCGTGATCTACACCCTGATCAACCTGCCGATCGTGGTCTGGATGGTTTACACCTACTTCAAAGACATCCCCAAGGACATCCTCGAAGCCGCGCGCCTTGACGGCGCCACGCTGTGGCAGGAGATGGTCCGCGTGCTGCTGCCGATCGCCAAGGGCGGCCTCGCCTCGACCGTGCTGCTGTCACTGATCCTGTGCTGGAACGAGGCCTTCTGGTCGCTGAACCTGACCTCGTCGAAAGCCGCGCCACTGACCGCGCTGATCGCCTCGTACTCAAGTCCTGAAGGCTTGTTCTGGGCCAAGTTGTCGGCGGTGTCGACTCTGGCGTGTGCGCCGATCCTGATCTTCGGCTGGATCAGCCAGAAACAACTGGTGCGCGGCCTGTCGTTCGGCGCCGTGAAATGAATCTCACCAACTCAACACAATCCCCTGTAGGCCTTCGCCAGCTCGCGATAGCGAAGTGTCATTCAGCGGCGCTGTCGGCTGACACGGTCCCATCGCGAGCAGGCGAAGGCCTACAGAAAAGCCTGCAAGGCTCATACGAATAACAACATTGCGGAGGCCCACCATCATGGCCAACCTGAAAATCAAGAATCTGCAAAAAGGCTTCGAAGGTTTCTCCATCATCAAGGGCATCGACCTGGAAGTGAACGACAAGGAATTCGTGGTCTTCGTCGGCCCGTCCGGTTGCGGTAAATCCACCTTGCTGCGGCTGGTCGCCGGCCTTGAAGAGGTCAGCGGCGGCACCATCGAACTCGATGGCCGCGACATCACCGAAGTCAGCCCGGCCAAGCGCGACCTGGCGATGGTGTTCCAGACCTACGCGCTCTACCCGCACATGACCGTGAAGAAAAACATGTCGTTCGCCCTCGATCTGGCCGGTGTGCCGAAGGCCGAAGTCGAGAAGAAAGTCGGCGAGGCAGCGCGGATTCTCGAACTCGGGCCGATGCTGGAACGCAAGCCTAAACAGCTCTCGGGCGGCCAGCGGCAACGTGTCGCGATTGGCCGCGCCATCGTGCGCAATCCGAAAATCTTCCTGTTCGACGAACCGCTGTCCAACCTCGACGCCGCCCTGCGGGTGCAGATGCGTCTGGAGCTGCTGCGCCTGCACAAGGACCTGCAGGCGACCATGATCTACGTGACCCACGACCAGGTCGAAGCGATGACCATGGCCGACAAAGTCGTGGTGCTCAATGGCGGCAGGATCGAACAGGTCGGCTCGCCGCTGGATCTTTATCACAACCCGGCCAACCTGTTCGTCGCCGGTTTTCTCGGCACGCCGAAAATGGGCTTCCTCAAGGGCAAGATCGCCCGCGTCGACAGCCAGACCTGCGAGGTCTCGCTGGATGCCGGTACGCGCATCACCTTGCCATTCAACGCCGCCAGCCTGAGCGTCGGCAGCGCGGTGACCCTGGGCATTCGCCCGGAACATCTGGAGCCCGCACAACCGGGCGACTGCACCTTGCAAGTCACCGCCGACGTCAGCGAACGCCTGGGCAGCGACACCTTCTGCCACGTCACCACACAGGCCGGCGAAGCGCTGACAATGCGGGTACGCGGGGATCTGGCCAGCCGCTACGGCGAACAACTGAGCCTGCACCTGGACCCGGCCCACTGCCATTTATTCGATGCCGAAGGCGTGGCGTTGACCCGTCCGCTGCGCGCTGCAGCCTGATTTCGAGACTTGCCCGATGAAACTGAATAAACACAACCTGCACCGCCTCGCGGCCGAAGTGAAGCTGCCCGCCTACCGCCTCAGCGACACTCGCCAGGGCATCGCGCACATTGGCGTCGGCGGCTTCCACCGCGCGCATCAGGCGTATTACACCGATGCACTGATGAACACTGGCGAAGCGCTGGATTGGGCCATTTGCGGAGTCGGCCTGCGCGCCGACGACCGCCGCGCCCGCGACGATCTCAAGGAGCAGGACTACCTGTTCACCCTGTTCGAACTCGGCGACAGCGACGATACCGAAGTGCGAGTGATCGGCGCGATCCGCGACATGCTGCTGGCCGAAGACGGAGCCCAGGCGCTGATCGACAAACTCGCCGACCCGCAGATTCGCATCGTCTCGCTGACCATCACCGAGGGCGGTTATTGCATCGACGACAGCAACGGCGAATTCATGGCGCACCTGCCGCAGATTCAGCACGATCTGGCGCACCCGAGCGCACCGACCACGGTGTTCGGCTTCCTCTGCGCAGCGCTGGAAAAACGCCGTGGCGCAGGCACGCCGGCGTTCACGATCATGTCCTGCGATAACCTGCCGCACAACGGCGCGGTGACCCGTAAGGCGCTACTGGCTTTCGCCACCCTGCGTGACACAGGGCTGCGCGACTGGATCGAACAAAACGTCAGTTTCCCCAACGCCATGGTCGACCGCATCACGCCGATGACCAGCACCGCGCACCGCCTGCAACTGGCCGACAGACACGGGGTGGATGATGCCTGGCCGGTGGTCTGCGAGCCGTTTGTGCAGTGGGTGCTGGAGGATAAATTCGTCAACGGTCGCCCGGCGTGGGAAAAGGTCGGCGTGCAGTTCACCGACGATGTTTCGCCTTACGAAGAGATGAAAATCAAGTTGCTCAACGGCAGCCACTTGGCGCTGACGTATCTGGGTTTTTTGAAGGGTTATCGGTTTGTGCACGAAACCATGAACGACCCGCTGTTCGTACGTTACATGCGCGCCTATATGGACCTCGACGTCACCCCGCAACTGGCGCCGGTGCCGGGGATCGATTTGAGCGAGTACAAGGACACGCTGGTGGCGCGGTTCTCCAATCAGGCGATTGCCGATCAGTTGGAGCGAGTGTGTTCGGACGGTTCGTCGAAGTTTCCCAAGTTCACCATTCCGACCATCAACCGGTTGATTGCCGATGGGCAGGAGACTAAGCGTGCGGCGTTGGTGGTGGCGGCGTGGGCGTTGTATTTGAAGGGTGTGGATGAGAATGGTGATACCTATTCGATCCCGGATCCGCGCGCGGCGTTCTGTCAGGCGTTGGTGGCGGACGATGCTTTAATGACTCAGCGGTTGTTGGCGGTTGAGGAAATTTTCGGCACGGCGATACCGCGTTCGGCGGAGTTTGTCGCGGCGTTTGAGTGGTGCTGCAACAGTTTGCGCGAGGACGGTGTGACGCGGACGCTGGAACGGATACTCGCCTGAAAAGCCCCTCACCCTAGCCCTCTCCCGGAGGGAGAGGGAACTGACCGAGTGGTTTGTGCAAGTTACATCGACCTGAACGTCCGGAGTCGAACTCAGGTTCTGAGCAGCACCTGATTGAGAGGTCGGCAGTCGAACTCAGGTTTTGAGCAGCCACTGATTGACAGAACCGGAGTCGAACTCAGGTTTTGAACAGCCCCCGATCGGCTCCCTTCCCCCTCGCCCCCTTGGGGGAGAGGGTTGGGGTGAGGGGGTAAGCTCTTGATCTTCACCACACCCGAGTGGTTCACACATGACAACACAACAACTGTTCCTGGGCATCGACTGCGGCACCCAAGGCACCAAAGCCATCATTCTCGACACCATCAGCGGTCAAGTCCTCGGCCAGGGCGCCGCCGCCCACACGATGATCAGCGGCGCCAACGGCCGCCGCGAGCAAGACACCCAGCAATGGCTGGAAGCCTTCACCCTCGCCACCCGCCAGGCCTTGTTGGCAGCAAATGTCGACGGCCAGTCAATCCTCGGTATCGGCGTCTCCGGCCAGCAACACGGCCTGGTCTTGCTCGACGATCAGGGCCAGGTACTGCGCCCGGCCAAGCTTTGGTGCGATACCGAAACCAGCGCCGAAAACGACCGCTTGCTCAAACACCTGGGCGGCGAAAAGGGATCACTGGAACGCCTCGGCGTGGTCATCGCGCCGGGCTACACCGTGTCGAAACTGCTCTGGACCCAGGAACAACATCCGGCGGTTTTCTCGCGCATCGCCCACATCCTGCTGCCCCATGACTACCTCAACTTCTGGCTCACCGGCCGCGCCTGCAGCGAATACGGCGATGCCTCGGGCACCGGTTACTTCAATGTGCGCAGCCGTCAGTGGGACTTGCAATTGCTGCGCGACATCGACGCCAGCGGTCGCCTGCAAGCCGCCCTTCCGGAGCTGATCGACGCCCACCAGCCGGTCGGCACGATCCTGCCGAGCATTGCCGAACAGCTCGGCCTCAACCCCGCCGCACGGGTATCCAGTGGCGGCGGCGACAACATGATGGGCGCCATTGGCACCGGCAACATTCAGCCCGGTGCAATCACCATGAGCCTTGGCTCGTCGGGCACGGTGTACGCCTATGCCGATGCGCCCACCGTCAGCCCGGACGCCTCGGTCGCGACGTTTTGTTCTTCCAGCGGCGGCTGGTTGCCGCTGATCTGCACCATGAACCTGACCAATGCCACCGGCGCGATTCGCCAGCTGTTCGACCTCGACCTGGAACAGTTCAACACGCAGGTGGCCCAGGCGCCGATCGGTGCCGAGGGCGTGACGCTACTGCCGTTTTTCAATGGCGAACGCGTCCCCGCCCTGCCCCACGCCAGCGGCAGCCTGCACGGGCTGACGCTGGACAACCTGACCCAGGCCAATCTGTGTCGCGCCGCCGTCGAAGGCACCACCTTCGGTCTGCGCTACGGGCTGGATTTACTGCGCCACAATGGTTTACAAAGCCGCAGCATTTGCCTGATCGGCGGTGGCTCGAAAAGCGCGGTGTGGCGGCAGATCGTCGCCGACATCATGAACACCCCGGTCATCTGCACCGAACAAAGCGAAGCCGCCGCCCTTGGCGCGGCGATACAAGCGGCGTGGTGCGAATCCTGGTCGAACGGCCACGAAGACACGCTCGCCGCCCTGTGCGAACGCTGCGTGAAGCTTGACCTGAACAGTGAAACCCTGCCGGTCGCCGCGAATGTCGCGGCGTTCCAGCAGGTCTATGAACGCTATCAACAGCATGTCGCAACCCTATAAGAGCGAACAATTATGTATCTGGTGTGTGGCGAAGCCCTGTTTGATTTCTTCAGCGAAGACGATGCCAGCGGGCAGGCGTCGAAAGTCAATTTCAAGGCGATTGCCGGCGGCTCGCCGTTCAACGTCGCCGTGGGTCTGCGCCGTCTTGGCGTGGACTCGGCGCTGTTTGCCGGGCTGTCTACGGACTACCTCGGCCGGCGCTTGCAACAGGTGTTGCAGGAGGAAGGCGTGCGCCCGGACTATCTGGTGGATTTCGCCGCGCCGACCACCCTGGCAATGGTCGCCGTAGGTGCGAACGGTTCGCCGCATTACAGCTTTCGCGGTGAAGGTTGTGCGGATCGGCAGTTGAGCCTCGCCCACCTGCCGTCGCTGGATTCGCAGGTACGTGGTTTGCACATAGGCTCGTTTTCGCTGGTGGTGCAGCCCGTCGCCGATACCCTGCTCGCTCTCGTCCAGCGCGAAAGCGGCAAACGCCTGATCACCCTCGACCCGAACGTGCGCCTCAATCCGCAGCCGGACATTGCGCTGTGGCGCGAGCGCGTGGCGACGCTGGTGCAACTGGCCGACATGATCAAAGTCAGCGACGAAGACCTGAGCCTGCTCTACCCCGAGCAGGATCCGCAGCGCGTGATCGAAAGCTGGCTCGAACATCGCTGCCAACTGGTATTCCTCACCCGTGGCGGCGAAGGCGCGAGCGTGTTCAGTCGTGCGCACGGCTCGTGGTCGGTGCCAGCCTGCTCGGTGAAGATCGCCGATACCGTCGGCGCCGGCGACACCTTCCAGGCAGCGCTCATCACCTGGCTGACCGAGCACCGGCTGGATTCGGTTGAAGGCGTACAACAACTGAGCCGCGAACAGATCGACGCCATGCTCGGCTTTGCCGTGCGGGCCGCCGCCCTGACCTGCAGCAAGGCCGGTCCGGATCTCCCCTATCGTCACCAATTGTCCTGAGCGCGTAGACTGTCGCCCTTTTTCACGCGTATGACGGGATGACGGCTTTTGAATTCAGGGCAGACGGTTGGACTTCTGGTACTCGCGACACTGTTGACCGGGTGCGGCACCTCGCCGCCCCGTTCCCCTGAAAACATCTGCGAGATTTTTCGCGAAAAGAGCGACTGGTACGACGCCGCACAAGTCACGCAACGGCGCTGGGGCGTGCCGATCCAGGTGCCTTTCGCGATCATGTATCAGGAGTCCGGTTACCGCTACGACGCCAAGACCCCGCGCAAATACCTGCTCTGGGTGATCCCGTGGGGCCGCGTATCGACCGCCGCCGGTTATGCGCAGGCCAAGGACGAAGTGTGGTCCGACTATCAGAAAAGCACCGGGCGCAATTGGGCCGACCGCGAAGACTTCGACGACGCAATCGACTTTGTCGGCTGGTACATGGACAAGACCACCTCGATCAACGGCGTGTACAAATACGACGCCTATAACCAGTACCTCAACTACCACGAAGGCTGGGGCGGATTCCGCAACAAGACCTACGCCAGCAAAGCCTGGCTGATGCCGACGGCGCGCAAGGTGCAGAGCCGTTCAGACCTGTATGCGCAGCAATATGCCGGATGCAAGGAGGATCTGAATCGCGGCTTCTGGAGCCGGTTCTGGCATTGGCTGTAACAGCCATTTCAAGGACTCCATCGAGAGCAGGCTCACGCCTACAGGGGATCTGCGGTGAACACTAATCTCGTGAACACCAAAGAAACCTGTGGGAGCGGGCTTGCCCGCGAAAGCGCTCGATCAGACGCTACAGATAGAAGCCTTACAACAGCGAAAAGTTGTAACTCACAATCAACCGGGTCTCATCCACATCCCGGGCGAACTGCTCGTAGTTGGTGCGGTAAGTCGCATTACGCAGGCGCAGGCTTACATCCTTGAACGTGCCGGTCTGAATCACGTACTTCAATTCGCTGTCACGTTCCCACTCTTTGCCTTCCTGATCACTGCCCGGCACCTTGACATGGTCACCGTTCACATAACGGGTGAGGAAACTCAGGCCATTGATGCCGATTGCCTTGAAGTCATAGTCATAACGCAACTGCCAGGAACGCTCCTGCGCGGCGGCGAAATCGTTGACCTGGACGTAGTTGACCAGATACGGATTGCTGCCATCGAGGTAAGGCATCGAGTTGTCGCCGTTCATGCGCTGCCAGCCGGCGCTGAAAGTGTGGCCGCTCAACGCGTAAGACAGCATGCCGCTCAACGCTCGGTTGTCGATGGACCCGGCCTTGGCATCGCCGCTGTCAGCGCTCTTCAGCAAACGCAGATCCGCCTTTAACACACCATCGCCCAGCGGCTGATTGCCCAACAGCCCGACGAAGTGCTGGCGATAGATATCTTCCAGTTCCGCGTAGTGATACTGCGCGGTCAGGCGATCATTGATCTTGTAGTCGACGCCGTACATGTCGAAATGATCGGCGGTGGTGTTGCACGCGTAGCGCTTGTTCTTGCAATGCACGCGGATGTCTTGCGAATCGCTGGAATCGCGCGCGGTGTACTTGTCCAGGCGTGCAGCCATGAAGGTCAGGTCCTGCACTTCCCTGGAAGTGAGCATCGCACCGTTGAACATCGTCGGCAGCAGGCGACCGTCGTTGTACTTGAGCAACGGCAGGTCGGGCAGCAGCGCGCCGTATTTCAGCACCGTGTCCGAGACCTTGACCTTGGCGGTCAGGCCCATTTTTGCGTACTGACCTTTCGAGCCGCGCGGGTTGTCACCGCTCGATGGCAACAAGCCGCTGTTGCTGCGATCAGGGCTGGAATCGAGTTGCAAACCGAGCATGCCCAGCGCATCGAGACCGAAGCCGACTGTGCCGTCGGTGTACCCCGATTGCAGATTGAGAATGAAACCCTGAGCCGACTCTTCACGCTTGGAGGCGCCCTGATCGTTCGAGGTGTGCCCATCACGGAAATCGCGGTTGAAGTACACCGTGCGCGATTCGATTTTCGCCGTGGTGTCTTCAAAAAATCCGCTGGCCTGAGCCTGCGCGGCAAAACCGGCGCACAGCACAACAGCTCCGAAGCCAAACGACTGGCGCGGGGTGATCAGGGGGAATGGGGGACGCATGAAAAACTCCAACAATGCAGCGTTTGCGCAGAGGCGCAATAAGCCAGAAAAATAGCTCCCGTCCCGGGTCAGGCTGAGCCGGGAGAAAGTGAACACGCAGGGGTGAGTCGCAATGATGGCAGATGGCTTTGACGTGCCACAGGCGACTTTAGTCTGAAACTGACTGATGATTCTTCAGTGCCGGTTCGGACAGAACCGTGTTAATTGCGCACGCACGCTCGCCTGAAGCACGTGTATTCATTAGGCCAAAGGCTTTATGTAAGGGTTTTCCCTATGCCATGAACACCCCGCCCCTACGGCATTTGCGCCTTGAATGAGGCGATTTAATCCTGCACCATCTGTCCCCTGCTTATTCAACGGACGGAATTCAAGGCATGCTGGACGCCAACGCAACCCACATTACCCTCACGCTTGAAGGCGCCAACACCGACCTGCAAGTCCTCAGCTTCACCGGTCGCGAAGCCCTCAACGAACCGTTCCGTTTCGACCTCGAACTCGTCAGCGCCCGCCCCGACCTCAAACTCGAAGAACTGCTGCACAAGCCCGGCGTCCTGACCTTCGGCCCTACCGGCGAAGGCAAGATCCACGGTCTGGTCTATCGCATCGAGCAAGGCGACTCCGGCAAGACCCTGACCCGCTACAGCATCAGCCTGGTGCCGCAACTGGCCTACCTGCAGCACAACCATGATCAACAGATTTTCCAGAACCTCACCGTTCCGAAGATCATCGGCCAGGTGCTGGAAGATCGCGGCATTCTCGCCGACGCCTACAGCTTCCAGCTCGGCGCCGAGTACCCGGAACGCGAGTACTGCGTGCAGTACGACGAATCCGACCTGCATTTCATCCAGCGTTTGTGTGAAGAGGAAGGCATTCACTTCCACTTCCAGCACAGCAGCAGCGGGCACAAGCTGGTGTTCGGCGACGATCAGACCGTGTTCCGCAAACTCAAACCGGTGATCTACCAGCAAGACTCCGGCATGGCTGCCGACAAACCCGTGATCAAGCGCTTCAACCTGCGCCTGGAAACCCGCACCACCCGCGTCAGCCGCCGCGATTACGACTTTGAAAAACCGAAGATCCTGCCCGAAGGCGCGGTCAAGTCCGAGTTCGCCCCGGACTTGGAGGACTACGACTACCCCGGCCGCTTCACCACCCGCGAGCGCGGCAAGTTCCTTTCCACCCGTGCACTGGAACGCCATCGCAGCGACTACAAACTCGCCGAAGGCAAAGGTGACGAACCGACCCTGACCAGCGGCCATTTCCTCACCCTCGCCGAACACCCGCGTGCCGAATGGAACGACCTGTGGCTGCTGCTGGAAGTCTTCCATGAAGGCAAACAGCCGCAGGTGCTGGGCGAAAACGTCACCAGCGACGTCACCGACAACAAAAGCGATTTCCATCAGGGCTACCGCAACAGCTTCGTCGCCACCCCGTGGGATGCGCACTACCGCCCTGCCCTTGAACACCCCAAACCAAAAGTCCTCGGCAGCCAGACCGCCGTCGTCACCGGCCCGGCAGGCGAAGAGATTCACTGCGACCAATACGGCCGCATCAAGGTGCAATTCCACTGGGACCGCGACGGCCAGGCCAACGACAAAACCACCTGCTGGATGCGCGTCGCCAGCGGCTGGGCCGGTGCGGCGTACGGCGGCATTGCCATCCCGCGCATCGGCATGGAAGTCCTCGTCACCTTCCTCGAAGGCGACCCCGATCAACCGCTGGTGACCGGTTGCCTGTACCACAAGGAAAACGTCGTCCCCTACGACCTGCCGGCGAACAAGACCCGCAGCACCTTCAAGACCCTGAGCTCACCGGGCGGCAAGGGCTACAACGAATTCCGCATCGAAGACAAAAAAGGCGTCGAGCAGATCTACATCCACGCCCAGCGCGATTGGGACGAGAACATCGAGCACGACCAGAAGATCCGGGTGGGCAACGAACGGCATGACACCGTTGAAGCCAACACGCTGAGCGAGTTCAAGGTTGAAGAGCACCGGATTACCCATCTGGATCGAATCAGCGAAATGCGTGCAGATGATCACCTGACGGTTGCGGTGACTCAGCATGTGAAGGTGGGGACTGCGCAGTTTGTTGAGGCTGGGTCAGAAATTCATTACTACGCTGGCGACAAGGTTGTGGTTGAGGGTGGCATGGAACTCACGGCCAAGGCTGGTGGGAGTTTTGTAAAGGTCGATGCTGGTGGCGTGACCATCAGTGGCGCTGAAGTGAAGATCAATACCGGTGGTGCGCCAGGGGTTGGAACGCCTGCTGCGCCGTTACTGCCGGGGATACTAAAAATAGCTGATGCAGACAAACCCGGGTTACCGCTTCTGGCATTGATAAAACAAAATATCTTGTTCCGCCGCACCCGATCCGGGGTATGCGAAGTTTGTGAGGCAGCTAAAGCAGCCAAAGGAGCGAAGCAATGACCACGCTTCCGAATTCTCAAGGATTCCTTTTGATAGATGGCGCAAGGTTTGATGACGCGTTGAAATGGTTGCCTAAAAAGTATCCTGGTCATCGCTTCATGCCACTACTGCAAGCCACTCCTTACGCCCCGATAGCTGAAGCAGGCCCCATCTTGCTCGACGCTCTTAGCGACAGCGCAGCTCGAAACGACTGGTTGCAAGGAGATGCAAACTTAAATGACGCTGTATGGCTACAAACTCAGAAGCCAATGGTTGAAATTTTTAAGCTCCTTCAGCGCCGCACCCGGATCTACTCTCCTGACCGCCAAGAATATTGGTTACGGCTGGCCGACGGTCTACCACTGCGTCAGGCATGGCTATCAGGAGCAAGCTGGCCGGCCGGTTTTTGGTTCGGAGTTGAAAGCGTCTGGTTACGTCATGAAGGAAAAGTGCAGCTCGCATGGACCAACAATTTCCCTGATCTAGATAGCGCTCCAGCTGATACCGGCATTGATGCGCAGATTGTGCTCGACTGGCCTTTGTTACAAGCGCTGGCAACAGATACAGACACTCCGCAGGAGGCGGTGTAATGACTGACAAACCGACTATCAAACCCGCTGCGTGTCCGTTGATTACCGCGGTCGTACCGTTGCGTTATGCTATAGGGCCTTCTCACGCCATTGATGTCAGCGCGTTCGACTTGCCACCTGTAAATGGAACGTTTCCAGAGTTGGGAGATGACAACGATTCCACCCGCGATAAGGCACTGAACTACACAGCGCGATTACTACGTAATGGTTGGTTGTACGTTTGGCAATCATCTCCTGAAAAGCTGATTGAGTTTAGTGTTGAAGCTGCGATGCTGAAGGAGACCTCTCGCGGCGGCAAAGTACTCGACGCATCCTCCAAACCTTACTTGATGTTGCCCGCAGGGACACCCGCGATGATCTCGTGGTCTCCCGCCAAGTGGAGCGACAAACAATTCTCCGCAGCGAAAGATCAAGCTAAAGTCCGCACGAGAGTCATGCGAAACTTCACTCCCGGTGCTGCACCCGCTAGCGGCAAGGCAGCCAGCATCCATGAGCGCATCGGCGATTATATGGAGCCTATTGGCTTCAAATGGAGTTGCGTGCCGGAAACCAAAAATAAACCTAATTGGTCATCAATGTTGGATGACATGAAGCGGTGCGAACAGCAAGCTTATGTTATTGCTGATGATCCATGGGGGGTTTGGATTGACTTGGCTGCTATGTTGCGTTCTCAGCATGGCGCCTTTGACCAACGTCGTAAAAAACGTTCAGAAGACTGGGCTATGGCGGGAGCACTGAAGTCTCTTGCTGATAATGATGCCAAGATCAAAGAGCAACTCCCCTCAATCACACGCTACAAAGAACTGAAAACAGCCTGGGAAGAGCTGGATACTGAAGAGGTTCGTTACAATGATGATCGCCGCCGTCTTTCTATTTTATGGAATGACTGGTTAAAAACATTTGAGGCGAAAGGCCCTTCGACTTTAGACACGGCAGCTGGTCACTTCGACATCACCACTCCAGACTCGCGAACAACTCTTGAAATAAATTTCGCTTCTGCATGCCTTGGCCCCTCTAGTTGCAGTCTTAGCGCAAAAGCATTGAGTGAAGCGCTTGATCCTGATAAACAAGGGGCAGGGAAGCCTTGGTTGCTGTGGGCGTTACTGGGACTGAGTCAGCGCTTAACAATTGCGGAAATTAAATCTATCGTAGATCTCGCAGATGCAGCTAGAGATAATATACCTGGCCTTGCGAGCGCTTCAGTAAAAACAAGCAAAGCGATAGCTCTGGCAGCCGCAATCAATAACGCCGCAAAAAACTTAACAACGCACAACCCTGCGAAGTCACAAGAAGCTTTACTACTAGCACTTTCACCAATACTAGGTTCAAACTTACAAAACCCTGCGCCAGCAGAACAAAAAATATCAAAAATTTATCTGAGCGCTGCACTTGGCCGCAGCCAACAAAAACTAAATATCGAAAAGGTTAATTCAAGACAAATCGGGAAGTGGATTAGCGACCTACTCGAAACAACGCCCTCCCACTCCCTAGAGAAAAGTGCATCCTCCTCTTCAATGGCATTAGAAGATGGACTTCCATTTTACTCTTTAGCGCCAACTGCAAGCGCTGACGCATCAAAAGCCAAGCTTCCTTCTGTTTCCAACATAGTTAAAAATGAAACAAACTTAACAAACCTATTAAGCCTAAGCAAAGCCTCACTAGATAAAGCGCCAATCAAATGCCTCGTTGCAATTTTTGCAGCACTAAATCTCAGATCAGCTGCTAATGATGCTTGGAATACACCTTCTGCGAAAACAATTCTCAGCTCTATAGGTGGGGCTTTTGGTATGGCGGCCGCGTCTGCCGCGATTTGGCAAAAAGTCGCGGAAACTAACTGGGAGGCAGCGTTAACCGCATCAGGCAAAGAATCTTCTGTCGCACGTGTCGCACTGGCTGACGCATTAGGTTTTGGCTGGAAAGCCGCAGGACTACAGACTCTTACGGCGGCCGTGGACGTACTCGCATATGGATTAGACACTTTTGAAGCATATCAGGCGGGTGATTATGACACTGCAAGCGTCAATGCAGGACTAACTGCTGCCTCGTCAGCAAATATCTCTCTTTATGTAAAAACATTCCGTGCAGTACGTGCCGCTCGGGCGGCAGTTATTGCTGGAGACGCTGCCGCGATTGGACGAGGCGTGACACAGGTCCCTCATATCGGTTTTAAAGCATTAGGACTCAGCATATTAATTGTCGGCGGTATTGTCGCAAGACTATACACACAAGACACTCCCTTAGAAAAATGGATAAAGGGAACTAAATTTGGAATTAGCCCCGCTGACTGGTCCGGGGACTATAAAAAAACAATGAATGAATTTTATAAAATTGTTTTCCCGATTAGTTTTGATGCTTATCGCTTAAATGAAATGAACCCATACAAGGGCGTAATTGAGAGCACATATCTCCTGCTGAAGCTACCAGGCAAAGAAAAACTCACGCCAAACATGGTTAAATTTGAGGGAGAGGAGATTTGGGGCGGAATATTTGGTCTTGGTGGAAAGCGTGAAAAAGTTATCTGGACGAGTAGTGATTTTGACGTGCACTCGGGCACGCGAATTTCAAAAGAATCCGAAACTGCAGTCTATAGACGCGTATATCACGTAGATCGCGAAGGTCGGGCATTGAACAGCATATCCGGAAAACTGACTTATTCACCTCTAGAGGGTTTGAGTCTGCCCCCTATTGACATCAAGGAAATAGCATGGATCTAAAAAACCTTATCGCCCAAGCAGCATCGAAATACGGCAACACGTCGAACGTCGTATTGAAAGCCAGCGAGAGCACCGGACAACCTCCATGCGAACTATTTATCACCGATGAACATACAGAGAATTACTTAACGTTACAGATGCCAGGAGATGCAGATAGAGGAGGTATAACAGGCATAGCGGCAGGCGTAGGATCTCTCGCAAGTATTGCATTGGCATTTATGATGATCATAAAAGGCCGCTGGGATCTTGTAGGCCTTTGTATTTTCCTTGCCGCAGCCATGTTCCTTATTCCGTTTTATTTTGAAACGCGAAAACCACTGCCTTTACCTGTATTATTTAATCGTAGAACAAAAGAAGTTTATTTTGATCAAGATGGTGATTTGTTTCATACGCCATGGGACAACATTCAAGCTATCGCGTGTGAATTTCAAATGACAAGCATTTATACGGGCGGTATAAATAACGCTTCTCTCGAAATACTAGTAAAACGTCTAGGCGACCCTGACAATGCTCTTATGGTTAGTTTGGGCTCCCCAATGGGCAAGACACTTGATATGCAAAAAGGGTTTTGGGAATACATTCGCAGCTACATGAATAATGGCCCATGGTTTGATGAAAATGGCAACCACGCAGAATCCGATGAATTCATAAAGAAAACGCTTTCGAGCAATATTAGACCGTCAGATTTTTTGGGATATTGGAAAAAAACGATCACAGATAAAAAGGTCAAATCCGGACACTCTAACTATTTAACTGCATCTGACGCTTTTATGTTTATTGGACACTTAATTTTTTTCCCAACCAATGCTATACAAGACTTCACATACAATTATGTGCAGAGAAAAACACGAAACTTATGGCCAGAAATAGTTACAGAACGCTTACATCAAGACGGCCCCACACTTAGACTCATAGACTTAGAACGCGAGCGCGGTTTTTCTGTTTGATTCAGGATCACGAAACCAAAAGATAATAGCTTTACTACTTTTTACTTGAAGGCACGCACTACCGCCCATCGAGCTCAAGGAACTGCCATGGTTTTAGAACAGCAATGAAAAAAATCATGACAAAATATGGCGATGCTCCTACCGCAGTTCTTAGTGACGACGAGTCGACGGGGGAGCAACCACTTGAGCTTTTTATAACTGATAAACATACAGAACACTATCTTTCACTAAAGGTTGGCAGTGATCGAAACCGCGGCTTGCTTAGCGGACTTCTCGGGGGAGTTTCAGCTCTGATCGCACTCATCATTGGCGTTTGGATGGCTTTACTGGGCAAGTGGGACGGAGTGGGCTGGATGTTACTTTTCGGGATTCCGTTGCTCATTTTTCCAATTATCATCGAAACAAGACGTGCTTTACCACTTCCCATAATTTTCAACCGACGAACACAGGAAGTCTATTTCGACAACGAAGGAGAGCTCTATCACACTCCTTGGAAGGGAATAGAGGCTGTAGCTTGCGAGTTCGACATAGTTGGCCTTTATTCTGGGAGCGTCCGAAACGCCTCGCTTGAAGTGTTAATGAAGCGATTGGGAGAGCCTGAAAACGAAATTATGGTCAGCATTGGTACGCCGGCGGGAACGTCTTTAGAAATGCAGAAAGGATTTTGGGAATACATTCGCTCTTATATGAACAACGGCCCATGGTTCGACCACACTGGAGCTCATAGCGAATCGAATGACTTTGTAAAAAGCCAGTTAGACCTAAACTTAAAACAATCTAAATATTTAGGCGCATGGAGAAAAATCATTCATGAAAAAAAAGAAGCTGGAGATGGAAGCAATTACTTAACTGGCACTGATTTTTTAATGCTACTAAACAATATAGCCTTCTATCCATCAAACAAGATTCAAGACTTTGTTTATGAAAGAGCAAAGCGTCGCTCGCGCAACCGTTGGACCACTGTCGTGACTGAACGACTGGAAGCGGATGGTCCAACGACAAGATTAATTGATTTGGAACGCGAGCGTGGTCTCACTGTTTGATTAAATGTTGGAGATCCTCAGCTTGGTAGCGGCATGTGCAGCCTCCTCACAAGCTTACTGAATCCAAGTTAAAGCAACCCTCTTGATTCTAATCCAGGAAAAATTGAAGTGTGACTAATCGGTTCGCGAGCAGTGAAGTCCTCTCCAGGCATAAAGCAGGAATGTAACCTCTTACCTTGGATTTAGTCATTTGATAGATATTGCCGCGAACACACGTCGAAAACGAACATGGCGACGAAGACGATTAGCCCTAGCTGTACTGGCATTGCTGCTTAGCTACGCCACCCCAAAAATCATTGATCTATTTCGTACGCCCGGCGCCATGCTGACGTCAGAAAATTACACAGACCGTCCAATTTTCAGCTTTTGGATAAATGATCACTGGGGCGGTAACGGAGGCATGACCTGCTGTTGAAGCATCGCTGGCAACACCGCTAAAGTTGCGTGGATTCTGAGCATGTCTAAAGCTCAAGAGGATCAGGGAATGAAGATCGAAAGACACGAAGTGCAAGTACACTTGCCTTCACGCAACCGTGGCGATGACACGTTGCATGTCTATTTTCTGCCGAGCACTCGTATCGAGTTGCTGTGGGCATCGACGGTGCTGGATCCGCGTCATCACTCAACGGAATCCTTGCCACGCTGAAACACGGGTAGTTTCTCACGCCGTCCCGTGGCTGAGTCCTATCAATTTTTCATGAAACCGGCGCCTTCCAATTCATCATCTGCTGCTGTGCCACCTGCAGCAAGTCATTGCCATCCTGTGTCAGCAGGTAAAGCGCATGGGTGATGTGTGGGATGTCCTGCACGTCGGCGTGCTTGAAGCACAGGCAATGCAGGGTTTCGAGCAGGTCGGCGGAAGCGCGGACGCGCTGGACTGCGGCTTCGAGGATGTCTTTCGGGTTGGCTTGGGTGTCGATGATCAGCGTCGGGGTTTCAGTGACGTTGCTGCTGAGGGGGAGATAGCGATTTAGCAGCGGTTTAATTATTGGCATCTTGATTACTCAACTGTATTAGAAGGTAACCGCCATAGCCGTGACCAAACGGTGGGAGGCGGCCGTGTACAGGCTTGGTCAACCGAGAACAGTTCAAACTCAGCTCGCCCGAAGGCGTCCTGCACACAGCCGCCACGGCAATGCACTTCACGGACCAAGAGATCCGCGCGGGGCAAATGATGGCACATATGCAATGAACTTTTCTCAGGTGACCAAACCCGAACCACTGATTTTGCAGCGGCACCAGACAATAACCGCCCCGCTCCCACCGCCGAAAGCAGACAAGGCAACCACCGCTGTAGGAATCCGCCCTGCGCCCCGCAGAAAACCACCTCACTCCCTGACAGCCGGCGTTCAGCCCGGTTAACCATCCCTTAACGCCGAGGTCAAAAACTCTACTGAACCGCACGCCTTCAGCCGTTTTGGCTGTTGCCCGGTGCGGCAGGTTCGGGTGAGTCACGCCGAACGCTAGAACCGCCACTCGGGAGTCCTTTCATGAACATTCGTCCTTTATTGCTCACCGCCGCCCTCGCCTGCACCGCGTTTGCCGGGCTGGCCCAGGCCAATGACACCTCTGCCACTTCCAAAGCCGTGCCGTATCAGTACGGCATGCCGCTGCAGGTGGCCAAGGTGGTGTCGTTGACCGAACCGTCAACGCCGCTGTGCAAAGTGGTTACGGCAGACATGAAGTACATTGACAACGCCGGTAAGCCCGAGGAGATCAGCTACCGGAAATTATCCGACGCGTGCAACTTCCAGAACTGACAGAAACGTCTGATTTGCCGGTTTGCGGTAGGCGTGGGGTGTTTCGAAGGTTATGCTCGGGGCCTCCTCACTGCCGCAAGGATTGGCCATGCAGTTGTCGTTTCGCACGTTGTCGAGCATCACCTCCTCTTTGTGTTTTCTGCTGGCGCTGGTCTGGGGCTTTTTCCCGGATATCCTGCTGGCGACCTGGAGTATTGAATATTCCGAAGGCGCCGGGTTTGTCGCGCGGCGTGGTGCGGTGCTGTTTGCGGCGCTGGGAGTGATGTTTTATCTGGTGCGCACGGCACCGCCGTCGTTGGGGCGCAATGCGCTGAGCAACGGGTTCATCGTTGGGTGTTTGGGTTTGGCAGTGCTGGGGTTTACTGAATGGCTGAACGGCCATGCCGGCCCCGGGATTCTGCTCGCGGTGCTGGTCGAGTTCGCGCTGGGCCTTGGTTTCGTGCAGGCCCGGCGCGTGACGGTCGAACTGGGTGAAACGGTGCGTTAGATGGCTCTGGATCGTGGACTGTAGTGATGTGGTGCAATTTGCTTGCTCAGATCCGAACGCAGCCCGGCGATCAGTTCGTTGATTTCGCGACAGCCATTGAGGTGGCTGGCATCAATGCCGCTCACCAGCAAATCGACCTGATCGGTCTGGTGATCGCCGAACACCTTGACCGTCATCGACAAGTCCGGCGACAGCGTGCACTGGCAGCGTTTCGGCAGAAAACTGCTTTCAATGATGTTGCGTAGTTCCAAGGCAGACAGAAACATGGCGAAACCCTCTCCTTACTGTGAAATGCCAATCAAGTATTCACGCTGACCGTTGCTGACCCTGCACGGGTGTGTCCCCGCTGTTTCCCTGGGTGTGGCACGCGGCGGTACTGCGAAATGCCCATTGGAGTGTAGGCGCCCAAATCCGGTGCGCCGCACTGTAAAGACGCATAAAACGTGCCTTCCATCGGATCGTTTCGACCCTTTTAGAATCAAGCACTTGGCGACGTGGCCAGTATTTTGCCAATTGCAAAATGCAAGAAATGCCTCTACGGGTACCGCAATTTGCACGTCGACGCCGGTTTGCATTCATCGCCGATGACAGTGAGAATGCCCGCTATCTACCCTACACCCGCATGGAGGCTTCTATGGGTTCTTTACGCACTTACGCGACCGCCGGCCTGATCATCGCCAGCCTTTCCACCTCCGCCCAAGCAGCGAAACTCGAAGACGTCGCGCCGTACCCCAAGGCCGAGGCCGGGTTCACCCGTCAGGTCATTTACCTGCCGAAGCAGGATCAGGAAGAAAACTTCCAGGTCGAGATCCTTGCCGGCAAAACCCTGGAAGTCGACTGCAACCGTCAGCGCCTGGGCGGGGTTCTGGATGAGAAGAATCTTGAAGGCTGGGGTTATCCCTTCTATCGTCTGGAAAAAGTCATCGGTCCGATGAGCACGATGATGGCCTGCCCGCCCGGCAACCAGAAGAAACGTGCGTTCGTGCCGGTCGTCGGCGATGGTTTCATGCTGCGCTACAACAGCAAACTGCCCGTGGTGGTTTACGCGCCGGCGGACGTCGAAGTGCGTTATCGCGTCTGGTCGGCGTCGGATAAAGTCGGCACAGCTCTTCGGGAATAACCGGAACAAGGAGCGTCCTGCGTGATTACCTGCCATGTCAGATATGTCATCGATCCTTACCAGTTGGCCGAGTTCGAAGCGTACGCAAAAGCCTGGCTCGGCATTGTCGAGCGATTGGGCGGCACGCACCACGGCTACTTCCTGCCCTCCGAGGGCGCGAGCAATATCGCCTATTGCCTGTTCAGTTTTCCGTCGCTGGCGGATTACGAAAGCTATCGGCATATCGCATTGACCGACGCGGAAAGCACCGCGCTGGTGGCCAATCTGGTCGAGAAAAAATTCATCGTCAGTTACGAGCGCAGCTTTCTGCGCCCGTTGCTACCGTAACCCCCCTTATGCCGGGACGCTGCATGCAGCAGCGCGCTCGGCGACGTGGCGCAGGCTGTCGAAATTGATATTGGCCCCCGAGTCGATCGCAACGAAGGTCTGATCACGAGCGCCGGTGCGCACCACGTAGCGCTTGATCCCGGCAACCGCCAACGCGCCGGAAGGTTCGGTGATCGAGCGGGTATCGTCGTAGATATTCTTGATTGCGGCACACAGGTCGTCGTTGCTGACAGTGATCACCTCGTCCACGCAGAAACGGCACAGTTCAAAACCGTATTCGCCAATCTGCGCCACGGCCACGCCGTCGGCGAAGGTTCCTACGCTGGGCAGCACCACACGGTGATCGGCTTCCAGCGCAGCCTTGAGGCATGCTGAGTGTTCAGATTCGACGCCGATGATGCGCACTGACGGGCGCAGGTATTTGACGTATGCCGCGATCCCGGCGATCAAACCGCCGCCGCCGACCGGCACGAAGATCGCGTCCAGCTCGCCTTGATGCTGACGAAGGATTTCCATTGCCACGGTGCCTTGTCCGGCGATCACGTCCGGATCATCGAACGGCGAAACGAAGGTACGCCCGGTCTGCTCGGCCAGTTGCAACGCGTGGGCCAGGGCAAAGGGGAAACTCTCGCCGTGCAGCAGCGCTTCGGCACCGCGACTGCGCACGCCCAGCACCTTGAGTTCAGGTGTTGTCGAGGGCATGACGATGGTGGCGGCGATACCCAACTCATGCGCCGCCAGCGCCACGCCTTGGGCGTGATTGCCCGCCGACGCGGTGATCACCCCGCGCGCCTTCTGCTCATCACTTAACTGCACCAGTTTGTTGTAGGCGCCACGGATCTTGAAAGAGAACGTCGGTTGCAGGTCTTCACGCTTGAGCAGGATGCGGTTGCCCAGCGCTTCGGACAACGCCGGCGCCGCCTGCAACGGTGTGCGCACGGCAATGTCGTACACCGGTGCGGCGAGGATCTTTTTCACGTAGTGCTCTAGCAGGGCTTGCTGGTCGCTCATTATCGTCTCCTGACTCATCCGGCTTGTGCAGGAGCTACCGCCGGCAGCTCCTGCATGAGCCTTGTTGAAACCCTGGAGACAGAAAGTAAAAACCCGCCTCTAGGGCGGGTTGGGTGCTGCAGCCGTGCGCTAGCCCGCCAAATAAGGAATGGCGGTAATAATGCTTGGCTGGCAGCGCAGTACGGTCGAAGTCATGGGCTGGAAATTAGCCCGGGCGCTGCTGGCAAGTCAATGGCCAATTTTGCGCAGCGGCGATAGTCTGGCAATTGAGCTCATCACTTCAAGGAACGAATACATGCTGTCTATCGCCCTGCCCCTCACGGCATTGCTCGCATTTGCCGGTTACACCGTTTCGGTGATGCTCCAGGCTGAACAATCGCTGATCGATTTCGGCATCAGCCTGATGTCACGGCCTGACACCGCCCAAGTGGTGATTGATTTGTATCTGCTGGCGACGTTGGCCGGGATCTGGATGGTCAAGGATGCGCGTACTCGCGGACAGTCTGCCTGGTCGGTGCTGCCGTACTTGCTGTTGACGGCGACTTTTGTGTCGATCGGGCCGTTGTTGTATCTGGTAGTGCGCGGGATTAGGGAGCGCAGACAATCGGTTGGGCAGGCCCGAGCAAGTTGATCTGGACTTCTCGGCGCTGATTCGATGGCCTTCGCGAGGGCTCGCTCTTACAGAGAGCGATGCCTTTTCTCTAGCGCAGTATCACCAATGGCGTCTTCAGTTTTAACTGACTCAGTCTTCACCGCTGTAAAGAGACTCTGTAGCGGTCCCCGCTTGAGGCCAGGAGACGATAATTGTCTCCTGGCGTGCCAGGGGCCAATCAAGGGCTTGGATTATTTGCAGTTTGCACTCGTGATTGAAGTGTTGATCCTGCGGATGGCCCCACCTTCCCGAGCAATTGCCACTGCAGGAGATCGGGCGCACTTATTTTTGTTTTACCGCCACGAACGCCGCGGTTTCGTAGGGCACCGTCACCACATCCTTGTTGCGCAGTTGCGGTTCCGAAGCGATCAACGCACGGACCTGTTCATCGACTTTTGCCCGTTGGGCGTCCGGCAGCGCAGCAATGAAACTGGTCGAGCGCACGCGATTGACAATCACGTCTTCCGGCGATCCGGTATGACCATGGTGAAACTGCTGCAGTTGCAGCGCCCCGAACACCGGATGTGGAAACGCCTTGCGCCAGGCGCCGGTGTAATAGCGCGGTGTATCGCCTTCGAGTGCGTTGACGATCGCATCAAGCTTGGGCACCCAACTGACTTGCGTGTCGCGCAAATTCCAGATCAGCCCTAACTTGCCGCCAGGTTTGAGAACCCGGGCGATTTCCGTCAGCGCCTCGGCACTGGCGAACCAGTGAAACGCCTGCGCGCAGACCACCACATCCACGCAAGCGTCTGGCAACGGCAAATCGGTCGCTGTGCCACTCACCGCCAATACCTGTGGCCAGGCTTCCGAGAGTTTTTCCAGCATCTGCGCCACCGGTTCTACCGCAATCACTTGCGCGCCCGTCGCCACCAGCCGACCGGTAAACTTGCCGGTGCCAGCGCCCAGGTCGATCACCGTTTGGTACCGGTCCAGGCCCAGCGTCTCGCTCAACCATTGACTGACTTGCGGCGGATAATCCGGCCGTCCTTTGACATAGGTCTCGGCAGCGGTTTTATAGCCGGCGGCGGCTGAGTGATGGACCTGATCGTTCATGGCAATTCTCCTGACGGTCAAACTTCGGATCGACGGCAGACGCGGACGAGCATAGCGCTTGAATTTGTGCCTACCTTGAACAGTCACTGACAAAGCAATGAATAAAATTTCACCCTGTGGTGTTCATAGTGAAACATAACCCTCTGTGGAGCCTTGCCCATGACTATCCGTTCCGTTATGTTCGCCGCCCCGTTGCTGCTGGTCGCCGCGATGTCGAGCCAGTTGACCTTCGCCAGCGGTGATGAAGCAGCGCCGGTGAAGAAACCCGAATGCCCCAAAGGCCAGGTCCTGGACAGCAAATCGCAGAAGTGCGTGCTGCAAACCAGTAGCCTGTTGCCGGACGCCGACCGCACCGATTATGCCTACCGCCTGGCCAAGGCCGGTCGCTACGAAGAAGCGCTGGCGCTGCTCGACACGCTGAAACAGCCGAACACGGCCAAGGCGCTGAACTACCGCGGTTATGCCACGCGCAAACTGGGACGCACCGACGAAGGCATCGGTTATTACCTGCAATCGGTAAAACTCGATCCGCAGTATGCGCAAGTGCGCGAATACCTCGGCGAGGCCTATGTGATCAAAGGCCGCGTCGACCTGGCGCAAGAGCAGTTGCAGCAGATCAAGTCGATTTGCGGCACCGCCTGCGAGGAATACCAGGACCTGGCTGAGGCCATCAACGATTCATCGAAAACCTGAGCATTTATAAGGACCGCCGTCATCGTCAGCGATCAGGCCTTCAGAGCAGAACTCGGACAGCACCTGGCGCGCCTGTGGCGCTACGGTTTGCTGCTGTCGCGCAATCGGCATGTGGCCGAGGATCTGGTGCAAGCGACGTGCGTGCGGGCACTGGAGCGCTCGGCTCAGTACGTGGCCGGCACGCGCATGGATCGCTGGCTGCTGAGCATTCTGCATTCGATCTGGCTCAATGAAGTGCGCGCCCGTCGCGTGCGTCAAGGCGCGGGCCAGGTCGATGCCGACGGTCAACTGGCATTCGACGGTGAGTACGCCGCGCAGACCCACGTGATGGCGGCGCAAGTGATTCGTCGTGTCGACGCGTTGCCCGAAACCCAACGCGAGACGGTGTACCTGGCCTATGTCGAAGGCCTGTCCTACCGCGAAATCGCCGAAATTCTGCAGGTGCCGATCGGCACGGTGATGAGCCGACTGGCCACCGCCCGCCTGAAACTCGCCGAATACCCGCCCTTGCAAGCGGTGCCGAAATCCACCGAAGGAGACCGCTGATGAACACACCTTCGGATGAGCAACTGGTCGCTTACCTGGACGACGAACTCGACCGCGACCATCGCCAGCAACTCGACAACGCCATCGCCGAAGACCCATTGCTCAGTCTGCGTGTGCAGTGGCTCCAGCGCAGTAACCTGCCCTACAAAAAAGCCTATGACGAACTGGCGCAACAAGCGCCGCTGGATCGTCTGCAAGCCCGACTGGATGCCATTCCTGCGCCGGAGCGTCCGGGCTTGAGCCGGCGTTGGTTTATCGGTGGCGCCGCGGCGGCGCTGGTGGCCGGCGGCGTGCTGGCTGACCGGTTGTTTCTCGGTTGGCATGCCGCGCAATCAAACAACTGGCGCGCGTTGGTGGGCGATTACATGGCGCTGTATGTGCGGCAGACGCTCGATCATCTAGCGACGGATGACGCCACTCAACGGGTGCAATTGCGCGAGGTCGATGCGCGTCTTGGCCTGAACCTGTCACCCGCTGCGTTGAAGCTGCCGGCGGCCGAATTCAAACGGGCGCAAATGCTTGAGTATGACGGCGTGCCCATCGCGCAGATCGTTTACCTCGACGCGAAACATGGCCCGCTGGCCCTGTGTGTGACCCGTTCGAACAGCGGCAGTCAGCCGTTGGCGCATGAGCGTCGGCATGAAATGAATGTGGTGTATTGGACCGAGCGTGAGCATGCGTGGATGTTGATCGGGCGTAATCCAGCTGACGAGTTGGAACAACGCGCCATGTTGTTACGCTCGCACGCCTTGCAGGCGTAAATCCCTTGTGGGAGCGGGCTTGCCCGCGAAGGCGGCAGGTCAGTCGATAAAGATGTCGACCTTGCCGGCCGCTGCGCGGGCAATCGCGCGGCCTCAGGCGGCGGTGGGCAGCCACAGTCTGAAGCGCGCACCGCCCAGTGGCGAACCTTCAACCGTCAAGGTACCGCCCTGCGCTTCCAGCGCCCGGCGGCTGATCGCCAGGCCCAGGCCAAACCCGCCGGTAGCCCGATCACGGCTGCGATCCAGGCGATAGAATGGCTCGAAAATTCTTTCGCGCTCATCGTCGGGAATGCCGATGCCGTCGTCATCCACCCAGATCTCACACCCTTCGGCATTGACCTGCACGCCAACCTGAATGCGCTTCTCGCAGTACCGCATGGCATTGCGCAGCAGGTTCTGAATGGCCCGGGCAGTCAGGCGCGGATCCAGCGCGAAACGTTCCAGTTGCCCGTGCAACAACACGTCGATGACGATTTCCGGCGACTCCAGTTCTTCGTCGACACTGCCCAGAATGCTGTCGATGAACTCGTCCAGCGACACGTCGACCTGCTCCGGCAACTGCGCAGGGTTCTGCAAGCGGCTGTAGGAGAGCAATTCGAGCACCAGCTCATCGAGCTCGCGAATGTGCGCAACCAGGCCCTGCAAGCGCTCGCGACTGGTCGCCGGCAAGTCATCCGACAGCGCCAGCGCCAGGCCGAAATCCAGACGGGTCAGCGGCGTGCGCAGTTCGTGGGACACCGCGTTGAGCAAGTCGCGCTGCTGGTTGAGCAGGTTTTCGATGTCGCCGGCCATGGTGTCGAACACATTGGCGAGGCTGCCGATGTTGGAGCTCGGAGCGATTTTCGTGCGCTCGCTCAGATGGCCCTTACCGAAGCGTTCGGCGGTGCCTTTGAGACGTTCCAGATCACGCCAGTGCGGGCGCAGCCACATCAACAGGCAAGCCAGCAAGGTCGCGCCAATCAAGACGTTGATGCTCCAGTACAACAGATTGACGTCCATCGGGTCGGGCGGCACGACCATTTGCACGGCGGTGGTGTCATCCAGCGGCGCGACGGCCAGCGTGCGCCAGCCCCAATCGCCAATGCGCACCACGTTTTCGCCGCGACGCAGGCGCTGCTGTTCGATGGAGGTAAACCCGGCGTCGTCGATCCGGGCCAGGACGATGTGCAACGGCTGGAAGTCCTTGTCCATCGACGCCGCCAGCGCCGACCACTGATCGTGTGGCACCGCGTGAAACTGTCGGGTGATCAGCGATTGCAGCCCGCGCGAATAGTCGAGGTTGTAGGTGACGAAGCGCTCGCGGAAGGCCATGACCACCAGATCCGGCACCAGATAGATCGCGGCGCTGTAGGAGACGATTGTCACCAGATACAGGCGAAACAGGATGCGAAACATCAGCTCAGCATTCCCATTCGGAACGGCTGAACAGGTAGCCCTTGCCCCACACGGTCTTGATCTTGCGCGCTTCGCCGGCGTGATCGTCGAACTTGCGCCGCAGTTTGGAAATCGCCACGTCGACCGAACGGTCAGTGCCGTTGAATTCGATCCCGCGCAGACGTTGCAGGATCTGGTCGCGACTCAGCACCTCACCGGCATGCCGCGCCAGCACCACCAGCAAATTGTATTCGCCACTCGACAGCTCGACCGGCTGATCGCGCCAGGTCACGGTGCGCTCGGACAGGTCGATGCACAGATTGCCCATCAGAATGCGGTCGTTGGCAGTCAGCGGTTCGCCAAGGCTGCTGCGGCGCAGCAGGGTGCGCACCCGCGCCAGCAACACCCGGGGTTCGCATGGCTTGGTGACGTAATCGTCGGCGCCCATTTCCAGGCCCAGCACTTGATCGTGACTGTCATCGCGGGCGGTGAGCATGAGGATCGGCAGCGTCGCCGAATCGGCACGCAACAGGCGGCAGACTTGCAGGCCGTCGAGGCCCGGCAGCATCAGGTCGAGAATCACCAGATCCGGCGGGTTGACCCGCGCCCGCTCGCGCACATGGTCGCCACGGCCGATCACGCTGACGGAGTAGCCGTTGCGCTCCAGGTAGCTGGAAATCAGTTCGGCGAGGGCGGTGTCGTCTTCGACCAGGAGGATGTTGGGCATGGGGTGTTCCAGAAAAGTGCTGTGGCGACCGGAAGGGCCACTTCACGGGCAATCCCGCTCCCACAGTGTTATCGGGGTGCTCACAAAATCTGTGTCCACAACCAATCCCTTTGGGAACGCGCTTGTCCGCGATGGCGATTCAACTGTCGCAATAAATTTCAAGGCGTAAAGGATATACGCCCTCACCCGTCCCTGAGCAAAACCCTTACACAATTTCACACAGCGCCTACAAAGCTTCACCGCTAACCTCGGCGTCTGCCCGTAGGATGCGGACTTCAATATTGGGGGTTGTACATGTCGAAAAATCTGCTGGCCGGGCTCGGCCTGATCGCAATGGCGCTGACGCTGAGCGCCTGTGATTCATCCTCGAACGCCGAAGAACAGGCGCCGCCAGCGACCGTGCGCATCGAAACCATTGCAGCGCACCCCCTGTCGATCAGCAGCGAACTCAGCGGGCGGATTGCCGCGCCACGGATTGCCGAAGTGCGCGCCCGGGTCCCCGGTGTGGTGCTGCAACGCACATTCCGCGAAGGCAGCGATGTGAAAAAGGGCGATGTGCTGTTCCGTATCGACCCGGCCCCCTTCAAGGCTGACCTCGACAGCGCCGAAGCCGCACTGCGCAAGGCCGAGGCCAATGCATTCCAGGCGAAATTGCAGGAGCAGCGTTACGCCCAGTTGATCGACGACAAAGCCATCAGCGGTCAGGACTACGACAATGCCCGCGCCAATGCCCGGCAAACTGCCGCCGATGTTGCGGCCAACAAGGCCGCAGTGGAACGCGCAAAGCTGAACCTCGGCTATGCCACCGTCACCGCGCCGATTTCCGGGCGGGTCGGTCGGGCGCTGGTTACCGAAGGCGCGCTGGTCGGGCAGAACGAAACAACGCCCCTGGCGCTGATTCAGCAACTGAACCCGATTCATGCCGACGTTACCCAGTCGACTCGCGAGCTCAATGAACTGCGCCGGGCCTTCCGCTCCGGTCAGTTGCAGCAGGTCGGTCAGGACCAAGTCAAAGCCACATTGATTCAGGACGACGGCAGCCTGTATCCGTTGCCCGGCAAACTGTTGTTCGCCGACATCACGGTCGACCCGGGCACCGGTCAGATCATCCTGCGCAGCGAGTTCCCCAATCCGGACCTTGATCTGCTGCCCGGCAGTTTCGTCCGTGTGCGCCTGGAACAGGCAACGATCCAGCAGGGCATCACCGTGCCGCAACGTGCGGTGCAGCGTGACAGCGCCGGGATCGCGCAAGTGCTGACCGTCGACGAGCAAATGCGCGTGGCCCAGCAACCGGTGCAACTGGGTGCAGTGCAGAACGATCGCTGGATCGTCACCGGCGGCCTGAAGCCCGGTGACCACATTGTCATCGAAGGCCTGCAGCACGCCCGCCCCGGCGAAAAAGTGCAGATCGACGACACCCCTCTTCCACTTGCCCAGACCTCTGGTCAGTAAGCAGGACGCTTTTATATGCCGCAGTTCTTTATCGACCGCCCGGTATTCGCCTGGGTGGTCGCCCTGTTCATCCTGTTGGCCGGTGCGCTGGCCATTCCGCAATTGCCGGTGGCGCAATACCCCGACGTCGCGCCGCCACAGATCGAAATCTACGCCGTGTACCCGGGCGCTTCGGCGCAGACCGTCGACGAGAGCGTGGTCAGCCTGATCGAAGAGGAACTCAACGGTGCCGATCACCTGTTGTATTTCGAATCGCAGAGCAGCCTCGGCAGCGCAACGATCAAAGCCACCTTCCAGCCGGGCACCAACCCTGAACTGGCGCAGGTCGATGTGCAGAACCGCCTCAAGGTGGTGGAGTCGCGCCTGCCGCAAGCGGTGAACCAGCAGGGCTTGCAGGTGGAAAAAGTTTCCGCCGGTTTTCTGCTGCTGATTACCCTGACCTCCAGCGACGGCAAACTCGATGACGTGGCGCTCAGTGATTATCTGGCGCGCAACGTGATGAACGAGATCAAGCGTCTGGACGGCGTCGGCAAGGCCCAGTTGTATGGCGCCGAGCGGGCGATGCGTATCTGGATCGATCCGCAGAAACTCATCGGTTTCAACCTGACCCCGGCTGACGTCAACGCCGCCATCGTCGCGCAGAACGCACAAGTCTCGGCGGGCAGCATCGGCGACTTGCCCAATCCGTCCACTCAGGAAATCACCGCCACTATCCTGGTCAAAGGCCAGCTGTCGACGCCGGAAGAATTTGCCGACATCGTGCTCAAGGCCAACCCGGACGGCTCTACGGTGCGAGTCGGTGACGTCGCGCGAGTCGAGATCGGCAGTCAGGAATACCAGTTCGGTACGCGCCTCAATGGCAAGCCGTCCACGGCGGTGGGCGTGCAGCTGTCGCCGGGGGCCAACGCGCTGAACACCGCGACACTGGTGCGGGCGAAGATGGACGAGCTGTCGCGCTACTTCCCGGCCGGGGTCGAATACAAGATCCCGTACGACACCTCGCCGTTCGTCAAAGTCTCGATCACCAAAGTGGTTTACACCCTCGGCGAAGCGATGCTGCTGGTGTTTGCGGTGATGTTCCTGTTCCTGCAGAACATTCGCTACACGCTGATCCCGACGCTGGTGGTACCGGTTGCGCTGATGGGCACGTTCGCGACCATGCTGGCGCTGGGCTTCTCGATCAACGTGCTGACGATGTTCGGCATGGTCCTGGCCATCGGCATTCTCGTCGACGACGCCATCGTGGTGGTGGAGAACGTCGAACGGATCATGGCCACCGAAGGCCTGTCGCCCAAGGAAGCCACGCGCAAGGCGATGACACAGATTACCGGCGCGATCATCGGCATCACCCTGGTGCTGGTGGCCGTGTTTATTCCGATGGCGTTCATGCAGGGCTCGGTCGGGGTCATTTACCAGCAGTTCTCGCTGTCGATGGCCACGTCAATTCTGTTCTCGGCGTTCCTCGCGCTGACGCTGACACCGGCACTGTGCGCGACACTGCTCAAGCCCATCGCCAAAGGTGAGCATCACGAGAAAGCCGGATTCTTCGGCTGGTTCAACCGTCGCTTCGAACGCCTGACTGACCGCTATCAAAGCTGGGTTGGTTATGCGTTGAAGCGCAGCGGGCGCTTTCTGCTGATCTATGTCGTGCTGCTGGTGGGACTGGGCCTGTGCTTCATGCGTCTACCCTCCTCGTTCCTGCCGGTGGAAGATCAGGGTTACACCATCACCGACATTCAACTGCCACCGGGTGCGAGCAAGAACCGCACGGTGCAGGTGGTCGAACAGATCGAGGCGCACAACGCCGGGGAACCGGGCGTAGGTGACAGCACGGTGATTCTCGGCTTCAGCTTCTCCGGTAGCGGGCAGAACGCCGCACTGGCGTTCACCACCCTCAAGGACTGGTCGGAGCGTGGCCACGATGATTCGGCGGCCTCGATTGCCGATCGCGCCAACATCGCGCTGAGCCAGATCAAGGACGCCGTCGCGTTCGCTGTTCTTCCGCCACCGGTGGATGGTCTGGGTACATCGAGCGGTTTCGAGTTCCGCCTGCAGGATCGCGCCGGCCTTGGCCACGCAACGTTGATGCAGGCGCGCACTGAATTGCTCGCGGCCGCCGAGAAAAGTCCGGTGCTGATGAACGTGCGCGAGAGCGCACTGGCCGAAGCGCCGCAAGTCCAGCTGGAAGTGGATCGCCGGCAGGCCAATGCGTTGGGTGTGTCGTTCGCCGACATCGGCAACGTACTGTCGACGGCGGTGGGTTCCTCCTACGTCAATGACTTCCCCAACCAGGGCAGGATGCAACGGGTTGTGGTGCAGGCTGAAGGTGACCGCCGCAGCCAGGTCGACGACTTGCTGAAAATGCACGTGCGCAACAACGACGGCAAGATGGTGCCGCTGTCGGCGTTCGTGCAAGCGAAATGGACCCAGGGGCCTGCGCAGTTGACCCGTTACAACGGCTATCCGGCGATTGCGATTTCCGGCGAACCGGCCCCGGGGCACAGCACCGGTGAAGCCATGGCGGAAATCGAACGGCTGGTGGCCCAAGGGCCGAAAGGTCTGGGGCAGGAATGGACGGGATTGTCGTTGCAGGAGCGGTTATCCGGCAGTCAGGCGCCGATCCTGTTGGGGCTGTCGTTGCTGATCGTGTTCCTGTGCCTGGCGGCGTTGTATGAGAGCTGGTCGATTCCGACTTCGGTGTTGCTGGTGGTGCCGCTGGGTGTGCTCGGTGCTGTGCTGGCGGTGACCTTTCGCGGGATGCCCAACGATGTGTTCTTCAAGGTCGGGCTGATCACCATCATCGGTCTGTCGGCGAAAAACGCGATCCTGATCATTGAGTTCGCCAAGAGCCTTTATGACGAAGGTCACGACCTGATCGATGCAACGTTGCAGGCGGCTCGCTTGCGCCTGCGGCCGATTGTGATGACCTCGCTGGCATTCATCCTCGGCGTGGTGCCGCTGGCCATCGCCACCGGCGCCAGCTCGGCGAGCCAGCAAGCGATCGGCACCGGAGTGATCGGCGGGATGATCACCGCGACGCTGGCGGTGATCTTTGTGCCGGTGTTCTTCGTCGTTGTCATGAAGCTCGTGCAACGCTTTACCAAGCCCCACTGATCTTAATTGTGGGAGCGAGCTTGCTCGCGAAAGCGTCGTTACATTCAACGTTGATGTTGGATGACCGGACGCCTTCGCGACCAAGCTCGCTCCCACAGGGATCTTCATAAACTCGAGCCGGTGGTCATATCCTCCATCGCTGGGCTAAGGTGTCTGAACCACCCTGGCCCATCGAGTCCCCATGCGCTTCCTCGCCCGCACCCACCCTCGCCTGTCTGCCGCGGCCCTGTTCGGCCTCGCCACCGGTCTGCTGGCCCCCGCCGACTCCATCGTCAGCAAAATCCTCATTGGCTGGAACGCCGGCGTCTGGACTTACCTGATCCTGATGTTCTGGCTGACCGTGCGTGCCAAGGCCCCGGACGTCAAACGCATCGCCGACGTCGAAGACGAAAACGCCGGACTGGTGCTGTTGGTGGTGTGCATCGCCGCACTGGCGAGCCTTGCCACCATCACCTTCGAACTGGCGGGCAGCAAGGATCTGGAAACCAACCGCAAGCTCCTGCATTACGCCTTCACCGCCGTGACGGTGATCGGCTCATGGCTGCTGATCGGTGTGATCTTCTGCGTGCATTACGCGCGGTTGTATTACACCTGGGACGGCAAGGAGCCCGCCCTGCGTTTCGCCGAAGGGCTGACCACGCCCAACTATTGGGACTTCCTGTACTTCTCGTTCACCATTGGCGTGGCCGTGCAGACCGCGGATGTCGGGGTGGCATCGCGGGAGATGCGCAAGATCGTGCTGGCACAATCGCTGATCGGGTTTGTGTTCAATACGGCGATACTGGGATTCTCCATCAACATCGCCGCAGGACTGTTTGGCTGAACAACCTTCCAAAAAAATGCCCCGACACTGTCAGGGCATTTTCATTTCATCGAACCGATCAGAAGAAGTAGCTGACTCGCAGGCTACCACTCCAGTCCTGGCTCACGGTTGTGCCTTTGCTGCCGCCTACCTGACCGGAAACCTGCCAGGTACGCTGCGCCGGTGTCCACTTAAGACCGGCGCCATACTCCACAGAGCTGCTGGCACGATCATCATCGAAGCTGTCGTCGTTGATTTTGACCCGGTTGGCTTTGACAAACTCATGGTTAAACGCGGTCGACAGACTTGGCTCCAGCAGACTCCCGTTATCCAGCGTGATGACACGCCCGCCACGGGCACCGACTTTGCCCTGAACAGATCGCATGGTGTCGGCTTTGACTTGCAGGCCGTTGTCGAGCCTGTATTCCTCGCTTTGCGCAACGCCCGTCGAGATCTGCACCACCGGCTCGACAAAATAATCATCCTTGAGGCGAATATGTTTGCCGATTGCTGCAGAACCGCTCAGCCCCAGAGTTTTGTAGTCACCCTTGGTCCGGGTGCCGTCGCTCATGGTCACTTTGGCTTTGTTATCGAACTGATTGACTTTGGCCATGAGATTGACGAACACACCGCTGTCGACATCGAACGTGCTGCCGTAAACACCCGCGTTCACGCTGTCGACAATGGCGCTGGAGCCGTATTTCAGATCGATGTCCGTTCGACTCGTGCCGACAAATCCACCGAGCACCCATGCGCGCCCTGCAATATCGACGACCGTATCGGCGCCACCGGTGATACCGGTCTGGTTCTGGGTGTAACCGTCGCCATAAGCGTTGTCGACGTTGTACTGGTTACCGTAAGTGCGGACCCAGACGCTGTTGCTCAGTTTCACCGAACTGTCATCCATGGCACGTAACGAGGCCTCTGGGCGGATATTGAGACTGCGGTCACCCAACTGATCACTGAGCATGGCGGCCTCGGCATTCAGGACACTGCGAGCACTGCCCGCCAAGGCCAGAGCGGTGTTACTTGAAGTACTCACGGTTTCCTTGTCCGGGTTCAGGTACAGACCCTGACCTTCTTTGGCCAACCGGTACACGAACGTACCCGCGTCCACGGTTTCACGTCCTCCCAGCGAAAAACTCGCATCGCCTGCGGCGATATTGCCGACCTTCACGGCCTCGGCCGTGACAGGCGTTGTGCCGGTAGCAGCGATTAGCAGTTGATGCTGCCCACTGGCATTGCCGGTGACATTCAGGAAGTCCGTGTTGCCATTGCCCAGATCCGTGCCCATCACAAACGTACCGCGACCGGAGAGATTGCCGACATTCAATTGCTGGAACTGCTCGTTCGTGCCCATTTGCACGACACCGTCGCTCATGCCCAGTTGCTGCACGGTGCTGTCGCCGGTCATCACCCACCGCGCAGCATTGTTGATGGTCAGGTTGCCCGAGTTGTTGATCTGACCGGTGAGCAGCGAACCATTGTCCAGCAATACACTCCCGTTGGTAGCCGTGATGACGTCGCCAGTGAGGTTGCTGCCGTTGTTCAATACAAGGCTTGAGACGTTTTCGACGTTGCCCTTGATTGCCGAACGATTGTCCAGCTCTATACGGCCATTGGTGTCCGCCAACACATTGCCGGTCATTTGACTGCCATTGTTCAGCGACAGACCGACTATGTTTTCAACGTTGCCATTGAGAACGGCGTTATTGTTCAGGCTGACCTTTGAGGCTGTACCTGCAACGGACAGGACATCGCCATTGAGCGTGCTGCGGGAGTCCAGATTGACCTGGGTCACGTTCTGTAAATCACCTTCCAGCGCGGCGCCGTTCTGCATCAGTAGAGAAACCGAGCTGCCCGTATCGGCCACTACGTTGCCACTCAACTGGCTTGCATCAACGGTGAGATTTGCGGTGGAACGGTTGGTTGCTTGCAACAGGTTA
Organism: Pseudomonas sp. LF-5; assembly: GCF_037626295.1. Classification (NCBI taxonomy): domain Bacteria; kingdom Pseudomonadati; phylum Pseudomonadota; class Gammaproteobacteria; order Pseudomonadales; family Pseudomonadaceae; genus Pseudomonas; species Pseudomonas sp. LF-5. The sequence continues at coordinate 976,346 of NZ_JARKMT010000001.1, forward strand.
CCGTTGCCACCGATCAGCTCGCTGGTGCCAGAAACATTGATACTTGCAACTGTACCGGCGGCACCCGAAGAGCCAAGTACAATGGCTGATCCTGTTCCCCCCGACACGCGGGTGCTGTTCAACGTTACAGAGTTGGCATTGACACCGGTTAAATCCGTGTTGATTTGCAGGCCGTTCTTCTCCCCGGCCAGAACGCTGCCGTTGGCCGAAAGCGTTGCCCCACCAAGCCTCACACCATAACTGTCCGAACCGGTGCCTCGAACGGTGGAGTTCTCGACGTTCAATACGGCAAAACCCACTGCATCCGCACCATTCAGGCCGATGATCGTACTTCCGCCCTTGACCGTCGCGCTCGAAGACGCCGGGGTAGTGATATTGCGCCCCAGGAGAAGACCGAAACTATTGGTACTGACGATGGCGCTGTTGTCGATGATGGCGCTGCTGTCGATCAGTTGTATCGCCCCCCTGCCAGCCGAGCTGTTTACAGACGCTCCAGAGAGGTTTACCACTGAAGTATTGGCATCGATTCGGGCGCTTTGACCACCATTGAAAACGACGTTGGCATTTGATGACGAGATGGTCAGTGCCTGGGCATTATCAACAGTCAGTGTGCCCCCTTGGGACACCGCCCAAGCCTCCGGTACGGATGGGTTCGTGACGACTGCGCTCTCTCCTGGATTGAGCGTTCGACTGAAGGCCTCGCTGGAGGATAGAAATGCCACAGCAACCACTAATTTCTGGAACGTCACAGAGGACGTAGACTTAAAACAAAGGAACATGGGAAACCCCTTAAACTGCGCAACTACTGACATTGCTTTTTGGCAGTACTGAAAGCTCCCACCAAAAAAATGTTCCACACCTTAATAAGAAAGTCGAGACTTTTATGTAGGAAAAGTCCGTAACGAAAGAGGAATCATCCTTGTCGGCTGTAGCATCCTTACCGTGCCCTTACTGTTAATGCGGATAATCGCGAAAGAAACGTCCATGTTTCTCTCGCAACACCGATCAGCTAATACAGCAATTAAGGAGCAGGCGCAGCCGGAGCAGGTGTCAAATCGCAATAGTTAAAACTGTTACTGATATTGTCGATCCGTTTGATGACTGGTACAGACGATTGCTGTCCATTGATATCGGTCGTGTACCAATATTTGCCATAGGCTATTGCGCCCCTGACAGGTTGCGCCGATTTGAAAATCGCAGGACTGGCCACTGGCGCGACATCAGGAATACCCGCGGCTTTGATGACATAGTCTCTAGAGTCCTCAGTATCATCAATCAGAGTATTACCTAACGGGTCCGAGTAAGCCGCGAAATGGGCTGTAATCGTTTTACCTGGGGGTAAAAGCGGGTCTTTTGGAATCTGCAAACCTAGAACCATACTACTGGTTGGACTGATCATACCGTAACATTCAATGTAATCACGCACTGCCGGATTGCGGATCCGGATTGTAGGTAAAGGTAAAGGTATGGCCGCACCGGCAACTGCCACCGGTTGGTTACGGGAATTAATTACGTTTTTATCAACACCCGCTTTTTGAATAGTCCAGTAAGCATTTACCGACCCAATGGGCAATCTGGATATAATATCTGCGGAAATATCAACTTCGAATTCATCCACATCTACAAACGGATTGAACTCATCTATAAGCTGACCATTAATATAACACTTCGCCACCTCGGCCGAAGTGATAGGAGGCTGACCTAGCGCAAGGGTAACTTTAAATTTACCCGGACTGTTTCTGTCACCAGGTCGCAAGTCGTTAGGCGTATTCGAAGCACCTGTGACTACAGGCAACACCATGTCTTTGTTTGTAAGGTCCGGTAGATCCGGATTTGTTGGTCCCGCATGGTCGAATGCCAACGTGATGAGTTGAACCGGAGATTCAGCGTTTGGAATACCAGTTCGAACGATCTCATACCAGATATTGGCCATTTTAGGCTCAACGGCATCGTTAAATATTGTGGAGAGATCTGTGTATGTCAGATTAAACGTTAAATTGGTATTAGCCACCCACGGCTGGGCGGTAAGACTTACAGAGTTAGTTGCATCAGTGGCATCTTCAAGGGTAATGAAAATATTATCTCCCGGCTCTGCGTTAGTGATGAATGCGCTTTCAACGATAGCGGTTATACCGCCAGCAAAATCGTCCAGATAAAGTGCCGTGGTATAGTTCGGATCGGTTTTCGGTACCAGAGGACCTTTTGTTGAAACTGGAGGTTGTGCCAATGCCAGTGTCAGCACGTCACTTGCGGCAGACTCCCGACTGTCGTTGCCAGGTAAATCTGTCCATTGATACTGAATTTTGACGCGGCCATTTGGAAATTGACGTAACACGGTGTTGGCGATAGTAAATGCGCCGTTGACCGGCACTGCAGCATTCCACACCTCAACCCGCTGAGTGCCAGAAATCAACCAGGCGCGCAGATTATCGTCCAGCCGACGTAGCGGATAACCTACGTTCACGGTGAAATTCAGGTTGGCGTTAGCCGGGGCCGCCAACCAGGCTTCGTTAATTGTGCGTTGTGCATCCGAGGGTGTATTAACGAATGCGGGGGTTGGCGTTGGTACGGCGAGCGTGACAACGGTATTCCCATTCGAGTCTGATCTTTTTGAACCAAACGGTGCAGTCTGGTCGATAACAAACTCCAGTACATTAGAGGGCTCATTAACACCACCTGCCTCTTTGTAAAGTTGAAACATGATTTCATAAGTGGTCGGCTCTGCCGGTGTTGGGCGCTCTGGAAACAAGCTAGCTGGCAACCGAATTGGTATAGTCCCTACCGGCCGGGAAGAAACGTCGCCCAGTAAAATTTTTTCATCCCACAATGTCAGTGCCTGGCCCTTTACACCGTATTCCAGTTCCAGTTCATCCTTGTCGAACTCTTCTGCAGTGCGGGTAAAGTTTATCGTCACAAATCCGGTATCTAGCACGCTTTTAGCGATCAAACCATCTGCAAGTGTATCTATCGCAATATCAGCCAATGGATCAATATTCTTGACACCGTTGGAGTCAGGTCTTGGAGTCCTTGGTACGATTTTTATAGCCATTTTTCCATCTCCTTGTGTATTCAGGCCGAAAGGGCCGCTTTCGCCAGGTGTTACCCTGTCTATTTTCACCAAACCTTTTTGTGACTCACCGACCAGTCGCCCACCTTTGAACAACTGCCAGTAGGTAATGGCCGAATTATCATTAATAAGCAGCCGGACATTAGGCTCAAACGGAACGACATGTAGCCAATGTCCAGTCATGTGCTTTTGCTCCAACTCTATTTCCCAAACACCGTAAGTGCCCTGCACTGGTGGACCGCTTCCATTCAAACTTGGATGCCCTTGCCAATGTACTTTGGCTGTATCACCAACTTTCGCAGGGCCATTAGCTGTAGGTACCAAAACAGTCGCTCCCGAGGACAACGGCGGTACTGTCTTGTTACTCAAATAACCCCAAATCGTTGCATGGGGAAACGTCGGCTCATTCAGAACAAGAAGGGGCGTGTGATCTATCGTCAGTTTTCTTTCAGGTGATGGATCAGAAATGCCCCCGCTCGCCTTCCAAACCTGGTAGGACAAAAACGCAACGCCATCAGTTGCCAGGGCTGCGGGCGTCAAAGCGACATACAGGTAAGTTGATTGTGGTGGACTATAGAAATCCTCGTGGAGCCTTGTAACAGTGCCACCCTGATTCAGATCAACCCAAAGCTCGTCCATTGGCTGCGGGTCGGGCCAGTAAGGAATAATGATTCGAGTACCATTAAGTAAAATGTTGCGCGGCACATATCCGTCGAGATCACTATCATCAATACCCTCCACCGATAGCGGGCTCGCTAGAATCCCTATACTTCGTGCAGTCGCCTTCTTCGCCGTCATAATGTACTCGCCAGATCACTTGAATTACGCGCAAGGTTGGTCTTGCTTATGGGGGAATTAAGCGCCGAGATACGGGACTTGCCTACTGTCAGATCTGACAGGTAAAGATACCATTCGTCGGTTTTAAGCGGGCCATTGCCCATCGCCAAGTCAAATGGTCCTTGACGAAGACAGGCCGATTGATGTTTCCTGAAACCGGTTTCAGAAACTTACGCTGTAGCATCCAACAATAAGAAATCCACGCCATGACCGACTTCTCCACCGCCCAACGCAGCCGCGTGACCATGCTCGACGTCGCCGAACGCGCCGGGGTCTCCAAGGCCAGCGTCTCGCGCTTCATCGGCGATGACCGCGCCCTGCTCTCCGATGCCATTGCCCTGCGCATCGAGCAGGCCATCAGCGAACTCGGCTACCGCCCCAACCAAATGGCTCGCGGCCTGAAACGTGGGCGCACGCGCCTGATCGGCATGCTGGTCGCCGATATCCGTAACCCTTATTCGATTGCCGTGATGCACGGGGTGGAAACCGCTTGCCGGGCGCACGGCTATAGCCTGGTGGTGTGCAACACCGACCGCGATGACGAACAGGAACGCCAGCACCTGGCGCTGTTGCGCTCGTACAACATCGAAGGGCTGATCGTGAACACGCTGGGCCATCACCGTGACGAGTTGCATGAACTGCGTCGTGAGATGCCGCTGGTGCTGGTGGATCGCAAGGTCGACGGGCTGGACAGCGACATGGTCGGGCTGAATAACCCGCAAGCCGTGGAGATGGCGATCAGGCATTTGGAGCAGCGTGGATATCGGAATCTGGTACTGGTGACTGAACCGTATGACGGCACCAGTTCGCGGATCGAGCGGGTCAGCAGTTTTCAGGCACAGATCGCGCTGCACTCGAACCTGGCCGGGGCGGTGCTGGAAACCGGCGATGACCTGAGCACGCAACTTCAAACCTTTTTAAACACTCCCGGCGACGGCCCGAAAGCATTGTTTTGCGCCAATGGTGTGGCGGCGCTTGCTGCCACAACGGCATTGCGGGAGATGGGTGTGCGGTTGTTTGAGGATGTCGGGCTGATTGCCCTGGATGATCTGGATTGGTATCCGTTGGTGGGCAGCGGGATTACCGCGCTGGCTCAGCCGACGCAGGAGATCGGCGCGCGGGCGTTTGAGTGTCTGCTCAAGCGCTTGCGTGGGGATGATGAGGTGGCGCGGGTGGTGGATTTTGCGCCGGTGCTGGTTGAGCGTGGGTCGACCCGTGAGGTTGCTAGTGTTTGAGCTGACGCTATCGCTGGCAAGCCAGCTCCCACAGTGTTCGAGTCGTACACAAAGGCTTGGTACATCTCTAAACCTGTGGGAGCTGGCTTGCCAGCGATGAGGCCCAGAAGGACACCACAGAAACACCTGATATTTTTTTGAACAAAAATGAAACCGGTTTCAGAGGTCAATAACAATGAATAAACCCGCCGTTTCCATCAGTCTGTCTAGCTACGGTGCCGAGCTCGTGCGCCAGCGCGGGCAGGATTTTTTCATCGACGTGCTCGCCGCCGCCGGTGCCGATCGCATCGAATGGCGCGAAGAATTACTGACCCGCGAAGTGCCCGCGCAACTGAGCGCCGCCACTCAAGCGCAGGGCCTGCAAAGTATTTATTCCTCGCCCACTGAGCTGTGGCTCGCCGGCCAGTCGCGGCCCAATCCTGAGCTGATCAACGCGCTGCAAAACGCCGAAGCGTTCGGCTCGAAATGGCTGAAAGTCTCCCTCGGCTACTTCACAGACACCAACGATCTGCAAGCCCTGGCCGAACGCTTGAAGCTCAGCCCGGTGCAGTTGCTGGTCGAGAACGACCAGACCTTGCACGGCGGGCGCATCGAACCGTTTCAGCGTTTCTTCGCCGCCGTCGAGCAGCACAACTTGCCGATCAAAATGACCTTCGACATCGGCAACTGGCAGTGGCAGGACCAGTCCGCCGCGAATGCTGCGCGCCTGTTGGGCCGGCACGTCGGTTACGTGCATTGCAAAGCCGTTGCCCGCCGCCCGGACGGCAAACTGGTGGCGGTGCCGCCGACGGTCAGTGACCTGCATCTGTGGGAACAACTGTTGCGGCACATGGCCCAAGGCGTTATGCGCGCCGCCGAATACCCGTTGCAGGGAGACAACCTGGTGGCGTTGACCCGTGAACACGTCGCCGCCCTCGCCCACCTCGGCCAGTCCCGCCTGGAGCCTGCTCATGTCTGAGATCGATATTCTGTCGTTTGGCGAAACCATGGCGATGCTGGTCGCTGAGCAAACCGGTGAACTGGCAACCGTCGAACACTTTCACAAGCGCATCGCTGGCGCGGACAGCAACGTGGCCATCGGGTTGTCGCGGCTGGGCTTCAACGTCGCCTGGTTGAGTCGGGTCGGCAACGATTCCCTCGGCCGTTTTGTCGTCGAGACTCTGATCAGGGAAGGTCTGGATTGCAGCCATGTCGATGTCGATGTCGATAACCAGCATCCGACCGGTTTCCAGTTCAAGTCCCGTAACGATGATGGCAGCGATCCGCAGGTCGAGTATTTCCGCCGGGGATCGGCGGCCAGTCGCCTGTCGCCGCAATCCATCACCGACCGCTTGCTGAGCGCCCGCCATCTGCACGCCACCGGCATCCCGCCGGCGCTATCGGCCTCGACACGGGAGATGTCCTTTGAACTGATGACACGCATGCGCAATGCCGGGCGCAGCGTGTCGTTCGATCCCAATCTGCGTCCGAGCCTGTGGGCCAGCGAGCGCGAGATGATCGGCGAGATCAACCGCCTCGCCGCCCTCGCCCATTGGGTGCTGCCGGGTTTGAGTGAAGGTCGTTTGCTCACTGGTTTCGAAGACCCGGCGGACATTGCTGCGTTTTATCTCGATCAAGGTGCCGAAGCGGTGGCGATCAAGCTTGGGCCGCAAGGCGCTTATTACCGCACGCATCTGGCATCGGGGTTTGTCGCCGGTGTGCCGGTGGCGCATGTCGTCGACACGGTCGGTGCCGGTGACGGTTTTGCGGTGGGGATGATCAGTGCCCTGCTTGAGCACCAGAGTTTTGCCGAGGCGGTGCAGCGTGCGAACTGGATTGGCAGTCGGGCGGTGCAGAGTCGCGGGGATATGGAGGGCCTTCCAACCCGGGCTGAACTCTTCAGCGAATTTGAGGCCGCCATCGCTGGCAAGCCAGCTCCCACAAGGGTTGGTGGTGGCAATGCAATCTTTGACATACCCGAGATCCCTGTGGGAGCTGGCTTGCCAGCGATGAGGCCCTGACAGGCAACCGATTCATTGAACCTGCTGCGACAAAAACAACAAGCTCAGGAGCAAGACCCATGAAAACCGCAACCCTCGCCGCCCGCCGCTGGTGGTACATCATGCCGATTGTGTTCATCACCTACAGCCTGGCGTATCTGGATCGCGCCAACTACGGCTTCGCCGCCGCATCGGGCATGGCCGAAGACCTGATGATCACACCGGGCCTGTCATCGCTGCTCGGGGCGCTGTTCTTCCTCGGTTACTTTTTCTTCCAGGTGCCGGGTGCGATCTACGCGCAAAAACACAGCGTGAAGAAACTGATTTTCGTCAGCCTGATCCTTTGGGGCGGCCTCGCCACCCTGACCGGCGTGGTCTCCAACGCCTATTGGCTGATCGTCATCCGCTTCATGCTCGGCGTGGTCGAAGCGGCCGTGATGCCGGCGATGCTGGTGTACCTGTGCCACTGGTTCACCCGCGCCGAACGCTCTCGGGCCAACACGTTTCTGATCCTCGGCAACCCGGTGACGATGCTGTGGATGTCGGTGGTTTCGGGCTATCTGGTGCAGCATTTCAGCTGGCGCTGGATGTTCATCATCGAAGGCCTGCCGGCGGTGCTCTGGGCGTTTATCTGGTGGCGCCTGGCCGATGATCGCCCGGCCCAGGCCAAGTGGCTCAACGACCAGGAAAAACACGATCTGGAGAGTGCGCTGGCGGCTGAACAGGTCGGGATCAAAGCGGTGAAGAATTACGCCGAGGCATTCCGCTCGCCGAAGGTGATCGTCCTTGCGCTGCAGTTTTTCTGCTGGAGCATCGGCGTTTACGGCTTTGTGCTGTGGCTGCCGTCGATCCTCAAGGCCGGTGCGCAAATGGACATGATCGAAGCCGGTTGGCTGTCGGCGCTGCCGTACCTGGCGGCGGTGATCGGCATGCTCGTGGTGTCGTGGGGTTCGGACAAGTTGCAGAAGCGCAAACGCTTCGTCTGGCCGCCGCTGCTGATCGCGTCCATTGCGTTCTACGGCTCTTACGCACTGGGCGCTGAGCATTTCTGGTGGTCGTACACGCTGCTGGTGATTGCCGGCGCCTGCATGTACGCGCCGTACGGACCGTTTTTCGCCATCGTTCCGGAGATTCTGCCGGCCAACGTGGCGGGTGGTGCGATGGCGTTGATCAACAGCATGGGCGCGCTCGGTTCGTTCGGCGGTTCGTATCTGGTCGGCTACCTCAATAGCTCAACCGGTTCGCCCGGTGCGTCTTACCTGCTGATGAGCGGCGCGCTGATGTTATCGGTGGTGCTGACGATTTTTCTCAAGCCCGGCGCAAGCGATCGCGTCGTGGCCAAAGCCGCTGCCACGCGTCCCGTGCCGGCTCATTCCTGAAGAGATGCTTGCCATGAAAAAACACGTTGTGTTGTACAAGAAACTCTCGCCAGTGCTGATGGCGCGACTGCACGAACGGTTCGACGTGACGCTGATCGACAGCCTCGACAGCGACGGCCTGATGAAACTGCGCGACGCCCTGCCCGGCGCCCACGGTTTGCTTGGCGCCAGTCTGAAGCTGGATGCGGCACTACTCGATCTGGCACCGAAGCTGGAGGCGATTGCCAGCGTCTCGGTGGGCGTCGACAACTACGACATCGACTACCTGACGCGGCGCAAGATCCTGCTCAGCAACACGCCTGATGTGCTCACCGAAACCACCGCCGACACCGGTTTCGCGCTGATCCTCGCTGCTGCCCGGCGCGTAGTGGAACTGGCAAACATGGTGCGCAGCGGCCAGTGGCATCGCAATATCGGCCCGGCGCATTTCGGCACCGATGTGCATGGCAAGACCCTGGGCATCATCGGCATGGGCCGCATCGGTGAAGCGTTGGCCCAGCGTGGGCATTTCGGTTTTGGCATGCCGGTGATCTATCACAGCCAGTCGCGCAAACCGGCAGTCGAGGCGCGGTTTGATGCGCAATATCGCAGCCTTGAAGAGCTGCTCCAGCAGGCCGACTTCATTTGCCTGACCTTGCCGCTGACCGCGCAGACCGAAGGCTTGATTGGTGCTGAGGAGTTTGCGCTGATGCGTCCGCAAAGCATCTTCATTAACATTTCGCGGGGCAAAGTGGTGGATGAGGCGGCGATGATTGAAGCGCTGCGTCATCAGCGCATTCGTGCGGCGGGATTGGATGTGTTCGAGCGTGAGCCGTTGCAGCATGACTCGCCGTTGTTGCAACTGAATAATGTGGTGGCGACGCCGCACATGGGCTCGGCAACGCATGAGACGCGCGAAGCGATGGCGCGCTGTGCGGTGGAGAATCTGCTGGCGGCACTGGCTGGGGAAAAACCTGCGAATCTGGTGAATCCATCGGCTTGGCAGGGCTGAATTAATCGGTGGCTGTCATGCCGCCTTCGCGAGCAAGCTCGCTCCCACATTTGAAACGCATTCCCCTGTGGGAGCGAGCTTGCTCGCGAAGAGGCCGGTACAGGCAACACAAAACCATCAGGCACTGCGCGCCTGTAACAGCTGCGCCGCACACAGTGTAATCCGCGAGCAGGCGTCCGCCAGTTTGACCCGATCCACCACCAGCCCGATGCGAATATGCCCCGCTGCACTGGGCCCAAACGCCTCACCAGCCAGCACCGACACGCCGTAATTTTCCAGCAAGCGCTCGGCAAACGCTTGAGCGCCTAACCCGGTCTGGCGCACATCGACCATCACGAACATGCCGCCATCCGGGCGGATCGGTTGCAAACCCGGGCAGCCCTGCAGCCGCTCGCAGACCAGATCCCGGCGCAAGCGATACTCCTCGCGCATCTGCGCCACTTCCGGCAGGTCCGTTTCCAGCGCAACCTGCGCGGCTTTCTGCACGAATTCCGGCAAACCGAACAGCATGCTCAACGACAGATTCACCAAGTGTTCGGCCAACGCTTTTGGCCCGATCGACCAACCGATCCGCCACCCGGTCATGGCGTGGGATTTCGACAGGCTGTTGATGGTCGCCGTGCGCTCCGCCATACCCGGCAGACTCGCCGGGCTGATGTGCTCGCCTTCGTAGAGCAAATCGCTGTAGACCTCATCGCTGATCAGCCATAAGTCATGACGAATGCACAGCGCCGCCAGTTCCTGCCAGATCAGCAGTGACAGGCTCGCGCCGCAGGGGTTGTTGGGACTGTTGAGCAGCATCGCCCGGGTCTTGCCGGTGATGCGTGCAGCGACATCGGCGGGGTCAACGCGAAAGCCATTTTCCGGACGCACCGGCACCGGCACCACGGTCGCCCCGCAGGCGCCGAACACGCCTTCGTAGGTGACGTACATCGGCTCGGCGACAATCACCTCGTCCCCCGGATCCAGCAGGCATTGCGCCACTGAATACACCGCGCATTGCGCCCCCGGCAGCACGATCACGTGGTCGGCATCGACCGCCTGACCGCAGCGTCGCTGATGCCGCCGGGCAATCAGTTTGCGCAAGGCCAAGCGGCCGCGCACTTCCGCATAATGCGTATCGCCGGCCAGCAGACTGTCGATGGCACCGTGGACGATCGGCAGCGGTGTATCGAAATCCGGATCGCCCACACTCAGCAGCAGGACATCGACGCCCTCAGCGCGCAACTCCAGCGCTCGGTCGTGAATCTGCCAGGCCGCTGCGCCCTCCCCGGCGATTCGTTGAGTCAAGGCTGAATAGCGCATGCACGTCTCCTGTTTGCGCAATCTCCAGCCTTCACCCTATCTCAAATCACAAAACGCGCCACCATGGCGTTCAAATCCACCGCCAGACGCGACAGCTCATGGGTGGCGGCGCTGGTCTGGTTGGCCCCGGCAGCCGATTGCGTAGCCAGATCGCGGATATTGACCAGATTCCGGTCAACTTCGCGGGACACTTGCGCCTGTTCTTCGGAGGCGCTGGCGATCACCAGGTTGCGCTCGTTGATCTGATGAATCGACTGGGTGATCTGCTCAAGGGCGACGCCGGCGGCGCGGGCCATTTCCAGGGTGGTCTGGGTGCGCTGGTTGCTCTGCTGCATCGACGAAACCGCTTCACCGGTGCCGTTCTGGATGCCGGCGACCATTTTTTCGATTTCCTGAGTCGATTGCGCGGTGCGATGGGCCAGTGCGCGCACTTCGTCAGCCACCACCGCAAAACCACGACCCGCCTCACCGGCACGCGCCGCTTCGATAGCTGCGTTGAGCGCCAGCAGGTTGGTCTGTTCGGCGATGGCGCGGATCACGTCGAGCACTTTGCCGATGTCCCGACCCTGCGCCGCCAGGCCTTCGATCATTTGCGCGGTGCTCTGCACGTCGTGGGTCATGGTCTGAATCGCGTCGACGGTTTTCACCACTTGATCGCGGCCTTCACGGGCGGCCTGGGTCGACTGGTTCGAGGCCTCGGAGGTTGAGACGGCGTTACGTGCAACCTCTTCCACGGCGGCGGTCATCTCGTTGACGGCAGTGGCGGCCTGTTCGATTTCGTTGTTCTGCTGTTGCAGGCCACGGGAGGCTTCTTCGGTGACCGCGCTGAGCTCTTCGGCTGCGGCGCCCAGTTGGGTGGCGGAGCCGGCAATCTGCTCGATGGTCTTGCGCAGGTTGGTCTGCATCGTGGCCAGAGCCTGCAGCAGTTGCGTGGCTTCGTCCTTGCCGTCGATTTCGATGGCTTTGCTCAAATTGCCATCGGCAATGGTTTGCGCCACCAGCACCGCCCGGTTCAACGGCGTAACGATGCTGCGCGTCAGCAGCAATGCCAGCAATACCGTCGCCAACGCAGCAATCACCGCGACAATGATGATGCCGGTAATGGCGCTGTCGTAATACTCACCTGCCTGAGTGGAGGCGACTTTGGCACCCGCTGCGTTGATCGCGATCAGCTTGTTGAGCTGCTCGCCCATCCGGTCGGTGCCTTCCTTGATCTTTGTGTTAATCAGGGTACGCATCTCCTCGACCTTGTCCTGACGCGACAAGTCCATCATCTGGTTTTGCGCTTGCAGGTAATTGTCGAGCGTCGTCGCGAACGCCTGGTACAGGGCACGCTCCTCGGCTTCCGCAGGCAATGCCGCGTAGCTGGCCTGAGCACTGCGTACCTTATCCACCAACACGCCAATCCGCGTCTGCGCCTCTTGCAGGCCGGCCGGCTCGCGGTTGACCAGAATGCGGAACGACAGAATCCGCAGGCGCAACACGTTTTCCGTCACCACGCCAAGGTAGGTGACGCTGGGCAGTTGATTGGTATCCATGTCGATGGAGGCCTGGCGAATGATCGACATGCGATTGACGGCGAACACGCCAAGGACAATCACCAGCAAGGCGATAAAGGCAAAACCGAGGAAGGCACGGGGCGCGATTTTCAGATTACGCAAAGACATGGTTGGACTCTCGGATAGAGGTAGCTGCGAGCGTCCTTGCCGTCATCACCAGTCCTTGGAGCGGGACCGGTCTGGCGTCACGGTTCAAGGGAATCTGTGTGCGCCTGATCTCTGTATCGGCCAGGCTTTAGGAAGGTTTCATGTAAAACGGAACTATTTTTCAAGGTGTTACAGCGATGAAACACCGTGAGCGTTTGAGCAAAGTCGGTGGTGAGGGAGCTTGCTCCGGCTCGGCTGTGCAGCAGTCTTGGAATCATCGAACACGGTGGATCCGAAGGATTGACACCAAGAGGGTTGGGGCTGCTTCGCAGCCCGGCGCGGGCAAGCTCCCTCGCCACAGGTTAATCAATGCTGATCGGGCTGATTCTTGGCCATCTGCCAGACACGGGCGATGTCGGCCGCACGTTCACGCAGCAATCGCGGCGCTTCGGCGCAGGCCTGCTCAAGGGGCATCGGCCCGCTGGTAACGGCGAATGCGGCATCAATGCCGTGGCCGTAGAGTTCCTGATAGCCCTCGCCAAGAGTGCCGGCAATGACGATCACCGGAACCTGCTGCTGTTTGGCAATCCGCGCCACGCCAAACGGGGTTTTGCCGCGCAGGGTCTGCGCATCGAAACGGCCTTCGCCGGTGATCACCAGATCCGCGCCTTTCACCGCTTCGGCGAGGCCCACCAGTTCGGCGACCACTTCCACGCCGGCCCGAAATTGCGCGCCCAAAAACGCCTTGGCAGCAAATCCCAGACCACCGGCTGCACCGCTGCCCGGTTCATCTCGCACGTCTTTGCCCAAGGCGTGTGCACAGTGTTCGGCAAAATGGCCCAGCGCTTGATCCAGTTGCTGAACTTGGGCAGGCGATGCACCTTTTTGCGGGCCGAAAATCGCTGAAGCACCGTGCGGACCGCAGAGTGGATTGTTGACGTCTGCGGCGATGTCGAAGCGCACGTGGGCCAGACGCGGGTCCAGGTCACTCAGTTCCAGACGCGCCAATTGCGCCAGTGCCAGACCGCCCGGCACCAGCGACTGACCTTGCGCATCCAGCAGTTTCACCCCCAGCGCCTGCATCGCGCCGGCGCCGCCGTCGTTGGTCGCGCTGCCGCCAATCGCCAGAATCACTCGTTGCGCGCCAGCATCCAGCGCCGCACGGATCAACTCACCAGTGCCGAAGGTGCTGCTGATGCAGGCGTCACGTTGCCCCGGCGGCACCAATTGCAAACCGCTGGCCTCGGCCATCTCGATGATCGCGGTGTGGTTGTGCGGCAACCAGCCCCACGCCGCGTCCACCGGCACGCCCAGCGGGCCACGTACGCGGCTGCGGCGCCGTTCGCCTTCGCACGCGGCGAGAATCGAGTCGACCGTGCCTTCACCGCCATCGGCCATCGGGCATTTGACCAGCGTGGCTTGTGGCCAGACTTGCGCCAGGCCCAAAGCAATGGCCTCGGCGACGCCCTGGGCACTCAGGCTGTCCTTGAACGAATCGGGGGCGATGACGATCTTCATGCGAATTCTCCAGTTCCAATGCTCCTCATGCTGCCAGTCAGCCCGCACATTGACGCCTGTCCGCTGCACAAGCGCTGTGGGCGTTTATTGTTCATTTTCACAAAGGCCCTGGAATCGAGGCTGAATGTTCCTGCCCTATCGCTGGCAAGCCAGCTCCCACAGGGAACTTCAGTGACCATGAATTTTGTAACCACCGCAGAGACTGTGGGAGCTGGCTTGCCAGCGATGGCGGCAGCAAGAACAACTCATGCCGCAGGATCAGTCTGGGGCAGGAGTTGCACGCCGAGATACAACGCCAGCATCCCGTCCAGCCTTAACGGATCAACCCCACTCAACTCGGCAATCCGCTCCATCCGGTAACGCAAACTGTTGCGATGAATCCCCAGCGCATCCGCACACGCCTGGCTTTGCCCGTCGTGCTCGCACCAACTGCGCAACGTCGCCAGCAACTGGCCGTTGCCGTCCTTGGCGATGACCTTGCGCAACGGCTTGAGCAATTCATCCAGCGCATCGTCATTGCGATGCCGCCACAGCATCACCGGCAGCCGATAACGATTGAGCGTCAGCAAACGCGAGTGCGGCAGCACCTCTCGTCCATACGCCAGAAGATCGCCGACCCGCCGATAGCAACGGCGCAACCCGACCAGCCCATCCGCCTGCCCGCCCACGGCGATGCGCAAAATATTCCAGCCCAGGCCGTCGAGCTTTTCCAGCAAGCGGTCAGATTCGACGTTGTGGCTCGCCGGTCGACACCACAACAGCGACGACTTTGCCGAACTCACGCACCAGCTATCGGGATAACGTGAGGTCAGCCAGGCACTCAGGGCCTCGACGGTCTGCCCCGGGCCGTGCTCCATACCCAATTCGAACAGATACGGCACCCGGGTCAATTGCGGTTTGAGACCGAGTTGCTGCGCCTCGTCGATCAGGCGTGGCGAATCCCCCGCCTCGCTGAGCAACAGCGCCAGCAAGTCATCGCAACGCTGACGGCGCCATTGCTGTTCGGCCTGTTGATTGCGCTGGCCAACGAGCATTTCCGCGGTCATGCGCACCAGTTCGGCGTAAGTGCGCAACTGCTCCGGCTCGCCGGTGATGCCGAGCACGCCGATCAAGCGCTGATCGAGCAACAGCGGCAAATTGATGCCCGGCTGCACGCCTTTCAAATGCACGGCGGTCTGCGCGTCAATCTCTACCACCCGACCGTTGGCCAGCACCAATTGCGCACCTTCGTGACGGGTGTTGATCCGCTCCGGCTCGCCACTGCCAAGGATCAAGCCCTGGCTGTCCATGACGTTGACGTTGTAGGGCAAAATGGCCATGGCACGGTCGACGATGTCTTGGGCGAGGTCGTGATCGAGTTCGAACATAAGCGCTGGAATCCTTGAAAACAGGCACGGACAGGTTGTTCACCCGCACAGGGTCTGGCGGCAAACCCTGTGCTCAGGCACAAAGACAATCCGGCCACCGGTGGCCGAGACTCTCAGGGCGATCAACGTTACCCTTTGCATCGCCAAAAATCATAATAAAGAGAGAGCCGCTATGTCGCACAGCGCCGCAGCTACCCAGACCATCGCAGACGATAAAAACGCCGTCTACAAACGCATCACCCTGCGTTTGATCCCCTTCATCTTCATCTGCTACCTGTTCAACTACCTCGACCGGGTCAACGTTGGATTTGCCAAACTGCAGATGCTCGATGCCCTGAAATTCAGTGAAACCGTCTACGGCCTCGGTGCCGGGATTTTCTTCATCGGCTACGTGCTGTGCGGCGTGCCAAGCAACCTGGCCCTGACCCGATTCGGTCCGCGGCGCTGGATTGCCTTGATGATGATTACCTGGGGCACGTTGTCGACCTGCCTGCTGTTCGTCACCACGCCGACCGAGTTTTACACCCTGCGCCTGTTCACCGGTGCGGCCGAAGCCGGGTTCTTCCCAGGCGTCGTGCTGTACCTCTCGCAGTGGTTCCCGACCTTCCGCCGGGGGCGGATCATGGCGCTGTTCATGTCGGCAATTCCAGTGTCCGGCCTGCTCGGCAGCCCGTTCTCTGGCTGGATTCTCAATCACTTCGCGGCGGGCCAGGGCGGTCTGGCCGGCTGGCAGTGGATGTTCCTGCTGCAAGGCATCCCGACGGTGATCCTCGGCGCCCTCGCCTATTTCCTGTTGAGCGACAGCTTCGCCAACGCCAAATGGCTGAGCCCGCACGAGCGTGCAGTGCTGGAGGCCGATCAGGCCGAAGACCTCGCGAACAAACCGAAAACCACCTCCGATTCATTAATCGCGGTGTTCAAGAACCCGGCGATCTGGGCCTTCGGCCTGATCTATTTCTGCATCCAGAGTGGCGTGTACGCGATCAACTTCTGGCTGCCGTCGATCATCAAGAACCTCGGCTTCAGCGACAACCTGGTGATCGGCTGGCTGAGCGCGATTCCGTACCTGCTGGCAGCGGTGTTCATGCTGGCGGTCGGGCGATCGGCGGACTTGCGCAAAGAGCGTCGCTGGCATTTGGTGGTGCCGATGCTGATGGGCGCGATCGGTCTGGTGATCGCGGTTAATTTCGCCGCCAACCCGGCGATTGCGATTCTCGGCCTGACCATTGCGACCATGGGCGCGCTGACCGGCCTGCCGATGTTCTGGCCAGTACCGACGGCGATGTTGAGTGCCGGTGCTGCCGCCGGAGGCCTGGCGTTGATCAACTCCATGGGACAAATGGCCGGATTTCTCAGCCCTTATCTGGTGGGTTGGGTCAAGGACACCACCGGCTCCACCGATGCGGCGTTGTACCTGCTGGCGGCGGTGATTGTCGGCGGCAGTCTGCTGGCGTTGCGCATGACCCGCACATTGCGCGCCTGATCACGTTGTAAAACGCAAAAGATCGCAGCCTGCGATCTTTTGCACTCAAGCCAACGCATCCAATTCGATCACCGCGCCACCCGGCATCTGCACAAAAATCTGCCAGATCCCGTCCTCCGGCACCTGCGCCACCTGATACGGCAAACCGCTGTCGCGCACCCGTTGCAGCACGGCTTCTGCCGGCTCATCCGTGCGAAAGGCAATGTGGCTCAACGCCGTATCGTCGAACGTCGGCTGCTCGATCACGTGCACCACGGCGTGCGCATCCTGATACAGCCATCGCCCGGGAAACGGAAACGGTGGTCGGCGCCCCGGCGTCAGGCCGAGCAAGCTGGCGAAACTGTCCTGCAAGCTCTGGCCATCGGCGGTGTTGAAGGCCAGGTGATCGAATGTCCAGGTCATGCTCATCTCCTGCGGTTGTTGATTGATTGCAGTATCACGGCTTGCCAATCACGGAAAAATCCCGTTAAAACGCAAAGATCTTTAAAGGATTTTTAGCAATGAGCTCGATTCTCGATCTGGAGATTTTCGTCCGCGTGGCCGATTCCGGCAGTATTTCTGCCGCTGCACGGGCGCTGGAACTGACCCCGGCCGCTGCCAGCATTGCCCTGAAACGCCTGGAAACCCGGCTCGGTATCCGTTTGCTCGCACGCTCCACCCGCAGCATGCGCCTGACCGAGGAAGGCCGGCGTTATCTGGACAGTGTGCGCCTGGCCCTGGCGACACTGGCCGACGGCGAACAAGCGCTGAAACAATCAGGTGAAGGCCTGAACGGCGTGTTGCAACTGGCGGCACCCTCGGACTTCGGCCGCAACGTGTTACTGCCGTGGCTGGACGATTTCAAGCGCGCACACCCGAATATCCGCCTGCAATTGCTGCTCAACGACCGCCACGCCGATCTGTTTCGCGAAACCGTGGACATCGCGCTGCGCTTCGGCGTGCTGAGCGACTCGACGCTGGTGGCGTTGCCGATTTTGCCGACGCATCGCCGCGTTGCCTGCGCCAGCCCCGATTATCTGGCCCGTCATGGCACACCACAGCACCCGACGGAACTGGGCGATCACAGTGCCCTGCTCTACCTGCGCAACGGCCGCCCCTACAACAGTTGGCGTTTCAACCGTGACGATGAAGCCGTCGAAGTCGAAGTCCACGGCGACTACCTCAGCGACGACGGTGAAGTCGCCCGGCGCTGGGCGCTGGCCGGGCATGGCATCGCCTACAAGGCCTGGCTGGATGTCGCCGAAGACGCGCGCGCCGGACGCCTGCGCACGTTATTCGACGACTGGCACGGCGAAAGCGTGCCATTCAATCTGCTCTGTCCACACCGGGTTCAGGTGTCCGAGCGGGTCAAGGTCTTGCAGGCATTTTTGCGCGAGCGATGTGCGGCATTGAGTCGATAATTCACTTTGCCCCGTCACACGCATCTGGTATTTGATGAACGCTTTCCCACCGACAGAAAGGATTTCGGCATGAGCTATCGCACACTGGGTCACTCGGGCTTGCAGGTGTCTACCCTCACCCTCGGCACGATGATGTTCGGCGAGCAGACCAGCCACGAAGAGTCGTTGCGCATCATCGACAAGGCCTGGGATCAGGGCATCAATTTCATCGACACCGCTGACGTCTACACCAATGGCCGTTCGGAAGAGATCGTCGGCGAAGCGATTGCCGGCAACCGGCATGAGTGGGTGTTGGCGACCAAAGTCGGCTTTGGTCCGGTGGACGGCGTGCCGAACCGCAGCGGCCTGAGCCGCAAACATATCTTCAATGGTCTGGATGCCAGCCTGACACGACTGGGCACCGACTACCTCGACATCTATTACCTGCACCGCGAAGACCACAACACGCCGCTGGACGTGACGATCTCGGCCATCGGCGACCTGATCCGTCAGGGCAAGATCCGTTACTGGGGGCTGTCCAACTATCGCGGCTGGCGGATTGCCGAGGTGATTCGCGTCGCCGACCAACTGGGTGTCGACCGCCCGGTCATCAGCCAGCCGCTGTACAACATCGTCAACCGCCAGGCCGAAACCGAGCAGATCACCGCCGCGCAAACCTATGGCCTCGGTGTGGTGCCTTATAGCCCGCTGGCCCGTGGCGTGCTCAGCGGCAAGTACGCGCCCGATGCAGCCCCGGATATCAACAGCCGCGCCGGGCGTCAGGACAAACGCATTCTGGAAACCGAATGGCGGGTCGAGTCGCTGCGCATTGCCCAGCAGATTCAGCAATACACCGAGGGGCGTGGGGTGGGCATCGTCGAATTCGCCATTGCCTGGGTGCTCAATAACAGCGCGGTGGCCTCGGCGATTGTCGGCCCGCGCACAGAAGCCCAGTGGGACGCCTACACCAAGGCGCAAGCGGTGAAGATCACGGCGGAAGATGAGGCGTTTATCGACTCGCTGGTGACGCCGGGGCATGCCTCGACACCAGGGTTCAATGATGTGAGCCATTTCGTGTCGGGCCGTAAACCGCATTCGGCTTGAGATCCTCGCCCTCTGTAGCCCTCTCCCTCTGGGAGAGGGCACCGATTGGCAGATATTGAGGCTACGCTTTGGCGTGGGACCTGCGTGGTGAATCCATGATCGACTCGGTCTTTCGCGTCGCGCACTATCGCAAGACATCCCGATTCAGGCCCCTCTCCCTCTGGGAGAGGGTCACGGTGAGGGGCTTCTGAGGTCGTGTGTGAAATATTGATCGCTCGGCCAATATTCAGCACGAAAACCACGTATCCTTCGCGCCCCGTTTGATCACCCACCCGCGAGGACAGTTTGTCTAAAGGTATCGCTCTATCGGTTTCAGCCTCGGTGCTGTTTGCCGTCATGTATTACTACACCTCGCTGCTCACCCCATTGAGCGGCGTAGAAATCTTTGGCTGGCGGATGCTGCTGACCGTGCCGTGCATGACCGTGTTCATGCTGGTCTCCGGCGAATGGCGACGAGTACTGGAACTGATCCGCCTGATGGTCGCGAAGCCGAAACTGATTGGCGGGCTGATTGTTTCGGCCGCCCTGCTGGGCGTGCAACTGTGGCTGTTCATGTGGGCGCCGCTCAATGGATACAGCCTGGATGTGTCGCTGGGCTACTTCCTGCTGCCACTGGCGATGGTGCTGACCGGGCGCATAGCCTACGGCGAAAGCCTGTCGTACCTGCAGAAAGTAGCGGTGTTTTTCGCCAGCCTCGGCGTGTTGAACGAGTTGTATCAGGTCGGCGGCTTTTCCTGGGCGACTCTGGTGGTCGTGGTCGGCTATCCGCTGTATTTCGTGCTACGCAAATACCTGAAAACCGACAACCTTGGCGGACTGTGGGTCGACATGACGCTGATGCTGCCCGTGGCGTGGTGGTTTGTGCAGGGTGGCGAGCAAGGTTTGGGCGTGTTCGACCAATACCCGGGGCTGATGTGGCTGATTCCGCTGCTCGGCCTGATCAGTGCGTCAGCGCTGGTGGTGTACATCATCGCCAGTCGCTTGTTGCCGTTCAGCCTGTTCGGTTTGCTCAGTTATGTCGAGCCGGTGCTGTTGCTCGGTGTCGCGCTGTTGTTGGGTGAAAGCATCAAGGCCGGTGAATGGCTGACCTACATTCCGATCTGGCTCGCCGTTGTGGTGCTGGTGTTTGAAGGCTTCAAACACCTGATGCGGCAGCGCCGTCCTTAATCGCACGACAAAACAAATGTGGGAGCCAGCCTGCTGGCGATTGCAATCTGTCAGTCAACATCAACGTTGAATCTGAAGACGCTATCGCCAGCAGGCGGGCTCCCACAGTTTTTAGCGGTGTTACGGATTATTCGGTAGCGAGCACACCGCGACGCACCTGATCCCGCTCGATCGACTCGAACAGCGCCTTGAAGTTGCCCTCACCGAAACCATCGTCGCCTTTACGCTGGATGAATTCGAAGAACACCGGGCCCATCAGGGTTTCCGAGAAGATCTGCAGCAGCAAGCGCTTGTCGCCCTGCTCAGAAGCACCATCGAGCAGAATACCGCGCGATTGCAGTTGATCGACCGGCTCGCCGTGGTTCGGCAGACGGCCTTCGAGCATTTCGTAGTAGGTGTCCGGCGGCGCGGTCATGAAGCGCATGCCGATCTTCTTCAGCGCGTCCCAGGTCTTGATCAGGTCGTCGGTGAGGAACGCGACGTGCTGAATGCCCTCGCCGTTGAACTGCATCAGGAACTCTTCGATCTGCCCGGCACCCTTGGACGATTCCTCGTTGAGCGGGATACGGATCATGCCGTCCGGTGCGGTCATCGCTTTCGAAGTCAGGCCGGTGTATTCGCCCTTGATGTCGAAGTAGCGGATCTCGCGGAAGTTGAACAGCTTCTCGTAGAAGTTGGCCCAGTAAGCCATGCGGCCGCGATACACGTTGTGGGTCAGGTGGTCGATGATTTTCAGGCCGGCGCCGACCGGATTGCGGTCCACACCTTCGATGAACACGAAGTCGATGTCATAGATCGAGCTGCCCTCGCCGAAACGGTCGATCAGGTACAGCGGCGCGCCGCCAATGCCTTTGATCGCCGGCAGGTTCAGTTCCATCGGACCGGTTTCGATGTGGATCGGCTGGGCGCCGAGTTCCAGTGCACGGCTATAGGCTTTCTGCGAATCCTTGACGCGGAACGCCATGCCGCAAACGGACGGGCCGTGTTCGGCGGCGAAGTAGGAAGCGACGCTGTGCGGTTCGTTGTTGAGGATCAGGTTGATCGCGCCCTGACGGTACAGGTGCACGTTCTTGGAACGGTGGGTCGCGACTTTGGTGAAGCCCATGATCTCGAAGATCGGCTCCAGGGTGCCAGGGGTCGGCGATGCGAACTCGATGAACTCGAAGCCCATCAGGCCCATTGGGTTTTCGTATAAATCGGTCATGGTGACGCCTCATCATTCTTATCAATTAACCAGGGTTATTTGTCAGTAATGCTGAGACCGCCGGGAGGTGCACAGGAGATGCCTCGCACGCTGCGGGCGAGGAAGTCACCGTAGATCAGTTGAAACCCGAATATCTTCATTGTCGACCCAAGGCTCTTGCGGGCGAGGCTTCTGCTGCCAGAAGACGATTATTATTGTATGCGTAAACCGATTCTACACAGCGTAAATAGGGTTGTCTGCCCTCCCTATAAAATCCGCCTTTTTGCGCCCGGTGCAAGCGGTTTGTTGCACAGGTAAATGCCCGCCAGAATCAGCACTGCGCCCACGTACATTGGCGGCGTCAGTTGCTCGCCGAGCAGCAGCGCCCCCAGTATTACCGCCGTCAGCGGGTTCAGAGCAATGAACACGCCGGAGCGAGTCGCGCCGATCTTGCGGATGCCGTCGTAATAACCGATGTAGGCCAGCGCCGAACCAAACACCCCCAGATAGATCAGGCTAAGCCACTGTGGCGTACCGAGATCGCTCAACG
Source organism: Pseudomonas sp. LF-5 (assembly GCF_037626295.1). NCBI lineage: Bacteria > Pseudomonadati > Pseudomonadota > Gammaproteobacteria > Pseudomonadales > Pseudomonadaceae > Pseudomonas > Pseudomonas sp. LF-5. The sequence continues at coordinate 998,536 of NZ_JARKMT010000001.1, forward strand.
CCGTCCAGCTCAACTCTCCACGCACGGCGGCCAACGTCCACAACATGAACGTGCCGATCAGGATCGAATACGTCACGGTCTGCAGCGGTCCGAGGCTTTGATTGAGGCGGCGCGAGAACAGCGAATACACGCCCCAGCCCACGACACAGCCGAAAATCAGCAGATCGCCCTTCCACGCATCGGGCGTCGCCATCAGTAACGCCGGGTTACGGCTGACGATCACCACGCCGGCACCGGCAATGCAGATCGCAATACCCAACACCTTCGATCGCCCCAGCCGCTCCTTGAATAAGAGCCAGGAAGCGACGCCGATGACCGCCGGATTCAACGCAACGATCAATGACGCCCGCGACGCGTTGATGTACTGCAGGCCATAAAAGAAGCACAGGTTGTAAAAGAAAATCCCGAACAACCCCAGGAGCGTCAGTTGCAACCATTGCGCAGGAGTCGGCCGCGCCAGAGGAACACGCGCCAGGCAGAGGAATCCCAGCAGTGCAGCGCTGGCCAACAGGAACCGCAGACTTGCGGCGAATATCGGGCTGAGCCCGCCCGCCAGAAAACGCCCGGCGACAAACGTGCCGCCCCAAACCATCGTGACCGCCGCCAACGTCAGGTAGACCGGTATTTCAGAAGATTGCGAATGAGTCTGCGCGAGATTGGCCATGACACTTCCAAAGCAAAACCAGGAGATGGCGTATCATTCACCTCATTCCTGATCATCGTAAAATGAGTAATCACTCATGACCCTCACACAACTGGAGATTTTCTCGCTGGTGGCCGAGCTGCGCGGTTTCACCCTCGCCGCGCATCGTTTGGGGATTTCCCAGTCTGCGGTGTCCCACGCGATCAAATCCCTGGAGCAGGAACTCGGTGTTGAGCTGCTGCGCCGGCATCAATCGCAGGTGGAACTCAGCGACATCGGCGAGCATCTGTTGCTGCGGGCACGGGCGATGCTCGGGCTGGCCAATACGCTGCGTCAGGAGGCCGCCGATGCCCGCGGCATGAAGCGCGGCACATTGCGCATCGGTTCATTCGGGCCGACGTCTTCGATCAAGTTGCTGCCGGAAATCCTCCGCCACTATCGACAGGCGCATCCGGGTATCGAGGTGCACATTGATGAAGGGCCCGACCGGCAAGTGATTCAATGGCTCGAAGAGCGGCGCATCGACCTCGGCTTTGTGGTGCTGCCGCAAGAGCGCTTCGATACCTTCGCCTTGATCGAAGATCAAATGGTCGCCCTGCTGCCTGGTGATCATCCGTTGGGCAAGCGCTCGGCGCTGAGCCTGAAAGCGCTGTGTGACGATCCGTTTGTGCTGACGGAGGCCGGTTCTTCGGAACTGGTTTCGCGGCTGTTCAACGCGGCGCGACTGCAGCCGAATATTCGCTACCGTTGCTCGCAGTTGCTCAGCACCCTCGACACGGTCAGCCGTGGTGACGCGATCACCGTCGTCGCCGAAAGCTCCTTGCCGGATACGCCTGAGCCTGGCTACGTGAAGATCGCGCTGTCGCCCAGGGTTCAGCGCCAGGTGGGGCTCGCCGTACTTGACCAACGCCAGGCTTCACCGGCAGCGCTGGCGTTTATCGAACTGGCCACGCATCTACATCCTCGATGAGCGGCACAAGCGTCACCGGCCATCTATCATCCCTTCTGGCTGACGTGTTTTTCAGCGTCGCGCCCCTGCCCGGCCAGCGTTCGAGAGCCCTACTTTTTCGCGACAGGATGCGCCCATGCCTTTAACCGTCAGACCCCGCCGCAAACGCAGCATCCGTATTATCGTGACGCTGCTCAGCGGTTTGCTCCCCGTCGTGCTGGGCAGTGCGATTCTTTACATCCAGGCTGAACGCACCTTGCAGCAGAGCGCCCTGCAAACGGCCGAGGAAGCACTGCGCCAGTTCGAACTGATGCTCGACAACACCGCGCAAGCTGCCCGGGAATTACTGCCACTGGCCGGCAAAACCTGCGAAGAGGTCAAGCTCGCCCTGCGCGAACAGGTCACCCGCCGCCCGTTCGTACGCTCGACCAACCTGGTGTGGGACGACAATCTCTATTGCAGCTCGTTGTTCGGCGATTTCAAGGAAGCCGTCAATGCCGGTGATTACACTCAGGGCAAGCTGTGGTTGATGAACGGCAATCCGGTAACGCCCAACACCGCGTTGCTGGTGTATCGCCTCAGTGACGGACGCGGTGGTGCGCTGACGACACTGGATGGTTATCACCTGAGCAACATCTTGCGTTTGATTGGCCGGGACACACTGTTGCTCCTGCAAGTGGGTAACAACTGGCTGTCCGCCGACGGCACCGTGCATCAAGGCCGGTTGCCGACGCTCCCGGTGGCGCAAAGCAAGCTGGATTCTTCGCATTATGCGTTCAGTGTCGCTGCCGGTTTTGCCCAAGGCGAAACCTGGCGGTACATGGCCGATGAATACCCGCCATTGTTCAGTCTGTTGATGTTTTTTGGTGTGGTGTCGGCGGCGATCGGGCATGTCCTGCAAAAACGCTCGACGTCGCCGAGCCATGAAATGCTCCGCGCGCTGGAGGCTGGCGAATTCATTCCCTATTTTCAGCCCGTGGTGCATGGCGACAGCAAAAGGTGGTCAGGCGCTGAGGTGCTGATGCGCTGGAACCACCCGAAAGAGGGGCTGGTCCGTCCGGACCTGTTCATTCCGTTCGCCGAGCACTCCGGCCTGATCGTGCCAATGACCCGCGCCCTGATGCAGCAAACCGCCACCCTCCTCGGGCCTCTGTCGGCGACATTCGTCACCCCCTTCCACCTCGGCATCAACATCACCGCCAGCCACTGTCAGGATCTTGCACTGGTGGACGATTGCCGCAAACTGCTGGCGGCATTCACGCCGGGCAGTATCAATCTGGTGCTGGAGTTGACCGAGCGCCAGCTGATCGAGCCGACCGACATCACTCGACAGTTGTTCGCGCAGCTGCATGAGCTGGGTGTAATGATTGCCATCGACGATTTCGGCACCGGGCATTCCAGCCTCGGTTACCTGCGCAAGTTCAATGTCGATTTCCTGAAGATCGACCAGAGTTTCGTCGCCATGATCGGTGTTGACGCACTGTCCCGGCACATTCTGGACACCATTATCGAACTCTCGGCCAAGCTGGACTTGGGTATTGTTGCCGAAGGTGTCGAAACCCAGGCACAGGCCGATTATCTGACCGCCCATAACGTCAACTTCCTGCAAGGTTATCTGTTCGGCAAGCCGATGGCTGCGGCAGACTTCATCAGTGCATTAAGTCACCATTAACTAAATGAAATCTTGCAGAGCGCATCACCACGACGCACCAAATTGATACAAAAGACTGTGATTGTTACATGAGGAAAAAGTCAGGATTTACTCTTGGCTCATTAACTACTACAATTTTTCATGCCTGTTGCAAGACTGGCAGGTGAGCCAATTATCACCGAGTCGCTTCAAGGCTCTTGGCTTATAGCTTTGTTTGCGGTTGGTATCAGCCAAACACACTATTGGAGTAAAGATATTGTCCAGACTCGCTGAATTTCGTGCAGCTGAAAAGGCCCTTCAGGAACAGCTCAAGCAGCTGGAATCGCTGAAGAACGATGCCGGGCTCAAGAAAGAAATCGAATTCGAAGAAAAGCTCCAGGGGCTGATGAAAACCTATGGCAAAGGCCTGAAAGACATCATCGCCATCCTCGATCCGAATCCGGCAAAATCCGGTCTGCAAGTGTCTGCGGCCCCTAAAACCCGCCGCGCTCGCGTGGTCAAGGTTTATCAGAACCCGCACACTGGCGAACTGATCGAAACCAAAGGTGGCAACCACCGTGGCCTGAAAGCCTGGAAGGAACAATACGGTGCAGCTACCGTTGATTCCTGGTTGCGCGGTTAATCGCGCTTCAACAAAAAGCCCCGCATCGTGCGGGGCTTTTTTATTGACAATATCTAACAAATGAAATGAATTTCATCGAGCAAGTTGTGATTTTCGTGTAACACCCGTGAGCCAGAACGCAAAAAAATTTGCTGCGCAATGTTGCTACCGAGACTGGCGTACAAACTTTGTGCTTAATCCGTTCGGGTATCTAATCGAGCCCGCCACTAGAACAGACGCTTAAAGTTTCAAGCTGTTTCGCACCGCGACTATTTCGTCTGCGCTGTCCTTATAAACCTGCGCCTGCCCCGCGTAGGAAAGAACATAAGCCTTATCAGCATCGAGCGCCGCCACCAGTGTTTGCGACAACACATGTCGACCGTTTTCGGTGACCGTGCAAGTCGTTTCCAGCGCCGATAAAGAGCCAAGCATCGCGGCGTGCACCTTGTTGCAGACACTTTGGTAGCCGCTTTGGAAAAAGTCCTTTTGAATCGACTTGCGCATCTCCAGCAATACCCCCTGCAGATTCACCTGATGCCCCGCTTCCACCTGCGTCATGGTCAACTCCATCACCATCACCTGATTGCCATCGGCATCGTTTTTCACCGCCCGCTGACGAGAAACCTGAGGGGCGCTGTCCGGTAGCGCTTCGACTTCCCAGCCTGCTGGCCAGGTGACACTCGGCTCGTCCGCCTGCGCGCAAACCGCCTGCAGCGAGAACACAGAAAAAACAAACAGGGTTTTGAACAGTCGGATCATTGCCGGGCGCACTCGCAGATTGAGCGGCAAAGTCTGAGCCCCGCCCGCGCGCAGGGCAAGCCTGCCCTTTCATTTGGCGATGCCGCAAGGCATGCGTATCATTGCGCCCATCACTCGCCCATAGTTATTGGAGGGCCCATGAGCCTGCACGAACTGAACACTTTCCCCGGCGTTACCGCCACGCCAGACAGCGCAACCCGCAACTTCGTGTTCAACCACACCATGCTGCGTGTGAAAGACATCACGAAGTCCCTGGATTTTTACACCCGCGTGCTGGGTTTCTCGCTGGTCGAAAAGCGTGACTTCCCGGAAGCCGAGTTCAGCCTGTACTTCCTCGCACTGGTCGACAAGGCGCAGATCCCGGCCGACGCCGCTGCGCGCACCGAGTGGATGAAGTCGATTCCGGGGATTCTGGAACTGACCCACAACCACGGCACCGAAAACGATGCTGACTTCGCCTATCACAACGGCAATACCGACCCGCGCGGTTTTGGCCACATCTGCATCTCGGTGCCGGACATCGTGGCCGCGTGCGCGCGCTTCGAAGAACTGGGCTGCGACTTCCAGAAGCGCCTGACCGATGGCCGCATGAAGAGCCTGGCGTTCATCAAGGACCCGGACGGCTACTGGGTCGAGATCATTCAGCCTGCGCCGCTGTAAAGCTGAAAAATCCCTCACCCTAACCCTCTCCCGGAGGGAGAGGGAACTGATTGGGGGATATTGGAGAGTTACGCCGACTTGAAAGACTGGCGCTGAATCCATAATCGACTGGATCTTTCAGGTCGATGGACAATCTCAGGTACCTCGGTCGGCTCCCTCTCCTGGAGGGAGAGGGAACTGATTGGGGGATATTGGAGAATTACGCCGACTTGAAAGATTGGCGCTGAATCCATAATCGACTGGATCGTTCAGGTCGACGGACAACGCCAGACACCTCGGTCAGCTCCCTCTCCTTCGGGAGAGGGCTGGGGTGAGGGGCAAGATTTCACGCCCAATAAAAAACCCGTGATCTCTCACGGGTTTTTTCATTTATGGCCTGGCAGTTACGCCGGAGCCGAAGTACGGATCAAGTGATCGAAGGCACTCAACGAAGCCTTCGCGCCCTCGCCCACCGCAATCACGATCTGCTTGTACGGCACAGTCGTTACGTCGCCGGCAGCGAAGATGCCCGGGATCGACGTCTCACCACGGTTGTCGACAATGATCTCGCCACGTGGCGACAGCTCGATGGTGCCTTTGAGCCAGTCAGTATTGGGTAACAGACCGATCTGGACAAAGATCCCTTCCAGCTCGACGGTACGCAGTTCATCGCTGTTGCGATCCTTGTAACGCAGACCGTTGACCTTCTCGCCATTACCGGTGACTTCAGTGGTTTGTGCGCTGGTGATCACGGTGACGTTCGGCAGACTGTGCAGCTTGCGTTGCAGCACAGCGTCGGCCCGCAGTTTTACATCAAACTCCAGCAAGGTGACGTGGGCCACGATACCGGCCAGGTCGATCGCCGCTTCGACGCCGGAGTTACCGCCACCAATCACCGCAACACGCTTGCCTTTGAACAGCGGGCCATCGCAGTGCGGGCAGTACGCCACGCCTTTGTTGCGGTACTCCTGCTCACCCGGCACGTTCATTTCGCGCCAGCGTGCACCGGTCGCCAGAATCACACTCTTGGCTTTGAGCGTCGCGCCACTGGCGAAGTGAACTTCATGCAGCTCGCCGTTCTTGCCGGGAATCAGCTTGTCGGCGCGTTGCAGGTTCATGATGTCGACGTCGTATTGCTTGACGTGTTCTTCCAGCGCAGTCGCCAGTTTCGGGCCTTCGGTTTCCTGTACGGAAATGAAGTTCTCGATGGCCATCGTGTCCAGCACCTGGCCGCCAAAGCGCTCGGCTGCGACACCGGTGCGGATGCCTTTACGCGCAGCGTAGATCGCCGCCGAGGCACCGGCTGGGCCACCGCCGACCACCAGCACGTCAAAGGCTTCTTTGGCGCTGATTTTCTCGGCCTGACGCTCGATGGCGCCGGTGTCGAGCTTGGCGAGGATTTCTTCCAGGCCCATGCGGCCCTGACCGAAGTTCTCACCATTGAGGTAGATGCTCGGCACCGCCATGATCTTGCGATCATTGACTTCGTCCTGGAACAGCGCGCCGTCGATGGCGACGTGGCGAATGTTCGGGTTGAGCACGGCCATCAGGTTCAGTGCCTGGACCACGTCCGGGCAGTTCTGGCAGGACAGCGAGAAATAGGTCTCAAAGCTGAACTCGCCTTTGAGCGAGCGGATCTGCTCGATCACTTCAACGCTGGCTTTCGATGGGTGACCACCGACTTGCAGCAGGGCCAGCACCAGGGAAGTAAATTCGTGGCCCATCGGGATACCGGCGAACCGCAGACTGATGTCGGCGCCCGGACGGTTGATCGAGAACGATGGCTTGCGGGCATCATCACCGTTGTCGATCAGGGTAATCTGGCTCGACAGACTGACAACGTCTTTGAGCAGGTCATGCATTTCCCGGGATTTCGCACCGTCGTCGAGGGAAGCAACGATCTCGATCGGCTGGGTGACCCGTTCCAGGTACGATTTCAACTGGGCTTTAAGATTGGCGTCCAACATACGGGCGATCTCCTGTGTCTTTATTCGAGGCGAAAAAAAGCCCGAGCGAATCTCGCCCGGGCTTTTTTATTGGGCGGTGCAGCTTACTGAAGTAGGTGCGGAGTTCCGCCCTGTGTTGCGTGTCTCACAGACTTAGATCTTGCCGACCAGGTCCAGGGACGGAGCCAGAGTGGCCTCGCCTTCTTTCCACTTGGCTGGGCAAACTTCGCCAGGGTGAGCAGCAACGTATTGAGCAGCCTTGATCTTGCGCAGCAGCTCGGAAGCGTCACGGCCAACGCCGCCATCGTTCAGTTCAACGATTTTGATCTGGCCTTCAGGGTTGATCACGAAGGTGCCACGGTCAGCCAGGCCAGCTTCTTCGATCAGCACGTCGAAGTTGCGGGAGATGGCGTGGGTCGGGTCGCCGATCATGGTGTATTCGATTTTGCCGATGGCTGGCGAAGTGTTGTGCCAGGCAGCGTGGGCAAAATGGGTGTCGGTGGAAACGCTGTAGATCTCTACGCCCAGTTTCTGGAAGGCAGCGTAGTTGTCAGCCAAGTCTTCCAGCTCGGTCGGGCAAACGAAGGTGAAGTCGGCTGGGTAGAAGAATACAACCGACCACTTGCCTTTCAGGTCAGCGTCCGAGACTTGAACGAAGTCGCCGTTTTTGAACGCGGTAGCTTTGAACGGTTTTACTTGGCTGTTGATGATAGGCATTGATGACTCTCCGTCAGGGTTGTGAAGTTGATGGGGTGAATCCTACCCACTCACTCGACGGATGGCTCATTGGCAAACCTGATGCTGCTGATTTGTTTTCGCTATTAGCTGACTGTATTAATAGAAGAAAACGATATCTACGACGAAGCCGGCTTTTCCGTAATCCGAGCCATCCCCTGGAATGGGCTTGCTTCAACATAGCGCATCGCGGACTTCATATCCTTCCAGCCGACGTAACTCATCAACGACTTCAAGTCCCAGCCGCTTTGATGGGCCCACGTGGCAAAGCCTCGACGCAGCGAATGGCTGGTGTAGTTTTCTGCCGCAATACCGGCACGCTCCAGCGCCTGACGCAGCAGCGGAATGATGCTGTTGGCGTGCAAGCCCTCGTCGCTCAGGTTGCCCCAGCGGTCAATGCTGCGGAAAACCGGGCCACGTACCAGAGCGGCTTCGGTCAGCCAGTCGATATAGGCCTGAACCGGACACAGTTTCAGCAGTGCCGGCGCTTGATACGTCTGTCCAAGGTTTTCCCGATCACCCTTGCTGCGCGGCAGATACAAGGTGATGCCAGTGCCGGCGTTGGCCTGCACATGCTCGATCTGCAAGCGGCATAGCTCATCACTGCGAAAGCCGCGCCAGAAGCCGAGCAGAATCAGCGCCCGATCGCGGTAAGCCTTGAGCAGCGCTGGACGATCCTGTTGCTGCTTCGCCGTCAGCGCCTCTTGCTCCAGCCAGGCGACGACGCGTTCCAGATCGCGCAATTGCAAGGGTTCGGCTTGCTTTTCCTGCGCCGGATGCAATGCCCGAATACCCTTGAACACCTTGCGCACCACCGGCGCTTTGGTCGGATCGGCAAACCCCTGACTGTTGTGCCACTGCGCCAGCGCCGACAGACGCAGCTTGAGCGTGTTGATCGACAGCACGCCTGCATGTTCGACGAGATAACGCGCCACGCTGTCTGCCGTGGCTGGCAGGAAACCTCCCCACGTCACTTCGAAATGCTCGATGGCCGCGCGATAGCTGCGTCGGGTGTTGTCGCGGGTAGCGGCTTGCAGATAGCGATCCATATCGCTCATGGGCAGTTTCTCGCAGGCGTACTGATTCAAGGATCAAAAAACGGATTTAATCACCTGACACTGGGTAATACCAGTATATCCCGTGTCTTTAATATCAAAGGTTTAACTTTATTTTTTGAATGGTACACTGCGTACTTTAGTGGCATGTACCACAGTACGTAACCGTAGGAGTTCTCATGGCCCGTGGCGGCATTACCAAAGCGCTGGTTCAGATTGCGCGCACCGCGATTCTGGCCCGCGGCGAACACCCAAGCATTGATGCAGTACGCATCGAAATGGGTAATACCGGCTCGAAAACCACGATCCATCGCTACCTGAAGGAACTGGATGACGGCGCCCAGCCAATCGAAGCCTCGGCCGAACCGATTGATGACGAGCTGACCGCACTGGTCTCGCGCCTCGCTCAACGCCTGAAAGAACAGGCGCAAGAGCCGATCGAGCAGGCACGCGAGCAGTTCGAAGCGCAACGCGAAGCCCTGGAGTCGGAACTGAAGCAAACCCGCCAGGCCCTGGAAAAGCTCGAGCACGAGCACGACATTCAAGGCGCCGCGCTGGAGCGTGAGTCCGAAGCACTGAGCAACACCCGCTCCATGTTGCAAACCGAACAAACCCGTAATGCCGGTCTGAATCAGGCACTGGCCGATTTCGAATTGCGCCTGCAGGACAAGGACGAGCAGATCCGCTCGCTTGAAGAAAAGCACCTGCACGCCCGCGACGCACTGGAGCACTACCGCAACGCCACCAAAGAGCAGCGCGAGCAGGAACAAAGTCGCCACGAAGCGCAAGTGCAGCAGATTCAGGCCGAACTACGTCAGGCACAGCAAAGTGCGCTGGTCCGCCAGGATGAAATCACTCAACTGCATCGCGACAACGAACGCCTGCTCACGGAAAATCGTGGCACTCAACGCGAATTGAATTTGTTGCAGGATCAGCTCAAGCAGAGCAATCAGCGCCAGGATCAATTGCTTGAGCAAGCGACCCGCGTCGACAGCGAACGCACCCTCCTCCAGGAACGTTTGCGCGTAGCGACGCTGGAAAGCCAGACACTCAAACAGAGCGTCGAGGAGCAGGCACTGCTCAACCAGTCACTGGAAAAGGAATTGAGTAAAGTGCAGGCAAGCCTGGAAGAAAGCCAACGTCTGGCAGCCACCGTTGCGGCAGCGCCAGACCCGGCCAAACCGAAAAACGCTTAAGCGCCGACCGGCGTACGCATTGTGACGAACTCTTCGGCGGCCGTCGGGTGAACCCCGATCGTGTCGTCGAAGTCGCGCTTGGTGGCACCAGCCTTCAATGCAATCGCCAGCCCCTGCACGATCTCTCCGGCGTCAGGGCCGACCATATGGCAACCGAGGACTTTATCGGTTTTGCCGTCGACCACCAGCTTCATCAGTGTCTTCTCCTGACACTCGGTCAGCGTCAACTTCATCGGACGGAAACGGCTTTCGTAAATGACCACGTCGTGACCCGCCTCGCGCGCCTCTTCTTCGGTCAAGCCGACTGTGCCGATGTTCGGCAGGCTGAACACGGCCGTCGGGATCATCTTGTAATCGACCGGGCGGTATTGCTCAGGCTTGAACAGACGTCGCGCCACCGCCATGCCCTCAGCCAATGCCACCGGGGTCAACTGTACACGACCAATCACATCGCCCAGCGCCAGGATTGACGGCTCGCTGGTCTGGTATTGCTCGTCGACCTCAATGAAGCCTTTGTCGTTGAGCTGCACATCGGTGTTTTCCAGGCCCAGGTTATCCAGCATCGGACGCCGGCCAGTGGCGTAGAACACGCAGTCCGCCTCCAGCACTCGACCATCCTTGAGGGTAGCTTTCAAGCTGCCATCGGCCTGCTTGTCAATGCGCGCGATGTCGGCATTGAACTGCAGATCCATGCCGCGCTTGGTCAGCTCCTCCTGCAGATGCTTGCGCACCGAACCGTCGAAGCCGCGCAGGAACAGATCACCGCGATACAGCAAGGTGGTGTTCGCCCCAAGTCCGTGGAAGATCCCGGCAAACTCGACCGCGATGTAACCGCCACCGACCACCAGCACGCGTTTCGGAAGCTCCTTGAGGAAGAATGCCTGGTTGGAGCTGATGGCGTGCTCATGCCCCGGAATCTGTGGAATCTGCGGCCAGCCGCCGGTGGCGATCAGAATGTTTTTCGCAGTGAAACGCTCACCGTTGACCTCGACCTCATGCGGGCCGACGATCTTCGCGTGCGCTTCATGCAGGGTCACGCCACTGTTCACCAGCAGATTGCGGTAAATGCCATTGAGGCGGTTGATCTCGCGATCCTTGTTGGCAATCAGCGTCGCCCAATCGAAACTCGCTTCGCCCAGGCTCCAGCCGAACCCGGACGACTGCTCGAAGTCTTCGGCGAAATGCGCGCCGTACACCAAGAGTTTTTTCGGCACGCAGCCGACGTTGACACAGGTGCCGCCCAGATAACGGCTCTCGGCCACCGCCACTTTTGCACCGAAACCGGCAGCAAAACGGGCAGCCCGCACACCGCCGGAACCGGCACCAATCACATAAAGGTCAAAATCGTAGGCCATTTCTATCTCCTCGGCAGGCGATCAGCATACCCGCAGCCACCCGTTGGGCAAGTCCTGGCAAGTAAATGGGGGCGGAAAATGAAAAAAGCCACTCGAAGGTGGCTTTTTTCTTACAAACGAAGCAGGCGTACTCAGTAAGCCTTGCCAGTCTTGTAGAAGTTCTCGAAGCAGAAGTTGGTCGCCTCGATGTAGCCTTCAGCGCCACCGCAGTCGAAACGCTTGCCTTTGAACTTATAGGCCATCACGCAACCGTTCTGCGCCTGCTTCATCAGGGCGTCGGTGATCTGGATTTCGCCACCCTTGCCTGGCTCGGTCTGCTCGATCAGGTCAAAGATGTCCGGCGTCAGGATGTAACGACCGATGATTGCCAGGTTCGACGGTGCGTCTTCCGGCTTTGGCTTCTCGACCATGCTGTGAACGCGGTAGATATCGTCGCGGATCATCTCGCCGGCGATCACGCCGTACTTGCTGGTTTCCTGCGGATCGACTTCCTGAATGGCGATGATCGAGCAGCGGAACTGCTTGTACAGCTTGACCATCTGGGTCAGCACGCCGTCGCCTTCGAGGTTGACGCACAGGTCGTCCGCCAACACCACAGCGAACGGTTCGTCACCGATCAGCGGGCGACCGGTCAGGATCGCGTGGCCCAGACCTTTCATTTCGGTCTGACGGGTGTAGGAGAACGAGCACTCATCCAGCAGTTTGCGGATGCCGACCAGGTATTTCTCTTTGTCGGTGCCTTTGATCTGGTTTTCCAACTCGTAGCTGATGTCGAAGTGGTCTTCCAGAGCGCGCTTGCCACGACCCGTAACAATGGAGATTTCCGTCAGGCCAGCGTCCAGAGCTTCTTCAACGCCGTACTGGATCAGTGGCTTGTTTACCACCGGCAGCATTTCTTTAGGCATGGCTTTAGTCGCTGGCAGGAAGCGAGTACCGTAACCGGCTGCTGGGAACAAGCATTTCTTGATCATATAAGTCCTTGAAAGGGCTGTGTGTACGAGTTTCGGCGCAGTCTAATCAGGCGGCGTGCACCTTACAATGCCCCGCACTGGCTAACCGATGCCAACATAGAGAAATATTCTCGCCGATAGTTCCATCGGCAACTTCGGACCGCGAAATCAGCGTAGCTCAAAGTCACCGATAAACCGCTCCACCATACGCTCATCGTCACCCAATGCGAGCATTTGCCGGTATCATGGCGGCTTTGAACCAGCGAACGAGACAGATAGATGGCCGCAGCAAAAATCATCAATGGGTACACGGTCGACAAGGGCAAAGATGGCCAATGGCACATCACTGCCGCCAATGGCGAAGATGTGTCCGGGCCGTTACCTACTGAAGCCATGGCGATCGAAGTCGCGTCGGTACTCGATTACACGCCGCCCGCGCCGAAGCGACGCGGCAAGAGCGAGGACTGAGCCCTCGCAGCGAATGCCGAGCCCTGCCATTGCGCAGGGCTTTTTTCTGTTCGAACGCAAACAAGTGGCCAATCGCTATAACCTTTTCACGCCGGCGCTGTCAGAGCGTCTAGTCCCCCTCGCCGAAGATCACACTCATGAATATGAACAAATGGCTGCCCCTCGTTGCGGTATTGGCATTAAGCGGCTGCGCCACCTCTGAAACCACATACCTGAACAATGGCGAACAGGGCCTGAGCATCGATTGCTCCGGCGAAGCCAACTCCTGGGCCACCTGCTACGAAAAGGCTGACGCGTCCTGCGCCGGGACCGGTTACCGCATCGTCGGTACCGACGGCACGCCAGCGTCGAAGGAAAGCGACAAGACGCTCGGCGTCGATGTCGGCAACTACAAGAACCGCAGCGTGGTGGTGGTCTGCAAATAAACCCTACATGTGTATTTCAGCGAACTTGATCCCGAGTCCCCGCACGACTTCGATCAGGTCGTCGAGTCGGCTGAACGACTCGACCTCATCGTTCTCGTCCACCAGAAAGTAACTGCGCCCGGCGCTCTTCTTGAAAAACACGATCCACTCCCCCGGATTCGCCGGGTTCTGAATCACATGGGTGGCAGAGATAAGGCCCTCTACGTGGCGCTCCCGTACTTGCTCTCGCTTCATCGCGACTCCAGAAATGAAAATGCCGTCACAGCATGACTGTGACGGCATCGATGCTGATGACAGACAGTCTATCAGCCGGAAATGCACGCATTGGCAGCGTTGCGCACATCCCGAGGGCGAATGGGAACGTTGGACATACGCTCATGCAGCTTGATACTGCTGCCGCCGGAGCGGTCTTCGATATCAAACACAGCGGCCGGACCCGAGGACAATTTGCCCGGAACGATCACCCGAACCCCGTCCTTGTGCGGTTGCGTTTGCAGCGCGCCGCGGCTGTCAGCCAGCTTGTCGGACAGGCACTGCGCATATTCCTGGGGTTTCTTGCCAGAGATCACGCTCATGGTCGGCAGCGTTTCGTTTATTTCAGAAACGCTCGCACAACCACTCACCAACAGAACCAATGGCAGACACACCACACCCCACTTCATATAAAACCTCCATTAAAGACCGTCCGACAGCACAAATGCCGTTTTTATCCGAGGCCTTCTGCATTTAACCCGCATCCAATCGCGAATATCTGTTCAAAATTGTCAAAGCGACGCCCGACGGCCGGATAATAACCCGTGCGGGCTGATAAACTGCGCTCATCGACAAGCTATCGTTTTGATTTAGTAGAAAAAGCCCTTCTGGAGGCGCCCATGAAATTTATTCACCAGCGCGAGCACCTCAACGAAGACGACATCGTCGTCATCCAATGCTCGCAAATGTGCAACATCCGTCTGATGAACGACGCCAACTTCCGCAGCTTCAAGAACGGCGGCCGCCACACCTATCACGGTGGCGCTTTCGACACGTTCCCGGCCCGTATCACCGCGCCGAGCACCGGGTTCTGGAACATCACCATCGACACCGTCAACCGCCGGGCGATCAGCGTGACCCGCAAACCGACGCTGACCCATTCGATCAAAATCATTCGCCGCTCCAGCTCCAAACTCAGCTGAGACGCTCCGCCCATTCAGAAAGGTAGGCATGACCGTGGCTCAAACGACCAAATACGTCATCAAGTACAAACTCAACGGCGAACGCCGCTTCGAGTTCGCACAACTGCAGAACGGCACAGCGGAAGAGGCCAAGGCAGCCCTGGACGCTATCCACGGCCAGAGCGACGATGTGATCACTGACATCGCCGTGAGCAAAGCGCTGTAATACGGCGCCGGGAATTCGACCGCAAGCGGCGGAGTGCTCTGCCGCCCGCACCTGACCAGACTGACGGCTTCGACCTTGGGTCAAGGAGTCAGTATGTCGATGTCACCCACCCGTTTAGCCGAACTCGACTGGGCCGGTCTTGAACAGCAACTGGACCGCGACGGATGCGCCATCATCCGCTCACTGCTGTCGGCCGCAAGCTGTGAGCACCTGAGCGCGCTCTATCCGCAGACCGGGCCGTTCCGCTCCCAGGTCATCATGGCTCGCCATGGTTTCGGTCGCGGCGAATACAAGTACTTCCGTTATCCGCTGCCCGCGCCCATACAACGCCTGCGCACGGCGCTGTATCCGTGCCTGGTGCCGTTGGCGAATCGCTGGTACGCGCGAATGAACCTGCCGGAACGTTTTCCGCCAGGTCACGACGAATTTCTTCAGCACTGCCATGCCGCCGGCCAGTTGCGCCCTACTCCGCTCTTATTGCAGTACGGTGCGCAGGACTACAACTGCCTGCACCAGGATGTGTACGGTGAGTGGGTGTTTCCGTTGCAAGTGGCGATTCTGCTGTCAGAACCCGGCGAGGATTTTACCGGTGGCGAATTCGTCCTCACCGAACAACGCCCGCGCATGCAGTCGCGTCCGCTGGTGCTGGATCTGAAAAAAGGCGATGCCGTGATCTTTGCCGTCAATCAACGCCCGGTCAAAGGCGTGCGCGGCGATTACCGGGTGACCCTGCGTCATGGCGTGAGTCGCCTGCACAGTGGAAAAAGGCATACCCTAGGCATCATCTTTCACGACGCCACGTGACGACCATGTCATCCCGTACATTCGATCTGTTCGCAGACCACGAGCCCGAACAACAGCCACGAGCCGAGCAGATCGGCGAACAATCATGGGTGTTGCGCGGTTTCGCCTTGCCGGTGGTCGACCACCTGCTGCCGGCGCTGGACGCCATTCTCGTCGCCGCTCCCTTGCGTCACATGGTCACGCCGGGCGGCTTCAGCATGTCAGTCGGCACCAGCAGTTGCGGTGCGTGGGGCTGGATCACCGATCGCAGCGGCTATCGTTACTCGCCCGTCGACCCGCTCAGCGGTTTACCCTGGCCGCCGATGCCGAAATCGTTCGCCATGCTGGCGCACTCGGCCGCCGAACGCGGCGGATTCTCTGACTTCAACGCCGATTCCTGCCTGATCAACCGCTATATCCCCGGTGCCAAGATGTCGTTACATCAGGATAAAGACGAAAAGGACTACGCCGCACCGATCGTTTCCCTGTCCCTCGGGTTGCCGGCGATGTTTCTGTTCGGCGGTTTTTCCCGCAGCGACAAAACTCAGCGTATTCCACTGCTGCACGGTGACATGGTGGTCTGGGGTGGCGTCGACCGCTTGCGGTATCACGGCGTATTGCCGATCAGGCACGGTCAGCATCCGCGCCTTGGCGAACAGCGGATCAACCTGACGTTTCGGGTCGCCCGATAAGCAGAAAATTCGACCGCAAGGCCCGGAGTGTCGTGCGCGCCGAGGCTGGTTAACCTGAGTCAAACAGGTCAACGGATTACTCACCATGAAAATGCTTTCGACCCCGCTCAACATCCAGGACGATCCACGCTGGGCCGCTGTGGTCGCTCGCGATCCACGAGCGGACGGGCAGTTTGTCTATGCGGTAAAAACCACCGGCATCTACTGCCGCCCCAGCAGCCTGGCACGGCTGCCGAAACCGCAGAACGTCGAGTTCTTCGACAATGCGCAACAGGCTGAAGCGGCAGGCTACCGGCCGAGCAAACGGGCCAGCAAGGATCACAGCGATGTCGCAGCGCAACACGCTGTGACCGTGGCGAAAGCCTGTCGACAGATCGAAACGGCAGAAAACCCGCCGCGGCTCAATGAGCTCGCGCAGACGGCAGGCTTGAGCCCGTTTCATTTTCATCGGGTGTTCAAGGCTGCCACCGGCCTGACGCCCAAAGGTTACGCCGCCGCCCACCGTTCGCGCAGGGTCCGCGAACGGCTGGCAGACGGCGACTCCGTGACGGACGCGCTCTATGACGCCGGTTTCAACTCCAACAGCCGCTTCTACGAAGCCGCCGATCATCTGTTAGGCATGAAGCCCGGCGACTACCGTGCAGCCGGCCAGAACAACGACATTCGTTTCGCGGTGGGCCAATGCTCGCTCGGCGCGATCCTGGTCGCGCAAAGCGAACGCGGGGTTTGCGCGATTCTGCTGGGCGACGACCCGCATCAACTGGTGTGCGATCTGCAGGATCAATTCAAGAAAGCCAACCTGATCGGCGCCGACCGTGGATTTGAACAACTGATCGCCAAGGTCGTGGGCTTTATCGAAGCGCCGGCCATTGGCCTGGACTTGCCGCTGGACGTGCGCGGGACGGCGTTTCAAGAGCGCGTCTGGCAAGCGTTGCGCGAGATTCCGCCCGGCAGCACGGCCAGCTACGCCGACATTGCCCAACGCATCGGCGCGCCGACATCCATGCGCGCCGTGGCTCAGGCCTGCGGGGCCAACCGTCTGGCGGTAGCGATCCCCTGCCACCGCGTGGTGCGCAGCGATGGCAATCTGTCAGGTTATCGCTGGGGCGTGGAGCGCAAGCGCCAGTTGCTGGAGCGCGAGACGCAGTCTTAGCGAACGCCGATATGGATCGACACGGATTCGGGGCCGGTATAGGCCTCGAAGTCCGTGGCGTAGCGACGCTGGATTTGCGGATTGTCACTAAAGAACGTCCACACTTTGCCCCAGGTAGAGATCACCGCGTCGGGCATTTGACCGTGCGCCTCGAACACCAGATAGTCGCCCGCTTCGATCTCGACCGATTCGTACCCGCCCGCAGGCTTGTCGACAGCCACGCCCGCGGTCACGTCGAACGCCCCGGAGGCGTCCGATTCGTAGGCCGAATACACGCCATACACGGGCGATCCGGCTTGCTGGTCGGGAATGCTTTCAGCCAGTGCGCTGGCGAAAAACTGCCCCCACATCGGGCCGATCTTCGCCGACTCGGTGCTGTGCTCTGCTGCATTGTCCGTGCGTACACGCAAGCCCGAGACCGTGAAGGCGTCGATCTGCTGCCGTTTCAAGTCCATCGAAAACCTCACTCCCTGATTGGTTGAAGCACGGTCCGCAAGCGCCGCGATGGCGTTAACTCTGTCAGCGATTGACGTCAACGACAACCCTGCCGCGCAACTGTCCAGCGAGCAATGTCGGCGCCGCATCGACCGCTTCGCTCAGGCTGATTTCATGGCTGATCAGCGACAGCAACGCGAAGTCCAGATCCTTCGCCAGACGATCCCAGGCTTCCAGGCGGCGCGCCTTGGGCTGAGTCACGCTATTGATGCCGGCCAGCGTCACGCCGCGCAGGATGAAGGGCGCTACCGACGCCGGAAAATCCATACCTTGCGCCAAGCCGCAGGCAGCGACCGTTCCTTCGGCACGGGTGCTGGCGCAGGCGTTGGCCAGGGTGTGGCTGCCAACCGAATCAATGACGCCCGCCCAACGCTCCTTGGCCAGCGGTTTGCCGGGTTCGGACAAGGTTGCGCGCTCAATGATCTCGCTAGCGCCCAGCTGTTTCAGGTACTCATGCTCGGAGACCCGACCGGTGGATGCCACCACCTGGTAGCCGAGTTTGCTGAGCAGAGCGATGGCAAAACTGCCCACGCCGCCATTGGCGCCCGTCACCAGAATCTCGCCCTGATCGGGCGTGACGCCATTGCGCTCCAGCGCGAGGATGCACAGCATCGCCGTGTAGCCAGCGGTGCCAATGGCCATCGCCTGTGCCGGGGTAAAAGCCTTGGGCAACGGAATCAGCCAGTCACCCTGCAACCGGGCTTTTTGCGCAAGACCGCCCCAATGACTTTCACCGACGCCCCAGCCGTTGAGCAGCACTGCATCGCCGACCTCGTAATCGGCGTGAGCACTGGCCTCAACCGTACCGGCCAGATCGATTCCCGGCACCATCGGAAATTTGCGCACCACCGGACTGCTGCCGGTAATCGCCAGGCCATCCTTGAAGTTGAGTGTGCTGTAGGCGACACGTACGGTGACATCGCCTTCGGGTAACTGGTCCTCGTTGATCGCTTGCACGCTGGCGCGATAGCCGCGGTCGTCTTTGTCGATCAGAATGGCTTTGAACATGGCGACCTCTCGCGAACAGGGTTAAGGATTGCGTGCCTTGAAATACCACATCCCAATACATTGCCACACTCGACTTTCTGCTTGTCCGCAAATCGACCGGGTATTTGCATCGCGGGCGACTATGCTTTTTCGACGGTTGTGCTTTCGCGATGATTCCTTTGGAAATCGCCCTGTCGATGGAGCTGACAATGCCTTATCCGCGCTCGTTTCTTGTGATGTTGATGCTTTGGCTGCTGACCTTCGGCAATGCTTTGGCAGCCCCCGCGACAACAACCGCTGACGCAGCGCCGGACGCGCCGACATGGCCGCAAGTCATCACCAGCGGCAAGGCGAAACTGACCGTGTACCAGCCGCAACTCGACAGCTGGGATGGCTATACCCTCAATGCCCGCGCGGCGGTCGAAGCCACAGGTGGCGACGGCAAGTCCACCTACGGCATCGTCCAGTTCAGCGCGCATACACTGGTCGACAAAGCGACCCGCTGGGTGGCGCTCGATCAGTACAAGCTGATCAAGGCCGACTTCCCGGCCGATGCCAGCCAGGCCGACATCTGGGTCGCGGCATTGCAAAAGGACGCCGAAAACCGCAAGAAGACCATTTCGCTGGATCAGCTCGAAGCCGCCGTAGGCGTGCTGTCGGCCGAGCAGAAAGCCGACAGCGCACCACTGGAAAATACGCCGCCAGCCATCGTCACGTCCGACGTCCCCGCCCTGCTTGTCTATATTGATGGCGAGGCCGCCTATCGAGCGGTGGACGGCACTGCGCTGCAACGGGTGATCAACACTCGGCCGCTGCTGCTGAAAGATGCCCAGGGCAAACATTACCTGCATGTGTTCGATGGCTGGATGGTTGCCGACCAGTTGAGCGGCGAGTACACGCGCCTGGCCGCGCCACCTGCCGATCTGGAAAAAGCCCGACTGGCGGCGATCAAGAGCCGGCAGGTCGATCTGTTGACGGGACAAAGTGATCCCAAAGACAAGGTGCCGACTCTGGCCAAACCGCCGCAGCCGAAGATCTTCATCGCCACCACGCCCACCGAACTGCTGGTGACCGACGGCGCGCCACAATGGCTGCCCATCCAAGGTACAAGCCTGCTTTATGTGAGCAACACCACCGGGCATATCTTCAAGGAAATCGGTGACCAGAACAGTTACGTGCTGATCTCCGGGCGCTGGTTTCGCGCCAGCGACATGAAGGGGCCGTGGACATTTACCCCGGCCGACAAATTGCCCGCCGACTTCGCCAACATCCCCGACGACAGCCCGAAAGAGAACGTCAAGGCCTCCGTCGCCGGCACGCCACAGGCCAAGGAAGCGGCGATTGCCGCGACCATTCCCCAGACCTCGGCGATCAAGAAAAACGCGGTGCACATGACAGCGCCGCAGTTCGATGGCGAGCCGCAACTCAAAGCCATCAACAGCACACCGCTGCAGTATGTGGTCAACAGTGCGACACCGATCATTCGCGTCGACAACGGCAGCTGGTTTGCGGTGGAGAACGGAATCTGGTTCACCTCGACGTCCTTGAACGGGCCGTGGACCGTGGCCAGCTCGGTACCGGCGGTGATCTATTCGATCCCGCCGAGTTCGCCCATGCACTACCTCACCTACGTCAAGGTCTATGAGTCCAGCGGCGATACCGTGGTGGTCGGTTACACGCCGGGGTATCAGGGATCGAATCTGGACCCGGCGACCGGCGTCGTGGTTTATGGCACCGGTTATCCGTACACGCCGTGGGTCGGCAGTGTCTGGTACGGGCCGCCGGTGACTTACGGTTTCGGCGTCGCCATTCGCTACACACCCTGGACCGGCTGGACGTTCGGCTTCGGTTTTGGGTGGAGCTGGGGTGGCAGCACCGTGGCAATGGGCTGGGGCTGGGGCGCCTATCCGTGGTGGGGCAATTACGGCTGGGGTTACGCCTGGGGCCCGCACCTGTATCCAGCGCCGCTGGCCTGGGGTGGCGCCGCCTACGGTTATCGTGGCGGCGCGGTAGCCTGGGGGCCCGGCGGCTGGGCCGGAACTACGGGCAACATTTACCATCAGTGGGGCGATCGAGCGACCGTCAGCCGCTACGGTGCGGGCTACAACGCCTGGACCGGCAATCGCTGGGCGGGTCAGGTAGGTGCTTCGTATAACTCACGCACCGGCGTCGCAGCGGCGGGTCAACGGGGCGCGGTGCACAACGTCTATAACGGCAACTATGCAGCCGGACGCAGCGGCGTGGCGACCGGGCCGAACGGCGGCGCCATTGCCGGCGAACGGGTCACTGTCGGCAATGCGCGCAACGGCACGCAAGTCACCGCCAACCGTGGTGCGGTGTACAACCCCAATTCCGGCAACACCACCCAATATGGCGCGGTTCGCGGACGCGACAGTGGTGTGGCCCATGTCGGCGACAACGTTTATGCGGGGCATGACGGTAACGTCTACAAGAAAACCGAGAATGGCTGGCAGTCGATGGTGGGCGGCGGTACACGGCCGACGCCGGTAAACAACAATGCACAACTGCAGAACCTCAATCGCGAATCCGCTGCGCGCAATGTCGGCAACCAGCGCACCAACAACTTTCATAACTCCTCGCAAAACATGAATCGTTCGTTTGGCGGCGGCGGATTACACCGACGCTGAAAAACTGCACGGCATATTCAGTATTTCGAACTGGCTGTGTAGACGGCTTTGCTGTTAAAAAACGACCCTGCCGTCCCTGCCCGTTTTGTCGTTCGGAGAACCGCTGTCATGAGCCAATGGCCAGATAACCGCCTGCTTGACCTTCTCGGTATTGAAGTACCGATCATTCAGGGCCCGATGGCCGGTGCCACGAATTCGTCCATGGTGATCGCCGTGTGTAATGCCGGGGGGCTGGGTTCGATGCCGGCGGCGATGCTCAGCATCGAGCAGTTGCGTGACGAGCTGAAAACCATTCGTGCAAACACTGACAAACCTTTCAACGTGAACTTCTTCTGCCATCAGCCACCGGCGCCGGATGAACAACGCGCCCGCGACTGGAAGAACCTGCTGGAACCTTACTACCGCGAACTGGGCGTGGATTTCGACGCACCGACGCCGGTGTCCAATCGCGCGCCCTTCGATGCCGCAGCCTGCGAAGTACTGGAGGAGTTTCGACCGTCGGTGGTGAGCTTCCACTTTGGCCTGCCGGAAAAATCCCTGCTGGATCGGGTCAAGGCCACCGGAGCGAAAATTCTCTCCTCGGCCACCACCGTCGAGGAAGCCGTGTGGCTGGAGCAGAACGGTTGCGATGCGATCATTGCCATGGGTTACGAAGCTGGCGGCCATCGCGGGATGTTTCTGAGTGAGGACTTGAGCAGTCAGGTTGGCACATTTGCCCTGGTACCGCAGGTGGTCGATGCGGTGAACATTCCAGTGATCGCTGCGGGCGCCATTGCCGACGCTCGCGGTGTCGCGGCAGCGCTCATGCTCGGCGCGTCGGCGGCGCAGGTGGGTACTGCGTACCTGTTCACCCCGGAAGCGAAAGTCAGCGCTGCTCATCACCAGGCGCTGCGCACGGCCAAGGAAAGCGAAACCGCGATCACCAATATTTTCACCGGCCGCCCGGCCCGGGGCATTCTGAACCGTGCCATGCGCGAGCTGGGCCCGATGTCGCCGATGGCTCCCGCATTTCCGCTGGCGGGGGGTGCGTTGATGCCGTTGCGGGCGAAGCATGAGGCTGAGTTCGCCAACCTCTGGGCGGGTCAGGCCTTTACGTTGGGCAGAGACGTCAGCAGTGCCGAACTGACGCGACAGTTGGCCGACGGTGCTTTGGCAAAACTGCAACAGCGTTGAGTCCGGACCGCGTGAGGAATCGAAGCCCTCACACTGGTTTCAAGCAACACTTTCCGTTTGCCGGCGTTTCGCTATATATTTCGCTATATAGCGATCTCACCCCTCGCATCGGCGCAGTCCACTTCCAACAATAGCTGCCCTGTGCCCACGCCAACCACGGAGCTGTTACATGACCATTTGTGCCTCCCGTTTTGCCCCTTCCTGCCTGGTTTCCCTGCTCGCGGTGTTCGCCATTGGCACTGTCCAGGCTGATGAAGTGCAAGTGGCTGTAGCTGCCAACTTCACCGCGCCGATCCAGGCGATTGCCGCCGATTTCGAAAAAGACACCGGGCACAAACTGGTCGCCGCTTACGGCGCCACTGGCCAGTTCTATACCCAGATCAAAAACGGCGCGCCGTTCGAAGTATTCCTCTCGGCGGACGACACCACTGCGGAAAAACTCGAAAAAGAAGGCGATAGCGTCAAGGGCTCGCGATTCACCTACGCCATCGGCACCCTGGCGCTGTGGTCGGCCAAAGAAGGCTACGTCGATGCCAAAGGCGATGTGCTGAAGAAAAACGAGTACCAGCATCTGTCCATCGCCAACCCGAAAGCCGCACCTTACGGGCTCGCCGCCACGCAGGTGCTGGAGAAGCTGAAACTGACCGAGGCCACCAAAGCCAAGATCGTTGAAGGCCAGAACATCACCCAGGCGTATCAATTCGTCTCCACCGGCAACGCCGAACTGGGCTTCGTAGCTCTCTCGCAGATCTACAAGGACGGTAAAGTCAGCAGCGGCTCGGCCTGGATCGTTCCGGCCAGCCTGCACGACCCGATCAAACAGGACGCGGTCATCCTCAACAAAGGCAAGGACAGCGCCGCCGCCAAAGCCTTGGTTGAATACCTCAAGGGCCCAAAAGCCGCTGCGGTGATCAAGTCTTACGGTTATCAACTCTAAATGGCACTGACGAGTGCCGATTTTGCGGCGATCTGGCTGACCCTGAAACTGGCGTCCCTGACCACCGTGATTCTGTTGCTGGTCGGCACACCAATCGCCCTGTGGCTGTCGCGTACCCGCTCGTGGTTGCGCGGCCCGATCGGGGCGATTGTCGCCCTGCCCCTCGTGCTGCCGCCGACCGTCATCGGTTTCTATCTGTTGCTGATGATGGGGCCGCACGGCTTTCTCGGCCAATTCACCCAATGGCTGGGGCTCGGCACGCTGACCTTCAGTTTTACCGGGCTGGTGATCGGCTCGGTGATCTACTCCATGCCGTTTGTGGTGCAACCGCTACAGAACGCCTTTTCGGCGATCGGCACCCGTCCTCTGGAAGTGGCCGCGACTTTGCGCGCCAATCCTTGGGACACTTTTTTCAGCGTGATGCTGCCCCTGGCGCGCCCGGGTTTTATCACGGCAGCGATCCTCGGATTCGCCCATACCGTCGGTGAATTCGGTGTGGTGCTGATGATTGGCGGCAACATTCCCGACAAGACCCGCGTGGTGTCCGTGCAGATTTACGACCACGTCGAAGCCATGGAATACGCCCAGGCTCACTGGTTGGCCGGGGCGATGCTGGTGTTTTCCTTTCTGGTGTTGCTGGCGCTGTACACCAGCCGCAAAACCCGTGCGGGCTGGAGCTGACCGATGATTGATGCACGTTTGAAAATCGGCTATTCCGGCTTTAGCCTGGACGTTGACCTGCACTTGCCGGGCCGTGGCGTCACCGCGTTGTACGGTCATTCCGGCTCCGGCAAAACCACCTGCCTGCGCTGCATTGCCGGGCTGGAACGTGCCGAACAGGCATTTATCCGCATCAACGGTGAAGTCTGGCAGGACAGCGACCATGGCACTTTCGTCCCGCCACACAAACGCGCAGTCGGCTACGTGTTTCAAGAGGCCAGCCTGTTCGCGCACCTGTCGGTGCTGGGCAATCTGCAATTCGGCCTCAAGCGCATCGCCAAGGCCCAGCGTCGGGTGGATCTCGCGCAGGCCACTGAACTCCTGGGTATCGGTCATCTGCTCGAGCGCCATCCGCAGCACCTCTCTGGTGGCGAACGTCAACGAGTGGGCATTGCCCGCGCCCTGCTGACCAGCCCGAAGCTGTTATTGATGGACGAGCCCCTGGCCGCTCTCGACAGCCAGCGCAAACGCGAAATTCTGCCTTACCTGCAGCGTCTGCATGACGAGCTGGACATTCCACTGCTGTACGTCAGCCACGCGCAAGACGAAGTGGCGCGACTGGCCGATCACCTCGTGCTGCTCAGCGACGGCAAGGCCCTGGCCAGCGGCCCGATCGGCGAAACCCTCGCCCGTCTGGATTTACCGATGGCAATGGGCGACGACGCCGGTGTGATCATCGAGGGTCAGGTCAGTGCCTACGACGCCGATTATCAGTTGCTGAGCCTGCAATTGCCGGCCACCCATTTGCACATTCGCGTCACCCACGCGCCGATGGCATTGGGTCAGGCCTTACGGTGCAAGGTACACGCGCGAGACATCAGTCTCACCCTGCAGAACACCGAGTTCAGCAGCATCCTCAATCGTCTGCCGGTCACCGTGGTCAGTGAACTGGCAGCGGACAACGCTGCCCATGTCCTGATTCGTCTCGATGCCGGCGGCACGCCCTTGGTGGCGCGTATCACGCGCTTCTCGCGGGATCAACTCGGCGTGCATCAGGGCCAGCAACTCTGGGCGCAGATCAAGGCGGTCGCAGTGCTGGCGTAAATCATTCGGCACGACGGCTACAGCGTGCGGTCAATCGTTTACAGACCACGACGCCCCCAAGGAAGCCGCCATGCCCGACACCGTGCTGACCGACGCACTGCCCCCAGACCTGCACTATGTCGATGACACCCAGCCCGGTATCACGCGCAAGAAACTGCGCGGCAAGTTCAGCTACTTCGAACCCTCGGGCCAGCGCATCACTGACCCGGACGAAATCAAACGCATCAACGCCCTCGCGGTGCCGCCGGCCTATATCGACGTGTGGATCTGCGTCGACCCGCGTGGCCACCTGCAAGCCACTGGGCGCGATGCCCGTGGCCGCAAACAGTACCGCTATCACGCGCGCTGGCGCGAAGTGCGCGATGCCGACAAGTATTCACGCCTGCGCGAATTTGGCCTGGCGCTGCCGAAATTGCGCAAACAGCTGGAAGCGCTGCTGGCCGCGCCCGGTTTCAGTCGCGACAAAGTCATGGCCACGGTGATCACCCTGCTCGATGCCACGCTGATTCGTGTCGGCAACACGCAATATGCGCGGGATAACCGTTCCTACGGCCTGACTACCTTGCGCAGCCGGCATGTCGAGGTCAACGGCAGTGCGATCCTGTTCCAGTTTCGCGGCAAGAGCGGGATCGAACATCAAATCACCGTCAAGGATCGCCGTCTGGCGCGAATCATCAAGCGCTGCCTGGAAATCCCCGGGCAGAACCTGTTTCAGTATCTGGATGAAAACGGTGACCGCCACACAGTCAGCTCTTCCGACGTCAATGCGTATCTGCAAACCCTGACCGGCGCCGACTTTACCGCCAAGGACTACCGCACCTGGGCCGGCAGCGCCCTGGCATTGGCGGTGTTGCGTGAGCTGACTCACGAATCGGAGACCGAAGCCAAACGCCACGTCGTCGAGATGGTCAAGGGCGTCGCCAAACAGCTGGGCAATACGCCAGCGGTGTGCCGCAAGTGCTATATCCATCCCGCTGTGGTGGAAAAATTCATGCTCGGCGCACTGGCGCAACTCCCCCGTCCGCGAGTACGCAAAGGGCTGCGCGCCGAAGAAGTGGCGCTGGCAATGTTTCTCGAGCAGATGAGCGAAATGACCGACGCGCCTTGATCCCCGCCTGGCAGTGCCAGCCGACGAGTTGATCTGCCTATTTTTTGCACGATCGCCGCAGCCTTCTATAGTTGATCTGACACGAATCAGCTGCGGTGACGCCATGGAAGACATTTTCGTCGTGAAGCGCTGCAACAAGATCATCATTCACGGTCGACGCGCCGGAGAAAGCCAGCATGATCCCGCCGAAGCCATTGGCTGGTTTCGTATCTGCGACACGCGCACGGGTGGCTTCATCGGCGATGGCTACGACAGGGAGCAAGACGCCAGGTTCGAATGCGAGCGCCTTAACGCAGCGAGTTCTCTACTACCGGTCCGCCAGTCTTCCGGCTGATGCCGATCACCGGCGGGTCTATACTGAAACCAGCTGAAGGAGCAGCACCCCAACGGCAGAAGGCTCGCGACTTGCGGGCTTTTTGCTGCCGCTCAGCGGTTTCATTGAACGGAGGTGTTCCATGTCCGAAAAAGAGTCCATCACCACCCTCCTCACCCTGCTCGACGCCCGGCAGGCCCGCCTCGCGGCCGCTTGCAAGGAGATCGCCGACTGGGTCGATCATCAAGGCGGACACCCCACCGCCCTGCGTATCCGCGATCGGCTGAACGACATCGAAAAGGATGCGCCGCTGATTCGCAATACACTGTCGGCCCTGAAGCCCGTTGATCGGCCGCTGCCACGGTTCAGATAACGACAAATCAGGTCATCGCGAGAGATGGTCATTGTTGCCGGGCGGCCTTCTGCCCGGCAGTTGCTTGTGTGAGCCGAAAAGTTTCTTTTCACGAAGCCATCACATCGACCCGCTTACAGTGAAATCACTCCTTTAGAGATCACTTTCAACGCCCGCCCGCATGCGGGTGTTTTTTTGTCTGCGATTTGTCTCGCCGAACGCGCATGGCTGCCAGTTGTCAAACCATTACACGTCACTCAGGAGACGGTTCATGGTCATTCATTTCAGCGTCGACGGTCATCTGGCCTGCGGTCACAAAGGTCAGCAACTCTCAGCGAGCAAAGAACTCAATCGCGT
This sequence comes from Pseudomonas sp. LF-5, assembly GCF_037626295.1. Taxonomy (NCBI): domain Bacteria; kingdom Pseudomonadati; phylum Pseudomonadota; class Gammaproteobacteria; order Pseudomonadales; family Pseudomonadaceae; genus Pseudomonas; species Pseudomonas sp. LF-5. The sequence continues at coordinate 1,026,050 of NZ_JARKMT010000001.1, forward strand.
GAAGTGCCGTAGCTGCCGCAATACCGATGCGTTCAAGCAGGCAAGAAAAGACCAACGCAATGCAGCACGACGCACTGCCCGACAGGCAAAGAACACTCATGGCGCGGTTGATTGGCGCACACAATGGATTGAGCGGCTGACAGCAATGGCCGGACTTCAGCGCCTGCCGCGAGGTTTCAGTGGGCAGGCATTTGTTTAAAGCTACAAAAAAGCCCAGCTAAATAGCTGGGCTTTCGCTTAAAAAAAATGGCGGCTGTCAGGCCAGTGAACGTACGCAACGCCAATAGGCACAATGAAAATTGCGAACGATCAGAAGTATCCATTAGCGGTAATCCATGGGCATCCGATCAAAATACCGCCCCGGAAACAAACAAGGGCTTGCATCAGCTTTCGCCCGCAAACCCTTGATTAGAGATGGTGCCCGAAGCCGGAATCGAACCGGCACGCCCTTACGAGCGGGGGATTTTAAGTCCCATGCGTCTACCAGTTTCGCCATTCGGGCGGTAGCGCGGTGTTGCTCTCTCCTACTTCGCAGTGGCAATCCTGACAGAGTGCACATGCAAGCAGCAGAGCGGGAAATATATACATCACTTCCCGGTGAAGCAAGTTTGCAATGGCCGTTTTCAAGACTAAATCTTGCTGCGCACTGCAAATAAAAAAGCTCCGTAAATCATGGATCTACGGAGCTTGTTTATAGTGGAGGCCGAGGTCGGAATCGAACCGGCGTAGGTGGATTTGCAATCCACGCCACAAAGCCAAGCAGATCAATAGGTTAGCACGAATTACGTTCCGCAAGCTACTGATTTCAAAGCTCTTGAAAGCCGCGATCTGCAAAGGGTGTATCTGAAGTTGCGGAACATTTTTGGAGTGCCGTTGACACTGCTCACTTGGATCTGACGCAGGATCAGCATCAGCATTAAATCCTCATCTGTATTGCCAAATGATCGACCACGCGAGCCGCTGACATTGCTGTCGTAAGGCGACTCCCTTGGAGCCCTGGACGCTCCTCCCCTCGCGCATGGATCGCGGCCGCTTTCCCGTCCTGCGTGAGCCAAAGCATGCCGCTGTCACCGTGAAATGTTCCAGGAAACTCAACCGCGAGGACTAAATCACAGCGTTCACCCATAGCGTCGGCCTCTACGCCAACCACCACTGCCTCTCTCCAGTGATTCGTTGAACCTGGAGCATTCAGTGCGCTAACGGCAACCAGATTTGAACCTAGCAGCGAGCGAGTATTGCTGACAACGGAGAGCACCTGACCGGAATTTGCCCTCGCTTCCAAGGACGCATCATGAAGACTGAAAAGTCCACAATCTAGATACCCATAGTTACCCGCCAATCCAGCACCAGCGGAATAAGCCAGATAGACACTTTCCCCGGCTTCGACCCATCGCTGCTGATTATCTGCAAAATAGGCAACCTCAGTTGGCGTCGCTGGCCTTCCGTCAGCACCTACCAAGCAATGCGCACAGGAAATGCCGAACACTCCAGCATCTGATGAGGCAAAACAAGACAAGGTCCCTTGTGTTTTGCCATCACTGATGATCGTGGGTGTCGCTGTGTATTGCTCAATCATCCGAGGCCATTCGACAACGTCAGTCGTCACTATCTGATTACCCATTTTGAGAGTCATCGGTACTCTCTTACGCGGGCTCAGCTCGGATTTCGGAATTTTCTCTCGGACAAAGTAAGTGATGCCGAGTTGTCGGGTAAGTTTCCCACCACGTATCTTGATTCCTAGCATAGATCCAAGAATTTCGGTTCTACTTCCAACGCGGTCATCGAGCTCCTTGCGAATAGACGCGACAGCACTTATACGCTCAGTGCTGGGGCCTTTGGCACGGCTCATGACAATGAAACCTTACGCAGCACAGGCGCGGCTCCAGGTTGCTGGAGAATTTCGTAGAGTTCGAATGTTGGAAGATCTTCTTTTTCAGGTTGCGTCGTGCTAAATAGTTTTCTCAGTTCTTCTGCCCAAGCTTGAACAATTTGTAGTGAGTTATCTCTCGTCGTGCTCCCCGTTGGAGATGGGTATTTCTTCAAAATCTCACTTTGGGCGTTGATAACATCGAACTGCTGTTGTGCGAACGGTGCATTGGCAGGAGCTAGGAGTGAGTTTCCTGCCGCTTTCAAGGCCTGCGCTACAGTTTTCAGAGTCCGCAGTTCCTGATCGGTAAGCTCCGGAAGACTACCGTTGGTAGCTTTTCGAAGTATTTCATCCGCTATATCCAAAACCTTTTGACCGGCTACGGACGCCGGAATTGCTGATTGCTGGGTACCAATTGCAGCTCGTATTGATTTGGCCTCAGCCTCCGCCTTCTCTGCGCCTGCACGCGCAGTAACTAAGCCCGAAAGAGAAGTAATCAGCTCTGGCACCTTCGTGTCCGTTTGTTGTCCGAACGATGTCATCTGTCCACCAGCGAGGGACATGGTGAGATTTGCGGAGCCAAATCCCGAGCGAGGATAGGCGTAGATGACTTTTTCAGTATTGGGCAAATAAATTATTGATGCCTCTACAGGCTTGTCTTTAGCACCTGTACGAGACACAAGCAAATACGGTTTAGAGCCATAGACCGGAATGCCGGTTCGAGTTTGTAAGGTAGGATCGGTATAGAAGCTGACCCCGGCGCAGCCGCTTAGCACAGCGACCGCGAGAGCGGATAGCACAATCAAACTACTAACGCGATTCGTCACTAGAACCGTCCTTGGCTCAGAGGAGCCTAGCGAAATATGAGTGATCTCAAACCTAGGCATAGCAAAACGACATCATTTGTCAAGTCAGGTTCCGCCGGACTAGAGCTAAATATTTCTGATATTCAAGAAAACATGTTGGTAAGTTTTTAGTGACCTTGCTGGCAGGAAGCGTAACTCACTCTCTACAATGATGGATTGGGCGTAGCACTCTACCTACGACCCGGCCGGACTGGCTAACCTACTGAAATTGCTTCGCTTTGTAGCAATTTCTAAGCAAGCAGCGATTACTGCCTGACAAAGGTACTATGCTTCTACCTTTCTTGAATGGAGTCGATGCTATGTCAGGGGATTATTCGCTGTCGGATGTGCTCGAGAGGATGTACACCAACCAACTGGCGCTGGAGGCGGCCCTGATGGAGCTGACACTGCATGTAGAACAGCAAGGTGTGTCAGAGGTAGGGGCTAACGTTCGGGGTGCGCTTGACACCATTGGTGAAAACTCCGGCCACATCAAACAGGATCTGGCAAAACTTAAGTCCAAAAATCTTTAAGAAGCATTTGACACTTTTCGAAGGATAGTCGCCCCCCCTATTGTGGAACCGGCATTCAAGCAATAGCGTCAGCTATCCTGACGTGTCATAGCTGCCAAATTGACATCGATAAAAGTTTACAATATTTGTGTTTAGCGGTATTTCGCATTAGGCCAGGTTGACTTTTGGCATATTGCGAAAAATTAAAAATACATATAAATACATCCATATAATCACATGTCATTACCAAGGAAAGGATCGTGAATCAAATATTTAAGAAATTAGCGGAAGAATTAAAAGCGGTTGAAAATACGATCACCAGCATCATTCCAGAAGCGGTCATAATAAGTCAGCACGCTAACTATTGGGGATGTGCAGGCATTAATAGGGAGTACTTAATTAAACGCGTTCGGGCTTTGCATGAGATAGTCTCCGAAATTGAAATTGAAGTAGAGGACGGTTCGGTTGAGTCAAAAGACTTAGACTACTTCTTACCTGCTTTCGCTTTCATTCGATCCAATACTATCCCTAACATCCCGTCATCGAATGGTCAAGCAGCAATTCCTGCGCTCACGATCACACTTGATGCTCTAGCATTTGCTCTCACACCATATCAAGATTTTGATGAAAAGAAAGCAGTAGAAAATACAAAAGCCCTCCGTAAGTCAACGAATCAAATTCGAGGATTAGAGACTCGACTGCGAGAGCTAGCTCCAAAGACTGCCACCTTGGAGGAGATGATATCAAGAATCGAACAGGCATACGACGCAGCAGATCAACTCCCATCTGATCTCGAGACATTAAAAGAATCTCGACAGAAAATTTATGAACTTTCACAAGAAGCCGAAGCAGATAGAATAAAAGTTCTTTCTTCAAAAGAAGATTCCTCAAACATACTAGGTGAACTATCAAAAATAAAAAAAGAAGCAGATGACATTATAAAAAAATGTCAATCTGTTTTCTCTTCAGCTACAAGTGTCGGTTTGGCTACTGCATTTACTGAAAGATCAAAATCACTAGATTTATCAATGTGGTTTTGGCTAGCAGGTCTAATCGCTGCGCTTGGAGTAGGAGGTTACGTAGGTACAGGGCAATTGCAAGTTTTGACACAGCTATTAACCCGACCTGATGGAGCCTCGGGAACATTGGTCGTACTTAATATTACAATTGCTATTTTGTCAGTTGGCGCACCAGTTTGGTTTGCCTGGCTTGCAACGAAACAAGTTGGCCAGCGCTTTCGCCTTTCGGAAGATTATGCATTTAAAGCATCAATATCTAGAGCTTACGATGGCTATAGCAAAGAGGCTGGCAGAGTAGACCCTAAGCTCGAAGCTAAGCTGTTGGAATCCGCACTCTCTCGACTAGATGAACAACCCCTCCGACTCGTTGAGTCCGCAAGCTACGGTAGCCCATGGCACGAACTTCTCTCTTCTGATGCATTCAAAGACGCAATGAAGTCAGTTCCAAACTTTGCTAGCCAGATAACTAACTTTGCTAAAGAGTCTTTGACCAAAGGAAAATCTCGACCCGATAATTTAGCTGCAAATTCTGCTCAAGCAGTCGTTCCTCCTGGCGAATCAAAGGTCTGAGTAAAACTAAAGTTAACCATCCCTGTTGCGTAATGCGTAAGAGCTAACATTTTGTTGTTTATACAGCTGATCAGCGGCACCAGATGTTACGCTAGGCCTCCTACTGCTCCGGCCCAGAGCATGCCTGGGCTTGGGCAGTTGCGTAAATGTTCCTTAAATCGGCTGCGCGCGCCCCTTTCCATTGTGTTTCGATGGTTGGCTGATGACCATTAGCCCAGACTCTCTCTAAGCGGCTTTTTGAACGGGTGGCGACACCACCAAGGTTTCGCCTCTCGCTTCGCTCGCTCCCAGTCGTGTTTGAGTAAGAATGCCAGCCGCTTGGAAAACTCAGGGAGGCGCTTCGCAGGTTCTTTGCAGTCAGCAAGCTCTTCAATGCACTTGAGGATGGCGACATCTTCAGGATCATACGGATTCAGCAGCAGCTCAAATACCATCCGCAGCTCGGTTAGCGATGATTTTCTAACCTCGGTGGCTGGACCAATCGCTGCCTTGTGCACCTTGATCGCATTGACCCTAATCTGCTCTCGCCATTTAGCGCGCTCTTGGGTGACATTCTCGATTTGGATCTTCCGCTCTGAGTTCACGAGACTGACATAGCCTCCGACTAGAGCGGACACCACTGCGGATGTTAGCAACGTCTCAAGCATCAACGCATTTTTCCGTTAACTGGTTGGGTCGATCGAATGGCATTCATGGCCGACGCTCCCTCATTAGCAAGCAGGGCGTGTATGTGGGCGAGGTTGATCGCCCGACAGAGATCAACAGCACGGCCTTCTACACTGGTTACATCACCAACTCGCACGCCCGGAAGCTTTTCACCGTCGATCCACTCCTCCTCGTCCACCATGGTTGTGTAGCGTGCCATGTAGTCCGCAATATCGCTGACGTCCACGTGGTGGGCCCCCGCATGGGCCAGCGCATCGGCGTAGTGTATGAGGTTCCAGCCAAACCGTTCTTCAAAGCCGGCCACGCGTACGGCTAATGGGTCAGCAATGGTCAACTGCGGGGCGTGATCGAGGATGAGCTTCCGCATCCACTCGGCAGTTTTCATCCCTGCGTTGATGGCGGCAAAGTGAATACGCTGGGTTTCAAGTGCATTGAAACGTAGTGTTGGCTTGTACTCTGTTGACATATTCCTGCACCTCAGAAGGCTTGCCGGCAAGTGCCGGCACCGAATGCGCAAATAGTGCCGGCATTTGCCGGCACTGTCAACCTACCAGCTTTCCCTCTACCGCTATATGTTATGTTCGATCAGTTGCACCTGCACACCAGATCGAGTGTTACGGCGATCGTTCCTTCAGTACTCCTGTAACTCGTAAACCCCACCAGAACGGATCAAAAGCTCGCGAACCTGCGCCGTGGTGGCTGGTTCGTCAGGACCAATGGCCCATTCATCAAGACCGTGATGAACAACCCAAGTGTCTCCAATCACCCAAGTGATAGGCCACTTTCCGTTCCAACTGCAGAGCCGCGTCATAACCTCTATCAGCAAAGGATTCATCGGATCATCTGGTGCATCCTGCATCGCATTTTCCCAGCAGTTATTGACCGGTCGCTCTAGCTTTTGCCACCTCTACACCGAGAGCAAAAGCGAGAACGCCGCAGGCATTCGCCCACTCAGTGCTGGCCTTCTGGTACTCGGTGTGAAACTGCTCTGTTTGTGCCGGAGTTACCGGTGCGGTCAGCTCGCGATAAGCCTTAGCCAAGGCATAGCGAGGCTGATTGGCGGCATCAACAGCAGCTAGTAGCTCCAACAACGGTTCAGCGTCGATCATCAGTGCCATGTGTTTCTCTCCATTTATCAGTTTCGCGGACGTGAAAGCAGCGCCCCCTCTACGGGCTTAGCCAGCGCTGGGCGGGCTTGGTGGCACCGCGGACTTTCCTTGAAGCCCCGGCATACCAGGGCATGGTTCGTTACAGGCTCTTGGCCGATTCGAGGATTTCGGTAATCAGCATTTTGAGGTCGGCGGCATCTTCGGGCTTGAGCGAGATCTGCCAAAACAGGTCGCTGCTGCTACCACCACATACATTTACCACCGGAATCTTCTCGAAGGTCATCGTAGTGTCTTCGAAGCGCAGCTGGCCCAGTTTCACCGCCATCTTGGTGTAGGGTTGACCGATGTCGACATGCAGGAAAAACGGCGACACCTGAAATTTGACCGGCTGAGCGCCCGATAGGGCAGCAATTGGGTAGTACTCACGGGTTTGCATCAGCATTAATTGGATCCCTATTCAGTTGTTTTATTCTCTTGCGGGGACAGACACGTGCCAATTTTCTTAACTTACGGGTCTTATCCTGGTCGGTACGGTTGGAGCAACTGTTCTTGAGCGCGATCGGTCAAGCGCTTGAAGAATTCTTCCAGTCCATCACACGAAGCCATTACACCCACGCCGAGCGCATAACCGCGTGCAGCTCCTTTAGCATTAGCCAATTTCAGAGCGTCCTTTGAAGACAGCACTTCTCCAACCAGAATGGCTGCGAGCTTTTCAATTGTTGGCTCCAGCCGAAGAGTGCTCAAGTCCTTCAGGACAACTGCGAGATAATCCAGATCCACACCGGAGGTTTTCAGGTCCTGAAGGTACTCAACCTGCATGTTTTCAACAGAGATCATCTTTGCAACTCCTTCCATGGACGCGGTAATCGCGCCGGTAATACTGCCGCGGCCCAGCTCGATGGCTGGGCTTTGGCATGACCGGGAATTTCCCCTAATCATTCGAAGTTGACCAAGGTCCACTCAGGGAACCGAGCGCGTCCCACCTCGAAATGTCCCGCAATCTTACGAAGCAGATCACCGAATTTCTCTGCATCGATCTGTCCAGCGTCATGCATACACTGTGCATAGCCTTTGCAGTATTGGTGCGCTGCAATCAACGTTTCGGTATTAGCGGCGGTATCCATATCCAACATGGCAGCGTGCACAATCTTAAACATCTGGTCGGTTGTTTTACTCATGATTTCCTGCTCGCTCTTGAACCGCAAAAGCCGCGCTTCTCTACTGCCTCGGCCCCACGTTTTGATGGCGGGGCTTGGGGAAAAGCGGGCGATCTTCCTCTAACGTTGCGAATCCATAGCAAATCCCTCTCTGATCCATCGGTAGATCCGGTAGAGCAGCGCTGGAATCACATATGCCAAAATGGCGCACAGCACGACAACCAACCAGCCAATCGGCTTTACTTGAGTGAAGCCGTGAGAAAGGAAGCCGATTGCGGCGATCCACCAAACAACAAACAGCACGCCAACTACCGCGCAAACTCTGCGTACCCCTTCCGGTAGACGATTCATTCGATTCTCCCTTTCGCGGACGCAAAAACCGCGTCTCTTCACGTCCTCGGCCCCGGCTGTTTGACGGCCGGGGCTTGGGCTACAGCGGGCGATTTCTCCTGTCATTTGCGATTCAAATAGGAGAAAGCTCGGATAACGGCACGGCTCAACCCTCCAGACAGAATCACTAGCATCCCATCAAGCTCAGTTTGTTCCAATTCCATCGTAATGATTTCGAACTTGTCGGGAAGGGCATAGACGGTACGGGGCTGTCCTAGCTTGATGCTCGATGTTCCAACGTGACACGTCAGCCCGGAAAGAATGGACCAGCTTTGCGCGTACTGACGCTCGTCAATCAAACCTTGCGAAAGCAATGAAGAAAGCTTCAGGTCGATAGCTTCATAACCGATATACGTTGACTGATGTTGAGGAATATTCATGATCTTCCGTTATTCGTGGAGCTGGTGGTGACGCGATCCATAGAGAGCAACCAACTGGCCTCCAGTAAAGCCTACCACCACTTATTTCGCGGTGTTCACGGAAAGTATCAAGGGACGCTCAGAACAGTCCACCCAACGCCACCGGCTCCCAATTCGTGATCACCAGCTCGCCGCCCACCTCGGCTTTGCTTTGCCGCTGGTTGGTATTGGAGTAACGGATGTCGAGTGTCTCGAAGTGGAAGCCTTCGAACACACGGCGGATGTCTGGGTGGTCGTTGATACCAACACTCAAGCCAGGCACACAAAGCGATTACCAAAAGGGCCTTAAGCAGCTCCGGAATGCATTCGAATCGGCCCCAATCGAGGCAATCTCGCCACAAGTGATTGCTCAATATCGTGACGCGCGCACGGCAAAGGTACGGGCGAACCGGGAGATAGCCCTACTATCTACCATGTTCACCTTTGCTCGCGAGTGGGGCCTGACTGACAAGGCCAACCCCTGCTTCGGCCTGCGGCGGAACAAGGAGACGCCACGGGACTTCTACGCCGGCGATATCATTTGGAATGCGGTCTACGACGAAGCTGGGCAGGATCTTAAGGATGCAATGGACTTGGCATACCTGACCGGACAGCGTCCGGCTGACGTGCTCAAGGCATCCATCACCGATCTCAATCATGGCTTTCTGATGGTTGGCCAAGGCAAAACGGAAAAGCGCCTTAGGATCCGCCTCTACGACGGCGACAACGAGACGGACCTTTGCGTCCTCATCAACGGCCTACTTGATCGACGAGCCCAAGCTGGCACCAGAACATCGACTCTGATCACCAACCAGGCCGGCTTACGCATGAGCTACAACATGTTGCGCAACCGCTGGGACGAAGCCCGGGAAAAGGCAGCGTCCAAAGCAGCTATCGACGGTGACTCGGAGCTGGCCAGTTCGATTCGGAAGTTTCAATTCAGGGACATCCGACCGAAGGCAGGCAGCGAAATCGAAGACATAAAGGCGGCCAGCCGCCTACTTGGCCATTCAACGGAAGAAATGACTAAAAAGGTGTACAGGAGGGTTGGCGAAATTGTAAGTCCAACCAAATAGCGCACACCCCTCCTCCAAATGCCGCAGTTTGTCTTAAGCTGCGGCATTTACGTTTTTTGTTCAGGGTCTACGACGCTTCCACTACCATGCGCATTCCTAGGCCAGCTTTTTTTCGACAATTCTCGCGCCTCATTTGCAGTGATACCTAAAGCCTCAGCTGCTCTGTCAAACTCATAGGAAGCAAGACTGGCGCGTGCCGCACTTCCGACGATCCCATTCCCGATCGATCCCAGCCCTAAAACAGTGCGCACATTGCTAGGATAACTAACTTCGATAGCTGGTTCCGGGCTCAACGCTACTCTATGTTCAAGCTCGCGAACACGACCCGAAAGGGATCGCGTATTGGCTAAAATTTCAGCCAAGATACTGTCTTCCGATCGCGGCTCAACATACTCTTCCTGCGGGGAAGCCAATAACGTTGCAGCAAAATCAGCCTCAAATTTTGGCCAGTATGTATCAAATACTTGCTGAAGGATGCGCTCATCCAAGCGAGCAGCTTCCAGGCATGAGTTCAACGAGCTTATTAGACCCCACATCGAAGTTTGGTCCGGAGTTGTATGATTGAACTGTGCCAAAGGATCCTCTATATCAGCGGGTCCCAAGTCAATCAGAAACGTACAGACTCTGTTGGTGCTCAAGCCCTTGGCGAGAGCTCCGGTTTCAAAAAGAATCCAAGGTTTGTTTTTATTTTCTTGGGTTAAACACACAATACCTGCCGCCGTTTCTCGCAACTGATCGGAAATTTCAGAAAACCATATTGCGCCCTTATCGATGTGGCGCGTGGAGATCCAAGGTTGAGAAGCCTGCAATACACATTTAATCCAATCACTCAACAACTCGGCCACAAGTTTGCTTCGTTTGCCCGACCAACTTACAAAAACTTTCATTCCGTGATCCTTTTTATCGAAAACCCAATCACAATATGTCACACGCATGTTGAGAAAAACACACTGACACAGCTTAAAGATGGCATTCCGCCATGGAACCATGTACGAGGTTCATGACGCTACGATTCAAGGTGAAAAAAGGCTCGATTGCGGAACACCTGTCAAAAATTGCGGAACACCCCGCTTTCTCGCAGGCAATAAAAAACCCCGTAGATCATTGATCTACGGGGTTTTCAATAGTGGAGGCCGAGGTCGGAATCGAACCGGCGTAGGTGGATTTGCAATCCACTGCATAACCATTTTGCTACTCGGCCTCAAAGCATTTGCTGTCAGTAGCACAACAACAAACACGTACAAATTGGAGCGGGAAACGAGACTCGAACTCGCGACCCCGACCTTGGCAAGGTCGTGCTCTACCAACTGAGCTATTCCCGCTTGGTGATGCGCATTCTATAGAATTAAGAAGCTCCGTCAACCCCTTGATTCAAAAAACTTTTATTTCTTTTCGACGTCGGTCTTCAGATGCGGCCAGGCGGCGCGAAGGTATTGAACCATCGACCACAACGTCAGGCCCGCCGATACCATCAGCAAGGCGTAACCCAGAACAACCCAGAAGCTGAAGTCCTTTGGGTTGGCCAGCAGGATGACCAGCGCAAGCATCTGTGCTGCGGTTTTCCATTTACCGAGATTGGAGACTGCAACATGGGCACGAGCGCCGAGTTCCGCCATCCATTCGCGCAATGCCGAAACGACGATTTCGCGACCGATGATGACGGCAGCCGGCAGTGTAAGCCAGAAGTTACCGTGTTCTTGCACTAACAACACCAGCGCCACGGCAACCATGAGCTTGTCGGCCACCGGATCCAGGAACGCGCCAAACGGCGTGCTTTGTTCCAGTCGACGAGCCAGGTAACCATCCAGCCAATCCGTTGCAGCGGCAAAGGCGAACACCGAAGCGGAGGCCATATAGCTCCACTGGTAAGGCAAATAGAACAGCAATATGAAGATCGGGATGAGCAGGACGCGTAGAACGGTAATCAGATTAGGGATATTCATCGGCACAACTGGCTACGAGGTGAGGGGGCATTCTACTCGCTATGCAGGTTTGCATAAATCGACTCTGCGAGCTTTTTACTGATCCCCGGGGCTTTGGCGATCTCTTCGATGCTTGCACGAGACAGCTCCTGCAATCCACCAAAATGTTTCAACAAGTCGCGACGACGGGTTGGCCCGACGCCCGCAACGCCTTCCAGCGTTGACGTTCGGCGGGTTTTGCCACGACGTGCACGGTGGCCGGTAATCGCGAAACGGTGGGCTTCGTCGCGAATCTGCTGGATCAGGTGCAGCGCTGGCGAGTCACCACGCAACGTGAACTCGTGCGCTGCATCATTCAGATACAACGTTTCGAAACCAGCCTTGCGCGTGGCGCCCTTGGCGACCCCGAGAAGGATGAGATCCGGCACTGCCAGTTCGTTGAGCACATCGCGGGCCATCGACAGCTGCCCCTTGCCACCGTCCACCAACAGGATGTCCGGCAACTTACCCTCGCCTTCCTTCAGCTTGCTGAACCGGCGCGTCAGTGCCTGGTGCATGGCGGCATAGTCGTCCCCCGCCGTGACACCTTCGATGTTGTAGCGGCGGTAATCCGACTTGATTGCGCCTTCCGGGCCGAAGACCACGCAAGAAGCGACCGTCGCCTCACCGCTGGAATGGCTGATGTCATAGCATTCCAGCCGCTGCGGCGGCTCATCCAGATTCAACACTTCAGCCAGGGCTTCGAAGCGCGCGGCAGTGTGCTGACGATTGGCCAGTCGCGCACCCAGCGCCTGCTCGGCATTGGTGACGGCCAGTTGCTGCCAACGCGCTCGCGTACCGCGAACCCGATGACTGATGGCCAACTCCCGGCCACGCAACTCATGAATGGCTTCGATCAATGTCGGAAAGTCTTCGTGCACGACGTTGACGATCAGTTCGCTGGGCAAGTCGCGTTCGGGACTGCTGATGAAATACTGCCCCAGGAACGCCGCCATGACTTCGGAAACGTCTTCTTCGATCCCGACCTGAGGGAAGAAATTCTTGCTGCCCAATACACGCCCGCCACGAACACTGATCAGGTGCACACAGGCGCCACCCGGGTTGACGAATGCGGCGATGACGTCGATATCCCCGGTGCCCCCCTCCATGCTTTGTTGATCCTGAACCCGACGCAACAGCGCGATCTGATCACGCAACTCGGCGGCGCGCTCGAACTCGAGATTGATCGCCGCCTCTTCCATCGCCGTGGACAATTCATTGGTCAAGGCATGACTGCGCCCTTCAAGGAACATCACCGAGTGACGCACATCTTCGGCGTAGATCTCAGGCTCGACCAGTCCGACGCAAGGCGCCTTGCAGCGTTTGATCTGATACTGCAGGCACGGCCGGGTACGGTTCTTGTAGTAGCTGTCTTCGCATTGACGGACGAAAAAAGTCTTTTGCAACAAGCTGAGACTTTCACGGATGGCACCGGCACTCGGATACGGACCGAAATACTTGCCCTTGGCCTTTTTCGCGCCTCGGTGGATGCTCAGCCGCGGGAACTGTCCATCGGACAAAAACACATAGGGGTAAGACTTATCGTCGCGCAGCAGGATGTTGTACGGCGGCCGCCATTCCTTGATCAGCGTCTGCTCAAGCAGCAACGCCTCGGTTTCGTTGGCCGTGATGGTCGTTTCGACTTGAGCGATGCGCCCGACCAGCGCCGCAGTTTTCGGTGCCAGGCCGGTCTTGCGAAAGTAGCTGGCCAGGCGCTTCTTGAGGTTTTTCGCCTTGCCGACATAGAGCAGGCGCGCGTCGCTGTCGAACATGCGATACACGCCCGGACGCCCACTGACCGTCGACAGAAAGGCGCCGGAATCGAAAGTTTCAGTCATGGTCAGGCGCTGGCATCGACCATGCCGTGACGCACCGCCAACAATGTCAGTTCGACGTCGCTGCTGATCGAGAGCTTCTCGAAGATGCGGTAGCGGTAAGTGTTCACGGTTTTCGGCGACAAACACAATTTGTCGGAAATGATCTGCACCTTCTGACAGCCAACGATCATCAACGCGATCTGGATTTCGCGTTCGGACAGGGCGTCAAACGGCGAATCATTGGTGGGCTGGAAGGATTTGATCGCCAACTGTTGAGCGATCTGCGGGCTGATATAGCGCTGACCGGCAAAGACCAGACGAATCGCCTGGACCATTTCCGGCAACCCGGCGCCCTTGGTGAGATAACCGGCAGCACCTGCCTGCAGCAGCCGCGTCGGAAAAGGATCCTCTTCACACACGGTGACGGCCACCACTTTGATGTCGGGGTGACTGCGCAAGAGTTTGCGCGTGGCTTCCAGGCCACCGATGCCAGGCATCTTGACGTCCATCAGGACCACGTCAGGTTTCAACTCACGGGCCTTGATCAGGGATTCTTCACCTGATTCGGCCTGACCCACCACCTGCAAGCCATCGATATCGGCCAGCATGCGTGTAATGCCTGTACGAACGAGATCATGGTCGTCGACCACTAGCACCCTAATCAAGCAGACACCTCGCGATATGGTCTTATTGGGATGCGGGACACCTTAGCAAAAAGTGCCGGGCAGACCTAGCGGAAAGCCGTATTTAAAAAGTTTCATTTCATCTTTCAGGGCTTGCCAGCCAAGGGTTTCAGCGCACAGGTGTACTGATATCAAGCTGCATCCGCAAGAAACACTCGTCTTCACCCTGGACCCGTAGTCCTTTTCTTTCATACAAATATTTTGCCGGGTTGTTTTCGAACACCGTGAGGCGCATCGCCGGTCGTCTTTCCTTGCGGGCCATCCCGATAACCTGATCAATCGCCCAGGATCCCGCGCCCTGCCCCTGAAACGTTTCTGCAATTTGCAGTTCACGGATATACAGCGCTCGCGCATCACGACTCAGGCTGAAAAATCCCACCACCACATCAGCGCGCACGATCAGCCAGCTTTCGCGTCCCGACCAGGCCACATCGAACGCTTCGTCCAGCCACAACAAATCATGTTGAATGTAGTACCGCAGCATATTCTGACAGGTGAGATTGCGCGAAAACGCCAGATCATCAGGCGTGGCAATCCGTAACCGGTAGGTCATTGTGCCTCCGTCACGGCAATGACTTGCCCCTGCCAGGTCCCTCCCTCTTGCCGGGCAACGACCAACACGTCACCAGCATCCGGCGCAGCGACGATCAGCGAACCGTCGGCGGACCAGATCGCGCTACGCCCGGCTGACACCCATCCGCCAGTAGAACCACCGTGGTTAGCCATTAACACGACCATCGAATGTTGACGAGCGTATCCCTGCAGCAGAGCGGTATCGGGGGCATAGCCTTTTTCGCTGATCAACACGCCAGCCGCGTAAATATCGGCTCCCTGCTCAGCGGCGGCAGCGGCATGACTGGCGTAGCTGAAGTCGGCGCAGACCGCCAGTGCTACGGTCTTACCGGCAACATCCAGGGTCGGCCCGCCTTGCCCCTCGGCATAGATCACCTCCTCTCCTGAATGCAAATGCTGTTTGGTGTACACACCCAGCGAACCGTCAGCCCCCAGTATCAAAGCACCTATCAACACGACGGGCTTCTCCGGCAATCGAACCGGCATGCCCACGACCGTCGTGACATTCAGCTCACGAGCCAGATCGCGCAAGGGTTGCAATACCGGGTCTTGCGGATGGATGGCCAACGATGCAGCCACCGCACCTTCGTACCCGGTCAGGGACAATTCCGGAAACACCAGCAACTCGACACCCTGTGCCGCCGCGACCGTCATGAAGCGCTTGTGACGGGCAATATTGGCGGCAAGATCGCCAGCAATCGAGATGGCCTGGGCAGCGGCGATAATCAGCGTCGACATGAATCTTCCTTGCTGGTTCAGATGAGTCATGGAGTGTGTCACAACTTTTGAGGCGCTCGATCAATAGGCATTGAACGGCCTACGCAATAGCATTTTCTGATTGCTCCAGCCCATTGGCCTCTAGTAAGCTCGGCGCAACCATCGGAGACAACCCATGTTCAACGCCCTCTCTCAGCTACGTACCGCCAGCGCCTTGCGCTCGGTTTCGGCTGCGCGGGCGACTGACATTTGCGCTCCGGTCAGCTTTTATTTTGGGTATTGGTTTAGCCACTGGCGCGCCTGATACCCACACGGCGCCCATAAAAACGGGTCGCCACCAGAGAATTCTCAACCCCCGGTCGGCCTCCCGACCGGGGGTTTTGTTTTTTCAGGCCCGAACCTTTTTCAGCGACACACCAGACACTTTGAGGAATTACCTAATGAACTACGCCACTTATTACCGTTACGACAGCTTTAGCGCCTGGCGATTTACCAGCTTCCGCTCGGGACAGCCTGCCGCCTCCGATCGGTCACCTACAGGTGGCAAGCACACACACGTAGCCAATACGGCCAATTGTCGAACACCCCAGTAGGGCCGAGTGCGCGGGAAGAACCCGCCGCCTGCCCAGGAAGACCGAATATGAACTCGTCCGTTTCTGCTCTGCCACTGTCCACACTCGACTCCGCCAACGAAGCGCTGACACTGCGTCTGCCCAGCTCGTTGCAACTCAAACAGCAACTGCCTTTAAGCACCGTCCTGAGCCAGCAAGTCGCCGCTCAACGTCAGGCAGTTCGCGCGATCCTCAACGGTGAAGACCAGCGACTGCTGATCATCGTTGGCCCCTGCTCCATCCACGACCCACAGTCCGCCCTTGAATACGCCGGCAAACTCGCCCGACTGGCTGACGACGTTCGTGACGACATGCTGCTGGTGATGCGTGCCTACGTCGAAAAACCACGCACCACGGTCGGCTGGAAAGGCCTGGCCTATGACCCGCACCTGGATGGCAGCGATGACATGGCCGCAGGGCTGACGCTTTCCCGCGAACTGATGCTGGAAATGATCAGGCTGGGATTGCCGGTGGCGACCGAACTGCTGCAACCCATGGCTGCCGGTTACTTCGATGACCTGCTCAGTTGGGTGGCCATTGGCGCCCGCACCACCGAATCGCAGATCCACCGCGAAATGGCCAGTGGTCTCGGTATGCCAGTGGGCTTCAAGAATGGCACCGATGGCGGCGCGGCCATCGCCGTCGATGCCATGCGCTCGGCAGCCCACCCACACCGGCATTTCGGTGTTGACAGCCAGGGCCATCCGGCGATTATTCAGACCCCGGGCAACCCTGATACCCATCTGGTGCTGCGTGGCGGCCACAAGGGCCCGAACCATGATCGCGAGAGCGTGGCCAAAATCCATGCCGATCTGGATCGACTGAAAATCCCGAGCCGAATCATGGTCGATTGCAGTCACGCCAACAGCGGCAAGGACCCATTGCGTCAACCCGCTGTTTTCAATGATGTACTCGAGCAACGCCTGCAGGGTGATCGTTCACTGATCGGCATGATGCTGGAGTCCCATCTGTTCGAAGGCTGCCAACCCCTGAGCACCTCACTACGCTATGGCGTATCGATCACTGACGGATGCCTCGGTTTCAACGCCACCGAACGCTTGCTACTGAATGCCGCGCAGCGTCTGGGCGCGCATTCCGCAGACTGACCAGAAGGCCTGCCCTCCGGCATCATTGAGAACCGGAGGGCTGACGCCGCTGCCCTCAAGCTTCTATCCGCACCTGTGTCACTGCAGATTCCTGACTGACCTCGTCCAGACGTTCCACGGTATAGGCAACCCGCACGGTTCCTCCGTGATGTTCGCGCCAGAACCGATGGGGCACGATAAAGATCAGCGGCTTCCCTGCGGTTTCCAGAGTAATTTCCCGGTCATCCCGGTGATTGAAAAAGTCACCGTCACACTTCAGGTAGACCAACTCGCCTTCTTGCGTCTGTGGGTTGCCGATCACAACGGTCACCCCATCTATCGAGTTTTCCGTACTGAGCACGCCATCCTCGGCTTCCAACACATCGGGAGCGTGCAGTTCGCCACGATGGAACGGAGTAATGCGAAGCCTGGTCGGCTCCGATTCGCGCACTGCCCCACCGACCTGCTCCACGCGGTAACTTACCGTCACCTCACCTCCAAGCTGCGCGGCGATGTGCTCGGGAGCGACCCAGAACGACAAGGGTTGCGCAACGGCGAAGGTTTCGATCTTCAAAGCATCGTTGAACGCCGCCGGCGACGTGTCGCCACACCATGTCAACGAGACCCGATCGCCTGAAGACATTCGGGCGTAAGGCTGAAACATGACGAGCACACCATCCCTCACCCGGGCCGGATCGAGCGTACCGCCGATGACACCTTCGACATGCGGCGCCAGCAGCTGCGGCTGTGCATCCCCCACTGACAGCTGCAACCGTGCAGACATTGCGGGTTCGGGCAGGTTCGCGCTGACCAGTGTCCAGTAAACCTCAAGCGAACCACCGTCCAGTGCAGCAATGTGCATACCCTTGATAACAAAGATCACGTCTTTGCCAACCTGGGATTCGCTGACGAAGCGAACCATTTCATGCTGATAGGCAAAGCCTTCTATATCCAGGCCGTCCCAGCTCAACAGCAATTGATCGCCACACGCCATGTTTGCATAGGGAGCGATCCTGACGATGACCTTGTTCAGGGAAGGATCCAGCGCTGCGCCTTCGAGGGCATCGAGCGTCGCCGCCGGCAACGGCACCTCGGACTGGCACATGCTGACGGGATGGCGCATCCGATAGCAAAACTCGATTTCGTGGGTGTTCATTCGTGGCTCCATTCCTTGGATAAGACGCCAGCTACATCAATGGCGTCGACGACAAATATTGAACGCCATTGTGGTGGTCTTCGCTGTCAGCAAAATGCGCCACAACCCTCGGGCAAAAGCCACGGACCAAGTAGGCCGGCAGGCAATAAATCCGCTTGATCCGTCAGAGGACGTCCACAACTTCCGATTCGGGCCTCACAAAAAACAGAAAACACCTACGTCATCTAGTCCAGATTCATCCGCGAACCTGGGTTTCTTCGTACTTCTCCAACCGTATGAGTGTTTTAGAGTGACCCACAGATTTTCCCGATGAACTTCTGTGATAAAGGTAAGAACATGCGACGGAATGCTACAACTCGCTATCCCATACTGTTGATACACGGCCTGTTCGGATTTGAACGCATTGGCCATTTCGAGCTCTTCCACGAGGTCAAGGAAGCACTTAAGACAACAGGCAACCGCGTGTTCATTCCGCATCTGTCGGCCACGCACAACAACGAGGTGCGGGGCGAGCAACTCCTCAGGCAAATCGATCGTGTCCTCGCAGGCACCGGCGCTGCAAAAGTCAATCTCATCGGTCACAGCCAGGGCGCACTCACTGCCCGGTACGCTGCTGCGCACATGCCACACGTCGTCGGCTCGGTCACGTCGGTCAGCGGGCCGAACCACGGCTCGGAGCTGGCTGACTTCCTGCGCAAGGCGCTGGTACCGGATCAACTGCCGGATTCCGTGGCCCTGAATGTGGTCACACTGTTTTCCGAGTTTTTGACCCTTATGAGCGGCAGCACAACGCTGCCACAAAGCGCACTCGCCGCGCTCAACGCCCTGACCACCGAGGGTGTCAGTCGCTTCAATGACAAATACCCGCAGGGCCTGCCACACACCTGGGGCGGGCATGGCGCGGAGTTGGTTGACGGTGTTCGCTATTATTCCTGGAGCGGCACCTTGCCCACGACCAAAGCCGCCATGCTCGACCCGGTACACGCCCTCTGCCGTGGATTGTCGGAATATTTCACTACCGAGGCCGGACAAAACGACGGATTCGTCGGCCGCTACAGCTCGCACCTGGGCACCGTGATCCGCTCCGACTATCCGCTGGATCATTTGAGCAGTCTGCGCCGGCCTGTTATCGGCGCATCCGCGCTGCCGGACCCGATCCTGCTGTACATCGAGCATGCCCTGCGCTTGCAAGCCGCAAACCTGTAAAAGCCAACAGCGATCACCGAACGGAACTTTGCCGAGAATTCGCCCACTGAATCCGGTAGGCTCCACACTTTACTGAATTAGATTGGAGAGTTTCCCCATGGCTAAAGCCACTGCCCGCCACATCCTGGTTGCCACCGAAGACAAGTGCAACGAACTCAAGACCCAGATCGAAGCTGGCGCTGATTTCGCTGAAGTTGCCAAAAACAACTCCACCTGCCCTTCCAGCCGTCAGGGCGGCGACCTGGGTTCCTTCGGTCCTGGCCAGATGGTCAAGGAATTCGACACCGTGGTCTTCAGCGCACCGATCAACGTCGTGCAAGGCCCGGTCAAGACCCAGTTCGGTTTCCACCTGCTCGAAGTCACCAGCCGTCAGGACTGATCCGTCGCCTGATTGCTCTGCAACGGCCCGCCTTTTGGTGGGCCGTTGTGTTTCAGTTACATATACGGCTGGCGACTGACGCGCCTCTCGCGTACAAATTGCGCTTATCGATTTCCCGGTTCCAAGGCTGACAATGCGACTGGTTTTTCCCACATTGATGCTCACCGCCCTCGCCCTGTTGTCGGGCGCCGCCGGTGTGGACGCTGCACCGCAACACGCGTTGACCGTTTATGGCGAGCCGGCCAAATATCCTGCCGGTTTCAGTCACTTCGACTACACCAACCCGCAGGCGCCCAAGGGCGGCACGATGCGCCGCTCGGCGATCGAGATCGGTCACTTCGACCATGTATTGCCGTATATCGACAAAGGCATCGGCGTCAC
Source organism: Pseudomonas sp. LF-5 (assembly GCF_037626295.1). Lineage (NCBI taxonomy): Bacteria > Pseudomonadati > Pseudomonadota > Gammaproteobacteria > Pseudomonadales > Pseudomonadaceae > Pseudomonas > Pseudomonas sp. LF-5. The sequence continues at coordinate 1,046,228 of NZ_JARKMT010000001.1, forward strand.
GCAAATCGACGGACTGCTGTACTCGCCGCTGGCTCAGCGCTCGATGGATGAACCCTATACCGTTTACGGGCTGGTGGCAGAAAAGATGGAGCGCTCGGAGGACGGACTCGCGCTGCGCTTTTTCATCAATCCCAAGGCTCGCTTCGCCGACGGCAAGCCGATCACCGCCGAAGACGTGCGCTACACCTATGAACTGCTGATGACCCAGGGCAGCCTGCGTTATCGCACGCAGTTCGCCGATGTCAAAGGCGTCGAAGTGGAAGCACCGCTGATCGTACGCTTCGATTTCAAGAACAACGAAAACCGCACGCTGCCTCTGGATATCGCGACCCTGCCGGTGTTTCCCGAACACTGGTGGAAGAGCCGCGACTTTGCCGGCGGTGGCGGTTACGAACCGCCACTGGGCAGTGGCCCCTATCGCGTCGGCAAGGTCGACTCGGGGCGCAGCATTACCTTCGAACGCAATGCCGACTGGTGGGGCAAGGACCTGCCGGTCAGTCGCGGCCTCTATAACTTCGACCATTTCAGCATCGAGTACTTTGGCGACACCGACGTCGCCCGTCAGGTGCTGCGCGGAGGCGCGTATGACTACAACCGCGAGTTTTCCGCCACCGGTTATTCGATCGGCTACGACAGCCCCGCCCTGAGCGACGGGCGCCTGCAAAAGGCTCATCTGGCCACCGAAGCGCCGCAATCGGCCCAAGGGTTTGTGTTCAATCTGCAGAAACCGATGTTCAAGGATCGCCGTGTGCGCCAGGCACTGGCGATGCTGTGGGACTTCGAGTGGAGCAACCGGCAGATGATGCGCAACCTGTACATCCGCCAGCAAAGTTACTTTTCCAATACCGATCTGGCCGCTCGCGAGTTACCGGACGCAGCGGAGTTGAAGATTCTCGAACCGCTGCGCGGACAGATTCCCGACGAAGTCTTCACCACGGTCTTCGAGGCACCGAAGACTGACGGCAGTGGCTTGATCCGCGATAAACAACTGCAAGCCCTGGAACTACTTGAGCAGGCCGGCTGGAAACCGGACGGCGATCAACTGGTGAATGCCGATGGCGAACCGCTCAGCTTCACGTTCCTGGTCAGCCAGAACGGCATGGACCGCCTGCTGCTGCCGTACAAACGCACACTGAAACAGATCGGCATCAACCTGGATATTCGCCGCATCGACTCTTCGCAATACGTCAATCGCCTGATGAGCCGGGACTACGACATGATCGTCACCGGCTATCCGGTGACCACCTCGCCGGGTGGCGAACTGCTCAACTACTTCGGCTCTGCGTCGGCCAACGACCCGGGGGCCAACAACTACATGGTGCTGAAAAACCCGGCGGTCGACACCTTGATCAACGGACTGATCCGCGCCTCCACGCAATCGGACATGCTGCACTATGCCCACGCCCTGGATCGGGTGCTGCAATGGAATTACTACTGGATTCCCAATTACTACCCGCCGGGCACTTCGACCGTGTGGTGGAACCGCTTTGGCATCCCTACGATTCAAGCCAGTAATGATGAAGCGATCGAGAGCTGGTGGGAAATCAGCCGCACGCCGCTGACCAACCAACAGATGACCGCCGAAAAAATCGGCCGTGGCAGACCCGGAGGGCCGCACTGATGTGGGGTTACATACTGCGGCGCCTGCTGCTGATCATTCCGACGCTGGTGATCATTCTGCTGGTCAATTTCGTCATCATCCAGGCCGCGCCCGGCGGTCCGGTGGAACAGGCGATCGCCCATCTGCAAGGCATCGGTGGTGGCGGCAACGTCGGCGGCGGTTCGGGTGAAACCATGAGCGGCACCTCGCGCGCGAGCCGGGGCCTGGACCCGCAACTGATCAAAGACATCGAAAAACAGTACGGCTTCGACAAACCAGCCCATGAACGCCTGTGGCTGATGCTCAAGAATTACGCCCGACTGGATTTCGGCAAGAGCTTCTTTCGCGGTGCCACGGTGACTGACCTGATCCTGGAAAAAATGCCGGTCACCATTTCTCTCGGATTATGGGCGACGCTGATTACCTACCTGGTCTCGATCCCGCTGGGCATCCGCAAAGCCGTGCATCACGGCAGCCATTTCGATATCTGGAGCAGCACCGCGATCATCATCGGCTACGCAATGCCGGCGTTCCTGTTTGCGATGTTCCTGATCGTGGTGTTTGCCGGCGGCACTTCGCTGAACTGGTTCCCGGTACGCGGCCTGGTCTCGGACAACTTCGAATCACTGTCGACCCTGGGCAAGATCGCCGATTACTTCTGGCACCTGGTGTTGCCGGTCACGGCGCTGGTGATCGGCGGCTTCGCCACCCTGACGATTCTGACGAAAAACTCGTTTCTCAATGAAATCACCCGCCAATACGTGGTGACCGCACGGGCCAAGGGCTTGAGCGAACGTCGGGTGCTTTACGGCCACGTGTTCCGCAATGCGATGTTGCTGGTGGTGTCGGGCATTCCCCAAGCCTTTATCAGCGTGTTTTTCGCCGGCTCGTTGCTGATTGAAGTGATTTTCTCCCTCGATGGCCTCGGTCGCATGAGCTACGAAGCGGCCGTCTCGCGGGACTATCCAGTGGTGTTCGGCTCGCTGTTCATCTTCACCCTGTTCGGCCTGCTGATAAAACTGATCGGCGACTTGTGCTACACCCTTGTCGATCCGCGCATCGACTTCGCCGCGAGGAACGCCTGATGCTCAAGCTCTCGCCGTTGGGCCGTCGCCGTTTCGAGCGATTCAAGAAAAACCGCCGGGGCTGGTGGTCGTTATGGCTGTTCATCGGCCTGTTCCTGCTGACCCTCGGCGGTGAGCTGATCGCCAACGACAAGCCGCTGGTGGTCAGTTATCAGGGCCAGTGGTACTTCCCGGTATTCAAACGCCACACCGAACAGGAGTTCGGCGGGCAACTGCCGTTTCAGGCCGACTACCGCAGCGACTATGTGCAGAACCTGATTCGCAAGGACGGTGGCTGGCTGCTGTTCCCGCCGATTCCGTTCAGCGACGACACGCCGAACTATGACCTCAATAAACCGGCGCCGAGCCCGCCGACATCGGTCAACTGGCTGGGCACCGACGATCAGGCGCGGGATGTCCTCGCGCGGGTGATTTTCGGCGCCCGGGTGTCGATTCTCTTCGCGTTGATGCTGACCTTTGTCAGCGCCCTGATCGGCATCGCTGCCGGTGCCTTGCAAGGTTATTACGGCGGCTGGGTCGACCTGCTCGGGCAGCGCTTGCTTGAAGTCTGGTCGGGGTTACCGGTGCTGTACCTGCTGATCATCCTCTCCGGGTTTGTCGAACCGAACTTCTGGTGGCTGCTGGGGATCATGGCGCTGTTTTCGTGGCTGGCACTGGTGGACGTGGTACGTGCGGAGTTCCTGCGCGGGCGCAACCTGGAATACGTCAAGGCTGCACGGGCGCTGGGCCTGACAGATCGCAAGGTAATCGTCCGGCACATCCTGCCCAACGCCATGAACGCGACGTTGAGTTACTTGCCGTTCATTCTGACCGGGGCGATTTCCACCCTCACCGCACTGGACTTTCTCGGCTTCGGCATGCCCGCCGGCAGCGCCTCGCTGGGCGAACTGATCGGTCAGGGCAAACAGAACCTGCAGGCACCGTGGCTCGGGCTGACAGCGTTCTTCACCCTGGCGCTGATCCTTTCTTTATTGGTGTTCATCGGCGAAGCGTTACGCGACGCGTTCGACCCTCGATCCTGAAGCGTGGCCATGACTGACAATCTGATTGAAATCCGTAACCTCAATGTCGCTTTCCATGGCCAGCGCGTGGTGCGCGACCTGTGCCTGGACATTCGCCCCGGTGAGTGTCTGGCGCTGGTTGGCGAGTCCGGTTCGGGCAAGTCGGTGACGGCCCACTCGATTCTGCAATTATTGGCAGACAGCGAAGCGCAAACCACTGGCAGCATTCGCTATCGCGGTCAGGAGCTGGTCAGTGCGGACCCCAAGGTCTTGCGTGAGCTGCGCGGTAACCGCATCGCGATGATCTTTCAGGAGCCGATGACCTCGCTCAATCCGCTGCACACCATCGAAAAGCAGATCGGCGAAACCTTGCTGCTGCACCGCGGCCTCGGTGGAAAAGCGGCGCAACAGCGCATCCTCGAACTGCTCGAACTGGTCGGCATCCAGAAACCCAAAGAGCGGCTCAAGGCCTACCCGCACCAATTGTCCGGTGGACAACGACAGCGGGTCATGATCGCCATGGCCCTGGCTTGCGAACCGGAATTGTTGATTGCCGATGAGCCGACCACTGCCCTCGATGTCACCGTACAGCGCAAGATTCTGCTGCTGCTCAAGTCCCTGCAACAACGCCTCGGCATGTCGCTGCTGCTGATCAGTCACGACCTCAATCTGGTGCGCAGCATTGCCCAGCGTGTCTGCGTGATGAAGGCCGGAGAAATCGTCGAACAGGCGCCCTGTGAAACGCTGTTCAGCGAACCGAAGCATCCTTACAGCTGCGTGCTGCTCAACGCCGAACCCGAAGGTGAAGCCCTGCCCCGGGATGAGCGCGAGAATGTGCTGGAGGTCGATGATCTGCGGGTTGAGTTTGTCGTCGGTGGCGGTCTGTTTCAGCGCAAGCAATACCTGCGCGCCGTGGATGGCATCAGCCTGAATATCCAGCGCGGCAAGACCCTGGGTATCGTTGGCGAATCCGGTTCGGGCAAGTCGACGCTGGGACAGGCGATCCTGCGTCTGCTCGATTCCGAAGGCAGCATCCGCTTTCAGGGCGAAGCGCTCGACGGCCTCAATCAGAAACAGCTGCGTCCCTGGCGTCGGCAGATGCAGGTGGTGTTTCAGGATCCGTTCGGCAGCCTCAGCCCGCGCATGTCGGTGGCGCAGATCATCAGCGAAGGCCTGGAAGTACACTGCGAATCGAACGCCGAGGAGTGCGATGAGCAGGTGATTCGTGTGCTCAAGGAGGTCGGCCTCGACCCCGCCAGTCGTCATCGTTACCCCCACGAGTTTTCCGGCGGCCAGCGTCAACGCATTGCAATCGCACGGGCACTGGTGCTCAAACCGGCGCTGATTCTGCTTGATGAGCCGACTTCGGCGCTGGATCGCACGGTGCAGAAACAAGTGGTTGCCCTGCTGCGTCAGCTTCAGGAAAAGCACGGCCTGACCTATCTGTTCATCAGCCACGACCTAGCGGTGGTGCGGGCACTGGCCCACGACATGATCGTGATCAAGGACGGCAAGGTGGTCGAGCGCGGCGCCAGTCACGAGGTGTTCGATTCGCCGCAGCATCCTTACACCAAGGAGCTGTTGGCGGCGGCGCATCCGGGGTAGGCATAATCGGCGCTCGTCTTGAAACCGGGTCGCGGCCTTCGCGAGCAAGCCTGCTCGCGAAAAGACCAGCACACACCACCCAAAATCTGGATCAAACCACCCATGAACACCACCGAAAGCCTCAAGGACTACCAACGGGTTCGCACCCTGGCAATCCGCTCGCTGTTCGAGATCATCGAGCAGTCGAGCGAAGGCACGGTGATTGTCGATCGCGACGCCAACATTGTCTGGATGAACGAGCGCTACGCGCGCCGCTTCGGGCTCGAGTCGGCCGCAGGTGCAATTGGCAAACCCTGCGAAAGCGTGATTCCCGGCAGTCTGTTGCGTGAGGTGGTGCGTACCGGGCGGCCTATTCTGCTAGACATGCAAGACACCCCGAAAGAGCCGCTGGTGGTGATGCGCCTGCCGATCCAAGACGATGTCGGCACGGTAATCGGCGCGATCGGTTTTGCCCTGTTCGATGAACTGCGCACGCTGTCGCCGATGCTCAAGCGCTACTTGAGCATGCAGGAGGAACTGGCTTCGACCCGCTCGCTGCTGCGCGCGCGGCAGACCAAATACAACTTCGCACATTTCATCGGCACCAGCGCCGCCAGCCTCGAAGTCAAACGCCGCGCCCGCCGCAGTGCCAGCACCGAGTCGCCGGTGTTGCTGCTGGGCGAAACCGGCACCGGCAAGGAATTGCTGGCGCAGGCGATTCACAGTGCTTCGCCGCGAGCGCACAAAGCCTTTGTCAGCATCAACAGCGCGGCGATTCCCGAAACATTGCTGGAGGCCGAGTTCTTCGGCACGGCTCCGGGCGCCTTCACTGGCGCTGACCGCAAGGGCCGCACCGGCAAGTTGCAGATCGCCCAGGGCGGCACGTTGTTTCTCGACGAGATCGGCGACATGCCATTGCCGCTGCAAAGCAAATTGCTGCGGGTGCTGCAGGAAAAGGAATTCGAGCCAGTGGGCTCCAACGAGGTCATCCAGAGTGACGTGCGGGTGATCGCCGCGACCTCGACCGACCTGCAAACGGCGATCAAGCGCGGTGAATTCCGCGCTGACTTGTACTACCGGCTCAATGTGCTGCCGATCATCGTGCCGCCGTTGCGCGAACGCCTCGACGATCTGCCGGCACTCAGCGAAGCGATCCTCGAAGAGCTGCGCAGTCAGCATGAACTGAGCCGCACGGCGCTGGATCTGCTGAGCCAGCATGCGTGGCCGGGGAACATTCGAGAGTTGCGGAATGTGCTGGAGCGGGCGGCACTGCTCAGTGATGACCTGATCCTCAGCGAAGCAGACATTCGCGGCTCCATAGGCACGTTTACCCCGGTTGAACGCCCCGCGGCGCCCGCGCTGGAGCCCTTGGCCGACGAGACATTCGCCCAGGCGCGCCAGCGGTTTGACCGGCAACTGATCGAGTCGGCCCTCGCGCAATGTGCGGGTAATGTGCCAGAGGCGGCAGCTCGTCTGGGGCTGGGGCGGTCGACGTTGTACAAGAAGATGCTGGCCTTGGGCATCGCCCAGTCTCAATAAAGAGACTCTAATCTCCATTAATAGAAATGAGCAGAAGCTTCGCGAACGGCCCGCTCCCACAGTGGAATACCTTGCAAATGTAGGCGCGGACCTGCTCGCGAAGGCGTCATCACTTCCAGCATGAATCTCAAAAAAGAGACAAATCTGCGATTCTTTGCAAATCAAAATCCATAAAACTCTTAAATTTCAATGAGTTGTGCATGTGGCACAAATCTCGCTAACACCTCTCCCACACCGGTTTCACCCACAAAAATAACAATTCTGGAGAGACACACCATGAGTGTGATCATTGCCTTGGCCGCCCTCGCGCTGCTGATGCTAGCCGCCTACCGTGGCTACAGCGTTATCCTGTTTGCTCCGATCGCCGCCCTCGGCGCTGTCCTGCTCACCGACCCTTCTGCCGTCGCCCCTGCATTCACCGGGGTGTTCATGGAGAAAATGGTCGGGTTCATCAAACTCTACTTCCCGGTCTTCCTGCTCGGTGCCGTGTTCGGCAAGCTGATCGAACTGTCGGGCTTTTCGCGCTCGATTGTCGCCGCGGCGATTCGTCTGCTGGGCACCCGCCAGGCCATGCTGGTGATCGTGCTGGTCTGCGCCCTGCTCACCTACGGCGGTGTGTCGCTGTTCGTGGTGGTGTTTGCGGTGTATCCGTTTGCCGCCGAGATGTTCCGCCAGAGCAACATTCCCAAACGGCTGATCCCGGCGACCATCGCCCTCGGTGCGTTTTCGTTCACCATGGACGCCCTGCCCGGCACCCCGCAGATCCAGAACATCATCCCCAGCACCTTCTTCAACACCACTGCGTGGGCGGCGCCGTGGCTGGGCGTGATTGGCACGATTTTCGTGTTCTGCGCCGGCATGCTGTTCCTCCAGCGTCAGCGCAACAAGGCCCAGCGCGCCGGCGAAGGCTATGGCACCGAGCTGCGCAATGAGCCAGAAACTGCCGAAGACCTCAAACTGCCGAACCCGTGGATCGCGCTGTCGCCGCTGCTGGCGGTGGGCATCATGAACCTGTTGTTCACTCAGTGGATTCCCCAGTGGTACGGCAAGACCCACAGCCTCGCGCTGCCGGGCATGGCCACGCCAGTGACCACCGAAATCGCCAAACTGACGGCGATCTGGGCGGTACAGGCGGCGTTGCTGGTCGGCATCCTCATGGTGCTGGCGTTCGGCTTCAAAGCCATTCGCAGCAAACTGGCCGAGGGCAGCAAAAGCGCGGTCAGCGGTGCGCTGCTGGCAGCGATGAACACCGCTTCCGAGTACGGTTTTGGCGCGGTGATCGCCTCGCTGCCGGGGTTTCTGGTGCTGGCCGACTGGCTCAAGCAAATCCCCAATCCGCTGGTCAACGAGGCGATCACCGTCACGCTGCTGGCGGGCATCACCGGTTCGGCGTCGGGTGGGATGAGCATTGCCCTGGCGGCGATGTCCGAGCAATTCATCGCCGCGGCCCATGCGGCGAATATTCCGCTGGAAGTGCTGCACCGCGTGGCCGCCATGGCCAGTGGCGGCATGGACACGCTGCCGCACAACGGTGCCGTCATCACCTTGCTGGCGGTGACCGGCCTGACTCACCGCGAAGCCTATAAAGACATTTTCTGTATTACGCTGATCAAGACCCTGGCGGTTTTCGTAGTGATCGGTACTTTCTACGCCACTGGCATTGTGTGAGGTATTCATGACGACTCTTTCCGGCAAGACCGCACTGGTAACCGGTTCCACCAGCGGCATTGGCCTAGGCATCGCGCTGAGCCTGGCCAAAGCCGGCGCCAATCTGATTCTCAACGGTTTCGGTGATGCCTCGACGGTGATCGCCGAAGTCGGCCAGTTTGGCGCCAAGGTCGGCCATCACCCCGCTGACGTCAGTGACCCGGCACAGATTGCCGACATGATCGCCTATGCCGAACGCGAATTCGGTGGCGTCGACATTCTGGTCAATAACGCCGGAATCCAGCATGTGGCGGCGGTCGAGGAGTTTCCGGTGGAACGCTGGGATTCGATCATTGCGATCAACCTGTCTTCGGTGTTCCACAGCACCCGCCTGAGCCTGCCGGGCATGCGTGCCAAAGGATGGGGACGGATCATCAATATTGCCTCCGTGCACGGCCAGGTCGGTTCGACCGGCAAGGCGGCTTACGTCGCCGCCAAGCACGGGGTGATCGGCCTGACCAAAGTGGTCGGCCTGGAAACCGCGACCAGCAACGTCACCTGTAACGCGATCTGCCCGGGCTGGGTGTTGACGCCGCTGGTGCAGAAGCAGATCGACGACCGTGCGGCCAAAGGTGTCGATCCGCAGCAGGCGCAGCATGATTTGCTGGCCGAGAAGCAACCGTCGCTGGAGTTCGTCACGCCGCAGCATCTGGGCGAGCTGGTGTTGTTTTTGTGCAGTGAGGCCGGTAGCCAGGTGCGCGGGGCGGCGTGGAATATTGATGGTGGGTGGTTGGCGCAATAACCTCCACAGAACGATGTGGCCAGGGCGCTTGCTTCCTGGCCACAGGTTACCCACGGTCACAACTGCGTGTATGAACCCGATAAAAAGAGGCAAACAATGTCCGACATCCTCTGGCAAGCCGATGCCAAGCGTATCGCCGGGTCCCGCATGGATAGATTCCGGCGCGCACTCAATCAGCGTCATCACCTGCACCTCGACGACTACCCTGCCCTGCACCAGTGGAGCATCGAGCAGCGTGCCGACTTCTGGCAGGCCATCGTCGACTTCTTCGATGTTCGTTTCCACACCCAGCCTGATGCGGTTTTACGTGAAGGCCGGCAAATGCCCAGCGCCGAATGGTTTCCCGGTGCCACCCTGAACTTCGCCGAACACCTGCTGCGCCGCCGCGACGATGCCGTCGCCGTGGTGGCCGTGGCAGAGCACGGCCAGCGCGAACAACTGACCTGGGCGCAACTGGCCGAGCATGTCAGTGGTTTTCAGGCCAGCCTGCAGGCAGCCGGCGTCGGCCTCGGTGATCGGGTTGCGGCGTGCATGCCCAATACCTGGCAAACCCTCGTGGCGATGCTGGCGACCACCAGCCTCGGTGCGATCTGGTCATGTTCTTCTCCAGACTTCGGTACCCACGGGGTGATCGACCGGTTCGGCCAGATCGAACCGAAGGTGCTGATCACCTGCGGCGGTTATCGTTACGCCGGCAAGACGATCGAGCAGACCGGCAAGCTCAATGAGATTCTCCTGCAACTGCCCTCGCTCAAGCAGTTGATCATCGTGCCCTACGCGCACCCGCACGCACGCATCGAGGATTACCGGACCCGCGCCGAGGTCAGCCTGTGGGATGACTTTTACGAGCCCGGTGGCGAACCGGATTTTATTCCGGTGCCCTTCAACCATCCGCTATACGTGTTGTATTCCAGTGGCACCACCGGTGTCCCGAAATGCATCGTGCACAGCACCGGCGGCGTACTGTTGCAGCACGTCAAGGAACACGGCCTGCATTGCGATCTCGGGCCCGGCGACCGGTTGTTCTACTACACCACGTGCGGCTGGATGATGTGGAACTGGCTGGTGTCGGCGCTGGCCGTCGGCAGCGCGGTGGTGCTGTATGACGGATCGCCGTTCCACCCCGCCCCCGAGCGCTTGCTGGATTTGATCGACGACGAGCGCATCAGCGTGTTCGGCACCAGCCCGAAATACCTCGCTACCCTGGAGAGCAGCGGCGTCAAACCGCGCGCCAGTCATGATCTGGGCAGCCTGAAAACCCTGCTCTGCACCGGTTCGGCGCTGTCGCCGCAAAGCTACGACTTCGTGTATCGAGACTTCAAGGCCGACGTGTGCCTGGCCTCGATGTCCGGCGGTACGGACATCGTCTCGTGCTTCGTCAACGGCAATCCGTTGTCAGCCGTGCGCCGCGGCGAAATCATGGGCAAGAGCCTGGGCATGGCGGTCGAGGTCTGGAATGACGCCGGCCAGCCCGTGATTGGCGAGAAAGGTGAGCTGGTCTGTACCCAGCATTTCCCGGCAATGCCAATTGGCCTGTGGAATGACCCGGACGGAACAAAATTGCGAAAATCCTATTTCAGCCTGTTTCCCGGCGTTTGGGCCCAGGGCGATTACGCCGAAGAGCTGCCGCACGGCGCGATGATGATCCATGGCCGCTCGGACGCCGTACTCAACCCCGGCGGTGTGCGCATTGGCACGGCGGAGATTTATCGCCAGGTGGAGAAAGTCCCGCAAGTGCTCGACAGCGTCGCCGTCGGTCAGCAATGGCAGGATGACGTACGGGTGGTGCTGTTTGTGCGCTTGCACGACGCGGTTGAACTGGATGAAGCCCTGCAAGCGCAGATCCGCCAGGTGATCCGCGCCAACACCACGCCTCGGCATGTGCCGGCGAAAATCCTCAGCGTGACCGACATTCCGCGCACCATCAGCGGCAAAGTGGTGGAGCTGGCTGTGCGCAATGTGATCCACGGCGAGACGGTCAAGAACACCGACGCCCTGGCCAATCCCGAAGCGCTGGAGCAGTTTCGCAATCGCGCTGAACTCGAGACTTGAACCCAGAGGCTGAACCGTTCAGTCCATCAGGCCCCACTCCCCCGTCGTGGGTGGGGCCGGTGTGACATCGCCCTGCAACTTCAAGCGCAGGCGCAGATTGTTCACCGAATCGGCATGTTTGAGTGCTTCTTCCTCGCTGATCGCACCCTCCACCACCAGGCCGTGCAACGCCCCGTCGAACGTCTGCATGCCCAGTTCGGTGGACTTTTCCATGATGCCTTTGAGCTCACCCAATTCATTACGCCGGATCAGGTCCCCGATGGTCGGCGTGCCCAGCATCACTTCCACGGCTGCCCGCCGCTGCCCCTCGAGCGTGCGCACCAGGCGCTGGGAAACAAAGGCTTTAAGGTTGTTGCCCAGTGCATGCAGCAACTGTGGCCGACGCTCCTCGGCAAACAGGTTGATGATCCGGTCGAGCGCCTGATTGGCGTTGTTGGCGTGCAGCGTCGATAAAACCAGATGACCGGTTTCGGCGAACGCCAGCGCGTGCTCCATGGTCTCGCGGTCGCGGATTTCGCCGATCAGCACCACATCGGGTGCCTGGCGCAGAGTGTTTTTCAAAGCCGCGTGAAAACTGCGGGTGTCGACACCGACTTCACGCTGGTTGATGATCGACAGCCGATGCCGGTGGATGTACTCGATCGGGTCTTCAATCGTGATGATGTGGCCACTGCTATGGCGATTGCGATGATCGATCAGCGCCGCCAGCGAGGTCGATTTGCCCGAATCGGTGGCGCCAACAAACAGAATCAGGCCTTGTTTGAGCATCACGGTTTCCAGCAGCACGCGGGGCAACTTGAGGTCTTCAAAGCGCGGAATGTCCAGTTTGACGTTGCGGATCACGATCGACACGTCATTGCGTTGCTTGAACAGATTGACCCGAAAGCGGCCGATGCCGGTGCGCGAGATGGCCAGGTTCATTTCCAGATCCCGGTCGAACTCCCGGCGCTGTTCGGCGTCCATCAGGGAATTGGCGATGACCGCGACTTCACCCGGCTTGAACGGCTGCTCGGCCAACGGCGTCAATACGCCTTGAAAGCGCGCGCTGGGTGGCGCTCCGGTCGACAGGAACAGGTCCGAGCCATGCTGGCTGGCCAAGCGTGTTAACAGTGCATCGATTTCCATGGTCAAATTCACCGACGAAGCATTCAATATTCAGACATGGCCCGCTGTCGTGACGCAGCGGTGCATTGAGCGTCTACCCTCTCGAAGGATAGTAGACGCCGCCTTACCGAATGACGCCCAGGACTAACGCAATGAACGCTGTACCCGGCAACGACGATGCGCAGGCGCTGATCACCCGCACTGACTGGAGTAACAGCGCACTGGGCGACGCTGGTCAATGGCCGCAGAGCCTGCGCACCGCGGTGGACATCGTGCTGCACTCGCCAATGCCGATGTTGCTGCTGTGGGGGCCGCAGCTCACCCAGATCTATAACAACGGCTTCGCCATGCTGGCCGGCAGCAAGCATCCGCACGCTTTCGGACAACCGGCGCACCTGATATGGCCAGAACTTCGCGACTTTACCGACCCGATTTACCGCGCCGTCCTGCAAGGTCAGGTGCGGACCTACAGCGAACGACGCTTTACCCTGCAACGTGACGGCAAGGATTCCGACTTCTGGCTGGATTTGACCTACAGCCCGATTCGCGACGAAACCGCGCAAGTGGCGGGGATCCTGGTCACGGCCATCGAAACCAATGAGCGCCGACGCATCGCGCTGGAACTGCAACAGCGCTCCGAAGACAGCCTCAAGGCGCAACAGCAAACCGAAGAGCGCCTGCAACTGGCCCTGGCAGCCACCGATGCCGTCGGCACCTGGGATTGGGATATCGGCGAAGACCGCTTCATCGCCGACGCTCATTTCGCGCAGTTGCACGGGGTCGATCCGGCGCAGGCGAGCCAGTTGCCGATCAGCGACTATTTGCAGGGTGTGCACCCGGAAGACCGCGCCCTGATCGCGCGCAGCATCAAGCACTGCATCACCCACGGCACCGAGTACGCCGAGGAATATCGTCTGCTGCAAGGCGATGGCGACATACGCTGGGTGTTTGCCCGTGGCCGCTGCTACAAGGATCACCATGGCCGGCCGGTGCGCTTTCTCGGCGCGGCGCTGGACCTGACCGAGCGCAAACACACCGAACAGGCGCTGCGCCAGAGCCAGACCGAACTGCAGCTGATCATCAATGCCATGCCGATCCTCATCAGCTACGTCGACCATGAGGAGCGCTTCCGCCTCAACAACGCCGCGTATCTCGACTGGTATGGCCTGACCCCGCAGGAGCTCTACGGGCGCACCATCCGCGAAGTGATCGGCGAAGAAGCCTATTTTCTGCGCGCGCCGTACATCGCCGAAGCGCTGGCGGGCAGGCCTTGTTCATTCAGCCTGTACACCCCTCACCGCGATGGCAGCATCCGTCACGCGTTGATGAATTACCTGCCGCGACACGGGGCCGACGGTGCGGTCAACGGTTTCTACATCTTTGTGATCGACGAAACCGAACGCAAGAAAACCGAAGAAGCGCTGCGCAACCTCAACGAAACCCTCGAAGAGCGCGTCAGCGCCCGTACCGAACAACTGGCCCAGGCCAACCAGCGCTTGCAGAACGAGATGTTCGAGCGCGAGCGGGCCGAAGATGCCTTGCGCCATGCGCAGAAGATGGAAGCGGTCGGCCAGCTCACCGGCGGTATCGCCCACGACTTCAACAACATGCTCACCGGCATCATCGGCAGCCTCGATCTGATGCAGCGCTATATTGCCGACGGCCGCGCCAACGAGATCGGCCGGTTTACCGAAGCGGCCGTGTCCTCGGCCAATCGGGCGGCGGCGCTGACCCATCGTCTGCTGGCGTTTTCGCGACGCCAGTCGCTGGACCGCAAACAACTGAACGTCAACGAACTGATCCATTCGCTGGAAGACCTGATCCGCCGCACCAAAGGTGATCAGATCGAGCTCAAACTGCAGCTGGCCGACGACCTGTGGCCGGTGAGCACCGATGTGAGCCAGTTGGAAAATGCCCTGCTCAATCTGGTGATCAATGCGCGTGATGCCATGCCCGAGGGCGGCGAACTGCTGATCGAAACAGTCAACGTCTACCTCGACGGCAGCGACATCACCACGCTCGAACCAGTGAAGGCCGGCGATTACCTGATGCTGGCGGTCAGCGACAACGGGACGGGCATGACGCCTTCCGTGCGGTCCAAGGCGTTCGACCCGTTTTTCACCACCAAACCCATCGGTCAGGGCACCGGGTTGGGCCTGTCGATGATTTATGGCTTCGCCCAGCAGTCGGGCGGCCATGTCAGTCTCGACAGCCTGCCCGGACAGGGCACCTGTGTGCGGCTGTATTTGCCGCGTCTGTATGCACTGGAGCCGGAACACGCGCCAGCCAACCCGGTCGAGCCGCCCGCCCACCTGCCGAGCGGAGAAGCCGTGGTCGTCGTCGAAGACGATCCCGCCGTGCGCATGCTGGTGCTCGATCTGCTCAAGGAACTGGGTTATCGCGCATTCGAAGCCGAGGACGCGAAATCCGCGCTGCCCCTGCTGGAATCGGACCTGCGGGTGGACCTGCTGGTGACGGATGTCGGCCTGCCCGGCATGAACGGCCGTCAGTTGGCGGAAGTCGCCCGCCAGCATCGTCCGGGCCTGAAAGTGTTGTTCATGACCGGTTACGCGCAGAAAGCCGCCGAACGTCAGGGTTTTCTCGAGGACGGCATGGACATGGTCGCCAAACCGTTTGCCATTGAGCTGCTGGCGAGCAAGATCCGCACGATGATCAGTCAAACCCGGTGACTTGAGGCATAATCCGCGCCCCGCCGTCACCCCGTTATCAGGTATCGCACGATGAAAGCCCAAGCCCGCCACATTCTGGTGAAAACCGCCGAAGAGGCCGAACAGCTCAAACAACGCATCGCCAAGGGCGAAGCGTTCGATGTGCTGGCCAAGAAATTTTCGACCTGCCCGTCCGGCAAGCGCGGTGGCGATCTGGGTGAAGTCCGTCCGGGGCAGATGGTTGGCGCGATTGACGCGGTGATCTTCAAAAAGCCGTTGCGTACCGTGCACGGGCCGATCAAGAGCAAGTTCGGCTATCACTTGGTGCAGGTGTTTTACCGCGATTGACGGGTTGGCTTCAGGGCCCTTTCGCGAGCAGGCTCGCTCCCACATTGAGAATGCAATCCCCTGTGGGAGCGAGCCTGCTCGCGAACCGATTGCGCCGCAAGCGGCCATTCAAATCTATTTCGGGATCAGTGCTCCTGGCACCTGAATCACCCGACTTGCCAGCAGATGCCCGGCCTCGGCAGCCTCCGCCGGACTCCCGCCCTGCAATCGACTGGCCAGATACGCCGCACTGAACGAATCCCCGGCCGCCGTGGTGTCGACGACTTTCTCGACGGTCTGCGCCGGCACCTCGAACGCTTCGCCATCACAGCGAATCAGGCACGCGTCGGCACCGCGCTTGAGCACCACTTCCGGCGTATCGAACTGCGCGTAAGCCGCGAACACCGCATCGCCGTCGGCAAATCCGAACAGCGCCTGCTCGTCATCCACTGTCAGCAACGCCAGATCAACGTAGGGCAACACGCTGCGATACGCCGAACGCGCCTCTTCGACTGAGGCCCACAAACGCGGCCGGTAGTTGTTGTCGAACACAATGCGTGCATCCCGCTGGCGGGCCTCGATCAGCGTCTGGATCAGCTTTTCCCGGCCCAGCGCACCAAGCACAGCGAGGGTGATACCGCTGAAATACAACACGTCGTAATCGGCCAGCGCCGCCAGAATCGGCTCGGCCGCCGGGGTGGTGAAACAGTCGCGGACGGCCGCTTCGTTGCGCCAGTAAAGGAAGCGGCGTTCGCCGTTGGCGTCGGTCTGGATGCAGTAGAGGCCCGGCAGACGCCCGGGCAGACGTTGCACCAGGTCGAGGCCAATGCCTTCGCTGCTCCAGATTTCACACATCGCGTCGCTGAAGCTGTCATCGCCCAGCGCGGTGACGTAATCGACTTGCGCTTTATCGCCAAGGGCGCGGGACAGGTAAACCGCCGTGTTAAGCGTGTCGCCGCCGAAGCTTTGCTGCAGGCTGCCGTCGGCGCGCTGTTGCAGTTCGATCATGCATTCGCCGATCAGCGCGATGCGCGGGATGTTCGGGCCCAGAGGGCTGAGGGTGGTCATCGGGTGTGTCTCTGCTGATTCGGTGGTGTTTGATCCGGCCTCATCGCTGGCAAGCCAGCGCCCACATGATCTTCACAGTCCATGAGATCCCTGCGGGAGCTGGCTTGCCTGCGATTGGCCGCAACTCGGTCTCAAGCCCTAGAAGCAAGTCTCCATGCTCTCAACCACCGCCAACTGCTCATCCACCAGCAACCCCACACGCCACTTGTCGAACGTCAGGCACGGGTGCGAGGTACCAAAGGAAATAATGTCCCCCACCCGCAGCTCAACCCCCGGCGCCACACTCATGAACGCGTGTTGGTCCATCACCGCCGTGACCTTGCACGCGCCCACGTCATCGCCCACCGCCGGCACAATGCCGGCCTTGTAACGCCGCAACGGCACCGGCAAACCGGCATCGAACGCCACGTCGCGCTTGCCCAGGGCAATCACCGCGAACCCCGGCTCCGGCAACGACTGCACATGCGCCCAGACCTCCAGCGCCGGACGCAAACCCTCGTGCAAGTCACTGCGACGGTCGAGCACGCAGCACTGCGCCTCTTTGTAGATGCCGTGGTCATGGGCCACGTAACTGCCCGGACGCAGCACGCTGAGAAAGCGTCCGCTTGCGTTCTGCGCTTCGAACGATTCGGCGATCAGGTCGTACCAGGCCGAACCCGATGCGGTGATGACCGGCTTGGGAATGGCGAATGCGCCGCTGTCCTGCAGTTGCACCGCCAGGCGCACCAGCGACGCGGCGAATCGGCGAATGCCGCTGACCGCGTGGTCGCCGTGAATCACACCTTCGTAACCTTCGATGCCGGTCAGGGCCAGCGCCGGTTGGGCGTTAATCGCCTTGGCCAGCGCGATAACTTGCGCCTCACTGCGGCAACCGCAACGACCGCCGACCACGCCGTACTCGATCATCACGTTCAGCTTCACCCCGCGCGAGGCGAAGTAGGCGCCGAGATCGGCGACGTTGTCCGGGTGATCGACCATGCAGTAGAAATCGAACGTCGGATCAGCCAGCAGATCGGCGATCAGCGCCATGTTCGGCGTACCGACCAACTGGTTGGCCATCAACACCCGACGTACGCCGTGGGCATAAGCCGCGCGGGTCTGGGTCGCACTGGCCAGGGTGATGCCCCAGGCACCCGCGTCAAGCTGACGCTTGAACAGCGCTGGAGTCATGCTGGTCTTGCCGTGGGGCGCCAGCTGCGCCCCGCTGTCGCTGACGAATGTCTGCATCCAGCGAATGTTGTGCTCCAGCGCCCCGCGATGCAGCACCAGGGCCGGCAGGCTGACGTCACGCACCAGATGCGCGCCGATCGCGGCATCGCCCTTTTCCACAGCAGAATTGATGGCAGTCGTCATGGTCGAACTCCTCACTGTCGCGGCCGCAGGCAGCCGCGCTTATTCGTTGATTCGTCGGGCGAGGCTGTTGGCGCTCTCGATCAAAACCCGGCGATAGTCGTTGTAATTGTTCTTCGCATCGGCCCGAGGGGCGACGATGCACAGGGTGCAAATGGCCACGCCGTTGGCGTCTTTGACCGGGGCGGCGAAGCAATGGGTAAAGGTGTCGGCGACGCTGTCGAACGAGAAGAAGCCATCGAGGCCGGCCTGACGGATTTCCGCCAGAAAACGTTCCAGCGGCAGACGCTCGCCGTCGGGCAGGATGAAATCGTCTTCGTCGATCAGGTCGATGATCTGTTGGTCGCTCAAATGGGCGAGCAGCAGGCGCCCGGACGCGGTCCACGGGATCGGCGCGTTTTCACCGATATCGGAAGAAATGCGGAAATGCCGCTCGCCCTCCTTCATCAGCGCCACCGTGTATTTGCGCCCGTTAAGCAAGCACATCTGCGCGGTTTCCCGGGTCTGGCTGACGATCTCCTGCAAGGCGTGATCGGCCTCGCGGCTGAGGTCGAAATGACGCAGATGCGCCTGCCCGAGAAAATACAACTGCCGGCCGAGATAAACGTGACCGTCCTTGCCCACCGGCTCCAGAATCCGTCGCTCCAGCAGTGACGCCACCAGTTCGTAGACCGTGGATTTCGGGCTGCCGATGCCGTTGGCGATGTCGTTCGGACGCAGCGGCTGGCCGATTTCCTTGAGGAAATCGAGGATATCGAACGCCCGGTCCAGACCACGGGCCCGGCGTTTGATGGTGTCTTCGGTCATGTCTTCAATTCCCAATGAAAGTGCCGGGAGTTTACCGAGAGTGCGCTGTCGACGGTTAGATCGCTTTCGCGAGCAGGCTCGCTCCTACACGACAACGTATTCCAACGGTAGGAGTGAGCCTGCTCGCGATAGGGTCACCTCGGTTCAGGCCTTCTTCTTGTAAGCGATACAGTCGATCTCGACCTTGCAATCGACCATCATGCTCGCCTGCACACAGGCTCGCGCCGGGGCGTGCTCAGGTTTGAAGTACTCGCCGAAGACCTTGTTGAAACTGCTGAAATCCCGTGGATCGTCCAGCCACACGCCGGCACGCACCACGTCTTCGAGGCCATAACCGGCCTCTTCGAGAATCGCGATCAGGTTCTTCATGGTCTGGTGGGTCTGCTCGACGATGCCACCAACGATGATCTCGCCATCCACCGCCGGCACCTGGCCGGACACATGCAGCCAGCCATCCGCCTCAACAGCGCGAGCGAAGGGACGTGGCTGACCGCCGGCGGCGGTGCTGCCGGTGCCGTAACGCGTAATGCTCATGGGTATTTCTCCTGATTACAAAACAACAGATTAAAACCGCGTGCTTTTGAGAAACTCCGCCAGACGCGGCGATTGCGGGCGTTCGAACAGTTCCTTGGGAGGCCCCTGCTCTTCGATCCGCCCCTGATTCATGAACACGATCTTGTCCGAGACCTCGAAGGCGAAACGCATTTCGTGGGTCACAAGCAACATGGTCATGCCGTCTTCGGCCAGGCCCTTGATCACGTTCAGCACTTCGCCGACCAACTCCGGGTCCAGCGCCGAGGTGACTTCGTCGAACAGCATCAGGCTCGGGTTCATCGCGATCGCCCGGGCAATCGCCACGCGCTGTTGCTGACCGCCGGACAACTGCCCGGGAAAGTGATTGCGCCGCTCCAGCAGGCCGACGCGTTCCAGCCATTTTTCGGCGAGCACCACGGCTTCGTCCTTGTGCATTTTCTTCACCTTGAGCAGACCCAGGGTGACGTTCTGCAACGCCGTCAAATGCGGGAACAGGTTGAATTGCTGGAACGCCATGCCAGTCATTGCGCGATGGCGGGCGATGACTTTCTCGGCATGCCGCACGCGTTTGCCGTTGACCTCGTCGTAGCCGATGGATTCGCCGTCAAGCAGGATCTGCCCGCCCTGGAACTCTTCGAGCATGTTCACGCAACGCAACAGTGTGGTCTTGCCCGACCCGCTGGAACCGATCAACGTCACGACGTTGCCGCGCTGCATGCTCAGATCGACACCTTTGAGCACTTCCACCGCACCGTATTGTTTGTGCAGGCCGCGAATGTCCAGCAACGCCTGATTCTGTGAGGAAACTTGAGCTTGAGTCATGGCAGGACCACCCGCTTTTCAATGTACCGGCCGAGTAATTCGATGCCGTAGTTGATGACGAAGAACAGAAAACCGGCGAACAGGTAGAACTCCAGGGTCATGAAGTTCCGGGCGATGATCTGTTGAGTACTGAGCAACAATTCGGCCACGCCGATCACCGAGAGCAAGGTCGAGGCCTTGACGATTTCGGTGGACGAGTTGACCCAGGTCGGCAGGATCTGCCGCAGCGCCTGAGGCAACAGCACGTAGCCGAGGGATTGGTAGAACGTCAGGCCGATCGCCTTGCTCGCTTCCATCTGCCCACGGGGCAACGCTTGTAACGCGCCACGAACGATCTCGGCCACGTGCGAGCCGCAGAACAGCGTCAGGCCCAGGGCGCCGGCCTGAAACGCGCTGATCTGCCAGCCCAGTGCAGGCGCCATGTAGAAGCACGCCAGCACCAGCACAAACACCGGCGTGCCGCGAATCAGGTCGACGTAAAAACGAAACGGCGCGCGCATCCAGAATTTGCCGTAGGTCAGCACCAGACCCGCGACCACACCGACCATCGTGCCGAGCAGAATCGCCAGTGCCGACACCTGCACACTGGTCAAGAAGCCTTGCCACAACGGCTCGCGCGCCACCCACAACTCATGCAACCAACTCGGGGATTCGTACATCGCGGCCTCCTATCGGCGAATCGCCAGACGCTGCTCCAGGTAACGCAGCAGCATGGCAATGAGGTAACAGGCCGCGACATACAACGCCGTGGTCACCAGCCAGGTTTCGATCACCCGGTAGCTTTCGACATTGATCTTGCGCGCGTAATAGGTCAGCTCCGGCACTGCAATCGCAGCGGCCAGCGAGGTGTCCTTGAACAGCGAGATGAAGTTGTTCGACAGCGCCGGCAAGACGTTGCGCAGCATCACCGGCACCGTCACGTAAGCCTTGACCTGCCATTCACCGAGACCGATGGCCAGCCCCGCTTCGCGCTGCCCTTTGGGAATGCTCAGCAAACCGCCACGGAACACTTCGGTCAGGTACGCCCCGGCATACAGCGACAGGGTGATGATGAACGACGGGATCTTGTCCAGACGGATGCCCAGGCTCGGCAGTGCAAAGTAGATCAACAGAATCAACACCAGAATCGGCGTGTTACGCACCACCGTGACGTACACCGAGGCCAGTACCCGCAAGGCGCGATGCTTCGACAGCAAGGCAAACGCCATCAGCAGGCCGATCACGCAGCCGATGGCGATCGACACCAGCGCCAGTTCAAGGCCCAGACCGAGCCCCGCCAGCAAGGTGTCGAAATCGCGCCACACGGCGGCAAAGTTCAACTGATAGTTCATGGTCAGCAGTACCTTGAGCGGGGCGATGCAGGCGCCCCGCTCTCACGGGATCATTTGAATTCGACGGGGAAACCGATGGCCGGCGACGGTAGATCGACACCGAACCATTGTTTGAACGACGCCGCGTAAGTCGGGAATTCGACACCGGTCATGGCTTCATGCAACGCCGTGTTGACGAAGTTCAGCCAGTCCTGATCGCCGCGCTTCACTGCGCATGCGTAAGTCTGCGGGCTCCAAGCGTAGGTCGGGCTGCGGTAGCGACCCGGGTTCTGCACCATCAGGTATTTGACCGAAGACTGGTCGGTGGCGGCCGCGTCGGCGCGACCGGAGTTCACCGCCTGATACATCAGGTCAACGCTGTCGTACTGATCGACCTTGGCTTTGGGCAGCGCCTGATGCACCAGTTCTTCGGCATAGACGTTTTGCAACACGGCCACGGTGACGCTGTCGCCGGCGGCCTGCAGGTCTTCGATTTCCTTGTACTTGCTGTTGGCCGGCAACAGCAGGCCGACACCCTCGCGGTAGTACGGCAGGGTGAACGCCACCTGTTGAGCGCGGCTGGCGGTCACGGTGATGAACTGGCAGCTCATGTCGACCTTGTCGGTCAGCAGATTGGGAATCCGCGCATCCGACGATTGCACCACGAATTCGACCTTGCCCGGATCATTGAACAGCCCCTTGGCCACAATCCGGGCGATGTCGATATCAAAGCCCTGCAACTTGCCGTCTGCACCTTGAAAGTGCCACGGCGCATTCGTGCTGCCAGTACCGACAATCAGTTTTCCACGGGCCAGCACACTGTCGAGCTTGCTGTCGGCTGCCTGGGCCATACCCATGACAGCGGACGAAGCCGCGAGAACAAAAACACACGCTTTGAACAAGGAAGGTCGGCGATGCATGGCAAGCACTCCAGAGGTTGTTTATTCCGCTATACCGGAACTCGGTTTGTTACTACGGAATAGACAGCAGAAAGTGTGCCACAGGATCGGTGGGGAATCTGTAATGGTTTGAAAGATCTGCAAAATCAAAGGGATGCAGATAAGGCTCGGTGCAGTGTTACGCGCGGGGCCATGAGGACACGCTACCGTTGGCCACACATAGAGGGTATTCGGGCCACATTTCGGGGCGGCCTGCACAAAAAAACACAATGTGCACCTGTCAGCTCTGACAGTAGCCGGAAGGGTCAGTCTGGCTTACGGTCGACAGACAACGCAGCACCCGACAAGGAGACCGTCATGAGTGTGAACATCCCTTTCGCCGAACTACCGCCCACTTACCGCAAAGCCCTGAAAACCTGGCGCCCGGTGATTCTGTATTTCGCCAATGAACACTGCCCCGCCTGCGAGTGGGCCGGGCCGGTGTTTCGTGAGGTAGCCGAACCGTATCGGCTCCGGGCAAACATTTACATGCTCAACACCAGTCAATCGCCGCGCCATCCACTGGTTACCGGCACGCCTACGGTGCTGTTCTACAAGGACGGCAAACTGCTGAAGCGGCTCAAAGGCATCGGCACCGAAGAAACGCTGGCACAGGACTTCGCCCAGCACATCGGCAAGATCAAGGCTCCTGCCCCTGCGCGCAAACGCCCGCATGACCTGGCCTGGTTGCGCCAGACGCTGCGCACACTGCGCACGATCACGCGTGCACCACGGTGGAACTTTTCCTGAAGGTGCCGTGAAGCGTTAACGATGGAAGGCTGGATCGCTGGGTATTTTTCCCGCAGCGTTGTTGCGTCGGACGAATCGCTTTCGCGGGCGAGCCCGCTCCCACAGGGGCGGTGTGATGCAGCGGATTTCACTCACACCGTCATCGGTGCAGGAGCTGCCACGGGCTGCGGCAGCTCCTGCACTTACAACGATGGTTCAGATCGGGTGACGCGTCAGCAACACCCGCGTCACCCGCCGCTCTTCAACCGCTTCCACGGTCATTTGCCAGGCGTCGTATTCCAGTCGATCACCAATGATCGGCAACCGATCCAGCAGGCTCATCACCAACCCCGCCAGTGTCTGGTAATCCTCGGTAGGCGCAGCGCAGAAACCAGTGAGCTGGCGCACGCGCGCCAGATTCAACGCACCGCTGACCACAAACCCGCCCCGCTCTTCGATCACGTCCGGTCCCTCGACTTCGCTGGCATCAGGCAACTCGCCGGCAATCGACTCAAGGATGTCGGTCATGGTCAACACACCGACAAAGTCGCCGAACTCGTTGACCACAAAGGCGATGTGGGTCGAAGCCGCACGCATTTGTTCCAGCGCATTGAGGATCGAATAGCTGTCGAGCAGGTTGATGGACTTGCGCACCAGATGTTCCAGGTTCGGCTCGTTGCCGGCCAGGTACTCCTTGAGCAGTTCCTTCTTGTGCACGAACCCCAGCGGTTCATCCACCGCACCGTTGCGAATCAACGGCAGGCGCGAATAGGACGAATGCATCAACTTTGTACGAATCGCCTCAGCGTCATCGGCAAGGTCGATGGTGTCGACGTCGGCACGCACGGTCATCAAGCCACGGATCGGCCGCTCGGCCAGTTGCAGGACGCCGCTGATCATCACCCGTTCGCGACGGTCGAACAGCTCCGCGCTTGGCACATCACCGTTATCCAGCAGGTCGGAAATCTCTTCGCCGACCTCCTCGACCGCCAGCTTGCGCCCGCCGAGCAAGCGCATCACCGCGTGTGCAGTGCGCTCACGCATGGGGCGCAGGCCCTGCATCGAACGCTTGCGCCGGGCGCGGGCAACCTGGTTGAACACCTCGATCAAGATCGAGAAACCAATAGCGGCGTACAAGTAACCTTTCGGGATGTGGAAACCCAGACCCTCAGCGGTCAGGGCGAAGCCGATCATCATCAGGAAGCCCAGACACAGCATGATCACCGTCGGGTGGGCGTTGACGAAGCGTGTCAGCGGCTTGCTCGCGACGATCATCAGGCCGATCGAAATGATCACCGCAATCATCATCACGGCCAGTTCATCGACCATGCCCACGGCGGTAATCACCGCATCCAGCGAGAACACCGCATCCAGCACCACGATCTGCGCGACGATGGGCCAGAACAACGCATACGCCGTGTTGGTCGAGCGCTCGCCGACATGGCCTTCCAGCCGTTCATGCAGCTCCATCGTCGCCTTGAACAACAGGAACACGCCGCCGAACAACATGATCAGGTCACGGCCGGAGAAGCTCTTGCCGAACACTTCGAATAAAGGCTGCGTCAGGGTCACCAACCAGGAAATACTCGCCAGCAGGCCCAGACGCATGATCAGCGCCAGGGACAAACCGATGATCCGCGCGCGGTCACGCTGATGCGGCGGCAACTTGTCCGCAAGAATTGCGATGAACACCAGGTTGTCGATACCCAGTACCAGTTCCAGCACGATCAGAGTCAACAAGCCTAACCAGGCCGTGGGATCCGCTAACCATTCCATAAAATGTCTCGATCTCTCTTCAGTGAATTCAGGCTGCCGGACACGACAAAGCGCAACGCGAAGGCTCTGCAGCCGCGTTGTCAACAATAGTCGGGAGTCGGAAAACCGGATGCTGCGAGTGCGTCAAGACCGCGCCACGGCGCGAGGAGAAGCTACGACTGGGAGGCTCCGAGAGGGTGTTCATGCAAATCCTGAATGAAAAATGGCCTTGGAGCGTACAGGCTCTGGCGACAATTCCTACAGCGCAAAATCATTTCAAAATCTGTACACCATTGGCTTTGTTTCATCCTTGCGAGTTAAGCGACGACAGCACACGCTTGGTATTCGTCAAGCAACTTATGCCTTCTGGCCGCGAGTGAATACCGTCAATCACCTCCAGCAAATGTGTTTTGATCTGCGCCAAGTGCTTCTGCGTGGCTTAATCTGCTCAACCTTGCGCAATAGCCCCGCTAACAGTTCCTCCTCACTGAATTCGCCAGGAGCGGCGTCCGACAGCACCGTTTTGAGTTCTTCAAGAGAGACGACAGCCTGCTGGGCGCAGCGGGTCGCGCAGCTCATCCCGAGGCGTCAGCACTCCTGATGGATCCGCGACCAGTTGTACCTCACTCACGCTGCAAGTCAGTACCGCCAGCATTACCTGATTGTCTTAGCCATCAAACGAGTAGCGCTGGATAATTGCAGTGTAATTTTTCACCCTATGGCTCGCTCCAACCCGCTGCTTCAAGACCAAGTCGTCATATATCTTCAATATTTCTTCAAGCCGTTTGTATTCAGCCAAACTATCTTCATATTGCTTGGCCGTGATAAGTGTTTTGATCGCTTTCATCTCAAAACTATCTGACCTCTCATTAACGGAATGAAGCAAGTTCGAAAAACACCGCGGGGTCGCCATTGCAATCGCCAAAAGTGTGAGCAGTGCCTTGTACTCTCCGTCCTCCAAAACCTTTAAATCGTCGGGCTTGAGGCTGACTTTGATCAAGCGATAGACATTCAGGAATCGCAGAGCACGTCGAGGCGATGCGCCCATGAAACGCGCCAGTTTTTGCATCGCTTGCGTCTCGCCTTCGGTGAGGCGCATCGGTTCTGGCGTGGTACCTTCGACATTGACGACCTCAACCGCAGAATGCTCATCAAGAACCGGAACAACGCCCTCCACCGAGCCAGCACTCTTGATTCTTTCCAGCTGACTCTGCAAAAACTGCTCACTCGATGCACTGTCCATTGGCCGCATCCAATAGGGTATTTGGAAGATTTTCTCCAAGTAATCTGACACCGAGGCGGTCTGAGGCTGCTCTTCATTTGCAGCCATCAGGTTCGGGTAATGTTCGAGCAAAGCCTGACGTACCCAACGCACATCCACAGCAACCATCACTACAAATAACGGAAACGTAAGCAGCAAATGCACGGCCTGCAAGACTTCGACGACCTTATCAGGTGGGCAACGATCCAGATCGTCGATGTACAGTGCAATACGCTTGAATGATCGAACCTCAGTGGGTGGCTGTGTTGCAGCGGCGCGCAACTTCGCTATGTCACCCTCATCCAGAAGTTCGCTATTGGCTTCCAGAAATTTCTCCATCTTCGCCACGAATGCCTCTCGCTCTGCCTCGACTGACTCGCGAAGACTGCCCGTTTCGGCCACATTGAACGCCAGCTCTTCGAAGTCCTTGCGTACAGTGGCAATCAACCCAAGGTGTTGCGCATACTCACCATCAGTCGCACGAGCGCGAACGAACTTCTTCAAACGCCCAGCACCGGTTCCCTGAGAAAAATCGTGTGTTGCGTGAGCCAATTGTTCGCTGGTGACTTGAACCAAAGCCTTGGCCTCATCGACGGATGCATTCATCCTTGCGAGTTCTTGGCTTGCCACCTCAAATGTACCTTGCTCCTTGGCAAGCTGACTGTTGATGACGTCATCCAGTACTTTCTTGCCGGACTCCAATTTTTCCAGTGCGCCGCGAACCTTGCCCCAGACGCAACGCAGGCGCGCAGTGACCGCTGTCACTACAACACTCAAAAGGATCAGATCTTCATGCAGACCGCCCAGCGAAGGAAGCTGGTTTTTTAGCACAGTCAGTCCTGTCGCGATCCATGGCAATGCCAGCATGAGCCCAATGAAAGCGCCCACGCTCCACCAATTCAGCAGTTGCGACTTGTAACCGCTGGCAAGTAACTTCGCCTTTCCGATCTCGCTTCGCAGGGCATTGGATACCTCCTGAAAGTCTTTGACGTTCACGGCCAATGTGTCGATTCCAAGCGACTTGACGGCGTTCGTCATATCCTCTTTTGCAGTTTGAACCTCCTTGTCTTGATTCTCGGCGGCAAATATTTGGTTCAGAGTTTTAAGATAGGTCGAGGGCGAAGAAACAGCTTTTGCGTGAGCATCTTCCAACTCTTTACGAGCCTTGAGCAGTTGTTCGGCTGCAGCGCGCTGGTCGCGGCGGCGCCGAACCAGCTCCTTGGCAGCATCCAGCGTCAACATTCGAGAAGTTGATAAATGCTCAAGCAAAGGGTCTCGCGCTCCCGGATTGTGTTTCGTGTACCAGCGATCGAGTTCAATGAATAAATGGCTGACCAGACTCGCCCATAGATTGGTCTCTGCGTAGTGCCACGCATTGAATCGAATCTGTACGACATCCGTATGGAACGCCTTAGAACCCGCTTCGGGCGCTTGGGCGCTCGGCTCTCCCTGAATCAAACGCTCGATGTGCTGATAGATCAGCCGCATGAAAAATGACTTTCCGCTACCCCAGTTGCCAAACAATCCAATGGCTAGTGGAGGAGTGAAATCCTTGGCGACGGCAAGGCGTGCAAAAGCTTTAGCTTCATCGTTGGCACCTAGGCGATCGTCCAAATCATTTGCCCAAGGGTCATCGTTTTGAGTTATTGCTATGGGAGTGATGATTGGCTTTCTCGGGTTCTTCTCAAAATCCTCGAACACTGCTGCCGCATCAGGCAATGGAAATGGCGGACCTTGCGGGATCGTCTTGGCTTGCTTGGAGCGCTGCCGCAATGTGTTTTTTTCGTCGGAATTTATTCTTCTTTTCTGTTCTTCCATAAGATCAGAATACGACAACGATGAGGTCGTAAATGGAATCGGTCGGGGATCCGTCGAGCTATCCGATGCGCCCCCATCAGCGCCACGCCTTATCAATTCATCGTCTTTGTTTTTCATGACGCACTCCAATTGCATGAGCAACCCGGGAAAAATTCGGTTATTCGAATTTAATTGATCTGCTCTGTTTCGCTAGCGCCCGGCAAAACGCAACCGCGACAACTGCCGCAAATCCCCCTCCACGTAATAATCGTTGGTCCAACGGTCATCCACCGCCAACGGACTCACCTGCTTCAGCTCCAGTTTTTTCGCGAAATAACGAAACCGGTAATGCTCGTAGAACCGCAGCAGTTCCAGGCCGTAGCGGTCAGCCAGGTCAGTGTCGCCGCGAATGATCAGAAAGTTCTCGTCGTTGCCGTTACTCGCCGAAGCGCTGAAGTTATGGCTACCGCTGATGATGGTCGGTGCATCCGTCGTGAAATCGGTGACCACCGCTTTGGTGTGCACCAGCAGGTTGCCTTTCTGGCCTTTCATGTTTTCCTTCAGCCAGCCTTCCAGGCCAGTGTTGAGCAAGGCAGTGGCGGCGAATTCGGCGGTACGGTCGGCATGAAATCCGGTGATGCTGCTGGCGGTGTTCTGCAAGCCGTAACGGAGGATGTCGTCATGGGGCTTGCCGAGCAGTGCATTGAGAATCGCTTCCGGCAAGGTAAACGCCGTAACGAACAGCACATCCTTTTTGGCCGCCCCGATGATCTCGACGAACTCACGCAGATCGGCACCGCCGCTGCGTGGCGAGAACCCGGCGAACAGCGGCTGCGCAGGGTCCATCGGGTTGTGTTCAGTGATCCAGGTGCGTGTTGCGCCGACATTGGCGGGGTTCGCCCAGACCTCTTCGAAAGTTTGCAGATACCGCGTGGCAATCGTCACGTCGTCAAGCGTGTGCACCACGTTGGCCTGGCGATACACGCCATTGGCGGTGAAGTTGGTGCTGCCACACAGCACGGCTTGCGGTTGACGCTGCCCGGCATCATCGACACGACTGAGGACAATGAACTTGTCATGAAAGATATTGTGAGTGACCCGGCCGCGCTTGCTCGACGCCGGCAACTGCGCGAGGCTGGTTTCGTTCAGGGTCGTATCGGGGTCGTCCGCGCGGGCGTGATACAGCACGCGCACTTGAACGCCTCGGGCGAACGCCGCATTCACCGCTTCGACTATCGCCTGCAACTGATACTCGTAGATCGCGATATCCAGCGCCCACCGGGCGTCCACTGCGCGCTCGATGTACCCGAGCAATCGCTCCAGCAGGCCGTTCTCCAGCCACAGACGCGCCGCGTCGGGCCACGCTTCGATCGGCAGGTTCCTATTGGCGCTGATCTGCGCATCCAGATCGGGAAACTTGCGCTGAAAGGCCTGACTGGCGGCCACGGCGCGGTTGAAGATCACGCTCTGGCTGGCCGGGTGGCCGTCATCGCTGGTGATGCTCAACTCCAGCGCTTCGCCCAGTTGTGGCGCGTCCGCCGTACCGTAAGCCAGATGCACCCGATAATGCATCGTCGTGCCCGGATTGACCGCGTAATCGGCCCAGCGGAATTTCTGCAGGGGCGCTTTATCGCTGGGCGTGGCGTGATATTGCGCGAAGGTGTGAGCCTTGCCGGGAAACGTCAGGCTGTTGAACAGGAATAGCCAGGGCTTGTCGCCCTGCTGCTTTTCGATGGCGAAGCCGAGCAGGCCTTTGCGCCGTGGCTCGGCCAGGTCCATGGCGAGCAGGACGCCGTTGGTGCCGGCGTAGGCTTTGACGCGAAAATCGTCCTGAGGATTGGCGACCAGTACCCGCATGATTCACTCCTTGTGATTGGGGCTGAGGTGCAGCATAGAGCAGCGATGCGGGGTTTGTGAGGCAGATTTGAGACCGAGGCGATGCCTTCGCGGGCAAGCCCGCTCCCAGAGCTTTCCCACTGTTCGACACAAATTCCGTGTGAGCGGGCTTGCTCGCGAAGAGCCCCACCCAGGCATCACACATCGTCGATATGCCGATAATCCAGTTCCAGCGCCGCTGCCAACTGCCTGGACCGGCCCAAGCGAATCGGCCCACGTTCAATGTCGATCAACAAGCCCGGACACTCCAGCGACGGTATCGGTGGCAAGGCTTTCAAGCGCCCGTCCGTTACCACCAGCAATCGCTGCTGCTCGGCAGCAAAACGCTTTTTGCGCTGCACCAGCCACTGCTGTGCCTGCATCAGTGCGGCCAGCAACGGTGTCCCGCCGCCCGCGCCCAGCGCCTCCAGCCAGGATCGCAGACCACTCGATGCCTTCAGGCCCTGCACCTGCCAGGTCGGCGCGCTGCCACTGGCGGTCAGCAACGCCAGACGCGCGCGCTGTCGATAGGCATCATCGAACAGTTGCGCGAGCAAGCCCTTGGCATCGCTCAAGGCCTGATGCCGACGCGTCGAGGCCGAGGCATCGACGATCACCAGCCACAGTTCATGGGCGCAGCGAGTGCGCAACTGGAACTGCAGATCTTCCCGTGTCTGCGGCCGGCCGTTGAGCAGCGTGCCCGGCCAGTTCACCAGGCCGCTGCGTGCGACGTGGCGCTTGCCCTGGCGTCCGTGGTCGAGTTGTCCGGCGCGGGGTCTGGCATTCGCCCCCGCGTCGGATCGGGGACGAATGCCGGTTACTTTTTTGGCCAGCTCGGCACTTCGCGGCGGGCGCCAGTGGCCAGTGCCGGAGCCGGCATGTCACCCCACTGGCCCTGCCCTTCGCTGAGGTCGGCGGCAGAATGCGCCGGCGGTTGCGCGGGTTGTTGAGGGCTGGACGATGAGGGCTCGCGACGCCGATGGCGCAGGGCAAATTCAGCAACGGCGTCGATGTCTTGCACGGCGATTGCCGTCGCGCCACGCCAGGCCGCATGGGCGCGGGCCGCACGCAGCCAGACCAGATCGGCGCGCAGACCGTCGACACCGGCAGCGAAACAGCGCTCGGTGATGTGCGCCAGCGCGGCGTCGTCCAGCGGAATCTCGCTCAAGCGGCTTCGAGCGTTTTCGCAGCGTTCACGCAGGTGTTGTTGTTCGGCTTCCCACTGCGCACAGAACCCGTGGGGATCGCTGTCGAAATCCAGACGCCGACGAATGATCTGTCCGCGCTCGGTCGGTGCCGTGTGGCCGCTGAGGGCAACGTTCAAACCAAAGCGGTCAAGCAATTGTGGACGCAGTTCGCCCTCTTCGGGGTTCATGGTGCCGATCAGTACGAATTTCGCCGAATGCCGATGGGAAATGCCATCGCGCTCGATCAGGTTGGTGCCGCTGGCCGCGACGTCGAGCAGCAGGTCGACCAGATGATCCGGCAGCAGGTTGACCTCATCGACGTAGAGCACGCCGCCATCTGCCTTGGCCAGCACACCGGGCGAAAACTGCGCCCGGCCCTCGCTCAGGGCCGCGTCAAGGTCGAGGGTGCCGACCAGACGTTCTTCGGTAGCGCCCAGCGGCAAGGTGACAAACTGGCCGCTGGCAAGCAGATCCGCCAGACCGCGCGCCAAGGTGGATTTGGCCATGCCGCGCGGGCCTTCGATCAGCACCCCGCCAATTTTCGGGTCGATGGCGGTCAGGCACAGGGCAAGTTTCAGGTCATCGGCGCCGACCACGGCGGAGAGCGGAAAATGCGGGGTGTCGGTCATTTGGGTTTCTCTGTCGTGGTCTTTGGTGTTGTGGTGTGTCAGTGGGGAGGCCCTCACCCTAGCCCTCTCCCAGGGGGAGAGGGAACTGACCCAGGTGTTCTTTCGAATTCCGTCGACCTGATACGTTGGGCCGAACTCAGACTTCGACAGCAACGCAAATCGGCTCCCTCTCCCCCCGGGAGAGGACTGGGCTGAGGGTAGCTTTTGGCCGGTTACATATCTTCCTCAATATCCAGCAGCAGACTCTCCAGCGCTTCCTTATAAGCCCCAGGCTCCTGCCACATCCCGCGCTGCTGCGCTTCCAGCATCCGTTCGGTCATGTCGCGCAACGCATGCGGGTTATGCTCGCGAACAAAATCCCGGGTGGCCGGGTCCAGCAGGTAGGCATCGGCCAGCAATGCGTACTGGTGATCATCAATCAATTGCGTGGTGGCGTCGAACGCGAACAGGTTATCGACCGTCGCCGCCAGTTCAAACGCGCCTTTATAGCCGTGGCGCTTGACCCCGTCGATCCACTTCGGATTCGCCGCCCGCGAGCGGATCACCCGGTTCAGCTCTTCTTTCAGGGTGCGAATCTTTGGCAAGTCCGGCTGACTGTGATCACCGTGGTAACTGACCGCCGCTTCGCCACGCAAGGTTTCCACCGCCGCGAGCATGCCACCCTGGAACTGGTAATAATCGTTGGAATCGAGCAGGTCGTGCTCGCGATTGTCTTGATTCTGCAACACCGCCTGCACCTGACTCAGGCGCTGGACGAATTGCTCGCGGGCGGCGGTGCCTTCGTCGGCACCGCCATAGGCGTAGGCGCCCCAATTCAAGTAGACCTCGGCGAGATCCTCGCGGGTTTGCCACAGACGGCCATCAATCGCGCCTTGCACACCGGCCCCGTAGGCACCGGGTTTGGCGCCGAAAATCCGCCAGCCGGCCTGACGCCGCGCCGTGTCTTCGTCGAGGCCCGATTGCAGCAAGGCTTCGCGTTCGGCACGCACCCTGGCAGCCAGCGGATTGAGATCGTCCGGTTCGTCCAGCGCCGCCACGGCTTGCACGGCGGCGTCGAACAGGCGGATCAGGTTGGCAAAGGCATCGCGGAAGAAACCCGATACCCGCAGCGTCACATCGACTCGCGGACGATCGAGCAGGCTCAGCGGCAGAATCTCGAAATCATCCACCCGTTGACTGCCGGTGGCCCACACCGGACGCACGCCCATCAGGGCCATGGCCTGAGCAATGTCATCACCGCCGGTGCGCATGGTCGCGGTGCCCCACACCGACAGGCCGAGCTGACGCAGGTGATCACCGTGATCCTGCAGGTGCCGCTCGAGAATCAATGTGGCCGACTGGAAACCGATGCGCCACGCGGTGGTGGTCGGCAGGTTGCGCACGTCCACCGAGTAGAAGTTGCGTCCGGTGGGCAACACGTCGAGACGGCCACGGCTGGGCGCGCCGCTGGGGCCAGCGGGGACGAAGCGACCGCTGAGGGCGTCGAGCAGGCCGCGCATTTCTGCGGGGCCGCAGGCATCGAGGCGTGGGGCGACGACTTCGCGCAGATGGTCGATGATTGCACTGACCTCCGCCCAACGCGGTCCTTGCAGGAGTGAGCCTGCTTGCGATAGCAGTGTGTCAGTGGACTCAATGTTGGCTGACACACCGCCATCGCGAGCAGGCTCACTCCTAAAGGGGATTTGTAGTGTTTGGGAGATCAGGTCCGAAGCAAACAGTTCGAGGCGTTCGCGGGTGTCGCCGGCAGTGCGCCAGACTTCTTCGCTTTGCGATTGCAGCGCCTCGGGACGCGGGCCTGTCCATGGATCGGCCAGCGCACAATCGAGTGGATCGAATCCGAGTTCGAACGCTTTGGCGAGTGCTCGCAACAGGCTTGATTGCGCGCCTTTGCCGTCGCCTCGTGGAATCCGTAGCAGCGCGAGCAACGTATCAATGCGCAAACGCCCGGTCGGCGACTCGCCAAAAATGTGCAGACCGTCGCGGATCTGCGACTCCTTCAGATCACACAGATACGTATCGAGGCGCGGCAACCAGATCGCTGCGTCGGCATCGCTGTCCAGCGCGGCATCGAGTTGCAGTTCGCGGTCGATCTGCGTATCGCGCACCAGTTGCAGAATGTCGCGCTGTAGCTCCCGGGCGCGGCGCGGATCGAGCAGTTGCGCTTCGTAATACTCATCGGCCAGCAGCTCCAGATTACGCAGCGGGCCGTAGGTTTCGGCGCGGGTCAGCGGCGGCATCAGGTGGTCGATGATCACCGCTTGCGTGCGCCGTTTGGCCTGGGCGCCCTCGCCCGGATCGTTGACGATAAACGGATAGATGTTCGGCAGCGGCCCGAGCAGTGCGTCCGGCCAGCAGTTTTCCGAGAGGCCGACGCCCTTGCCCGGTAGCCATTCGAGGTTACCGTGCTTGCCGACGTGGATCACCGCGTGGGCGCCGTAGGTCTTGCGCAACCAGAAATAGAACGCCAGATAGCCGTGGGGCGGCACCAGATCCGGGTCGTGATACACCGCGCTCGGATCGACCTGATAGCCGCGCGCCGGTTGAATGCCGACAAAAGTCAGACCGAAGCGCAGACCGGCGATCATCATGCGTGCGTCGCGGCACATCGGATCGTTTTGCGGCGCGCCCCAGCGCTCGGCCACGGCCGTGCGATTGGCCTCGGGCAGTGCGTTGAACTGGGCCAGGTAATCATCCATCGCCAGACTTTGCTGGCACGGGCGCAGATCAATCGTCTCGAGATCGTTGCTGACGCCACCGAGCAATTGCTGAATCAACTCGGTGCCGCTGCCCGGCAGCTCTGCCGCGACCGGATATCCCTCAGCCTGCAACGCACGCAGGATGTTCAGCGCCGCCGCCGGCGTGTCGAGACCGACACCGTTGCCGATGCGGCCGTCACGGGTCGGGTAATTGGCGAGAACCAGTGCGATGCGCTTACCGGCATTCGGCACCCGCGCGAGGTCGATCCAGCGCCGCGCCAGCTCAGCGACGAAATCCATGCGTTCGGGCTGCGCACGGTAACAGACCACATCGGACTGGCTGCGCTCGCTGCGCCAGGCCAGATCCTTGAAGCTGATCGGCCGACTGATGATGCGTCCGTCGAGTTCCGGCAAGGCAATGTGCATCGCCAGATCGCGCGGGCCCAGCCCCTGCTCGCTGTCGCGCCAGCCGGGCTCGTTGTCCTGGGCGCAGATGGCCTGAATCACCGCAATGTTGCGGCGAAACGGCCGCAGGTGCGGGGCTTCCGGGCTGGACTGGGCGAAACCGGTGGTATTGAGAATGACCCCTGCCTCGACTTCATCCAGCCAATCCTCGACCACGCTCAGGCAGCCCGGCTCTTTCAGACTGGCGACGGCGATCGGCAGCGGATTGAGCCCCGCCGCCTGCAAGCGCTGGCAGAACACGTCGATGAACGCGGTGTTGGCCGCCTGCAAATGCGAGCGATAAAACAACACCGCCGCCACCGGGCATTCCGCCTGCCAGTCGGCTTGCCAGTCAGCCAGTGCGGCGCTGGTTTTGTCCGGGTGATAAATCGCCGTACGCGGCAAGGCTTGCGGCTCGCCCCACGGGTAATCACGGGCGAGCCAGCGGTTGGCCAGGCAATGAAAGAAATCCAGCGCATTGCCCAGGCCACCCTGACGCAGGAACTGCCAGAGGCGGTCGCGATCTTCGGCGGGCACGGTGCTCAGGTCACTGAGCTCCGGGTCGGGGCGATCATCGCCCGGTACCAGAATCACCTGCACGCCGCGCTCCGACAGCTCGACCAACCGCTCGACGCCGTAGCGCCAATAAGCGATGCCCCCGTGCAGCGAGATCAAAATCACCTTGGCGTGGCGTAACACCTCGTCGACATACAGATCGACCGACGCGTGATTCTGCACCTGCATCGGGTTGGCCAGACGCAGGCTCGGGTAATCCTCGGGCAACTGCTGCGCGGCTTCGGCGAGCAGCGCCAGGCTGGAATCGCCGCTGCACAGGATCACCAGTTCGGCGGGGGTTTGGCCAAGGTCGGCGATGTTGTCATCCGACACGAAACCGCCGGGCTGGGTCCTGAGCAGGTGCATGGTTTAAACGCTGAGCGCGGCGCGCAGTTGCGCTTCGAGTTGTGCGGCGTCGAGTTCCTGACCGATCAGCACCAGACGGGTGACGCGCGCTTCATCGGCGCCCCACTGACGGTCGAAATGCTTGTCGAAACGCGTGCCCACGCCTTGAATCAGCAGGCGCATTGGCTTGTTCGGAATGGCGGCGAAACCTTTGACACGCAGGATGCCGTGCTTGACCACCAGTTGCGTCAGGGCGTCGAGCAGCAGGCTTTCGTCGGCTTGCGGCAGTTCGATGGAGATCGAATCGAAGGCGTCGTGATCATGGTCGTCATCGCCTTCACCATG
The DNA here is from genome assembly GCF_037626295.1 of Pseudomonas sp. LF-5. Taxonomy (NCBI): domain Bacteria; kingdom Pseudomonadati; phylum Pseudomonadota; class Gammaproteobacteria; order Pseudomonadales; family Pseudomonadaceae; genus Pseudomonas; species Pseudomonas sp. LF-5. Next base: position 1,082,085 of record NZ_JARKMT010000001.1, read on the forward strand.
GTGGTGATCATGATGGCTGTGGCGGCTGTCGATGTGTTCTTCGGAACCGGCGCCGAGGCCGATCAGCACGTCCAGCGGCAGACGACCGTTGCTCGCTTCGATGATTTTCACCGCCGGCGGCAGTTCTTCGGCGACTTCAGCGCGTACACGCGCCAGATCTTCAGGGCTGGTCTGGTCGGATTTGTTCAGAATGACGAGGTCAGCGCTGGCCAGTTGATCGGCGAACAGTTCGTGCAGCGGCGATTCATGATCGAGGTTCGGATCGAGTTTGCGCTGGGCATCGACCTGATCCGGGAACGCAGCGAAAGTGCCGGCGGCCACGGCCGGGCTGTCGACCACGGTGATCACCGCATCAACAGTGCAGGCGCTGCGGATTTCCGGCCACTGGAAAGCCTGCACCAGCGGTTTTGGCAGGGCCAGCCCGGAAGTTTCGATGAGGATATGGTCGAGATCGCCGCGACGGGCTACCAGTTCGCGCATCACCGGGAAGAACTCTTCCTGAACGGTGCAGCACAGGCAGCCATTGGCCAGTTCGTAGACCCGGCCGGTGGCTTCTTCTTCGGTGCAACCGATGGTGCATTGCTTGAGGATTTCGCCGTCGATGCCCAACTCACCAAACTCGTTGACGATCACCGCGATACGACGGCCCTGGGCGTTGTCGAGCATGTGCCGCAGCAGCGTGGTTTTGCCCGAACCGAGGAAGCCGGTAACGATGGTGACGGGGAGTTTGGCCAGTGTTTTCATCGGTATGCCCTTTGGCAAAGCGGCGGGCATACGGGACGAGAACCGGCAACGCGCATGCGCGCCGGAAGCGTTCGCCACCGGATCACCCCGCCCGGTTGTAGTGAGAATCTGTGACGAGGCAGGTCTCCTGGCTGACGGCGTTCAGGCTTGGCCTGGCATTCGCTGCGCCTTCCCGCTGGCTCTTTGATCGAGCTGGCAGTGGCGTGGCAGCGAACTTCACCGTTCACAGTTGCGGGGGCAGCCGCGGCTTTGACCGCGTTCCCTTCTTAGCTTCGGCATGTGCCGAAGAACCTCGAAAGCGCAAGGCTACGCATGGTGTGGGGATGGGTCAATGTTTGGATTGGGGGCGTATTCGTTTCTGCGGGTGCTGCTGATTAGGGTTCCGCCCTTACGGCGGGTCACTTTTTCCAAACGCCGAAAAAGTAACCAAAAAGGCTTTACCCTGACGTTCGGCCCTCGCCTAGGCTCGGGTCCCTTCGCTCCGGGATTCATCCGGGGGGCATCGCCTCCGGTTTGCTTCGCTGCACCTCCTCTCGATGTGTTTGGCTGCGCCAAACGGTCGCTACGCTCCCACCCCCGGCTAAATCCCTCCACTCAGCCTGCCGACGGGCGCTGAGATCAAAAGCGGTACTCGAGCTAACGCTCATTGTGTTGAGTGGTGAGGAGCAAGGGCTGTGGGCTGTGGGCTGTGTGCTGCCTTTGCTTTTCTGTGGGAGCTGGCTTGCCAGCGGTGGCGGCCTGCCAGACGACCAACGTCTACCCGCTGACCTCAATCCCTGTGGGAGCTGGCTTGCCAGCGATAGCGGCCTGAAAGCCGACCAGGCTCTTGCAGACTGACGCCGGGGGCAGCCTTTTTGGTTATTTTTCGCTGAGCCGGCATTCCGGCGTCTGGAAAAAGTGAACCGCCGTAAGTGCGGAAACCTAATCAGCAACACCCGCAGCACTGGATATGCCCATTCAATTGACTAAATTCCCCCCCACATGCTCTCCTACACAACTTGTTACGGGTGCCCTTCACAGGGTGAAACGGGAAACCGGTGAATCATGTGCTTTACTCAAAGCCATGTCAGTCCGGTGCTGCCCCCGCAACGGTAAGCGAGCGAAGCGTCAGATCCACTGTGTCCCTGCGGCATGGGAAGGTGACGCTTACAGGTCGGCCTGACGCCAACCCCTCGTGAGCCCGGAGACCGGCCCGCAACACACAGCGCGCATTTGCGTCGCTGAACCTGACAACCCGCGGTGGGCGGGCGCTGTTCGAACCTCTGCGTGCCTGACTCGCAGGGGTTTTCATGCGCTCTATTCACCCGCTGACACTCCAGAGGGAAGCGCCATGTCGATCATCAGCAGCACCGCCAGCAACACAGACAAAATCGCCAGCACCGCCACACTGAGCCAACGCCTGATCGCGGCGTTCTTCGCCTCAATCCTCGGTGCCGGCCTCGTCTACTTCGCCGGTTTTTCGCACATCGAAGCGGTGCACAACGCCGCTCACGATACCCGCCACAGCGCCGCGTTCCCGTGCCACTGAGACCTGCCGACATGATCAAGCGTATTGCGCAAACCGCAGGTTTTACCGGGCTGCTGGCCGCCCTGCTCCTGACGCTGCTGCAGAGCTTCTGGGTTTCGCCACTGATTCTGCAGGCTGAAACCTTTGAAAAAGCCGAACCGGCTGTTGCGGTCCACGAACACGCTGCCGGCACCGCGGCGCACACGCACGACGCCGAAGCCTGGGAGCCGGAAGACGGCTGGCAGCGTGTGGCCTCGACCACCGGCGGCAATCTGGTGGTGGCGGTCGGTTTCGCGCTGATGCTCGCCGGTCTGTACACCCTGCGTGCACCGACCAAAACCTCGCAAGGCCTGCTCTGGGGCCTGGCTGGTTACGCCACCTTCGTGCTCGCCCCGACGCTGGGCCTGCCGCCTGAATTGCCGGGCACCGCTGCCGCCGATCTGGCCTCGCGGCAGCTGTGGTGGATCGGTACCGCTGCGTCCACGGCCGTCGGCCTCGCGCTGATCGCCTTCAGCCGTCCATGGGTGATGAAGATCCTCGGGGTAGCGATCCTTGCGGTGCCCCATGTGATTGGCGCGCCACAACCGGAAGTGCATTCCATGCTCGCCCCTGAAGCACTTGAAGCCCAGTTCAAAATCGCTTCGCAGTTGACCAACGTGGCGTTCTGGCTGGCCCTGGGCCTGATCAGCGCGTGGTTGTTCCTCCGCAAAAGCAATGGTCACTACCACGTATGATGAATGACCGCGCAGCGTCGACCTTTGTGGTCGGCCTGGGCTGCCAGCGTGGCTGCCCGGCCAGCACGCTGCGCGCGTTACTCGATCAGGCCTTGCAGGCCCATCGCATTGAACTTGAGGCAGTCAAGGCCCTGGCCAGTATCGACCTCAAGCGTGATGAACCGGGTTTGCAGGAACTTGCCGCACAACTGGCTCTGCCGTTGCTGTACTTCAGCAGCGCAGAACTGGCCGGTTATCAGCAACGGCTCAGTCACCACTCGCAGATCGCCTACGAGCGAACCGGTTGTTACGGCGTGGCGGAAAGTGCCGCCCTGGCCCTGGCCGAACAACTGATTCAGGCCCCGGCAAAGCTGCTGATTTCCCGTCAAAAATACGCCCAGGCGACGTTGGCCTTGGCCGGCGCTGCGTAAACCCCCGATAATCCCTGCCCTCGATCATGAGCAATCTTCATCTGAAGGGTTGCTGCGGCTGTTTTCAAAGGATTCCACGATGACCGTCTACTTCATCGGCGCCGGCCCCGGCGACCCGGAATTGATCACCGTCAAAGGCCAGCGGCTGATCCGTCGCTGCCCGGTGATCATCTATGCAGGCTCGCTGGTCCCGGCGGCGGTGCTGGAGGGGCATCAGGCCGAGACCGTGGTCAACAGCGCCGAATTGCATCTGGAGCAGATCATTGAATTGATCAAGGTCGCCCATGCCAACGGTGAGGATGTGGCGCGCGTGCATTCGGGCGATCCGAGCCTGTACGGCGCGATCGGCGAGCAAATTCGCCATCTGCGTGAGCTGAACATTCCGTTCGAGATCATCCCCGGCGTGACGGCAACAGCGGCGTGTGCGGCGTTGTTAGGCGCCGAACTGACTCTGCCGGATGTGTCGCAGAGCGTGATTCTGACCCGTTATGCCGACAAAACCGCGATGCCGGCGGGCGAAGAACTCGCCAGTCTGGCGCAGCATGGCGCGACCATGGCGATTCATCTGGGGGTCAATCATCTGGAGAAAATCCTCGTGGAGCTGCTGCCGCACTACGGCGCGGATTGCCCGATTGCGGTGATTCACCGGGCGACGTGGCCGGATCAGGACTGGGTGGTGGGGACGCTGGCGGATATTGCCGGGAAGGTTGCAGCCAAAGGGTTTCGGCGTACGGCGCTGATTCTGGTTGGACGGGTGTTGGGCAGTGAGGTGTTTAGCGAGTCATCGTTGTATCGCGCAGGGCATGCGCACCTGTACAGGCCCTGAATCATATGGGATTGGGTACAACCTGTGGCGAGGGGATTTATCCCCGATGAACTGCGCAGCAGTTCCTTTTCTGGGGCTGCTACGCAACCCATCGGGGATAAATCCCCTCACCACACAATAAACAGGCACTCATTAATCAAGTGCATAAAAAAACGGCGCTCACGGGGCGCCGTTTTTCATGTCCGCAGTGAACACCTTAATTAGTAGTAGGCGTTTTCTTTCTGCGTGTGGTCGGTCACGTCGCGAACACCTTTCAGCTCAGGAATGCGCTCAAGCAAGGTGCGCTCGATGCCTTCCTTGAGGGTGACGTCCGCCTGGCCGCAGCCCTGGCAACCGCCGCCAAACTGCAGCACGGCAATGCCATCCTCAACCACATCGATCAGGCTGACCTGACCGCCGTGGCTGGCCAGCCCCGGGTTGATTTCGGTCTGCAGGTAGTAGTTGATCCGCTCGTTGACCGGACTGTCGGCGTTGACCATCGGCACTTTGGCGTTTGGCGCCTTGATGGTCAACTGGCCGCCCATACGGTCGGTGGCGTAGTCGACAACGGCGTCGTCGAGAAACGCTTCGCTGAACGAATCAATGTAAGCGGTGAAGCTTTTCAGCCCCAGCGCGGTGTCTTCGGGTTTTTCTTCGCCCGGCTTGCAGTAGGCAATGCAGGTTTCGGCGTACTGGGTGCCAGGCTGGGTGATGAAGACGCGGATGCCGATGCCCGGGGTGTTCTGCTTGGACAGCAGATCAGCCAGGTAATCGTGGGCGGCGTCGGTAATGGTAATAGCGGTCATGGAAACTCCTCGCAGGCTTGGGCGCAGTTTACGCCAATCGTTGCGCCGGACAAAGTCCTAGTATTTTTGTCGGGAAAGATTCTCGACCGGCTCGTCGTCCACTCGCGCCTTGAGCCAGCGATAACTGCGTTTTTCCACCCATTCGTAGCTCAGCCACGAACCGACGCCGATGGCCAGTACACAGACGCCAAACATCAAATAAGGGTTGATACCGTAGCGCTGCGCGAGGAAACCACCGGCCGACAGCACCAGCACATGCATCAGGTACACCGAATAGGAGCAGTCGCCCAGCAGCTTGAGCACTCGGCTGCGCTCGACATAACGCTCCAGCGCCATGCACGACAGCACCAGCACCGCGCTCGGCACGCCCCAGTTCAATAGCCTTGGCGCCGGCGCGAGGTGATAAATGGCCAGCAACGCCGCGCCGATTCCCAGCAACGGCAGCCATAGGCCGGCACCGATCCAGCCACGGCGGTAGAGCATGCCGATGGCGATCCCCAGCAAAAACTCATAGACGATATCCGAGCGATAGAACGCGCTGATCCAGCCAAACCCGGTCCACGCCTGACTGACCGCGAACAGCAACGCCGCGACCACCAGCAGCCGCACTTCCAGGCGAAACAGCAGAGCCCAGGCGAACAGCACGTAGAAGAGCATTTCGTAATTGAGCGTCCAGCCGACATTGAGCGTTGGATAAATGCCGTAGCCACCGGGATTTTCGGTCGGAATGAAGAGCAGCGACAGGAGCAGATGGTTCCAGTCCAACGACTGATCCGGCAACAGCGGCTGAGCGAACACCACCAGCAACGCCATCAGCAACGTGTACAGCCAATACGCCGGGACGATGCGAAACAGCCGGTACAGCAGAAACCGCGTCGGCGGCAGCGACTTGCCCTCAGTGGAGAGGAAAATCACCAGGCCGCTGATGACGAAGAAGATATCGACCCCCACCGCGCCTTTGTCGATGAACAACTGCCCCAGCGGTCCACGTGCCTTGAAGTCGAAGAAAATCTGCATGAAGTGGTGGCAAACCACCGTCCAGGCGGCAAGTGCACGCAGGGCTTGCACTGAAATCAACATTGACCGCTCCTGACCAGATCGCTCGAAACCACCGCCGATACCTTGTAGGAGTGAGCCTGCTCGCGATGGCGTCAGCCCGATCAACATGTGATGCGCCTGACACACCGCGATCGCGAGCAGGCTCACTCCTACAATAGTTTCGCGGTGTCGCCAGGTATTGGGACAGCAGGTCCCACTCAAACGATCAAAGATTCTCGTAGCGGTTCATGTCCAGTACGCCCTCTTCCACCGGCTCGGTTTCGTGCATGTACTGACTCAGGTCGTGAAAATAGAACCAGAATTGCGGATGACTGCGACGAATCCCCCAGCGTTCGACGATTTTCTCGAAGCGGTCGGCGTCCTTGGCATGCTCCATGGCGTCAACAAACGCGGGTACCTGATCGGCCGGAATATTGAACATGAAGTTCGGATAACTGCTGAGTACCCCAGGATAAATGGTCAAGGTGTCGAGCCCCGGCTGATAGCGCAGCGACTCGCCCAACAGGAACGCCACGTTGCTGTGCGCGCGATTGCGCAGCAGGCTGTAGACCTCGCGCTTGCCGCTGGCGGTCTCGATGCGCAACATCGTTGCTTCCGGCAGTTGTTCGATGACCTTCAAGCCGGCAGCCGGGCGCGATGTCAGGCGACTGAGGGCCTGTTCGGCATTCTGCAGCGCCGGGTCGATATTCGGCCGCGAGCAATACGCGCCGTCGCACCGGTTGATCGGATCAGGCCGCGCATTGAGATCGCCGTAACGCGCCAGCAACTGCATGGCGAAGTCATATTTGGGGTCTTTCCCTGCGAGTTTCAGCCCGGTCGGCTTGTCGTCGTCGATCGCCTCATAATCAAGCCACATCTTGAACTGACCGCTGCTCTGGTACCAATCGTCGAGGTAGTCCTCACGGGAATCGGCCGGCATCAGGCGCAGGAAATTCTGCTCGGCGCCGTTGCGGATCAGGTCGAAATACAGGCGGGTCTGCGCCTGATGGGAGACATTGCCGAACACATCGAAGTTGACCGCCAACTGGTAATAGGTGCGCTCCAGCAGCGGATAATCGAACAGCCACATAGTCTGTGGCACTTCGCCGATCAGGCCTTTGGTCACCGAGGCGCTGTCGAAGTGGCGGAAGATGCTCAACAGCGCATTGTCGTTGCCGGCCCACAGGGTCGACCAGCTCGGCGGCGGTTGGTCGGCGTAGCTGTCGCGGCGCAGGGCCTCGTACTCGTTACGCTTGTCGCGGTAGTTGCGCCACAGGCTGAGGACACTGCCGACGTCATCGTTCTGCCCCGGCATCGCCAGCAACGGTGTGGCATGGCCGCGATAGTTCGGGTCGGTGATATACAGGTCGTGCTCCGGCGCCTGGAACAGCGCCCAGAAGTTGTCGCGGATCACGTCGGTCGCGATCTGCCCCCGGCACACTGGCCCGCGAATGAAGGTGCGAACGAAGTACTCGGCGTTATCGAGCATGAACTGATAACGCGCCTGTGCCGGGATCGCCTCGAACGTGGCAAACGGGTTGGCCCGGCTCTGCGGTCCATACCCCGGCAAAGCGTTGACCTGCCAGTTGCCGCTGTAGAACAGGCTTTTGACCCGCGCCATCTTCGCCGCGCTCAGCGGATAGGTGATGTGGGTCTTGTGCACGATCACCCCTTGCACGGGCCACAAGCGGTAGTACACCTGAGTACCCGGATCATCGTTCGGACGGCGGGTGGCAATCAGGTCGATTGGCTGGCCGGTCGGTGTGCGCGAACGCACCCACTGGAAGTAATGCCCTGGCTCGCCGTCCTTGAAATACAGGTGCGCGAGAAACCAGTGCTCGTACAGCCAGCGTCCGACCAGACTCTGACGGGCACCGGGGGTGTTGAGCAGGTTTTCCCACTGCACGATCTGCAGTGCCTCTTTGGCGCTGGGCGCCAGGCCTTGCTCGTCAATTGGCGCACCGGACGCCAGCCAGCGTTGCAGCGTCTGGTATTGCTGATCGGTCAGACCGGTCACCGCCAGTGGCATGCCTTCTTTCGGATGAGCGCCGGCATAGCCTTCGAACTCGGCGGGCATCGCGCACATGTTTTCCCGTTGCAGGCCGAGGACGATGTCTTCAGGGAGTTTGGCATTCGGGGTCAACGGGGTTTTGTGCCCCAGCTCCAGCATGCGCGCCATCAGCGCCGCCTGACTGCCTTGGGCATCGAGCACCGAATAGAAGTCTTTCTGCTGCCAGGCACGCTTGCCAAAAGCGTCGTAGAACAGTCGGGTGGTCGGCGCGGCCTGAGTCCGCTCGCCGTCATACACCGGCATCTTGCTCGCGCCACGGGCGGCGCCTTCACCACTGCCCAGGTTCAGCTGACAGGCGGAGTCGTAGCACGCATGGCAGGCCACGCACTTTTCGGTGAAGATCGGCTGAATATCACGGGTATAGGAAATAGTGGGATCTTGCGCAGCAGCGCCCCAGCTTAAAAACAGCAAAAATATGCTGATGACGCGGTACGACATGCCCTTGATCCCGATCCTGAAAAAAACGTCGCGATTCTACAGGATGACGCCCGCACCAACATGAGCGATATTCATGCAAAACCGCCGCATGCTCCAAAACCGCACAGGTTTGTTATGATCCCGGCCCTTCGTCATGGTCTTTTCGAGTAGTCCCAATGTCCGATCGCAGCGTTCGACTTCAAGCTCTCAAGCAAGCTCTCAAAGAGCGCATCCTGATTCTCGATGGCGGTATGGGCACGATGATCCAGAGCTACAAGCTCGAAGAACAGGATTATCGCGGCAAACGCTTCGCAGACTGGCCGAGTGACGTCAAGGGCAACAACGACCTGTTGGTGATCACCCGTCCGGATGTGATCGGCGGCATCGAGAAAGCCTATCTGGATGCCGGCGCCGACATCCTCGAAACCAACACCTTCAACGCCACACGGATTTCCATGGCCGACTACGGCATGGAAGAACTGGCGTACGAACTAAACGTAGAAGGCGCACGCCTGGCCCGCAAGGTTGCCGACGCCAAGACCGCCGAGAACCCGGACAAGCCGCGTTTCGTTGCCGGCGTGCTCGGTCCTACGAGTCGCACCTGCTCGCTGTCGCCGGACGTCAACAACCCCGGCTACCGCAACGTCACCTTCGATGAACTGGTGGAGAACTACACCGAGGCCACCAAAGGCCTGATCGAGGGCGGCGTCGACCTGATCCTGATCGAAACCATTTTCGACACCCTCAACGCCAAAGCGGCGATCTTCGCCGTGCAAGGGGTGTTCGAAGAGCTGCACATCGAACTGCCGATCATGATTTCCGGGACCATCACCGACGCTTCCGGCCGCACCCTGTCGGGCCAGACCACCGAAGCGTTCTGGAACTCCGTGGCCCACGCCAAACCGATTTCCGTGGGCCTCAACTGCGCCCTCGGCGCCAGTGAACTGCGCCCCTACCTGGAAGAGCTGTCGAACAAGGCCAGCACCCACGTTTCGGCGCACCCGAACGCGGGTCTGCCGAACGAATTCGGCGAGTACGACGAACTGCCGTCGCAAACCGCCAAGGTCATCGAAGAATTCGCCCAGAGCGGTTTCCTCAACATCGTCGGCGGTTGCTGCGGCACCACCCCGGGCCATATCGAAGCGATCGCCAAAGCCGTGGCCGGTTACGCACCGCGACAGATTCCAGACATTCCCAAGGCCTGCCGCCTGTCCGGTCTGGAGCCGTTCACCATTGATCGCAGCTCGTTGTTCGTCAACGTCGGCGAACGCACCAACATCACCGGTTCCGCCAAGTTCGCCCGTCTGATCCGTGAAGACAACTACACCGAAGCCCTGGAGGTCGCCCTGCAGCAGGTCGAGGCCGGTGCGCAGGTGATCGACATCAACATGGACGAAGGCATGCTCGATTCGAAGAAGGCTATGGTGACCTTCCTCAATCTGATCGCCGGTGAACCAGATATCTCTCGCGTGCCGATCATGATCGACTCGTCGAAATGGGAAGTGATCGAAGCCGGCCTCAAGTGCATTCAAGGCAAGGGCATCGTCAACTCGATCAGCATGAAAGAAGGCGTCGAGCAGTTCATCCATCACGCCAAGCTGTGCAAGCGCTACGGTGCCGCCGTGGTGGTGATGGCGTTCGACGAAGCCGGCCAGGCCGACACCGAAGCGCGCAAGAAAGAGATCTGCAAACGCTCCTACGACATTCTGGTCAACGAAGTCGGCTTCCCGCCGGAAGACATCATCTTCGACCCGAACATCTTCGCCGTGGCCACCGGTATCGAGGAACACAACAACTACGCCGTGGACTTCATCAACGCCTGCGCCTACATCCGCGATGAGCTGCCGTATGCCCTGAGCTCCGGCGGCGTGTCCAACGTGTCGTTCTCGTTCCGTGGCAACAACCCGGTGCGCGAGGCGATCCACTCGGTGTTCCTGCTCTACGCGATCCGCGCCGGCCTGACCATGGGCATCGTCAACGCCGGTCAGCTGGAGATCTACGACCAGATCCCGCAGGAGCTGCGCGACGCCGTTGAAGACGTGATCCTCAACCGCACGCCGGAAGGCACCGACGCCCTCCTCGCCATCGCCGACAAATACAAGGGCGACGGCAGCGTCAAGGAAGCCGAGACCGAAGAGTGGCGCAGCTGGGACGTCAACAAGCGTCTGGAGCATGCGCTGGTCAAGGGCATCACCACCCACATCGTCGAAGACACCGAAGAATCGCGCCAGTCGTTCGCCCGTCCGATCGAAGTGATCGAAGGCCCGCTGATGTCCGGCATGAACATCGTCGGCGACCTGTTCGGCGCCGGCAAAATGTTCCTGCCGCAAGTGGTGAAATCCGCCCGCGTGATGAAGCAGGCGGTGGCCCACCTGATCCCGTTCATCGAACTGGAAAAAGGCGACAAGCCCGAAGCCAAGGGCAAGATCCTCATGGCTACGGTGAAGGGAGACGTGCACGACATCGGCAAGAACATAGTCGGCGTGGTGCTGGGCTGTAACGGCTATGACATCGTCGACCTTGGCGTGATGGTGCCGGCCGAGAAGATTCTGCAGGTGGCCAAGGAAGAAAAGTGCGACATCATCGGCCTCTCCGGCCTGATCACGCCGTCGCTGGACGAAATGGTTCATGTCGCCCGGGAAATGCAGCGCCAGGATTTCCACCTGCCGCTGATGATCGGTGGCGCGACCACCTCCAAGGCGCACACCGCGGTGAAAATCGAGCCGAAGTACAGCAACGATGCCGTGGTCTACGTGACCGACGCCTCTCGTGCGGTAGGTGTGGCAACGCAATTGCTGTCCAAGGAGTTGAAGGCCGGTTTCGTCGAGAAGACGCGCCTGGAATACGTCGATGTGCGTGAGCGCACCTCCAACCGCAGCGCCCGTACCGAGCGTCTGAGCTACGCCGCTGCCATTGCCAAGAAGCCGCAGTTCGACTGGGCGAATTACCAGCCGGTCAAACCGATCTTCACCGGCAGCAAGGTGCTGGACAATATCGACCTCAAGGTCCTCGCCGAGTACATCGACTGGACGCCGTTCTTCATTTCCTGGGACCTGGCCGGCAAGTTCCCGCGCATCCTCGAAGACGAAGTGGTCGGTGAAGCCGCCACCGCGCTGTACAAGGACGCCCAGGAAATGCTCGCCAAGCTGATCGACGAAAAGTTGATCAGCGCCCGCGCGGTGTTCGGCTTCTGGCCGGCCAATCAGGTGCATGACGACGACATCGAGCTGTACGGCGATGACGGCAAGCCGTTGGCCAGACTGCATCATCTGCGTCAGCAGATCATCAAGACCGACGGCAAGCCGAACTTCTCGCTGGCCGACTTCGTGGCCCCGAAAGACAGCGACGTCACCGACTACGTTGGTGGTTTCATCACCACGGCCGGCATCGGCGCCGAAGAAGTGGCCAAGGCTTATCAGGACGCCGGCGACGATTACAACTCGATCATGGTCAAGGCCCTCGCCGACCGTCTGGCCGAGGCATGTGCCGAGTGGCTGCACCAGCAGGTGCGTAAAGAGCACTGGGGTTATGCCAAGGACGAGACCCTCGACAACGAGGCGCTGATCAAAGAGCAATACAGCGGCATCCGCCCCGCTCCGGGTTATCCGGCGTGCCCGGATCACACGGAGAAGGCCGCGCTGTTTGCCCTGCTCGACCCTGAGGCCGCCGAAATGCGCGCCGGTCGCAGCGGTGTGTTCCTCACCGAACACTACGCGATGTTCCCGGCGGCAGCGGTCAGCGGCTGGTACTTCGCCCATCCGCAGGCGCAATACTTTGCGGTGGGCAAGGTCGACAAGGACCAGGTGCAGAGCTACACCTCGCGCAAAGGACAGGAACTGAGCGTAACCGAACGCTGGCTCGCACCGAACCTGGGCTACGACAACTGAGACTTGCCAGGGCATGGGCGCCTGTTGCCGCCCATGCCCTGCCGGTCACTCAGTTCACGGGCGCCATGAAGGGCCCGGCTGCGGTGAAGCCGGTCGCGCCTGCTGCGGTGGCCCGTCAACGGTTGCCAGCCTCGTGATTTCCCCACGCGACAACTCGATCAGTTTCTCGTTGCGCGCAGTGGTCAGTTCGATCTCCAGCCGATTCATCGCCGTCTGGTACTGCTCCGTGGACAGTGCATCGCCTTGCCAGTCCGGATACGTGTCCTCGACCTCAATCTGTCGTCGCGTGGCATTTTGCTCAAGGGTGGCGAAGGTTTCAGGATTGCGTTCTACCAGGTAGCGGACCCAGTAATCGCGCAAGACCAGATTCCGCAGAAACTCGTCGGACGCTTCGGTCTCCAGTACGGTGCGACGTGCATCGAGCAGTGCCTGTCCATGAATCGGTGTGCCATACAGCATCTGTTGCGGTTGTCCGGGCAATTCCAGCCCATCCGGCCAGCCGGCGGTCATGCCGATCCGGTATTGCAGGCGAATTTCCGCTCGATCTTCACCGACAGCGACGCGCTCAGCCAGGCGATCGACCTGCTCCAGCCGAAACATTTGCCGCGACAGGTCCAGCAAGGCCCGGCCGCGCCGATCCGAAGACCACCGGGGCACATCGCGCAGGGCGTTGTATTTGAACACCCGGGTTTCCATCTCGCTGAAAGACAGGCTACGGCCGTCGGCACACGTCGCATGAGTCTGCGCATCGACAAACAGCTTCTCGCGCAACTCGCTGTTTTCCGCGGCGGCCCGGATCACCTCCCACACGCGAAAACTCAGATGGGCAGGCGACAGCTTGAAATCACTGGTGTCGCGCAGCGTCCAGAGCAGATGAAAGAACGGTCCGTAGCCGTCTGCCTCGGCCAGTTGCCGCCACAGTGCCGCATGCTCGTCACGCAAGGTGCCAGTCGTATTGGCCAACCAGGGTTCAAGGGCATCCTGCGCGACATAAGTGGCCGGGTTGTCGATGGACTCCAGTTCCTCCACATTGGCCTGTGGGTCGACCTGCTCAAGGTCTTCTTCGCTGTCGGAATCCCATTCCAAATCCGAGTCAGACTCTGACGAGCTGTCCGGATGACGGTTAGCCGCGGCGATGCGCAGATCCAGTTCATTGCGGGAAATCCCCATGACATCACCATCGCCGTGGGCAATGCTGTAATCGCGCAGGCGCTCCAGACTGTCGCGCGACAACTGACTGTTTTCTTCCAGGCGGGTGCCGCGCGCCAGCATCTCATGACCACCGTCGAACAGACCGGCCGGAATCATTTGCAGGCGATTGCCCCGCACATCCAAAGTGTGCAGATACTCTGACTCAAGGGCGCCGACGGGCCAGGCATGAAGGCCGTTGTACGCCAGGTTCAGGGTTTCAAGGCGACCGAACGCACTGACATCGAAAGTATCCAGCTGATTGTTGCTCACATCCAGCCAGCGCAACCGCTCCCCTCGCAACGTTTCATACAACGTTCGCGGGTCCGTGAAACGGTTGCTATTGAGCTCCAGCCGTTCGAGCCGCGACATGCCTCGCACGGCATCCGGTATCGCCTCCAGGTCATTACCATCGAGCACCAGTGTGTCGACTGCGGGAAATGCCCTCAAAAACCCGTTCGAGCCTTGCTCAGTGATCCGTACACCGGTGAGCAAAAGGCGTGTCACCGCGGGAAACTGCACGGGCAAAGCCGGTAAGTCGCCTGTTTGCGCCTTCATGAGATCCAGCACTTGCCCATTCTCTTGGGTTGGCGCGATCAGCCCGTCCAGCCAGCAGCGGTAAATCTGTTTCGCCGCCAGGCTGCGACTTTGCGCCGACACAAACCTTCTCGACGTTTGGAACTCGCGGATATAGAGCCAGCCGTTCAACTGGACAGCCAGTGTTTCACCCGTCTGCTTCCAGTCATTGAGCCGGCCTTCGATCTGCAGATCACTGAGGCCGGCATTGCGCAGGTGCGCAATGTGCTGCAGCGCCCGTTGCGGACTCAACAGTGGATCGAGCGCCTGCAAACGCGCAGCGAACCCGACGGTATCTGCAGGCGCGGACGTGTGCCGGGGCAGCGGCAACAGGCCTTGCTTCACACTCCAGCCGGTTTCCGACGGCGGAAACACCTCGGGCACCGATTCCTGCGCAAAGCGTTGCAGCGTACCTGCAGGCAAACCTTGCGCCGTTTCAATCCGATGCAGCGCCGCCGTCAGGTCAGACGCGCTATCCGCCGTGAACGGATTACCCGTCAGATTGACTTTGATCAGCGTGTCCGGGTGCGCAAGCACCTGCTCCGGCAGACGTGCAAGCGCATTGTCACGCAGGTCGATCCAGGTCAACCCGGCCATGTTTTCTGCGTCCCTTGGCCATGCCTTGAGCCGAGTGGCCCGCAGATTCACGGTCTTGAGCCGGGTCAAGGCACCCAGGTCGAGCTGGCCCAATGGGTTATGGCTGAGGTCGAGGTCTTCGATGTTCGTCAGAGCGTTCAACTGGTGCTGTACCACCGGCGTCACAGAGAGGCTGTTGCCCGCCAGATTCAACCGGGTCAATTGCGGCAAGTCTGCGGAGGAGATCGGCACCTCGGTCAGTTCGGTGTCAGCGATTTCGAGACTTTGCGCTTCACTGAATGCCTGAACGAAACCGCGAATATGCTCGGCAGGTACATCCAGTTCACGCAAGCGCACTGTCTTCACATGGTCAAACGCTCCGGCGGGCAACACGGGCAGCGTTTTGAACCGGGGACTACCGTGCAGGCTCAGATACGCGTCCGCCGGCGGCAGCTCGAACAGTGCCTGCTTGACGGGCACACCGTACCGCTGGCTCACGCCATTGCGCCAGGTACTCTGCAGCGCTTTGAGCAAACTGGAATTCGGCACTTCGTTCCAAAGCGGCAGCAGTCTGGCCGTGCGCAATCCCGAGGACTGGATAGGCTCATGAAACGGCCGGAATATCCCGGCGTACTCGACACTCAGCGCCTGAATGGCCTCAAGGTCGAGGTTGAGCAGTCGCTCAGGGAGCGGATCGAGGTAGCCGCGTATGCCCATCAGAAATTCCAGTTCGCCCTGGACGTAACTGCGCACCATCTGCTCCACGTCCATCAAGTGGCCCAGTGCCGCCTCGTGGCTTTTGACGTACTCGCAGGCACGCGTGAAGTCCTCGTAAGCGACCTTTCGCCAATTCAGCGACAACCCCGCCCATTGCTTCTCATGCCCGGTGTAAAACGCCTCAGGGATCGAGCGAATCGCCGTGTTGCTCAGGTCGAATCGTTCCAGTGCGGGCAGATCCAGTGTTTCGACCGGCCACTGCGTCATGTGAGGTGCGTTGAGGGTCAGGGTTTTCAGATTCACCAACGATGCCAGACAGCGCTCCGGGAACACCGTGTCTGTGCCGTAAATCTTTATTTCCAGCGCCTCAAGGGCCGTGAGTGGTGCCAGTCGCGGGGCAAAATCGGCAGGAAGGCTCATGTGGGACGCGTAACTCAGGCTTTTGAGCGTGGTCATCCTGCTGACTGAACGTGGCAGGTTGGTCAATTCCTGAATACGTAAACGTATGAACCTGAACAGCTCGCTACGCGAGCCTATCCTGAGCTTTTCCAGGCCCTGGAATCGTGCGAGAAAACCATCGGCATTGGCATCGGTCAGGCCGCTTCCGCTTACTGACAATTCACGGACGTGGCTGAAATCCGCCGTGAGTGTCGGCAACAGGTCTTCGCTGTCGATCTCCAGGCGCGCAGCACGCGGCTCTTGCGCGGCCAACGGTGCCGCACGCCAGCTTGTTTCAAATGCTTGTGCGGTATTCCTGCGGCGTTGTTGCGCGGTTTCCGGCAGCGGTCGACCAAAGGGATCGCGCGGCACCACCTCCGGCGTCCCGATCCACGCTTCAAGCGTGGCCTTCTGCGCGGCCCATTCTTGCTCACGGCGCAACAACTCGCTGTAGATTTGCCCTTCGGACAGACCTGCCTGCGATTGCTGACGTATAAATTCGTTGGCCTGCGCATCGCTCAGCCCCGGATAGACATCGCGCACCTTCGCTGTGAGTGGCGGGTTGAATGCCTGGCCGCGACCACTGGCGTAATACCCGACCAGGGTCTCATTGACCCGCACGGGGGGCTTGAACAACTTCGCCTGTGGCTCCAGGGCCTGCAGGACATCTGCGCGATTGCGCCCGGCCTGCTCGATGATACGGCTTTGCAAGTCAGCGCCTTGACCGACATGGGGGATGCCCAGGCTACGGCGAGCGTCATCGGGCAGCGCGTGCAGGATCGACGCGTAGAAATTGTCACCCTCCCTGGACAGGCTGTTGAGCGCCTCGCCCCGCTCATCGAACGCCTGAAACTGCGGGCCGTTTTTGATCAGGAATTTCCTGTGCAGGGCTGGCACGTCACCGATACTGTCGAGCAATGCACCGGTCGTACTGCCATCGCGAACTTCCAGGCGCACGTTGTCGGGCCAGCCCGGCATCCGCTGCAACATCTGCAAGGCCAGGCGTCGACTGTCGGCCGATGCCTGATTGTCGCTGCGCAGCCCCGCATAGGCCCGGGTCTGCCGCCCCTGTCGTGCATACCAGCGCGCCTCCTCCAGCATGCGCAACGGCACACGACGGGTCTGCGCGAGCCGCTCGAGATCATCCGCCGCGGCATGATGGAGCACTTCCTGGGCGGCAGACTCGCTGAGACCGGGACAGGTTCGCTGCAGCAGTGTGACCTGCCGGTCCCGGGATGGCGTGCCGGCATAAAGACTGTCGAAAATCGCCGACTGGCGGCCGCTGGCGTATTCCGCCAGCAATTCACCGAGCGCTGGCGCCCGGGCGTCGGGCGCCAGCGGGCCGCGTCCGCGCAACAGCTGACCCAGCTCAGCCTGATCGAGGCTGGCCACAATCCGGCGGTTCAGTTCTCCACCCAGGACCTGCGAACGCGTCAAGCGAATGGCCGGCCTGGCGTCGACACCGGGCACCCGCCAGCGCTCACCGTATTTGACCGACGCGCCGCTCAACTGCGGCCCTTCGAACACCTCCAGCACCCGTCCCGACGGCCAAGTGGGCAGGTCAGTCATCAATGGCAAGGCGTAGAGATATTTCTCGTTGATCGGCCTGGTTCCGCGCAGTTGCTCGATGACCTCGTCGACGCCCGCATCGGCCCTGAACAGACGCAGAGCGTCGGTCAACGCCGGCGGCGGCACCGCGTGATCGACGTGCATCTTGCGCAACGCGTTGTCACTGACGCCGCTGACGTCGGCAAGCCTGATCAGCTCGGCATCGGAGAACCCGTCGGTTTCGTGCCCCAAGCGCCGTAACAGCGTCAGACGGTCCCATTCCAGGGGGCGCTCCAGCGTATGCCGCCAGGCGCCGCGGCCATTGCTGCCAAGAATCGGCTGATAGGCCGTGGTATCGCTCGGGTGGCGGATTCGCCATTTGCCCAGTGATTCATCGAAAAACTGTTCAAACACGCGGTCGCCCTGACGAATGAAGGTCTGCGTACCGACCTCATACTGCCCCGCTTCGTTCGGCATAGCGTTGGCGTCCAGCACGACACTGGACTCATAAGCGCTGAGGTCCGGCTTCCAGAGGCGGGTTTCGCCATTGGGCAAGGTTACCGGATGCAGTTGCTCGATCACCGGTTCAGGCCTGGCTGCCGAGAACCTGCGCACACCGACACCCACCCCGGCCATCACCGCAATCTGCGCGAGGTTTTCAGCTACATCGAGCAAATGATCCTTGGCCGCCCTGCGGTCGCCCTCGCCCCACTCCACTGCGCCCTCAAGGGTTTCGTACAGCAACTGACCGGCCATCACCACCATCATGACCTCCCCCAGCACCGGCACGAACATCGACACCATGTTCAGACCGAGCATGCCGATTTGCAGCAGATGCGCCAGTTTGGCATCGCGCGCCCTGACATCGACATCAGCGCTGGGCACCGCGTGGCTGCGAGCATCGGCCAGCACCTTGGCGCAACTCTCGGTGTAGAGGTATTCCCAGAGGTTCTGGTTTTCCTCCCAAAGGCCTCTGCGCCGCTGTGTCCAGATCGACGGCGCAATGTAAGGGTCAGGTTCCGGTTCCAGTTTCGCCGCCGGCGGCGGCGGTAGCTCCCTGATCCGGGTGAATGCTGCGCCGGCGCCCAGATCGAGAATCGTGCGCCAGGGTGAACGCCAGTAATCGCTCGGAGAGTCGGCGGCCTTACGGGTGAACTGAATGAAATAATACCCACGCGCCTCGTAAGGCAGGAACTGACTGAGGAACCGCTGGTAATCAGTCGGTTCGGCGCTCGTGGCGTTGCCAGCGTGCCGCGCTGTGAGCAAGCGCTTGAACTCCGCCGTGGCCTGATCGCCGCGATAGCATTTGAAGGGATGCTCCGGGTCATGGGGGATATAAAAAACCCACTCATTGCTGTAGCGGTACTTTTCACAGATCGAAAACACCACACATCCGGTCAGCCTTTTGTCCATGACCGCCAGATCGCGGAACCAGACCGGTTTATGGCCGACCGACGGATTCAGCTCATCGTTGATGACCGACACAATCATGGCGTAGTGCGCCGGCTCGATATCCTCTTTCAAGAGGGCCAGCTCGGCAGCCGCGCGCATCGCGGCTTTCTGACTGGCGATGAACTGCTGACGGAACGCCGTTGCCGCCACCGCATCCGTCGGATGGAAGAAGCCGCGCAAGTACGTCTGGTATTGCTTGCCGATGTCGAGGTGACGGCACAGGCTCAGAAACTGGCTGACCGACACGTTGACGGTCACCGCATGGAAGGTGTCCGGCGAAGTGCCCACCACAACGAAACCGGAGGTTTCATGGTAGGCCCCGGGGCGGCATTCGTCGGCCTCGAAGTTGTGCAGGGCGGCGTCCAGCATCGAGAGTTTCAGAACCTCGAACGACGACAGCTCAATGGCCAAAATACCCACCTGCAGTGGACGCCGCAGGCACAACAGGGTGTTGTCGACATCCACCTGCACTTGATACTGCTCGCGCAGCGCCTTGAGCAGCAGCGGCCGGGCGAAGGCCTCGATGTCCTGAAACGAGGACAGGGTTTTATCCAAGCGGTTTTGCGCGATGAGACTGGCCGTTGAGCTGTCGTCCAGCGCCTTACGCCGGGCGGGCGAAGCGCTCCGATACCACGATGGCAGGACGGTGTGGCTGCCCTTCAGCGCCCGACGGCGTTGCGTCGAGGCGTCGGTCAGCCAACGGGGTATCGATTTTTCAAGAAAGTCGGCGTGCAGGCTGCGGGTGGCGAGCGGTTTCACCGGAACGGACGGCGCAGGCCCGCTCAAGCCTGGAGGCGAAGAATTACTGATCATGTTCACTCCTTTTAATGGAGTGAAAAGAAGACCATCTCAGTGGCGAGCACTTGCGGTACATAGGTATCGCTTGCACAGGAATTGGTAACCGACTGTGTAAAGTGCCGGGCCGCGTCAGGTTGTCTATGCTCTACAGGTCAATGTGCGCGACGAGGGATATATGGACGATCCAATCGACAACAAACCACCGACCTTCTGGCAGATGCTGCACAGCGTCATGGCCGCGGCGTTCGGGGTGCAGAGCGGGAAAAACCGGGCCAGGGATTTCACCCATGGCAAACCCAGTCATTTCGTGATCCTGGGCATTCTGTTCACGGCAGTGTTCGCGCTGACCCTGTTCGCCATCGTCAAACTGGTGCTGCACTTCGCCGGTCTCTGAGCGGCTTCAGTGCATCAGGGTTTGCAGAGTGAACGGGTAGCGATAGGAAGACGGTCGGCCCTTGGCCGAGAGTTTGCGGAAGCTCACGCCATAGTTCGGCGTGTTGCCCATCGCCAGCATTTGCCGGGCGTGGTGTTTGTCGATCAGTTGCAACAGAGGGATTTGCCGGTCACGCCCACCGTACTGATTCAGATCGACGCCCTGCTGATAATCATGCAACTCGACCAGTGCCCATCCGCCCAGCGTGAAATGCCCACCGACCAGCGCGCTCAGGCGCCCGTCGATCACGGCCTGCAAGGCTGCGGGTGATGTGTTGACGGCGCTGAACAGCGCGTCTTTGCCCGGCGTCTTCCCGGTTTCGGCAAACGCGCGCATCGCACCGAAGGCCATTTCATCGTTTGCCGACCACACCAGCGACACCTTCGGATAACGACTGAACAATTGCCGGGCCTGTTCGTAGGCCCGCTGCTGCATCCAGCCGCTGTAGACCATCTGCCGCAAGCGCACTTGCGGGTGTTCGGCCAGTGCGCGCTGCATGCCGTGTTCGCGCAGTTGCGCCGACGGCGTGATTTTCAGACCGGAGAACGCCAGCAGCTCAATCTCTTCATTGGCCGCGACCGGCGGATGCAGGCGAATCAACTCCTTCATCATCAGGTAACCGCCCTCCTCGTCGTTCGGCACCAGGCTACCGATTCGATCGGGTCGCTCCCCCACCAGCGCTTGCTGGTTGGGCGTCAGCGCGGCGTTAACCATGAACAGCTTCACCCCGCTGTTTTCCGCCAGACGCAGAATCTGCGGGGCAACGTATTGCTCGTTGACGAACATCAGGTAGTCGGGGCGATTCGGCCCTTGCAGCGCCAGCCGGGCCTGGGCGATGGTCAATTCGGGTTGACGCTGGGCATAGAGAATCTGCAGCTCGATACCCAGATCCCGGGCGGCCGCCTGCATGAATTGCGAATAGCTGAGCCAGAAGGCTTCCTGTGTCGAGCCCGGATTAAGGAACAGCACCGATTCCGCTCTGGCAGCGGTCGCGAACAGCGCCCCTAACAGCAGCAGGCTGAGGTGGAAAATTTTCAACATGAACATCCGGGCCCAGGGAAAAATGGCCGCGCATTATAGCCACCGATCAACCGGCTATTGGCACGTAATCCCGCCTTTTGTCCGACAATCGTCGAAAACGGGCCCGGATGGGTCGTTTATTGATGACTGACCCAGAATACCGCCGTTCCCACCACCAGAATGATCAGGAACAGAATGGCCCACGCATCAACGCTGCTGTCGCTTTTCCTTGCCTTGGTCGGATTGCTCATTGCATCGCCTCTTGTCGGTTTTATCGGTGATTGCAGAAAGACTCGACCACAGTTAAGACGAGGATTGCCCGCACGACAAATGTGGGTTAGTTGACACCCGTTCTCGTTAGGCGATTTGGTTCTTTACATATACTCAAACATCACTTTTGCGCATAACTGCAAACGGGTATATTGCCCCGGCTCCGTTAGGGAGTGCGCGGCCGTGCGCGCGTAATTGCCGAGGCACCATCGGACTCCAGCAAGCGAAAACGCAGCGTTTTCCGAGTAGCCCAAAGCCTGAGAACAGGACTTATATGTACGTATACGACGAGTACGATCAGCGGATCATCGAGGACCGCGTCAAGCAGTTCCGTGATCAGACCCGACGCTATCTGGCAGGTGAGCTGAGCGAAGAAGAATTCCGCCCCCTGCGCCTGCAAAATGGCCTGTACATCCAGCGTTTTGCACCGATGTTGCGGGTGGCGGTGCCTTACGGCCAACTGACCTCGCGTCAGGTGCGCATGATGGCCAAAATTGCCCGCGACTACGACAAGGGCTACGCCCACATCAGTACGCGGCAGAACGTGCAGTTCAACTGGCCGGCGGTGGAAGACATCCCGGACATCCTTGCCGAACTGGCCACTGTGCAGATGCACGCGATCCAGACCAGCGGCAACTGCCTGCGCAACGTCACCACCGACCAGTTCGCCGGTGTCGCTGCCGATGAGCTGATCGACCCGCGCCCGTGGTGCGAGATCGTCCGCCAGTGGACCACGTTCCACCCGGAATTCGCCTACCTGCCGCGCAAATTCAAGATCGCCGTCAACGGTTCGACCGCTGACCGTGCCGCCATCGAAGTTCACGACATCGGCCTCGAGCCGGTGCACAACGCCGCCGGCGAACTCGGCTTCCGCGTGCTGGTCGGTGGCGGCCTCGGCCGTACCCCGGTGGTTGGCGCGTTCATCAACGAGTTCCTGCCGTGGCAGGACCTGTTGAGTTACCTCGACGCCATCCTGCGGGTCTACAACCGCTACGGTCGTCGCGACAACAAATACAAGGCGCGGATCAAGATCCTCGTCAAGGCGCTGACCCCTGAAGTCTTCGCGCAGAAAGTCGATGCGGAAATGCAACACCTGCGCGGCGGCCAGACCACCCTGACCGAAGCCGAACTGCATCGCGTCGCCAAGCACTTCGTCGACCCGGACTACAAGGCGCTGGACAACCAGACCGCGCAACTGGCCGAGCTGGACAAAGAACACCCGGGTTTTGCCCGCTGGCGCGCCCGCAACACCCTGGCACACAAGAAGCCGGGTTATGTTGCCGTGACTCTGTCGCTGAAGCCGACCGGTGTTGCTCCGGGCGACATCACCGACAAACAGCTCGATGCCGTCGCCGATCTGGCCGAGCGCTACAGCTTCGGTCAACTGCGCACCTCCCACGAGCAGAACATCATTCTCGCCGACGTCGAGCAAAGCCAGTTGTTCACCCTGTGGGGCGAACTGCGTGAAAGCGGTTTTGCCACGCCGAACATCGGCTTGCTGACCGATATCATCTGCTGCCCGGGCGGTGACTTCTGCTCGCTGGCCAACGCCAAGTCGATCCCGATTGCCGAATCGATCCAGCGCCGTTTCGACGACCTGGACTACCTGTTCGACATCGGTGAGCTGGACCTGAACATCTCCGGCTGCATGAACGCCTGCGGTCACCACCACGTCGGCCACATCGGCATTCTCGGCGTGGACAAGAAAGGTGAGGAGTTCTACCAGGTCTCCCTCGGCGGCAGCGCCAGCCGTGATGCGAGCCTGGGCAAGATCCTCGGCCCGTCTTTCGCCCAGGAAGCCATGCCAGATGTGATCTCGAAGCTGATCGACGTGTACGTCGAACAACGTACCGAAGACGAGCGCTTCATCGACACCTATCAGCGTATTGGCATCGACCTCTTCAAGGAACGCGTCTATGCAGCGAATCATTAAGAACAACGAGGTCGTCGACGAAACCTGGCACCTGTTGCCCAAGGATTTCAACATCGACGAAATCAGCAACTGCGACGATCTGATCGTGCCTCTGCAGCTGTGGCGCGAACACAGCCGCATGCTCAAGGCCCGCGACGGTGGTCTGGGTGTGTGGCTGGACGCCGACGAAGAAGCCGAGGAAATCGGTGACGACGTGGCTGAATTTCAGGTGATTGCCCTGAACTTCCCGGCGTTCACTGACGGGCGCAACTACTCCAACGCCCGTCTGCTGCGTGACCGCTACGGTTTCAAAGGCGAACTGCGGGCGATTGGTGACGTGCTGCGCGATCAGCTGTTCTACATGCGCCGCTGTGGTTTCGACGCCTTTGCCGTGCGTGCGGACAAAGACCCGTACGAAGCGTTGGAAGGTCTCAAGGACTTCTCGGTAACCTATCAGGCCGCCACCGACGAACCGCTGCCGCTGTTCCGTCGCCGTTGACCGCAAACCCCGAGCCCGCGCCTGCGGACTCGGGGTTTTCTGCTTACTCCCTGGATTGTCCGAACCGACCCGGCGCCGTCGTCGGCGGCAACGTCAAACCAGGGTGACGACTCAAAGCCTCGATTGTCAGTCGCCTGCGCACCTGCGCAGCTTCGTTCCTGAAGTTATCAAGAATGGTCCTCATCTGTTGCGAGGCCACCTGGCGAGACAGCCCGGTTCGTCTCTCCAGTTGCGCCAGTGATCGGCCGCTACGTTGCAGGTTGTCTTCAAATGCAGCTCGCTGCGTCGTGGCCAGGTGCTCCGACCAGAATTCCTCCTGACTGATCCACTCCAGTAGTTGCGAGCCTTGCTCGGCCCTGATCACCTCCAGACCGACCTGATCGATTTGCCCGTCGGTCACTTCAACGTCCAGCGCGGTAGTCAGTTGCCGGGGTTGTCCGGGCAGTTGCAATCGCTCGGCCAGGCGTATCCTGTACAGCAGACTGACATCCAGCGCCTGCTGCGCGGTGAGTGAAGCGGACTGGGCGCGCTGCGCGATGTCCATCAAGGCGTGCCTGTGCACCTCATGCAAGCGAAACAGGCCGCGCAACAGCCCGATCAGTTCCCCTTCCAGCGTTTGCGTACCGGTGCGCGCAGCTGCGGCTGCCCGGTAACATAAACATCTGACCTCAAGATCAGTGAACAGCACAGCGACATTGACGGCGCTGGCCTGACCGGCCCTGGCCATACGAAACAGCGTTCGACGCAGTCTGGCGTCTGCGCAGGTCGCCTCCAGCACGCGCCACACGCGCTGGGCCAGTTGATCGCGGGTGCGGGTGAAGTCGGCAGTTGCGCGCAAGTGTTCAAGTACCTCGAAAAAATCCCGGGACTGCGCATCCGCCAGCAAAGACTTCAGCACGTCCTGAGCACGCGCAACCGACACCTGTGACAAACCATTCACCCAGCCGGCACCCTCCTTGTCGGCCGCTTGCCACGCCGTACCCGGATAATCCTGGGTCATCACGCCCAAGCCAATTCCCTGGGTCTTTTGGTATTGCGCAATCGCCTCGAGACTCGACGCTGACAGTGGGTTGCCGTCAATGTTGGTGCCACGGTTCAGCGCAGTCCGGTAGTTGAACACCGCTACGGGCACCTCGACGAGGTTGTTATTGCGCAGGTCCAGCGCTTCCAGCTCAGTCAGCGGCTCGATGTCCGAGGGCCATTCGGCAATCCCGCAGGCGTGCAGATCCAGACGCCGCAATCGACGTTGCGCCGTTAGCCGCGGTGCACGGCCTAGTGTCGGGTTCAAACTCAGATCCAGCGATACCAGATCATCGTTGTTGGCGAACTCGGGCGTCACACCCTCAGCGAACTCGATCTGGTTTCCACTCAGATCCAGATGTCGCAGACCGGGCATGTCTTCGATCGCCTGCGGAATGCGCGTCAGCCCGTTACCTGATAAGCCCAGTGTGCTCAGCCGGGGAAAATTGCGTAGAAAGCGGTTCAACCCGGCACTGGCGCCCACCCTTCTCATTTGCAGCACAGCGATATGACTGAAATCGGCAACGATCACCGGCAGATCACCCAGAGGCACCGAGTCCAGCGTCAGACTGTGTGCGCTGGTACCCGATTCATCAGTCATGCGGGTTTCCCGGCGCCAGGCGCGCTGGATCGCCCGTGCCGCACGGGATTTGCTGTGCGAGGGCACCTTTTCACGCGCACCGTCATCGGTGTGATACCAAGTGTCGCGATGGACCCAGCGCTCCAGGGTTTCAACCATCGTCTGGTACTCGACCCGCATGCGCTCAAGGGCTCGGATGGCCAGAACGTCATCCGCCTCCAATGACGCTACAAACCGCTCGATCTGCTCGCTGGAATGGGAAGGATACAGTTCGCCCGCCCGTTGCATGATCGCAGGCGATCTGGACGGCAAGGGACGGGTATCCGGCGCCGATAGTCCAATGGAGTGCTCGACCTGGCGATCCGCCAACCCCATCGGCGAGCGGTAATCCGCACCCAGGGTTTCGCCACTCAGCAAACGGGAAAACGCTTCGCGACGCTGCAAGGCCAGCGCTGTGATTTTCTGCCGAAGACCGCTGCCGTCGGCGGCCGTGGCCACACCAAGCGCCTCGCGCGCATGCGCCGGAAGGCTTTCCCATAACACCTGGAAAAAACCTGCGCGGGTGCGGGCCGATGACGTCGACACGACGGCTCCCTGCGCATCCAGGCCCTGATAATGATCCGCGTGCGCGGCAATGACGACCTTGTAGGAAGCATGCGTTTGACCGACCTGATAGCCGGTGGTGGCAGCTTCTCCCGCCTCCGTTGTCTCGACCGAAACATCGCCGGGCCACCCGGGCAAGTGCGTCAAGGTATCGAGCACCAACCCGTCGGCGTCACGGTCGCTGACCGCATCCAGATAGAGTCCCTCACAGGCTCGGTTCAACCGCTGGGCAGGTTGATAGCGCCGAGCCTCTTCGGCGAGTCGCAGCGGCACGTTTGCCGACTCGAGTTGCGCCCACTCATTGACATTCGCATGTCGTACCAGCTCATCGGCAATGCTGGCCGACAATGGCGCAAAAGCCTTGTAAATAATTTCCCCGCGGGCGTTTTCGCAGACATCTACACGGCGAAACAGCCGACTCATCAACGCCGAGCGCTGGCCCTGAGCAAGTGTGCCGATACAGGCGATCAGCGACGCAACCTGCTCTGATGCTTGCGCTGCTGTCGAGCCCAGCAGATGCGCCCGCTCTTGTGCCTCGAGTCCCGCCAGCAGCGGCGCGTGAAACTGTCCCTGGTGCAGCGCATCCTTGCTGATTTCCAGGTGACGAGATGCACTCTCAGCGCCATAACGTGCCACGTCTTGCGCCGCGGCATCCTTCACAATTACCGCCAGGTCCGCAGGCCAGCGCGATGCCGAGGTCAGCAGGTACAACTGCAGATCAGCATCGGCTGAAGAGGCCAGCGCCGGCGTGCCTGTTTGCTCCAGAAACTGCGAAACCTGCGTATCGGCGCGAAAGCGTCTGAGGGAGTCAGCCAGCAATGCCATCGTCTCCCCACGTTGCACGAATGACAGGCGCAGTTGTGTCTCATTGATGCCGGTGCAGGCGATGACTTGCAGGGCACGGGCATCGGGCAGTCCTTCTTCGCGATAACCGAGGCGGCGCAGGAGCGTGAGCGTGCTCCAGCCTTGCGCCAGTTCCGAGTCGTGGCGCCATGCCCCTTCCCCATTGGTTTCGAGCAATGGGCGGTATCGCGTCGATACAGGCGCACCACGCACCTCCCACAGCCCCGTGCCAGTGACCGGACGTACCACGTAAGCATCGGTGCCCAGCGGCAAAAAATACTCGCCACCCTGCCTGATCAAACCCTGGCCGTCCGGAGAAAGACCCGCAGCAACCGGTTCCCATTGGCGATAGGCGGCCATGTCCGGACACCACAACCGATGACCGTTGCCCCCCAAGGACTGGCGTCGCAAACCCTGGACGAACGTTGATGAACGCACGGTTCTGTAAGCCTTGCCTGCGGTCACTCCGCCTGCCGCGAATGTCGCCATGAGAATCAGGTTTTCCAAGGTATCGAACAGGCAATCCGTCGCATGTTCCTGATCGCCGTACGCCCAACTCTCCACACCTTCGTAGACTTCGTTGAGCAATTGCAGGCCGGCCACAGCAAACATCATTTCGCCAATCACGGGAACAAAAGAAGCAAAGAACGCCAGCGTGTTCAATCCGATGGATTTATAGGAATCCAGCCGCGCAAGGCGGGTCTTTTCATCCTCATCACCGGTCGGTACCACGAGCAATCGCGAATCCGCGCGGACTTTTTTCGAGTGATGCCGAAACAGCGCCAGAAAGAAATCGTGCTTTGCATCGCCTTGCAGAGAGACCGCTGTCACCGGTAAGTAGAACGTGGCAAATGGAAACTGCGTGGTATTGGCATTCAGCAGCCTTACATTCAGTCCCTTGATGAATGTCGAGCGCTCGCCAAGAAGGATGAAACGCATGAAAAAACTGCGCCATTTAACGTCTCGCAAGCGCATGCTCAACTGGCGTTCGAACATCGAGAACGAGGTGTATTGCTTCAGCGGATGATCAGGATCACCGGGTATGTAAACCACACAGCGCTCGTCATCACTGTCAACACGCACGCCGACCGGCGCGATCAACATCGGCCCCCTCAACGTCACCCCAAGCATTTCGAGATTGTGATAACCCCATGTTTGAGTGCCCAGGCTGATCGTGGACGTCGAGTCCTTGATCGATTCGAGCATCGCATAAACATCCGCACTGATATGTCCGCGCATCAGTGCGATATGCCGGTCGACGTCGAATTGGTCCCTTGAACACGCCACTGCTGCGGCCTGCAAACTGCCTGTTTGAGTATCGCTGCCAAATAAGGCTTCGGCATGTTTCTGGTATTGCCCACCCAGATCGAGATCACGACACAGTTTGGCGAACTCATGGGGTTTGAGTGGCAGTATCCGACTGCGCTGTCCTGTGACACGAGGCGGAATATACAGAAAGGAGTTATCGCTATAGTTGCCGGATTTTGTTTCCGACAGTTCGAAGTTCTCGCAAGCTGCCGTCAACAGATCGCGCTCTATCGGCAGTACGAGTTTTTTGCGCAACCCCAAAAGACTGGACGTGGAGCGCACATGCTGGAAGAGCGCACCCGCGACGTCGAAGGGCTCTCCCAGTTTCTGCGATATCGCGCTGGCCAACAGCGGCGCGCAGAAACGTTGCGGAGAACTCATCGCCTGGGCCTGCTCCCGCGCAAGGTGCCGGGACTTATAGCTGGCTTTGAGGCTTGCATAGAGTGCATCGCGCAGGGCACCCGACGACTCCAGCAACCAGGCAGGGATTTGTTCCTTGAATAACTCAAAAAAGACGCCTTGTTGAGCTGGCGTCATGACCGGCGTTTTCAGTGTTGCACTTTTAACATCCATGTTTAACAACCTTAATCTGACTTGAGCACCCAGAATAAAGTTGAAATAAAACTCGATACAGCGCGATTAATTGATGGACTCAGGCAAAAGCCATCAACAATCAAGAAGTTAAAAATACATATCTAACGCACAGTTTTCTGAAACCCTGAAACACGCTCGCATGACGATTGTCATGCGAGCGTCGAAGTGATTACCAGAAACGCTGCTGCGTCAGGCGACTCCACCAGTTCAGCAGTACGCGATCGACCGAACCGCTGGCAGCCATACCGATACGCTCCTGCAGGCTTTTGCGCTCGGCGTAGTGCAAGTGGTAGACCTCGGCTTTTTTCGCCCGGTCGGCGAGGTATTCATCACTGGTCTTGAGTTCATCCACCAGTTGTTTGTCCAGCGCCGCGACACCAAGCCAGACTTCACCGGTGGCCACATCGTCAATCGCCAGTTGCGGGCGGTAGCGCGCGACGAAGTTCTTGAACAGTTGATGGGTGATGTCGAGGTCTTCCTGAAACTTTTCGCGGCCCTTCTCGGTGTTTTCGCCAAACACGGTGAGGGTACGCTTGTACTCGCCGGCGGTAAGGACCTCGAAGTCGATGTCGTGCTTCTTCAGCAAACGGTTGACGTTGGGCAGCTGTGCAACCACGCCGATCGAGCCAAGAATCGCAAACGGCGCGCTGATGATCTTCTCGCCGATGCACGCCATCATGTAGCCGCCGCTGGCCGCGACCTTGTCGATGCACACGGTCAACGGCACGCCGGCTTCACGGATACGCGCCAGTTGCGAGGACGCCAGACCGTAGCTGTGGACCATGCCGCCACCGCTTTCCAGACGCAGGACAACTTCATCTTTTGGCGTGGCCAGGGTCAGCAATGCGGTGATTTCATGGCGCAGGCTTTCGGTGGCCGAGGCCTTGATGTCGCCGTCGAAATCCAGGACGAATACGCGAGGTTTGGCCTCGGGTTGGTTCTTCTGCTTTTTCGCGCTTTTCTCGGATTTGGCCTCGCCCTTGCGCAGAGCCTTGAGCTGATCCTTATCGAGCAAAGTCTGCTCAAGGCGCTCGCGCAGGCCCTTGTAGAAATCATTGAGCTTGCTGACCTGCAACTGCCCCGCCGACTTGCGCCGGCCCTTGCTGCGCAACGCGGCAAAACTGGCGAGAACCACCAGAATGGCGATCACCAGAGTGACGGTCTTGGCCAGGAAACTGGCGTATTCGGTGAAAAACTCCACAGAGACTCCTTAAAACAATGCGTGGATGCAAAAACACACGCGGGATGGCTCCAGCATACCCATGCGTCGGCCCGGCGACCAGCCGGGAAACCTTTGGCAACAGGCCTGTAACGGGCATTTCAAACAAGCGTATGTTTTTTCATTGACAGCTACCCGTCATCCTCATAACCTCGCCACAACCTTCAACGTACCGGGATGACGCGGACGTGGGCAGCATCTACTTGATTCGACATGGCCAGGCCTCCTTTGGTGCAGACGACTATGACGTCCTGTCGCCCATCGGTGTGCGCCAGGCAGAAATCCTCGGTCAGCACCTCGCTGAACTGGGGGTCCGCTTCGATCGCTGCCTGGCTGGTGACCTGCGTCGCCAGCAACACACCGCCACCAGCGCGCTGGAACAGTTCGCTGCCAACGGCCTGCCGGTGCCGACGCTGGAAACCGATTCGGCGTTCAATGAATTCGATGCCGACGCGGTCATCCGCGCCCTGCTCCCGGCGATGCTGCCGGACGAACCGGAAGCCCTCGACATCCTGCGCAACGCCGCACAAAACCGTGGCGAGTTCCAGCGCATCTTCGCCCTGATCATCGAGCGCTGGCTGGCCGGCACCTACGACACGCCGGGGCTGGAAAGCTGGCTGGGGTTCGTCGAGCGGGTCAAGGCCGGGCTGCAGCGGATCCTCGAACAGGCGGAGTCGCATCAGAAAATCGCCGTGTTCACCTCCGGCGGCACCATCACCGCCCTGCTCCACCTGATTACGCAAATGCCTGCCCGACAGGCCTTTGAATTGAACTGGCAAATCGTCAACACCTCGCTCAACCAGCTGAAGTTCCGCGGTCGCGAGGTGGCCTTGGCTTCCTTTAACAGTCATGCACACCTGCAACTGTTGAAGACACCGGAACTCATCACTTTCCGCTGAGTCCGGTTAACGTGTGAACCTTGCTGTAATCAACCAGCGCTTATTATCCAAGAAAGGATCGAACCATGACCTCCGTAGCTGATGCCGTAAAAGCAATGCAAGCCAAGTTCAACCCAGCCGCTGCTGCCGGTCTGGATCTGGTCTTCGGTTTCAACATCACCGACGAAGACAAGCAGTACTCGCTGATCGTCAAAGACGGTACCTGCAATATCCAGGAAGGCGAAAACCCTGACGCCAACTGCACGCTGGTGCTCGACAGCGAAACCCTGAAAGGCATCGTCAGCGGTGAAACCGACGGCATGCAGGCTTTCATGGGCGGCAAGCTGCGCGTTGAAGGCGACATGATGCTGTCGATGAAACTGTCCGAGCTGTTCCCTTCGTAACAGCGCCGCGCAGTACTCCGAAGAACCCGCCCCTGTGGCGGGTTTTTTGCGTTTGGTCGTCCGGCGTTTCGTCGCCGCAGAAATATTGGCTCACCGAACATTGACCTCGGTCACTGGCGGGCCAGCCGCCACTGATTACTCTCCCGGCTCCATCGAAGGCCAAGGACGGCTCACCGGGAGCCCGCGGCTGATCCCACTCAAGGAAGACCATTCATGCGATCACTCAAGATCATTCTGCTGTCGTCAGCGTTCAACGGCCTGACCCAACGCGCCTGGCTGGAGCTGCGCCAGGCCGGGCATTCGCCCAGCGTCGTGGTATTCACCGACGAAGCGTCGGTCTGCGAACAGATCGAATACAGCGGCGCCGACCTGGTGATCTGCCCGTTCCTCAAGGACCGCGTGCCCCAGGCACTGTGGAGCAACCGCGCGCGGCCGGTGGTGATTATCCATCCGGGCATCGTTGGCGATCGTGGTGCCAGTGCGCTGGACTGGGCGATCACCCAGGAGTTGTCGAGCTGGGGCGTGACCGCCCTGCAAGCCGTGGAGGAAATGGACGCCGGCCCGGTCTGGGCCACGTGTGAATTCAACCTGCCATCCGGGCTGCGCAAGTCCGAGCTGTACAACGGCCGGGTCAGCGATGCGGCAATGTGTTGCATCCGTGAAGTGGTGGAGAAGTTCGTCAACGGTTTTATCCCGGTCGAACTGGATTACGCCGACCCCAAGGTGCGCGGGCGTTTGCAGCCGAACATGAAACAGGTCGATCGTAGCTTCATCTGGCACGATTGCGCGCGGTTCATCAAACGCTGCATCGACGCAGCGGATGGCCAGCCCGGCGTGCTGGCAAGTCTGGCCGGTGGGCAGTATTACGTTTACGACGCACACCTCGATTCGCGCTCGGGCATGCCCGGCGAGATTCTGGCGGTGCACGACGATGCCGTGCTGGTGGCCGCGGGCGATCAGAGCGTATGGATCGGATCGCTGCGACGCAAGCCGCAACCGGGCGAGGAAACCTTCAAGCAACCGGCCCGGCACGTGCTGATCGAGCAACTGGCCGAGGTGGCGGTGCTGGACTGGACGATTGCCAGCCAGCCGTTCAGCGATGAAGCGTATCAGCCGCTGCGTTATCGCGAGTCCGGGGTGGTCGGTGAGCTGACGTTCGAGTTCTACAACGGCGCCATGAGCACCGAACAATGCCGGCGCATGGTCGAGGCGCTGCGCTGGGCCAAGTCCCGCGACACGCAAGTGCTGCTGATCCGCGGCGGTCGCGGCAGCTTTTCCAATGGTGTGCACCTGAATGTGATTCAGGCGGCGCAGGATCCCGGCGCTGAAGCCTGGGCGAATATTCAGGCCATCGACGATGTCTGCGCCGAGCTGTTGAGTGCGCGGCAACTGGTCGTCAGCGGCGTGACCGGCAATGCCGGGGCCGGCGGCGTGATGCTCGCGCTGGCGGCGGATATCGTGTTTGCGCGGGCCGACATCGTGCTCAATCCGCACTACAAGAGCATGGGCCTTTACGGCTCGGAATACTGGACATACAGCCTGCCGCGCGCGGTGGGCCCGGCCATCGCCGAGCAGTTGACCCAAGCCTGTCTGCCGGTGAGCGCCAGCCAGGCATTGCAACTGGGCATGGTCCAGGAAATCGGCCCGCGCTGCCCGGATGAGTTTTCGTTGTGGCTGCTGCAACGGGCCAATGCCGTGCTGAGCGACCCGGCCTACGCCGCCGTACGCGAGCGCAAGTTGCGGGTCGACCAGGTGCTGATCGACCAATGCCGCGAAACCGAGTTGCAGGAAATGCAGGAAGACATGCTCTACAACCGCAATCAGTTCGCCGAGAAGTGCCGGCATTTCGTCTACAAGCGCAAGGCCTGCGGCACGCCGGCACGGCTGGTGGCGGATTGGGCACGGGTGCAGGAGGTCGAGTGGGCGGGTTGATTCTGCGGTAACTGGTTTTGCCCTCACCCCGACCCTCTCCTTTTGGGAGAGGATCAGGGTGAGGGGCCACTCCAAACGATGACGCGGTCCCGAGGCTGCACTTACAATGCCCGCCACCTCAACCACCGGCCCGCCCATGGACATCGACCTCGCCCGCACCTTTCTGGAAATCGTCCGCCACGGCAGCCTGGCGGCGGCAGCGCAAAAGCTGTTCGTCACGCAAACGGCGATCACCGCCCGGGTGCAGAAACTCGAAAGCCAGTTGGGCAGTACGCTGTTCGTGCGTAACCGTGCCGGCGCGAAACTGACGCCCAACGGCGAGGCGTTCGTGGTCTACGCCAATCAACTGGTGCAGACCTGGGAGGCTGCGCGCCGCGACCTGCCGCTGCCCGAGGGCTATCACAACGTGCTGCACATCGGTGGCGAAGTCAGCCTGTGCAATCCACTGATGCTCAGTTGGGCCGCCGAACTGCGCGAAAAAATCCCCGGCCATGCCCTGCGCATGGAAATCCGCGACGGCGAAAACCTGCTCCGTCAGCTCGAACTTGGCGTGCTCGACGCCGCGCTGGTCTATCAGCCGGAGTACTGGCCGGGCTTGCAGGTCGAGCAAGTGCTGGAAGAGAAACTGATTCTGGTCCGCGCTCCCGACCGGCCCGACCCTTACGTCTACATCGACTGGGGCCCGGACTTCCGCTGCCAGCACGACGCCGCCCTGCCGGAAAAGGCCAAGGCCGCACTGAGCTTCAACCTTGGCCCGCTGGCCTTGCAATACATCCTCGAAAACGGTGGCAGCGGCTATTTCCGCACCCGGGTCGTGCGCAGTTATCTGGAAAGCGGCGCCCTGGAACCGGTCACCAAAGCCCCGGAATTCAGCTACCCGACCTATCTGGTGTATTCGCGTGATCGCGACTCCGCCACCCTGCAACACGCCTTCGATCTGCTGCGCGAAGTGATCCATGCCGATGACGACTGGTCGCAGCGCTGGAACCCGTTGAGCTGAATCGGCCGCTTTACCCCGGAGCATGGCGCAAGTGGCCTCAAGCGCCGGCCTGCACAAACCGCCGGATCGACTACGCTGCCGGGTAGAACAACAATACCCGCAGGTGACCGCAGTTGAGGCAGACCACCGAGGCATTTCGCAGCCGTTATCGGGCCGCCATTCATCCGTTCTACAACCCGTGGCTGCACGGCGCCTTCGTGCTGCTGTTCGGCGTGCTGGCCATCGGCGCCTTCTGGCACCCGGTGCAGCAGGTCAGCTGGCGGGAATGGCTGACGGTGCCGCTGACCCTGCTGTTCTTCAACTTCGGCGTGTACATGGTCCATCGCCATCTCGGCCATCACAAAAAGACCTTCGCCAGGCTGTTCTACGCTCGCCATGCCGGCGACCATCACAGCTTCTTCACCCCCGGCCACATGACCTACGACAGCGCTCGCGACTGGCGGGTGATTCTGTTTCCGGCGTGGCTGATCGTCCTGCATACGCTGGTTATCAGCCTGCCGCTGTGGTGGCTGTTTGCACAGTTCAACAGCAATGTCGCCGGACTGTTCGGTGGCTGCATGGTGCTGGGTTACCTGACCTACGAAGTGTTTCACGCTTGCGAACATCTGCCGCCGGACAATCCGCTGACACGCCTGCCATGGATCCGCCAGATGCGCCGTCTGCATGAGCTGCACCATCGCCGCGAACGCATGCAGGAGCGCAATTTCAACATCGTCTTTCCCTTGATGGATTACCTGTTCGGCACCCTCTATTGGGAACCGGAACCCGTCCCCTTGAGCCATTCGAGACCGTCCATGACCCGCATGCAGCACCACATCGAAATCGTCGGCGAGCCAGTCACCGTGCTCGCCTACGCCGCCAGCGTCAGTCGCTGGCCGGAATGGCATCCGTCGTCGCTGAAGATCGACGGCCCGCAAGGCCCGCTGCATGCCGGCGCGCACTTCGAAGAGGACATTCACGCCGGGGGACGCGCCGGTCATCTGCACTGGGAAGTCAGCGAATACCTGCCCGGCCGACGCTGGTGCGCCCGGGCTCAGGGCGATCATGGCTTGTCGCTGCTGCTGACGTACGAATGCACGGCCGAACAGGGCGGCACACGTTTTGTGCGCACGCTGGATTATCGCTTCGCCGGTTTGGGCATGCGCATTGCCAACCGGTTGCTGCTCAGACGCCGCATCGAGCGTGAATCGGCGGCGTCGATGCTGGCGCTGCGCGACCGGGCAGCGCAGTACATCAGCGCGACGAGGGCCAGCGCATGAGGCTGCGGCATGGGGTGTTGTTGATCATCATCGTCGTCATCGCGTTCTTGCTGCTGATGCCAACCAAGGTTGAACCGGTGGCGTGGCAACCGTCGCCGGCACCGTCGTTGACCGAAGGTGTCTTCGCCGACAACCAGCGCCTCAAAGCCGCGGTGCCGGTCGGGCCGAGCGACATCGAGGGACCGGAAGCCTTGCTGCTGGAAGAGGATGTCCTCATCACCGGGCTGCATGACGGTCGGCTGATCAGTACCAGCCTCGATGGCCAGGCACGCAAGGTCCTCGCCGACACCGGTGGCCGACCGTTGGGGCTGGCGCGGCATCCGAACGGCTTGCTGGTGATTGCCGACGCCATCAAGGGTTTGCTCTCACTCGATGCCCAGGGCCGCCTGATTCCCTTGTCTACCGCCGCCAACGGCGTCGCCTTCGGTTTCACCGATGATGTAGCGATCGACAAATCCGGGCACTACGCCTATTTCAGCGATGCCTCCAGCCGTTGGGGTTACGGTCATGATGGCGAGGCGATCATCGAGCATGGTGGTGACGGACGTCTGCTGCGCTATGACTTCCAGACCGGCAAGACTTCGGTGCTGCTCGACAAACTGGAATTCGCCAACGGCGTCACCCTCGGCCCGGATGAGGCGTATGTGCTGGTCAATGAAACCGGCGCGTACCGCATCAGTCGCTATTGGCTCAGCGGGCCCAAGGCCGGCACGCATGATGTGTTTATCGACAACCTGCCGGGCCTGCCGGACAACCTCGCGTTCAATGGCAGCAACCGTTTCTGGGTGGCGCTGTATGCGCCGCGCAATGCTCTGCTCGATGGCACCGCCGGGTATCCGTTCCTGCGCAAGATGATCGTGCGGGCGCTGAGGGTGTTACCGAAACCGGTGGAAAAGCGCGGCTTTGTGCTGGGCCTGGATCTGGACGGCAAGGTGATTGCCAATTTGCAGGACGCGAGCAGTGACAATTACTCGCCAATCACCACGGCACGCGAGTATGGCCAGTGGTTGTATCTGGGCTCGTTGAAGGCGACGCATATGGCGCGATTGCCGTTGGAGGCAGCCTTGAAGTAAATCCGTTCAATCCTCTGTTGAACGAGCCGGCGCCTTCGCCAGCCGGCTCGCTCACACAGGCGATGTGGGTCGTTCACGGATTCATGGTGCGAGCCAGCCTGCTGGCGATGACGGTCTGTCAATTGGAAGACTTGTCGAACTTATCGGGATCTTCGTCTGTGGGCAGGTCTTCGTCCGGCTCATCGGGGTTGGCCGTGGTGTGCGCCGGGCTGTTCGGTTCGGGGTGCGTCGGCACCGGGTCGAATGCGCCCTGCTCTTCACTGGGGAATTTGGGATCGTTCATAAGGCACCTCGCAAAGCGTCGATGAATGGAGACGCTGTACATTCGAGGTGCCGGTCGTGGCGGTCGTTCCTTTCCATTCACCACCGGCGGTCGGTGGCGCCACTGGCGGTCAGGATCGAGCCTGTAACTGCTCGACAATCCTGTCCTTGACCTGCAAGCGTTTCTCCTTGAGCTTTTTCA
Source organism: Pseudomonas sp. LF-5 (assembly GCF_037626295.1). NCBI lineage: Bacteria > Pseudomonadati > Pseudomonadota > Gammaproteobacteria > Pseudomonadales > Pseudomonadaceae > Pseudomonas > Pseudomonas sp. LF-5. The sequence goes on from NZ_JARKMT010000001.1 coordinate 1,119,107, forward strand.
GCGTGTCATCACTGGGCGCATCCGAGGTGGCAGTCTCGGCCTTGACTACCTCGGCATCCGCCTCGGAATACTTGTTGATCAGTGCATCCAGATGTGGGTCCTCGGTGCGTCGTTGCTGGATCTCTTCCTTCGTAAGCTTCAAGTCCTGATACAGGTCATGGGTCACCGGCATGGAACACCTCCGTGAGTTGATCGGCAGCCAACGCGACCGATTGCGCTGGCTCGTTATCAGAATGGCCTTGGTTACCCGCTTCTGTCGACCACCTGTCAGACCAGCGGTGTCCGTTCGTCGCCCTGTCGCAAATGCGATAAAACCTTTATTCGCGGCTTTCCCTCCATTGAGTAACACCAACAAAAAACCTGCGTGGAGATACATCAATGGACGGATTCAACCTGCGGCACCTCGTTCTGGCTGTCACTTTGAGCGCTGGCATGGGTAATGCCTTCGCCGCCACCGACAATGACTTTGTCGACAACGCCGCAGCGGGCGGCATTGCCGAAATCGAAACCAGTCGCCTGGCCCTGGAAAAAAGCCAGTCGGCCGACATCAAGGCATTCGCCAACATGATGATCACCGATCATGGCAAGGCCAACGATGAACTGGCGAGCATCGCCAAAGCCCACGACATCGAAGTGCCGGACACCACCACCCTGGTCAAGCAAGCCAAGGAAAAAATCCTCGATATGCGTGATGAGTCCTTCGATGCGGCCTACGCCAACAATCAGGTCAAGGCCCACGAAGAGACCATTGAGCTGTTCAAGAAACAAGCCAATACCGTGACCGACGACAAGGTCAAAGGAGCACCGGAACTGAAGGCCTTTGCGCAGAAAATGCTCCCGGCGCTGGAAAAACACCTGGCGGCGGCGAAAGAGCTGCAAGCCAAGCATCCGAGCAAATAACCGCGCACAAAAAAGGCCGCATTCAGAGAATGCGGCCTTGTCGTATCTACCGTGACTAGCCCCCGTCCGTATCAATATCGGCATCGGTTTCTTCACCCGGTTTCGCACGATCAGGTTGCGGTTTGAAGCCCGGACTGAATTCGTTGTCGTTATCGGTGTGTTTATGCTTCTGATCGACCGCCGGATCGGCGCTCTGTGCCTGATCGTTCTCGCCCTGCTGTTGCGTCGGCGCCGGTTGCCCCGGCAGCTGCGGGTCGATTGCCGGGTCGTTGCGGTTGATCAGCTCTGCCGATTGATTCTGCTGCTGCATTGATTGCTCGTTCATGGCCACCTCGCTCATCAAACCCGTCCGACTGAAACGCGTCGGGTCTTGAAGATTCGAAGCCTGAGGCCGGGCAATCGTTCAAAACATCGCAGCAAAAATCGGCGCCTGCAGGCACCGATCCCGGCCATCAGCGCAAGGCGCGAGCGAGGAACGGCGCCGTCCGGCTCTTCTTGCTCGCCGCGACTTTCTGCGGTGTACCCGCCACCACGATTTTGCCGCCCTGATCCCCCGCGCCCGGGCCGATGTCGATCACCCAGTCGCTCTGCGCGACCACGCGCATTTCGTGTTCGACCACGATCACCGTATGCCCCGCCGTCACCAGCGTATCGAGTTGTTCCAGCAGGCGATCGACGTCGCGCGGGTGCAGGCCGGTGGTCGGTTCATCCAGCACGTACAAGGTGGCGCCGCGTTGATTGCGCTGTAACTCGGTGGCCAGTTTGATCCGCTGCGCCTCACCGCCGGACAGTTCCGTGGCCGGTTGCCCGAGACGCAGATAACCGAGGCCGATATCGCGCAGCACTTCCAGCGAACGACGAATTCCCGGTTGCCCGGCAAACACCGTCACCGCTTCATCGACGGTCAATTGCAAGACCTGGGCGATGCTCAGGCCCTCCCAGAGAATCGCCAGCGTCTGCGGGTTGTAGCGCGCGCCATGACAGGTCGGGCATGGCGCATACACGCTGGGCATGAACAACAATTCGACACTGACAAATCCCTCGCCCTCGCACGTGGCGCAACGCCCCTTGGCGACGTTGAAGGAAAACTGTCCGGCGTCATAACCGGCCGCCCGAGCCTCGGTTGTTGCGGCGAACAACTTGCGCACGTTGTCGAACAGCCCGGTGTAGGTCGCCAGATTCGAGCGCGGCGTGCGCCCGATCGGTTTTTGATCGACCTGCACCAGACGCTTGATCGACTCCAGCCCTGAAATGACCTGGCCGCTGCTGGCCTGCGGCGCATCGTCTTCGAGGCTGAGCTCTTCCGGTTCGCTGTCCGCTGGCGGACGCCCCAACTGCGCGCCGACCAGTTCCAGCAGCGCCTGACTGACCAGGCTCGACTTGCCCGAGCCGGACACGCCGGTCACCGAGGTGAAACAGCCCAACGGAAACTCGGCGCTGAGGTGGTTGAGGTTATTGCGTGAGATGCCATCGAGTTTCAGCCACCCGCCGGGCTTGCGCGCAACCCGGGGCTGGCGTGGCGCGTCAGCGAACAGGTAGGCGCGAGTCTGCGACTGTTCGATCTCGGCCAGCCCCGCTGGCGGGCCACTGTAAAGGATCTGACCACCCTTCTCGCCCGCCGCCGGGCCGACGTCGATCAGCCAGTCGGCGCGGCGCATGGTTTCCACATCATGCTCGACCACAAACAGCGTGTTGCCGTCGGCCTTGAGGCGCTGCAGGGCCTCGAACAGCGCTTCGCCATCGGCCGGGTGCAGCCCGGCGGACGGCTCGTCGAGCACGTAGATCACGCCGAACAACTGCGAGCCCAATTGCGTCGCCAGGCGCAACCGCTGCAACTCTCCCGAGGACAACGTCGGCGTGCTGCGCTCCAGGGCCAGATAGCCAAGCCCCAGATCGGTCAGGGTGCTGACCCGCTCCAGCAGATCCTCGGCAATCCGCTGTGCCGCCAGGCGCTTTTCCAGCGACAGGTTCGGCGTGTGCCGCACATCCGGCGCGCTGGCGTGAGCGCTGGCGCCGTGGGCCGCCCGCTGTTGACGGGCCTCGCGGGTTTGCGCATGGCTCAGGGTGTCGCCGGTTTCATCGGCGTGTTCGAGATAACTGGCCTCGGCCACCGGTCGCAACACTTCAGCCACTTGCAGCAGCGGCATCTGCGACAGTTCGCCGATGTCATACCCGGCGAACGTCACCGACAAGGCCTCGCGCTTCAGGCGTTTACCGTCACACAGCGGGCACGGACTGCCGAGCATGAACTGTGCAACACGCTTCTTCATCAGCGCACTTTGCGAATGGGTGAAGGTGTGCAGGATGTAACGTCGCGCACCGGTGAACGTGCCCTGGTAGCTCGGCTCCATCTTGCGCTTGAGGGCGACGCGGGTTTCTTCCGGCGTCAGCCCGGCGTACACCGGCACGGTCGGGGTTTCTTCCGTGAAGAGAATCCAGTCGCGCTGTTTTTTCGGCAGTTTCTTCCAGGGAATGTCGACGTCGATGCCCAGGGTCACGAGGATGTCACGCAGGTTCTGCCCTTGCCAGGCCAGCGGCCAGGACGCCACCGCGCGTTGGCGGATGGTCAGGTTCGGATCAGGCACCATCAGTGCTTCGGTGACCTCATACACCCGGCCCAGGCCATGACATTGCGGGCACGCGCCCTGCGGAGTGTTCGGTGAAAAATCTTCGGCATACAGCATCGGCTGCCCCGGCGGATAACTGCCGGCGCGGGAATACAGCATGCGGATCAGGCTCGACAAGGTGGTGACACTGCCCACCGATGAACGCGTGCTCGGTGTGCCACGCTGCTGTTGCAGGGCCACGGCGGGCGGCAGACCTTCGATGGAATCGACATCCGGCACGCCGACCTGGTCGATCAGCCGCCGTGCATAGGGCGCGACCGATTCGAAGTAACGGCGCTGGGCTTCGGCATACAGCGTGGAAAACGCCAGCGACGACTTGCCCGAACCGGATACGCCGGTGAACACCACCAGCGCATCGCGGGGAATGTCGACGTCAACGTTCTTCAGGTTGTGCTCACGGGCGCCACGCACCCGGACCGTACCGGCGGGCGCTTTGGAATTTCGCTTGGAAGTCATCGGCAAGCCTTATCACGAATGTCTGTTGAGAACCCGGTGGTGAGGGGATTTATCCCCGTTGGAGTGCGAAGCACTCCGCTGCATTGCACCGGGTATGACGCGAGCTCTTGTTGACGACTGCTGCGTAGCCGAACGGGGATAAATCCCCTCGCCACAGATTCCCACGCCACCGCTTTATCCATGCAGCACAGGGCAATCCCCCTCCAAGTGCCTCGCTTGCACCCGATCAGGCACCGAGCACCGCGCGAATCATCTGCAGCATGGCCTCGGGGCTATAGGGTTTGCCCAGCAAATGGGTATCGGGGCTGAGTTGGTGATTGCGCGAGATGATGTCGCGGGTGTGCCCGGAGGTGAACAGCACCGCCACCGGTGGCGTCTGCACCTTGGCCCAAGCGAACAGGTCGGAGCTTTTGATCAGCCCCGGCATGACCACGTCGGTGAAGATCAAATCGACCTCGACACCTTCGAGCAGCATCTGCATGGCCGCATCGCCATGGCCGGCGGTGAGCACGCGATAGCCCTCTTCGCGCAGCAATTCAACCGCCGAGGCGCGTACCGCCTCGTTGTCCTCGACCACCAGAATCGTCTCGTGGCCACCGCCCTGCTGCGCGTCAAGGCTCGGCATTTCAGCGCGGACCGGCCGCAAGCTGCGCGGGAAGTACAACTGCACTCGCGTGCCTTCACCGACGCGGCTGTCGATTTCGACATGGCCGCCGCTTTGTTTAACGAACCCGAAGACCATACTCAAGCCCAGACCGGTGCCCTGACCGTCGGCCTTGGTGGTGAAAAACGGTTCGAAGACTTGTTCGAGGATCTGCGCCGGGATGCCCGCACCGGTATCGCTGACCGCCACCCGCACGTACTCCCCGGGCAGGATGCCTTTACCGGCACAAAACTCGCGCTCCAGACGGGTGTTGGAGGCGCTCAGCACGATGGTGCCCTCGCCTTTCATTGCATCCCGGGCATTGATGGCCAGATTGAGAATGGCGTTTTCCAGTTGGTTGCGGTCAACGTTGATGTGCCACGGCGCTTGCGGCAGCTGCACGTCGATCTGAATGGTTTCGCCCAGCGCCCGTTGCAGCAACTCCCCCACGCCGTCGAAGATCTGTTGGGGGTTGCACACCGCAGGCGACAACGGCTGACGCCGGGCAAACGCCAGCAGTTGCGAAGACAGTTTGGCGCCACGCTCGACCGCCGCCAACGAGGCGCTGACCCGGCGCTGGACATTGGCATTGTGCGGTTCATGCCGGGCCAGCAAATGCAGATTGCCAGCGATCACTTGCAGCAGGTTATTGAAGTCGTGGGCAACGCCGCCGGTGAGCCCGCCAATCGCTTCAAGCTTCTGCGACTGGCGCAATTGCTCTTCGGCCGCCAGTCGCGCCTCGACTTCATCGGCCACGCGTTGTTCGAGGTTGCGGGTGAACTTGAGCAGGGATTCTTCAGCGGTCTTGCGCTCATGAATGTCGATCAACACGCCGGGGAAACGCCGTGCCTCAGCGTGTTCATCGAACTCGCACGCGCCACTGGCCAGGACCCACAGATAACTGCCATCGCTGCGGCGCACGCGGTACTCCGCGTTGAACGGCGCGCCGGTCCGCACCGAATGGGTGACGCGCTCGTGCACCCAGGCGATGTCATCGGGATGGATGCGGGACTGGGCGATGTCCTGGGCCAGATTGCTCAGGTCCTGATCCGGCGGATAAGAGAACGTGCGGGCGAAACGCTCATCCGCCGACAACGTATTGTTTTTCACGTCCCAGACAAACGAACCCAACAGTGCGCCGGCATTCAGCGCCAGTCGCACGCGCTCGTTATCGGCGCGGTAGGCGTCTTCGGCGGCCTGGCGCAAGCGCTCGGAATGCATGAATTCGGTGGTTTCCACCACCATCGCCATGACCCCGGCCGGTTGCCCGTCATCGTTGGCCACAGGGCTGTAATAAAGATCCATCCAGACGTCTTCGGGCACCCCGTCGCGCAGCAGCACCAGTTCCTTGTTGCGGTAAGACAGGGTGCCGCCGGCCAGACAGGTATCGACCACGTGCCGATTGAAGTCGGCCACTTCCGGCCAGCCCAGCTCCACCGGCGAGCCGAGCAGATACGGATGGCGGCCACCGGCAAATTTCGAGTAGGCGTCGTTATAGATCATGTAGCCGGCTTGGCCCCAGAGCATGACCATCGGCAGAGGCGACGCCAGCATCAATTGCACCGTGCTGCACAGACTGGCAGGCCAGGTGTCCAGCGGACCCAGCTCGGTAGGGCTCCAGTCGAACGCGCAAATGCGTTCGGCCATTTCGCCTTTCCAGCCGTCACAACCGTGACTATCGGATAAAAACTGCATCGACTGACTCGGTGTCCTGTGGTGGTTGTCCGGTAAATCACGACGACCAAACGACGCGACGCTCGTCTGTTTCGAGCATCTTGCGGCGTATTGGTTTCATAAGAGGTATAGCCGATTTCCCCAGCGCCCGGAACTCATACGCCGATCAAGTGTTTGAGCGGATGGTAGCCAGTTTTCATCTTCGCAGCGACGTCGAGAATGGCCTGTTCGATGCCGTTCAGGTGCAGGCAAGTCAATTCGATCGCCGCGCTTTGATCCCCGGCTTCGATGTACTCGAGCAGGCGCAGGTGCTCGTCATCGCGGCAGGCTTCGTGACTGTCATCATCCAGCGCGGCGACGTACAGCGAGGCGCGGGAGATGAGTTTCTGGAACCAGTCGAGCAGCACCGGGTTGTTCAGGCTGCGCGCCAGTTTGATGTGGAACTCGCCGAGCAGATGAATCAGCCGCTCGTGGTCGCCGGCGGCGTGGGCTTGATCTTCCAGCAGCAGATGCGCGCGCAAGTCCTGCATCGCGGCGAGGTCCTTGCGCCGGCACAGTTCGGTGACGATACCGATCTCGATCAGGCGCCGGGTTTCGAACAGCGAGCGGATCTCTTCGTTGCTGGGCAGCGACACCGAAGCCCCCTTGTTCGGTTCGGTGGTAACCAGTCCGTCAGCCTCCAGTTGCTTGAGCGCGGCGCGCACCGACGTGCGGCTGACATTGAATAACTCGGCCAGTGAGGCCTCGCCCAGTTTCATGCCAGGGCGCAACGAACGCTTGCAGATCGCCTCGTAAACCCCTTGGTAGACGCGGTCGACCGTGGTTTCCGGTTTCTTGTCGGTCATACGAACACTCCTTTGGCATCGGGCAACCCTCCCCTGGCGATCGCTGGCCAAGAAATAAGAGGGAGGGTGCACACGCCTATTGTCTTTATTTGCGTCTGTGAGCGTCGCGCAGAATATCGCCTTCGGCGGCAAGATGCAGGGTCTTGATTGCACGTTGAGTACGGATCGTTGATCGGGGCTGCGTCGATTTGCCAGTCTGCTCGTTGCAAGCAGGAACGCAAGCGCCAGGGGGGATGAGCGGGTCGGGACTGTCGCCCGATGAACGACAGAGGAGCACATTCCCCTTGCAGGAGCGGGCTGGCTTGCGAAAGCGCTGTGTCAGTCAGGCCAAATGCCTCTGACAGACCGCCTTCGCGAGCAAGCCCGCGCCCACAAAAGTTTCAGGTCGTCAGTCAGTGCCGTACTTCGGCGAACGCGGCCCATACAGCAGACCTGCCGGGTGGCCGGCCGACAACAGACGATTACTCGCCACACCGGCAATCGGGTAACCGGCATCGGTGGAGCTGTTGATCACCTGCTTCACTGCGGCCATGATCAGCATGCCGATCAAACCACCGGCGTTGCCGTTGTTACCCTCTTCACTCGACGCCCGGGCCGTGCCGGTCCACAGCGTGGTACCGGACTTCAGGTCGACCAGTTTCGCCGTCGCGGTCACGGCGGTTTCACTGCTGATCACCCGGTAACGCGTGCCGTATTCGGTCACGTTGATGTACAGCGCCGCGTCCGCACCGAAGATTTCCTTCAGCTTGTTCGGCGGTGCCTGATGGATGTCATCCGGCGTGGTCAGGCCGTTCTGGCGGAAGGTTTCGTCCACCAGCGCGATCGGCAGCACGTAGTAACCGGCCTCGGCCAGCGGAAACGTCACTTGCGACAACAGGCTGTACGACGCTTTCACGTCGGGCGAGGTGTTCAGCGGCGGCAGCACCAGAATGGTCTTGGGACGTGCCTGTTTATACGCCGAATAGTCGACGGTTTTCGGCGCGACACAGCCACCGAGTACGGTCAGGGCCAAGCCGGCGGCCAGCAGCTTCAGAGCACGCTTGATCATTGGGCGTCTCCGGTCTTGGCGTTTTTAAGCAGAAAGTCCATGTAGGTGCCCGACTCCGGGAACAAGGCTTTCTCGGTGCGCAACTGCTGCACCATCTGATCGTCCTTGCCCATGCTCAGGTACAACAGGCCCAGATGCGCGTGGTAACCCGGCGGTACGGCTCTGCCACTGGCGCGGATCTTTTGCAGATCGGCTTCCAGCGCTTCGGCCTGCGCTTCTTTTGGTGTTTCGCTTTTGAAGTATTCGTAAACCTGCGGCTGGTAGCCTTCCCACTGGTACAGGGTTTGCGGACTGCTGCAACCGACCAGCAAGGCGCTGGCGGCCAGCGTCAGGACCAAACGCGGTCGAGACAGAAAAACATTCATTGTTGATGCTCCTTGCAATGGGTTTCGATCAGTTGGCCGGTTTCCAGGCACCAGCGTTCATGCCATCGACCAGACGATTGATCGCCTCGCGCATGGCCAGATCAAGGACTTTGCCGTTGAGGGTGGAGTCGTACGCAGCAGTGCCGCCGAAACCGATGATTTCACGGTTGGACAAGGCGTATTCGCCGGCGCCCTGAGTCGAATACACCACTTCGGAAGTGCTGATGTTGACGATGTTCAGGTTGACCTTGGCGTAAGCGACCTGGGTCTTGCCACGGCCGAGAATGCCGAACAACTGGTGATCGCCCGTCTCTTTACGACCGAACTCGGTGACATCACCGGTAACCACGTAATCGGCACCCTTCAGACGCTGGGCCTGGCCCTTGATCGCCGCTTCCTGCTGGATCTCGCCCATGTTGTCGCGATCCAGCACGCTGAAGCGGTTGGTCTGCTGCAAGTGCGTGATCAGGATGGTCTTGGCCTGGCCGCCGAGACGGTCGACGCCATCGGAGAAGATGCCGCGCATGTAGCTCGAGCGGTTGTCGAACTTGCCCACGGCCATCGGTACGCGGACGCCGGTCCAGACCTGAGTGGCGCTTTCGACCTTGGCCACCGGCAGTGCACGGGAGCTTTCGGTAGCACAACCGGCAAGGGTGCCCAGCACGGCAATCGCAACGCCTGAGACCAACATCCGGGAGATCATTCTCACTGAGTATTCCTTCTTGAAAAACGGTGTGTCCCGGCACGGTAACGCGCTGGGCAGCGGAAAGGGGCGGCATTATGACAAAGTGCCATCATTGAAGACAGGTTTTTTTGACGCCAATGAATTAGCCGTCCGGGATCAGTGGAAATCGCGGCTCTGCACGCGGATGCCGTTGAGTAGCGGGCTGAGGTCGCTCAGGCGGCCGGCGATCAGGTGGCGCACTTCGCCTTCGCGCTCCCAGCGGCCATCGACCCTGAGCAATTGCGAGCCCACCAGCACCTGGCGCTGGCGCTCGGCGAGGTCGCGCCAGACCACCACGTTGACGTTGCCGAACTCATCTTCCAGGGTGACGAAGGTCACGCCGCTGGCGGTACCCGGTCGTTGACGACCGGTGACCAGGCCCGCGACGCTGACCGGGCGACCATGCTCGATGTCCAGCAACTCCCGTGAACTGCGGCAGCGCCGGGCCTTGAGTTCGCCACGTAACAGCGCCAGTGGATGCGGGCCCAACGTGGTGCCGACCGTGGCGTAATCGGCATGAAGGTCCTCGCCCACACTCGGCTTGGGCAACACCACATCGGACTCCTCCTGACTCGGCAAACCGGCAAACAAGCCGAGCTGCTTCTGCACTCCGGCCACTTCCCAGCGGGCGCGATGACGATGCCCCGCCAATCCGCGCAATGCCCCGGAATCGGCCAGCAACGCCTGCGCCCGGCTGTCGAGCGCGGCACGCTCGCCCAGGTCGGCGACATCGGCAAACGCCCCGCGCGTGCGCGCCACCTCGATGCGCCGGGCATCGTCCTCGCGAAAGCCCTTGATCATGCGCAGGCCCATGCGGATCGCCGGCTGGGCTGCCGTGGTCGATTCCAGGCTGCAATCCCAGTCACTGGCGCGCACGTCCACCGGGCGGATCTGCAACTGATGGCGACGCGCATCCTGAAGGATCTGGTCCGGGCTATAGAAACCCATCGGCCAACTGTTGATCAGGGCACAGGCGAACGCCGCCGGTTCATGGCACTTGAGCCAGCAACTGGCGTAGGTCAGCAGGGCGAAACTGGCAGCGTGGGATTCGGGAAAGCCGTAGCTGCCAAAACCCTTGATCTGCTCGAAAATCTGCGCGGCGAATTCCGGCGTGTAACCGTTTTTCTGCATGCCGGCAGCGAGACGTTCCTTGTGCGGTTCCAGTCCGCCGTGGCGTTTCCACGCCGCCATCGAGCGGCGCAACTGGTCGGCCTCGCCGGGGCTGTAATCGGCGGCCACGATGGCGATCTGCATGACCTGTTCCTGAAACAGTGGCACGCCGAGGGTACGCTCCAGCACCACTTTGAGCTCCGGTGATGGATAGGTTTCCGCTTCTTCCTTGTTCCGCCGACGCAGGTACGGATGGACCATCCCGCCCTGAATCGGTCCCGGACGGACGATCGCCACCTCGATCACCAGATCGTAGAACCTGGCCGGTTTCAGCCGCGGCAGCATCGACATCTGCGCCCGGGACTCGATCTGGAACACGCCGATGGTGTCGGCACGGCTGATCATGTCGTAGGTCGGTTTGTCTTCGGCCGGGATCGTCGCCAGGCTCAGGTCCAGGTGGCGATGACGACGCAGCAGGTCGAAACAGCGACGGATCGCACTGAGCATGCCAAGGGCGAGGATATCGACCTTGAGCAACCCGACGGCATCGAGGTCGTCCTTGTCCCACTGAATGATCGTGCGCTCGGCCATTGCCGCATTCTCCACCGGCACCAGCGTGTCCAGCGGCTGCTCGGAAATCACGAAGCCGCCGGGGTGCTGCGACAGGTGCCGGGGGAAGCCGATCAGTTGCCCGGTCAGGCTCAGCACCCGACGCAGCACCGGGCTGTCCGGATCAAAGCCACCTTCGAGCAAACGCGCCACTGGCGGCGTTTCATCGCTCCAGTGACCGCAGCAATCGGCCAGCGCGTTGATCTGATCCGGCGGCAGGCCGAGGGCCTTGGCCACATCGCGCACCGCTCCCGCCGCGTGATAGGTACTGACCACCGCCGTCAACGCCGCACGACGGCGGCCATACCGACGGAACACGTATTGCAGCACTTCTTCACGGCGCTCGTGCTCGAAATCGACGTCGATGTCCGGCGGCTCGTTGCGCTCCTTCGACATGAAGCGTTCGAACAGCAGCGTGGTGCGGTCCGGGTCGATTTCGGTGATGCCCAAGGCAAAACACACCGCCGAGTTGGCTGCCGAACCCCGGCCCTGACAGAGGATCTTTTGCTTGCGGGCGAAACGCACCACGTCGTGCACGGTGAGGAAGTAGCTTTCGTAGCCGAGTTCGGCGATCAGTTTCAGCTCGTCATTGATCTGCTTCAGCACTTTGGCTTGCGGCCCTTGCGGCCAGCGCCAGGCGATGCCTTCTTCGGTCAGCTGCCGAAGCCAGGAACTGGCGCTGTGCCCCTCCGGCACCAGCTCTTTCGGGTACTGATAGCGCAATTCGCCCAGATCGAACGTGCAGCGCCGGGCCAGTTGCACTGAGGCGTCCAGCAATGCCTGCGGATACAGCTCACGCAGCACATCGAGGCTGCGCAGATGACGCTCGCCGTTGGGGTGCAGGCGCAACCCGGCCTCGGCCACGGGGACGTGATGGCGAATCGCGGTCATGGTGTCCTGCAAGGCCCGCCGGCCACGGGCGTGCATGTGCACGTCGCCGCTGGCCACGGCGGCAATCTGCAGTTGATCGGCCAGACTCAGCAGTGCCGCCAGCCGACGCGGGTCGTCCTGCCCGCGATGCAACTGCACCGCCAGAAACAGACGCTCGCCAAAGGTCTGTTTCAACCAGCGCCCCTCATCCAGGTCATCCACGGTGTCCGGCACCCACACCGTGAGCAATCCCGGCAACGGCTCGCTGAAATCCTCGCGCAGCACCTGGTACTGGCCCTTCTGCGTACGCCGCCGCGCCTGGGTGATCAAGCCGCACAGGGCCTGATACCCCGCAAGGTTCTCCACCAGCAGCACCAGTTTCGGGCCGTTGTCGATGCGGATTTCGCTGCCGATGATCAGCGGCAGTTCGACCGACTTCGCTGCCTGCCAGGCGCGGACGATCCCGGCCAGGGTGCACTCGTCGGTGATCGCCAGCGCTTGATAACCGTGTTTTTTTGCCCGCTGAAACAGCTCAAGCGCACTGGAGGCACCGCGCTGGAAACTGAAGTTCGACAGGCAGTGCAACTCGGCATAGCCGTGGCTCATGCAAACCAGCCCTGCAGCCACAACGGGCCGCCCTCACCCACCGCCCGGTAGGCCCAGCCCTGCTGACCGGCGCGGTTCTGGATCAAGTAGTAATCGCGGCGCACGTCGTCGCCGTCCCACCAGCCGGATTCGATGCGCTCCGGCCCCATGAGAATCCGCGCCGAACCTTCGGGCACGCTTTGCGGCTCGCCGAGCAACCAGCCCGGACGATGAACCCTCGGCAAGCCGGTGCAACGTTGTTTGTCGACAGCATTCTGCCAGGCACATTCGGGCCGGTGATCGGCCTGAAAGCGCAGCCCCTGCACCGCGTCATCGCCCAGCCGTGCGCGCAGGCGTTCGCGCAATTGCTCCCAGGGCAAGGTCTGCTGCGGGCGATCGTCGAACAGCTCCTGAAACTGCGGCACGAAACTCGGCAGATCCTCGGCGCGCAAGCGGAAACCGCGTACCGGCGCCTCGACCTGCACGTGTTCCAGCCGGCCTCGGGCCAGCTCGAAGAGCATCGCCGGATCGCGCTCGGCACTGAGCAGACCGACCTTGATCACGGTGTCCGGCAGCCCGCCGTGTTCCAGGTGCAGGTCGAAGCGCTGCACGCCGCTGTCACGTCCGCAGAGGAACGCCGAGAGGTCGCCGGTCAGACGACGCAACGGGAACAGCAGCGCCTGATGGGACTGCACGTCGAAATTCAGCTCGATGCGCACATCGAAACGATCCGGCGGCAGGTAGAACGCCAGCGCCAGCGGACGCGCGCCGAACAGGGTGTCGAGGTGTTTGAGCATCGACGCTTCGAAGCGCCGGGCCAGGGCCTGACGTGGCAGGCTCTGCACCTGACTGAGCGTACGCAAGCCCATGCGCGATAACGCCGTGGCCACGCCCGGCTCCAGGCCCACGCGGTCAATGGGTAACTGGCCGAGGTGATGCTGCAAGGCCTCGCCGTCCGGCACCACCAAACCGTCGTAGGCATTGGCCAGCACCCGCGCCGCCACCGGGTTGGGCGCGGCCACGATGCGGTGACAAAAACCCAGGTCGCTCAGTTCCTTGCGCAGCCGCGCCTCGAATTGCGTCCAGGTGCCAAACAAGCCCAGGCTCGATTCGATCTCGAACACCACCGTGCGCGGGTAATGCACGCTGACCTGCGCGCTGAAGCGGTAGGCCCACGCGGCAAGAAACTGCTGCCAGTGCTCGACCTCGGCGACATCGTAATCCGCCGTGGCAAAACCCTTGCTCAGGGCTTGGGCGGCGGTCATCGACTGGCCGGGACGCAAACCGAGTTTACGTGCCGCCGGATTGACCGCCTGCAGCACCCGGCGCTGGGCCGGGCCGCTGAGCAACACCAACGGTTCATCGGGCTCGGGACGCTGACGCAGCACCGCGTCGAGGGCCAATTGCGGAAACAGAATACAGACCCAGCGCATGGCGACCTCAATGCCCCACGGCAAAGGCAATCGGCGCCGAACGCGCCAGCCCGCCGCGGCATTTGAGCACGCGCAACTGGGCCGGTCTGGCGTCGATGGCAATGCGCAACGCCGCCGGCGACGGGTTGACCGCTTCGCTCAACGGGCGCCAGGCAAAGGCCAGGGTCTGGCCGGTTTCCGCCGCCACCTGCAAACGCCGCAATGCGCGGTCATCGGCCTTGTGCGGCCAGCACAGCACCGCGCCGCAACTGCCTGAACGCAGGCATTGTTCCGCCGCCCACAAGGCCTCGCGCTCGCTGGCCTGGATTACCGACAACTGGCGCAGATCCACCCCCGCGCTTTCCCACGCCTGCGGGTACGGCACGAACGGCGGTGCCACCAGCACAATGCGCTCGCCCGCCGCCGAAAGCCGCGCCAGTGTTGGCCAGACCAGTTGCAACTCGCCAACCCCCGGGCCGGCCAGGAGGATTTCGCTCAGCGCCGCTTCCGGCCAGCCGCCGCTGGGCAAGGCCGCGTCCAGCGCGGCATGCCCGGTGGGTTGCGGGCTGGTAGCCGGGGGCGCAGGCCGACCCTTCCAGACCTGGCCGCCATTGAACAGCGTATCCAGCGCAACGACGACGCCCATCAGCCTTGCCTCACCAGACCGCAGAACACCCCTTCGATGGCCAGGTCCTGATCGTCGCGCACGACAATCGGCTGATACGCCGGGTTGCGCGGCAGCAACCGCACCACCGCGCCGACCCGTTCGAAGCGTTTGATCGTGACTTCACCGTCGAGCCGCGCCACCACAATCTGGCCGTTGAGCGCCTCGGGATTGCGCCGCACGCCAACCAGATCGCCATCGAGGATGCCGTCCTCGATCATCGAGTCGCCCTGCACCCGCAGCATGTAGTCGGGAGTGCGGGAGAACAGCGCCGGGTCGAGCAGCAAACGGCTGTGGACCTCGGCATCGGCACCGATCGGCGCACCGGCAGCGACCCGGCCGAGCACGGGAATCTCGAGCAGTTCCGGGCGCGCCGGTTGCCCGAGCAGGCGAATGCCCCGGGCCTGATGCGGATTGACCTCGATAAACCCGGCGTCGGTGAGCGCCAGCACATGCTTGCGCGCCACACTGCGCGAGGCAAAACCAAAAGCCTCGCTGATTTCAGCGAGGCTTGGGGACTGACCGTGTTCGGCGATGCGTTCGCGGATAAAGGTCAGGATGGCGGTACGGCGAGGCGTCAGTGTCTTCATGGAGTACATTTGTACTCCTGTAGGATTTTACTGACAAGCACCGCCAGTCGGCCTGCGGCAGTTCCTGTGTGTCGTGGGGAGCAACCCGCCCGTGCCCGGCCAGCAAATCCCTCTGAAAAAAACCTGCTCCCAGCCTTTGATTGGGGTGAACCCACTCGGTAGTTGTTACAGGATGTTTACAATTTTTTTACTAATGTTCTTCTACAGTTACACGCGCAATTGCGTGGCGGTCTTTTTTGCAGAGGAATGTTTGACATGGCTTTGGGCAACGGACTGCGTTTACCGTCCATCACTCCTACCCGACTGGTGCTGTTGTTTTCCCTGGCGCTGGTGGCGCTGTATAACCTGGCGACCTGGAAGGCGCTGGGCACGTTGATTACCCTGCAAGGCGCGCACAAACTGGCGTTTTTCGCCTCCTTCGGGCTGTTTTTGTGGGCGGCCATCACCCTGCTGCTGACCCTGGTGTCGTTTCGCTGGACGCTGAAACCGGCGCTGACCGTGGTCGCCCTGCTCTCGGCCTGCGCGGCGTATTTCATGAACGAATACGGGATCACCATCGACACGGTGATGATCCAGAACGTGTTCGAAACCAACCCCGACGAAGCCACCGCGCTGTTCAACGGCAAGCTGCTGACTTACGTGCTGTTGCTCGGCGTGCTGCCGGCCGTGCTGATCTGGCGCTGGCCGGTGAGCTATCGGCCGTTCTTTCGCGGCCTGCTCAACAAGGTGCTGGTGATCATCGCCTGCGTGCTGGTGATCGCGGCTTCCGTGGGCACGTTTTATTCGACCTACGCACCGATCTTTCGCCAGGAAGACAAGCTCACCCACTTCATCAACCCGACCAACTACATCTACGCCATCAGCAAATACACCCAACAACGCCTGGGCATCAAAAAGCACTTCGTGGTGCAGGCCATCGGCGAAGACGCGGTGATGAGCGCCAAGGTTGCGGCCCGCGAGAAGAAATCACTGATGGTGTTTGTGGTCGGGGAAACGGCGCGTGCCGACCATTTCTCGCTCAACGGTTATGCGCGAGAGACCAACCCCGAACTGAGCAAACTGGACATCCTCAACTTCACCCAGGTGCATTCCTGCGGCACCTCGACGGCGGTGTCGGTGCCGTGCATGTTCTCGAAGTTCCCCCGTGAGGATTACAGCGACAAGAAAGGCAAAACCTACGAAGGCCTGCTCGATATCCTGCAGCGGGCCGGCGTGCAGGTGCTGTGGCTGGACAACAACAGCGACTGCAAGGGCACCTGCCTGCGCGTCCCCCATCGCGATATTTCGAAGCATCAGCCGGGACCGTTCTGCGATGGCAATAATTGCCTCGACGAAGCGCTGCTGGCGGATCTGCAAAGCTACATCGACAGCCTCAAGGGCCACGCGATCATCGTTCTGCATGCCGACGGCAGCCACGGCCCCGAGTACTACGAGCGCTATCCGAAGGAAATGGAACGCTTCACACCGATCTGCCACACCAACCAGTTGGGCAGTTGCAGCCGCGATGAACTGGTGAACGTGTACGACAACACCATCCTCTACACCGACCATTTCCTCGCCAAGGTCATCGAGTTGCTCAAGCGCAATCAGGACACGCTGGAGACCTCGATGCTGTACGTTTCCGACCACGGTGAATCGCTGGGTGAAAACGGCCTGTACCTGCACGCCGCGCCATATGCACTGGCGCCCGAAGCGCAGACCCATGTGCCGATGGTGATGTGGTTTGGCAAGGGTACGCTCGCCAGCGAAGGAATTGATCGCAGCTGCCTGCAAGGCAAGACCGGGCAGGCGGATCTGAGCCATGACAACCTGTTCCATTCGGTGCTGGGGTTGTTTGACGTGAAGACCTCGCTGTATCAGCCAGGGCTGGATGTTTTCCATGGCTGCCGGCCGGCGATGACGGCTGCGCAGTAACCCGAACACCGAAGTCTCTGTGGCAGCTGGCCGCCAGCTCCCACAGGCAACGCAGTGTTCTCAAGGGGTGAGCTGTGCCAGGTAGTCCCACGGATAGATTCCGCGCTGGTGCCCATCGCTGAACACCAGTTGCACGCCGTAGCCCTGCGGGTTGATCTCGATCAGGCGAACCCGGTCATCGACCCGCGGGGTCATCCCTTTCAGGCGAAACGCACGGCACTGCGAGCACGGGCACTGGCGGCGCAGTTCGACATGATTGAGCACCGATTCACGCCCGTCCGGCCAACTCAGGCGCAAGGTCTGCGCGCTTTGCGAATTGCCCACCGACAGCGGCTTCATTGCAACTGACTCAAGGCAATCCGCACCGCTTTGCGCACTTCCGGGTCACCGTCGTCCTGCGCCGCCTGCAATGCCGCCACCGCCCCGCGATCATTCAACTCACCGAGGGCCAGCGCGGCTTCCTTGCGCAGGTTGCTGATGCGGTGGCCGAGGGTCTCGATCAAGGTGTCCAGAGCCGGTGCAAAACGCAGGCGACCGAGGCTGCGAGTGGCGCGCAGGCGTACTTGCCAGTAGTCATCGTTCAAGGCTTCGATCAACGCCGGACCGGCATCGCTGTGGCCGACCTTGCCCAGGGTGGTGGCCGCCTCTTCTCGCACTTGCCAGGCGTGGTCCTGCAAGGCCTCGCGCAAGGCCGGCAGCACCTCGGCGCCAGAGGCCAGACCGAGGGCACCAGTGGCGGCGCGGCGCACTTCGGTGTCCGGGTCGGCGCTGGCCAGGCGTGCCAGCGCCGGCAGCGCGTCGAGTTGCTTGAGCCAGCCGAGCACGCCGACCGCTTCGCGGCGCACATTGGCGTCGGCGTCGTCGAGTGCCGCAACCGCAGCAGGCGCGGCGGCGGCGAAACGCAATTCGCGCAGGGCGCGGAACGCGGCAATCCGTACACTGACTTGCGCATGACCGGTCCACGGCAGAATCACCCGCCCCGCCGCTTCGCTCTTGAGCAGGCTCAGGCTTTGCGCTGCCGCTGTTTGTACGGCCGGCGACGGATCGGTCAGGGCCTGACACAACGCCGCCACCACAGGCTCATCTTCCCAGGCTTCCAGCAGTCGCGCGGCTTCAGCGCGGACTTCTTCAGCCGGATCATCGGTCAGCCTTTCGACCAGCCACAGCAAGCCGTCCGGCTCTTCCAGATCAGCCAGATCAATCAGCGCAATGCGCCGCACACCGGCATCGTCAGCGGTCAGGCGCGGTTGCAGGGCGAGAATGTACGGGTTATCGGTCACAGCAAAAAATGAGGTCATAGGGCAAATCGCGGCAAGGGGTTTTCGGGAGGCAGGCCGAGCGGATTAAGGCGCGGCAGCGGGCGGTCGTTGTCGTGGCGCAACAGATCAAGGCAGTGGCGCTTGAGGCGTGAAAACTCGGCGCTGGTCACCAGTTCAGTGGTACGCGGTCGCGGGAAGTCCAGACGCAAGTCTTCGATGATTCGTCCCGGTCGCGCACTCATCACCAGCAAGCGGTCGGCGAGGAACAGTGCCTCGTCGATGTCGTGAGTGACGAACACCACGGTGGTGCGGATGCGCGTCCAGATGTCCAGCAACAGTTCCTGCATATTCAGGCGGGTCAAGGCATCCAATGCACCGAAGGGTTCGTCCATCAACAACAGACGCGGGCGATTGATCAGCACCCGGGCGATTTCCACCCGTTGCTGCATGCCGCCCGAGAGCTGATCGGGCCAACGTTCGGCAAACCCGTCGAGGCCCACCAGTTTGAGAATGTCGTCAGCGGCGCGGTGGCGTTCAGCCTTGCCGATGCCGCGCATCTTCAGGCCGAAGGCAACGTTGTCGCGCACCGTGCGCCACGGAAACAGCGTGTGATGCTGGAACACCATGCCGCGTTGCGGCGACGGCCCGGATACCTCGCTGCCATCGACTTTGAGACTGCCGGCATGCGCACTCAAGTGCCCGGCGAGTGCGCCGAGCAAGGTCGACTTGCCACAACCGGACGGGCCAAGAATGCACACAAACTGGCCGGGCTCGATCTGGCAATCCAGCCCTTGCACGGCTTCGAACGCGTGTTGGCCTTCGCCAAGAACGATCGACAACTGACGAATATCGATCCGCCCTTCCGGGGTTTGCATTGCGCTCATCAGGCTTTTCCTCGTGGTCGGTGCCAGGGCGTGAACAGCCCGCCGAGGCGTTTGATCAGCAGGCTGCTGCCCATGCCCAGCACGCCGATCAGCAGCATGCCGACGACGATGTCGGCGTAGTTCTGAATGGTGTAGGACTCCCAGGTGTAGTAACCGATGCCGAACTGGCCGGAGATCATTTCCGCCGTCACCAGACAAAACCACGAGGTGCCCATGCCGATCGCCAGGCCGGTGATGATGCTCGGCGCGGCCCCCGGCAGAACCACTTCGCGCAAGATCGCCCGGCGCCCTGCCCCGAGGCTTTTCGCCGAGGCGATCAGCCGTGGATCGACGCCTTCGACACCGTGCACGGTGTTGAGCAGGATCGGGAACAGTGCGCCGGTGAAGGTGATGAACACCATCGACAGTTCCGACGACGGAAACATCAGGATCGCCAGCGGAATCCACGCCACCGCCGGGATCGGCCGCAGCACTTCCAGCGGTGGCAGCAACAGGTCCTCAGCCCATTTCGAGCGGCCGATGGCCAGGCCCAGCGCGATGCCGATGAGCAATGCCGCGAGGTAGCCGGCGAACACGCGGCTCAGACTGGCAGTCAGGTGCTGGAGCAACTTGCCGGAGTCGCCCAGGCCCAGCGCCGCGTCGATCACCGCCAGCGGGGTTGGCACGTTGGCGAAAGTGACCAGGCCAAGGTTCCAGTGGTGGCTGGCGGCGAGTTGCCAGAACAGCAGGCAGAGCAGCAGGGAGGCGGCTCTTGATATCCAGCGTAGAGTCGATGATTTCATGGCGCGGGTTTCCAGTTCCGGGTCTGCTTGATGGCTGAGATTTAGCCCCCCTCACCCCAGCCCTCTCCCCCAAGGGGGCGAGGGGGAAAGGGAGCCGACTTCATGCTTTTTCAAACCTGGGTTCGGCTCAATAGGGAGTCGATGTTTGCGCTTTTCAAAACCTGGGGTCGGCTCGATAACGAACCCATCCTCAGGCTTTTCAAACCTGAGTTCGGCTCGGTATTTCAGGTCGGTGTACCTTGCCCAAACACCTCGGTCAGTCCCCTCTCCCTCTGGGAGAGGGCTAGGGTGAGGGGCTTTTGATCTTCAACTAGCGGGCAGCGACTGCTTGGGTGGTGGCGTCAGTGAAATCGAGTACCTTGCCACCCTGCGCTGTCGCATATTGCTGAGCCTGGCCCTTGAGCAGAAACGCACTCAACCGCCCTTTGGCATCACTGGCAAACCACGCCTGATCGGCCAACAGCTTGATCCCGCTGTCACTGGCCTGGGCATACACCGCCCGGATGTTTTTGCCTTCCTGTTTCAAAGCGGCCAACGCGGTGAAGGCGGATTCGGCGGAGGCGTACTGGCGCACCTTGTCTTCACCGCGCACCCAGATTTCGGCGACGTGACTGAAGTCGGAGATGGCTTTGCCGGTCGTGGCGTCCACGGCTTTCAACGGGGTCTGCGCGTAGTTGGCAAGTTGCGCGGCGTAGTCCAGATTCGCCGCCTTGAACGCGGCACGGATGTATTGATCGTCGATAAAGGTATTCAGATCGAGGCCGCGATCAGCCTTCTTCAGTAGCTTGAGGGTGTCGATGGCCGTACCCACCGCCTGACGGTATTCCGGTTTCCAGCTCAGATCGCGGGTCTGCACACCCAGAGGGCCGTGGAACAGGTAATTGACCTCGGCATCGACGCCCGTGACCTTGGCAATCAGTTCGCTGTACTTCTCCGGCTCGGCGGCAAGCAACCGATTGGCCTCGATACTCGCGCGCAGGTAAGCGATGACGATCTCCGGGTACTTTTTCGCGTAGGCCTTATCCACCAGCGCACCATGGAAGGTCGGCGCATTGGCCTGGGCACCGTCGTAGATCTTGCGGGCAAAACCACGGCTGGGGAACAGTTCGGCGAACGGCACGAAATCGGCGTGAGCGTCGATCTTGCCGGCCTGCAACGCGGAGCCCGCGACTTCCGGTGGCTGGGCGATGATGTTCACGTCCTTGAGCGGGTCCCAGCCCTGCTCCGCCACCGCGCGCAGCAACATGCCGTGGGCCGTCGAGGCGAATGGCACCGAAATGGTCTTGCCCTTGAGTTCACTCAGCGACTGCACCCCGGACGCGCTCGGCACGACGATGCCGTTGCCGCTGCCCTTGATGCTGCCCGACAACACGCTGATGAACAGGCTGTGCTTACCGGCGGTTTCGAAAGCCACGCCGTTGAACGCCCCAGGGAAATCGGCCATGGCGCCAAAGTCGAGCTTGCCGGCGACCATCTCGTTGGTCAGCGGCGCACCGCTGGTGAAGTTCTTCCACTGCACGTCATATTTCGCGTCTTTGTAGGCGCCGTCGTGGGGCAGGTATTTGTCGAGCAGGCCGAGCTCACGAATCAACAGGCCGCCGGCGGCGCAGTTGATGGTGGTGTCCTGCGTGCCGATGGCGATGCGGATGGTTTCGGCCGAGGCCGCCAAGCTGAACGAAGCCAGTACCAGACCGGCGATTGCTGCACGCAACATGGTTGTTTCCCCTCGAATCATTGATTGGTTGTTCGTCTCCGCCGCGATCAGGGCGCGGTGGGAAACGAGGGGGTTTCGGTGATTCCAGCGTCCGGGTGTTCCGGGTAGCTTTTATGTAGTCCAGGCGGGCCTCATCGCTGGCAAGCCAGCTCCCACAGGTTTCTCGGGCGTTTGCAAAACTGATGTCCCACTGCAAATCCCTGTGGGAGCTGGCTTGCCTGCGATGAGGCCCTATCAGTCAACGCAATAAATAGGGAATGTCGACTTTCACCGCACCGGTCGGGCAGTCCTTTTCACAGGGCATGCAGTACCAGCATTCATCGAACGCCATGTAGGCCTTTTGCGTGGCCGGGTTGATCGCCAGCAGGTCCATCGGGCAGACGTCGACGCACACCGTGCAGCCCTTTTCGGCGATGCATTTGTCCTCGTCCACAGTGACCGGGGCGTTGGAGCGGAAGAAGATTTCCTGGGCTTGATAGGCCATGGTTCGGACTCTCTCTAGTGGTGTATCAAGCGGCAAAAGCGCCCACCCGCAAGCGGTCATAGGCCTGCATTTCTTCGGCATCGAGCGGGATGATGTACGGCTCGACGGGTTTCTTGAAACTGGTCATGCGGCCGTCGTCACCCTTCTTCAGATGGCAGTGGCAGAACCATTCACTGTCGTTGCGTTGTGGGTGATCGACCCGGTAGTGGTAGAGCCCCCAACGGCTTTCGGCGCGAAACAACGAGGCGCGCGCAGCCATTTCGGCGCAGTCGCGAATCACGCTGGTTTCCATCGCACGCATCAGTTCGTGGGCGTTGTTGGCCTTCATCTGCTCGAGGTCGCGTTCGATGTCGCTGAAGCGTTGCAGGCCGATCTGCATCTTCTTCGTCACTTTCGGCGGTTGCAGGTAGTCGTTGACGAAGCGCCGCAGCTTGTACTCGACCTGGGCCGGCGGCAGGCCATGCTCGCGGTCCAGCGGCGCGTAGACTCGCGCCTGCTCTTTTTCGATCTGCTGCAGGTCCAGTGCAGAGAACTCACGTCCGGCGACAAAATCCGCCGCGTTGTGCCCGGCAAACCAGCCATAGGTGAACGCGCCGAGCATGTAGTTGTGCGGCACCGCTGCCATGTCACCCGCGGAGTACAAGCCTTTCACCGACGTCTCGGCCCGCTCGTTGACCCACACCCCGGACGCCGAATGGCCGCTGCAAAAACCGATCTCGGAGATGTGCATCTCGACCATTTGCGTGCGGTAGTCAATGCCGCGATTGGCGTGGAACTGGCCACGGCTCGGGCGCTCGTTGCTGTGCAGGATCTCCTCGATGTTCTGGATGGTTTCCTCGGCCAGGTGATCGAGCTTGAGGAACACCGGGCCGTTGCCGCTTTCCAGTTCCTGGTGAAACTCCCACATCATCTGCCCGCTCCAGTAGTCGCACTCGATGAAGCGTTCGCCCTTGTTGTTGGCGGTGTAGCCGCCCAGCGGGCCGGTGACGTAGGCGCAGGCCGGACCGTTGTAGTCCTTGATCAACGGGTTGATCTGGAAGCATTCGAGATTGGCCAGCTCGGCCCCGGCGTGATACGCCATCGCGTAGCCGTCGCCGGCATTGGTCGGGTTTTCATAGGTGCCCATCAGGTAACCCGAGGACGGCAGCCCCAGGCGGCCGGCGGCACCGCAGGCAAGGATCACAGCCTTGGCCTTGATCACATGGAAGTCGGCGGTGCGGCAATCAAAGCCCATCACACCGTTGACCGCGCCCTGCGCGTCGGTCAGCAAGCGCGTGCATACCAGCCGATTGGTGATGCTCACCCGCGCGCGTTTCAACTGGCGATACAAGACCTTTTTGATGTCATGCCCTTCCGGCATCGGCAACACATAGGCGCCCATGTGGTGGACTTTTTTCACCGCGTAATCGCCGGTTTCGTCCTTCTCGAACTTCACACCCCAGCGGTCGAGCTGTTCGATGGTTTCAAAACTGTGGGTGGCGTAGGCGTAAACGGCGGCCTGATTGACGATGCCGTCGTTGGCGATGGTGATTTCCTTGGTGTACTGCTCCGGCGTCGAGTGGCCGGGAATGATTGCGTTGTTCAGGCCGTCCATGCCCATGCTGATCGCGCCGCTGCGTTTGACGTTGGCCTTGTCGACCAGCAGCACGCGCAAATCGCGGTTCTTTTCTTTGGCCTTGATCGCGGCCATCGGGCCGGCCGTGCCGCCGCCGATGACAACGATGTCGTATTCCTGCTCGAGAACGTTGCGGGTCATGCCTGCTCCCCTTTTTGCCGGTCGATCCGCAAGCGGTACTGGAACGCATCGCCACGGTAGTAAAGGTGTTCGAAGTCCAGCGGCTGGCCGTTGGCGTCGTGGGTCAAGCGTTCAATGCGCATGATCGGCGAGCCGGCCTCGACGTTCAGCGCCTGGGTCAGGTCGCTGTCAGCCAGCACCGCGTCGATGGCCAGATCGGCATGGCCGAGGGCGATGCCGCAGTCGTTTTCCAGAATCAGGAAGATGTCACGCGTCACCAGATCCGCCTTCTCCAGGCGTTCGCCAAGGGCTTTGGGCAAGTAGGTGATTTCCAGGGAAATCGGCTCGCGGTTGATCAAACGCACGCGTTTGATCTGCGCCACGGTTTCGCCTTCGGCGACTTGCAGGCGCTCGGCCACACGCTTGTCGGCGGGGATGAATTTAAAGCTGCGCAGGCGGTTGATCACCTCGTAGCCGCGCCCGGTCATGGACTCGGCCAAGCCTTGCAGGCTGCTGACGTTCTGGAAGGTTTTCGGCTTGGCGACGAAGGTGCCCTTGCCGTGAATCTTGAAAATCAGTCCTTCTTTCTGCAGATCGCCCAAGGCCTGGCGCACGGTGATGCGGCTGACTTTGAACAGCGTGCCGAGTTCGCTTTCGGAAGGCATCTGGCTGTCTTGCGGGTATTCGCCGTCGAGAATCCGCGCACGGAGGACGTCGCGCAGTTGGGTGTGCAGCGGGACACTGCTGAGGGACAGAACGTTATCGGTCATCACGGGATCACTTGTTATAACGAGTTATGACGTGATCTTAGAGACGTTATGACAAGCTTGAGAAATACCGAATGGGCATAACCTTAGATGCTTCACACGATCGCTTTTTTTAAGAGTGAGCCTGCTCGCGATAGCGGCATATCAGATACGAACCCGGTGTCTGACACTCCCCTATCGCGAGCAGGCTCACTCTTACAGGAGAATTGCGTACTACTGGCGTTTGAGAATCTGGTCCATGACCCAATCGGTCTTGAGCGCTTGTTCGGCGACTGCCGGATGGGGCGAATCCCCGCGAATATGCGCATTCATTCCCAGCACGTGATGCCACTGGATGTGCTCGTGGTGGGGAATTTCCAGACTGATGGTTTCATCGGCCTGCAGCTGCACCGGATGCTCATCAAACACGGAAAACGCGATCCGTCCCTGACTGCCGATGATCTCGACCCGATCCTCGCGCCGATCCGCAACAAAGCTCCAGCAGCCCATGCCGAGTGCCCCGCAGGCGAACCGCCAACTGGCGCTGACGGCATCTTCGGCGGGATACAAACCGGCCTGTCGTGCGGTGAAACCGGCGACTTCGACAATGTCGCCGAGCAGGTACTGGAACAGGTCAAAACCATGGCTGGCCAGGTCGGCAAAGTAACCGCCACCGGCCACGCTCGGGTCGGTGCGCCAGTTGGCGCGGCCGTCCAGATCGGCCGGCGACGGCGCCTTGGTCAGCGTCCAGCTCAAATGCCGCACCTCGCCGATGCGCCCCTGTTCCAGCCATTGCCGCACCTGCTGGAAACGCGGCAACGAACGGCGGTAATAGGACACGAACAGGTACAGCCCCGCATCGGCAAAGACCTGCTGCATCTCGCGGCTTTGCGCGGCGTTGAGCGCCATCGGTTTTTCCACGCAGCAATGCTTGCCGGCGGCGGCGACTTTGAGGCTGTAGACGTAGTGGCTGTCGGGGGGCGTGGCGATGTACACCGCGTCCACCTCGGGATCGTTGATCAGCGCGTCAACGTCGGTGTAGACCCGGGCGATGGCATGACGCGCGGCGTAATCGGCCACCGCCTCAAGGCGTCGGCCCATCACCGCCACCAGTGCCGAACCGGGCGCCTTGTAGAAGGCCGGCCCGCTCTTGCGCTCGGCAACGCTGCCACAGCCGATCATACCCCAGCGCACCTGGTTCATCGCCCCACTCCGTTTGGTTGAAACCTTAGCCTATGCGCAAGGCGCGCAGATCGAGGTGACCGTCCTTGAGCGGTGGGCACCAGTAATAGCCGCCAGTGATCGGCCGGCTGATGCGGTACAAACCGTCGGTAATGCCGTCTTCCAGCCCGCTCATGCGCCGCAGTTGGGCTTCGAAAGCGTCCAGCGAGAAACCGAACGCGAGGAACATCAGCCCGGCGCGATCGCCTTCGATCCACGGCATCGAACGGCGCACCATAAACGCCTCCGGCGCAAAGCTTTCCTGCGCAGTGCGTTTGACGTGGGCGGAGACCGGCGCGTCGTCGATCTCTTCGTTGTCGCTGAGGCGACGGCCCATGATGTTGTCCTTGTCTTCGGCGGACAACTGATGGAAACCCTTGAGGTCGTGCTGCCACTGCTGGATCGCGGCGAAGCTGCCGCCGACCAGGCCTTCGGCGCCCTCGCCCAGCAACGCGGCAGCGATGGCGGCTTCGTCATGCGGGTTTTCGGTGCCATCTTCGTAACCGGTCAGGTCGTGGCCGTCCTTGTGGCGGAAGGCTTCCTGCCTCTCGACCAGGCGCAGGGCCGGGGCCAGTGCGGCTTCGAGGGCATTGCTGCGGTTGAGCAGTTCGCCACGGTCGACACCGTGCAGCCAGACCCACAGCGCGTGCTGGGTCGACGGATTGTCGACGCCGACGCCGCTCATGGCCGGGAAGCTGCGCAGGCCGTCGATCTGCACATTCAGGGCCTGGGCCAGGGATTCACCGAAACCGACCACCGCCGACTTGCCGTCCACCAAATGCATCAGGTTGTCGATCGCCTGCGGCAGGGCTGCTGCCGATTCAAGGGCAAAAAACAGATGACGTGCTTGTGGCGGAACTGGGGTGGCGAGAATGCCCGGCTGGTAGTAACTCATGTGAACTCCTTGGGAAAGTGCGCGGGAGTTTACCTGTAGCCGGAGGCTTTGTGTGGGTTTGGAGAATGCTAAAAGCCCCTCACCCTAGCCCTCTCCCGGAGGGAGAGGGAACTGAATGGGGGATGCTGTAGAGATACGTCGACTTGAAAGTGCTGTACCGAATCCATAATCGACAAGAATCTTTCAGGTCAATGGATGACGTCGATCGGCCCTCACGCTCTCAAGTCCGTAATCGACACAATCTTTCAGGTCGATGGATGACGCAAAACACCTCGGTCGGCCCCCTCTCCCTCTGGGAGAGGGCTGGGGTGAGGGTTTGCGTCATGCCGCCAGGCGCTCGGGCTCATCCCCGTCCAGCGCTTGAACGCCCGGCGAAAACTGCGCACATCGCTATAGCCCACTTCTTCGGTGATGCGTTCGATCGGCATGTCCGGATTGGCCAGCAGGCTCAGGGTCCGCGCCTGCCGCACTTGTTCCAGCAGCGCTTCAAAGGTCAACGCATGCTCGGTCAGACGCCGGCGCAGGGTACGGCTGCTCATGTTCAAATCACCGGCAATCTTTTCAATGTGACTGCCACGGCTCAAGTCACGGGCGATCGCCCGCTCCACCGCCTGAATCAGATCCAGCTTCTGATGCACCTGCGCCGCTTCCAGCTCAAGCAACGCGACGGCCTGGCGCAACGCCAGCGAGTGATGATTGGGCAAGTGCACATCGAGCCATTGCGCGTCGATCAGCATCCGGTTGTGCAGGCAACCGAAGCGCACCTGCGGCCCCAGCAACCGATGGTATTCGCTCAGGTAGTCCGGCGCGGCATGCACGAACTCCACGGCAATCGCCTTGAACTCAGCCCCCACCAGTGCGCGGCCATACACCAGCAAACTGACGAAAAACTCTTCGACCGCAAACACCTGCACGTCGGCGAATGGCAAGCGGCATTCGGCGTCGAGATGCACCTGCTCACCGACCACATCGACACTGGACACCACAATCCCGCCCGAGGTGTGCTGATGACGAATGCCCAGCGCAAAGGCATCGCGCAAAGTCTTGCACAGCGACAGCACATGCCCGAGCAAGCCCAGCGTTCCCAGCACATTCTGCGCGCCGACCCACAGACCGAGGCCCTGATTGGGCAGCACTTTAAGCCCGCGCTGAATCATCGCCACGGCCTGGCGATAGGAGATCCGCTGCGCCGGATCCTGCAGATCCTCGAGCGTCAAGCCCAGGCCACGGCACAGGTTTTCCGGGTCGAGGCCCTTGTTATGCACGACCTCGGCGAGGGTTTGCAGGAGAAACGGCGACACCAACGCCAGTTCAAAGGTCGGGTCTTGGACTTTTACGTTCATGGAGGCTGACATTCCGGATCACGCTTGATTGTTATTTTTGTAACCGGTCATGTCGAAGGAAGTTAGCACAGGGTCAACGGACTGTCCGCAGATGCCCCCCTCGTTGTCCGCCAATACCCTGCCCGAATGTACGCCAAACGCTTATTTCTAACGTACCGGCGCCCCGTGCGACCGGTGCCAGGTCCCAATCACAATAATAATGAGGACAGTTATGAGCCCGAACCGTGCACCCTCCTGCTTGCCGCTCGCCTTTTTCATGGCGGGTTGCACCCTGACGTTGCCCGCCCTTGCCACCGAAGCCGGGGTCGACAATATCGGCACTGGCACCGACGGTTTCTTCATGCTGCCGCTGGAGGTCGACAGCCTTCCTGAGAACATGGTCGCGTTCAACCTCTACTACAACCATTACAAATCGACCAAGCTCAACATCAGCTCGCTGGGCGGCAAGGTGCCGAAGGTTGAAATCGAATCCACTGCGGTGATTCCGCGCATCGACTACCTGAGCCCGGTACGAATATTCGGCGGACGCCTGGCCGGCTACATCGCCCAGCCGTGGCTGAAGCAAGAGGTCGCGGTGTTCGGTTTGAGCGACACCCGCGAAGGCATGGGCGATACCACCTTCGCGCCGATCATTCTGTGGGACATGGGCAAAAACCTGACCCTTGGCGCCGCCGTGGAAGTCACCATACCCACCGGCGAATACAGCGTCGATCGACTGGCCAATACCAGCAACAATTTCTCCACCTACAAGCCGCTGTTCTCGTTCACCTGGCTGCCGACCGACAACACCGAAATCTCGATGAAGACCACCTACAGCTTCAACGAGAAGAACAAGGACACCGACTACAAGTCCGGGCAGATCTTCCACTTCGACTATTCGGCCAGCTACAAGATCACCGACAACCTGATGCTCGGGGTCAACGGCTATTTCCTCAAACAAACCACCGACGACAAACAGTTCGGCCACACCGTGCAGTTCGCCGGGCAGGACGTTGATGACGGCGTGCGCGGCAAGGTGTTCGCGATTGGCCCGGCGCTGCACTTCACCTTTCTCAAGTACGCCAGCGCGGAGATTCGCTGGGCCAAGGAGTTTGATGTGGAGAACCGGCCGGAGGGGGAAATGTTGTGGGCGAAGGTGAGTATTCCCTATGCGTTCTGAGTGCATTTGTAGGAAAGCGCACCTGGATTTGTAGCCTAAAAACCTGAAAAACACGTTGGTGGAATTCGCCTACAGCGGCGGTCGAGATTACCGGACAACAGGATGAAACGTCTGGCAGATTTATAGGGGGCGCTTGCATATACTGGGCTCCGTTATCCCATGGTTCCTCAAGGGCTCATGGGGTGCATCGTCAGCCAGTGACGACAACGGGCCACTCCCCCCTTAGACTGCTTGAAATTGATCACGGAGGTCATATGAGCATATTGCTTTCCCCGTTTTATTCTGAGTTCGAATCCGAAGAAGAGGCAGAGAGCTACGATCGCTGGTTTCGTGCCAAGGTGCAGGCTGCACTGGATGATCCTCGCCCGGGCATTCCCCATGAGGAAGCCATGGTGCGGCTCGACCAACTATTAGAAGAGAAACGCAAGAATCGACGCGCTGCCGCTTGAATGGAGCGATCAGGCTCTGGACGATCTGGCTGACATTATCGACTACATTGAACAATACAATTCCAACGCTTCAGCGGCTTTGCAGCGCAAGGTTGGTACAGCAACGCAAAGGCTTTCATCAATTCCCTATGGTTACAGGTCCGGTCGAGCGCCAGGCACTCGGGAAATGGTGGTCAATCCAAACTATCTACTGGTCTATCGAGTGAACGGGCGCATCAAAATACTGACGTTTGTCCACACTCGACAACAATACCCACGAACCTCATCAACATAAAAAAAGGGCGACCCAAAGGCCGCCCAAACGTACTACACGAGAGTCTTTTACAACGTCAGTTGCCCACGTTCCTCCTCGGTCAACTGCTGTTTCGCCTGATCATCCAGCGCCCCTGCCCCCAGCACCTGCACCGGGCTGTTCGGGTTGTAGCCCGGGGCCGGGGTGCGGCTGGCGCCATCGCGGGTTGGGGCGAGTTGTTCGTTGCCGAAACTCAGCACCTGCACGGTAAACACCGAGGCCTGATTCTGCCGCGAGGCCGCTTGCTGCTGACGCGCCACGTCTTCCGCCGCTTGCGTGGCCGAAGATGCCGCCGAACTGGCCGAGGTGATCGCACCAGTGTTGACCGCCGATACCACCGGCACCCCGGTCGATTTACCCTGCACCGAAATGTTGGCAGCGTTGACCACCGTCAGGGCGGCGATGTTGACGTTGCCCGACACACGAATCCCCGCCTCGCCGGCATCGATGGTGCCCAGCGGCGCGATCAGGTCGATGTCCCCCGGGGCCACTTCGGCAATCGGGTTGAGCGTGGCGATACCGGCGCCGGTGCTCGGCACCGATGGCGACAGGGTCACGTTGCCCCAGGTGTCGTACACGCGTTTCGGCGGGGTGTAGACCACGGTGGTTTTCGAACCCCGACCGGCGTTGATGTCGCCTTCGGCGGACCAGCCGAGGATCGAGCCACCAAACGTGGTCATGATCCGGCTCTGTCCCAGCAGAATGCTGCCCTGGGAGTAGAGCTGAATATTGCCCGAGCCCTGGGTAATGATCCCCGCCGTCGAGGGCGGCGCCGCGCCCTCGATGCCGAACACCTGACCACCGCCTGGCGTGAGCATCTGGATATCGCCACCGAACAAAGTCTTGACCCCGGCACCGCCATAAAGCGTGATGTCGCCGTCGTAGCGGATCGGATTGCCGGCCACATCGGTGGTCGGGAACAGCGAAGCAATGGCGTTGCGACCACGCAGGTAACTGCCTTTGCGCGGGCCATCGACATCGTTGTATTCCAGGCCACCAGCACGCAGTTCGGCGAAGTACACCTGACGGGCGAAGATCGCCTGCTCCGCACGTGGCAACGCAGCGAAGAAGGCTTGCGCCTGTTCGGTGTTGCCGCTGAATCCATAGCCGAGGGTCAGCCAGCTTTGCAATTCGTCGAGGTAAGTCTTGACCACTTTGCCTGGCTGCCCGTTGAGCGATGCGTTCGGGTCGGCAAGGTTCTGCGGGTTCAGATAGCGGGCAATGAACCGCGAATAATCCGGCCCCTGCGCGCCCACACCGGCCTGCAATACCACGCTGGCACCCGGTTGTTTATCGCCTGCCACCAACGAGCCGAGGCTGGTGATGCTGGCGCGGTTTTCCATAAGGATATTGCGCCCGGCGTTGATATCCAGCGTTCCCGGCCCGGCGATATCAAAGTTGCTGTAGAGAATGTCGCGACCTGCTGACACTCGCGATACGTCTCGCGGATCATTGTGGACAAACAGGTTGCCGGTGGAAGAAATGCCATCCTTGCCGTTGCTTATTTCTGAACTCGGTACTGCCGTAGGCTGCCCCAGGGTGGTGCCGGAGGCGACGATGTCACGACCGGCGATCATCCACACAGGACCGGCCGCTTCGTACCAGGTGCGTTTGGAAGTGGAAAAGCTCAACGTTTCACCACTGCGAACGCCCACCAGGTCCCCCGTCAGTGCGTAGATTCGCGCCGGCCCCTGTACGTCGTTCAAACCCGAATAGCTATCGGGACCAAAGGCAAACAGCGGATATCGCACGTTACTCTCTGGTGCCACGCCATCGTCGCTGTAGTTGGTGCGCACCGGCTTGCTTGTGTTGCTGTTGGTGGTAAAGGTGTTGAACGCCGGGTTGAACGGCGTGGTAATGGCCATCGGGCTCGCCCCCGACTGGTTGATCGCATAGCCACCGGCGTAGATAGAGTCACCTGCCAGCAGTTCAAGCTGTCCCGACTTCGACGGAGCCAGGAGCAGTGAGTAACCTTGCAGCGGGTAGTTGTCTACGCCAGTGAACGTCGCGGATGGTCCTGCATAGATGGATCCCTGGCCCGCCACCGCACGAAGTATCGATGGATAGACAAACCGGCCATCGGTAGGAGAGGTATTGCGGCCCGTGATCAGACCGTTAGATGAGTTGACCTCGGATATCTGTGTGCCCGGCGTCAGGTTCCCGCCAGCCGAGAACAGATCGATTGCGGTGTGGTCGGTCCACAATGAGAAGCCGCTCAGAGTACCGCCCTGCTGAACGCTACCGTTGGCGGCCATGATCGGGCTGGCGTTCATCAGACTCACTCGCCCAGGATCCGCTGCACCACCCAATACCAGATCCCCACGGCTGCTCAGGCTCATGCCCGAGTCTCCCGGAATCAGCACCACGCCTCCGGAAGCGCTACCGGTGGTCGAGGTAAATGGATCAAGTGCCCGGGTTTCCCGAAGATCATTGACCACGGTGCTGGCGCCGTACCTCAGGTTGATGCCACCCAGTGCTCCACCCGTCATTTGTGCCGCACCGCGCAGGTTGATCAGCGCACCTTGCAGATCATGGACCGGTTTGCCGATACCGGTTTCTCCTGCCCGCGCTTGCAGCGACGGGTTGAACGTACCGCCGATTCGAATATCCATGTCCCCCCCCCCGGTCATCTGCACGCTGCCATCGCTGGCGACTCGACCGGTGCTGCCGACTGCGACGATCAGACCTTGGCTTCGAGGATTGTTCACGGCATCCCCCAACGGCTTGAGCATGCCGGCATCACCACCGGCCCGCAGGCTGATATTACCGCCGCCCAAAGTGCCGAAACCGGTGAACCCGACCAGGTACGGTTCGGTATTGGTGTTCGTATCTGGCATCAATTGGGTGGCATAGCTGCCGAAGTTGATCCACCAGGCCGTGGGCATATCCGGGTTGTCCGTGCCTTGACGCCACAGCCAGTTGCCCACCGCGACACTTGCGATCTGCTCCCGGGTTCCACCTGAAGTCGATCGAGTTTTCTGCCCTACCGAATCGCCCGAAACAGACCCGCCCGCGTTGATCGTCAGATTGCCGCCCATCTGCGGATACCAGGCCTGGTAAAGACTGTCGGTGCCGCCGTTGACCCATTTTTCATAATCGGCACCGGCGCTGCCCAATACCGAATTACTGTTCGAGAGATACCCGCGTTTCTGGTTGTACAACGGATCGACGTTCGCTGATTGAGTGCCGGCGGTATAAACGCCAAACGGTGAATCCATGCTCAAGTTGCCGGCAGCCATCAGATCAAGATCGCCAGTACCGGTGCGCAGCACACTGAACATCTGGCTGTGGGCCTTGGCGGTTGTGCCGGGATTATTGCCGATGCAGAACTCCGGATAGATTTCACAAAGGACCTGATACTCCTCGGGAACGGGTTCGTAGTCAGGTCCTTGACCACTGCCCGGCGCCCATACCCAGCGTGCCATCGGCACACAGAGCCCTTCTATCTGCGCACAGATCTCCAATTGGTCATCGGGCACAGGGTAATACCCCGGAAGGTCATACGGATTGCCCGGTGCCCACACGAGTATCCCGGTTGCCTGGGTAAGCGTGACACCGTAATGAGTGTCCGCCAGCCGCAGATTGCCATCGGTGGTGACAGGCTTCACGGCACGGCTGTCCGCCGCCTCAAGATCGGCACCCGCCACCGCGCGCATCGACCATGACGCACTGCCCGAAGGCAACATACTGGCCAACGCCCAGTTCTTGCCTTGCTGCGTGCCGTTGAACGGACGCAGTTCGATCAGCGAAGTGCCGTCGGCAAGCTTTACATCAGTCATCGAAGGAATCAGCGAACCGCGCAGCAAGGCCAGCGAGCTGCTCAGTTTCACACCGGAAACCGTTAAAAGATCGAGGTCGAAAACCCCTGGCAACGGCACGCCCTTGGGCCAGGTCATGGCCTTTAGGCTCGTGGCCTTGTTCAGACGGATACCGGAACCCAGGCGAGTGTTCGCCGGCAACGTCACACTTTCGCTGAGCAACGTTCCCGCCGCGTACAACAGATGACCACCGGCATCATGGATAGCTCCCGCCAGCACTGTGCCGGCGCTGAACGTATAAGCCTCGCCCAAAACCGCCTGGGTCGGCAGCAACGTGCCGCTGGCCAGTCGCGCACCCTGAATCGTCACGTCGTAATTGAGCGTCGCGCCCACCGGAAACTGCGTGCCCTCGGCCAGCGTAACCCCGCTGCCCGGCACGATCAGATCGCCGCCGAACGGTTGCACACCGGCGATCAGTTTCCAGCCGGCGTCATCCTTGGTTTCCGGTGGTGGCGCGAAACCGTCGTTGATGCTGCCGTAAATGTCGAGGTTGCCACCGGCACGAATCACCAGGCTGCCGGCCTCCCCTGACCCGTACACCAACGGATTCAGTCGCGTGTGCGGATTGAGACTGGCATAACGATAGCCGGACAAATCCAGATCACCCTCCACCACCAGATCTCCGTCGGCAGTCTTGCTGGCAATTTCCACGCCTGGGCGCAGATGGAACGCGTCTGCGTAAGTGGTGTTGTTCAGCCCGGCGAGTTTGCGTTGCAGCAGATCGTTATTACCCAGCGCGGCGTTGATAAAGTCTTTGCTGTCACCGTGAATGCGTTCGAGCATGACCTTGTCAATCACCTGATACGGCCGACCACTGACCGCCTGATCGACACCATCACGGGCATCGGTATAACGGCGCGTGCCATTGAGCCCGATAGAACGCGCGCCCTGAATGGTCAGCACACCACTGGCGTCGATGGCAATGTCATTGCTGCCCAGACGTGGCGCGTTCAGCTCCAGCGTGCCGCGCAGCATTCCATCGTGTTGCCCCGCAAGGAAACCGGGCACGGCATCGGTGCCGTGGCGCAGGTCGATGCGCGCGCCGCTGCCTAGCGTGAGTAAACCATCGCCGGAACCGAGTTCGACCGTGGCACGGTTCGGCGCATCGATGATCTTGCCGTAGCTGTCGACCCGCAGCACACGGCCATGGGCATCGAGCACACTGTTGCCCGCAAGAGTCAGACCGTTTTTCGCCGACAGACGAATGCTGCCGACACGTTCGCCGCTGGCGTCGATCAGACCGGCAACCGTCAGGCTGCCATTGTCCACCGACACATTGATCTCACCAGCCTTGAGACCGTCGCCGATCACAAGATTGCCTTGTTTGAGTTGCAGGCTGCGGCTGCCGTAAACCTGTCCGGCACTCAAGCGCTGATTGAGTGCAGCGAACTGCTCGGTGGCGTCACCGCCCAGACGCTGCGCGCGAATGTCCACGCCACTGGCCTTGTACGGCACCAGCGTGCCACCGGCGTCGTAATAACCACTGCTGCCGCCGACAATCTGGCCTTGCAGATCGACCATCCCGGCCGCATCGGCCAGAGCGACGACGCTAAGGTTACCGGCCTGATTGTTCTTCGCCGACAGATCGATCCGCGAGCCCGCGGCCTGACGGATATTGCCATTTGCGCTGTACAGCGAAACATCGCCACCCCAGCTGTACTTGCTGACATCGTTGAACGGCAAGGTACGTCCGGCCATATCCAGTACGGCTCCACTGCCCAGGGTCAGATCGCCTTCGGACTTCACCGTCAGCTTGCCGCTGGCCAATGCGATACGGCTGTCGAGCACGATATCGCGGGCTTCAAGGTTCAACTCCGCACCCAGGGCATTGGCCACGCCGGCAGCCCCGGCGCCGCTCAAGGTCAGGCTATTGCCGGCCTTGAGCAGGCTGACTGATGCCGCCTCGCCAGTGAGCAACGGCGTACGCAGATTCAGATTGCCGCCGCTGTAGCTGTAACCCTTGACCGGATCGTAAGCGCCTTGCTCCTGATACACCGCTAGGCTGCCCTTGTGATTGGCGGTGATGCGCTCGCTGGCGCTCAGGTTGACGTTGGCGAACCCCAGCGCCAGACGATTGTTCTGATCCAGCCCGCTGGCCTGAGGCATCGGGCCATAACCCAGCTCGATCCGCTGGGCCTGAATGTCCAGCGTGCCACTGCCGGTGCCCGCACCACCCGTGATGACTGCGCCAGGACTCTGGGTCGCACCGTTCCAGATCAGGTTGGCGGTACGGATACTCGCCACGTCGCCGGCGTTGCCCAGACCGTAAATCGCCGGAGTGACCAGCACCAGGTTCTGCAATTTGCTCTGGCCGGTCTGTGGGTCGATCGTGTCGAGGCTGACGCTGCCGTAGAAATTGAAGGCGTCGCGAGTGGTCAGGCTCAGGGTTTCCAGGGCCGGCGCGCCAAACTGCGTATCACCGCGCAGCAAACGGTCGAGTACGTTCTGGTTGAGCGTGAGGCCGGCAGGCACGCGGCTGCCTGCCGCCGCCAGCGCCTCGGCGCTGCCGGCATTGACCGAGCCGACCGACAGTGCCAGATGACGGGTGCCGAAACGCACCGCTTCACCGAGTTCGAACTGGTTATCCGTGACGGCAGTGATACTGCCGTTCGAATACAGCAGGGCCGGATTGCTGCACACACTCGTTGCGCAAGTGCCGATCCGGATACTGCCCGCTCCGGTGATGCCACTGGCCAGCTCCGGCGCGAGGACCTGGGTCCAACCGTTGGAAACGAGCAACACGCTGGAGGCTCTCGGCTCATAAATGAAACCGGCCATTGAGTCGTAGGCCACGTTGCCACGCCCCAGCGTATTGATCCCGCCCCCCGCCTCGACCGTGATGCCGCCAAGCGTTGACGTGGTGCGCAGCAAGACTTCCGGTGCAGACAGAATCGCCCCTTCACGCAAGACAATGTTTGCGCTGGTGCCCAGGAAACCGATGATGTTGGCGGCTGTGTTGTACAGGACATTCGGCATCGCACCGATAGTCAGACGCCCGGCATTGAGGCTATTAAGCGTGTCGGCGTATAACGACACGCCATTGAAGCCAGGGGTCGGTGCATGGCCCGCGCCCAGGATCTCGAAGCTGCTACCGGCGTTGCCGCCGCGCACCACCGCCGTGCCGGCCATGCCACCCTCGGCAGCGTCGAACAACGCACGCCCGTTGAACTGCAAATCGATGCCTTGCTTGCCGCCGGACGCCAGGCGCAGATCCAGTGTCTTGCCGTCCATCGGTGCCATCGCGCGTGGCACACCACGCCGGGCGGCATCGCTCTGGATGAAGGAAGTGAATCCGGTTTCGTTGTACTGCGAGTAACGACGCAACACGTCGGCAGACGTGAGGATCACCTGACTGGCCAGGCTGGCACGCACGTCAGTATTGGCAATCGACATCTGCCCGCTGCTGGTCCATGAACCGTTACGCAATGGCAGCGCCCCGGTTGTCACGCCGGGTGTCGCCTGACCGTTCACTTCAACCCGGAACGCACCGGGCATCAAGGCAAACGTTGACGGCAACAATGTGTAAGTGCCCGCTGCCAACCCCGGAACGCCGGCACCAATGGTGATCTGCTGCCCGATACGCGGATCGACCGCACCGGCCTCGGCCAGCATCGGCGCATAGCTGCTCTGGTTGCCGGGCACGATGGCATAGACCGGGTTGCTCGCCAGCCCCGGCAGGCTGAAGGTGCCGTCAGGCGCATTGCGCACCAGCGGGTTGAAACGCGCATCGGTGGAGCCGCCACGACCGGACACGAAACCGGCGCCGCGCAGATCCCCGCCGCCGGACAGGTCGATGACCGCGTCGCTCTGCACATCGGCAAATTGCGTGCCGATCGACACGCCTGATGTTTCGCCGGTGATGCCGTCGAGCACCGCGGATTTGCCGTTGTAGCGATAGTCGATACCGTCCGTGGTGCCGCCGTACGGCATGACTAGACCGGCACCGCTGACCGAAGTCAGACTGCCCGGCAGCAGATGAACCTCGCGAGTTGTGCTGAGCAAATCGTCACCCAATACGATCTTGCCCAGCGGTGCACGCAAGACACCGCCCTGCTCGATGTACGCGGCGGAAAAAGTCAGCTTTCCGAATGCCGAGTACGGCACTGCAGCCGGTGCAGCCCCGTGACCGCTGATCCGCAAGGTGTGTTGAGAAACCGGAACCTCGCCCTGATAACCGACGCGCACCTCAGCCTGAACACCGGTGGCGGGATAGATCTGCGCCGCACCGAGATTCAAGTCGCCCGGTGTCCACAGCCTGGTTTTCTCCGCGCCATCATTCGGCGCGAGGAAACGCAGATCGCCGCTGCTGTCGAGGTTCACCAGACCGAAAGCCCGACGGCTGTATGCAACGGCCGGAGCCTGCCGTTGCAGAATCGAACCCTGAGTCCCGAAGGACAGGCCATTGCCCACGTCCAACAGGTTCGCAGAGGCATTCAACGTCGCGTCGGACAACCGGGTCGTCGGGCCGGGAAGCAATCGTGGGCGCATCATGCTGAAGCCGGCAAAGTAGGTGCCCACCCCTGACAGACGCAGGTACGGCGCACTCAAATCAACCCGCGCCGTGCCTTTGGAGTTCTCGGCAAGCGACAGCGCTCCGGCGAACAGGCTGAGGCTCTGATTCATGCGCAGATTGACGTCACCGTCGAACGACAAAAGACCGTTGCTCAGCAGGCTGAGATTGTCGAAACCGCCCGTCATCAAGCCATCGGCACTCAAACGGGCTTGACCGTAACGCAAGCCATCGGCGCCTTCGCCGGGTCGCAGATTCGCGGGCAGCAGCCCGTTCCCTGCCGCTTGGCCGATGATCATTTCCCTCGGAGCCCGCACCGCGTTGCTCGCCGAATCGGAATACAGCGGCGTCTCCAGCGCCAGTTCCAGACGACCACCGGCCGCCCCGACGCCACCCGCCGCCGCACGCAAGTTGCCTTCGACGAACAGGCCGGTGTAGGAGCTCAAACCGATTCGCCCGCCATCCGTTGCGACGCGGGTCGGGCCCTGGCCGGCGATATCCAGAACGGCCTCGGTACCCGACGCATCCAGCCGCGCGCCCGGACGCACAAGCACGTAGGCATCGGCGGCCGTGGCGGTTGCCAGTTTCGAGTCGATCTCGCCGCCGATGATGATGCTGCCGCCCTTGCCGACCTGCCCGTAAGTGCGGCCCAAGGTGTCGGTCGCTGTATTGGCGCGCGCGGCGACATCCAGCACCGCCTGTTCGCCGATCCAGATCGAGCGGTCATGTGCGTTCGGATCCCCCACTTGAATCGAAGTGGCCGGCTGGATCGAGCCGAACTGTTGTTGACGAATATCGATCGTGCCACCCCAGGCATCCAGTTCACCGTCAACGGTGATCTGCCCGGCGCCACGCAATTTGATGCTCTGCCCCGGATCGACGCTGATGCGCGAGCCTCGGCCCAGGGTCAAGGTGCTGTTGGCGGCGTCAATCAGCTCGACCAGCGTCGCGCCGCCTTGCAGTGTCAGGCTGGCGCCGGCGCGCTGGGTCAGTACGCCCTTGGTCGGGTTTTCCTGGAACAGCGTCGGGGTCCACAGCTCCAGCGCCGTTCGCGGATCGACGCCGCTGACCTCGTTGGGGGCCGCATCGCCAAAACGGTAGACCGGCATGTTCACGTCAATTGCGGTGCCTTCGGCCACTTCAAGTCCGCTCAGGCCGATCAGGTTGTAGGCGGAGAACCCCTTGCCGAACAGGTCGGCGGACAGTTGCAAGGTGTTGTCCGCCAGGGCTTTATCCGTTTGCCCGACCAGTATTTTGTTGGCCTGCACCGTCAGGGTGCCGCCGCCCGTGACGCCGTACCCACGCAGTTCGCCATCGAGGTCCAGACGGGTTTTGCCTGGTGCGGAAATGGCGCTCGATTCCAGCGTCAGATCCCCGCCCTTGCCACCCCGGGTCTTGCCATTGGCGAGCACGGCGCCACCGGAAGAAACGTCGAGCAGGCTGCCAGCAGCGACGTCGATATCGCCGCTGTTGCGGATCGATATCAGACCACCGTTCAGATACGCCAGGCTGGCGTTATCGTCCGGATTGGTGCGCAGGTTGCTCCAGAGGCCGCGGGTGTCGAGCCGTACGCCCTCGGCGATGCGGGTTTGCGTCGCCTTGTCGGCTTTCGCCGCCAGACGAGTGTCAGTGTTTGCACCGCCAGTGAACTGATTGAGTACATTGCCCAGACGCAGGCTGCCCCCGCGAGCGGTCAGGTCGGCGCCGACCTGCACATCCGGGGCGTACAGGGTGATGTCGCCACCGCTGTCGAGCGTAAGCCCACCGTCAACGGCGATCTGATCCTTGGCCGAAACCTTGAGCGCACCGAGACGGAATCCGTTGAGCTGATCGTTATCGAGATACAGCTTGCCCTTGCGGGCATCGGACACCGCGCCGGTCAGATCAAAATCGTTGCCGGCGACCGGGCGCGAGCCACCGATCTGTATCTGATCGAGCAACGGATTGAGGGTGTAGAGCAGCCCACTCGACGCCGCGACAAAGGTCGGATCGTAACTGCCGACGATCAGTTGCGCACGCCGGGCCAGCGCGGTCTGACTCTGCTGATAGCCGTCGAGCACCGGTTTCGAAGCCTGATTCTGCCGTTCTCCCTGATACACATCGCCGATCATCTGCCCGTCGAGCACGGCGTTCGCTGTGGAAATCACCAGTTGCCCGGCATCGCGGCCCACGGTGTAACCCGATTCGAAACGTGAACGCGGGGCGATCAGCGGGTTGTAGAAATAGCTGGTCTGGCCCCAGCGTTCGCTGCTGTCTTCATAACCTTTGTACAGCC
Source organism: Pseudomonas sp. LF-5 (assembly GCF_037626295.1). Taxonomy (NCBI): domain Bacteria; kingdom Pseudomonadati; phylum Pseudomonadota; class Gammaproteobacteria; order Pseudomonadales; family Pseudomonadaceae; genus Pseudomonas; species Pseudomonas sp. LF-5. Next base: position 1,159,709 of record NZ_JARKMT010000001.1, read on the forward strand.
CGGTGTAGAGCAGATCCCCCGGGGCGCGGGAGACTTCATACAAGCGTCCATCGGCGCCGCGCAGCCAGCTCTGGCGAATCTGCCCGCTCTGCACATCCAGGGTGCCGCCGGACAGGTTGATCAGCGAGCCTTTTTCCGTCACCACGTCGTTGCCGGCGAAACTCACCGTGCCACCCTGGGCCATCCATTCGCCGACGCTGTGGCCCTGAGTGCCGAGATAACCCCCGACTTCCAACAGGCCACCGGCGGTGTACCAGCGATCCGTGGCGTAGCCGTTGGTGCCGGCCGGCACGTATACCAGCTCGCGCACATCGACCCAGATGTCATTGCTGTTGAGCGCGCCTTTCTCGCGGTTGACCGACGCATCGCGCTGCTCGTTGCCCTGCACGTTGATCTTGATGCTGTTGTTTTCCATCGCCACTTTGACGCCGATGGCACCCGAGACATCGATCATCGCGCCGTCACGCACCAGACTGCGACGCTGTGCGCTGACCGCGACCTGGCCGCCGGTGGCCAGGGTGATCGAGCCGCTCTGGAACTCGACACTGCCACCGCTCTGAATCTCGATGCGCGACTGGTCGCCACGGATCCGATTGTTGGCCGTGACGCCCGCCAGCGCGGCCTGATGCTGGCTGTCGAGGGCGGTCATGTCGCTGCTGTCGAGCATGATTGCCGTGGCGCTGCTCTGCCCCAGGGTCACGCTGCCCGTGGCGTCGTTGATCGGGTTGGATAGGTGAATCGTGCCTCGTGTTGCAACTGAAGTGCTGGCGAGCAATACGCCGTTTTGCACGACCTCGTGGCCGGTAAGGGTGATGTCGCCGGTCGACGACTGGATCAGTCCGTTGTTAGTGACTTTGCCCGCAACGGCACCGGCCTTGAAGCCCGGAATGACTTCGCTGCCAAAGGTGGTGGACAGCGCATTGCCTTCGGTGCCCGAGCCCTTGCGGATGTAGAATCGGTCACCGGCTGCCAGCACGGTCTGGCCCTTGGTGGTGTTGATGTTGCCGTCGTTCTGCACTTCGTTGCCCAGCAGCAACGCGTAGCCGCCGGCATCGATAGAAGCCGCCGGTTTGTGGGTTTCAATCGAGGCACCGCGCTCCACCAACACTTTGCCAGCGGCATCGGTGAAGGTCGGCTGAGTGCCGGTGCTGTCGAAAAACAGACCTCGATCGCGGAACTGTATGTCGGTGATATTCGCCGCTGCCGCAACCAGGTTGCGCACGTTGACCTGGCTACTGCCGCTGAACACGATGCCGTTGCGGTTGATCAGCATCACCGTGCCGTTGCCCTTGATCTGGCCTTGAATCTGGCTGGCCCGGGCGTTTGGATCGTTGACCCGGTTGAGCACTGCCCAGTTCGACTGCTGGGCGAAATCAACCGTGGTGTTGCGACCGACGTTGAAGGTCTCCCAGTTGAGGATCGCCTTGTCAGCGGTCTGTTCGATCTTCACCGTGGTCTTGCCGTCGGCCTGGGTCTGTTGCGGGCCCTTGGCGTTCTGCCAACCCTGGGCCAGGCTGTTATCGACTTTCAAACCGCCCTCGCCCAGACCGTCCGGCACAAACTGCACCGTGCCCAACGCCGCAGTGCGCCCGGCGGCCTGCGCCGCTTGTTGCGCGGCAATCGCGGCAACGGTGTTGTTCAAGGTCTGGATAGAGCGCTGCAATTGCTGATTGGCTTTTTGCTGTTGGGCCAGTGGCGGCGTCATCCCCGGTAATCCGCCCACGCTCGGCCGTGCCGCTGCCGCTTGCTGCGCGGCGCCCTTGGCGGCAAACCAGCTCGAACTGAACGCCGTCTGCGCCTGCGCGCTGCCCGCCACCAGACACAACGCCACGGCGTGCGCCAACGGCTTGAGCAGCCACAGCGCCGGCTCCACGGCATCACGCGGAAAGGACTGAACGTGGGTACGACGACGGGACGGGCGAGCGAGCATCACTACGAGATCCTTTTTTGATTGCCACACATGGCCGCAGGCGAACAAAAACCTGCTGTTACGACATAGGCAGTTGGCGAGGGGCGCGACCGAACGGATGTCACACAAACTTCATGTTGGGGGAGTATTCGCGGGTCCGGGGCGGCGGACCTTCAACGCAGAGACAGCCCGCACAGGGCTGCCTCTGATGCACAGGTGCACGTGTTCACAGCGGCCGGCCGATGCCGTTACAAACCGAAGGGTTGTTGATGTCGAGGTTTCTGCCCGTGGTGTTGGTAATGAAGTTGGCCGTCACAGCGTTTTTCCAGTGTGTAGGCAGGGGTGCAAAACCGTGCGCCACACTGGCGAGGACATTGCCGGGAACACTGTAGTGTTTGGTCAAAAAGGCACGAACGTCGTTCGCCACAGCCGAATCCCGGTAGCACTGGCCGAAGATGAAGTTGGTATAGGCGGCCAGCCTGTAACCCGACGTCGGATTAGCTACCACCGGGGCCCATTGCGCGGGATTTTCAGGGGTGACCGGCAACGATACTGATGACAGCGCAAGGGTGACATTGGCCAACGTCGGCAGAACCCCGTTGACCCGGGCAACCACCGCATTGTTCGACACGCTGATGCCATCGGGGCCGGAATAGCCGATGGACCCGTCTACCGCATTCACTGCTGTGACAACATCAAGGTTACTGGCTACACCCACCCAGTTCGGAGGTAGCGGCGATCCGAATGGATAACGAGCATTGGTGAACATCGCATTGGTGGCGAACCTGGTCGGGCAAATCGAGTTCAGATGACGGCTCAGAATCTCCGTCGAGCCACTGGAAATATTGCGATAGACGACACGGATCGGTGTGTAGTCTGTCGTGCCCAACAAGTCGCCCCACGTGGTTTTGTAGCCAGAGAACACATCGCATAACTGCGCGCTGGTCAGATTCAGTGCAGTCTGACCGGCTTTTTTGTAAGGAATGGCAACCGCAGTAGCCACCGAAGGAATCTGGATCAACGGACCGTAGGCAGCACCGAAGTTGGCGTTGTAAGTGCTGATTTCGCTAGCGCTGAGGATCGAGTCGCTAGCGGCGAAGTGTACGGTGCCGGTGGTGTAGAAGACGGCTGGATTGTTGGTCAGGAACGCCAACTTGCCACTGCCGCTACCCACAGACGCGTAGCTGAAGTTGGCGGGCAGGATGCTGTTGGCAGCCCCCGAATACAGCAACGCCGGCAAGGTGGAACCGCCACCCGTTACCGCCATCGCCTGAGCCGACGCCATTAGCACGGCGGCTGACATCACAACCCTTTCAATACGCTTGAACATGCTCAATCTCCTTATCGAATGCTCCCTCTAACGGGAGCAAAAAAAATGGCAGCCCCGAAGGGCCGCCATCTATACATCCGAGTGCATCAACCGACTTACAAAGGACGACCGATAGCGTTGCAGACGCTGGCGTTGTTGATGTCCAGGTTGTTGCCCGAGGTGTTGGTGATGAAGTTGGCGGTTACAGCGGTTTTCCAGGCGTTAGGCACGGCGACAAACTTGTGGGCCTGAGTCGCAGTGTTGTTGCCCGGGTTGCTGTAGTGAGTGGTCAGGAAGGCTTTGACATCAGCGGCCACGGCTGCGTCCTTGTAGCACTGACCGAAGATGAAGTTGGTGTAAGCAGCCAGTTTGTAACCCGAAGTCGGGTTAGCGACCACTGGCGACCACTTGGATGGATCGGCAGCATCGACAGCAGACGATGGAGGGGTCACCGACGACAGCGCCAGCGTCACGTTGAGCGAAGTAGGCTGAACACCGTTCACGCGGGCAACAACAGCGTTGCTGGTAGCGTCAACACCGTCCGGACCGACATAACCGATGGAGCCGTCAACCGCATTCACGGTAGTGGCAACATCGGAAGTGTTGGCTACACCGACCCAGTTCGAAGGCAAGGCGATGCCACCGATACGAGCGGCGGTGAAGGTGGTGTTGGTCGCGAACTGAGTCGGGCAAATCGTGCTCAGGTGGCGGGTGAGGATTTCCGAAGTGCCGCTGGAAACGTTGCGGTAAACCACGCGGATAGCGGTGGTGTCAGCAGTGCCCAGCAGCGCTCCCCAAGTGGTTTTCTGGCCGGAGAACACTTCGCACAGCTGAGCGCTGGTCAGGTTCAGAGCAGTCTGACCGGCTTTTTTGTAAGGGATGGCAACCGAAGTGGCAACCGAAGGCAGCTGAATCAGCGGACCGAACGAAGCATTGTAGGTGTCTTTGTAGGTCTTGAGTTCCGAAGCGCTGAGGATCGAGTCGCTACCGGCGAAGTGCACAGTGCCAGTGGTGCTGAAACCAGCCGGGTTGTTGGTCAGGAAAGCAGTCTTGCCACCGCCGCTACCGATGGCAGCGTAGGAGAAGTTGGCTGGCAGGATGCTGTCGGCAGAGCCTTTGTACAGAGCGGCAGGCAGCGTTGCACCACCACCGGTAACGGCCATGGCTTGAGCGGAAGCCAGAGCGGCGACGGTCAGGGAAGCTGCGATCAGAGTGCGCTTGAACATGAAGAATCTCCTTTTCAACTAGGTTTGGGAACACAGGTTTTCGGGTGACTTGCATGACACTGGGAGGACTCACCGGGGCCCTCGCTAGCGTTGGCCTTGGTTAAGTCGCACTGAGAAATTCGCAGTTTCCGGTGACAGATAAAGGAAAAAACCTCGGGAGCTGCGAGCTGTTTCTGAAGGGATTTTCTCGGGTGTTTGTCGGATGCTGCGCAGCGTCTGGATCGCGGGTTTGGCTGAATCGGGCTGGAGGCGTTGGCGGGTGGTTGCAGATGACAGAACGGAGAACCCGAGGATGGTTCTTTTGAGGGTCGGGTGATGCTGAAGTCCTGAAAAAAAGATTGGATTATTTGTTGCCCGGACTGGCCCCTTCGCGAGCAAGCTCGCTCCCACAGGAATTGATGTTGTTAATGCAATTTACTTCACACCACCTAACACTGTGGGAGCGAGCTTGCTCGCGAAGGGGCCCGATCAGACACCACCAAAACATCAGAGACACCACTACTGCACCAGCTGATTAATCTCAATAATCGGCAACAACACCGCCATCACAATCACCAGCACCACCCCGCCCATCACCACAATCATCAGCGGCTCAAGCAATGCGGTCATGCCCATCGCCCGCCGCTCTATATCCCGTGACAGCGTCTGCGCCGCACGCTCAAGCATCGGTGGCAACGACCCGGTCTTCTCGCCGCTGGCGATCAGGTGAATCAGCACCGGTGGAAACACGTTCTCCACCCGCAACGCCGCCGCGAGGTTCACCCCCTCACGCACCTTGGCCGTGGCCTCGCTGACACTCAGACTCAAGCGGTCGTTGGACAAGGTCTGCCGCGCCGCTTCCAGTGCGCGCAACAACGGCACCCCGGCGCCGCCGAGAATTGCCAGGGTCGAAGCAAAACGTGCGGTGTTCAGGCCCAGAATAAAACGCCCGATCAGCGGCAGTTTCAGCACCCGATGATGCCACCTCAAACGCGCCGCCGGATTGCGCAGATACAAGCGCCAGCTCCAGAAGCTTGCGGCCATGATCCCTGCACACAGCCAGCCCCAACTGCGGATGAAATCACTCGCGTTGAGCATCGCCAGGGTCAGCCCCGGCAAATCCTGCCGCGCTTGGGAAAACGCACTGACCACTTGCGGCACCACGTAGCTGAGCAAGAAAATCACGATGCCGATCGACACCAGCCCGACCACACCCGGATAAATGAATGCGGTGAGAATCTTGCCGCGCAGGTTGTTGCGCTCCTCGATGTAATCCGCGAGCCGCTCCATGACCTGCGCCAGATCTCCGGATTCCTCCCCCGCCGCAATCAGCGCACGGTAAATCTCCGGAAAATCCCGTGGCCGCGCAGCCAATGACTCGGCCAGGCGCATGCCGCTGCGCACGTCGGCACGCACGGCGCTGAGGGTGTGGGCGATGTGTTTTTTTTCGGCCTGCTCCACCGTGGCGCTGAGCGCTGCCTCCAGTGGCAGGCTTGCGCCCAACAGACTCGCCAATTGCCGCGTGGCCCAGGCCAGATCATTGTCGGAGAGCCTGGCGCTGAATAATCCACCGCCGCCCTGCTGGGCGACATTGCTTTCCTTGTGCACCGACAATGCGGTCAATCCGCGCCCGCGTAAAACACTGAACGCGGCGCCCTGGCTGTCCGCTTCCAGATGCCCGGACTCGATCTTGCCAGTGGCGTCGGCGGCTTCAAAACGATAGCGATTCATCAGGCGTCCCGGGTCACACGGAGGATTTCTTCAGGGGCGGTGGCGCCGCTGCGAATCCAGCGTTCACCGTCCTCACGCAGGCTGAACATGCCGGCCTTTGACGCCGCCGCACGCAAGGCTTGCTCCCCTGCCCCTTGGTGAATCAGGGTGCGGATGTCGTCGTCGATGCAGAACAATTCGTGAATGCCGGTGCGACCGCTGTAGCCGGTGTGATTACACACCGGGCAACCGACCGGGCGCCACGTCCCCGGCGCCGCCGGGTCTTCTTGTTTGCATTCTTTGCACAGTCGTCGCACCAGCCGCTGGGCCAAGACCCCGAGCATCGACGAGGCCAGCAGAAACGGTTCGACGCCCATGTCGATCAAGCGGTTGACCGCCGACACCGCGTCGTTGGTGTGCAGGGTCGCCAGCACCAGGTGACCGGTGAGCGAGGCTTGCACCGCGATTTGCGCGGTTTCCAGGTCGCGGATCTCACCGATCATGATGATGTCCGGGTCTTGCCGCAAAATCGCCCGCAGTGCCAGGGCGAAGGTCATGTCGATCTTGGCGTTGACCTGAATCTGGCTGATCCCCGGCAGGTCGTATTCCACCGGGTCCTCCACGGTGAGGATGTTGCTGGTGCTGGCATCCAGTCGCGCCAGCGCGGCGTAGAGGCTGGTGGTCTTGCCGCTGCCGGTGGGGCCGGTGACCAGCACGATGCCGTGGGGCTGGCGGATCAGGTGGTCGAGTTTGGCCAGCACTTGCGCGTCCATGCCCAGGGTTTCCAGATGCAGCCGCCCGGCCTGTTTGTCCAGCAGGCGCATCACCACCCTTTCGCCATGCCCGGTGGGCACCGTTGAAACACGAATGTCGATTGGCCGCCCGGCCACACGCAACGCGATGCGACCGTCCTGCGGCAGGCGTTTTTCAGCGATGTCGAGCTGGGCCATGATCTTGATCCGCGACACCAGCGCACCGTGCAGCGCCTTGCGCGGCGAAACCACATCACGCAGAGTGCCGTCGACCCGGTAGCGCACCACCGAATGGGTTTCGAACGGTTCAATGTGGATGTCACTGGCCTCATCGCGCGCGGCCTGGGTGAGCAGCGCGTTGATCATGCGAATCACCGGCGCGCCGTCCTGGGTGTCGAGCAGGTCAGTGATTTCCGGCATGTCCTGCATCAGGCGGTCGAGATCGACTTCGTTTTCCGCCGCACCGACCACCGCCGCCGCGCTGCCAGTATCGGCATAAGCGCTGGCGAGCAAGCCATCGAGTTCGTCATCGCGCACGCGCTGTATCGTGGTCGCGCCAAACTGCCGCCGCGCCTCACTGATCGACCAGCCGGGCGTCGACGGGCACACCGTCAACACCCCATCACACAACAAAATCCGCTGCGCCTTGGCCCAGGCGTAAGGCAACGCACTCATCTCCTGAACTCCTCCAAATCCACTGTGGTGAGTTGCAGATTGCGGGCTGGTTTCAAAAGCGTCTGCTCCCGTCAATCGGTACGGCTTTGATGGTTGCGCGAGGGCCTGAGGTGGGCGCCACTGCCGGCACGCCTTGCGCTGCTGTCGGCAATTGCGGCGCCTGCATGTCCGGCATCGCCCAGCTGCGTTCCGGTTGCAGGCCACCCTGGGCGCGACGCATGAAATCGTAGCGGTTGAGGGTGATGCTGCGCCCCGCTTCGCTGTCGCGGATGATGTACGGGCGCAGGAACACCATCAGGTTGGTCTTGGTGATTGCCCGGCGCTCGTTGCGAAACAGCGCACCAATCCCCGGCAGACTGCCCAGCCACGGCACCGCGTCGTTGCTCTGGCTGTAGCCGTCCTGCAGCAAGCCGCCAAGCACCATGATCTGGCCGTCATCCAGCAAGATGCTGGTGTCGATCGCCCGTTTGTTGGTGACAATCCCCGCAGAGTTGGCGCTGGCCGAAGCGCGTTCGTCGATGCTGCTGACTTCCTGATAAATGTCGAGCTTGACCGTACCGCCCTCGGAAATCTGCGGCCGCACATTGAGCTTCAAACCAACCTCTTCACGGGTCACGGTCTGGAACGGGTTGTTGCTGGTGCCACCACCGCCAGTGACGTAACTGCCGCTGACAAACGGAATGGTCTGGCCAACGAAAATGCTCGCCGCTTCGTTGTCCAGGGTCAGCAGGTTCGGCGTCGACAGCACGTTGGTGCCGCCCTTGCTCTTCAGCGCTCGGGCCAGCACTTTCAGGTCGAGGATCTTGCCGATGCCGGGGATGTCGACGGTGCCGTTGACGTAGCCCAGGTTCAAACCCTGCGGCAATACGTCGATGCTGGTCTTGCCGCTGACGTTGATGCCCGAGCCACCCAGATTGGCCCCGCCGATCACGCCGTTACCACCGAGGTTGCCGGTCTGCCATTGCACACCGAACTCACTGGCATCGTCTTCGCCGACCTCGACGATCAGGCTTTCGATCACCACTTGTGCGCGACGCTGATCGAGCAAGTCGATGACTTCGCGCAAGTTGCGGTACAGCGGTTCCGGCGCGGAAATCAGCAAGGTGTTGGTGGTGGCGTCCGCCTGAATGGTCACGCCGCCAGCGCTGAAGGCAACGTTCTGTTCACTGCTTTGCGCGCCGCCACTGCTGCCGCTGCCACTGCCACTGCTGCCCTGGGCGTAACTGCCGCCGGCGCTGCCCGTGCTGCCGTTGCTGCTGGTCGATGGGGTGCCGCTGGTTTGCGCACCGCTCTGGCCATTCTGGCCGCCATTGCTGCCGGTGCCGCCCATCGCGCTGAGCACCGACCGCGCACTGTCGCTGGTGCCGCTGTCACTCTCACCCGTGAGCAAGCCGCGCAAGGCCTGCGCCAGTTTCGCGGCCTGGGCGTTGCGCAGATAAACCACGTGCAGGTTGCTCGGATTGCTCTGCGCATTGTCGAGTTTGTAGATCAGGTTGCGCGCCAGCTCGGTACGCTCGGGGCTGCCGGCGCGAATGATGATGGTGTTGGAGCGCGGGTCGCCGATCACCGCGATTTTCTGCGTCGGATCGTTGCCCGGCGCATCCAGCAAATCAGCGACCATCGGCGCGATGTCAGCGGCGATGCCGTTCTGGATCTGCACCACATCGGTGTCGATCGCACTCGGCGAGTCAATGCTGGCAATCAACTGCGCGACGCGGGTGAGGTTCTCGGCGTAATCGGTGACGACGATGGTGTTGTTGCCCGGATAGGCGTTGATCGGGTTGTTCGGCGACACAATCGGGCGCAGCACCGGAATCAGATTCACCGCGTTCTCGTATTGCAGGCGGAACGTGCGGGTGAGCATGCCGTTGCCGGCGGGTTTGTCGGCGCTGTAGATCGGCCCGCCGAGCAGCTTCGCATCGGCCTCCGGCACCACCTGCGCCACACCGCCGACATCGACCACGCTGAAGCCCTGCATGCGCAACGCCGCCAACAACATGTCGTAAGCCTGGCGCGCCGGCACCTGGCCTTCCGAAACCAGCGTCAGGTTGCCCTTGACCCGTGGATCGACGAGAAACTGCTGACCGGTCGATCGCGACAACGCTCGCACCACCGCTTGAATATCGGCGTCGACAAAATTCAGCGTCACCGGTTGATCGCCCAGCGGATTGCTCGGCAACGTGGTACCCGATGGCGCCGCACCGCTGCGCGCACTCTTGGTGATGTTGTGCAATTGCTTCGGCGCAGGTCGCGCCTGCGCCTGTGCGCGCTCGCGGTCCAGCACCGCGTCGCCGCTGCGCTGGGTGTTGGCCAGCGGCCGGCCCAGCTCACTGTCGACCAGCAACGGCGGCTGATTCTGTGGCGTGGTGGTGTTGCTGCACGCGCTCAATGCCATCAGCAGCATCGGCAAAGCCAAGCGTGCCGGTTTGGATCCTGACCCCTTCATGAAGCTTCCTTAGCGCCAAGCGCCTGATCCATGCGAACGGTGCCTGACAAAGTGCCGGCGGTAACATCGGTCGAAGCGTTGTCTGCACGTTGCAAACGGGCCTCGACCACCTGCAAAGAAAGTTGTGACGGCGTGCTCAGCAACCAGTCGAGCACCGCATCGGCCGGGGCGGCGTCGAAGATCAACTGCCACGCGCCGGCGTCCGCCGCCTGTAATTGGTAATGCCCGGCCAGACCGCTGGCCTGCAGCGTCTGCTCCAGCGCCTGGGCCACGCTTTGCCCGGCCGGGCGCACGCTGACTTCGCGCAGCAACACCTCCAGCGCTTCGGTCTGCGCGCGCAGTTTTGGCGTCTCGGCTTGCCAATAGGTGATTTTCTTCAGCGGTGGCTGAATCAACGCCACCCAGATCAACAGGCCGACCAGCGCCAGAGCCATGCCGCCGACCATGCGTTTCTCCCGCAGCGCCAACGGTTGCCAGCGCGCCTGCACCTGACTGTTGAAACGCTGCCAGCGGGCGCGGTACTCCGCGAGCGAGGCCTTATTCATCTTCTGCTCCGCTGTTGTCGTCGGTGCTACTTGAAGGGGATTCTCCTGCCGGGCGCAGCGTCCAGCCGTCATCCTCGGCGGTGACGCTGATGCCGGCCTGAGCGAGTGTGCTTTGCCAGTCTTTGTCGGTGCCGGAGCGCCGCGCATCGCTGAGCAGGCGCAATTGCAACGCGCCCTCGGCGAACGTCAGTTGCTCGACACTGCCAGCCATAAACGGCATGCCGCTGCCGGCCTGCAGCACCAGCCGATTGAAGGTTTGCGCCGGATCGTCCGCCGCGCCCTTCTGCCGCGCCGCCCATTGCTGACGGGCCTGTTGCAACGGATTGAGGATCACCGGCAACTCGGGGAAGGCCTGTTTCACCCGCTGATTCATGTGCGCCTTCAACTGCTGGCCCTGACTGGCTTCGCGGGCGGCATACAGGTTCAAACCGACCACCCACACCGCCACGGCCAATGCCAACAAAGCCAATGCCCGGCCCCAGCCGCGATGCTCGGTGTTCTGTTGTTGCACGGCGCCGTGCAGGCCCCAGCCCGGCAACGGCCCGGTCCAGCGCTGGGCCTCGGCCATCGGCAGTTCAGCGTTGGGCGGTGCACCGTCGCCAATCCAGTGCAAGGCACTGCCGGACGCCAGCAACCCGTCGCCCGGGTCTTCATCGAACAACGGCTGCACCCGCGCTGTTTGCACGCTGTCGCGCAGCAACAGATGACCGTCCAGGCGACAGGCCACCGTGCCCGGCAACACCGGCAAACTGTAAGCCGCCGGGTACACGCCGCGCAGGTTAAGGCCGCTGTGCTTGAGCAGTTGCCCGAGGCGCAGCAAGCGTTCGCGGGGCGCCCAGGCGATCTGCACCTGCCCGGCTTCATCACGGGGACTGTGAGCGATGTGCATCGCGTTGCCGTCACCGAGCATCAACGCCTGCGCGGCGCATTGCACCGCGGCCGCCGTCTTGTTCGCAGGCAGCGGCGGCACGTCGATGCTCGCCAGCAGACTGTCCGCGGGGTGCAGAAAACACACCAGCGGCGGCTGTTTCGGCGACTGGCTCAACTGGTTCAGGCTGAGGCATTCCTCACGACTGACCTGCCCCTGACGATCCAGCCACGCGCAGCACAGCGGACTGTCCAGCTCAAGTTCGGCCAACGGCGCCAGAGCAATCCGTAGCTGACTCATACGCCCACCCGCGACCAGATCACCTGCGGCAGGCGATCCTGCGAGCGATGCAATAACGCTTCGAGGCTGACCCGGCGCTGATCACGCCGCGCCTCGCCGCGCAGGCGAAACCAGTCACTGGTGATGCCGACCTTGACGCTGCTGATCTCCAGTTGCGGCATGCGCAAACGGTTGACGAAATCACCGCGATTGATGAACCAGCGCCCGGCGTCACGTTCATTGATCAACGCCTGCGCCCGCTCCAGCGACAACCCCGGCACATTCGCGGCCAGCACCGGCGCAGTAGCGGTGTTGCCGTTGACCCAAGTCGTTGCTGGAATCACCGTCAGGTACGGCGCGAGTTTGCTGATCAGCGCGTCATTGATGCCATCGACACCGCGCAGATCCTCGATGCTGCGCAGCATCGGCAGCTTTGGATTTTCGGGTTTTCGCGAAGCGTTGGGCGACGTTAACCGGCCACTGTCGAAGCCGGTTTGGATGGTCGCGGCGATCTGCGGATTCAACAGTCGCGGGTAAGAGGCAATCACCCGCTGACTGATGCGCTGGCTCAACCCGGCGCTGACACCAATCAACTCGCACAGGCGCGCGAACGCCTCGACCTGTGCCTCATCCACGCGCTCATTGGCCACCAGATTGCGCAGGTTGAACTTGCCCTGCTCGTCTTCCAGCCGGCCTTCAAAACCTGAGGCGCTGAGGCGCTGTGCCCACGGCTGATCGAGGCGGGTCAGCGGATCACGCTGGCGCGCCTCCCACAACCACTGACGGCTGATCTCCAGACCGCCCTGCACCACCCAGCGGCCCTGCACGCGCTGCTGATCCGCTTCCAGCGCACGGGTCGAAACGCTTTGGCGGGTGAGCATGCCCGCCGCAATCACCGCCACCACGGCCGCGATCAGCAACGCGCTGATAATCGCCATCCCTTGCTGCTTCGCCCGGTTCGGCGAACGGCTGTCCATGGCCGGCCTTACAGCTGCCACGAACCGATGTCGGCATTTACGCCGTCGCCGTCAGGCTGACCGTCGGCGCCGAGGGAAAAGATGTCGATCTCGCCGTTGGCGCCGGGGTTGAGGTACTGATAAGGACGCCCCCACGGATCGTTCGGCAGGCGTTCCAGGTACGAACGCCAATTGCTGTTTTTCGCATCCGCCGGCCGCTCCACCAACACCTTCAGCCCCTGGTTCATGCTCGGGTAAGTGCCGTGGTCGAGGCGATATAGCTTCAGGGCCTGCATCAACCCGCCAATGTCCTGCTTCGCCGCCGTGGCCCGCGCCTGATCGGGACGATCGAGCACCTTGGGCACCACCATCGCCGCGAGAATCCCCAGAATCACCACCACCACCATGATCTCGATCAGGGTAAAACCCTGCTGACCACGCGGCGTGCGCATCGGTTTCTGAAGCGATTTGAAAGGTGCGATATCCATCTCGACATTCCCTGGCTTGATTCGATTCGACGCGCAGTGTTGCAAGAAGATATGTCAGGGATGTTGAAAATCCTCGGGAGTTTTCGTCGTCAAGCCGTCAAGCACGCGGGTTAGCGTCGAGGGCTGTGTTTTGGCTTTGGGCCATGTATGCGTGCGCGTTCGCGAGAAGCGGGTTTCACCCTGATTGAAGTGCTGGTGGCGCTGGCGATTATTGCCGTGGCGATGTCGGCGGCTGTGCGCGTGGCGGGGTTGATGACGCAGAGCAGCGGGGTTTTAAGGGATCGGTCGGTGGCGCTGATTGCGGCGCAGAGTCGGATGGCGGAGTTGCGGTTGGAGGGGCGATTGCCGGTGGGAATGAAGGCTGTTGATTGCGATCAGGGACGGTTGTTGTTGCGGTGTGAGCAATTGATCAGCGCAGCCGAAAATGGGCGGTTGCTCAAAATTGGCATCCAGGTATTCGACCGCAACCAGGATGCGCCGCCGTTGGCCAGGCTGGAGACGTTGTTGTCCCGAACAGAAAGCCCCTCACCCTAGCCCTCTCCCAGAGGGAGAGGGAACCGATTCGGGGATATTCGAGAGCTACACCGACTTGAAAGCCTTTCATTGAATCCACAATTGCCAAGCTCACAAAGCCAAATCGAAGGTTCTTCCCTGAAGCCATAATCACCAGGGTCTTTCACCAAAGCGATAATCGCCAAGTTCCTTCACCGAACCATAATCGCCAAGGTCTTCCAGGTCGATGCACCCCGCAAGACAACTCGGTCGGCCCCCTCTCCCTCCGGGAGAGGGCTGGGGTGAGGGCCGCTTCTACTCGCGAAGCCCCATAATCACCAAACCCATAATCGCCAAGATCCCTCACCGAACCCATAACCACCGAGATCTTCCAGGTCGATGCACCCCGCAAGACAACTCGGTCGGCCCCCTCTCCCTCCGGGAGAGGGCTGGGGTGAGGGTAGCTTTTGCCCTTCATCCCAGAAGAATCAATCCAGACACCGAGACCGGCCAGCAGCCATCATTGCCATGACAACGCCGACCCTGATTTTCCAAACGCAATACCGTAAACGGTAACAAACTTACTCGAAGGACCTGGCAAGAAGGCTCACCCTCCCCCCGCAACCCCGGCCCGCCAGCCTAACGCTCACTTGGCCGGGAAGCTCTCAAGCGCCGCCCCCTCAGCCACTCCCCATTTGTTGAAGCCATAGCCGAGTACTGTTGCGATCAAGATGAAGGCGGCCAGGCTCTCCTGCGGAGGAAAGGGTGCGACGGCGAGCAGCACGCTGACGACCCCAGCCGTGACAAACATCAGGGTGCCGCCCGCCGCCGACGAGGCCCCCGCCTTTTCGCTGAACATCTCCATGGCCCTGGAGGCGGCGGCGGGTCTGACCAGCGTGGTGCCTACGGTGCAGATGATCATCGGTATCGCCACCGTAGCGATGGAGAGCTGAAACTGAATCAACCCCACCATAATCAGACCGGACAGCCCCGAGATCGCCAATCCCAACTTGATTTGCGTGTCGATTGTCAGTGTTTTGGATAACCGCGTGGCCAATAACCCGCCCACCACATAGGCGCCTCCATAGGCCAGAAGCACCCATGAATAAGTCAACGAGGACACCCGCAGCGTTTCGAGGAAGATGATTGGAGAAATCGCAATGAAGCCAAAATGGCAAGAAAACGCCGTTGCCGATGTCATCCACGAATACACGAAAGGTTTAAAGCTGAAGATATCCGCATAACGCTTCAATATTTCCAGCTTTTGCGATCGCGACGTCAGCGACTGATCCTGGAATTTGGGGAAAAACCACAACGTTTGCCCCAGCAAGATCACCGCCAGCCCAGCAAACACGTAGAAACTCCCTTGCCAATTCAGGGCGTACTGCAAATAGGTCCCAAACAACGGCGAGAACGAAATACACAGTCCGCTTAACGACAGCATGTAAATACGAATCCGCTGTCGATCTTCAGCCGTGAAAACATCCTGAACAATCGCTTGAGCCAACACAAAGCATCCGCACCCTACCCCCTGCACCACTCGCGCCAAGGCAAACTGCACTTGAGTGCTGGAGAGCAGACAACCCGTAATCCCCAGCAGCGACACCACCAACCCAAGCTTGAGCATTACAGGTCGGCCGTATTTGTCGGACAGCGGCCCTACCACGATTTGAGAGAGGGAGAACCCGACCGCAAAGGTCGCCACAAAGAATGTGACCTCATTGACTTGCATCCCGAACGCATCCGCCAACGCCGGATAAGACGGAAGTAATACATCGAGCGGGAACACGCCGAGTACAACCATGACCGACAGCAAGAAAAGTGCAGAGGCCTTCGAAGGCGATTTGAGCTTAACGTTCACCGTATTCTCCCTTTGGCTGTCATTCGATAAGCCCTGCCTCGGCAAAGCGCTTCACGTTCACGGGGTCTTTGAAAAAACCACTGCGTTTCATCGCCGTTATCGTTGCGGTGCACCCGGCTCGGGCCCTGGCACGATGAGGCGCATGGCCTTGTTGCCTTTCATGGATAAGCCACGCACTGGCGGCATCAACGCCCACACACTTCAAGTTCTCGAACAACCAGGTTTCATGCAGCCTGAAAAACTCGTAAATGGCTTGAACGATAAAACCCGACATGAAGGTTTTCTGAGCGTCGGAAGCGCCCTGCCAGACAATCGTAAAAAGGTGCGAAAAATAAAGTGAGTGCTTGAGTTCGTCCTCAAGGTGGTCACGCAGCATCCGGTAGACGGGGGCATAAACGGTTGCCTTGGAGATCTTCAGAAATTCCTTGGTAATCACCGTTTCAGAAACAAATCCAACAACGAACCAGGCCAATTCGGTATGGGCAGGCTCAACCGTATTCACCAGCGCCCGGATATTCCGGACGCGCTCTGAGGCAACTTCCCGATTGGCAATTCCATAAATAGCGCTGACTTGATTGGCGACCTCCGCCGACATCACCGCATGGTAGGCCTCGTCGGCATATAACTTGAGGCCTGTGAGTTTCAACGCCGGAGACAAACCCAAGCCAATCCGATCATGCGCAATGGTTGTGATCGCGCGATTGACAATGCGCGTCTCCAGTTCAGTCGTGTAGTCGAGGAACATCACCAGATACCTGGCCAATATCGCCTGCCTCACGGCGTCGCCATGGCAATGAACCGCCTCGTCGGCGAGCCAGGGAGTTGCCGCCGGCACAAACCAGTCCTTGTGCTGTTCGCCCCCCTGCGTCCAGCCGGACAGGTCATAGGCGTTAGGCCGCGTCCGCACGGTGGCGGCGTCGTTCCAGTCTGAAAAGACTTGCAGCGCATCGGTGTCGATCGAACTCACTTCCTCAATCATTTTCCCCCGCTCCCTCGTTGGCATGCAGCGCTTCCAAAGCCGCCGGCATGTCCCGGCCGGTGCTGACACCGGCCCCGACAAACAACAAGGGCGCTGACGAGTGGAGATCGCCCAACAATGGCTCCAGACACGATTCATCAATAGCGGCAGAGACCCAAGTCCCAAGGCCCAGCGCAGTTGAAACAAGCTGCACGGTCTGGGAGATATGGCCGGCATCCAGCAACGCGACGCGATAGGCTCTCGAGTGCGGATACTTCCACCAAAGCCGGTCAAACTGGCACGTCAGGAAAATACCGAACGGAATATCTTGCGCAAAGAATTGCCCGTTGAGTGCCTGACCCAAACTGAAATCGAGATCGTTACTTATGGCTTCCAACTGGTGCTCGACAGGATTGTAGTAATAAAACCCGGGCGGGATCTGCGCGACATTCTTGATATAAACATACCCTTCAATCGCATTAAGTCCGCCGCCTGAAGGGCTAGTTCTGCGATGCCGTAGTTCATCGGGACACGACAGACTAGTTTCAAGAGCGCGAAAAGGAAGATACGCCAGCGAATAATAAAGTATTGATGCTACCTGTTGTTTGGTGACCGCCACAGGAAGGAACTCCCTGACACTGCGTCGTTTTAACAACGTGCTGTGCAAGTCATGATGCTGAATAATGTCCGGTCGTGTTAGAGCAATACATTGCCTTTCATCTTTATCCTGAGCCTCATGCCTTAACTTCGGCACCGGAACAGTGAAGGCTTCTTCACACGCCGATTGATAGGCCATTGCCCATTCATGGACGCTTTCGGGTCGCGCCGCATAGTCGATCTTGCTGGTGCCAACGTGAAAGATGCGGGATAGATCATCCCAGCCCCATTCCATCGCGGGAAATTCAGTCTCTGACAGTACGTCCGCCGCCAGCAATTCCTGGTCGATTGCGTCTTGTGAATCCGGCTCTTCGTCTGGATTCTGACTCAGATGCAGCAACCGACAAAGATACTGCGGAGCGATGGAATATTGCTTGTGTGCTTGATAGTCCCATAGCACCAACTGCTTATTCTTGATCAGAAAAAAAATATTATCACTGATATAGGATGGCACTGCTCTCGTCCTTGAGACTGGCAAAAATAAAAAGCCCGGAAGAACTTCTTCCGGGCCTGAACATCACTTGACGGTGGTTTTAACCGGGCCTGCCGCTTGAGTCCAGTTAGCCAGGGTTTTCGATTCGAGATTAATTACGGTCATGACACTTTCCTTATCTTCAATAAAGCCGAACCATTCGGCGAAGCGAGATTTAAACAAATAAAATCAGGTGTCAATAATGAAAATTAAAAAAATATCTGGCGATTAACTTGGTGCATAACTTTCATACACCTGCACCGGGATAGTGCTGCAAAAGTCTCCGAATTTGGCCAGTTGGGTATTGTCTGACAATTCAAGTGCGCCATTGCAGCGCATACTTTCAGCACACATAAATCACCAGGAATTTGGTAACCACCGCGTTACCTCAAGCGCAATGCCATCCTGTGAGGAAAGGTCTCGATAGCTCGCGCTGCATCTTGTACTACGCAAAAACAGGAACCTGCCTACGCGTCGATACCATCGGTGAACAGTTCAAGGACATGACGGTTACGCGATGGACCGATGAATGTCCTGAAATGCCTCAATAACCCGCCCCCACAGGTTTCAGCCTCGCACACACTATCTGTGACCAGCATAAAACCCTGTGGGAGCGAGCTTGCTCGCGAAGGCGCCAGAATGACCACCCGATCAATCACCAGGTGATCCCGCCCCTCGCGTCACCCCGGCATCTGCAAATTATCCAACGCCCGATTCACCGCCAACTCACCAAGCATGATCAACTGCGCAATCCCCAACAACGTCCGCCGCTGTGCCACGGGCAACAGACTCGCAGCGTCATGAGCAATGGCCTTCGCCGAAGCCAGTGTTTCACTGGCATCAATCAGCAGTTCTTCGTTTTTGTTGTCCGCAGTCACGGCATACATCCCGCGGGTTTTACGCGGGAGCGGCGTGGAACCGGGCGGACAGAGGTAATGGTCGAGGGCGCGGTCGGCGGCTTCGTGGAGTTTTTTGGAATCGAGGGATTCGTAGGGGGAAACCGAGTCGGTTTCGGGTGGGTTGGGTGTTGGTTTGATCATGGTGAAGCTCCTTGATTGTTGGAGCCGCCACATATCGCTGCGAAACGAAGAGAGGTGGCAGCTGTACGCAGGTTCGCAGACCGGGAATCAAGGAACCCGGCATACCCGAAGGTATCCCGCGCACAGCCGCCATAAAGCACCGTTGCCAAAAGTGGCAACGTTTCGGAGCGCTGTGCGCCTTGATTGATCCGGGCTGCGAAACCCGATCGCTGATTTGTCAGCGACCGGAGCACAATAGAACCCGCCCCCAAGGCGCACAAGCCGGCGGATTCTGGCGTAGCTGTAGGCAAAGGCGCAAGGATATGTAGCCTGAGAGAGTATCTGGAGATGTTTTTTGCGTTTATCGCGCCTCATCGCGTCCTGCAGTCTAAAAACGATCCCGTCACCTGTTGCCAAGGATTCCCCCTGCTCGCCCCGCCTCGCGGCCACATCTAGCAGTCAACCAATAATTTGTAAGTAAATATTGAGCGCGCAGCCTGCCTCGGGCATGCTGCGCGCAGCACATTTACATGGACAGTAAAACTTTATGCGCCCCTCCAAGGACATGCCCTTTTCTTCGCGCGTACACGCTGGACACCCCCGCATTATTTTGGCGGCCGATACCCCTCGCCCCATATCGACTCCATTCCGGTCAAGGAAAACTGAAACGTTGAAAAGGAACATTTCATGAGTGGCAAACCTGCTGCGCGAGTGACAGATCCAACCAATTGCCCGCTCCCGGGGCATGGCACAAACCCTATTGTCAGCGGCTCGCCCAATGTAAATTTCGACGGTCTTGCCGCCGCTCGAATGACCGACAAATCCGCCTGCGGTAGCCCAATTACGGGCGCCGTCAGCGCTACGGTTTTCATCAATGGGCTGAATGCTGCGACTAAAGACAGTACCGGTGGCCACGGCAACGTGGTTATCGGCGGATCCGGAACGGTCATTATTGGCGACACCGTCGTATCAGCGCCCTTCAGCGGTCTGACGTCGATGCCCGTGCACTTCAGCGACAAGTTCAGGCTTATTGACGACGAGTCAGGGGAGCCGTTAGCTAATCTTGATTACGCCATTCAGCGAGCTGACGGCAGCATTGAGCACGGTGTCAGCGATTCAATGGGGTATACGCACGTAATTAGCTCGCACCTCGCGGAAACGATCCAACTGTTTTTGGAGGATTGAAAATGGATGTAGATACAACTCAAGAAAACTACCGTGTACAAGGCTCCATGGACAAAAGCATAAACTTCTTTATTTCCACTCTCCAAAACAGCCACCAGCAGAGCGTTAAAGAAGATAACGGAAGTTTTCCTCATGGCTGAAGTCATTAGCAAAAACGGTCGAAAAATGTCATCTGTAGCCACCAGAACGGTGACGCCTGTTAAAGACTCCAGCCCTAAAGCGGTATCCGTAGACGCAAAGCAACAAAAGAGGCGTGCCGAGAATGCGGAGTTCTTAAAGAATAAAAATGTGAAGGCCTTTCTGGATACGTTGGCACAGGTCGAGGGTGGCGATTATCACGCGAAATTCGGATATGGTTGGGCAGCCGGCTGGAAATCCGGGAAGTGGACATTCAGTGATGAATCTACTCACCCAGGACCAGGTTATGGTGGTTCAACTACAGCATCTGGAAGGTACCAAATCACGAAAGCCACATGGTCGGAACTCTCCATCAAAGCAATGGGGCTATCTGACTTCAGCCCCGGAACGCAGGACTTGATTGCCGTTGAACTCCTGCGCAACGTGAGTGCCATCGAACCGCTGATCGGTGGCGACTTAAAAACTGCAGTTGGAAAAGCATCAAAAAAATGGGAAGCATTGCCTATGGGGCCGGGCTTGGCAAATCGACCAATCAATGGAAAGCCTTCCGGCCAACCTTATACTGAGTACGACGAAGTAGAAAAAATATATAAAAGCTTTGGCGGTACTGTTAAATGAAACTAAAAATATTAGCCATCAGCCTTTTATGTTGCGTTAGTTTATTTTCAAGCGCGGCAGACGTTCCTATCAAAGAGGGAATGCCATTTTCGAAAGCCCGAAAAGCTTTGATCAAAAATGGCTGGAAGCCGAATCCGTCCTACTCAGGTGAGTTCGGGGTTGAAAACGCCATCCAAAGAAAAGGTTTCAATGAAATCGAGTCTTGCACGGAGGGCGTCCGTTTCTGCAGCTTCAACTACATCAAGAACGGAGATTGTTTAGGTGTAGGAACTGTCGGCGAAGAAGTCAAAGACATGAAAGTTTATTCCTGGAACTTCAAATGCCCTGAAAAGGATTGAAACCAGAAATCGACAACAAAGTGATAACAAAAGGGACTGAATTATTTTATGGAAATAAATCAGTCCCTCTTTTTGCTAGGCGTGATCGACAAGATCAAGGCCGGTGACATTCCGGACGCGATGCTAAAGCAGCAACAAGGTGGGCGGCGCTTCTCGAAGGTCCAAGCAAGAAAAATCACTATCCTCCACAACCTTACGCCGAGTATCCGGACTTTTTATCGACCTACAAATCTGCGGAGGAACTGTCCAATGAAGGCTTCAACCCTCGTACTTGTCGCAGTTTATTGCATGGGTATCAGCGCAGCGTTTGCCGGTAGCTCAAAGGCGCCAAACGACAAGCGCGGGCCAGCAGGCATCGTCGTCGGTGAGCGTTTGGTGGCGGCCAAGTCCAAGCTAATCAAACAAGGCTGGAAGCCAACGCCGATGCATACCACCGACGGTTATGAATACAGCGGCGTGGAGCGTGAGTTGGCTGCACGCAAGTTCATCGAACTGGATACCTGTTCTTTCGATAGCTCGCGCTGCATCTTGTACTACTCAAAGAAAGGCACCTGCCTGCGCGTCGATACCATCGGTGAACAGTTCAAGGACATGACGGTTACGCGATGGACCGATGAATGTCCTGAAATGCCTCAATAACCCGCCCCCACAGGTTTCAGCCTCGCACACACTATCTGTGACCAGCCTAAAACCCTGTGGGAGCGAGCTTGCTCGCGAAAGCGCCAGAACGGACACCTGATCAATCACCAGGTGATCCCGACACCGGCATCACCCAGGCATCTGCAAATTATCCAACGCCCGATTCACCGCCAGCTCACCAAGCATGATCAACTGCGCAATCCCCAACAACGTCCGCCGCTGGGCCACGGGCAACAGACTCGCAGCGTCATGAGCAATGGCCTTCGCAGAAGCCAGTGTTTCACTGGCATCAATCAGCAGTTCTTCATTTTTGTTGTCCGCAGTCACGGCATACATCCCGCGGGTTTTACGTGGGAGCGGCGTGGAACCGGGCGGACAGAGGTAATGGTCGAGAGCGCGGTCGGCGGCTTCGTGGAGTTTTTTGGAATCGAGGGATTCGTAGGGGGAAACCGAGTCGGTTTCGGGTGGGTTGGGTGTTGGTTTGATCATGGTGAAGCTCCATTTTTATACCTGGTGGAACCACCAACACCTGTCGCTAAACAAGTAAGGGTGGCAGCTGTGCGCGGGTTAGCGAACCGAGAGGTATAAGACCCGGCAGACCCGAAGGTCTCCCACGCACAGCCACCATATCGTCGTCGCAAACGTCTGCGACAAACTGGAGCGTCGTTGTACTTATACCTGGTCGGGTCGCTAAACCCGGTCGCTGGGTTGCCAGCGACACGTAGACGATAAAGACCAGGTACAAAGCGCACAAGCCGGCGGATTCTGGCGTAGCTGTAGGCAAAGGCGCAAGGATGTGTAGCCTGGGAGAGTGTTTGAAAATGTCTTTTTAAACATTGGTGTTTATCGAGACATCACTCCACCACTTGGCCCTAAAGAGATCCGCCCTCTTATCCTGAGGCGTTGCTGAACAGAGTGCCGGACTAAGTGGTCGAGGTCGCCAGATGTGCCTGACAACCTCCCACCCAGTCAAAACCCGCTCGTAGTCAGCGAAATGCGGCACTGGTGTACCGCACTAGCAACTACGCCGAATAGGCTTTTGTCAGTACCCCTCCTCCCGCGCCGAGAATAACGAGATTCACGGTATCTGCCGGATGAGGCGTTCCGACATAAGGAACACCCGAACTCCGATAGCCAGAAATCCTGACCATGTTGCCGCCCTGACTGCCATTGAAGTCGATCGTGCCGTTCACACACCCACCGTCCGTGAGGTCGACCATATTGCCTACGCCCTGCAGCAGAATTCCCCGGTAATTGGGATTCACCGCAGCCGCTGTCGCGCCAAGCACGCCGCTGATCTTGTTCGCCGCTCCATAGTTCTCAACGCAATAAACGCCACGGGTTGCGTAGTAATCGCAGTCACTGAAAGAGTTTTGGTTGCTGAGAATCTTGAGCGGGCAGTGGCCTCCCTCAAAGTGTGAGTTGACCGCCGTACAGCCGGGGGCACTGGCCTGGATATAGACAGACGCAGCGGGAACGTGACTGGTTGAAGAACGGTTCCAAGGGTGCAGGTTGTCCGCTCTGAAATTCCTGCTCGCAATCAATCCAAAATAGGTGTTGTCCTTCAATACGCCGCAGTCAAGCAACGTTACGTTGGTCATAGAGGAATCGGTCGGGCCGTTATACATCCAGCCATGGCCACCCGTGGTATCAATCAGAATATCTTCATAGGTGCTTTCAAAACCAAGAGGACGTTCACCATCAATGATGTCGAAGTCAGTGATCAGGCCATGGAGTGCCGATTGCGTGATGGTGACCTGCCGAAGAGTCTGCTTGGCCCCTTTGAGTGCGAAGGTCTGCCCGTTGATGTTACTGGCGCGGTTGCCATGGAACTGCATACCAACAACCGAAACGTTGTTCGTGTTGATGTTGAAATCCGAGGTTATGAAATCCTGGTTCAGACCGTCTCTGGCCTTGAGAACAGTAAAAAACTGCCCTTTACCGACCCATGACATATTCGGAATGATTGCAATGTGCTCGCAGACATAGGTGCCATGTCCCCACATGATTCGCGCCCCTGCCTTCGTCACTGCTGCGATGGCCGAGTTCAAAACGTTCTGGGTATTTACCGTGCCATCGCGCTTGAATCCACACTGTTCAGCCGTGACGTTACCGTCGTGCATCAACTTCCATCGGCCACCATCGTACGCAACGATGACCATGGGACTCGACTCGGGAGTCGTCGTATCTGCCGCGTCTAAAACGTAATCGGCGTAGCCGCCATCTCCGCGAGCAGCAAAGCCTAGTGTGGAAACCTTCCTGGTCGTAGCCGAGCTCACAGCGCGCAAATCGGTGAGGGTATCGACACCGATGCAATCAAACTGCACAGCGTTATTGGTCGTGGTCTCTGTCATCTGACATGACTCCTTTTATGTGAAAAATCCTCCACGCCTGACGGGGTCGAAAGATTGTTCGATGATTAAGTTGCTACCACCGAATCGTTGAGACCGGGGCAACTGAAACGTTGGGTTTCGAACCGGATTGCTGAACCGGTCGGAAGCAATGATATGCATCTATGCATACTCAATCAATGCATTGATGCATTTTCATGCCTAGAAAAATGCCAATCCGCATTTATCGCTCTGGCCGCGCAACAAATCGAATCGCTGATTGACGGCTCAAACGCCGTCTGGTCGATGGGGACGAAAACGATGAGACACAGTAAGAGGTGATCGTTGTTGCCCTGGGAGCAGACGATCGGTGCGGCGGAGAATAGGTGCCTGTTCAAGGCTTACGTGCAGGTCTTTGATCGCAGCCGACAGGTGCCGTCGCTGGCATGGCTCAAGACTTTAATGGACCCGCGAATCCAGATGAACACGCCACAAAAGAGCAACCGACCCGCTCCCAAAGGTTTCAGCGCCGTACACAACATCTGCAATCAGCATAAAACCCTGTGGGAGCGAGCTTGCTCGCGAAGGCGCCAGAATGACCACCCGATCATTCACCAGGTGATCCCGCCCCTCGCTTCACCCCGGCATCTGCAAATTATCCAACGCCCTATTCACGGCCAGTTCACCAAGCATGATCAACTGCGCAATCCCCAACAACGTCCGCCGCTGTGCCACCGGCAACAGACTCGCAGCGTCATGAGCAATGGCCTTCGCCGAAGCCAGTGTTTCACTGGCATCAATCAGCAGTTCTTCGTTTTTGTTGTCCGCAGTCACGGCATACATCCCGCGGGTTTTACGAGGGAGCGGCGTGGAACCGGGCGGACAGAGATAATGGTCGAGCGCGCGGTCGGCGGCTTCGTGGAGTTTTTTGGAATCGAGGGATTCTTAGGGGGAAACCGAGTCGGTTTCGGGCGGGTTGGGTGTTGGTTTGATCATGGTGAAGCTCCTTGATGACTGGAGCCGCCACCGTTCGCGGTCAAACAAACAGGGTGGCAGCTGTACGCGGGTTGACCGACCGGACATCAAGGAATCCGGCACACCCGAAGGTGTCCCACGCACAGCTACCGCGACATGGTTTCAGACAGTACCTGAACACGTGCAGAACGCTGGCGCGCCTTGATATTGGGCGGACGGTCAAATCCGATCACTGATTCGTCAGCGACCGCACCACAATAGAACCCACCCCCAAGGCACACAAGCCGGCGGATTCTGGCGTAGCTGTAGGCAAAGGCGCAAGGATGTGTAGCCTGCGAGAGTGTTTGGAGATGTCTTTTTAAACATTGGCGTGACCGGTTTTGGCCGAAAGATGCAGTGCTGACAGTCTGGTTTCGGCCAGAAGCGGACGCTGACAGGCGCCCACTACCGGCCAAGAGCGGACGTTCTGGAGCGACCGTTGTCGGCCAAAAGCAGTCCCCACTTAGTTCAACGCTCAACAGTGGCAAGGCCCACAGGCTTGCGGTACGCGCTTGTCCGCCTCAACGTCTGAACGAACCTCAATTCGCGTTAATATCGGAAAGTCGCCATTCCAATTTCTGCCATGCTTTCTGCGCCATCAACGGTTTCCTCTTGCCCCCCGCCAACGATCCGGACTAATTTCGGAATGTCCCAAAACGACCAAACAGGAAAAGGACGGAATGACCGCAGCCTCCCCCAGCGCTGACTCCAAAAAAAACAGTCCTAACCGAGACGACTTTGTTTCCAAAACTAGGACGGCCCTAGCTTTAAGGGCAGGTTATCGATGCTCATTTTACAAATGCGGCATAGCAACCGCCGGGCCAAGCGATGAAGCCTCAGATAAGCATATAAGTATAGGGGTGGCCGCTCACATAACAGCTGCTGCGCCAGGCGGAGAACGATACGATCCTGATATGACGAAGGAACAGCGCTCGAGTATAGAAAACGGAATTTGGCTTTGCCAAACTCATAGTCGCCTGATCGACGTTAATCCTGCTGCATATCCGACTTCGCTACTTCATCAGATGAAAGCGGAACATGAGAACGTCATAAAGTTAGAGATGGAAAGAATGAAATCCGCGCCGCGGTGCACTGATTTTATCGCCATAGGCCCTAACATTGTCTTTGTCGGGGAACTTGTTGCTGTAGAGGAAAACACTTGGTCGTTTTTATTGGAACACTTCGTCATCGGAGAATTATGGCAGCTTATTGGGTACATCGACGGATTTGGTGATTTAGATTCATATGACAAGTTTGTGCTGGTCAACGATCTCGGCGATGGGCGTGAGCTGTCTTGTCCGCCTGCGTGGTCTAAATCTGAAAAGGGAACATTGATTAAGGTAGGCGTCCTGGGAAGCTTTCCTCGAATCGATGCTCACCGACTTCCGATGGATTTGGCTTTAAGCGATGAGCATGACCTTTTCATTTCGAACGGCCAACTGGCGCGAGTGAGCGGTGTAGACTCTCTTCCGCAAAAGATAAAAATTTGCTTATCCACAATCCGAGGTGAGGTTTTTTATGCTCCGACTTACGGAACCAGGATCCGCGAATACTCAACAGAATTTCTCGGTTCACCTTGGTTACCCAAGCTGATAAAGCTCGAAACTATACGTATGGCATCCATTCCGTACTCAGAACAGAACGGGATAAACGCTCCCTCTACGCCGCTCAAAGCCGTGCGCAAAGTGATAAGCGTCGTCCAGATCAGCCCAGAAGGCGATGATGGATGGTTCGCTTTCCATTTTCATCTTGATGTAGAAGGCATCGGAGCTTGGGTCAGAGAGATCAAGCTATTCATTTCTCGGGATTTATGAGCCCAAGACCGAGCGTGTACTGTGCCGGATAGCGGGAAACGGCCTATTCATATTCGTAGGAGTGCATGTACAGGGAATAGCTCATTGCATGCAGCCGGCCTAGTTAGACTCAGCCGCCGAGGAAAATACCCAAGAGCAGTCGGTTGTTGGCCTTGGCACATATCTGTCAACGATAGGCTGCTATCGTCCAAAGCTGACGATCGGTTAAAGGCAGCTTTAGCCGGTAGCGGACGCTAGTGACTAACCGCTATCGGCTCATATAAACCTGCTTACTAAATTATTCGAGGGTAGATATCCAAACTATTTTCGCCCCCCCTTTGAATTAGAACGCCTCGTCTTAGGAACTGTATGTTCCGCAGCTTGGAAAACAGTATCACCAAGATTGAGCCTGCTTTTATCAGCAACTTTCATGAACTCGCTAACAAACTTGTAAAGCATTTCGGTTTCGACAGTGCTAACTGGTGCCTCTGCTTCTACAATCGCGCCACTATGGTCCGCCTCCCTTATAGTTCCTGCGGACTTGAGCCTAAACTGACATACCACTCCTGGAATAATTTCCATCGACAGAACTTTTGGCAGGAGTTTTGGCAGCTCTTGAAAAGTCTTCTCGTTATCTAACGAATCAAGCCATTGATATTCGGCCCATGAAATGTCACAAGAAGAGATCTCCTCCCAAGAAAAGCTACTTTTGAGTAATTTTTCAATATTTTTGACTGCCCGGGCCCAAGCTGGATCCCAAGAAGTAGGCCCGCATAGTGCCGCGATTAGTCCAAACCAAACATAAATTGAAGGATTGCGCTTCACAATTTCTTTCAAAAGAAACACATGAGAAGTTCCACGCCCAACTAAAAAGGCCGCTAATGCAATTTCCAACTCTGCCTGATCATTGTGATCTCGTGAGCCGCCTAAACGGGCCGACCAGTCTTTCGAGAACTTTCTAAAAGCAACAACACGACTTTCAGCGGAGTCACTCAATAACCCCATATAATCCGTTATCGAAGGTCCATTACCGAATAAATCTTTGTTATCTGGATGACTTGCTTGAAGGAGCTGTTCGGCTCCGGCGTTATCGTTCCAAGAAATACTAACTCTACTCCAAATTGGCTGCAAGGATTTGATATGGATTAGACGATCAACAAATCTGCGATCCGATGACAACGATTCCAAACGATTAATACATTCCTGCGTTACGTAATCGTCCTTATGAGCAATCGACGCTCTAGCCACCGAAAAACTGTATGTAGCAGTAGCTCGCGATAGCGGAATCGACGCAACCGAAATATCCCCATCACTTTGTGCCAACATCTCTCCAAGTATCACCGATGGCCATCGGTCTGGGCGGGACCAAAAAAACTTGCCCTGGCCTGAAGTTTTTTTGACTGAATCAAAATCAGCCCTACTGACTACTCGGCCAAACTGACTTAGTGGAAAGGTTTCTGGAGCGTAAGTTTTGAGCCACGCAAACAATTCAAAAGTTTTTACTGGTGGTAAAACAATTAGATAGGGAGATGAGTAGCCGTGCCCAGAGCTTTGCTTAGGGTATCCAAGGATCGCCCCCAAACCAATAGGCTCCACCGCTTCAATAGGAAGCCTTGTTGTATATGGACTATTCAGCATCGAAAATAATGCATCTGGCAAATCATCCCGCGAAGAAAATTCGAAGTTTAGCTCAGTCATCGTTAATCATCCGGGAAAAGATTATCAAGGCCAAATAAAGTAGGCTTGGCAAATGCTGCTTCTACTTTAATAGTGGTTTCTCCGCATCTATAAACATTCAGTGCTGTCTTAGCGCGCGTGACACCTGTATAAATCAGCTTTGTTCGTCGCAGCGGGAATTTTGTAAGACCTTCAGCGCCAAAAATATGTACACACCTAAACTCAGTTCCTTTTGAGGCATGCAGCGTCATAATGTGAATTAAGGCGCTTCCTGAAAAAGTCGCATCAGAATCCACTCCGTGAGTGCAAAGCATGCCTTTTAATTGTGTTGCCTCAAGGTAGCTCTTTACTTCTAGTCGGTCTTCTTGCCGAGGGCAAAATATACCAATTGCCTCATCAGGAAACGCATCCAGCTGAACTTCGATTAATTCAAGAATTTTATTTAATTGATCAACCCTAGGCTGACTGGGGTGCAGTATCGCTGAAGACTTTCCCTGAATGGTCGGGTCATAGTTGCAGGTGGACTCCAGAGTTACACCTCCTTTTACTGGAGGCATTAGCTTATCTGCGACCTTAGCAATCTCTTGTCCGATTCGAAAGTGACGAGTTAACCGATGTGTATCTAGCCCAAGCGCCCCAGCGGTTCCCATACCGTCCTGATTGTAAATGCCTTGTCGCTCATCGCCACATATACAGACTTTGTCTGAAAGTTCTAGTAAAGCTGTGAGCTCACCGACAGAGAGATCTTGAGCCTCATCAACAAAAATAGCACTGTACATTTTCTCTGAGGGCCTAGCTTCGTTTGCGGCTATCAAATTTTTCAATGCTTCATTTCGAGAATCGTCATCAAAATCCCCCTCACTCCACTTTACCTTGCTTCCGAGATTAAGATTTACATACTCAGAGAGCCATGAGTGAAATGTTTTAATTTGGCTAGCTTTTACAAAACCTTTTGCGACAGCTCCGCTCCGAATGAAGTCAGCAAGAGAGCGAGTGTAGGTTATGAATAAAATATCTTTTTCACCACTTCCCACCATAACCTCAGCGCGGAGAAGGAGTAAATTAGTCTTTCCAGACCCCGGCGGCCCTGATAAAAGATAGCGTCCTTCCATCGGTAGCCCGATAAAATCGATTTGCGCTTGATCCATTTCTTTCTTGCTACGCCACCAATTACCGTTCATCACTCACCCTCTTGAGCTCGATCTGTCTTCCATAGAGTGATTCAATGGAGTCAGCTACTGAACAATGTGACTCTACTTCACCGAGAGCGCTCTCGACAATTTCAGCTATCGATTCAGCAATGATACTTCCAGCATCATCTATGGCATCAGACATTGAGACCGTGCCTAGAAGTTTAAGCATGTCCGGATCAAGTGCAAAATCTGATTCGGGCTGGTATATAAAACCCGATGCAAGAATATCGACCGAGCCAGCATAGAGGCCCGTCTTCCAGTAAAAACTAATATGAGCCACCACTGCTACATTATCACTGTATGCGAACTGAAAGCTCACAACCTCTCTGTTGCTCACTTTTGATTTGGAAAAGGACAAAGGCAAATCTGTTCCGCAGACGGAAATTAGCAACAGTTTAATTTTATCGACTAACGATTCCTGGAACCGATCTCGATCAAAATTCAATGCTCTTTCGGAATCGGTTTGTTTGTTTGGCCTGGATTTCAAGCGTGATCGAAGTTTATTAAGCCCAACATTTTGCTCCTGCACCTCAAAGTCAAGCCAGTCGACAAGCGTCAGCCTAGCCTGCATGTCCTTATTTAGACATTTAGCTGCCAGCGATTTCAAATATGCCAAGCGACTGGGATTTCCATCTTTAAAATTTGGTGGGTTCAGAAGCACTGCTTTTGCGACGAGCCAACGGTTCCCTGCTTCTATTTCAGCTCTGAACAGAGGCTCTTTCATTATCAAATTATGCAAAACCGCACCTACTTGATAAATATTGAGCCCCTGCCAGAGCTCACGCGAAGGTTCATCCAAACGAAACAGATATTCAGGAGAGCTGTATTGAGCAGTAGCTAAAAAGGGCCTTTGAGTCCCCTGGTCGGTATCGGCAGCACCTGGGCCGGGATCAAATTCACGAACAACGCCCAAGTCTAAAAGCTTCAGTTTCCCCCAGCACTCTGAGACATGAATATTTTCAGGCTTGATATCTCGGTGTACGATACCGTGAGCTTCAAGATAAAGAACGGCACTTACCAGTTGCCGTATAAGTACTTCGACGGAGGCATCAGGTACGTGTTTAAGTACCTCTTTTAATCTCGGCCATTCAACATATTCCATTTCAATGACAGCGGTATCATCGAAGTTTTCTATCGAAAATGTTTGAACTAGATGGCCGCATTCATGACCTATGAGCCTACGTTGGAGCCCTAAACGCTCTTGCTCTTTCGACCCCTCCTTATCGCTAATGAATCTCGGGTCGAAAACTTTAAAAGCTCGCTTGTCTTCGCCATTAATTCCACGAAATACTGCTGCAGAACCACCGGCGGCGAGAAAATTAACCTCCCATTTCACACCGCTTTTTTCAAGATATCGCTCAAGTGTAACCTGTAACTCATCGATTTTTTCTTGTGATAAATCAGGCATACCTAACTCCTTTAGGCACGGTCGCCTGTTGGCGGCTACCGGCAACCTACGTACAGATTGCCACTACTAACGGCATTCTGCCAAACCTAAAGCCTAAGCATATGATTCTCCGCTGTGACTTGGACGCGGCTATTCATGAACGTCCGCTTTTGGCCCAGAGTGTGTAAAAACGCTTCGCCAAAATTGGAGTGTGCGCGTTTACGTCGAATCTGAAATTTATCGGCACGTCAGCAGGTGCGGATTTTACGTAGAAGCGCGATTCTCAGTCCGGGCTTGAGTACCTGTCGCGCTGAAAAACGTTTTTACACAGCCTCGGCCGATAGCGGCCATTCATAACGACCTACTTCTGGTCGAAGGCAACAACGAATACTCTCTTCCTCAGTCCATTTTTTTGCTGAGACAGTTGAACTGCCCCCCGAACCAAACGGCAAAAATAAGCTCAACTCCCCAAATCACGGTCTCACCAACCTAGGCAAAACCACCCCCTCCGGCAACCTCTCCACCCCCAACCTTACCCGCTCCCCCCCCTGCTCAATCACCACGCCATCCCCCTCCACCGCCAGCAACTTCACCCCAGGCCCAACCTTCTCCCCCTGCAAAAAACTACGCGGCGGCCCATCGTTCAGGCTCAGTATCGCCACCGCCCCCCGACTCCCCGCCATCACCCCGCTCACCTTGATGTCCACTGGCGCTGTTTGATTGGAAAACCACTGCAACGCCGGGCTGTCGCTGCGCGCAGCGATCAATTGTGGGGCGGCGGTCGGGGTGTGGGATTCGGCGGTGGTCAGCAGCAGTGACGACCAGGTCGCCACGCCGACCAGTGTGGCCAGCAGGGCCAGGGCCTGGATCATTTGTGGTGGGGAAAAGCGTGTGGCGAATGTCATGGGCTGAATCTCCTTTTAGTCCCACCTGACAGACTACGCGGCAATTCTCACGGTTTTATTTCACACGCCTTACATGTTGGCCGTGCAGGATGAACGTCGACGCAAAGGAGCGCGCAGCCGATGAACGTGGGCAAGCAACAGGGCTTTACCCTGATCGAGTTGATGGTGGTGCTGGTGATCATCGGCATCGCCAGTGCGGCGATCAGCTTGAGTATCAAGCCTGATCCGCTGCAATTGCTGCGCAAGGACGCCGAGCGTGTGGCGCAACTGCTGCAGGTGGCGCAGGCCGAGGCGCGGGCGGATGGCCGGCCGATTGCGTGGGTCAGCGATGCCAAGGGGTTTCGCTTCAGTCGGCGCAGTGACAGCGGCAAGGGTTTCGAGCATTTCAATGACGATGCGCAATTGCGCCCGCGGCCGTGGCAGAGCCCGAAGGTGCAGGTGCGGGTCGAGCCGAAACAGAAAGTCGTGCTTAACGCTGAGTGGATCAATCCGCCGCTGCAACTGACGTTGTCCGATGGCGCCAACCAGTTGAGTGTCCTGCGCGATGGCGCTGGCCGGATTCGTGTGCAATGAAGGGCCAACAGGGTTTTACGCTGATTGAGGTGATGGTCGCGATTCTGCTGATGGCGGTGGTGAGTTTGATTGCCTGGCGTGGGCTGGACAGTGTGACGCGGGCGGACAGTCATTTGCAGGCCAGTGGTGAACAGAGTGACGCCCTGCTGCGGACGTTGAATCAGCTGCAGCGGGATGTGGACATGCGTGCGGGCATTGAATTGAGTGAGCCGAAGAAAGTCGGCGCGGACGATGAGCCAGTGACGGCGCCGCCCGCGATGACTGTGCGTAGCAGTGATAGCAAGGGGTTTCGGCTGGATATCATTCGCACGGCGGCTGACCAGCCTGGGGCTTTGCAGCGGGTGCGTTGGTGGCTTAAGGGCGACACGTTGTACCGTGCGGTGGCGGCGGCGCGGAGTCGTTATCCGCTGCCGGCGCCGACCGATGGCGTGGCGGTGTTGAGCGAGGTCAGCGATGCGCAGGTGCGGGTTTGGGAACCGGACAAGGGGTGGCGGCAGCTGAGTGGCAATCGGCGGGAGAATCCGGTGGGGCTGGAGATTCGGCTGACCCGGCAGACGGCGCAGGGGGTTGAGAGGTATCGGCAGGTGATTGGGCCGTTGGAGTGAGACTGGCTGTGATGTGGGCAGGTCCTGGGTTGGGATTGGGGGCGGTCAGTTGGAGGTTGGTTGGATGTCAGGGCGCCATCGCTGGCAAGCCAGCTCCCACAGGGATTGGGGGCGGTCAGTTGGGGATTGGTTGGCTGTCAGGACGTCATCGCTGGCAAGCCAGCTCCCACAGGGATTGGGGGTAGGCAGTTGGAGGTTGGTTGGATGTCAGGGCGTCATCGCGAGCAGGCTCACTCCTACAGGTGGATTGGGTGAGGTCAGTTGGGGATTGGTTGGCTGGCAGGGCGTCATCGCTGGCAAGCCAGCTCCCACAGGGATTGGGGGTAGGCAGTTGGAGGTTGGTTGGCGGTGAGGTTGTCATCGCGAGCAGGCTCAATCTTACAGGTGGATTGGGTTAGGTCAGTTTGGGATTGGTTGGCTGTCAGGACGTCTTCGCGAGCAAGCTCGCTCCCACAGTGGGGTTGGGTGGCGTCAGTTGGGGATTGGTTGGCTGGCAGGCCGTCATCGCTGGCAAGCCAGCTCCCACAGGGGTTGGGTGGCGTCAGTTGGGGATTGGTTGGCTGGCAGGCCGCCTTCGCGAGCAAGCTCGCTCCCACCGTTTCAATGTGCGTACAACCCAAGCGGCAAAGCCGCCCCACTCAACAGGATGAGCGCAAGCTCGGCTGCAGCTTTTGATCTTGATCCACGGGCGACTTCGGAAGGCTGAGTGGAGGGATTCATCCGGGGGTGGGAGCGCAGCGACCGTTTGGCGCAGCCAAATGCATCGAGAGGAGGTGCAGCGAAGCAAACCGGAGGCGATGCGCCCGGATGGATCCCGGAGCGAAGGAACCCCGAGCCTCAGCGAGCGGGCCGCACGTAGGAGCAAGCCTTTTGGGTTACCTTTTCGGCGTCTGGAAAAGGTGACCCGCCGTAAGGGCGGAACCCTAAGCGGCCGTTACCGCAGCAACGGATATGTCCACCACCAACCCCACTAGCTAAGAACGACCACACCACCGGGCAACTCAGTGCATTTGACGCCATAAGCATCGCGAATCAACAGCGCAACCCCGGCAAGTTGATCAAGGCTGAACCGCGCCTGCACCCGACGCTGCCCCAGCTCCCGGTTAAGCAGCAACAACATCCCAGGTCGATAGCGGTTGATCTCATCAATCATCTGACTCAGCGTCGCACCATTGAACACCAACACCTGCTGACGCCAGTTCATCACCGCCGCCGTGTCGACACTCTGCACACTGCCAACCTGCCGCGCATCGTAGGTCACTTGCTGCCCCGGTTCGAGGCGCAGGCTGCGGCCTTCTACGTCGACTTCAACCGCGCCATCAAGGCAGGTCACGCAAACTTGCTGATCAGTGTTACGCAAGTTGAAACGCGCCTGACTCGCCCGCAACCACCCTCCCCCAGCCTGCATCGCCAGCGGCAACCGCGCGGTCTGCACTTCAACCTCACCACTGACCAGCTCAAAACCCTGTACACCCTCAGACACTGCGCGCTGGTTGATCCGCGTCTGAGTGTTCAGCTCCAGGCTCACACCCTGCGCCGGTTCGAAACGACGCTGCTGACCGACTTCGGTTATGTAGTCAGCGCCCAGCCCTTCAAACCCGCCAGGAATCGTCCCGCGTACCAACAGAAACGCCGCCGACGCAGCAATCGCGCCACCGAGAAACGCCCGGCGACCGAAGCGCCGTGGCGCCTGCATCTGCTCCATGGCCGGTTGCAACTGATGCCACATAACCTTGGCCTGCTCGAACGCCTGCGCATGCTCGGCACTCTGTGCGCACCAGTCGCGCAAGGCGCGGGCATCGGCCACGGTGGCGCGGCCGGAGGTCAACAGGACCAGCCAGTCGCGGGCTTCGCTGTGCAGATTGTCGGCCGCCGATGGCTCGGCAGGTGTCAGTCGAAAGATGTTCAAACGCGCAGATTCTCAACGAATTGATCGGGCACTATTCAGAAGACGGTTTTCCGGCCCCGCGACCGAACCGCTGAAACACTTTTCTTTCCAGTTTCGCTGCACAAAAGCCCAACGCGGCTTTGATTTCCTTCTCGACCATGCGCGTGGAAATGCCAAAACGCTGGGAAATCTCCAGGTGCGGCGCCTCTTCCAGCCGCGCAGCGATGAAAATTCTGCGACGGCGTGCGGGCAGCTCGTAAAGGGCACTGAGCAGGGACTGGATTTCCTTTTGCCCGCCCACCACCCGCGCCGGATCGAGGGCTTCGTCACCGATTTGCAGCAGTTCCTCGACTTCCTCGCCAGTGAGCAGGCGTGCATCGGCCTGGCGGCGGTCGGCAGCGATGTTCAGGGCCATGCGATAGAGGTAGGCGTTGGGTCGCAAGACGTTCGGCGGCGTCTCCATGCGGTCGACCCGCAGGTAGGTTTCGTGCAGCACGTCGTTGGCCAGGTCTTCCGAACCGAGACGCCTGCGCAGGCGCACCCGAAAGTCCTCGTAGGACGTCAGGAACAGTTGGACCATCGAACCTTGTCCGGTGTCTTTCATCCCCCGGAAACTCCTTCCCATGTGGTGCATTCCATGCGTTTCCCTGACGACTCCGGTAACAACAGCAACGTGACCGGCTGACGCAAGGCGCTGGGCGTCGGCCGGTCGATCCTGAGATTGCGAAAGCTCTCTACCAGCGCATTGTCGCGCCGTACATCGCCGGTCGAGGTGACCAACCGGTTGTGCTGCACCACGCCGTCACGCCCGACCCACACCTGCAACACCGCGCGATAACTGCCCGGGCGGGTCAGCGGCGAACGGCACAGGTTGCGCTCGATGGCCGCTTGCACGGCCGTGGCGTAACTGCGATTGACGGCAACGCTTTCGGGCGTCTGTTTTTGTGGCGGCGCCGGCACGTCTTCGACCTGCGCCACTTGCAACGTAAACGCATCGTCCCGGGCATAACGCGCCATCAAACCACTGCCGCCGAGCAATCGACGCAAGGCATCGGCGGCGGTGTACTCACCGTCCACTGCCAGCGAGCGACGACCGCGACTCAACTGACTGTCGACCAGCACCGCTACGCCGGTGGCGTGGCTGTACTGGTCCAGCGCGTGCGCCAGATCCTGTGCCGGAATGTGCAGCGTCATGCGCAAGTCCGCCGGCACCGCGTCGGCCATGGCGTGGCCCGCCGCACAGCCAAGCAGCCACCCCAGACACATCCGGCGCACAAGTCTCGTTGAACGCTGAAAACCGTCCCTGGAACTGCCTCGCTGCACGGCTGACGAATCCTTGGAAATCGTCATCCTGAGGGCTGTTTATGAATCTGGTGTGACGGACGGTGCAAAAAAACCATCACGGGATTTGCGCAAGGCTTGCACTAGACTCAAGCCATAGCGCGGCCCCTCCGGGCCGGCCAGGAGGCGAGCATGAACACACTGTGGCGATTCAGCCTTGGCGGGCTGTTGTTGACGGCGCTGTCGAGCGCTTTTGCCGAAGAACCCTTGGGCTGTGTCGAGGTGACGGTCGGCGGGTACAAGGCGCCGAACTACGATTGCCTGAGCCAGCAGATGGGCAACAACCCGCAAGGCGCAGCGGCTGCGGAGAAAAATCAGCAAGCGCTGAATGTGCCCGTCAACAAGCGGCCACCGAATCAGGTGGGCCTCGCGACCCCGGCCGCGACCAGTACGCGAATGGGCAATACCTTCGGCACCTCGGTAAAACCGCAACGCCCACCAGCCAATGCCGGCACCTCTCCACTCATCAATAAATGACACATCCACCTGGGGGCAAGGAACTCACACGTCTGTAAGGAGCGAACTCACACACCTGCAGGGAGGCTCACTAACCTGTAGGGCGGTTCTCCAACCAACCTGTAGGGAGGCTCCCAAACCTGTAGGGAGGCTCCCAACCTGTGGCGAGGGGATTTATCCCCGTTCGGCTGCGCAGCAGTCGTAAACCCGCTGCGCAGGGTGAGCCTGATGTACCCAGTTGTAAGGTTCGGGAGCTGCTTAGCAACCCAACGGGGATAAATCCCCTCACCACAGGTGAATGTGTACGTCAGTCACTGGGGGTTTGGCGGAAGCTGACGGCCAGGCGATTCCAACTGTTGATCGTGGTCACGGCGATTGTCAGGTCCACCAGTTCCGCTTCGCTCATCTGCGCCTTGGCCTGCTGGTACACCTCATCGGGCACATGACTTTCAGCCAACAACGTCACCGCTTCGGTCCAGGCCAGCGCCGCACGCTCACGCGGGTTGAAGAAGCCGCTGTCACGCCACACCGCGATCGCATACAAACGCCGATCACTCTCCCCCGCGCGCCGCGCATCCACCGAGTGCATGTCAGTACAGAACGCGCAGCCATTGAGCTGCGAGGCGCGGATCCTGATCAGTTGCAGCAACGGCTGTTCGATGCTCAGGTGGCTGGTCAGCGCCTCCATCGCGATCATCGCTTTCATCGCCTTGGGCGACGCATTGTAGTAATCCAGGCGCGGGCTCATGGGCAGGTCTCGGCAGACGGAATAATGACTTCACCGTAAACGCCGACACCTGCGCGTTACAGCCCCAATTGCACGGAAAACCGCTACACCACTGACAGGAAAAATACGATTTCTTGCGGGCACTGCAAAACACTGTGGGAGCGGGCTTGCCCGCGATGACGTCGGCACATCCAAAGAATATTTCGCCTGATACAACGCTATCGCGAGCAGGCTCACTCCTACAGGGGATTGGGGCCAATTTCGGGTTTTTGTGGTGCGCAACTATTGCCGACCACGCAACAGCGGTAATCTGGCGGGCAAACCAATAGCCCCCCGGAGCCTCGTCGGTATGGAACTTCACGTGGTGATCAACGGCCGCAAGGATCTCGCCGGCCAGTTGTACCAACAGCTGCGCGGGGCCATCGAATCCGGGCGTCTCGCGGCGGGTACGCAGTTGCCGCCCAGCCGCCTGTTGGCCGAACAACTGGGCATCTCGCGCAAGACCATTTCCGACACCTACGCCCAGTTGACCTACGAAAACTTCCTCACCGGGGTGATCGGCAAAGGCACCTACGTCAATGCGCGCCCGGCGCAGATTCAGCGCAAGCAAAGCCACACTGAACTGGCCAGCGCCGAGGTGATCGAGCGCTGGCGCACCCTGCCGATGTTCCTGCAGCACCCGACGCTGCAAGGCTCGTTGCGCTACGACTTCATCGGCGGCGCCACCAGCAAAGGCCAGTTTCCCCATGACGACTGGCGCCGCTGCGTCTCGCACGCCATGCGCCAGATGGCCGCCTCCAAGGGTTTCTACAGCGTGCCCGAAGGCCTTCCGGCGCTGCGCCACGCGATTGCCGGGCACATCGCGTTCTCACGCGGGATCAACTGCCAGGACGAAGACATCGTGGTGTGCAACGGTGCACAACAGGCGCTGGACTTGATCTCCCGCGTGCTGATCAGCCCCGGCAGCCGGGTGGCAATGGAAGACCCGGGCTACCCGCCAGCGCGTCTGCTGTTCGGCACCCACGGTGCGCAAGTGGTCGGTGTGCCGGTGGATGCCGAAGGCATTGTGGCCGAGCAGATTCCCGAGGGCACGCGGCTGATTTACGTCACCCCGTCACACCAGTTCCCGCTGGGCATGTCGATGAGCCAGGCGCGCCGTGAAGCCTTGCTGGCCCGGGCCTATGAGCTGGGGGCGATCATCATCGAGGACGACTATGACAGCGAATTCCGCTACGAAGGTCGCCCCACTGACTCACTGCACGACCTCGATCAGCGCGGCATCGTCGCCTACGTCGGCACGTTCTCCAAAACCCTGCTGCCAGAGCTGCGCCTGGGCTACGCGATCCTGCCGCCGGCGATCCTCGAAGCGGTGATTCGCGCCAAAAAACTCACCGACCAGCATACCCCGACCCTGCCGCAATGGGCGCTGGCCAAGTTCATCGCCGAGGGTTGTCTGCTCAAGCACATCCGCCGCTGCCACGCGATTTACGCCCAGCGCCGTGAACGGATTCTGGCGCGCATGGCGACCGATCTGTCGCCCTGGCTCGACGCGGTGCCAGCCAGTGCGGGCTTTCATATGGCGGTGCTCTGCAAGGTGCCGATCGATCTGCCGCTGGTGATCGAACTGGCGAAAAGGGTCGAGGTCGGCCTGTACTCCATCGACATTTTCTATGACCAGCAACCGGCGAAAAACGGCTTGTACTTCGGTTTCGGCGCCATTGAAACGCTGGACATTGATATCGCTCTGGATCGCCTGCGCGACATCCTGCAACAAGTTGCGTGAATGATTGGACTGGGTGATTAACCGCCGATTGGTTATTGGTGATCCGGGGGTGCAGGCCTATTCTGCATCAGCGTTATCCCTCAATGAGCAGGACTCGTCCGGCCTGATTAAGGAGTGTGAGCAATGTCCAACGAAGTGATCAACACCGTTCAGGTGCAGGCCGCCGCCGGCCGCTCGGAGGAGCTGGGCAGGCAACTGCAGAGGATCGTCGACACCTTGCGCGAGACACCCGGCTGCGATTCCTACCTGGTCGACCGCTGCCCCGAGGACAGCCACCGCTGGACGGTCAGCGCCCATTGGCAGTCGGAGGCGGCGATGCAGGCGCATTTCAACCGGCCCGAGGCGCAGGGGTTTATTGACCTGATTGATAGCCGGCTGGCCAATAGCGTCGATTTCAACTCGTTTCCTATCGTTTGACCTTATTGACGCCATCGCTGGCAAGCCAGCTCCCACAGTTTTTTGTGTCGTACATTAATTTTCGAACGACGCTGAATCCTGTGGGAGCTGGCTTGCCAGCGATGGCTTATTTGCAAGCGCTGAGAATCCACAGATTGGTCACCCGATCTTCCCGAATATTGGCCGTTTGCATGCCCCGCCCTGCGGACTACCGTGATCAGCACCACTCCGATCACCACAGGTAACCCGCCATGAAAGCCCTGCCCCTCTTCGCTGCCGCCCTTTTCCTGAGCCTTTGCACCACGGCTGCCTTTGCTCACGAGCCGTCAGAAAAAGTCACCGTGCTGCAAGACCAGATGCTGAAAAACGCTCCCGGCAAAAAAGCCATGATGATCGAAGTGGACTACAAACCCGGCCAGTCCTCTATCGCCCACAGGCACGACGGCACGGCGATGGCTTACGTGCTGGAAGGTGAGGTAATTTCCCAGGTCAAGGGTGAATCACCGATCACTTACAAGAAGGGCCAGTTCTGGTACGAACCCGCCGGCTCCGAGCATCTGGTGTCGAAAAATGCCAGCCAGAGCAAACCGGCGAAGTTGCTGGTGTTCATGGTGCTGGCCCCGGATGAGCAAGTGTTGATCCCGCTGAAAAACTGATGGCTGTTTAACCAGCCATAAATAATCAGGCGCAAATCGCGGATTGGCGCCTTTTTATTTCCCGGCGTCATTAACCGCTGCGAGTTACAGCAAATGAAACTATTCAACGGCGGTTCGCTCAGCAAATTGTCAGGTTGGCGGGTTTAGTCTGAGTTAACGGTCGTGATTAACGACTTTTAAACTGTCCGACTGATGTTGTTTCACGGGAGAAACACCATGAAACTTGCTTTTGCCAGTACCTTGGCGATATCGGTTCTAGCCTTGTCCGCCTGTTCAGTGCCCACCGCGCCGAAAGCCGTCTCGTCCCTCGACACCCTCTTCACCCAACCGGTCGGCCGCAGCAGCGCGGCGCAGGTGAAAAGCGGCCCCGGCGTGTCGCTCGGCGTGGTCTACAGCCCAGGCACCCAGACCAACCGCGAATACCTGCGTGACTATCAAGCCAACGCCGGCACCGGTTTCGGCCAGAGTTTGCTGGTGCAACCGATCCATGACGCCTATGTTGCCAGCTCCAAACCGGACATGGCGGTGGACTGGGTCAAGGCATCGCTGCAACGCCAGTTCGGCTCGGTGACGGTGTATCCGGACCTGCACAGCCTGCGCGCAGCCAGACCGGATGTGGTGGCGATTGTCGACACCCACAGCCAGTTGATCACTTCGCGCAGTTCCGACATCAAGGCAGACGTGAGCGCGGACTTCTATGATGCGCAGTTGAATTACATCGGTACGGCGAAAGGCTCCGAGGCGAGAGAATTGACGCCCGTGTGGGCGGACTTCAAACGCTCGGAGGAGATTGTTGCGGATATTAATCAGCAGCAGGATGTGCAAGTTCGGGCGCTGCAGAAGTTTGACCAGTCGCTCAACAATTTAGTCGCTAGACCTGCGGACAAAGTGTCGATGCTTGATAGCAAACAGTCATCTAAGTTGTATTGATGACAAGGGCCCCTTCGCGAGCAAGCTCGCTCCCACAGGGGGAATGCATTTCAAATGTGGGAGCGAGCTTGCTCGCGAAGGGGCCAGACTAGACAACACAAAATCCTCAGGCATAAAAAAGCCCCTGCATCTCACAATGCAGGGGCTTTTTCATTCAACCACTACTTACGCCAGTTCAAGCTCGGCATTCGCAGCAGCCGGGGCCACCACGGCTTGCCCGCTCAAGGCGAGGTCCAGCAGTTCACGGTTGGCCACCGCATACATGGCGTAGTCCGTGCCGCTCGCTGCACGGATTTCCACCAGCATGGCGCGCCAGCGCGAGATCATGCTTTCGTGCTGCTCCATCCACAGCGCCAGGCGTGCTTCCACGTCCTGAGTGCCGTCGCCCTGTTGCAGGACGGAGATGGTGATCGCACGTTGCTGCCAGTCGACATCGTCACGGAACGCTTCACGGGCCAGGGCCTGCCAGTTGTTTTCAACCGGCAGTGCGCTGATCTGTTGCAGGTACCAGGTGATGTCCAGCGCACTGCCCACGGCGAAGTACGCCTTGGCCACTTCGGCCGGGTTCTGGCCAGTCACGTCGGACGCTTCGATGATCGGCAGCAGCGTGTACAGGTGCGAGGTGCCCGCGACCATACGCGCCAGCAACTCCGGCACACCGGCTTCGACGTAAGCCTGATAACGCGCCTGCCAGTTTTCGCGGATTTCGCCGCTCAGCAGTTCGTCGAGCTTCAGACCCAGTTCTTTCAGGTGCGGACCGAAGTGCGCGACGTCACGGGCAGCGTTCTGCTCGTTGCGACGGGCACGCAGGAACCAGCGGGTAGCGCGGCGGCCCAGACGCATCAGCTCGTCCATCAGCTCCAGCTGCACGTCAGCGGAAACCTGATAGTCCAGCGCCTCGATCTGACGGAACCAGTGCGGGAGGTGGAAGATGTCACGCACGATCACGTAAGCACCGGCCACGTTCGCCGGGCTCATGCCGGTCGACTCTTTGAGTCGTTGAACGAAGGTGATGCCCATGTGGTTGACCAGGTCGTTGGCGATCTGGGTGCTGACGATCTCGCGCTTCAGACGGTGACGACGCATGGCCTCGGAGAACTTGCTGACCAGGGTCGGCGGGAACGCCGTTTCCATGTCGCGGGTCAGGTAATCGTCATCCGGCACCAGCGAGTTCAGCAGCTGTTCCTTGAGGTCGATCTTGCTGTACGAGATCAGTACCGACAGCTCAGGACGGGTCAGGCCATGGCCTGCCGCAACGCGCTCATTAATCTGCTCTTCGGTCGGCAGGAACTCGATGGCACGGTCCAGCTTGCCACGGCCTTCCAGATCGCTCATCAGACGCTTGTACTCGGCAATGCGCTCGTAGGCACGACGCGCCGCCAGGGACAGGGCCTGGGTCTGCTTGTAGTTGTTGCCCAGCACCAGACCACCGACTTCGTCGGTCATGCTCGCCAGCAACTGGTTACGTTGCTTGTCGGTCATGTCGCCAGCCTGAACCACTTCGTTCAGCAGGATCTTGATGTTCACTTCGTGGTCGGAGCAGTCCACGCCACCGGCGTTGTCGATGAAGTCGGTGTTGGAACCGCCGCCATTGAGGCCGAACTCCACACGACCCAGTTGGGTCATGCCGAGGTTACCGCCCTCGCCCACTACTTTGCAGCGCAGTTCGTTGCCGTTCACGCGCAGAGCATCGTTGGCCTTGTCGCCGACATCGGCGTGGCTTTCGGTGCTGGCTTTGACGTAAGTACCGATACCGCCGTTCCACAGCAGATCCACTGGCGCCTTGAGCAAGGCGTTCAGCAGTTCGGTCGGGGTCAGCTTGTCCGCCTTGATGTCGAAGCGTTCCTGCATCTGCGGGGAGATCGCGATGCTCTTCGCGCTGCGCGAGAAGATACCGCCACCTTCGGACATGATGCTGGTGTCGTAGTCGGTCCAGGCCGAACGCGGCAGGTCGAACATGCGCTGACGCTCGGCGAAGCTGGTCGCCGGGTTCGGGTTCGGGTCGATGAAGATGTGCATGTGGTTGAAAGCCGCGACCAATTGCAGCTTGTCGGACATCAACAGGCCGTTACCGAACACGTCACCGGCCATGTCACCCACGCCGACCACGGTGATGCTGTCTTCCTGAACATTGATGCCGCGCTCGCGGAAGTGACGTTGTACGCCAACCCACGCGCCCTTGGCGGTGATGCCCATTTTCTTGTGGTCGTAACCGGCCGAACCACCGGAGGCAAACGCGTCGCCCAGCCAGAAGCCGTAGTCGATGGCGATGCCGTTGGCGATGTCGGAGAAGGTTGCAGTGCCCTTGTCCGCGGCTACTACCAGGTACGGGTCATCGTCGTCATGCCGCACGACGTTGGCCGGCGGTACCAGCGCGCCGTCTTTCAGGTTGTCGGTGATGTCCAGCAGACCCGAAATAAAGATGCGGTAGCAGGCAATGCCCTCGGCCGCGATCTCGTCACGGCTGCCGCCCAGTGGCAGGCGACGCGGCAGGAAGCCGCCCTTCGCACCCACCGGCACGATGACCGAGTTCTTCACTTGCTGGGCTTTTACCAGGCCGAGGACTTCAGTACGGAAGTCTTCTTCACGGTCGGACCAGCGCAGACCACCGCGAGCAACGTTGCCGAAGCGCAGGTGCACGCCTTCGACGCGTGGCGAGTAAACGAAGATTTCGAACTTCGGTACCGGCTTCGGCAGTTCAGGGATCGCGTGCGGGTTGAACTTGAAGCTGAAGTACGACTTGTTCTGGCCGTGGGCGTCGGTCTGGTAGAAGTTGGTGCGCAGGGTGGCTTTGATCAGGTCGAGGTAACGACGCAGGATGCGGTCT
This sequence comes from Pseudomonas sp. LF-5, assembly GCF_037626295.1. Classification (NCBI taxonomy): domain Bacteria; kingdom Pseudomonadati; phylum Pseudomonadota; class Gammaproteobacteria; order Pseudomonadales; family Pseudomonadaceae; genus Pseudomonas; species Pseudomonas sp. LF-5. The sequence continues at coordinate 1,203,709 of NZ_JARKMT010000001.1, forward strand.
TCGTTGAGCACCTGGACATCGTCCAGTGCGGTCAGAATCGCCTGTTCCAGACGCTGCTGCTTGTCTTCCAGATCTTCATCGCTGAGTTTGCGCGCCAGATAGAAGCGCGTCTTGAACAACCGGGTCAGCTCGCGAGCGATGTCGGTGTGGTTGTTCAGGGTGCTGGCGATGTAACCCAGGTCGAAGCCCAGACGAATCTGCTTCAGGTAACGGGCGTAGGCTCGCAGCAGCGCCACGTCACGCCACGGCAGGCCGGCGGTCAGCACCAGACGGTTGAACGCATCGTTCTCGGCATCGCCACGGACGATGTGCACGAACGCGTCCTGCAGGGTGTCGTTGAGTTGCTGGATGTCGAGGTCCAGGCCTTCGGCAGCGGTGAACGCGAAGTCGTGAATCCAGAACTCGCGGCCGTTGGTGTGACGCAGGCGGTACGGGAATTCACCCAGCACGCGCAGGCCGAGGTTTTCCAGAATCGGCAGTACGTCGGACAACGCCAGCGGCGTGTCGGCGTGATACAGCTTGCAATGCAGCTCGCGCTGGCCGGACACCTGGCCCAGCGGCTGATAGAAGCTCATCACCAGCGGACTTTTTTCGTTGAGGCTCAGCAGGTGCTGCATGTCGACCACGGCCGAATGCGCAGCGAAACGCTCGCGGTAGCCGGCCGGGAAGCCTTTCGGGAAGTCGGCCAGCACGTTGGTGCCGTGGGCTTCGCCGAAGCTTTCGACGGTCAGGGCGGCGTAGTCGTCCTGCCAGCTGCGGCAGGCTTGTACGACTTCTTTTTCCAGCAGCACCGGGTCGATGTCGATGCGGTTCTTCGGATCGACACGCAGGATCAGCTGCACGCGGGCCAGCACGGACTCGGAGAAGAACGTCCAGAATTCGCAGTCGGAGGCCTTCAGGCGCTCCATCAGCACTTGCTGGATCTTCTGGCGCACTTCGGTGGAATAGATGTCGCGCGGCACGTAGGCCAGGCAGTAGCAGAAACGACCGTACGGGTCTTTGCGCAGGAACACGCGGATCTTGTTGCGTTCCTGGATCTGCACGATCGACATCACGGTGGTGAACAGTTCGTCGACCGGAGTCTGGAACAGGTCGTCACGCGGCAGCACTTCGAGGACCTGCGCCAGTTCCTTGCCCAGGTGAGCCTTGGACTGGAAGCCGGAACGGCGTTCGATTTCTTCGACCTTGCGGCGGATGAACGGGATGACCCGCACGCTCTCGCCATACACCGACGAGGTGTACAGGCCCATGAAACGGTGTTCCTTGATGACGTTGCCGTCCGCGTCGATTTCACGGATCGACACGTAATCCGGGTACGCCGGACGGTGCACGCGGCTCGGGTGCGCGGCCTTGGCGAACGACAGCAGGGTCGGTTCGCGCAGGTATTTCACTGCGTAGTCTTCGATGCGCAGGTCTTCGTAGGTCAGGCCGGTGCGCAGCAGTTTGGTCAGGCCGAGGAAGGAATTCTGGTCGTATTCGATGTGGCCGCCATCGGCCTGATCGGTAACCACGAACTCTTCGTAGCCGAGGAAGGTGAAGTGGTTGCCCACCAGCCATTCCAGGAAGCTCTTGATTTCGTTCTTTTCGTCGGCATCGACGGCGAAGGCGCTGTGATCGAGCTTGGTGAGGATTTCCTGCACCTTGGCCTTCATCGGCTCGAAATCGGCGACCGCGACGCGGACTTCACCGAGCACCTGTTCCAGCTCTTTGCTCAGCACACTCAGTTCGGCCGCGTTGGCGCAGCGGTCGATTTCCAGGTACATCAGCGACTCGTGCAGCACGCCTTCACCGGTGCTGCCTTTTGGCAGGATTTCCAGCAGCTCGCCCTTGCTGCCACGGCGTACGCTGAGCACGGTGGTTTGCAGGGTGTGAATGCTGTAGCCGCGGCGGTTCAGTTCGGTGCGGACCGAGTCGACCAGGAATGGCAGGTCGTGGTGCAGCACTTCGACCGCGGTGTGGGTCGACTGCCAGCCGTGGCGTTCGTAATCGGGGTTGTAGACGCGCACTTGCGGTTGCGCGTGATCGAAGCGCTCAAGCAGGCGCCACGCGGAAAGAGTACAGCCAGCGAGGTCGGAGAGGCGACGTTGAGTCAGCTCGTCCAGGGAAATGATGCCGAAGAATTGTTCAGCGAACAGCGCCACTTGTGGCAGTGCCTGTTCACTGATGTGCTGCGCCAGTGCCGCTTGCAGTTGGTGCTGGAAGTCGGCTTTGCTGGCTGCGGTGAAGAACGCCATCTGTGGTACTCCGCTTAAGCTTGTTATTGATGGAAAGCGTCGCGTGCAACACCCCTTTCGGGGCCTGTGTCGCCCTGTTCCTGATTCTCGGGCAGAGGAAACAGGGTGACAGGTGGGTGAAGCTGGACGAGACACTCAGGTCACATTCACCTTCCATTGAATGGGCATCTGCAAAAACGACTGTCCGCACTGCCGACAATGCCTTTACAGGTGCTCATCCGTTGCGCAGCTTAATGGGTGCGACAATGTGTCTGCTTGCGGTGCTGCGACATATTCGGTCATTGGCACGTAAACAAAGGATTTGGCACCGATAAACACTAGCAGTCATGGCGGAAAACGGCGGCCTGAATGCCCGCTTTTACGGTACAGGCGTGCCAGAAGTGACCATTGACCTGTGCCGTGCTCGCGACACATCCTCTGACACTCTCACATGCAGAAATTCCCGAGGGCTGGCAGAATCGCGCCCTATTGCGACCGACACGCCCCTCAAGGCAGGAATTGACCATGCAAATGAACACCGCCCTACTGATCGTCAACCCGTGCGACGACGAAGAAGACAACATGGCCATGATTGGCTGCCACACCGACAAGGGCGAGATGTTCGTAATGAGCCGCTATCCGGACGAGGATGAGCTGGAGATCACCCTGGATGGCGAGCCGTCGACGCTGGACGGGGTGAAAGTCACCCTGAGCAAGACGCGGCTGAAGATCGAGATCGCGGCGGCGGATGCCGATGCGTTGAACGGGGATGATGTGCTGGAAATCACCTTCAACCCGGATATGGTTGATCTGGATGAGGTTGTCGAGACTTTGAAGAATATCCTTGATGGGACGGGTACCTTCATCAGCGAGATTTGATGGCGTCTGAACTGGCCCCATCGCTGGCAAGCCAGCTCCCACAGGTATCAGCGATGCGCATGCAATTTGTGCAACACATCGGTCACTGTGGGAGCTGGCTTGCCAGCGATGGGGCCGGAACTGCCACCGCAACACTCTCCCACTACAAAAATCCAACAATTGCCCCAGTCATTTCCCGCACTTTGCGCAAAATGCCGTTAGTCGCCACCCCCCTCGATGGATTAAAGTAACGCCCCCAGCCCCGGCGTTATCCGAACGCCTGTGGCCACCCCTTTCCAGGAACAGTCACCGATGGAACATCGTGAAGCGCTGCTGGCGCTGCGAACCTTTCTTTCAACGCAGATTCTCGGCCAGGAAAAACTCATCGAGCGCTTGCTCATCGCCCTGCTCGCCGACGGTCACATGCTGGTCGAGGGCGCGCCGGGTCTGGCCAAGACCAAAGCGATCAAAGAACTCGCCGAGGGCATCGAAGCCCAGTTCCATCGCATTCAGTTCACCCCGGACCTTTTGCCCGCCGACATCACCGGTACCGAGATCTATCGCCCGGAAACCGGCAGCTTCGTGTTCCAGCAAGGGCCGATCTTCCACAACCTGGTGCTGGCGGACGAAATCAACCGCGCCCCGGCCAAGGTGCAATCGGCGCTGCTCGAAGCCATGGCCGAACGTCAGGTCAGTGTCGGGCGCAGCACCTATGAGCTGTCGCCGCTGTTTCTGGTGATGGCCACGCAGAACCCGATCGAGCAGGAAGGCACCTATCCGCTGCCGGAAGCGCAGCTCGACCGCTTCCTCATGCACGTGAAAATCGGTTTCCCGGATGCCGCCGTCGAACGCCGCATCCTGCAGCAGGCCCGTGGCGAAGCGCTGAACGGCGAAACCAAACCGGAACGCCGCGTCAGCCAGCAGGCGATTTTCGCTGCGCGCAAGGAAATCCTCGGTCTGTACATGGCCGACGCCGTGGAGGAATACCTGGTGCAACTGGTCATGGCCACGCGCAACCCGGCCAAGTTCGACCCGGAAATGGCCGAGTGGATCGCCTACGGTGCGAGCCCGCGTGGCTCGATCGCCCTCGACCGTTGTGCACGCGCCCACGCCTGGCTGGCCGGTCGCGACTTCGTCAGCCCCGAAGACATTCAGGCGGTGCTGTTCGATGTGTTGCGTCATCGCATCATTCTGTCGTTTGAAGCCGAAGCCGCCGGCATTGATCAGGATCGGGTGGTGCAGCGGATTCTCGACGTCGTAGCCGTCGCTTGACCCCCATGAACGCCCCCCTGCCATCCGAACCGGGCATCCGCGTCAGCCTCGCCGAGCTGATCGAGATGCGCCACCGTGTGCGCGAGGTGCAGCTGTTTTCCACGCCGAGTCAGCGCAGCCCGCTGATCGGCCTGCACCACTCGAAATTCCGTGGTCGCGGCGTCGACTTCGATCAGGTGCGGGTCTACCAGGCTGGCGACGACGTGCGCACCATCGACTGGCGCGTGACGGCGCGCACGCAGGAGCCGCACACCAAGCTGTTCCATGAAGAACGCGAACGGCCGATTTTCATCATGGTCGAGCAAAGCACGCGGCTGTTTTTCGGTTCCGGGCTGATGTTCAAGTCGGTGCTCGCGGCGCAAGCGGCGGCGCTGATCGGCTGGGCCGCGCTGGGCCACAACGACCGCGTTGGCGGGCTGGTGTTCGGCGACAACGAGCACTACGAAATCAAACCGCGCCGCAGCAAGCAGAGCCTGCTGCAATTGCTCAACCGCCTGGTGAAGGTCAATCAGTCGCTGCATTCGGAGCGTGAGGCGGATCGTGATGCACTCGGCGTGGCCCTGCGGCGGGCACGGGAAGTGTTGCGTCCGGGCAGTCTGGTGATCGTGATCTGCGACGAGCGCGCGTTGTCCGACAGTGCCGAACAGCAACTGAGCCTGCTGTCGCGCCATTGCGACCTGCTGATGCTGCCGCTGTCCGATCCGCTGGATCACGCCCTGCCCGCTGCCGGCCTGTTACGCTTCGCCGAGCGCGGTGCCCAGCTGGAACTCGACACCCTCAATTTCGACCTGCGCCAGACCTACCGCGCCCAGGCCGAAGCACGCATTGCCCGCTGGGAATTGCTCGCGCAGAAACTGCGGGTGCTGCTGATGCCGCTGAGCACGCAAAGTGAAATGGTCGAGCAGATGCGCGAGTTCCTTAATCCGCAGCGGCCGGGGACCGGGCGATGAACGGCCTCGAACAACTGCAACCGCTGATTTCCCCGCCACCGATTGCCTTCTGGCCGCCGGCGCCGGGCTGGTGGCTGCTGCTGTTGCTGCTGCCATTGCTCGGCTACGGCGCGTGGCGTTTGCGCCGCTTCATCCCGCTCAAGAAGCGCCCGATCGTGCGCGCCGAACAGCCGCTGGACCCGGTGCGCATCGCCGCCCTCGCCGAACTCGCCCAAATGCCCAAGCCCTATGACGGCGCACCGGCGGGGGCCTGGCTGCAACAGCTCAACGGCCTGCTCAAGCGCTTGTGCCGCAACCATTACCCTTACAGCCAGAGCCACACACTCAACGGCCGCAAATGGCTGGCGTTCCTCGATAACCGTTGCCCGGCGGCCGGCCTGACGCGCTGGATGGTCCTGGTCGAAGGCGCCTACAAACCGGAATGCAAACTCGACGACAAAGCCATCGCCGGCCTGACCCAGGCCGTCGACACCTGGATTCGCAAGCATGTTTGAGTTCGCCTGGCCGTGGATCTTTGCCCTGTTGCCGCTGCCGTGGCTGATGCGCCTTGTGCTGCCGGTGGCCGACAGTGGCGAGCCGGCGTTGAAAGTCAGCTTTCTCTCGGACCTTGAAGGCCTCGCCCGCCGTCGCGCCCGGGCCAATCTGCCGGCGTGGCGTCAGCAGGCGCCATTCATGTTGCTGTGGTTATTGCTGTTGACCGCAGCTGCGCGCCCGCAATGGCTCGGCGAGCCGCTGCCGATTGCCGCCAGTGGCCGTGATCTGCTGGTGGCGGTGGACGTATCCGGTTCGATGGACTTCCCCGACATGCAGTGGCAGGACGAAGACGTCAGTCGCTTGTCGCTGGTGCAGCACCTGCTCGGCGACTTTCTGGAAAGCCGCGATGGCGACCGCGTTGGCTTGATCCTGTTCGGCAGTAAGGCCTATTTGCAGGCGCCGCTGACCTTCGACCGTCACACCGTGCGGGTCTGGCTCGACGAAGCGCGGATCGGCATCGCCGGCAAGAACACTGCCATCGGCGACGCCATCGGTCTGGCCCTGAAACGCCTGCGCCTGCGTCCGGCACAAAGCCGTGTGCTGATTCTGGTCACTGACGGCGCCAATAATGGTGGCGAGATTGATCCGCTGACGGCGGCGAAACTGGCGGCCAGCGAAGGCGTGAAAATTTACCCGATCGGCATTGGCGCCAATCCCGAGGACAGCGGCTCGACCGGCCTGCTCGGAGTCAATCCGAGCCTGGACCTCGACGAGCCAGCACTCAGAGCCATCGCCGAGGCCACCGGCGGCCAGTATTTCCGCGCCCATGACGGCAAGGAACTGCAAGCGATCAAGGACACCCTCGATCAGCTCGAGCCGGTGACCCAGCAACCGACCGAGGCGCGCCCGGCGCAAGCCCTGTATCAGTGGCCGCTGGCCCTCGCCCTGTGGCTGAGCCTGTTGCTGGTCGCTCGCGAGTTGTGGCCGGACAATCCGCTGCAACGCCTGTTCACCAAGGAGCTGTATCTGCAAAGTCCGTTGCCTGACTGGCGCGAGCGCCTCAAGCGTCTGCGTCTGCGGAGGCGCCGATGATCGCGCTCTGGCCGCACTGGTTCCGTCCGTGGTGGTTGCTGCTGTTGCCGCTGCTCGGCTGGCTGCTCTGGCAACTCTGGCACCGGCAGAAACGTGCCGGGCGCTGGCAGATGATTCTGCCGCCGGCGTTTCATGCCACCCTGCTCAGCGGCGGTAACGGCCGCGACAGCAAGTTGCCGTGGGTCGCCCTCGGTGCGGCGTGGTTGCTGACCGTTCTGGCGTTGCTCGGGCCGAGTTGGGAGCGGGTCGAACAGACCAGCCAGAAACCCGCCGACCCGCTGGTGGTGATCCTCGAACTGACCCCGGAGATGCTCGCCACCGACTCACCACCGACTCGCCTGGAACAGGCGCGGCGCAAGCTGTTCGACCTGTTGCAGGCGCGCAGCGATGCGCAGACCGCCATCGTCGTCTACGCCGGCAGCGCGCACACGCTGGTGCCGCTGTCGGATGACCTGGCGACCAGTCGCAATCTGCTCGACGCACTCAAGCCGTCGTTGATGCCGGAAAGCGGCCATCGCGCTGATCTGGCCGTGAGTAAAGCGCTGGCCCTGCTGAAACAGGGCGCGCTTGGTCAGGGGCGGATTCTGTTGATCGGCTCGTCGCTGGATGAAGAAGAACGCCAAGGCATTCGCCGGGCACTGAGCGGGCAATCGCCACAATTGCTGATGCTCGGCATCGGCACCGCCGAAGGTGCGCCGATCGCCCAGGAGGACGGCAGTTTCCTTAAGGACGAACAAGGCGCGATCCGCGTCCCGCAACTCGACAGCCCGGGGCTTGCAGCCTTCCTCAACAGCGTTGGCGGCGAATACCACGCCGCGCGTCTGGACGAAAGCGACCTGGGCAGCCTCGGCCTGCTCAACGGCCCGCGCAGCTTGCGTGACGATGGCCAGACCGTGCGTCTCGACACGTGGGCCGATCAGGGTTACTGGCTGCTGTTGCCGCTGTTGTTGCTTGCCGCATGCGCCGGGCGCCGTGGGTGGTTGTTCTGCCTGCCGCTGCTGTTTTGCTTGCCGCAGCCCAGCTACGCTTTTGAATTCGAAGACTTGTGGCTGCGCCCCGACCAACAAGGCCTGCACTTGCTCAAACAGAAGCGCCCGGCCGAAGCCGCACAACATTTCGCAGATCACCAGTGGCAAGGGGTAGCGTTGTACGAGGCCGGCGACTACAGTGGCGCCGCCCAGCGCTTTGCCGAAGGCAGCGATGCCCGCGCCCACTACAATCGTGGCAACGCCCTGGCGAAAAGCGGTGAGCTGGAAGCGGCCATCGACGCCTATGAACAGGCGCTGGAACTGCAACCGGATCTGCGTCCGGCGCAGACCAACAAGGCGCTGGTGGAAAACCTGCTGAAGCAGAAGCGCACCCCGCCGCCGCCCGAGCCGGAAAAATCCCCGGCGCAGCAGAATCTGCCCGGCGACGAACCACCGCCGGCAACCGCGCCGCCCCCGGGGGTGAACAGCGAGACCCAGAGCGAGGCGCATCCCGCCGAGTCGGCCAGCGAACCGCCCGCGACCACACCGCCGCAGCCAGGCCCCAACGAAGTGCCGGGCAGCGATGAGGAAGAACAAACGGACACCGTGCCGACGCTGCGCCCGAGCGAGAACAACCTCGAAGGCGAGCAACGTCAGGCCCTGGAACAATGGCTGGGCAAGATCCCGGACGATCCGGGAGAATTGCTGCGACGCAAATTCTGGTACGAACAGCAACAACATCAGGATCAGGAAAACACTCGATGACCCGCTTCACCGCTCTCTTGCTGCCCCTGCTGATCTGCACGGCCACCGCCCAGGCGGCCGAGCTGACGGCCAGCGTGGATCGCAGTCGCCTGAACTCCGGCGAGACGGTCGAGCTCACCCTCGAAACCAACGATGTCACCCAGTTCGGCAAACCTGACCTGACGCCGCTGGAAGCGCTGTTCGAAGTGCGTGGCACGCGCCAGGTCAACCAGTTGAACACGCTCAATGGCGACAACCGCGCGACCACCCGCTGGATCATTACCCTGCTGCCGAAAGAGAACGGCAGCGTGGTGATTCCGCCGCTGCAACTGGGTGACGTGCAGAGCCAGCCGATCACCGTGCAAGTGGTCGAGAGCGACACCCGCGAAGAGAAAAACAACCTCGACCCGGTGTTCATCGAGGCCAGCCTCGATCAGTCCAGCGTCTATGTGCAGGCCCAGGCGATCCTGACCCTGCGCATCTACCATTCGGTGTCGCTGTACGACGACAGCAGCCTGACACCGCTGCAAATCGCCGATGCGCGAATCGAGCAGCTCGGCGACACCCGCACCTATGAGAAAGACATCAACGGCGTGCGCCATGGCGTGATCGAAATGCGCTATGCGATCTACCCGCAGCACAGCGGCTTGCTGACCATCGCGCCGCAGATTTTCAGCGCCACGCTGGTCGACACGCAGCCCGCGCAGGACACGACCGCACAAGGCCCGAAACCGGGCAAGCTGATGCGCGTCAGCTCTTCTCAAATCCCGCTGACAGTCAAACCCAAACCCCTGACCTACCCGGTCGACGCACCATGGTTACCGGCGCGCAGCCTGAGCCTGAGCGAGAGCTGGAACCCGGAGCCGGAACACACGCAAGTCGGCGATTCCCTGACCCGCAGCCTGACGCTGCGGGTCGAGGGGCTGGCCAGTTCGCAACTGCCGACCCTGCCCGGCACCGAGGTCAACGGCCTGCGCCGCTACCCCGATCAACCGGTATTGAGCAACCAGAGCACTGACCGCGGCCTGGTCGGTAGCCGCGAAGAACGCGAAGCCTTGGTGCCGAGCCGCAACGGTTCGATCGAATTGCCGACCGTGGACGTGGTGTGGTGGAACACCTTCGAAGACCATCTGGAACACAGCAGCCTGCCCGCGCGCACCCTGCAAGTGGCGAATAATCCGAGCCTGCAGGTCGATACGCCGACCGGCAACCTGCAACCGGGCGTCGTCGATAACGATGTGTTGTGGTGGTGGAAACTCAGCACGCTGATTCTGGCCTGCACTACCCTGCTCGGCTTCGGCCTGTGGTGGCGCGCACGCTGGCAACCGGCGGTGCATCGTGCCGCGCAAACCGGGCCGAGCCCGCGCACCTTGATGGACGACATCAAACGGGCGTGCCAGGCCAATGATCCGCAAGCGACGCGGCAGGCGCTGGATGCGTGGGCGCGGCAGCAACCGGAGACGCTTGCCGATATGGCGGCGCGCTTTGTGCCGCTGTCGGATGCACTCGACGGTCTCAACGGAGCGCTGTACAGCGAAACCGGACAGCATTGGCAGGGTGAGGATCTGTGGCGGGCAATCCGCACCATTCCAGCGGCGGAGCGGGTGCAGGATCCGGTCGGTGATAGTGGGTTGCCGCCGCTGTACCCGAAGTAAAATCGGACGTTCTTTTGATTTTAATATTCAACAAATACTTCGAATGCGAACATAGACAGTCCACTTTTTTTAAAACTTTTCATCCATGGCTTGCTCCCTCCTCTTGAAGGCACACGTCACCGCCATGACCTGTTCCGACCTCAACCAGAAAATCTCTTTTTGATAAAAACCGCCCCGGCAATGCCAGGGCATATTACGCAACAGCTTTTGTTACTACTGACACCACCCAAGTCGACGCCTTGACTCAGCGCCCATCCATGCATCTTTTGACGTAATCGTAATTCCTGTAAATCCAGCGAACCGACAAAAATATTGTCAGTGGCATGCCAATCCATTTGAAAACGACAGCAAAATCAGGTTCGGAAAACAAGTACAAAGCGAACATCAACAAAGACACCATCACTAACGAAATAAGGCCGCACACCGAAAGAACCAACACAACGAGGCCAAATAAAATGGTCATTCGAGAAACTACATTATTTCTCATCTTTTACTTCCTTATAAAAATCAAAAGTCTTGTAACCCACACCGCCCATATAAATCCCCAAGGCCGTACCGTAAGGAAAGCTGATACTTGTGAGAGGGACAAATTTATTATTATCAAAGCCCCGCACAGTGACGCCAAACAGAAGGTAAAACGGGGACAGAATACGTTTTTGGAACACTTTCTAAACGTGGTCTGTCCCATTATCCTCCGTCCGAGCGCAGTCTATCTGTACCTGTCAGGTAAACGACAAGAGGCGGCAAGTGCCGCCTGCTGCAATCCCGGGATGCCAGAATGTGGCATCTCGAATCAATACTGGAATTTCGTTTTCACTTGCTCCCCTTCGCGATAAGACATGACAAATGACTTCCATGGTTCTCCACGCTTGTCTGCGTTGGCCTGTAATTCGCCTACAAGACGCAGAATTTTCGCGTCGTTCATATCGGTCTCGACGTTCCAGTCCTCCACTCCGTCCTTCTCAACACCCAGCTCCGTCTCAATGTATCCCTCACCCAACTCGACACCGTAGCTGAATGCATCGTAGCCATGGACGATGCCTGCTTCGACCAATTGGAAAATTTCCTCGACGATCTTTATATCTTCAGTGATCACTCTTAAACCTCGGGGCTGGGCAAAGGCGGAGTTTCATCAGAGCCATTCATATTCCCTCTTTAACCAAATTATTCACGTTACTTGCCGCTGGCAGCCTGTTCACATCTGATCAATCGCTCTAGAACAGCCTGTTGAGCGGGTAACGAAGCGGCAATTTCTTCACTCACCTCTTCGATGCCGTCAGACCACCTGTAGACCTTGAACTGCCCCAGAAAAACTGACACCAAGCGCAGCAACAAACAATGGTCCAGCGCACTCCCGCCCTCGTCCAACTCAATAATCATGAGCGTTTTTTCTGCCAAATCGACAGGCCAAAGAGAGCCGTCTCTATGTAGAAAGTCATCGAGCGCAGCCCCTTTAAGCTTTTCAATTCTTATCCAGGGTTCGCTGTTCTGCTTAGCGCTCCATTCCCTGTTGAGTTCCCATTTATTGACTTTTAAATCGAGAAAACTGCAGTCGTTAAACGCCTCTTGATCCCGGATGTAGGAGACGGGAACGTCGCCCCATGCCCGACTGACCAGAATCTCTCTATCAGGCAAGTCAGATCCTGATTCCACAACAACTACGTATTTATTGGTCAACACAAGCTTCCTTTTTCTTGCGAGTGTGGCAGGCCTTTCTCAGCGTTTTTTGATCAGTTGATTTCTTGCTGACTGACACGAAAGCTGGACAAAAATCGGGAGCAGAACCGCGGACAGACCACGTTTATTTAAACGTGGACTGTCCCCTTTACCCGTTTCCCCATTTACCCGTTTCGTAGAACTCGTCTTTAGAAGGCCGGCGTTTTGGTAGCGTACTGCCAATTTCATCTAATACTTCCACTGCCCCAGCACCTCCCTCCACGCCAGATTCACACCGCCTAAGGCTCTTCGGAAATGATGTCCAACTCGTCCCACAGCATTGAAAGCCCCAGGCTTTTCATGTAAGTACCAAAATCCATAAAAGGTTCAACGCCAACTTTCTCAATTGCAAACCAGATGGCGTCACACTCTGGACATATAAATAGCTCAGTCCCGGTAGCCCTGATACTGGCACCGACAATGTGGTCCTGCTCGCACCTCGGGCAAAGTATCTTCACTGTCCGTATTCTCCGGGCGGAAAGCCTGCCAACCCACTATCAATCATTTCTTCACCTGATAAAACGTAATCACCGGGCCGTAATTTTCATCGGAGTTCAACACCTCGACACTGAATAACTTGTCCGGGAATTTTTCCTTCAGCACCATGCGCCAGGCAAACCCAATGACCTCGCACAGCTGCAGAAATATGCTGACTGATACGCCATCTCCGTATTGACCAAAAACATCTTAGAGCTTCACATAATTCAACAGCCGTTCAGCCTCTGCCATGTCGTGAGAGGCTAGGCTCAAGCAGCGCGCCAACGTTTCTACTGAAAAATTTCGCTCTAGAAAAACGCCCCCTTGAGACACGACGAACGTCGGGAAGAACAACGTCGAAAACACCAGCATCTGTTCCGGGTGGCATTGATCATTGATATACGAATGCATATCCAACCCCTCCTGATTCGACCACTGTTTCTTCCAGGCATCATATTTTTCAGTGTCGGTAACCGGGGGAATAGAGTTGATCAGTTGCACTGCGCTTGCTCCATGCGGTCGAGGCAATATCAATATGATGGCCAGATACTAGATAGCTGCCGTTTGGGCGTCAATGAAGGGATTCGTCGAAATGCCCGGCTACGTCCCGTCCGGACAAGCCCTCCCGCCGCAATAATCTGTAAACTCTCCCCTCTTTCGCCGCCCTTCATTTCCTCGCGGCCATCACCTCTTTAAATGTTGCGGAGTCCACCTTGCGTCTGTTCCACACTTCCGACTGGCACCTTGGGCAAAACCTGCACGGCCAGGAGCGCGATTTCGAACATGCGTGCTTCCTCGAATGGCTGCTGCGTCAATTGCAACTGGCGCAGCCGGACGTGCTGCTGATCGCCGGTGACATCTTCGACACGGTCAACCCGCCGGTCAAAGCCCAGGAACGCCTCTACGATTTCATCGTCAGCGCCCACGAACAGCAGCCGTTGCTGACCATCGTGATGATTGCCGGCAACCACGATTCCGGCTCGCGGATCGAACTGCCCGCGCCGTTGATGCGCCGTTTGCGCACGCATGCGCTGGGTCGGGTGTTGTGGCTGGATGACGGGCAACTGGATGCCGATCGTTTGTTGCTGCCATTGCCGGATAAAACCGGAGAAGTCGCCGCGTGGTGCCTGGCGCTGCCGTTCCTGCGTCCGGCGGAGGTGACTGGCGCGCATCTGGGCGACAACTATTTGCGTGGCATCGGTCAGGTACATGAGTGGCTGATCGAGGCGGCCAACGCCAAACGCCAACCCGGTCAGGCGCTGGTCGCCATCAGCCATGCGCACATGGCCGGCGGTTCGGTGTCGGAAGACTCCGAGCGCAGCCTGATCATCGGCAATGCCGAAGCCCTGCCCGCCAGCCTGTTCGGGCCGAGCATCAGTTATGTCGCCCTCGGCCATTTGCACAAGCCGCAGAAGGTCAACGGTGAAGAACGCATTCGCTACAGCGGCTCGCCGATCCCGTTGTCGTTTTCGGAGATTGGCTATCAACACCAGATCCTCGACGTCATCCTCGACGGCGAAACCCTGGTCAGCGTCGAGCCGAAACTGATTCCGCGCTCGGTCAACCTGCAACGCATTGGCCCGGCACCGCAGGCCGAAATCCTGCTGCAACTGGCGGACCTGCCGAACATCGATCTGCTCGCCGAAACCCAGCGGCAACCATGGCTGGAAGTGCGCGTAACCCTCGACGAGCCGCAGCCGGATCTGCGCCATCAAGTCGAAAGCGCCCTGCAAGGCAAAGCCGTACGCCTGGTGCGCATCGCCGCTGAGTACGCCGGTAACCGTGGCGCGAACGGTGAGGAGGATGGCACCGCGCTGATCGAACTCGACCAACTCACCCCGCAGGAATTGTTCAGCCGCGCCTGGCTCGACAACTACGGCAACGAGGTCGATGAGCAGACGCTGAAGGACTTCGCCGAACTGCTGCAAGACGTACAACTGGAGGGCGAGCAGCCATGAAGATTCTCGCCATTCGCTTGAAAAACCTCGCCTCGCTGGCCGGGCCGTTCGAGATTGATTTCACCGCTGAGCCATTGGCCAGCGCCGGTTTGTTCGCGATCACCGGCCCGACCGGCGCGGGTAAAAGCACCCTGCTCGACGCCCTGTGCCTGGCGCTGTTCGGTGCCGTGCCGCGCCTGAACAACACCGGCCGTGACGCCAAAGTCCCGGATGCCGACGGCGAAATCGCCACTGGCGACCCGCGCACCTTGCTGCGACGTGGCACCGGTGAAGGTTATGCAGAAGTGGATTTCGTCGGTGTCGATGGCCGTCGTTACCGTGCGCGCTGGGAAGCCAACCGTGCCCGCGAGAAGGCCGGCGGCAAGTTGCAGGCCAGCCGGCAGAGCCTGCGCGACATCGACCAGGATCAACTGCTCGCCAGCCAGAAAGGCGAATACAAAACTCAACTGGAAGCTGCCCTCGGCCTGAACTTCGAACAGTTCACCCGCGCCGTGCTGCTGGCGCAGAGCGAGTTCAGCGCGTTCCTCAAGGCTGACGACAACGATCGCAGCGAGCTGCTGGAAAAACTCACCGACACCGCGCTGTACACCCGCCTCGGCCGCCGCGCCTTCGACAAGACCAAAGAGGCCCGCGAAGCGCACAAGCTATTGCAGGATCAGGCCACCGGCGTGACCCCGTTGGCGCCCGAAGCCCGGGCTGAACTGGATCAGCGTTTCAACGCCGCGCAACAGCAATTGAAACGGCAACAGGCGCAGCTCAAGCAACTTGAGCAGCAGCACAGCTGGCTCAAGGACTTGCGGGTGCTGCAAGACGCGCAGCAAGCTGCATCCGAGCAACTGCACAGTGCCCAACAACATTCGGAAAGTCTGGCTGGCGAGCGGGTGAAGCTGACGCGCCTGGAGCAGCTCGGCCCACAACGACACCAGTTCGCGCGCAAAACCGAACTCGATGCCCTACTGACGCCACTGGCCGCGCAAATCGCCGCGCACACCCGGCAACACGCCGAACTGACTGAGCGCCAGACGCAGCTGGAGCACAACCTCGAAGCGGCGAAAATCGCCCTGAGCGAAGCACAACAACGACAAAGCGAAAACGCGCCGCTGTTGCGTCAGGCCTTTGAAGAGCAAAGCACCCTCGCCCGTCTGGCCAAGGAAGTCGCCCAAAGCGCCGAAGCCAGGCTCAATGCGCAGCAGGCCTGCACTGAGGGACACAACGCCATTCAAGGCTTGCTGGAAAACCAGCGCCAGGTCGCCGAACGCCTGCAACGCATCGCCGCCGAGCTTGAGCAAAGCGCTCATCTGGCGCCGCTGAGCGACGCCTGGAATGCCTACCGCGATCGCCTGCAACAGTTGATGTTGATCGGCAATCGTTTGAACAAAGGTCAGACGGAACTGGCGAGCCTCGAAGAAAACGCCACGCGCAGCGCCGCAGAGCTGACCACGCAGAAACAGCAACTTGAAGTGCTGTTCAAAGAGGCCGGCGCCGAACCCGATGCCGTCGCCGAACAGATCGGCATTCTCGGCACGCTGCTGCAGGACAACCGCAAGCAACTGCGTGCGATTGAGGACCTGTCGCGGTTGTGGGTCAGCCAGCAGGAGCTGGACAAGCGCAGCGCCGAGCTGCAACAACGCCAGCTCAGCGCCCAGCAGGAACGCGAACGCCTGACCCAGGACGGGGTAAAAACCAAAGCCGAGCTGACGGTCGCCGAACAAACCCTGAACGTCACCCGCGAACTGCTCGAACGCCAGCGTCTGGCGCGCAGTGCCAGTGTCGAAGAGTTACGTGCACAGTTGCAGGACGACCAGCCGTGCCCGGTCTGTGGCAGCAACGAGCACCCCTATCATCAGCCCGAAGCCTTGCTGCAAAGCCTCGGCCGCCATGATGAAAGCGAACAGGCCAACGCTCAGCAGGTGGTCGATCAGCTCAAGGAAAAACTCATCGAGCTGCGCGCTGAAGTCGGTGGCGTGATCGCTCAGCAAAAGGAACTGCTGCAACAGCAGGAACAACTGGCCGCGCAGCAACAGGCGCTTGCGCCGAGCCTCGAGGCGCATCCGCTGGCTGCTCAGTTACTGAACCAGGACGCCGACAAACGCGACGCCTGGCTGGCCCGGCAAAACGAGCAGTTGAACCAGAGCATCAGCCAGGACGAACAGCGCCAGAGCGTCCTGCTCACCCTGCAACAGGACGCGGCGCGTCTGACTCAGCAATTGCGCCAGGCCGAAACCGCGCACCAGCAAGCGGCGCAGCACCTGAGTAATCAGCAGCGCGAGTTGAGCAGCGATCGTCAGCGTCTCGACGAAGAACTCGCGGCGTTCGGCAACTTGCTTGCAGCGGACACGCTTGAGGCCTTGCGCCTCGAGCCGGCGGCGACGTTCATGCAGCTGGACCAGCAGATTGCCGAGCGTCTGGCGCAGGTCGAGCAGCAAAAGGAAGAACTGGCCGAACAGCAGCAACGTCAACAGACGCTGGAGAAGGAACAGGACCGCCAACTGAGCCGCGTCCAGCAGCAGCAAAACGCCGAGCAGCAGTTCAGCACATTGGCCGCGCAGCAACAGGCCTGCCAGACCCAACTCGCGCAACTGCTCGGCGAACACAGCAGCGCCGAGCACTGGCAGCAACAACTGGAACAGGCCGTGGAGCAGGCGCGCAACGCCGAGACCAGCACGACTCAGGAACTCCAGGATGTGCGCACGCAACGCGTGCAGACCGGCGCCGAACTCAAGGCTCAGCAAGAACGCTTGCAAGCACTGCAAAGCGAAGACAGTGAGCTGACGCAAAAGATTGCCGACTGGCGCGCCCGGCATCCGGAACTCGATGACGGTGGCCTCGAAGATCTGCTGCGGGTCGATGACGGTCAAGTCGCCGAACTGCGCCAGCGCTTGCAGCACACTGAAAAAGCCATCGAGCAGGCCAGGGTCTTGCTGCAAGAGCGCGACCAGCGCCTGCTCGATCATCAGGCGCAGCACAAGGGCGATCTCGATGCCGAGCAACTGGCCAGCGCCCTCGCCGACCTGCAAAACCAGTTCAACATCAGTGAGCAGCAATGCGCCGAACTGCGCGCCGAACAGGCAGAAGATCAGCGCCGGCAAAACGCCAATCAGGCGCTGGCGCAGCAGATCGCCGAGGCCTACGCCGAATATCAGCGTTGGGCACGGCTCAGCGCACTGATCGGGTCCGCCACCGGTGACACATTCCGCAAAATCGCCCAGGCCTACAACCTCGACCTGCTGGTGCATCACGCCAACGTGCAGTTGCGCCAACTGGTCAAACGCTATCGCCTCAAGCGCGGCGGCAGCATGCTCGGCCTGCTGGTGATGGACACGGAAATGGGCGATGAACTGCGCTCGGTGCATTCGTTGTCCGGCGGCGAGACGTTCCTGGTGTCGCTGGCCCTCGCGTTGGGGCTGGCGTCGATGGCGTCGAGCACACTGAAAATCGAATCGCTGTTTATCGACGAAGGCTTTGGCAGCCTCGATCCGGAGTCGCTGCAACTGGCGATGGATGCGCTCGACGGGTTGCAGGCCCAGGGCCGCAAGGTGGCGGTGATTTCCCACGTACAGGAAATGCACGAGCGGATTCCGGTGCAGATTCAGGTGCAGCGTCAGGGCAATGGTTTGAGCACCCTGGAGGTGAAATGAATACGCTGTATTCATTCCGCCGCTGCCCCTATGCGATGCGTGCGCGGATGGCCCTGCGTTATTGCGCAGTGCCGGTGGAGATCGTCGAAGTCAGCCTCAAGGCCAAGCCCGCCGAGATGCTGGCGATCTCGCCCAAGGGCACGGTGCCGGTGCTGGATGCCGGTGGGCAGGTGATTGACGAGAGTCTGGAGATCATGCGCTGGGCCTTGGCACAGCATGATCCGCAGGGCTGGTTACTGGAGGGGGATCCACGGATTGCCGAGTTGATCGAGGCTAATGATCAGGTGTTCAAGGTGCATCTGAATCGCTACAAGTACGCCGAACGCTATCCCGAGCAGCCGATGGAAGTTTATCGGGCTGAGGGCGCGTTGTTTTTGCAGCGTCTGGATGAGCTGCTGACCGATCGTGAGTACTTGCTGGCCGATCACTTGAGTCTGGCGGATGTGGCGTTGCTGCCGTTTGTGCGGCAGTTTGCGCATGTGGATCGCGAGTGGTTTGCGCAGACGCCTTATGTGCGGTTGCAGGCGTGGTTGCAGCGTTTGCTCGAATCCGAGCTGTTTACGGCGATCATGAAGAAGTAACCCCGAATTCCTGCTGCCGAACACCTTGTGGCGAGGGGATTCATCCCCGATGAGCGGCGAAGCTGCCCTGAAATCAGAAACCTCGGTGTATCAGAACAATCCGGTTTGCCGGGTCTGGGGCCGCTTCGCGGCCCATCGGGGATGAATCCCCTCGCCACAGTGGTTCGCGTTGTCTAGGCGAGTGCGTTGCACATGCCGAGTGCCATGCAATCCACTTCAAAGGGGCCGAGAAAATCGGCAGAGACTTTCATCGGTGGATTGCCGGCCATCAGCCCCAGGGTATTTGCCCGTTCGATGTTGTGCGCGATGGTGTGATTGGCCTCTATGGCCCGTGCCAGTGCGCCGACCGAACCCTGACCGAAGCCAAGTAACGCTGCGCCATTGGTCATCAGTGCCAGGCCGGCGATGACCCAAAGTCTGTAGCCTTTCATGCTCCGCCTACCCCTGCGAGTTCCGCCCGATCGACCAGCACGCTGTCTGCGCGGTGTTCGAACTGAATGCCGGGGTGTGCGACCTGGATCGGCGCGTCGAAGTTGTGTTGAGTCTGCGCAGCGACGCTGACGAACAACACCAGGACCAGGTAAAGACCAATGGCCATATAGGCGCCGCGCCTGGCTGAGGTGATGATTGCACTGGCCATGATGTTTCTCCGTGGGCATGTTTCAGTGCCGTCAGGATCAATCAAAAAAACCGTGCCAACCACTCAGGGTTTGCCATAGTAAACATCAACCTGGTTGATTATTTAGCCGGTCTATCTCTGCGATGGAGAAAACCTGTCGAGCGAAGATTTTTCGATCACGCAAACGTGCAGGCGCTGCCGAAGGCTGCGATCTTTTGACATTCAAGATGCAAAGATCGCAGCCTTCGGCAGCGCCTGCTGGGCGTTGTTCGAAGCGGGCATTTCAGTGTTGGGCTTTGTGATCCAGGGCGGCGTAGAAGTTGGCGCTCTGTTGCAGGTATTTCTGGGTGTAGCTCTGGGTGTGGTTTTTTTTGCTGGCGATTTCAACGTTGGCGCTGGCTGGCAGGGCCACGGTGGCAGAGATGGCGGAAGCGGCGATGACGGAGAAGAGATTGAAGTTCATGGCGGTAACCCTCGTATTCGTTTGGCTGGCTTGCCCGGTTGGGCCGTGAAGCAAACTTAACGCTCGAGGGTTGATCGCCTGAAATGCTTTGTAGCATTACCGGATATCAGCGCGATTAATACAAAGAGACAGGCCCCGTAATCCGGGGCCTGTGGCTTATTGTCGCAGCAAAAACTTCAGGTCACTCGGGGCGTCCATCGGCAGTTTTTGCACGGTTTTGCCGAGCAGGCCGGTCTTGGCATCACGCTCGACAACAACAATGTCGTTGCTCTTCTGGTTGGCGATCAGCAGAAACTTGCCGCTTGGATCGAGGCTGAACTCCCGTGGGTGATCGCCCTCCACCGAACTTTTTTGCAGCTCTTTGAGCTGGCCGTTCGCCGGATCAATGCTGAACACCAGCAGTTGATTGGCCGTGCCACGGTTGCTGACGTAAAGAAACTTGCCATCGGCCGATGCATGCAGCGCGGCAGCGGCTTTGTCAGAGGTTGGCTGCCCAGCGGCCAGATCGACCAGTTGCGTCTGGGTCAGTACACCGTCGTTGTAATCGAACACCGCGACTTGCGCGCTCATTTCCATGGTCAGCCAGGCATGTTTGCCGTCAGCGCTGAACAGCAAATGACGTGGGCCGCTGCCGGCAGGCAACGCCACAGAAGCGGTTTTCGCCGGGGTCAGCGGCAGCTCCGGATTGGCCTTCGGGTCGAATTGATAAATGAAGACTTTGTCCGCGCCCAGATCATTGGAGAACACGTAGCGGCCGTCCGGCGAAGAAACCGTCGAGTGCACGTGGTTCGAGGCCTGGCGCTCAGGATTGACCCGGCTCGCCGGGTGCGCACTCATCTGCACCACCGGTTTGAGTTTGCCATCCGCACCGACCGGCAATACCGCCAGCGTTCCACCCGGATCTTCCACCACCGAATAGTTGCTGACGAACAGATGGCCGGCATCGCCGCTGAGGCTGGAATGAGTCGGCTCGTTGCCCAGGCTCTGCACTTGATTGATCAGGCTCAAGGCGTGAGTCTTGGGGTCGATCGAATAGCTGCTGACACGGCCAACCGGGTCTTTCTGGCCCGGGCCGTTTTCGTTGACCACGAACAGACGTTTCTGGTCTTTGGACAGGGTCAGCCACGACGGGTTTTCGCTCTTCACCACTTGCAGCGGCTTGGCGTCGATCTGGCCGGTGGTGCTGTCGAACTTCATGCGATAGATGCCCTGGCTGCTGCCGGCAGTGTAGGAGCCGACCAGCAACTGGAAGGTCTCGGCGCTGGCCGTGGACAGGCCCATCGCGCCAACGCTGCCGGCCATCAACAACGGCCATAATTTACGCATGTTCATTAATTGTCATCCTCGTCATCACTGCTGCTGACTACATCGCCAAGGCAGACCAGGCGGTGTTCGCCCGTGGTTTTGGTGTCGCTGGCATAGCCAACGATCAGCCAGCTCTGCAGGTCTTCGTCAAACGTCGCCGCTGCAACCTGCGCCGGCGTGAACTCCCAATGCTTGGCCGCTCGGCCGTCGATGCATTCGATGTGCAGGTTGTCGTCTTCGTCGAGGGCGAATTCGAAGGCATGCAGGCCGTCGATTTCCACCATACCGCAGTGTTCGAGGGCGTTGAGAAGGGTTTGGGCAGTCATGGCAATCAAGTCTTTCAGGGGGAAAACCGGCAATGATAGCTCATTGTGGGCGCAGAACCCTGTGGGAGCTGGCTTGCCAGCGATAGCAATGTGTCAGACACATCAATGTTGAAGGTGCCGTCCTCATCGCTGGCAAGCCAGCTCACACAGGGATATCCGCTTTCAGTTACAACGCATCGCGCGAAGGCTTGCCATCCACCAAGCGCTGAATGCGCAGCGGGTTAGCGTTTTTCAGTGGCTCCGGCAGCAAGCTGTCGGGGTAGTTCTGGAAACACACCGGGCGCAGGAAACGGTCGATCGCCAGCGTGCCGACTGAGGTGCCGCGGGCATCGGACGTCGCCGGGTATGGGCCGCCATGCACCATCGCATCGCACACCTCGACACCGGTCGGATAACCATTGAGCAGGATCCGCCCGACCTTTTGCTCGAGCAACGGCGTCAGTTCCGGGAAGCGTTCGAAATCCGCCTGCTCGCCGATAATCGTCGCCGTCAGTTGCCCGTGCAAGCCGTTCAACGCGGCACTGAGTTGCGCTTTGTCCGCAACCTCGACGATCACCGTGGTCGGGCCGAACACTTCTTCCTGCAGCACTTCGTCGCCGTCGATCAACAGGCTGACATCAGCCTTGAACAACTGCGGTTGCGCCTGATTGCCCTGCTGCGGATTACCCGCCAGATGCTCGATGCCGGGATGCGCGGCCAGCTTCTGCAAGCCTTTGCCGTAGCTGCCGAGGGTGCCGGCGTTGAGCATGGTTTGCGCCGGTTGATCGCCGATCAAGGCGCCGACCTGCTGCACGAAAGCCGTGAACTGCGGCGAACGAATACCAATGACCAGACCGGGATTGGTACAGAACTGACCGCAGCCCTGCACCACCGAAGCGGTCAGGTCACGGGCAACGGTTTCCGAGCGTTCGGCCAGTGCCTGCGGCAGGACGATCACCGGGTTGATGCTCGACATCTCGGCGAACACCGGAATCGGTTGCGCACGCGCAGCGGCCATGTCGCACAGCGCACGTCCGCCCTTGAGCGAACCGGTGAAGCCTACCGCCTGAATCGCCGGGTGCTTGACCAGCCACTCACCCACGCCGCCACCGTAGATCATGTTGAATACGCCGGCCGGCATCGCGGTTTTTTCCGCGGCACGGATCAACGCATCGGCCACCCGCTCAGCCGTGGCCATGTGGCCGCTGTGGGCCTTGAATACCACCGGGCAACCGGCGGCCAGTGCCGCCGCGGTGTCGCCGCCGGCGGTGGAAAACGCCAGAG
Source organism: Pseudomonas sp. LF-5 (assembly GCF_037626295.1). NCBI lineage: Bacteria > Pseudomonadati > Pseudomonadota > Gammaproteobacteria > Pseudomonadales > Pseudomonadaceae > Pseudomonas > Pseudomonas sp. LF-5. The sequence continues at coordinate 1,226,281 of NZ_JARKMT010000001.1, forward strand.
GGAAGTTGCTTGCGCCAAACACCGCTACCGGGCCGAGACCAATACGGTATTGGCGCAGATCCGGACGCGGCAATGGCTGGCGATCCGGCAACGGCAGGTCAATGCGCGCACCGTAAAAATCACCCCGGCGCAGGACTTTGGCGAACAGACGCATCTGCCCGCTGGTGCGTCCGCGCTCGCCTTGAATGCGTCCGGCGGGCAATGCGGTTTCCCGGCAGACCAGCGCGACGAAATCATCACCGAGCGCATCCAGTTCATCGGCGATCGCGTCGAGAAACTGTGCACGCCGTTCAGCACTAAGGCTGCGGTACGCCGGGTACGCCGCCGCAGCGGCCTGGGCGGCGGCAGCGACTTCCTGCTCGGTGGCCTGGATGAATGCGTAGGGCAGGTTTTCACCGGTCGTGGCGTCAACGCTGTGCAGTTTGATGTCGCCAGCCGCGCTGCGCTGACCGCCGATGTAGTTGTGACCGAGAATCTGCGTCATGGGATCTCCTTAAAGGGTGCCGATGCTGTTCGGTTGAAATGCCGCTGCAACCGCTGCGATACCGTTGACCAGCGGAGCGCCGAAGTCGGCCTGGCTGATTTCAAATACATCGCCCGGCCGGCTGCGAATGCCATCGGCGAACGACAGGGTCGCGGTGCCGAAGAAATGAATGTGCACGTCGCCCGGACGCAGGAACTGGCTGTATTTGAAGTGGTGGTACTCGAGGTTGGCGAGGCTGTGGCACATATTGGCCTCGCCACTGAGAAATTCGCTCTGCCACAGCACTTCGCCGTCGCGCAGGATGCGACTGGTGCCTGCCAGATGTTGAGGCAATTCACCCGTGCGAAGTTCCGGGCCGTAGCTGCAGCTGCGCAATTTCGAATGCGCGAGGTACAGGTAGTTCTTGCGTTCCATGACGTGGTCGGAGAATTCGTTGCCGACCGCGAAACCCACGCGATAAGGCTTGCCATCGTGGCCGATGACGTAGAGGCCAGCCATCTCCGGTTCTTCGCCGGCGTCCTCGGCAAATGGCGGCAGCGGGAATGGCTGGCCCGGACGCACGACGATGCTGCCATCGCCTTTATAGAACCATTCCGGCTGCACGCCGGCCTGCCCTGTTTGCGGTTTACCGCCCTCCACGCCCCATTTGAAGATGCGCATGGTGTCGGTCATCGCCGCTTCGTCGCCGGCCTGCTGGTGCATCTTGTCCCGCGCCGAGGCGCTGCCCAGGTGCGTCAGGCCGGTGCCGCTGACCAGCAGGTGCGCCGGGTCCGGGTGATCGAGCGGAGGCAGGATGCGCAGTTCCTTGAGTAACTGCGCATAGTCATGGCTGCCACCGAGGCCGAGCGTGTGCACATGCTGCTCAAGGGTAGCGCCGGCTTCGATCGCGGCCAGCGCCAGATCGCGCACGCTGCGGGCGTCCCGCACTTCGCGGATCAGATCGTTGTCGACCACGCCGACGCGGCGTTCGCCGTGGGTTAATTCGAATTGAACCAGATGCATGATTTTCTCCTATTCCCTCTAAAAAACACCGCAGATCCCCTGTGGGAGCGAGCTTGCTCGCGAAAGCGGTGTCTCAGTCACTCACAATGTTGAATGTGATGGCCTCTTCGCGAGCAAGCTCGCTCCCACAAGGGATTTGCGTCGCTTCCAGCATTCAGGTTCGGGTGGCGCCGCGTGCACTGGCGGCAAATTGGTCGGCTGGCAGCACATGCTTGCGTTCAAGCACGCGATAAACCACACCGGTCAACATCAAGCCGAACACCATCACCCCGCTGAGGAAATACAACCCCGAACCCAGATTGCCTGTGTACTCCTTCAACGCCCCGATCACGAACGGCCCGATATAGCCGCCGAGGTTGCCGACCGAATTGATCAACGCGATCCCTGCCGCCGCACTGGCGCCAGCGAAGAACCGCCCCGGCAAGGTCCAGAACACCGCCGTGCAGGAAAACAGCGCAAATGCCACCAGGCACAGCGCCGCCAGTTGCGCCAATGGCACCGACAGCCAGGCACTGAGGAACAGGCCGATCGCACCCAACACATAGAGCACCGCCAAGTGGCCGTAGCGATCGTTCATCCGATCAGAACTGCGCGGCACGATCAGCAGGCCGACGATGCCGAAGATGTACGGCACCGACGAGACGAAACCGGTCACCAGGTCGCTGCCGCCAAACTGTTTGATCAGCGTCGGCAACCACAGACCGAGGCCATAAATGCTCAGGGTCACCGGCAGATAAAACAGCGCCAGCAGCAACACGCGTTTGTCTTTCAAGGCATGCAGCGGGTTGCCGTGACGGGTCTGGCCGTATGCCTGCAAATCCTTTTTCAGCTCGCCGGTCAGCCAGTCTTTCTCGCTTTGATCCATCCATTGCACCTGCTGCGGGCCGTCCGGCAGCCAGCGCAGCACCGGCCAGGTCAGCAGGATCGCCGGCGTACCGATGACGATGAATAGCCACTGCCAGCCGTGCAGCCCGAGGATGCCATCCATGCCCAGCAAGCCGCCGGACACCGGGCCGGTGATCATCATCGCGATCGGTTGGGAGAGGATGAACAGGCCGAGGATCTTGCCGCGATGGCGCACCGGGAACCATTGGGTGATGTAGTAGAGAACACCGGGAAAGAAGCCCGCCTCCGCCGCGCCGAGCAGAAAACGCATGACGTAGAAACTGTGCGGGCCCTGAACGAAGGCCATGCCGATGGTGATCGCACCCCAGGTGATCATGATCCGCGCAAACCAGCGCCGTGCGCCGAAGCGTTCAAGCATCAGGTTACTGGGGATTTCCAGCAGGAAGTAACCAATGAAAAACAGCCCGGCACCCAGGCCATAGGCCGCATCGCCAATGCCGATATCGGCGCCCATGTGCAGCTTGGCGAAGCCGACGGCGGAGCGATCCACGTAGGCAATCAGGTACAGCAGGATCAGGAAGGGAATCAGTTTCAGCGTGATGCGGCGAATAAGCCGCAATTCCTGGCTCATGGGGTCGGTCTCCGATTGTTGTTTTTATAGAACCTCAGGGGACGCCTCTCACTGAAAACCGCCAGGGCCATCCCTCTGTCGAAAACGACTATATAGTATTACTAATTACCCAACAACACTTCCAAATGGCCGATTTTGCGCTTATGTTAAGCCGAAGCTGGAACACTATAGTCATACAATAAGAGAATCGATCATGTCTGATAAGAAACCCACCCTGCGCTCGGCCCAATGGTTTGGCACTGCCGACAAGAACGGCTTCATGTACCGCAGCTGGATGAAGAATCAGGGCATCGCCGACCACCAGTTCCACGGCAAGCCGATCATCGGCATCTGCAACACCTGGTCGGAACTGACCCCGTGCAACGCGCATTTCCGCCAGATCGCGGAGCACGTCAAACGCGGGGTGATCGAGGCCGGCGGGTTCCCGGTGGAATTCCCGGTGTTCTCCAATGGCGAATCGAACCTGCGCCCCACCGCCATGCTCACTCGTAACCTGGCGAGCATGGACGTTGAAGAAGCAATTCGCGGTAACCCGATTGACGGGGTGGTGTTGCTGACCGGTTGCGACAAAACCACCCCGGCGCTGCTGATGGGCGCGGCCAGCTGCGACGTGCCGGCCATCGTCGTCACTGGCGGGCCGATGCTCAACGGCAAGCACAAGGGCAAGGACATCGGTTCCGGCACGGTGGTCTGGCAACTGAGCGAACAGGTCAAGGCCGGCACCATCACCATCGACGATTTCCTTGCGGCCGAGGGCGGCATGTCACGCTCGGCGGGCACCTGCAACACCATGGGCACGGCATCGACCATGGCTTGCATGGCCGAAGCACTCGGCACGTCCTTGCCGCACAACGCGGCGATTCCGGCGGTGGATGCGCGGCGTTATGTGTTGGCGCACATGTCCGGCATGCGCGCGGTGGAGATGGTTCGTGAGGATTTGAAACTGTCGAAGATCCTCACCAAGGAAGCCTTCGAAAACGCCATTCGGGTCAACGCGGCGATCGGCGGCTCGACCAACGCGGTGATCCACTTGAAAGCCATCGCCGGCCGCATCGGCGTCGAACTGGATCTGGATGACTGGACGCGTATCGGGCGCGGTACGCCGACTATCGTCGACCTGCAACCGTCCGGGCGTTTCCTGATGGAGGAGTTTTATTACGCCGGTGGTTTGCCGGCGGTGCTGCGCCGTCTCGGCGAAGCCAATCTGATTCCCAATCCGAACGCGCTGACCGTCAATGGCAAGACACTGGGCGAAAACACCAAGGACGCGCCGATTTACGGTGAAGACGAAGTGATCCGTCTTCTTGACAACCCGATCCGCGCCGACGGCGGCATCTGCGTGTTGCGCGGCAACCTGGCGCCTCTCGGTGCCGTGCTCAAGCCGTCCGCCGCCACCCCGGAACTGATGCAGCATCGCGGCCGCGCCGTGGTGTTCGAGAACTTCGACATGTATAAGGCGCGGATCAACGATCCAGAGCTGGACGTGGATGCCAACTCGATTCTGGTGATGAAGAACTGCGGGCCGAAGGGTTATCCGGGCATGGCCGAAGTCGGCAACATGGGCTTGCCGGCCAAGCTGCTGGCGCAGGGCGTGACCGACATGGTGCGCATTTCCGATGCACGCATGAGTGGCACGGCGTACGGCACGGTGGTTTTGCACGTGGCCCCGGAAGCGGCGGCCGGCGGGCCTCTGGCGGCGGTGCAGGAAGGCGACTGGATCGAACTCGATTGCGCCACCGGGCGTTTGCATCTGGACATTCCGGATGCCGAACTGGCGGCGCGCATGGCCGATCTGCAGCCACCGCAGCAACTGCTGGTGGGCGGCTACCGTCAGCTGTACATCGACCATGTGCTGCAGGCGGATCAGGGCTGCGACTTTGATTTCCTGGTCGGTTGCCGAGGTGCGGAAGTGCCACGCCATTCTCACTGATCACACAAATCCCTGTGGGAGCGAGCTTGCTCGCGAAGACGGCGGTACATTCAACTGTAATGTTGTTTGATCCATCGCTTTCGCGAGCAAGCTCGCTCCCACAGTTGTTCTTTACCCGCCTCAAGATTGTGCCGTGCCTGCTATGATGCGCGGCATCTCCATCGCTCAGGATCGCGCCGCTCCCCATGGATTACCGCAAACCTTCCGACCGCAAAAGCATGCACTCGCGCATCGTCCAGGAACTGGGCATGCAGATCGTCTCCGGACGCTTTTTGCCCGACGACAAACTGCCCGCCGAAGCGTTGCTCTGCGAGGAATACGCGGTCAGCCGGCCGGTGTTGCGCGAAGCCACACGGGTGCTGGTGGCCAAGGGGTTGGTGTATTCCAAACCACGGGTCGGAACCGTCGTCAAAGCGCGCCGCGAATGGCACATGCTCGACCCGGACGTGCTGCACTGGCTGATGCAGAGCAGCCCGCAGAACGAATTCTTCAATGTGCTGACCAGCGTGCGCAGCATCATCGAACCGGCCGCTGCCGCCCTCGCCGCCCAGCATGCGACCGAGGCCGACATTGCGGCGATTGGTGAGGCTTACCAGCGCATGGAAGCGGCGCCGACACCGGAAGCCTTGCTGCAACCGGACCTCGACTTCCACAGCCGGATTGCCGATGCGACGCACAATGATCTGTTGGCGAACCTGTGCAACATGTTGTCGGTGGCGATTGCCGAGGCGTTGAAGCACTCGAATCAGCGGCCGAATCTGCATGAGTTGGCGTTGCCTCGGCACAAGGCGATTTTGACGGCGATTGAGAATCGTGATGCCCTTGGTGCTCGGCATGCGACGTTGGTGCAACTGGATGATGCCCGCAGCGCATTGAGTGCTGTGCTTGGCGCTGAACTTACCTAAGACTTGAGATCTTCTGCCCTCACCCTAGCCCTCTCCCAGAGGTAGAGGGGACCGACCGCGATGTCTTGCGTGGTACATCGACCTGAAAAACCGAGTCGATTATGGATTCACAGCTGGACGCTCAAGTCGGTGTAAATCTCCAATATCCCCCAATCAGTCCCCTCTCCCTCCGGGAGAGGGCTAGGGTGAGGGGCTGTTGATCTTGAGCCACAAAAAAAGCCGCAACCCTAAGGTTGCGGCTTTGTCGTTTCAGCCCTTCAGATCAATGCGCAAACAGCGAATTGCCCTTCTGCCCCGCCAGTTTCTCCGGCTTGATCAGGAACTTCGCCAGGGCCGGCAGCAGCCACAGCGCGCCGAACATGTTCCAGAGCAGCATGAAGGTCAGCATCAGCCCCATGTCGGCCTGGAACTTGATCGCCGAGAAGATCCAGGTGCACACGCCGATGGCCAGGCACAAACCGGTGAACAGCACGGCTTTACCGGTGGATTTCAGGGTCTGGTAATAGGCTTCCTGCAACGGCAACCCCGCGCGCAGGAAACTTTCCAGGCGGCTGTAGATGTAGATGCCGTAGTCCACGCCAATCCCCACACCCAGCGCCACCACCGGCAAGGTCGCGACCTTCACGCCAATGCCCATGAACGCCATCAGCGCGTTGCCGAGTACCGAGGTGAGCACCAGCGGCAGGACGATGCACAGGGTCGCCGCCCACGAACGGAAGGTGATCATGCACATTACCGCCACGCAGATGTACACCAGGATCAGGATGGTCAGCTCGGCCTGCTTGATGACTTCGTTGGTGGCCGCTTCGATCCCGGCGTTACCGGCCGCGAGAATGAACTCCAGACCGTCCTTGTTGTTGGCCTTGGCGAATTCCTGCACCGCATGCACCGCGCGATCCAGGGTTTCAGCCTTGTGATCGTTGAGGAACACCAGCACTGGCGCCAGCGAGCAACTGTTGTTGTACAGGCCATCGGCGCGGGCAATCGAGTTGTTCAGTACGTCCGGGTTGCGTGACAGGGTTTCCCATTTCAGGTTGCCCTCGTTCATGCCCTTGATCATCTGCTTGGACACCGTCACCAGCGAGATCGCCGACTGCACGCCCTCGGTGTTCTGCATCTTCCACATCAGCTCATCAATCGGCGCCATGGCCTCAAAGCGCGAGCAACCTTCAGCCTTGGTCTTGACCATCACCACCAGCACGTCGGAACTGGTCGAGTAGTTATTGATGATGAAGTTGTTGTCCTTGTTGTAGCGCGAGTCCGGCCGCAGTTCCGGCGCGCCTTGGTCGAGGTCGCCGATTTTCAGGTTCTGGCTGTACCAGAGGCCGCCGCCGAAGGCGATCAGTGCCAGCACCACCGAGATGCGTGCGACTTTCGGGTTGGCGAAGTTCGACAGCAGGCGCCAGAACGGGTGTTCGCGGTTCGCATCTTTCTTGCTCTTGGCGATGGCGCGTTTGCTGATGCCGACATAGGAAATGGCGACCGGCAGCAGGATCAGGTTGGTGAACACGATCACCGCCACGCCGATTGACGCGCCGATGGCCAGTTCGCGAATCACGCCGATGTCGATGATCAGCAGCGTGATGAAGCCCACCGCGTCAGCGAGAATCGCGATCATCCCCGGCAGGAACAGTTGCCGGAAGGTGCGCCGCGCGGCGGTCAGGGCGTTGTCGGCCTCACTCGATTGCAGGGCGATACCGTTGATCTTCTGCACGCCGTGGGAAATGCCGATGGCGAAAATCAGGAACGGCACCAGCATCGAATACGGGTCGAGTCCGAAGCCGAAGAAGTGCATCAAGCCAAGCTGCCAGACCACCGCGACCAGCGTCGTACTCAACACCGCAATGGTGCTGCGCAGGCAGTTGGTGAACCACAGCAGCAGGATCAGGGTGATGACGAAGGCGATGCCGAAGAACAGCACCACCATCACCAGACCGTCGATCAGGTCGCCGACCTTCTTGGCGAAACCGACGATGTGGATCTTGACGTTGGGGTTCTGCGCTTCGAACTTGTTGCGGATCTTGTCTTCGAGCTCATGGGAGAACTTGCGATAGTCCAGGGCCAGCAACTTGCCCTGGTCTTCCGGGTCCGGGTAGGACTCCAGCAGCGGGATATCGACGATGCTCGACTTGAAGTCGTTGGCCACCAGGCGCCCGACTTGCCCGGACTTGAGCACGTTGTTGCGCAGCAGGTCGAGGCTGTCCTGAGAGCCGTTATAGCTCTGCGGGATCACTTCGCCACCGGCAAAACCTTCTTCGGTCACTTCGGTCCAGCGTACGCTCGGGCTCCACAGCGACTTGAGGCCAGAACGGTCGACGCCGGAGATGTAGAACACCTCGTCGTTGATCTGCCGCAGGGTCTCCATGTACTCCTTGGAGAAGATGTCGCCGTCCTTGGCCTCCACCGAAATGCGCACGGTGTTGCCCAGGTTCGCCAGATCGTTGCGGTGCTCCATCATCTTCTCTATGAACGGATGCTTGAGCGGGATCATTTTTTCGAAACTGGTGGACGGCCGGATCAGCGTGGCCTGCCAGAACAGGAAAATACTCACCACCAGGCAGATCAGAATCACCGCCGGGCGGTTGTTGAAAATCAAGCGCTCGAGAAACGTCGCCTTGTCCTGCTGAGGAGTGATCAAGGAAGTCATAGCCCCGCCTTCTTATTATTGATCTCGGCACCGTTCGGCAGCGTGGTGTGGACACCGCCCTGCCCGGTCAGAATCAGGTTGCCGTCACCGGCAGCGGTGACCGATGACAGCGAAATACGATCCGGGCGGTTGAACACGCTGAAGGTTTCGCCGTTGTCGCTGCTGCTGATCACCGAACCGCCGTTACCGACGATCACGATCGAGCCGTCTTCGAGCAGGGTCGCGCCGGACAGGCCGAATTCCAGCGCACCGCGTGCGGCTTTCAGCTCGACCTGCTCCCAGGTGCTGCCGAAGTCGGTGGAGCGATAGAGGTTGCCGCGTAAGCCATAAGCCAGCAGGGTCTGCGGTTGCGCCGTGCCGATCGCGCCGAACAGCGAACCTTCGTACGGGCCTTCGAGTTTTTCCCAGGTCTGGCCCCAGTCGGCGGACCGAAACATGCTGCCCGACTCGCCGACGATGAACAGCCCGGCATCCTTCACCGCCGCAATGGCGTTGAGGTGGAACTGGTCTTCGTTGTCGAGGCGGTCACTGACGTCTTCCCAGTGCTTGCCGCCGTCGGTGGTTTCCAGCAGCGCGCCGTAAGCGCCCACGGCCATGCCGCTGTTGACGTCCTTGAACCAGACGTCGAGCAGCGGCGATTCACGTTTGAGGTCTTCGAATTGTTTGCTCCAGGTCAGACCGCCGTCTTCGCTGGCAAGGATCTGCGCGTCATGGCCGACGGCCCAGCCGTGTTTGTCATCGACAAAGTACACCGCCGTCAGCAGTTGTCGGGTCGGCACCTTGGCCTGGGTCCAGGTCTTGCCCTGATCGTCGGAATAGAGAATGTGCCCGCGATCACCCACCGCCACCAACCGGGTGCCGGCGTGGACGACGTCGAGTATCAGGCTTTTCGCGGCTTTGGCTGATGCGGTGGCGTAAACCACGTCGGCCGGCGCTTCGGCAGCGCTCACAGGTGCCGACAAGGTGGCAAAGCCCAGCAGCGAGAGTGCTGTGGCCAGCAACGCGGTGTTGCGTAACGCCGGCGGGCGGCAACGACTCATAAACCTTCCCCTATTTATTATTGTTAGGCCATTTGGCCTTCAAGGGCGCCGCAAGTGTGCTCCGCTGACGGCTGGTCAGAAGCATAGTCCTGAAACCCGCAATCCAGAGCCACTTCGGAAGCTGGCTCATCCTATCGGGCTTTCGAAACGTCTGACAATCGGCGCCACGTTATCTTTTGTTAACCGAAAGCGGCCCTCTGTAACGAATGAATTTCCCTGTGGGAGCGAGCTTGCTCGCGAAAGCGGTGGATCAGCCAATAAAGAGGGTGACCGTTACGCCGCCTTCGCGAGCAAGCTCGCTCCCACAGGGGTTGGTGGTGGTTGTGGGATTTGAATACATGACCATTCGCCGGGGTGATGTGGCAAAAGTCACCGAGGGGACTTGCACGATCGGTATTATGGTATACCATCAGACGCACAGACACTCTCAATCCCCCACGGAGCAGCTCATGAGTTTCGAAATTCGCAAGATCGTCAGCTATGTCGAAGAAACCTTTATCGAAGGCGGCAAGGCGGCTGACAAGCCAGTGACCATGGTCGGCCTGGCGGTGGTGATGAAGAACCCTTGGGTGGGCAACGGTTTCGTTGAAGACCTCAAGCCGCAGATCCGCGCCAACTGCTCCGACCTCGGCGCACTGATGGTCGAGCGTCTGGTCGGCATCATTGGCGGTGCGGAAAAAATCGAGGCCTACGGCAAAGCGGCTGTGGTCGGTGCCGACGGCGAGATCGAACACGCCTCCGCGGTGATCCACACCCTGCGCTTCGGCAACCACTACCGCGAAGCGGTCAAGGCCAAGAGCTACCTGAGCTTCACCAACAAGCGCGGCGGTCCGGGCACCTCGATTCAGATCCCGATGATGCACAAGGACGACGAAGGCCAGCGTTCGCACTACATCACCCTGGAAATGCAGATCGAAGACGCGCCGCGTGCCGACGAAATCGTCGTCGTGCTCGGTTGCGCCGACGGTGGTCGCCTGCACCCGCGCATCGGCAACCGCTACATCGACCTGGAAGAACTGGCTGGCGAAAAAGCCCAGTAATCACAATAAAAAGGCATTGCAGGAGCGCTCCATGATTCGGCTCACCGCTGAACTCACCCCGGCGGGCACCAGTTACCTGGCGACCGGCCAAGGCCAGCCCGTGGTTTTGATCCACGGCGTGGGCCTGAACAAAGAAATGTGGGGCGGCCAGATTGTCGGCCTGTCCAGCCAATACCGGGTGATCGCCTACGACATGCTCGGCCATGGCGCCAGCCCGCGTCCGGCCAGCGGCACCGCGCTGCTGGGTTACGCCGATCAGTTGCTGGAGCTGCTCGATCACTTGAATCTGCCCCAGGCAGCGGTGATCGGTTTCTCCATGGGCGGTCTGGTCGCGCGGGCCTTTGCCCTGCATTACCCGGAGCGCCTGCAAAGCCTGGTGGTGTTGAACAGCGTGTTCAACCGCAGCGAAGAACAGCGTGCCGGCGTTATCGCCCGCACCGCGCAAGCGGCCGAACATGGTCCCGACGCCAACGCCGAAGCGGCGCTGTCGCGTTGGTTCAGCCGCGAATATCAAGCGGCCAACCCGGCGCAGATCGCAGCGATCCGCCAGACCCTGGCCGGCAATGATCCGCAAGGCTACCTGACCACCTACGAACTGTTCGCCACCCAAGACATGTACCGCGCCGACGACCTGGGCAGCATTCAGGCGCCGACGCTGATCGCCACTGGCGAGCTCGATCCGGGTTCGACCCCGGAAATGGCTGAGCAACTGGCCCGACGCATCCCCGGTGCGAAGGTTGCGGTGCTGGCCGAGCAACGGCATATGATGCCGGTAGAGTCGCCGCGCCTGGTCAACCAGACGCTGCTGGAATTTCTCGAATACGCACACGCCCGACAAAACCATATAAAGGGGATCGTTGCATGACACTCGCACGCTTCCAGATGTGCATCGGCGGAGAATGGGTCGACGCCCTCTCCGGCAAGACTTTCGAAAGCCTTAACCCTGCTTGCGCGCAAGCCTGGGCCGAACTGCCCGACGCAGATGAAGCGGACGTCGAACGCGCCGTGCAAGCAGCGCAGACGGCCTTCGACAGCCCGGCCTGGCGCGGCCTCACCGCCACCGCACGCGGCAAGCTGCTACGGCGTCTCGGTGATTTGATCGCCGAGAACAAGGAACAACTGGCGCAGCTGGAAAGCCGCGACAACGGCAAGCTGATCCGCGAAACCCGTGGCCAGGTCGGCTACCTGCCAGAGTTCTTCCACTACACCGCCGGTCTGGCCGACAAGCTCGAAGGCGGCACCCTGCCGCTGGATAAGCCGGATCTGTTCGCCTACACCGTGCACGAAGCCATGGGCGTGGTCGCGGCGATCATTCCGTGGAACAGCCCGCTGTACCTGACCGCAATCAAACTGGCCCCGGCCCTCGCCGCCGGCAACACCATCGTGATCAAGCCGTCCGAACATGCTTCGGCGACCATCCTCGAGCTGGCACGCCTGGCCCTCGAAGCCGGAATTCCGCCGGGCGTGGTCAACGTCGTCACCGGTTACGGCCCGAGCACCGGCGCCGCCCTCACCCGCCATCCGCTGATCCGCAAAATCGCCTTCACCGGCGGCGCGGCGACAGCGCGGCATGTGGTGCGCAGCAGCGCCGAAAACTTTGCCAAGCTGTCGCTGGAACTGGGCGGCAAGTCGCCGAACATCATCTTCGCCGACGCCGATCTGGACAGCGCGATCAACGGCGCGATTGCCGGGATCTACGCGGCGTCCGGGCAGAGTTGTGTGTCCGGTTCGCGCCTGTTGGTGCAGGACGAAATCTATGACGAGTTCGTCAACCGACTGGTCGAACGCGCCCAGCGCATTCGCATCGGCAACCCGCAAGAGGACCACAGCGAGATGGGCCCGATGGCCACCGCGCAGCAACTGGCGGTGGTCGAAGGTCTGGTCGCCGATGCCATCGCCGAGGGCGCGCGGTTGCGTACCGGCGGCAAGCGTCCGAGCGATCTCGGCGAGGGCTGGTTCTACGAGCCGACGCTGTTCGAGTGCGACCGCAACTCAATGAAGATCATGCAGGAAGAAGTCTTCGGCCCTGTGGCTTCGGTGATTCGCTTCAAAGATGAAGCTGAAGCGCTGGCGATCGCCAACGACTCGCAGTTTGGCCTTGCCGCCGGCATCTGGACCCGCGACCTGGGCCGCGCCCATCGCCTGGCCCGCGACGTGCGCTCGGGGATCATCTGGGTCAACACCTACCGCGCGGTGTCGGCGATGGCGCCGATCGGCGGCTTCAAGAACAGTGGCTATGGACGCGAAAGCGGCATCGACTCGGTGCTGGCCTACACCGAACTGAAAACGGTGTGGATCAACCTCTCTCAGGCGCCGATGCCTGATCCGTTTGTGATGCGCTAGGAGTACCGCGACATGATCGAACCCGGCATTTACAAAGACGTGATGAGCTCGTTCCCGTCCGGGGTCACGGTGGTCACCACCCTCGACCCGGACGGCGGCATCGTCGGCATCACCGCCAGCGCCTTCAGTGCGCTGTCGATTGATCCGGCACTGGTGCTGTTCTGCCCCAACTACGCCTCCGACACCTACCCGGTGCTGCGCGACAGCAAGAAGTTCGCGATCCACTTGCTGTCCGCCGACCAGACCGCCGAGGCCTACGCCTTCGCCGGAAAAGGCAAGGACAAGGCCAAGAACATAGAGTGGCACCTGAGCGAACTCGGTAACCCGATCCTCGCCAAGGCCACCGCGATCATCGAGTGCGAATTGTGGCGCGAGTACGACGGTGGTGACCACGCGATCATCGTTGGCGCGGTGAAACACCTGATCCTGCCCGAACAACCGGTAACGCCGATGATTTATCACAAGGGCAAGCTCGGTCCCCTGCCGACCCTGGCCTGAGACAACAATGCAAAACCCTGTGGGAGCTGGCTTGCCAGCGATGAGGGCTTAACATTCAACATTGATGTTGGCTGATAGTCCGCCATCGCTGGCAAGCCAGCTCCCACAGGGATTGAGGCGAGGCAAAGAATATGAGTAACGACAAATACGAAAAAGGCCTGAAAATCCGCACTGAGGTGCTCGGCGAAGCTTATGTACAGCGTTCAATAGAGAACGCCGACGACTTCACCCGCCCACTGCAGGAAATGGTCACTGAATACTGCTGGGGCCATGTCTGGGGTCGCGAGGGCTTGTCGCTCAAGGAGCGCAGCATGATCAACCTGGCGATGATCTCGGCGCTGAACCGTCCGCATGAACTCAAGCTGCATGTGCGCGGCGCCTTGCGTAACGGCCTGAGTCGTGAGCAAATACGCGAAATTCTGCTTCAGGTCGGTATTTATTGCGGCGTCCCGGCAGCCGTGGACAGTTTCCGGCTCGCCCGTGAAGCCTTCGCCGAAGCCGACGCCGAGGCCTCCAGTTAACCCCTCGGCTGTTTAGATGCCCGTCTGGCATGGACAGCCAACTTAAAGAGCGGACCCCATGAAACGCCAGCCACTCGACGACAGCTTCAAGGTCAATCGCAACCCCGTTACCCTGCGCGAAATCGTGCTGGATAAACTGCGTAGCGCGATCATGAATTTCCAGCTCATGCCAGGGGATCGTCTGGTGGAGCGCGATCTGTGCGACCGCCTCGGTGTCAGCCGCACGTCGGTGCGTGAAGCCTTGCGTCACCTCGAATCCGAAGGCCTGGTGGAATTCGCCGATGCCAAGGGCCCACGGGTGGCGATCATCACTCTGGCCGATGCGGTCGACATCTATGAGCTGCGCTGTGTGCTTGAAGGCCTGATCGTCCAGCTGTTCACCCTGCGCGCCAAGGCCAAGGACATCAAGGCCCTGGAAAAAGCCCTCGACGACAACCGCAAGGCGCTCAAGGACGGCGAACTGCAACAGGTGATCGACTCGGTGCAGGGCTTCTACGACGTGCTGCTCGAAGGCTCGGGCAACCATGTTGCAGCCACGCAGCTGCGCCAGTTGCAGGCGCGCATCAGCTACCTGCGCGCGACGTCGGTGTCCCAGGAAAACCGGCGCGGCGCGAGTAACCACGAAATGGAAAAAATGGTCGAGGCGATCAAGAGCGGCGATCCGCTGGCAGCGCACCAGGCCTGTGTCGATCACGTACGTGCCGCCGCAACCGTGGCCCTCGACTACCTCAAGCGCAAACAGGAAGAAACCGGCGCCACGCCGAACATCACCCTGCCGATCGCGCTGAAAGAACCGCGTATAGGTCACTGATATGTTCAGCCCGAGCTTTTGCCCGAAATGCGGTGGCCCTGACCTCGGTCAGCAGGTGCCGCCGGGCGATACGCACGAGCGCCTGATGTGCCGCGCCTGCGGCTACATCCACTACGTCAATCCGAAGATCATCGCCGGCTGCATCATCGAGCAGGACGGCAAATACCTCTTGTGCCAACGGGCGATCCCGCCGCGCCCGGGCACCTGGACGCTGCCCGCAGGTTTCATGGAAAGCGGCGAAACCACCGAGCAGGCGGCGCTGCGCGAAGTCTGGGAAGAAAGCGGCGTGCGTGCGGAAATCATCTCGCCGTACTCGATTTTCAGCGTGCCGACGATCAGCGAGGTGTACATCATCTTCCGCGCCATCGCGCTGGAGATCACCGGGCAGTACGGGCCGGAAACCCTTGACTACAAATTCTTCGCCCCCGAAGACATCCCGTGGGAGCAGATCTACTACCCGGCGATCCGGCAGATCCTCGAGCGTTATATCGAGGAGCGTCAGGCCGGGGTGTATGGGATTTACATGGGCAATGATGACAGTGGGAAGATCCACTTTATCCGCTGAATCCCCCTGACATTGCCTGCCTGATCGTTCCCACCCTCCGCGTGGGAACGAGAGCGTAGGAACGATCACTGCTGTGAGCTTCAGGGTGGGGTGATGCCTTCGACGATGATGATTTCCGCCCTCGCCCATTCCTCGCGATAACGTTTCGCCTCCTGATACGCCGCCGAGTGGTAGCACGCCAGCGCCTGCTCGTAGCTCTCGAACTCGATCACCACGCTACGCTGAGGGGTAGGCCTGCCCTCCAGCGCTTCGCTGCGCCCGCCCCGGGCTAAAAACTTTGCACCGAACTCGGCGAACGCCTGCGGCGCACGCTGGGTGTATTGGCTGTAGTGCTCGGCATCGGCGACATCCACGTGGGCAATCCAGTACGCCTTCATAGTGACCTCTTTGTTGATTTTGTATTATGGTATACCAATATATTTCCAACGAACCCTGAGAGTCCAGCATGGCCTTCAACAGCATCGAAGAAATCATCGAAGATTATCGTCTCGGCAAAATGGTCTTGCTGGTCGATGACGAAGATCGGGAAAACGAAGGCGACCTGCTGCTGGCCGCCGACTGCTGCACGCCCGAAGCGATCAGCTTCATGGCCCGCGAAGCGCGCGGGCTGATCTGCCTGACGCTGACCGACGAGCATTGCCAACGCCTGGGCCTGGAGCAAATGGTGCCTGCCAACGGCAGCGTGTTCAGCACTGCGTTCACCGTGTCGATTGAAGCGGCGGTTGGCGTCACCACCGGCATCTCCGCCGCTGATCGCGCGCGTACGGTCGCGGCCGCCGTGGCCAAAGACGCCCGTGCCGAAGACCTGGTGCAACCCGGCCACATCTTCCCGCTGCGCGCCAAGGAAGGTGGCGTGCTGACCCGCGCCGGCCACACCGAAGCCGGTTGCGACCTGGCGCGCCTCGCCGGTTTCACCCCGGCCTCGGTGATCGTCGAAGTGATGAACGACGACGGCACCATGGCCCGCCGCCCGGACCTGGAAATATTCGCGCGCAAGCACGGGATCAAGATCGGCACCATCGCCGACCTGATCCACTACCGCCTGAGCACCGAGCACACCATCGAACGCATTGGGGAACGTGAGTTGCCCACCGTGCATGGCACCTTCCGCCTGATCACCTTTGAGGATCGCATTGAGGGTGGCGTGCACATGGCGATGGTCATGGGCGATCTGCGCCGTGAAGAGCCGACGCTGGTGCGCGTGCATGTGATCGACCCACTGCGCGATCTGGTCGGCGCCGAATACAGCGGGCCGAGCAACTGGACGCTGTGGGCGGCACTGCAACGGGTCGCGGCTGAAGGTCATGGGGTTGTCGTGGTGCTGGCCAATCACGAATCGTCGCAGGCGTTGCTCGAGCGCGTGCCACAACTGACTCAGCCGCCGCGACAGTTCAGTCGTTCGCAATCGCGGATCTATTCGGAGGTGGGCACCGGGGCGCAGATTCTGCAGAACCTTGGGGTTGGCAAGCTGCGGCATCTTGGGCCGCCGCTGAAGTATGCGGGGTTGACGGGGTATGACCTGGAAGTGGTCGAGAGTATTCCGTTTATCGAGTGAAGCTGCCCTCACCCCAGCCCTCTCCCCGAGGGAGAGGGAGCCGACCGAGTTGTTGGCCCGTTATCCATCGACCTGAAATATCGAGTCGAACTCAGGTTTTGAACAACACAAAGATCGGCCCCCTTTCCCCCTCTCCCATTGGGAGAGGGCTGGGGTGAGGGGCTGGATCTGCAGTGCACCCTTCATCTCATGCCGAGCACATCCAAAAATCCATAATCAACAGATAACCGGTAAGGCAAAGTGCTTGCACAAAGTTTGGAATACCATAATATGATATTCCATAGACCGGACGACCTGAAAAACCGCCCGTCTACTGCTCCCGACAGGCGGGCAACAACGCAAGCCCGCTCAAAAACACAACAATGAGGGCGTAAAAATGGTGTTGAACAAAGCTGCAACCGCAATCCTTTTTGCGGGACTGCTGAGCGTGACCGGCCAGGCCGCGATGGCCGCCGAGAGTGTGAACTTTGTCAGCTGGGGCGGTAGCACCCAGGATGCGCAGAAACAGGCGTGGGCCGATCCGTTCAGCAAGGCCAGCGGCATCACCGTGGTGCAGGACGGTCCGACCGACTACGGCAAACTCAAGGCCATGGTCGAAAGCGGCAACGTGCAGTGGGATGTGGTCGATGTCGAAGCCGACTTCGCCCTGCGCGCAGCGGCTGAAGGCCTGCTCGAACCCCTCGATTTCAAAGTCATCCAGCGCGACAAGATCGACCCGCGCTTCGTCAGCGACTACGGCGTCGGCTCGTTCTTCTTCTCCTTCGTCCTCGGCTACAACGAGGGCAAACTCGGCGCCAACAAGCCGCAGGACTGGAGCGCCCTGTTCGACACCAAGACCTACCCCGGCAAACGCGCCCTGTACAAATGGCCAAGCCCCGGCGTGCTCGAACTGGCGCTGCTGGCCGACGGGGTGCCGGCTGACAAGCTCTACCCGCTGGATCTGGATCGCGCCTTCAAGAAACTCGACACCATCAAGAAAGACATCGTCTGGTGGGGCGGCGGCGCGCAGTCGCAGCAACTGCTGGCCTCCGGTGAAGCGAGCATGGGCCAGTTCTGGAACGGTCGGATCCACGCCCTGCAGGAAGACGGCGCGCCAGTCGGCGTGAGCTGGAAGCAGAACCTGGTCATGGCCGACATTCTGGTGATCCCAAAAGGTTCGAAAAACAAGGACGCGGCGATGAAGTTTCTGGCCAACGCCAGCAGTGCCAAAGGCCAGGCCGACTTCTCCAACCTGACCGCCTACGCCCCGGTCAACGTCGACAGCGTGGCGCGCCTGGACTCGGTGCTGGCCCCGAACCTGCCGACTGCCTACGCTAAGGATCAGATCACTCTTGATTTCGCGTACTGGGCCAAGAACGGTCAAGCCATCGCGACACGGTGGAACGAATGGCTGGTCAAATGAAAATGGCGGCCACTGCGTCCCGTCCCTCCACTGCCACCGGGAGCGCCGCGAGCGCTGCCGGTCCGGCCACAGGCAAGGCGAGTGCAATGGCGCAAGCCCCGTCCCTCAAACAACGCTGGCGCGGCGCCGGCAACCTCGTACCGGCACTGCTGTTCCTCGGCCTGTTCTTTCTCGCGCCGTTGATTGGCCTGCTGTTGCGCGGCGTGCTCGAACCGACCCCGGGCCTTGGCAACTATGAACAACTGTTCGCCAACTCGGCGTACGCCAGGGTGCTGCTCAACACCTTCTCGGTGGCCGGACTGGTGACGATTTTCAGCCTGTTGCTCGGCTTTCCGCTGGCCTGGGCGATCACTTTGGTGCCACGCGGTTGGGGGCGCTGGATCCTCAACATCGTGCTGCTGTCGATGTGGACCAGCCTGCTCGCCCGCACCTATTCGTGGCTGGTGCTGCTGCAAGCCTCGGGGGTGATCAACAAGGCCTTGATGGCGCTGGGCATCATCGATCAGCCGTTGGAAATGGTGCACAACCTGACCGGCGTGGTGATCGGCATGAGCTACATCATGATCCCGTTCATCGTCCTGCCGTTGCAGGCAACCATGCAGGCCATCGACCCGATGATCCTGCAGGCCGGCTCGATCTGCGGCGCCAGCCCGTGGACCAACTTCTTCCGGGTGTTCCTGCCGCTGTGCCGGCCGGGCCTGGCGTCTGGCGGGTTGATGGTGTTCGTGATGTCGCTCGGTTACTACGTCACCCCGGCGCTGCTCGGCGGGGCGCAGAACATGATGCTGCCGGAGTTCATCATTCAGCAGGTGCAATCGTTCCTCAACTGGGGCCTGGCCAGTGCCGGCGCCGCATTGCTGATCGCGATCACTCTGGTGCTGTTCTACTTCTACCTGAAGCTTCAGCCGGAGTCCCCGGTTGGCGCCAGCAACGCGAGGTAAGCCGAGATGCTCCTGACTCCCAATGCCATGAGCCGGCGGATGCGTTTCGGCTTGTATGCAACCACCGGACTGATCGGTCTGTTCCTGCTGTTGCCGATCGTGTTCATTGTCCTGCTGTCGTTTGGTTCCTCGCAGTGGCTGGTGTTCCCGCCGCCGGGCTGGACGCTGAAATGGTACGGCCAGTTCTTCTCCAACGCCGACTGGATGAACGCCGCGGCGGCCAGCCTCAAGGTGGCCGTGCTGACCACGATCTGCGCGGTGGCCCTCGGTTTGCCGACCGCGTTTGCGCTGGTACGCGGGCGTTTTCCTGGCCGGGAAATGCTCTACGGCCTGTTCACCCTGCCGATGATCGTGCCGCTGGTGATCATCGCCGTGGCGGTATACGCGCTGTTTCTCAAGCTCGGTTACACAGGGACGATGTTCGCTTTCGTCGTCAGCCATGTGATCGTCGCGCTGCCATTTACCATCATCTCGATCATCAACTCACTGAAGCTGTTCGATCAGTCGATTGAAGACGCCGCAGTGATCTGCGGTGCCTCGCGCCTGCAAGCAGTGTTCAAGGTGACGTTCCCGGCGATCCGTCCGGGTATGGTCGCCGGCGCCCTCTTCGCCTTCCTCGTTTCGTGGGACGAAGTGGTGCTCAGCGTGATGATGGCCAGCCCCACCCTGCAAACCCTTCCCGTGAAAATGTGGACCACTTTGCGCCAGGACCTGACCCCGGTGATCGCCGTCGCTTCGACGCTGCTGATCGGCCTGTCGGTGTTGGTCATGGTGATCGCCGCCGCCCTGCGCCGGCGCAACGAAATCAGCGCCTGAGCGCCCAGGAGTACGACATGAGTGCCGTGATCAAAGACGCATCCCAGCAGAACGACAAACCCCTGGTCAGCCTGCGTAACCTGAACAAGCACTACGGTGACTTTGCCGCCGTGGACAACATCTCGCTGGACATCAAGGACGGCGAGTTCCTGACCTTTCTCGGCTCCAGCGGCTCGGGCAAAAGCACCACGCTGTCGATGCTCGCCGGCTTCGAAACACCGAGCAGCGGCGAGATCCTGGTCAACGGTCAGTCGCTGGTCAACGTGCCGCCGCACAAGCGCGACATCGGCATGGTGTTCCAGCGCTATTCACTGTTCCCGCATCTGTCGGTGCGCGACAACATCGCCTTCCCGCTGGCGATCCGCAAACTCGCCGCCGCCGAACGTGACAAGCGTGTCGACGCGATGCTGAAACTGGTGCAACTGGAACAGTTCGCCCATCGCCGCCCTTCGCAACTGTCTGGCGGCCAGCAGCAAAGGGTCGCGATTGCCAGGGCGCTGGTTTACGAGCCACGCATCCTGTTGATGGACGAACCGCTCGGTGCACTGGACAAAAAGCTGCGTGAGGATTTGCAGGATGAACTGCGTCAGCTGCATCGGCGCCTGGGCATCACCATCGTCTACGTGACCCACGACCAGGAAGAAGCCATGCGTTTGTCGCAACGCATCGCGATTTTCAGTCACGGCAAGATTGTCGGGCTGGGCAGCGGTTATGACCTGTATCAGAACCCGCCGAATGCGTTTGTCGCGTCGTTTCTCGGTAATTCGAACTTCCTCAAGCTCAAGGCGCAAGGCAATGCAGCAGCGAGTTTTGAGGGGCAATCGTTGTCGATTCGACTGACAACCGGGTTGCACATTGATCAGGATGTGTTGCTGATGGTGCGGCCGGAGAAAGCCTTGGCGCTGAGCGTTTCGCAAGCGATCAGTGAACCGCTGCCGGCGGGCTGGAACGAAGTGTCAGCGAAGGTCGTGGAAGTGCTGTTCCTCGGGGAGAGTCAGACCTGCAGCGTGGTCACTTCGGGCGGGACGTCGATGACGGTGAAAGCGCTATCGGCGGCGGGCATGCCGCTCAAGGCTGGCGACCCGGTGCGGGTGCGCTGGGCCACCGCTGATGCCTGCGTCTACACCGAATGGACCGAAAGTGACCTGAACAAAGCGGCCGGCGCCCACTGATAGCGTGTTGTCTGTGGGATTTACCCCCTCACCCCAGCCCTCTCCCCCAGGGGGGCGAGGGGGAAAGGGAGCCGATCTCCGTGCTGCCCAAAATCCGGGTTCGACTCGGTATCCCAAGTCGGCGTCCCTCGAAAGAACACCTCAATCAGTCCCTCTCCCTCAGGGAGAGGGAGCCAATCTTCATGCTGTTCAAACCTGAGTTCGACGCAGCACTCTCAGGTCGGCGTAACTCGTCCAAACAACCCGGTCAGTCCCCTCTCCCTCCGGGAGAGGGCCAGGGTGAGGGAAACAGTCGACGCGGTATCAGACGATGGCGCGGTAGCCTTCAATCTCATCCGGCCACGCCGTGAGGATTTCAAACCCCGTCTCCGTCACCGCCACCATGTGCTCCCACTGCGCCGATAACGAGCCATCCTTGGTCAGCACGGTCCAGCCATCCGCCATGTTCTTCACATGGCGCTTGCCGGCATTGAGCATCGGTTCAACAGTGAAAATCATCCCTGCCTTGAGCTTCATGCCCTGATTGGGAAAACCGTAATGCAGAATCTGCGGCTCATCGTGATAGACCTTGCCGATCCCGTGCCCGCAGTACTCGCGCACCACGCTGAAGCCTTCCCTCTCCGCCAGACTCTGAATCGCATGGCCGATATCGCCCAATGTGGCGCCCGGCTTGACCACCCGAATACCCGCGCACATGGCCTCATAGGTGGTGTTGATCAGGTGCTGCGCCTCAGGCGTCGCCTCGCCGACCACGTACATGCGGCTGGTATCACCGAACCAGCCGTCCTTGATCACCGCGATGTCGAGGTTGACGATGTCGCCATTCTGCAACGGCGTACCCGAGGGAATGCCGTGGCACACCACGTCGTTGACCGAAGCGCAGACGGTTTTCGGGAAACCGTGATAACCGACGTTGGCCGGAACCGCTTTCTGCACATTGACGATGTAGTCGTTGCACAGCCGATCCAGTTCGTCGGTGGTCACACCGGCCTTTACATGCGGCACCAGCATCGCCAGTACTTCAGCGGCGAGTTGGCCGGCGGCGCGTGATTGCGCGATCTCGGCGGGCGTGTTGATCTTGATCTGGTTTCTCATGCGCTGACGGCTTCCTGAGTCAGTTGTTGCAGATCCAGCCCGCCGTTCTGTTCGGCGCGAATCAGCAAGCGGCAAATGGCGCTGTGGTCGAGGTTGGGGTGCAGCTCGG
The DNA here is from genome assembly GCF_037626295.1 of Pseudomonas sp. LF-5. Classification (NCBI taxonomy): domain Bacteria; kingdom Pseudomonadati; phylum Pseudomonadota; class Gammaproteobacteria; order Pseudomonadales; family Pseudomonadaceae; genus Pseudomonas; species Pseudomonas sp. LF-5. The sequence goes on from NZ_JARKMT010000001.1 coordinate 1,248,634, forward strand.
CGAGCATGCCGATGCGCATCCAGTGCTCGGCCTGCGCGTTGATCGAGCGGCTGAGTGCATTGCTGGAGATGCGCAGGTTCTCGTGCATGTCCTCAGAAATCTTTACGATGCCCATATATGAATCCGATACGCTATGTATATGGATCGTATATTAGCCAAGCCTTACGCCAAATTGCAAACGCACACAAACTGCAGGACGTAGCGCGGCAAATCGCAGGCAAAAAAAAGCTGCCAAAAGAGGCAGCAAAAACTTTAAGAACACGCGATGTATTGGGCTCAGCATAGACGCCGGATAATGACAGTGTCATGACAGGCGCACATTCATCGAACCGCCCCGCTGCCGTCATCAGGATGTCATCAACTTCACGGCAGAATCCTCGCAAACCGTCTTGAGCCTTGAGACGGACGTTTTGCAAGGACTCCCATGAAAGAAGACGCCTCGCTGTTTGCCGCCATCGACTTGGGTTCGAATGCATTTCGCATGATGATCGGCCAGTCGGTCCGCAGCCGCAAAGGCTTCATGATTCAGGAGGTGAAAACCTTGCGCGAACCGGTGCGCCTGGCCGAGGGGTTTGACGGTGGCGCGCTGGACACCCTGGCGCTGGATCGCGGCTGGCAGGCGTTGGCGCGGTTCGGCAAAAAGCTGCGGGGGTTCGAAGCGGGTCGGGTGCGTGCGGTGGCCACCAGCGCCGTGCGCGAAGCCGACAATGCACAACTGTTTCTCGCCAGCGCCGAGCGGCATCTGGGCTTTGACATCGACGTCATTTCCGGACATGAAGAGGCTCGGCTGGTGTATGCCGGCGTGGCGCATGCACTGCCGACTGCCGACGACATGCGTCTGGTGGTCGATATCGGTGGCGGTTCCACCGAACTGATCCTCGGCCAAGGCTCGCAACCGTTGCTGACTGAAAGCATTGCCATCGGCAGCGGCACGCTGGGCGCGCGCTATTTTCCCGATGGGCGCATTACCCCCGGTGCCCTGCAAGAAGCCGAGCGCGTCGCCATCCTGCAATTTGAAAAAGTCGCCCGCCGCTATCGCGCGCAAGGCTGGCAGCAAACCATTGGCTCCTCCGGCACCGCGCGCATGCTCGCCAAGGTGCTCAAGGCCAATCGCCTGAACGACTTCGGCCACGACGGCATTACCTACGGTGGGCTGTTGCGCCTGTCGTTACTGCTGCTGAAAGTGAAGAACGTCCAGCAACTGAAACTCGCCGGCCTGCAAGCGCACCGCCAGAGCATTCTGCCCGGTGGCCTAGTGTTGATGCTGGCGGCGTTCAAGGTGTTCGGCATTTCGCAGATGGTGCCGTCCGAACCCGGCCTGCGCCTGGGCGTACTGCACGGTTTGATGAGCAAGCATTAATCCCCCTCCGGCAGATTCGTCTCCCCTAAAGCGGCTCGATCGACTACCATGCCGCCGCCGGTTTCCATACGGAATTAATAGGGAATCCGAGGTGCGTCAGCGCATCGTTCGGAACTGCCCCCGCAACTGTAGGTGCTGAGCCTGCTCCACGACTGCCACTGGGTGAACCCGGGAAGGCCGGAGCACGGGCGATGACGCATCAGTCAGGAGACCTGCCGGCACAGTGACTACTAACCGGCGGGGTGTCCGGGAAGGACATCGTGCCGTGCGCGTCTTCGTTTGATCAGCAGCCTTGCGCTGTTGCCATGACTGCGTTCGCTGGTGTGTTTCCAGACCGTACTCTCCCCGCCTTGCGTACGGTTCCCCTGGAGACTGCCCATGCTGCTGCCCCGCGTTGCCATCCTGCTCACCGGCCTGAGTCTTTGCGCGCTCGCCCATGCAGCGCCGACGACCTATCCACTGACCGTCGAGAACTGCGGCAGCACCCTGACCTTCCAGCATGCTCCCACGCGCACCGTCACCATCGGCCAGGCTGGCACCGAAATGCTTTACGCCCTGGGCCTGGGCGACAAGGTGGTCGGCACCTCGCTGTGGTTCAACGACGTGCTGGCCACGTACAAGGCGCAGAACGACAAGATCGAACGCCTGGCCGATAACGAGCCGAGTTTCGAAGCGGTGATCGGCAAGCGCCCGGAACTGGTCGCCGTGGAGCTGGAATGGATGGTTGGCCCACAAGGTGCGGTGGGCACGCGCGAGCAGTTTCACGAGCTGAAGATTCCGACGTACCTGCTGCCCTCCGATTGCGAAGCCAAGGACAACCTCGTCGGCGCCGACGGTACCCGGCTGGCGCCGTTTCGCATCGACACGATTTACAAGAGCGTGAGCCAACTGGCGCAAATCTTCGATGTGCAGGACCGCGGCCAGCAGCTCAATGAACAACTCAAGGCCAGCCTCGCCCGATCAGTCGCCACGGCTCAGGGCAAACAATTGAAAGACGCAAGTGCCGTGGTCTGGTTCTCCAGTGCGCAGATGGACATCGAGCCCTTCGTAGCCGGACACAAAGGCATTCCCGACTTCATGCTGAGTACCCTCGGCGTACGCAACGTAGTGCAATCCGATGAAGAGTGGCCGACGGTCGGCTGGGAAACCATCGCCAAGGCCAACCCGACCTTCATCGTCATCGCACGCATGGATCGCCGGCGCTTCCCCGCTGACGACTATCAGAAGAAACTCGCCTTCCTGCGCAGCGACCCGGTGACCCGCAACATGGACGCGGTGAAAAACAACCGCATCATCATTCTCGACGCCCTGGCCATGCAGGCCAGCCTGCGCACGTTCGATGGCATCGAGCAACTGGCCACGGCCCTCAACGGCTATGACCTGTCGCAATGAATAAAAGCCTGATCCGCGCACTACTGGCCCTGACGACACTGTTGATCGCCGTGCTCGCGGGGGTCGCCATCGGAGAGACCTCGATTGCTCCGGACGTGGTGCTAAAAGTGCTGGCCAACAAGCTGTGGACCGCCGGGCATGCGCTCGATCCGATCGACGAAGGCATTGTCTGGAACTACCGCCTGACCCGCGCCCTGGTCGCCGCCGCGTGCGGTGCCGGTCTGGCGACGTGCGGGGTGATTTTGCAGTCGCTGCTGCGCAATTCGCTGGCCGATCCCTATTTGCTCGGCATCTCCGCCGGGGCCTCGACCGGCGCGGTGATGGTGGCGCTGCTCGGGATTGGGGCCGGGGCGATTTCGCTGTCCGCCGGGGCTTTTGTCGGCGCGGTAACGGCGTTCGTGTTGGTCATTCTGCTGGCCCGTGTCAGCGGTTCGGCCAACGGCACCGGGCAGATCATTCTCGCGGGAATCGCCGGCTCGCAGCTGTTCAATGCGCTCACCGCGTTTCTGATTACCCGTTCGGCGAGTTCCGAGCAGGCGCGCGGCATCATGTTCTGGCTGCTCGGTAATCTCGGCGGCGTGCGCTGGCCGTCGGTGTGGCTGGCGGTGCCGGTGGCCCTGTTCGGCTTGCTGGTGTGCCTGTGGCATCGGCGCGCGCTGGATGCATTTACCTTTGGCGCGGATTCGGCGGCGTCCCTCGGCATACCGGTGCGGCGGGTGCAGATTGTGCTGATCGGTTGCGCGGCGCTGGTAACGGCGGTGATGGTGTCGATTGTCGGTTCGATCGGTTTTGTCGGCCTGGTGATTCCCCATGCGGCGCGTCTGTTGCTCGGCACCGGGCATGCCCGTCTGCTGCCGGCCAGCGCATTGGGGGGCGCGGTGTTTCTGATTGCCGCCGACGTGCTGTCGCGCACCCTGATCAAGGGTCAGGTGATTCCGGTCGGTGTGATTACCGCGCTGGTCGGCGCGCCGGTGTTTGCGCTCATCCTGGTTGGCCGGAGATCGGCTCGATGAACCCGGTGTTGAGTTGTTCCGGGCTGACGTTCAAGGTGCGCGGTGCCGAGTTGCTTAACGGTGTCTGCCTGGAGGTCCAGCGCAGCGAGACCCTCGGCATCGTCGGGCCCAATGGCTCGGGCAAATCCACTCTGTTGAAACTGCTTGCCGGATTGCGCGAGCCGAGCGTTGGCGAGGTTCTGCTCGAAGGCCAGCCCCTCGGGAAAATGCCCCGGCGCAGCATTGCGCAAAAACTGGCGGTGGTCGAACAACAGGCCGACACCGACGACGGCATCCGCGTATTCGACGCCGTTGCACTGGGGCGCACACCGTGGCTGTCAGCGCTGCAGCCGTGGTCGCAGGTGGACGACGCCATCGTTGAACAGGCGTTGATCGACGTCGATGCGCTGCACCTGCGCACGCGTGTCTGGCGTCACTTGTCAGGCGGTGAACGCCAGCGCGTGCACATTGCCCGAGCGTTGGCCCAGCGCCCGCAAATCCTGCTGCTGGACGAACCGGCCAACCACCTCGACATCCAGCATCAATTGACGATCCTCAACGTGGTGCAGGCGTTGCCGGTGACCACACTGATTGCATTGCATGACCTCAATCAGGCGTTGAAATGCGATCGGCTGGCGGTGCTGGAGCGCGGCCGGCTGGTGGCTCTGGGCAAGCCGCTGGAAGTGCTGACGCCGCAGCGGCTACAGGAAACGTTCGGAGTCAAGGCGCACTACCTGACAGACCCGTTCGATGGTGCGCAGATCCTGCGATTTCATTCATAAAACACAGCCCGCTCCACAACGGCTGTGTTTCATGCGGACCAAGCGTTACGCCAGCTCTTTGCGCAACTGCCGCGCCGCCGCGACCATGTGCACCAGCGCCGCTTCGGTCTCCGGCCAGCCGCGGGTTTTCAGGCCGCAGTCCGGGTTGACCCACAGGCGCTCGGCCGGGATGCGACGGGCCGCCTTGCGCAGCAGACCGGCCATTTCCGCGACCTGCGGAATCCGTGGCGAGTGGATATCGTAGACGCCCGGGCCGATGTCGTTCGGGTAGGCGAAGGCTTCGAAGGCGTCGAGCAGTTCCATGTCCGAACGTGACGTCTCGATGGTGATCACATCCGCATCCATCGCCGCGATGGACTCGATCACATCGTTGAACTCGCTGTAGCACATGTGCGTGTGAATCTGGGTTTCGTCGTGCACCCCGCCAGCGCACAGGCGGAACACCTCGCTCGCCCAGTCCAGATACTGCTGCCACTGTGCCTGACGCAACGGCAAGCCTTCGCGGAATGCCGCTTCGTCGATCTGCACGATCCTGATCCCGGCCGCTTGCAGATCGACCACTTCGTCACGGATCGCCAGCGCCAGTTGCCGGGCCTGCACTTCGCGGCTGACATCTTCACGAGGGAACGACCACATCAACATAGTCACAGGCCCGGTCAGCATGCCCTTCATCACTTTGTCGGTCAGACCCTGCGCATAGCGGATCCATTCGACAGTCATGGCGTGCGGACGGCTGAGGTCACCGAAGATCACCGCCGGCTTCACGCAACGCGAGCCGTAACTCTGCACCCAGCCAAAACGGGTGAATACGTAGCCATCCAGTTGCTCGGCAAAGTACTCGACCATGTCATTGCGCTCGGCTTCACCGTGTACCAGCACGTCAAGGCCCAGCCGTTCCTGGATGTCCACTGCATGGCGGATTTCGCTGTGCATGGCTTCGGTGTATTCGGCCGCGCTCAGCTTGCCTTGCTTGAACGACTGCCGCGCCAGACGGATCGACGCAGTCTGCGGGAACGAACCGATGGTGGTAGTCGGGAACAGCGGCAGGTCCAGCCGGGCACGTTGCTTGGCGATACGCTGGGCGAACGGCGACTGACGCTGGCTGTCCTTGGCGGTGATCGCCGCCACCCGGGCCTGCACGGCCGGTTTGTGAATGCGCGGAGACGCGGCGCGACTGGTCTGCACCGAACGGCTTTGCGTCAATGCGCGCAGCACTTTTGGTGCTTCCGGCGCCTTGACCGCGTGCGCCAGTACCGCGACTTCTTCGCACTTTTGCACCGCGAATGCCAGCCAGCTCTTCAGCTCGGCATCAAGACTGTCTTCGCGGCTCAGATCCACCGGGCTGTGCAGCAGCGAGCAGGACGGCGCGACCCATAGACGTTCACCCAGGCGCTCATGGGCGTGTTGCAGGGTCGCCAGGGCGTTTTCCAGATCGCAGCGCCAGACATTGCGGCCATTGACCATCCCCAGCGACAGCACTTTGTAGGCCGGCAGGCGATCGAGAATGGTCGGGTACTGTTCCGGCGCGCGCACCAGGTCAATATGCAGTCCATCGACCGGCAGGTTGGCGGCCAGACCGAGGTTTTCTTCCAGCCCACCGAAATAGGTAGCAACCAGCTTTTTCAGGGGATCGCGCTGAATCTGGTTGTAGGCACGCTCGAACGCGTTCTTCCACGCTTGCGGCAAGTCGAGCACCAGAATCGGTTCGTCGATCTGCACCCATTCGACGCCGAGCGCGGCGAGCCGCGCGAAGATCTGTCCGTACAGCGGAAGCAGGCGATCAAGCAGTTCAAGCTTGTCGAACTCGCTACCCTTGGCCTTGCCCAGCCACAGGTACGTCAACGGGCCGATCACCACAGGCTTGACGTTGTGCCCCAGCGCGCGGGCTTCTTCGACTTCTTCGAACAACTGCTCCCAGCCCAGCTGGAATTGCTGATCGACACTGAATTCCGGGACCAGGTAGTGGTAATTGGTGTCGAACCATTTGGTCATTTCCTCGGCGTGAGCCCCGCCGCAGCACGCGTCGCTGACGCCACGGGCCATGCCGAACAGGGTTTGCAACGTTGCCTTGCCGTCGTGCGGGCGGAAACGCTCAGGGATCACACCGAACATCAACGAGTGAGTCAGGACCTGGTCGTACCAGGCGAAATCGCCGACCGGCAGCAGCTCGATGCCGGCGTTCTTCTGAATCTCCCAATGCGCCTTGCGCAGCTCACGACCAACGTCGCGCAGGCCCGTCTCGTCCAGCTCTCCTTTCCAGAACGCCTCTTGTGCTTTCTTCAGTTCACGGTCGCGGCCGATGCGCGGAAATCCAAGGGAATGGGCCAGTGCCATAACAAACAACTCCAGAATCGTGTCAATGGCGGCTATTGTCGAGGTCAGGCCTTGGTGAGACAAACTCATTCTAATCGTGATCATCACAAGTTTTACTCATGCAGCTGCGGCAGCGTTTACAGGGAAATGTCGTGCGGATCGCGGATTTTTTGGGTTGCGAGCGTGGGCATCCGGGCCTATGTTGCTTGCGAGATGAGCTGTTTGCCTGCGCATGAAGCGCGATGACTCACCGAAGGAATACGAGATGTCAAAAGACTCCCGCCCTGCCGTGCTGGGGCTGATCGGCAATACCCCTCTGGTGCGCGTGACCCGCTTTGATACCGGGCCGTGCACGCTGTTTCTCAAACTCGAATCGCAGAACCCCGGTGGCTCGATCAAGGACCGTATCGGTCTGGCAATGATTGATGCGGCTGAACGTGATGGCCGCCTGCAACCGGGTGGCACCATCGTCGAAGCCACCGCCGGCAACACTGGCCTGGGCCTGGCGCTGGTCGGCCGCGCCAAGGGTTATCGGGTGGTGCTGGTGGTACCCGACAAGATGTCCACCGAGAAAGTCCTGCACTTGAAGGCCATGGGCGCCGAGGTGCACATCACCCGCTCCGATGTCGGCAAGGGCCATCCCGAGTATTACCAGGACGTGGCGGCACGTTTGGCGAAAGACATCCCCGGCGCGTTCTTCGCCGACCAGTTCAACAACCCGGCCAACCCGCTGGCCCACGAATGCAGTACCGCACCGGAGATCTGGGCGCAAACCGAACATGATCTGGACGCCATCGTGGTCGGCGTCGGCTCGGCCGGCACGCTCACCGGGCTGAGCCGCTTTTTCAAGCGTGTGCAGCCGGATCTGGAAATGATCCTCGCCGACCCGGTGGGTTCGGTGATGGCTCAATACAGCCGCGATGGCACCCTGCCGAAGCCCGGTTCCTGGGCGGTGGAAGGCATCGGTGAAGACTTCATCCCGTCGATCACCGACCTCTCCAGCGTGCGCCACGCCTATTCAATCAGCGATGAAGAAAGCTTCGATCACGCCCGCCAGTTGCTCAAGGCCGAAGGCATTCTCGGAGGTTCCTCGACCGGCACCCTCTTCGCGGCCGCATTGCATTATTGCCGCGAACAGACTGAGCCCAAACGCGTGGTCAGTTTCGTCTGCGACACCGGCACGCGCTACCTGTCGAAGGTCTACAACGACCAGTGGATGACCGATCAGGGCCTGTTGCAGCGCAAGGGTTATGGCGACCTGCGCGATCTGATCGCACGGCGTTTCGAGGACGGCCGCGTGATCAGCGTCGGCCCCGGCGACACGCTGCTGACCGCGTTTCAGCGCATGCGTCTGGCGGACGTCTCGCAACTGCCGGTGCTGGTGGAGGGCAAGCAACTGGTCGGCGTCATCGACGAATCGGACATTTTGCTCGGCGTGCACGAAGACGCTGCACGCTTCAGCCAGTCGGTCTCCAGCGTGATGACCGACAAACTGCAAACCCTCGCTCCCGGCGCCACCCTGGCCGAGCTGGAAGCGGTGCTCAGCCGTGGCCTCGTCGCGATCATCGCCGACGCCTCAGGCTTCCACGGCCTGATCACCCGCACCGACATGCTCAACCAATTACGGAGATCCCTCGCATGAGTCAGCACGACGACAAATCCCAAGGCTTCGCGACCCGGGTGATTCACGCCGGGCAGGCGCCGGACCCGACCACCGGCGCGTTGATGCCGCCGATCTACGCCAACTCCACGTACCTGCAAGACAGCCCTGGCGTGCACAAGGGGTTTGACTACGGGCGCTCGCACAACCCGACACGCTTTGCCCTTGAGCGCTGTGTCGCGGATCTGGAGGGTGGCACCCGGGCGTTTGCCTTCGCGTCTGGGCTGGCAACGATTTCCACGGTGCTGGAATTGCTGGAGGCCGGTTCGCACATCATTTCCGGCAATGACTTGTATGGCGGCACCTTCCGTCTGTTCGACAAGGTGCGCCAGCGCAGCGCCGGGCATCGTTTCAGCTATGTCGATCTGGCCGATCTGTCGGCGTTCGAAGCCGCACTGCAGGACGACACCCGCATGGTCATGGTCGAGACCCCGACCAATCCGCTGCTGAGCCTGTCGGACCTGACCGCCATTGCCCGTATCTGCCGCGCACGCGGGATCATCTGCGTGGCCGACAACACCTTTGCCAGCCCGTATATCCAGCGGCCGCTGGAGCTGGGGTTCGACATCGTGCTGCACTCGACCACCAAGTACCTCAATGGTCACTCGGACGTGATCGGGGGCATTGCGGTGGTTGGGCAGAATGCCGAACTTGCGGAAAAACTCGGCTTTCTGCAGAACGCCGTGGGCGCGATTGCCGGGCCATTCGACGCGTTCCTGACCCTGCGCGGGGTAAAGACCCTGGCGTTGCGCATGGAACGCCATTGCAGCAATGCCTTGGCGTTGGCGCAGTGGCTGGAGCAGCAGCCGCAGGTCAAACGTGTCTACTACCCGGGGCTGGCTTCGCACCCGCAGCATGAACTGGCCAAGCGACAGATGCGCGGTTTCGGCGGGATGATTTCCGTGGATCTGAACAGCGATCTGGCCGGTGCGCGGCGCTTCCTCGAGAACGTAAAGATCTTCGCTCTGGCCGAGAGCCTGGGCGGCGTCGAGAGCCTGATCGAGCATCCGGCGATCATGACCCACGCAACCATTCCACCTGAAACCCGGGCCAGACTCGGCATCGGCGATGGACTGGTGCGTTTGTCGGTGGGCGTCGAAGACCTTGAAGACCTGCGCGCCGACCTGGCGTACGCCCTGACGAAAATCTAGTCCTGCCACAACGACAAAGCCCGCGCGATGCGGGCTTTGGTGTTCGAGTAGGTGGCCAGTGCTGGTCTCTGGCTTACAAGGTTTATCGGGCCTCTCACAGTACAAAAGCAACCATGGAAAAAGAGCGGTGCTTTGCTGCCTCACACGGCGTAAGGGCTGGATCTCAGCGCGGAGATCTTTCTAACCGTGTACCCTTCGGAACGCGCCCCACGTCCCCTTGCTATCCGATTGCGCATCAGTCTGCGTCTTCACCTACACCTTTGAGCCTAGCAAAGGCCAGACGCGCCTTCCGGGTGTTTTTAGACTGATTTCAACCTTGCCGAAGCTGCACAGAAAGCGAAACGCCTAACGCCCGTCGAGCGCCCCGCCGCACCAGCTCTGGATGGCGATCCCTGCCAAACCCGGTCGATCCTGCGCAGCCTTGTTGGGCAAGCCCGCTGCCACAGGCTGTCGAGGCCTTCACCAAAACTGCGCCGGACTCATAACCCTCCAACTGTGCCTGAAAAGACTCCCGCGACCTTCGGCGCGCCTTACCGTGTCACTCAAAATCCGTCTTTGGCATCTGGCAGTCCGGGCACAGCCAATCGTCATGAACGTCTTGCCAGGCAGTTCCGGGGGCAATTCCGTTTTCCGGATCACCGATCGCCGGATCATATTCATAACCGCATACCGTGCAGGTTTTGGTCTGCTCTTGAGTCAACATCAACAATCTCCTTTTGCTTAAAGTGCCACGGTTGAAATCAATCCGGCGGCGCCGAGGATGAAGCCGATCAATGCGCCACGCTCCGGCAACTCGCGAAGCATGGCGTAGATCACAATGGGTTCCAGCACCAGCAGCAGGGTCAACGAGGCGACGGTCACCACCCAGATATTCCCGGTCCCCTGATAACCCAGCCAATACGCCATTACCAGGCTGATACCGGCGATGCAGATCAAGAACATCGGCTTGATAAACATGCCGGGGGTCTCCATGACCCTGCCCGGCAGTTTCGAGGCATAGACCTCACTGTAAATGGTCAGAATCTCGCCAAAGACCATCAGCAAAAGAGCCACGACTATGTAATGTTCTTTTTTCACAAAGACCTCTTTTGCAAGATTGAAAGAATTTCGTCAATGACGACGCTGCCCACTTCGTCACTGTCCAGCTGAAAATGCGGGCCGTCGTGATCGAACAGAAACGTGTTCTTGTATTCCCCTCCTTCAAAACCACCGATCCGGCGCAACACGCTTTGCGCCTGATCGAGTTTATCGGCGTGAAAGGTCTTCAGAATTTTCACGGCATTGCCAAAGTGAATGGCTTCATCGGCAATCAGGTTCTTGATCCACACATTGAAACCAGGATGGCCAAAGTCCTGATAGAACGTGTCTTTCTTGTAGGTTTTCACCGAAACGTACTCGTCATAGGCAAACAACAGCAGAAGATTGAACTCGCAGGAGAGAATGTCTTCCAGGCCTGAAAAATCGCCAACGCGGTCCTTCAGGTCATTGATGAGGTCACTTTCGGGCGCGCCAAAAACCAGGCGGTTCAGCTCAAAGAATCCGTCGGCATGGTTACGCTCGTCGGCGTACCAGAAATCCAGGTACTGAACAAAATAAGGGGAGAACTCTTTGCGCCTGGCGTACAGAAAATTATAAAGATTGACCGAATCGTACTCAGACACGAGGTCGGCCATAAAGAACGCTTTAAAGGAAGGATCAATGCCTGGATTGGTCCATCCACTGGCCGCGATATCCTCAAAAATCGCCCTGGAACTCCAATTACGCTTTTTTAAGAAAGCCGCTTCCATGCCATTTTCCTCCCTGTCTCACGGTATTCATTCACTGAATTTTTTTATGATTGCCGGAATAATCATGTCCTTGATTTCCTGTTTGGAAATCGGAAAATCCGGTGCGTTGTGATCCAGAACAAATGTTCCTGTGTAACTGGGCTTCTCGAAGTCCACACGGAAAATGTCCTCCAGTATCCCCGGCACCTCCTGCAGTCTATGCGGGAACAACTCTCTGGCTTTTTTCACGAAGGCAAAGAAGTGCGTCACTTCATCCTTCTTGGTTTTGCGTATCCACGCCGATAGTTGTTGCGAATTGAAGCGGTCGTAACTTTCTATGCTGCGGTGGTAAACGTGGGTGGTGATGATTTCGTCATAGGCCAGAGTCACCAGAAGCTTTAACGGATCGGCGGCGATGGCATCGACAATGCTGAAATCCGGTTTCCTCAATTCGACACTGAGTGACACCTCATCAAAAGGAATAGCGGAATACGACGCGTAAATCAGCGCGAAACCATAGGCGTGATCAATTTCATCTTTCAGCCAGGGGTTGAGCACGTCTTCCATGCAGTTGAAGACTTCCGGGTAATTGCCCTCGAGGTACCAGTACAACCGCCGCGCGTCATATTCGGTGATCACCGAATCGAAAAATATCTCCTTCCATTCCTGACGATCCGACGCCGTCAGATCCACGGCAGGAAAACTGAATCCGGACAAGACCGCAGAAGCATCGGGTGTGGTGCGCGTGATCGCGCCGATTGCCATCGACATACATTCTTCCTTGATAGATTGAACGAGAACCAGAAAACAGTCAGATCAGAAAGCTGCCAAACGACAGCGTGCTATCGCCAGCAACGGGTCGCCAGTCGATCTGCTGAAAAACCATCGGCTGCCAGTATTTCTCAACGATGCCGTAGACGAATTCCCAGTCCAGGCTTTCACTCTCCAGAATCCCGGCGTGAGGATTGGCCTGTGCCCACGCCATACCGGCGACAATGCTGGACACCACCTGCAAACTGGTGGCGCTGTTGTACTTGGCCATTTTCCGTGCCTTGCCAATAGACAGGTTCGAGCCCATCCACACGGACGGATACTGGTCACTGATGAGAAACACACCCAGTTCGTCGATGCCGGAAACAATGCCGTCCTTCAAGACTTCCTTGGTCAATACCCGGTCTTCATTGCCCTCGCTCAGCAGGGCCATGGAAGCCACGGCCTGATCACAAGGGTGATAGGCGTAATAAACCGTGGGGCGATAGCTGGGGTTGCGGCTGTCGCCGAGGGTCAAGTATTCGGCAATCGACAGCGATTCGTTGTGAGTCAACAAGTAACCGGCGAAGTCGAGGTAATTGGGTGACCAGCTTTTGACTTTGACTTCGCGCCCTTGCTCTCGCATGGCAATCGCATAGTCATTGCGAATCGCGCCCTGAGGGAGCCGGGTCTCATGGCTGCCCCAGCCCATTTCCGCCGGTTGCAGGCATTCGGTGATCAGGCCGTCCACCGACCAGGTGCACATGAAGAGCTGTTCGGAGCGTTCCTTGCCGGTGACTTGCGTATCGCGTTCGGAAATCTGGATCACCCTGACACCCAGGCGCTCGGCCAGTCTGGCCCAGTCTTGAGGGTGCGAGATTTCAAAGGCGACGCCATTGACCGCAGCCATTTGCGTCAATGCCTTTTTCAGCAGCACCGAGATAAAGCCGGGATTGGCACCATGGGCGACAACGGCCGTTGCGCGGTCAACCGCTCGCTGTTTGGCAAAGCGCTTGAGTCCTTCGCGCAGGGAAAAGTTGCTCGCCAGATTCGAATCGACATCAGCGCTATATTCCCAGGGCTCAATGCAAGTATCCAGATAGAGCGAGTCGTGGCGCTGAGCAAGGTCGATCAATGCTTCACTGGAAACCGAAACAGCCAGATTCAGCAAAAACACCTGTTCGCCGAGATAAGGACTTATCACGCTTACAAAGTTATGCGGCGTAATCAACTTCTTAATCAATGACGCCGAGTACTCTTGCGCAATGGCCTGCCTTGAGACATCCACTTCTTTGTCAAAGATAACAATGTCGCCCTGATATCGCTCAACCAACAGAGGCAACAAGGCCTGAGCGATACTTCCAAATCCGACTATCACGATTCGATTTATTGTTTTCATACGTAGAATCCTTTACGTAAGTTTGTATCCAATGCAGGCGCAACCCTTCGCAAGTGCGAAGCGCTATCCATCGTAAAGAGGTATTGGCAGAGCGCAGTCAATCTTCGCGGTGTTCGCGAATGACCACTAAGAGAATAGAAAGTTGGGGGCGATAATATCCATATAAATCCCATGCGGCTGAGCTTCCTGCCCAGACTTGTTATATTTGCGAAGATTGGATCCTAAACAGCCACCCGAGTCGTGGCAACCCCTTCCCCCAATTATTTTTTCATAATATTTCAGAAACAAAATGTCTCATGTACCCACAGATGAGTGATAACTCATTGATTAATTTTGAGTTATTTGGAGATATTCAGCAGAGCAACCTGCTCGCGAGGGGACGCTATTTCATAGCAATCCCCTGCTGCAACGCTTTGACACAATGCCTTAGACAAGCGGCGTGGCGAACTAGGGGTCCACCTGCGCCATCAACTCCGGCACCGACTCCGGCCGTTTCGCATAGCGCTGCGCCAGCACCGCACAGACCATCAGCTGAATCTGATGGAACAGCATCAGCGGCAGAATCAGCACGCCGATGGTGCTCCCGGCAAACAGCACCTGAGCCATTGGCACGCCGGTCGCCAGACTCTTTTTCGAACCGCAGAACAGTATGGTGATGCGATCTTCCTGGCTGAAGCCGAACACCTTGCCCAGCAGGGTCGAGGCCAGCAGCACCAACGCCAGCAGGATGCAGCAGACCACCACCAGTCCCAACAGATCGACCAGCGGAATCTGATGCCAGATGCCTTCATTGACCGCTTCGCTGAATGCACCGTAGACCACCAGCAGAATCGAACCCTGATCGACGAATTTCAGCCAGTTCTTGTTGCGGCTGACCCACGCGCCGATCCAGCGCCGGACGATCTGCCCGGCGATGAATGGCAACAGCAGTTGCACGCTGATTTTCAGGATCGCATCGAGGGTCGAACCGCCGTCGCCGTGGACGTCAAGCAACAGCGTCACCAGCAACGGCGTGAGGAAAATCCCGAACAGGCTGGATGCCGCCGCACTGCAAATCGCCGCCGGAATGTTGCCCCGCGCCAACGAGGTGAAAGCGATCGCCGACTGCACTGTGGCGGGCAACGCGCACAGGTAAAGCATGCCCATGTACAGCTTGTCGCCAATCAACGGCGACAACAGCGGTTTTAACGCCAGACCGAGAATCGGGAACAACACAAACGTCAGGCCGAATACCAACAGATGCAGGCGCCAATGCCCGGCACCGGCGATGATCGATTCGCGCGAGAGTTTGGCGCCGTGCAGAAAAAACAGCAGGGCGATGGCGATGTTGGTCAGCCAGCCGAAGCCGACCGCGACCTGACCGCTGGCGGGCAGGAAACTGGCGAGCAGAACTACGCCGATCAATGTCAGGGTGAAGTTGTCGGGCAGGAATCTTGGGCGAGTCATGGTCTGTCTATCCGGGGGTTGCCAGGGCGTGTCGACGACTCTAACGTGACAGCCAATTACCGACTAACGCCGAAGGGCCACAAGATGCCGCCTAAAGGACATGACAAAAGCGTCCGGCGCAGCATTCCCGGGCTGCCCAGCCTGCCGCGTCCACTCTACGGGCGCACCGAATCGCTGCCCAATCGTGCCCTGACCCGGCGCCACAGCCACCCGTGGGTGCAGTTGTCGTACGCGATTCAGGGGGTTCTGGAAATACAGACCAGCGCGGGCCGCTTCGTCGCCCCGCCCGAGCGCGCAGTATGGATTCCGGCGGGTGTGCCGCATCGGGTGTTCAGCTCGCCGCACACGGAAATGCGCAGCCTCTACATCGATTGCAGCGTCGCCGGATGGGCGCTTGAGCGCTGCCATGTGCTGGGCGTCAGCGATCTGCTCAGGGAATTGATTCGTGCGTTCAGCGAAGTCCCGGTGGAATACGAGCAGAGTGGCCCGCATGGACGTCTGGCCCAAGTGATCCTCGATCAACTGGCCGAGGCGCCGCAGATCGACCTGATGCTGCCGTTGCCGCAAGACGCCCGCTTGAAGCAGATCTACCAGAGCCTGGAGCAACACCCGGAACAGCAGACCACGCTGAGTCATTGGAGCGAGAAGTTCGGTGTCACCGAGAAGACCCTCACCCGGCTGTTCCTGCGCGACACCGGCCTGACCTTTCGCGCCTGGCGCCAGCGCCTGCGGTTGCTCGGCGCACTGACACCACTGGAAAAAGGCGAGCGCGTCACCGACGTCGCGCTGGCCTGTGGTTACGACTCGACGTCGGCGTTTATCGCCGCATTTCGCCAACAGTTCGGCGAAACACCGGGGGAATTCTTTCGCTGATCAACGCTCGGCCAGTTCCTCCAGCAAGTCAGCAGACGGCACGAAATACAAACTGCCAGTCACGGCCGTGCTGAAATCCAGCAACTTGTCGTAGTTGCCCGGTGGCTTGCCGACAAACATGTTCCCCAGCATCTGCTCGATCGGCTCGGGCGAACGTGCGTAACCAATGAAGAACGTGCCGAACTCCCCTGCCCCAGGCCGGCCGAACGGCATGTTGTCGCGCAGGATTTTCACTTCCTCGCCGTCTGCCTTGGTGAGGGTGGTCAGCGCACTGGGGGAGTGCTCGGTTTGACCGAGTCGTCCAGTTCGATGTCCGAGAGCTTCTTGCGTCCGATCACCCGTTCCTGCGCCTCGACGCTCAGCGCATTTCAGGCCGTCATGTTGTGCAGGTACTTCTGCACTAGCACGTAACTGCCGCCGCTGAAGCCCCGATACTTCGTTATTAACGAACTGTTGCGCAGAAATAAACGATTTTTCTTTGGCACAAACCCGTCGTTAGCATGGCCACGTCTGACCCCAATCCAAGAATAGACAGGGAGCGCGACATGCCAGCCACAAACATCAATATCGGCGAACCATGGATGTGGGGCGCCTTCATCGTCTTCGTGCTTGCCATGCTGGCATTGGACCTGTTTGTCTTCGGTGGGCGCAAGGCGCATCGGGTGTCGGTTCGCGAAGCCTTGTCCTGGGTCATCGCCTGGTGCCTGCTGGCACTGAGTTTCGCGGCGCTGCTCTGGTGGTACCTGCATGGCGCGTTCGGCGCTGACATCGCCCGACAGAAAACCCTCGAATTCCTCACCGGTTATCTGATCGAACAATCGCTGTCGATCGACAACATGTTCGTCTTCGTGATGATCTTCAGCTACTTCGCCGTGCCACCCGAGTTGCAGCGGCGGGTGCTGTTGTACGGCGTGCTTGGCGCCATTGTGATGCGGGCGGTAATGATTTTTGCCGGGGTGTGGCTGGTGTCGCAGTTCGAGTGGCTGCTGTATGCCTTCGGCGTGTTCCTGATCATTACCGGGATCAAGATGCTGGTGTTTGCCGACCATCAACCCGATCTGGAAAAAAATCCGTTGCTGCGCTGGGTGCGCGGGCATATGCGCATCACCAGCGGCTTTCATGGCGAACGGTTTTTCGTCCTGCAGAACGGCGTGCGCTGGGCTACTCCGATGTTCCTGGTGCTGGTGCTGATCGAGGCCAGTGACCTGATGTTCGCGGTCGACAGCATCCCGGCAATCTTCGCGGTCACCACCGATCCATTCATTGTCTTCACTTCGAACATCTTCGCGATCATGGGTCTGCGGGCGCTGTACTTCCTGCTGGCAGACATGGCCGACCGCTTCCATCTGCTCAAGTACGGACTGGCGATGGTGCTGGTGTTCATCGGCGGCAAGATGGTCTTGATGCCGTGGCTGCACATGCCGGTGGAGTGGTCGCTGGCGGTGGTGGGCGGGGTGATTCTGGGGTCGGTGCTGCTGAGTCTGGTGATGACCAGAGAAACCGAACGCAGCACGGAATGACACGCCATAAAAACCTGTGGGAGCGAGCTTGCTCGCGAAAGCGGTGTGTCATTCAACGATGATGCTGGATGATCCGACGCCTTCGCGAGCAAGCTCGCTCCCACAGGGATTTCGTTCAGTCCATATCTATTTGTCAGACTTGATACTGGTCCACACACGGGTGCGCACGCGCTCGATTTTCTGCGGCAACGGTTGCACGACGTAGAGGTTTTTCAGCGCTTCAGGGCTGGGTGTCAGGTTCGGGTTGCCGGTGATTTCCTTGTTGATCAGCGGCATCGAATCCTTGTTCGCATTCGGGTAACCGAGGAAGTCGCTGATCGGTGCAATCACTTTCGGATCGAGCAGGTTATTGAGGAATTCATGGGCCTCGGCGACGTTCTTCGCGCTCTTCGGAATGGCGAAAGTGTCGAACCAGATCGGCGCACCTTCTTTCGGCAAGCGCCAGTCGACCACCACACCGTTGCCGGCTTCTTTGGCGCGGTTGCCGAACTGGTAGAAGCTGCCGGAATAACCGATGGCCACGCAGATGTCGCCGTTGGCAATGTCGGTCATGTACTTGGCCGAGTTGAAATAGGTCACGTACGGGCGAACCTTGAGCATCAACTCCTTGGCTTTTTCATAGTCGGCGGGGTTCTGGCTGTTCGGATCGAGGCCCAGGTAATGCAGGGCCAGCGGCAGGATTTCTGTCGGCGAATCAAGCATCGCCACGCCGCAGGATTTGAGTTTTTCCATGTTCTCCGGTTTGAACACCAGATCCCAACTGTCCACCGGCGCATTGTCGCCCAGTGCCGCTTTTACCTTGGCCGGGTTGAAGCCGATCAACACGGTGCCGACCATGTAAGGCACGCCGTACTGGTTACCCGGATCGTTCTTGCCCAGCAGTTTCAACAGTTCCGGATCCTGGTGGCTCCAGTTCGGCAGTTTCGATTTATCCAGTTTCTGAAACACGCCAGCCTTGATCTGCGTTTCAAGGAACTGGTTCGACGGCACCACCAGGTCATAACCGGAGTTGCCGGTGAGCAATTTGGCTTCCAGCGACTCGTTGGTGTCGAAGGTGTCCCAGGTCACTTTGATACCGCTTTTCGCGGCGAAATCCTTGGGCACCGACGGCAGGATGTAATCCGCCCAGTTGTACACCCGCAGTTCGCGCTGCTCAGCCTGCACGGCACTGGCCAACAGTGTCAGCCCACACACGGTAGCGCCCAGAATACGTTTCATCGTGACCATGGTTGTTCCCCAAAAGGCAGCGTGAGTTCGATGGTTTTTATGTTCTGTACACGGCAGCGGCTGTAAAGGCAGCCAAGGAATTAAGGTTCAGCGTCTGGTTGTGGCTTTGATTCTTGCTGACAGCGTAGCCGGAGCACAGTGGGGGATAGGCCAAAAGGGGATCGTTGTGGCCAATTTGAATGACCACCGGGATGCGGAAACAACAATGCCCGGCAAATGACCGGGCATTGCGTTGAAGCAGATCAGGTCAGTCGGTGTAACCCAACCTCGCCGCCCTGCTCTGCTGAGTCTGGCCGCGTGTTGCCAGGCAGTAATACATCGGAACGGTGACCACCAGGCCAACCAGCCAGGACAAGTCCGCGCCCTCGACAAGATTGGCGTACGGCCCGACGTACAGCGAGGTGTTGGCGAACGGTAACTGCACGAGGATGCCGATAAAGTACGCAATGATCGCGTGCAGATTGAAGTGCCCGTAAACCCCGCCATCGGCGCGGAAGATCGAGGCGATGTCGTAGCAGCCGCGCTTGATCAGGTAGAAGTCGATCAGGTTGATCGACGCCCACGGCACCAGCACCAGCAGCAACGCCAGAATCAGCCCGATGAACTGGGAGATGAAATCCGCCGAGGCACCGAGCGCGACCACACAGCAGCCCGCCAGCACCACGCTCGACAGCACCACACGCACCTTGATGCTCGGCGTCCACTGGCTGGCGAAGGTCTGGATCGAGGTGATGATCGACAGCACCGCGCCATACAGATTAAGGGCGTTGTGGCTGATGATATTGAGCAGGAACAGCACCATCAGCATTGGCCCCAGCCACCCGGTGGACTGCTTGACCGCCGTCATCGCCTCGGTGCCTTCGGGCGTCGCCAGCACGGCTACCGCACCAAAGGTGAACGACAGAATCGTACCCAGCGTCGCCCCGAGGTACGTTGCCCAGAACGGTTTGGCGATACCGATATCCGCTGGCAGATAACGCGAATAGTCGGACACGTACGGCGAGAAACTGATCTGCCAGATGATCCCCAGCGACACCGTCGCCAGCCAGCCCGACAGGTTGAAACTGCCGCGAGTCAGGAAGTCTGCCGGCAAGTCGTGGGCAAAGATGTAGATGAAGCCGGCGAGCAGCGCACTGCCCATCACCCAAGTGCCGATGCGGTTCAGCGTGTGAATGAAGTTGTAGCCGATCACGCCAATCGCCGTAGCCGCCAGTGCACCGATGAGAATGCTCAACGGCGCCGGCACCGACGGCGCGATGCCGACGATGGATTTGCCGGCGAGCACGATGTTGGAGATAAAGAAACCGATGTAGATCAGCGCGGCGAAGAACACGATCAGCAGCGCGCCGTAACGACCGAACTGGCCGCGACTCTGCACCATCTGCGGAATGCCCATGCGCGGCCCCTGCGCCGAGGCCAGTGCGATCACTACGCCACCGATCAGGTGCCCCAGCGCAATCGCCAGCAGCCCCCAGAACAAGTCGAGATGAAACACCTGAACCACGATGGCGCCGGTGACGATGGGCAGTGGCGCAATGTTGGTGCTGAACCAAAGGGTGAAAAGGTCGCGGGCCTTCCCGTGGCGTTCCGCGAGTGGGACGTAGTCGACCGTATGATTCTCGATCAACGGATCTTGCCGGGACATCTGGGACATATGCATGAACTCGAGTTTGTCTGTTCTTATCGTTGTATGAAGCCAAACCGGGGGGACTCTCTGGCCACCTCTCAGATGCAGACCATATTATGGTATTCCAAACAATTCACAAGACTGATCCGTAGTTTGCGACGCTATCTGATGCGTCATCCTCCCTGATATCACGGCTTTGCGACCAGGCGAAAGCCCAGTAAATGCTGAGTTTCCGACGAACGCGGCACATTTATCGGTTCAGCTTAAAAGCCCTTGCAAAGATTAAATACTGGTATACCATCAGACCAACAAACACATAAAAACAGCGTCACAACACCCGAGGATCGTCCAATGATCGATGCCGCCATCTACAAACAAGTCATGGGCTCGTTCCCGTCCGGCGTAACCGTTATCACCACCCTGGACGATGACGGTCAGATCGTCGGCCTGACTGCCAGTGCGTTCAGCTCGCTGTCGATGGACCCGGCGCTGGTGCTGTTCTGCCCCAACTACAGTTCTGATTCCTACCCGGTGCTGATCAAAAATAAACGCTTTGCCATCCACGTCCTGTCCGGCGGCCAGCAAAGCGAAGCCTACGCCTTCGCCCGCAAAGGCAAAGACAAAGCGCAAGGCATCGAATGGACCTTGAGCGAACTGGGTAACCCGATCCTCGCCAACGCGACGGCTATCATCGAATGTGAGCTGTGGCGCGAATACGAAGGCGGCGACCACGCGATCATGGTCGGCGCGGTGAAGAATCTGATAGTGCCCGAGCAGCACACCGGGCCGCTGGTGTATTGCCACGGCAAGATGGGTGCCCTGCCCGTCCTGGCCTGATAAAAGAACAACGCATAACAACTGTGGGAGCGAGCTTGCTCGCGAAGGCGTCTTGTCAATCGCCATAGATGCCGGCTGTTACACCGCCTTCGCGAGCAAGCTCGCTCCCACATGTAGCCTCAACAACAAAAAATCCGAGGAAGCGTCATGAAATTTTCCCTGTTCATCCACATGGAACGCTGGGACGAAAGCGTCAGCCACCGCCAACTGTTCGAAGACCTCACCGAACTGACCCTGATGGCCGAGGCAGGTGGTTTCAGCACCGTGTGGATCGGCGAACACCACGCGATGGAATACACCATCTCGCCAAGCCCGATGCCATTGCTCGCTTACCTCGCGGCCAAAACCACCACCATCCACCTCGGCGCCGGCACCATCATCGCGCCGTTCTGGCACCCGCTGCGCGTAGCCGGGGAATGCGCGTTGCTCGACGTCATCAGCAACGGCCGCATGGAAGTCGGCCTGGCCCGCGGCGCCTACCAAGTTGAATTCGATCGCATGGCCGGCGGCATGCCCGCCTCCGCCGGTGGCCAGGCCCTGCGCGAGATGGTCCCGGTGGTCCGCGCCCTGTGGCAAGGCGACTACGCCCACGATGGTGACATCTGGAAATTCCCCACCTCCACCAGCGTGCCGAAACCGATCCAGAAGCCGAATCCACCGATGTGGATCGCCGCCCGCGACCCGGATTCGCACAACTTCGCCGTGGCCAACGGCTGCAACGTGATGGTCACGCCGCTGATGAAAGGTGACGAAGAAGTCGTCGACCTGAAGAACAAATTCCAGGCCGCCCTGGATAACAATCCAGACGTACCGCGTCCGCAACTGATGGTGCTGCGCCACACCCACGTGCACACCGCCGATAATCCTGATGGCTGGAAAGTCGGCGCGAAAGCCATCTCACGGTTCTATCGCACCTTCGATGCGTGGTTCGGCAACAAGCAAACCCCGGTCAATGGCTTCCTTGCGCCGAGCCCGGAAGAGAAGTTTGCCGGGCGTCCTGAGTTTGAGCTGGAGAGTTTGCACAAGACGGCGATGATTGGTACGCCGGAGGAGATCATTCCGCGGATCAAGTATTACCAGGAACTGGGGGTGGATGAGTTCAGCTTCTGGTGTGACAACAGCTTGCCGCATGAGGAGAAGAAGAAGTCGCTGGAGTTGTTTATCAGGCATGTGGTGCCGGCGTTTCGGTGAGTCACTGCTGATTGCCTGCACCAATAAAAAGTCCCGAGCAATTCGGGGCTTTTTATTTTAAATGGGGAAAATGCATTTTACGGCCTGGGAACTCAGTCACTTTTAAAGAAACATCACACTCGCGCCAATAAACGGCGTGCACGCTCGGACATTTCAGCGTTATCAACCTCGGCTAGCAATTGCAATTTTTCTCTAGCCTTATCGGTACCAATTTCGTGTAAAGCATAAATGCATTTCACACCCAGAGCATGCTCGGAAGCGATATACGGATAGCAGGTCAGCGCCGTCTTGAATAAATAGTCAACCGCCCCAGGGTATCTGAAAACCTTCAATTCCCTTGCAATATTCTCGTGACTGATATGCCAATCTTCGACGAGTAAACGGCATAACACATCCGCGCAGTCCTGAGTGAAACCGAACACCGCACCGAATATCAGTAAGCATTCCACACTGTCAGCATCTTTAATTTCAAGAGCAGTTTCCAGTTCAGCACGCAGGTAATCTTCGGGGATATCCCTACCCTTAAATAGAGACTCAAGAAAACAGTCTTTTGAAATCCCATGCGACACCAGATCAATCATCAAGTCCTGCTGTTGTTTATTCATAGCCCGCCTCCGAAAAAACTGCTCTTATCGCCAGATTTCTATTCATATCCAGGAAAATCAGACGTGATCTCACAAATGAGAAAACGGGGACAGACCACGTTTTCGAAGTATTTTCCAAACGTGGTCTGCCCCCATTTATCCCAGTTCAAACGTGACCAATTCAAATCACATACCATTA
The DNA here is from genome assembly GCF_037626295.1 of Pseudomonas sp. LF-5. Taxonomy (NCBI): domain Bacteria; kingdom Pseudomonadati; phylum Pseudomonadota; class Gammaproteobacteria; order Pseudomonadales; family Pseudomonadaceae; genus Pseudomonas; species Pseudomonas sp. LF-5. Next base: position 1,271,703 of record NZ_JARKMT010000001.1, read on the forward strand.
TACGGATCAGCGATATTATCACCCAGCTCAGCAATTGACTCTCTAATCTCTGCAGCCACCTCAGGCGAAAGATCACTGGCTTCTCGGCTCGATATAAAGTCGAAAAGCTCAACTAATCCAAGGTGTGCAGCAACGACAATCGAGCCCTCGGCAAAACCGAAATCAAGCCCATCCCACCAATTGATCAGGATTTTTTCAATCTGAGCTTTTAGTGGCTGACGCAACTGTCTGTAGGTATGCCACTGACGATCACTTAGCTCTAGCAAAGCCTCTAAAAAATCATGCTTTAATTTTTCAGCGTCAGGCGCCTCTATTAAAAGTTCATAAAATTCCTTTGCCACATCCTCTTCAGGCATCGAGTCGGGAAGCAAGCGGTAATAAGAAATGGGCGTCATCATTTAAAATCCACTTGGGAAACCGTGTATAGACCACGTTTTTTGAATAAATTGCAAAACCGTGGTCCGCCCCTTGTCTAACCGTGGGCACCATAAGAAACGGCCCCCCTTTTCCCCTTCAAATGATCGCCTTTATAGTTTTTATCAACCTGGATGTGTCGCTTAGACAATCAACATCCTCAGTGACGTCAGATACTAGCACCAAAGCATCAATCGTATCTCTGGCCGCTTGAACATTTACAACCCAATAATCTGCCTTGATATCTGCGAGTGCGGAAATCAATTCACCATCATACCGATCCCCTGTCAGAACATCTTCTGACAAAAAACGCGTAGCGATAGTTAATAGATCAGCAATAAACAAATCCTGCCTCAAAGCTCGACATACATCACCGACCTCAAGATTATCAAAATCCGTATCACGAACAGATAGATACCACTCACTCAAAGAGGACATCGGGTCTTCTGGTGACCAAGCAACCGAATATTTTTTTTCCACCTCTCGAAATGTCATATTCCTGCACCATTCAGGGCCGATTCGATTCGGCTAATAGTATCCAACGCTCGTTGACGGGGGAAAACGGGGACAGACCACGTTTTCGAAGTGCTTTCTAAACGTGGTCTGTCCCCATTTATCACGCATGATTCAGCCATCTACGTACGGGCAAGATTTTAGCACTGCATCAACTTCCTGCCTTGCAAGCTCCGCCCATTCAGGTTTTATTTCACCAAGGGGAGAAAACGGGGACAGACCACGTTTTCGAATTGCTTCTAAACGTGGTCTGTCCCCATTTATCCTCAATCTTTCCTGCAAGCTGACCCATTCGAGGATCGTTGAGCTGGCCAAATACTCGATCAGCAATTGAGAAGTTTTTTGCGGAACCAGCAATTTCGCCTGCGCCTTTTGCACCGACTAATTATCGACTATGGGCAATATTCAACCATATAACCACTCTCTAGTTCTTGTTGTATTGATTTGGCCAGTTGCTTCCCCTCGGCTATATGCCGAAGCTCTGCCTCAGCCGTGGTAAAACCAGAATCGGGCGGATAGTCGCTGTTGAACGTCGCCTGATACTCACCGTCCCACTTATTGATTTTCGCCCTCAGCTCTGGAGACAGGGGCAAATCTTCAATATCAACGTGCCCCATTCTATCCGGATCTGGACAGAATAGCGGCCCGGCTAAATACTCACTCGTTAGTCTTAACCTAATCATGGCAATGGCTTCCAAGAACTGACCGGATTAGCTCGAACAACGAAGCCGTTTGAGCCTACCCCAACTGCAATGTTTTGCTCAACACCATTGTACGTAATGCGGTAAACATTAGCCGAACCATTGGTCCCGACAACTTGCCCACGTTCAAGAGCATTCATTACCACATCACGCGAGATGCCTTTATTGACAATAATCGACTTCGTGTCGCTTGTAGATGTGCTGCAATCCGGCAGCATCAGTGCCCTTTTCCAACCAGACGGTTCGGCCATCTGGCAATCTACGGATATCAACCACATTTCCTGGCGTGATCTTAGTACCTGCCGGCAAGCCCGAGATCAATTCGTCCCTCGTCAGAGTGGAACCTGACACTCCTTTTGCACCGACGGCAAAATAAAAGCCATGCTAATTAATTTATTAAACTATCCACTCCACCTCAAAATCAGCTAGCTGAGCCTGAAGCCCTGCCTCATTCTCGAACCAGTAGTCAAACCCTTCAACATCACTTTTCTTCAAGTAAAGATAATACCCGCCAGTGTCGCCATCACGGTCGTCCGCAACAACAATTTCCCAGCCAGAATATTCGCCAGTGACAACAATACCCTTCCGAGCGATAGACATATCCATATCCTAGTCCGCATAGGGAACATGATTGTTAGAAATATATTTTCCAGTCACAGGGTCTTTAACTCCGAAATGTACATGCGGAACTCCCGGAGCGTGTGCTCCTGATATAGATCCTGAGTCGATACGGAACTCCTTGGTGCCATCAGCGCTGTGAAACACCCCGGAGCCGGGCTTACCGATTTCCCTGTACTCGGGACCGAGATATTTTTGCCCTGCCGATAGAGCCTCATCGGTTGTGAGCGTCATAGAACTCGTGAAATTTTTCTTACCAGATAGAGTTTCATTGATAACTTGATCTACACGCTGCCCAGCACCTGCTTCCAGTTGAATCTGTTTTTCAGCATTAACAAAGGTTTTCCAGCTTTCAGTAGGACCAGCTAGTGGAGTGCGTGGAGTAGCTGTTGCTTTTGTACCATCAAACCCTGACTAAGACAAACTCCAAAAAAGTATCGCGATCTGAAATCAACTCAATGAAATCCCTAGCCGACTTTCTAGACATGGCAGGAAATGCTTCACCGGCAGCCACCGCCAAGGTAGAAAAATCCGCAATACAGTCTAAGTCAGGGATTCTTTTATCCCCTACAATTTTAAACCCTTCAATTCCGAGCACAGCCGCATCGCGTGTATCACAATAATTCAGCAACTCATGACTATCGCTCAAGTTAAATAACGGCACACCGCACCAAAGTCTGGTTGGTTCAGGTCCAAAGCCCAAAAAAACAAACTCCTTCATTGCTCTACTCCCATGGTGCGACCCAGTTTTTATCATTTTTATCTGATACCTGCACGATTGCACCAGTCCGGTCATTCCGAACAACGTACGAACCATCTTTGGCTACATAACCAGTTGCGGGATCATTGAGCCGCGTACCCGAGACTGGGAAAAAACGGGGACAGACCACGTTTTCGAAGTATTTTCCAAACGTGGTCTGCCCCCATTTATCCCAGTTCAAACGTGACCAATTCAAATCACATACCATTATACGGATCAGCGATATTATCACCCAGCTCAGCAATTGACTCTCTAATCTCTGCAGCCACCTCAGGCGAAAGCTCACTGGCTTCTCGGCTCGATATAAAGTCGAAAAGCTCAACTAATCCAAGGTGTGCAGCAACGACAATCGAGCCCTCGGCAAAACTGAAATCACGCGCATCCCACCAATTGATCAGGATTTTTTCAATCTGAGCTTTTAGTGGCTGACGCAACTGTTTGTAGGTATGCCACTGACGATCACTTAGTTCGAGCAAAGCCTCTAAAAAATCATGCTTCAATTTTTCAGAGTCAGGCGCCTCTTTTAAAAGTTCATAAAATTCCTTTGCCACATCCTCTTCAGGCATCGAGTCGGGAAGCAAGCGGTAATAAGAAATGGTCTTCATCATTTAAAATCCACTTGGAAAAACGTGGATAGACCACGTTTTTTGAATAAATTGTAGAAAACGGGGACAGACCACGTTTTCGAAGTGCTTTCTAAACGTGGTCTGTCCCCATTTATTCCTGTTTCATCTTTATCCACAAGAGGTAAAATTTTTCAACAAATCCATTTTATCAACGTCCAGGCATGACACTTCAATTGATAATAATTCACCTCTTGAGGAAACCCCAAAACTCACTGAGCCATTTCTTACTAACTGAACAATTTCCTGCTGCACATCAAAGACGATACAAGCTCTATCGGCATCCACAAACAGATCAAATCCAACACTGAAATCATCTAAAAATCTATTTGAATAACTTTCACGACTCGCCCACCCGTCCACACAAAAAAGCGGAACCCCGACGTCAAACGCGCAACTTTCCACCTGACATTCGTAATGCTGCAATGCCACAGAAGGAATAGTTACAACAGTTACACTTATAATCTTCCCAGTGGAGGCACTTAAACCGACTTCCAAAAGAGAATCCTTACCATTGCCCGCACGCCAATAGAGGGGCGACGCATCGCGGCCCGCCCCAAACCGAACTGTCAAAGGCACGTATTCATCGACTTCGACAACATTGCCTTCACACTCACCAATATCATTAATTTTCAGCATGATTATTTATAAAGTGCATGTTTAACTACCGGAGGCGGCTCTCCGGGAGAAACGGGGACAGACCACGTTTTCGAAGTATTTTCCAAACGTGGTCTGCCCCCATTTATCCCAGTTCAAACGTGACCAATTCAAATCACATACCATTATACGGATCAGCGATATTATCACCCAGCTCAGCAATTGACTCTCTAATCTCTGCAGCCACCTCAGGCGAAAGCTCACTGGCTTCTCGGCTCGATATAAAGTCGAAAAGCTCAACTAATCCAAGGTGTGCAGCAACGACAATCGAGCCCTCGGCAAAACTGAAATCACGCGCATCCCACCAATTGATCAGGATTTTTTCAATCTAAGCTTTTAGTGGCTGACGCAACTGTTTGTAGGTATGCCACTGACGATCACTTAGCTCTAGCAAAGCCTCTAAAAAATCATGCTTCAATTCTTCAGAGTCAGGCGCCTCTTTTAAAAGTTCATAAAATTCCTTTGCCACATTATCTTCAGGCATCGAGTCGGGAAGCAAGCGATAATAAGAAATGGTCTTCATCATTTAAAATCCACTTGGAAAAACGTGGATAGACCACGTTTTTTGAATAAATTGCAAAACCGTGGTCCGCCCCCTTGTCTAAACGTGGTCTGCCCCCATTTATTGCCGTAGTAGAAATGTGGGCACCATAAGAAACGGGCCCCCTTTTCCCCTTCAAATGATCGCCTTTATAGTTTTTATCGACCTGGATGTGTCGCTTAGACAATCAACATCCTCAGTGACATCAGATACTCGCACCAAAGCATCAATCGTATCTCTGGCCGCTTGAACATTTACAACCCAATAATCTGCCTTGATATCTGCGAGTGCGGAAATCAATTCACCATCATACCGATCCCCTGTCAAAACATCTTCTGACAAAAAACGCGTAGCGATAGTTAATAGATCAGCAATAAACAAATCCTGCCTCAAAGCTCGACATACATCACCGACCTCAAGATTATCAAAATCCGTATCACGAACAGACAGATACCACTCACTCAAAGAGGACATCGGGTCTTCTGGTGACCAAGCAACCGAATATTTTTTTTCCAACTCTCGAAATGTCATATTCCTGCACCATTCAGGGCCGATTCGATTGGGCTAATAGGGGAAAACGGGGACAGACCACGTTTTCGAAGTGCTTTCTAAACGTGGTCTGTCCCCATTTATCACGCATGATTCAGCCATCTACGTACGGGCAAGATTTTAGCACTGCATCAACTTCCTGCCTTGCAAGCTCCGCCCATTCAGGTTTTATTTCACCAAGTAGCTGTACCAATCGTGAAAAATAAACTCTTCTCGTATCGCATTTATCCACTCTGTTATCTAGCTCATACTTGACAGCCATCTGGCGCACGGCTCTGTTCACAATCCAATAAAGCAACTCATTCAAGGATTCGGTCGATTTATTATATATTTCAAAACCTCTCTCAGAAGACACGTAGCTATAACCATCGTCGTGAACTTCGACGTAAGGCGCCCCATCATCTGCGGGAGCAGACAAGACGATCAGCGACGACTTCGGCGCATTAATCCTTCCTCCAAGCTCATAAACTATAGATTGTACTTCATGAATAGAGGCAACCATTTTTACCGTACCTCTCTTATAAAGTGATGGAGAAAACGGAGAAAGCGGGGACAGACCACGTTTTCGAAGTGCTTTCTAAACGTGGTCTGTCCCCATTTATCCTCCATTTATCCCTATCTAAACGTGGTCTGCCCCCCATTTACCCTCAAGCCCTCCTAACTGATTGAAACGGGACAGATTCCATGCCGAGTTGTGAGAACATAAGATTCAAGACCATTTTCCTCAGGAATTATCTCAAGCAACTTACGATCATCAAACATTATTACCAACTTCTCTCCTTTTTCTAAACCCGCTTCTTTCACACGACGATTCAATAGTTCAAAAATGACGACAGCACTATGAAGATGTTCGCCGTGCCCATATTTCAACGCCCCCTCATCACCGCAGGCGAAGGGGCACTGAATCAGCACTGACACACTATTATCAAAAATCAGAACAAGCGATCCTATTCCGACAATCACGCCTGTAAGAATTGCTGATTTAAACTCAGCCAAATCTCTCTGTTCAATCATTATTACCACCTCATCTTTTTGGCGGAAAGGTATCAGGTGCCAAAGGCACATATGTATGTCCTCTCGTGCCGGTTCCGCCTGTCGCCGGGTTAATCGGTTGCCCATTTTTCACCGAGATCCAATAACCATTTTCCAACCCTGGAACAGGAGTGGAGCCAGCAGGCATTAATCGGATATACGTACTTCCCGGTGCTGATGGATCCGTACCAAGCGGAAAATAAATAGAGATAAAAAGGGGACAGACCACGTTTTCAGAGTGTTTTCTAAACGTGGCCTGCCCCCATTTATCCCTTTTATTTAAGACTAATAGCGAATCCACTTTCCTGTAGAGATTAATTCCGGACTATCTGGATCAACCAAATAAAGCCACTCTGGATCATGCCCTACGGTTCCAACCAAAACACCTAGTGAATTTGGATGCTCGGGCATCGCACCTGAATGTATGGCGCCTATATAACTGCCTTCCCCATAAGGATTGTGCAACTGAAAACGTAATGCACCATCAACATTGTAGATCGCAGCGTTGTGAGGACACCCGAAGAACCAAGGTGCTTCAGAAGAGTTAAACCTGGATGGCTCTTCATTAAAAACGACCAGCACTCCAGTCCTATCTGGCAATATGCATGGGATGCCCGCAGCAGAAAACAAAACTTCCGAACCGGCATCAGAAACTATGTATTTTCTTATTTCTACAACCTTACTCACACGCACATACTTAACTTGCGTCATTTCAACTTCAAAATCAGTTCTACGCCCCTGCCAATCGTAAAAACTTTCAAAGATCGTTCCATCAGCATGCACCACCTCACTCCTTATACGAGAAACAAGATCAATCATTTCAACAACCTCAAACTATCAATATTAGCATCATAGAACTCAGGATTCGTACGAGGGGTTTTATCCATAAGATTTCTCAGGAAGGAAAAAGGGGACAGACCACGTTTTCACTAAATGATCGATTTTTTTGGCCGTCCCGGGCTCCCTCGCTGCACGCGACGACCGATCATTTCCTCGACATCAACAGCAAACTTTGAACCGCCAAAAACATTATTTCCATTGGTCGCGTCACGAAGCTGGTCAACCAATTCCGACTCTAAGTCATTTTTGAACAGTTCGCGGTAAGCTTCTGCCGGCTGCCCGCCCTGCCCTCCAAGCGCCAAATACTGAGCATGAGGGGTAACAATGTGTGATCGCTCTGATTGTGTGTTAACACGGTAACTTGACCAGCGATATTCTGCCGGATGATTTACCATTTTCGCTCTGACGGGATTCATTTCGATGTATCGATAACAGCACAACAAATATCGTTCACTCTCAACAAGGCATGAACGATACCGGCCTTCCCACAAACTTCCGCTGCGACTATAAGCACGATTTATGTATTGGACGTATCTCTGGCCGACACCTTTCATCAGCAGGCTTGCGCTGTTGGCATAATGAGGACTGACTAACAAGTGAACATGATTGGTCATTAGGCACCACGCATGAATATCACATTCATTTTTAGAAGCCTGTTCGACTAAAAGCTCCAGATAAAAAAGATAGTCTTCGTCGGTAAAAAAACACACAGACCTATTGTTTCCTCGCTGAATCAAGTGCAACGGTACGCCTGGTATCAAAATTCTTGGTCTACGCGGCATCGATGAATCCTTTCAATTGGTCGAACTGAAAGCTTAGCGGGCCGCAAGGCACAAATGACGGCAAATTTTTACGTATTGTTGCAGTCAACTACATTAAACGTGGTCTGACCCCATTTATCTTGTCAGGACATTCTGACCAGCCATGCCGCTGCCAACTCTACAACTCTTCAATACCTTCAATTACGCCACCCACTGCCCCCCGAGGCAGCAACGCCTCATGGACAATGTTGCCAAAGTCCTTACTCCAGACCAGCCTGTCCGCATGCTCTGTTTTTTGAAAATAAATAAACAGACCGGCGTCCCCCAAGAAGGTGCACGTCATATCTTGCACGCCTTCTAGAATGGCGGACTCCCCTTTGAAAAAATAACGATGCGCGGAAGCGAATAATTCTTTTGCAGAAATCGCTGAATCGCCCTCCTCTATATTTTCAAATTCCATTTTTGCGTAGAAGTTCACGGCAGTTTTAAGCTCGGCGACATCCACGACATCAAGGAGCCTTTCCCCACCAACAAACAACGAAAACAAGCCGTTTACCCAGAAACAACTTGAATCAGTCCAATCTCTCACTACATCAAACTGAATTGAGAATATAAACGGATCGCCGTAAATCATTTCAATCTTACTCCTAGCGCCTTTTGCACTGCCGCCGGTATATAACTAGCCAACATGGGTTTCCGGCGTCACCAAATAAAAAGGGGACAGACCATAAAAAGGGCATAAAAAGCATAAAAAGGGGACAGACCACGTTTTCGGAGTACTTTTTAAACGTGGTCTGTCCCCATTTATCCTTTATTAGCTGTTTAGCAAAATCAATATCCCGCTGACTGTAAGGATATTTTCCGGGCGGTTGATTATCGGCATTACGAACTAGATCACTCAGTCTATTGCTAACCTCGATGGCTTTTTGCTCAGGGTAAAAAGGGGCCAAGGGTAAAAAGGGGTCAGACCACGTTTTCAGAGTGCTTTCTAAACGTGGTCTTTCCCCATTTATCCTCAGAGCCTAGAGTAGATTTGAGGGGATCCCTCAGGGTCTGTCCCCATTTACCAATACCCCCAAGACTTGCTTCTTTGACTGGATCGTCATCCTGCACATCAAAGTCATTACTTCTTTTGCGGATAAAACAGACCAAATCTTGTATAAACCTGATCCATTCTCACTCATTCTCTGTCAGTCCAGACTGAATTTAACCTGAGTACCGTCTGGTAAATTTTTAATCTTATCGGCTATATCCGCTCTGAGCCGCATGCCTTCTACAGCATCGGCAACATATAAATTATCCAAGGAAAAATCACCGCCCATTACAAAAGGCACCTTGGGCAGCAAACGCATCCCTGCACGAACTGGACCATTGCGCTTTTGCCACTGATGAGCCAACGGATAGCCTGTCAATACTTCATAGTCGTGCAGAACTACTTCAGCCCAGCTTTCAACATCCGCAGCCAAGTACTCTAAAGAGCCAGTTTCCGGATCAAAAATGTAGATATTGCCATCCTTGATACAGAACTGCCCACCAAAGATATCTTCAGCAAAAAAGACAACGTTATCGGCTAGGCCTTTGTAGCTACTGCGCCACAGGTCAGCGTGATTCCAATCAGATATGCCCATTTCACTTTGACTGGAATCGCTTGGAAAAACATGCAGCGCGCCTTCAAAAGCATAGAAGCCATTGCGCTGACGCAGTACATCAAAAAGTTGTTCCGTCGAAGTCCCTGCCATGTTGCGTATTGGCCCAGACAGTTCTGGTTCACACTCACTCAAGGATGAACTTGCAATCGATAACAACTTATCCAAATTATTCATAATCTAATCTATCACCTCTATTCTAACCTTCGTCCCGTTAGGCAACTCTCTGCATTGAGCGCCAATACAAGCGCCTGCCCCACGGTTATCACCAGCGGTGATATGCCTTACCGAGGCTCCCTGCCCCCCTTCCTGGAACATGGCGGGCGGATATTCATCACGGTCGAGGCCCGGTTTTGTTTCAATTCCGCGCAAAGAATCACGCCTGCGCGTTGCCGCATTATCTCGATCTATGGTCAACGTGTCAGGCTTTCCTGCGCCGATGGCATCTTCAATATGTTGCGCCGACTCTGGGTAGCGATCTTTGCTGATCGTGACGACTTTTTCAGTACCGCCTGCGCCGCCAGCGGCCCCTTTTGCACCAAAGGAAACTCAGACAAACGAAATGTCTAACCTATCGACCCGCCATGAAATCAGCTTCCCCTCAAGGAAACCAAAATCCGCCAGAAAAATCTCATCACAGAAGGTCAATCCACTACAGCACAAGCAGCCATCCCTCAACTCGCCGATAATTCTGTATGAATAGCCTGGACCTTCTCTAAGGACTGAGGGTGTGACATGAGAAATCTCTTGAACAATATACTCACCAAAAACCATGGGTAACAACTCTGCCCGATACACTCGCCCTATCTCAAGCTGATAGGGAAGATAGCTTGCAAAGCAGGTAAGCCGCTGACCACATACAACAATCGAGACTTCCTCTTCTATTTCAGAATTGACGCCATCAACAAGCACCGAATAAATCATGGTATAGGCCTTATAATTTTATCTTTAGGATCACCATTCAACATCTTCCAAAAACTCTTACCACTTTCCACATGGATTGTAGTGATGGCACCATCAGAATTAGTTCCTACAAATCCATACTTCGCATCTCCACGGGACGAATTACCCATAAACTGCACGTAGCCAGTTCGCATTTCGCCCTTGTACAGATACTGATCCTTATCCCCGCCTTGCATAATGTCCTTGCCCACCTGCAAATATTCAGTAGACGACTTTGCCCCAAATTCAGCACCGTGTTTTTCAAAGTGACCAATCAGCTTTGCTTCATCAGCAAAACTAGCCGACCTCACATTTACAGTCGCTTTTGCACCAACTGCCTCTGTTCTTCAACTAAACTCTCATTTTAAGAAGCGAAATCTTACTATCAGAAAATTTAACCATATCATCTACAACTGATAGACACTCATTAGACTCAATCACACTAAGCCCGCAGCCTCCAAAATCCAAATACACTCCAACGCAACCTTCATCGATATCACTAATCCTGTACTCATATACCGACAAAACTTTCAATCCTAGATACTTATCCAACCCACTTAACGACTTAATCGGGTACGCAAACTCATCATTTATTTCAGACAACTCCAGCAATTCCGGATCTGAATCTAACTTTAAAAACCTTGACACGCCCTCGCTAATTGTTAGTGACACCCACCCAGAGCCAGACAACTTAAAAAACAATACCAAAAACTCACAAACCAAATTTCCGCTCATAAAAAATGAGCGAAATCTGACATCGCGCAATACCTCATTGATCAGCACAGCTTTTCGCCCTCCACATTAAAATTTAGATGACTTCTCTGGAATCAATGTATCAAACTCGTACTTCCCATCTGGCAATACTCGCAGACTTACGGTGCTATTAGTATTGGAGCTGTACACATGAATGAGGTCATAATTTCCTCGCACAGTTGAGCTGGGGATCAATGGACTCACAGACGTAACGTTCTCTAAGGTTTCTTTAACCGTCGCTTTAGCCTGCTCTACACCGGCCCTGCTTGTTTCATAGGGCAGGCGACCCTCACCAATTTTTGTTCCCAGTTTTTTGTTGAGGTTAGCCGACTGTGATGCAAAGAAGTCATCTACCTCTCCAAAACCAGGAACATTCTGGATACCTTTTGCACCAGCAGCTTAAGCTATTTTTCTAGCAGATCCTCGACCGTAGGCCTATCAATTTCTCTGAAGACTACTTCTATCTCGTGCCCTTCGTCACCAACCCAATCAAAGACCGCGTCACGTAAAATCTCAAGGTATACCTGTAGATCCTCTCTTGGCAATTCTGGAAGAGTCACATGTACAAGGACGATTTTGTGGCATGGAATCCAGCTAAGATCTCTTAAGCAATCATATAAGGCATCCCAGTTAAATCCAAAATACCCCGGCAACCAAAGTAGGTAATACAGCGATCTTATCAATTCCTCTGCAATCCCAATGGACGGGTCAATCCGCACATAAAAAACCTCGGCCGCGTCATATGAAGGCGGGATGTCCACAAACTTGAATGGCAACATTTTCGACAGGCCTCAATTTTTTATCGGGATGAAGGTTTTGTAGTGGTCGGCTGTGTAATACATTTCGGCGCCTTTTCCTACGACGATTCGCTGAGGTCCTGGCCCTGCAATACCGGGCGTAGGATGGACGTATTCAGTGTAGTAACCGGCTGGTTTCTGCGGCAGATCCGATGCGCGATTCTGGAATATAGAGCCGTCGTTTCGATGAGGGAAAGATCCACCTGACTTTATCCGATCCAAGGTTGGGCCAAGATCAACTGTGCCTTGGAGGACCTGACCAGTTTTTTGATCAACAACCTTGATGCCATCGATGAATCGAGTAGTGTCTTTTGCACCACCCGCAAAATAATCCGGAGGCAAATCACAAGGCCCAGTGTTGTGTACCCAGGTCTTGAGTTCGCCAACGTAGAACGTATGCCCCACATCGACCGTCAGATTGTATGTTTTGCCCTCGGGCAGGTACAGCTCAAGCGATTCGACTTCGGACGAGGTGTTTTCGGTGTCGCCATCAGCCAGTGACTGCAGCAGATCACCCGGTTCCAGATCTTTGACAGGAATGAAATCACGTTTGGCGGGTACATAGAAGGGGTGGCTCGGCGTAACCAGCAGGGTTTCGCCTTCCACTGCGCCAGCGCCACGAACACTTTTGAGCTTGAGGCGGTAGATCGGCTGATCCGAACGCTGATGCGTTGCCAGAATGGCGGCAGCGAACGGCTTGCCCCCTTTCTCAGGCTTGCTCCAGACAACATCTCCCACCTTGAGCGACTCAATAACGCGGTCGCCTTGCGGTGTAGAAACTTTCGGGTAAAAAGGGGTCAGACCACGTTTTCAGAGTGCTTTCTAAACGTGGTCTGTCCCCATTTATCCTCAGAGCCTAGAGTAGATTTGTGGGGATCCCTCAGGGTCTGTCCCCATTTACCAATACCCCCAAGACTTGCTTCTTTGACTGGATCGTCATCCTGCACATCAAAGTCATTACTTCTTTTGCGGATAAAACAGACCAAATCTTGTATAAACCTGATCCATTCTCACTCATTCTCTGTCAGTCCAGACTGAGTTTAACCTGAGTACCGTCTGGTAAATTTTTAATCTTATCGGCTATATCCGCTCTGAGCCGCATGCCTTCTACAGCATCGGCAACATATAAATTATCCAAGGAAAAATCACCGCCCATTACAAAAGGCACCTTGGGCAGCAAACGCATCCCTGCACGAACTGGACCATTGCGCTTTTGCCACTGATGAGCCAACGGATAGCCTGTCAATACTTCATAGTCGTGCAGAACTACTTCAGCCCAGCTTTCAACATCCGCAGCCAAGTACTCTAAAGAGCCAGTTTCCGGATCAAAAATGTAGATATTGCCATCCTTGATACAGAACTGCCCACCAAAGATATCTTCAGCAAAAAAGACAATGTTATCGGCTAGGCCTTTGTAGCTACTGCGCCACAGGTCAGCGTGATTCCAATCAGATATGCCCATTTCACTTTGACTGGAATCGCTTGGAAAAACATGCAGCGCGCCTTCAAAAGCATAGAAGCCATTGCGCTGACGCAGTACATCAAAAAGTTGTTCCGTCGAAGTCCCTGCCATGTTGCGTATTGGCCCAGACAGTTCTGGTTCACACTCACTCAAGGATGAACTTGCAATCGATAACAACTTATCCAAATTATTCATAATCTAATCTATCACCTCTATTCTAACCTTCGTCCCGTTAGGCGACTCTCTGCATTGAGCGCCAATACAAGCGCCTGCCCCACGGTTATCACCAGCGGTGATATGCCTTACCGAGGCTCCCTGCCCCCCTTCCTGGAACATGGCGGGCGGATATTCATCACGGTCGAGGCCCGGTTTTGTTTCAATTCCGCGCAAAGAATCACGCCTGCGCGTTGCCGCATTATCTCGATCTATGGTCAACGTGTCAGGCTTTCCTGCGCCGATGGCATCTTCAATATGTTGCGCCGACTCTGGGTAGCGATCTTTGCTGATCGTGACGACTTTTTCAGTACCGCCTGCGCCGCCAGCGGCCCCTTTTACATCAACAACCTTTTCATCTGCTACATGTATAGCCGTCGTGCCTTTTCCGATAGCCCGCCCCGGAAAAATTCCGGCGCCCATCTCGAAAACCACAGCGCCCAATTTTGCAAAGAAACCACCCTCCTGTGCTTTCACAACGGAAGCCATTGATCCAGCAGAATGTAAATTCCCCCATTGAACAGAGCCTACCCAATAGGCCTCTGCTCCCTTGCCTTCACTTCTCAGTTTCTTTATGAGCTCTGAAAATTTTTCATCATCGTCGGCCAAATCGCGTGAGATCTGACGGCAAGTATCAGCTGTTCCTTTACAAAACTCGTCACGCTCCAACTCTCGTTGCTTGTCGAGCGCTTCGTATTTGTCCCTAACCGCCAGCTTTTCCTCCTCAGTGGGTAAAACGGGGACAGACCACGTTTTCAGAGCGTTTTCTAAACGTGGTCTGTCCCCATTTATCTACTGAGAATTTTTTACGAATATACTCAGTTAACCCAACCAAGTCTTCAAAGGCAATAGAGCCAAACTCAGGTTCATACTTGGCAAGATAGCTTGCAGAAGACTGCCCTAAAGATTTGGCTTTAGCCTCTACTTCCTTAATATATGCAGACTCAATTACCCAATTCATGCCAGAGGACGCATAACGCTCACAACCTATCAGCACCCAAGGAATCAAGCCATTATATGAAGCAATCACCTAATTCAACATAGAGATAATATATTCATTTTCTTTTTAAAATCGAAAAGCTATATATGGAGGAAATCTCGAACGATCCTCTCTTTCAAAATGATCACCCATCCAGACCTCTGGATTACGTTGTCCATACTTTCTCCACTCAAGTGCATTCAAGTCATGAAAAATATTAAGCAACTCACCTTCCGAGTCTAAAATTCTAGTCACGCCCATTACTTCAACCCCTTCAACTTATCAGAGATGGGGGTAACGGGGACAGACCACGTTTTTGGAGTACTTTCTTAACGTGGTCTGTCCCCATTTACACGTTTTCAGCACGAAAAGGGAGCACGAACAGGGGACAGACCACGTTTTCAGAGTGCTATCTACATTTATCCCTATGACACAGGCTCAATTTATCGGATACCTGCTAAATCAATAGAACCAACGCATTGACTAATAGCGAACCCACTTCCCCGTAGGTATCAGTTTCGGACTATTGGGATCAATCGAACAAAGCCATTCTGGCTGATGTCCTAACGAACCGACCAAGACTCCTAAAGATTCAGGATAATTTTGCGATGCGGAGTGGTGTACCGCACCAATATAACTACCTATTCCATACGGACTTTGTAGTTGGAATCGCAATGAACCGTCAGCATTATAGATAGCTGCATTATTAGGACACTCAAAAAACCAAGGAGCAATGGAGCAGCTGAGTTTTGTTGGTTTCTCTTCAAAAATCACCAGTACGCCAGTCCTATCTGAAAGAATATGGGGAATCTCGTCCACTGGGATGCTAATTTCGACGTCATCATCCAGAATCAATAAGCGCTTAAAGCCTTTAAGCGCAAGATTTTTCGTATTCGCCATACTTTTTTTAATTTCATCAAAACTGGTTCGCGTTCCATCCCAGCGGACAAATTGCTCAAAGCCCGCCCCACCCTCGAACTCCCAGATCGTTCTAACCTCTTTAATTAGTTGTTTCATTGCAACGCCCTCACTGACCCCATAACAACTTGGTATAACTCAGGATTAGTTCGAGGTGACTTATCCATAAAATTCACCTGATGCCCGCCACCAGGCAATCGAACACCATTGGTCGCATCCCACATATCGCCGACTGTTCCCTCACGAATTCCTGGTCCTGGCTTAACAGTAAATGTAAATTGATACAATGGGCCTTCTTTGAACTCCTCGGACACCGCGAGTTTATTTCTAACGTCTGCTACAGAATTTATGGGCGTATCCGTGGCCCATCCGCCTAGAGAGGCGGCCGGATTCCTGCCAAACGCCTCACTTTCTAGCATTTCCGCATACTGATCTTCATTTATAGTCATCGTCATAGTGCGCGGCTGATCCACTACCTTATCTCTCACGATCGTCCCTTCCTTCCAAGCCGGACGCTGTGTTCCCCAGGGGTAAAAAGGGGACAGACCACCTTTTCGGAATGTTTTCTAAACGTGGTCTGTCCCCATTTATCCCGCTCTTTTTGAGCTCAATTGGGCAGCTGTTAAGTAAACACCGTTCAGATCCGACTTTTTTATAAAACTAATAGCGAATCCATTTCCCTGTAGGTATCAATTCCGGGCTATTAGGATCAACCAAATAGAGCCATTCCGGATCATGCCCTAATGTACCTACCAAAACACCTAACGCATTTGGGTTCGCTGGTGTATCCGCGTAGTGCACTATTCCAATATAGCTTCCTATACCGTAGGAACTTTGCAATTGAAAACGCAAAGAGCCATCAGCATTGTAAATCGCCGCATTATTAGGACAGTCAAAAAACCAAGGAAATCCAGGCGTACTAAATTTTGAAGGTTTCTCATTAAAAACCACCAAAACCCCTCTTCTGTCTTCAAGGATATAGGGCGTCTCACCGATTTGAAGGCGTATTTCAACGCCATTTTCAAGAACCAGATATTGTTCTAAACGTACGACTGGGTGCTCTTGCGCATATAGCATATTTTTTTTTGTGTCTTCGAAGCTGGTAGAGGTTCCGTTCCAGCTGACAAACGACTCGAAGAGCGCTCCATCATCGCACTCCCACCTCGTTCTAATTTCGCTGATCAACTGATTCACTGCAATGTCCTCACCGACTTCATATTAACTTCATAAAACTCTGGATTAGTTCGGGGCGCTTTATCCATGAAATTCACTTGATGGCCGCCACCAGGCAAGCGACTGTTATTTTTCGGAAAAAATGGGGAAAAAATGAAAGAAAAAGGGACAGACCACGTTTTCAGAGCGCTTTCTAAACGTGGTCTGTCCCCATTTATCCCTGTTGATAATGCGTAATAGTGTCCGACCCAAAATTTCGTCTGCCAGCCCAGCACGGGCGATTGCAGAACTCGCCGACACGTCAGCTGCACCAGTTGCCTTTGCACGGTCGCTTTTTAGCAATATTTCAGATCTTTATTGCTCCATGTATAACGGGATTGAATCCGCTTGGCCAAACAGTTTCGCTGTCATACTTAGCGCCAGACAAATCAGACTCTTCTATATGCTCGACTACGAAATAAGCACCGCATAGATTAGCTCCTTTAAAACATGCACCTCGCACACCTACGCTCTTTAGATTAGACATTGCAAGATTTGCACCAGCAAAAATTGCACCAACAGCATTAGCGCCCGAAAGGTCTACACCTTCCATTTCTGCACAAGTCAATGCAGCATTCATTAATGCTGCATTGCTCATTTTGGAGCCATTCAGGATAGCAAAGTCAAAAATAGCGTTTCTTAGATTTGCGTTGGCAAAGTTCGCATTACTGACATCCAATCCTTGAAATATAGCACGATGCAAGTTAGCCGCACTAAAATCCAGACCGACAAAACTATCGCAAGCGTACTGCAAAGTTTCACCGCTTTCAAAATACAAAGTTATCATTTATTACCCCAGTCAGTCGGATCAACTTTGACATCAAATATAGATTTAGTAACGCCAACTTTGTTGGGTGGTAGAACCCAAGGTACCACGTCAGGCTGTAGCCCCAGTATTTTGGCAGCAATATATCGATGATTCCCATCAACAATTACATTACCATCCATTTTGATTGCCGGAGCTTTATCTCCAGCAAGAATTCGATCAACGTATCTCTGAATGGCAGGTAGCGATACAAAATTTTGTGCACTAATAGTCGAATCGCCCTGCAAAGCTTTTTGGATAATTTCAGGAGTAACGTCCGGTCCCTTGGAAACCAGCGGCGCTGAAACTGTAGCTTTTGGACCAACTAACTCATGCTGTAGTACTGATAAATGTCCGCATCGGGCCAAAATTCGTCATATGCAGTCAATACGCTTCGCAGAGCCTCACTACGAGGATCTTGTGAAGGGTTCATCTTTGAAATCACAAATTCTTTAATTTCGGGCCATTGAAGCTCTCGCATGCAAAATGCCACAGCCTCGAATGGTGAATTATTAGACATTAATATCATTTTAAATCCACCTACAAAATCATCTTTATATTCTGGATTATTTTTCACGAACTCTAAAATATTCAACAAAGACATTTCATAGGAAATCTCTAACTCTTCACCAAAAGCAGCCATAGCCACATCGCAAAGCATGTCAAATTGCTTAATTACTTCACTCATTTCGGCACCCACGCACCTGTTCTCGGATTGCTCGGGTTTGGAACCCAGACTTTTTCTATGTATTTACCTGCCACATCAAACCCTTTTTGAGAGAATGCATTTTCTGCTGCGGCCTGAGCAGCGTGACCAGAAGGCTCATAGTGTCCAGAGGTATTGTCAATATATTTAACTTTCCCGCTCAAAACCTTCACCTCTCCCGCCGCAATAACGGGTTTGCCATTTGCAAGGTCAATATGGCCACCACCCACATCGTTAAATTTTCGCCCGATTACTAACTGGCCATCCTCAAGAACAACATAGTTATATTTTCCTGCACCTTGGGCCAATTTTGTATCTGAGATAAGAGTTGGAACACCTGTTGGGTGATCCGGGAATTGATTTGGAAAACTAGGCGTCGCTTGAACTTTTACAGAACCTGCTGTCACTTTTGCACCAACAGACGGAATTTTTACGCCAAGAATTCCACCTGCAATAACTGGACTGATACCCGGATCGATCGGAATCGTAACATCACCCATCGCTTCCTGCTCTTGGAGTGGAATATGCTCCCCGAGCGTGTGCCTCAACTCTTCATCCACTTCCTGTACGGAGTTGTGACCCTGCATTTCGTCTATATGTGAGTGACCCTGCGCGTTGTATATCGTTGCGTTTTTCGCAATTTCTGAACCTAACGAGAGATCCCCACCCACAGCCGCAGCGCCAACCAACCCGGTAAGTTGAGAAAGGGATTTTTGAAGCTCTTGGTTGCCATCAGCCATGAAAATTAGCGCATTCATCGCCGCTTCGTTAAGCCCTGCCGCCGCCGCCCCGGTCGCAAAATCTTCCCCCATCGCCTGAGAAATCAAACCGCCCATCAGAGCATGTGCAACAACCTTCTCAATGCTCCCATTCGGGAACTTGATTGTTTTGTCACCAACCCAGTTGAATCCGGTCGCCATGGCGACATTGCCCGCTTCTCCCAGCAACGCAGATCCGAAGTTATCAGCAAAGCTACCGCCGCCGATGGTCGTGGAGATGCCACTGGAAATGGCAGCACGTCCTGTAGTGCGGATCGCGACGTCGGTAAAATTGCTGCTGGTTAAGATGCTCGCCGTTTTGCTGTTTCCAGCCGCAAACCAGTTGGCATCCGCGTAATCGAGCATGCCCGCCGTGAATCCGGCGATGGCTGCACCCTTCAGGCTGTCGGCACTGAATGTTTCTTTGAAGGCAGCACCCAGATTGCCTTTGTTACTGATGGTGCTGGTTACAGCCGTCGTCGCCAGACTGGTAGCAACGACACCGGTGAAGCCTCCGCTGACCAGAGCCAACCCACCCGGTCCCATTACGAACGACATCATGATCGCGATAGCGATTTGTGCCGCCGGACCAACCCCCGAATTCTCATACTTGAACGACTCGTGAATCTCCTTCACGCGCCGCCAATCCACATCGCCCCGCGCCTCGGCGTCCTTCAACCACGCCAGTTGCGGATCGGCCTTGACCATCGTGTCGATCGTCTGGCTCACGGACTCCTGATTGACATCCTTGATATCGATCTTCAGCCCATCGACCGCTTTGATGATGATGTTGCCCTTGGCAATCATCTGCGTCTGACGCAGGGTTTCGTCGGTGTTGCCGCGACCCTTCGCCGAGACCCACGCGGCGTTGTTGTTGGTTTTGGTGTGGCTCTCATCATGCAGATCCTTCACCCCTTCGAAGGTGATGGAACCACCGCTGTCGAGGACGATGTCTTTCCCGCTGTCGAGCTTGGCGACCTGGTAGCGCTGGTCGCCCTTGCTGACCAGTGAGAGGTTGCCGCCGGTCTTGATTTCGCTGCCGACGTAGGTGGTGTCGGTGACTTCGTCGCGTTGCAGTTTCAGGTTGCCAAAACCACCCTTCTCTTTCATGTCATAGAGGGAATAGTCCTTGTTCTGCGCGGCCAGCAGGTTCAGATCATTGCCGGCGTAGACGTAGGCTTCATTGCCTGCGCTGATCTTGCTCGCAACCAGTGTGGTGTCGCGGCCGGAACTGGTTTTTACGTCGCCTCCAGCGATGAATTCAGCGGTTTTCTGAACGGTGTGGTTGTCTTCTTCGTGGACGCGTTTCTTGCCGTCTTTGCTGTGGGTTTCGACATTGTTTTCGTCGCCGGCCGAGGACATGTAAATGTCGCGCTTGGCGTCGGCGTTGAGGTTGCCTTTGGCTTCGGCGGTGCTGGCGACGACGTTGATGTCACGGCCGGCGTCGAGCTTCAAGTTGCCACCGCTTTTCACCGTCGACGCAAGGTTTTCCACGGTGGTGGTGATGACGGAGCGATGGCCGCCATTGAACACTTCGTGCAGTTCGTTTTCGTTGCGCGTCGCCAGCAGGTTGATGTCGCGGGTGGCGCTCAGGCTGGCGTCGCCGCCGCTGCTGATTGAGGACGAATTGACCAGATCGTTGCCGGACTTAATGGTCAGGCTGTCGCGCGCAGTGATGTTGCCGCCCTCATCGACGAGGGTGCGCATGCCGTTGCCGTCGCGCACGGCAATGGCGGTGCGATCGTTGACGATGTCGCCCTTGAGGCTGGTCAGTTCGACCTGGTTGCCACGGATTTCGCCGGCCAGTGCGTTGCGAATGCTGTCGGTGGCCATCAGCTTGATGCGCTCATTGGCTTCGACCAGACCGCCCTGATAGAGGCTGCCCTTGACGTCGACGGAGACGTCTTTGCTGGCGCTCAAGGTTCCGACGTTGACCAGATCATTGCCGGCGAGCAGTTCCAGATCACGGCCCTGAATCAGGCTGCCGCCGCGCACGTTGCGCGATTCGGCCTGGGCCAGATACAGCACCGGCACCAGCACTTTCTGGCCGTCGACGATGCGCTCTTCCATCCAGACGATGTCGTGGGTCAGTGCAGCGACCTGTTCAGAAGTCAGGCTGACGCCGACCGACAGGTTCAGTTCGTTCTTGCTGGCGAGCGCGTTATCCATCAGGTAACGGAACTGCTCGTAGTCATTCTCCAGGCCGCCAGCAAGGAAACGCTGACCGGTCTGGGCCATGACGGCGTCGCTGATCAGGCGCGATTCATAGCGGCCATCGCCGAGGCGGCGCGCGGTTTCATCGGCGCTGAAATTGAGTTTGCCGAGCAGGTAGTCGGAACTCATGAACGCCGTGGTCTGGGTCAGCTCCGGGTTGGTCTCGATCAGGTAACGGCTCTGTGGATTGCTGCTCTGCACGAACATGCCGTATGGGCCTTTCGGCAGACGGAACGTCGAAGACGCCGTCGGATCAACCGCCGCAAACGGCACACCTTTGAAGTCGACCGGAACAAAGCTGATCTGCTTCACGCCGTCGGCATCGACATGCTCGATGCGAGTCACGGCGGTCGGTGCCTGGACATTGGCATCGGTGCTGCGCTTGCCCAGATTGATGTTGATGCCACCGACCGCATCGGTCTGGTCGCTGGACAACGAGCCGGTCAGTTGGCCATAAGTGTTCTCGTACAACGTGCCGTTCTGAATGCTGTTGGTCACATCCAGCTTGACCTTGCCCCCGGCCTGGAGCACCGCCGCGTAAACGTTGTTGCCGTTGTCATTCCATGTGGTGACGTCGCTGGTTTGAGCAAAGCGCGAATCGCTGGAGCGGCTGACCAGTTCTTCGAAACGAGCTTCATCGAAATTGCCCGCCGCAGTCGCCGCGTTGAAGGCCGGGATATCGATGAACTCCATCTGATCCCACAGGCTGTTGTCGATGTGCCCCGGCGTGCCGATCTGCACCACGCGATGGCCCGAACGCGACACCGCGCCTTTGTTCAGCAGGCTGTCGGCCGTAATGCTCAGATCACCATTTGCTGCCAGCAGGCTGTAACGGTTTTCCACCTGATTGGCGTGAATGGTGAAGTTCTTGCCGGCGACGAAACGCGCCGCACGGGAGTCTTTGAGGACCCGGTCGTCGAAGTCGGTGGTGATGGTGATGTAGCCGCGTTTCCAGCCGTCACCGCCGCCGCAATGCTGACCGCAGACCCAGCTGAGGCTGCCGGACGACTGCCCTGAGGTCATCTCGAATTCCGCTTTGGCGTTTTCCACCGAGACCGAGTTGATGTCGATATCACCCTCGCCTTCGACGGTGCCCGACAGGTTGCTGAAGACTGCAGCACGACCACCACCGACCGCATCGAATGTCAGGTTGCCGCGGCTGTAGATGTCGCCATAGAAGTTGTTCAGGCTGTTGCCGTGCAGCTTCATGGTGCCGCCGCTGAACAGCAGCGTATCGGCGCCGTTGTAAATGCCGTTGGAAGCGGTGAATTCGAGGTTGCCTTGGGCACCGAGGGTGCCTTTGTTATTGATCTGCGCCGCCGTCACCGTGAGGTTCTGGTTGGCGATCAAGCGGCCGAGGTTATCCAGCGTGCCGCGCAGGGTCATGACGGTATCGCCACCGCTGACCAGTCGACCGTCCTGTTGAATCACGTCGTTGGCGTTGATCGTGAGTTTCTGCTGCGCCGAGACTTTACCGCTGTTGAGCAGATTGCCGCCCAGGTTCAGGGTCAGGTCACCGTCGCTCGCCAATTGCCCGGCGTTGTTCAGGTTGGCGACATTCAGATTCAGTGTCGAAGCACTGGCGATCCGGTCGCCGGCGTTGAGCGTCAGGTCCTGCGCGCTGGTGTAAGTCAGCCCGCCGTTGAGCTGCCAAGTGCCGACGCCATTGACCGCGCCGACATCCCACACGCCCTTGCCCAGACCGGTGAGGCTGCCTTGGGTGCCGGTCAGTTGGCTCAGATCCAGATCGAACAGACCCTGCGCCGCGTGGCGCACGTTGCCGCTGAGGTTATTCAGTTGCGCGCCGGACAGCACCAAGTCCTGGCTGCCGATTTCGATCACGCCGCTCTGATTGTTCAGGTTCCCGGTCAGTTTGATCTGACTTGCGGCGCCACCTAGCGCACGGATCTGGCCGCCAGCGCTGTTATCCAAGCCGCCGGCAGTGAGTTTGAGGCTGGTGGTCGATTCGATCAGGCCGCCCTGATTGAGAATCTGCCCGACCGCTTCGAGGCCCAGTTGATTGCCACTGATCTCGCCGCCGGTGTTGTCCAGGCTGGTGCCGGTGATGATCAGCTGATCCTTGCCGAACAGTTTGCCGGCGCGGTTGGTCAGACGGGTTACGGTCAGCGTCAGGTCATCGATCAGGCTGGAAATCAGCCCGGCCTTACCGTTGACTGCGCTGTTGTCGAGGTCGGCGCTGGTGATATTCAGCGAGTCGGCTTGCAGGGTGCCGCCCTGGTTCTGCAGACTGCCGGTACCCAGCGCCAGTTCGGCGTGGCTGCCGTTGGCGAGGATGATGCCCTGCTGATTGAGCAGGGTCTTGCCGGTGATTTTCAGGCCGTCGCTGCCAGCGATGATTTGTCCGACCGCGCTGTTATTGATCGCCGCGCTGGTGATGTCCAGACGCTTGCCTTGCAGGGTGCCGCCACGGTTGTCCAGCGAAGTGAGCTGATCGAGCAGCAGACGCTGATCACCGGCATCGACCACACCGGTCAGGTTGCTGAACACACCGGCAATGTTGAGGACAACATCACCGCCGTTGCCGACGATGCCGCCCTTTTCATTGTTGCTAAGTTGCGTGGCGTTGATGTCGATGGTTTTGCCGAGCAGGACACCGGCGCGGTTATCGACGACATCGCTTTCGATGTGCAGGTCGGCCTCGCTCTGGATCCGGCCCTTGTGGTTGAGCAGTTGCGATTGGCCCGGCGCGGTTTGCGTGAGGAGCAATCGCGCGCCATCGGCACCCGCCGCCAAAAGGCCGCTGTCACTGTTATCGAGGCTGGCGGCGTGCAGCTCCAGACCGTCGGCGATCATGCGCCCGCCACGGTTGTCGATGTGGCCGTCTTTCGCCACCATCAACAGTTGTTTTGCGGTAACGATACCGCCACGGTTATCGACCGAGCCGGCCTGAATGTCGATGTCAGCCTGACTGGATTGCAAGCGACCCAAGGCGCTGTTCAGGTGTTGCTGGACGACTAGCGTAAGCTGGCCGGTTTCGGCGCTGATCGTGCCGTCATTGTTGCCAGTGAGATTGCGCAGGTTGGCATCGACCACGCCACCGAGCAGTTTGCCGCTGGCGTTTTGCAGATCCTGCGCGGTCAGGTTGAGGCGGTCGGTGCCTTGAATCAGACCCTGGCTGTTGTCCAGGTCTGCGCTGGTGATCAAAGTGTCAGCGGAGGAAATCGTGCCTTGGGCGTTGTCGAGCGCGCCAACGCTGGTCACCTCAAGGGTCTTGCCGGTCAGGCTGGCGTTGCGGTTGTTGATGCTCTGCGCGGCGACCGTCAGGCGTTCCGACGCCTGCACTTTGCCGTCGTGGTTATCCAGATCCTGCGTCAGCGTCAGTTCGGCTGTACCGTTTTCGGCACTGATGACACCTTTGTCGCTGTTATCGAGGCGCGCCGCGGTGACCTTGACCTGGTCAGCCGCCAGCGTACCGCCCTGATTGAGCAATTCGCCGCCAGACACTGCCAGTGTGGTTTTCGCCTGAAGCTTGCCTTTGCCGTTGTCCAGACGCTCACGGGCGACCACTTTGGCGTCGCTCTGGCTGGCGCCGATCAGGCCGCTGCTGTTGTCGAGTTGGCGGGCATCGATGTCCAGGCGCCCGGCAATGATTTTGCCGTCGGTGTTTTTCACATCTCGGGCATTGAGCTTGAGACTGCCACCAGCGATTTCAATACGCCCGTGACGGTTGTCCAGGCTGTCGACCACCAAGGTCGCCGCTTGCCCATCGGCAAAACGGATCAGGCCGTTGAGGTTGACGATGGCCGGAGCGCTCAAGGCCAGGCGGGTCTCACCGTAAATGCGTGCATTGACTCCTTGGTTGACCAGACGCGCAGCGTTGAGGATGACGGTTTTTGCCTGGACGATGCCGTTCTGGTTGTCCAACACAGTCGCTGCCGTGGCATTCAGGGTGCGGCTGGCCAAGACACTGCCAGTGTTGCTCACGGCGGCGCTGTTGATGGCCAGATCACCGGTGGCATTGCGACTGTTGTCGGCATTCACCCCGGCTTCGATCACGCCATTGTTGGTCAGCTTGCCGCCGCTGCTCAGGCTGACGCTGTCGCGGGCGGCCAGGCTTTGGCGGTTGATCAGTTGCTCGGCGGTTTGCACGTTCAGTTGCGTGCCGGCGTACACCGGCCCTTGAGCATCGAGGCTTTTCGCTTTGATGGCGACGGCGTTGCTCGCCGTGACCTTGGCCATGCTCAACTGGCCACTGGCGTCGATCTGGATATCACCGGCACTGGCCGCGAGATCGCCCGCCAGTTTCACGCCGACGCCCTGCTCGGTGCCTACCAGTTTGATCGCACCGGCATACATGCCGCCGAGCGCCGAGGAGTCGATGGCCAGTTGTGGTTTGGCGCTGCCGTCGTCGGCGCGCGCGGTGGCAGCGAGAGTGTCAGCGTTGACGTCGTTGCGGCCGGTGGTGATGTTGAGGTTCTTGGCGTGGATCTGCGCGTTGATCTGCGCACTGCGGGTGATGATTTCGAAGCTGTCGACGCTGTTCGCATCGAGGCCGACACCATCGATGGAGATGCTGCCCTGATCCACCTGAAAATGATCCAGCCGACCGTTGTCGAGCACCGGTTTACCGGTGGTCAGCGTCACGCGCGGGGTGTTGATGAAACCGCACCCGTTGCAACTGATGCCGTAAGGGTTGGCGACGATGACCCGCGCCGACTGCCCCGCCACTTCGGTGTAACCGCGCAACTGGCTCGGGCTGCCGCCGTTGACTTCGTTGAGGATGGCTTGCGCCGCCGCTCCACGCAGATTCTGGTTGCCGAGAATGATCCCGCCCAGTTGCGTCAGTTGCGTGCGCGCGGTGGCGTTGTTGAGGATGACGCCCTGCGCGCCGACGTTGTAATCGTGAAACTGATTGTGCGACAGCCCGCTGGCGTTGGGCGCGGCGATGTTGACGATCGGCACGCCATTGCCCGCGCGATCCAGGCTGGTGCCCGGCGCATTGACCACGATGCCATCCGCCTGCGCCCACATCGGTTGCCAGAACATGACGTTCGCCAGCAGGAACGCGAGTCCGCGTTTAGGCATGCCCAGGAAACGTTCGTGGTTTTTTTCGGCAGCAGAAGGCTGACTGGCCAGAAGAGCCAGTTGAAGGACGTCCATATCAGAATCTCGGGGCGGGCAACGGTCGGGGGAGGAAATCCACGCAAAAACCGACCGGCAAGGCAGACGATGTCAGCGGATGCGATCGTTAAGGAAATTAGCGAATGTCACGTCGACGGCAGGCGGGCTAGGCGCGACGAAGAAGCGATATCAATATAGTGGCACTATTGTAGAGAGGCATAATTCTGGCGTCAAACAATGGATGAGGCTTGTTTTTCGCGATGCCTGATCCGAATGGGCTGCCTGCCGAACGTTGCGTTCGGCTCAATAAATTCTGGAAAAATGGGGGCAGGCCACATTTTTAAACGTGGTCTGTCACCATTTTTTTCCTTGTGGCGACTGGGCCTCGAGTATTGGCGTAGATGCACAGAGTTTGGAGGCAGCGGAGACCGGGAAACATTGGAGAAAGCTCTGCGTGATGAGGTGCATCATCAGGCGCAGAGCCTGGAGTAGATTTGTGGGGATCCCTCAGGGACAAACCACCTATTCGCTTTGTCTTTAGAAGAGAAAAAAAACAAGCACATATAAAAACATCGCTACTCCCGCCAACACCGCGCGGTGCATTGGATTATCTTCGGGAGCCATTCCTCCCGGTCCAATAGTGACCCAACCATCGCGTAAGTAATTGTAGACCGCTTGACCAAACCATATCTGCCCCAAGACCATCGCAAAGAAACGCTCCCGGTCCCCATTGAACCGTAAAAAGCCAGCAACCAATGCAACCACCAATAATGTCAGGCCAATTGCGTGTTTGTAGCGTTTTAGTTCACTCAACATTCACTAGTCCTTAAAAAAGCCGAGCGTCTTGTCTGCAAGCCTGTCCCACGCACCGGTCATACCAATAGTATTCGATGCCTTGCTGGCTACCTCTTTCGATAAACCACTGGCGACAGCAAATTTTTCGAAACCGGCACTCAACCCGGCACTAGTCAACGACTTATTAAAATCCTCTGGCCCCTTTAAATAGCCTGATAACAATCCTACCAGAGTCGATCCGTTAGACAGCAGCGTGGCCGTCAAACCTGCCGCCGGGACTGACGCAGCGCCCATGAACCAGCCGGCATTGCTCAATGCGTCGATATTGGCGGCGCGTATCCACTGAAGGGTTGCTGCATCTCCAAAGTCGAGGTTCGCCCCCGCCGTAAGGCAATCGGTACTTGCACAGGAATAATAGCGCGGGGTGTAGGCGTTGCCGTCTATTACAATAGGTACTCTATATCCGCCTTTTTCATCCATTGGGTAACCTGTCAATGGATCTCTTTTACCCGGTCCGTTAGGCGTCTTCGTCCAATCATGCTTGTCGTTCAAAGAGCCGAATCCTGTCTCGGCCGTCAGTGCCCAACTGTACGCACCAGTACTTTCTTTGATAAAGGCAATAATGTCTCTATCAGCAGGTGCAAAGTTCTGCAAATACATGCCATTGCCCAAATCAACCCAATTGCCACCGGTATCGTAGATCCCCGAACTTGGCACAACGATGTCTGTTCCACCAGTGATATTCGTACCATTGACGGAAGACAGTCGCAGTTGTGCTTCAATCTGCTCAACCGTGTATTTGCCACCACTACGCGCGGCCAATTGTGCGGCAAGGTCCTTGTCTTCCTTGTGTAATTGACGGTTGAACTGCGTAGCAAACTTTGTGACCCAGGCGGCATTCGCCAATGTGTTTGCAGTGACATTCTCTTGAACCGAGCCGGCCAGAACTCCAATGATTTGAGAACTCATCGTCAGGAGATTCGGATCGCCTTTAACCAGATTATCCAGGTAACCAATCAATGCTTCGTTTGCACCGGCGGCAAGCGCACCCGTCGCAAAATCACCTCCGGTCGCCTCGGCAAGGAGCCCTCCTACCATTGCGTGAATGACAACCTTTGTCGCAGATCCGTCATCGATGACATCTTTGGTGAGATCACCTACAAGATTGAAACTGACTGCCGCCAATGTATTGAACAACGCAGTTTTCAGTACATCGCTGACATTTGCATCGCCACCCAGAGCCTTGGTTATCAGTGCAGACGTACCGCCCTGCAATACTTGACTTCCAGCGAATTGCCCCACACCCGTCCAAGTGGTCAATGGCGGTGATATCACTTTGTTGGTAACTGGATCGACTTTTATGCCTGTCAGGTCATTCAAATAGGCAGAGGTCAACCCTGCGGTGAGACCGGAAATAACGTATCCCTGCAGAGCGTCGGAGGAAGTAACGTCAGCAAATACCGCTCCAAGATTGCCACCATTATTGATAAAGCTGACCGACGCATTTGTTGCCGCACCGGAAGCAACGGCAGCAATACCAGCTGCCCAAGCCGTTCCAACTGTTCCGCTCAAGGCACCGAGAACCGCCGGTCCAACCACTGCGGCCATGACGATCGCGATGATCATTTGCGAAGCCGGACCGAGACCTGAATTGTCGTATTTGAACGACTCGTGAATTTCTTTGACCAGCCGCCAGTCGACGTCACCCCGTGCTTCAGCATCTTTCAACCAGGCCAGTTGCGGATCAGCCTTGACCATTGTGTCGATGGTTTGACTAACGGATTGCTGGTTGACGTCCTTGATATCGATCTTCAGTCCTTCAACTGCTTTGATCGTGATTATCCCGCCTGCCGTCATATGGGTCTGACGCAGCGTTTCATCGGTATTACCCTTACCTTTCGATGACACCCATGCCGCGTTATTGTTGGTTTTCTCGTGGCTTTCCTGATGCAGGTCTTTCACACCTTCAAATGTAATGGAGCCACCGCTGTCCAGAATGATGTTCTTGCCACTTTCAAGTTCCGCCACTTGATACAGCTGGTCGCCCTTGCTTTTCAGGGTCAGGTCACCTCCAGCCGAGATTTCGCTGCCAATATGAGTATTCTTGGTCACTTCGTCACGTTTGGTTTGAAGCTTGCCGAAACTACCCTTTTTCTTCTTGTCATAGAGCGAATAGTCAGAGTCTTGCAATGCAAGTATTTCGAGTTTGTCGCCTGCTGCCAAATAGGCTTCGTCACCTGCGGTAACCCGACTGGAGATCACACTGAGGTCATTGCCTGCGTCCAGCTTGACGTCGCCACCTGCCGAAATCCCGGACATGACCTGGCTGACATGATCCTCCTGACGGGTGACCTTTTTGTTTTTGGACAGTGAGTGTTCTTCATCCGCAGCCGACGTGATGACGATATCGCCGACTGCCTTCATCGTCACATCACGTTTGGCATCGATTTGACTGGCAATGACATTGATATCGCGTTTGGCATCAGCTTTGAAATCGCCTCCAGCATCAATTTCAGCGCCCAATTGGGTCACATCGCTGCTGTTGTGCTTCGCGTCCTGGTAAACACTATTGGATACTTGCACCGAGGATATATTCAAGTCACGAGCGGCATTCAGCACCATGTCGCGACCACTTTGCATGACACCACCAAGAGTGTTGATGTCCTGAGCAGCTTTAACAGTAAGGTTATTCGAGGCTTCGATTCTTGCAGCGTTATCGGCATAGTCATGCATCTGAATGCCAAATCGGGTGGCATTGGCAGAAGTCGTTATCGTCCGGGTGTTAAGCACGTCCCCTTTGAGGGTGGTCAGGCTGACATCGCGACCTGTAATAATCCCTCCAGACTTGTTGACGATGTCATTGGTCGCCAATAGATCCAGACGATTACCTGCCTCAATCAACCCGCTGTTGACCAGATCCTTACCCGCCGTCGCCAACAGATTATTCGTCGCCTTCAACGTACCGACGTTATCGAGGTTTTCACCCGCGATCAGCGTCACATCATTACCGGCAATCAACGCCCCGGTCGGGCCGAGACGGCCATTGGCCTGGGCCAGATATACCACCGGCACCAGCACTTTTTCGCCATTCACTTCGTGCTCTTCGAGCCAGACGATGTCGTGGGTCAGTGCCGCGACTTGCTGCGACGTGAGGCCGACGCCGACCGACAGATTGAGCGCGTCCTTGCTGGCGATGGCGTTGTTCATCAGGTACTTGAACATGCCCTCGTTGGAGGTCTGGCCATCAAGGAAAGCCTGGCCGGTGCGGGCGGTGACGGCTTGCTGAATCAGGCGCTGTTCGTAGAGACCGTCGCCCAGGCGTTTGGCGCTCTGGTCGGGGTCATAGCCGAGTTTTTCCAGTAGGTAGTCGGAGCTCATGAACGACTTGAGGTCGGTCAGCACCGGGTTGGTTTCGATCAGGTATTTGTGCGCGTTGGACGGCGCCTTGGTGTCCGGCAGACCGTTGACGCGGGTCACCGGGCGGTTGTCGATCGAGTCTTTGGCGTCGCTGCCAACGCTCGGCGTGCGACGGAATGTATCGACTGCGCGGGTGCTGTCGGAGACCTGAGCCGGCGCGTCAATAAACAGATTGCGCGGGCCGCCAGTGGTCGCGACGGCCACATGGTCCTGAGCACTGATCGCGCCACCGCCGACAGTCCAGGTCGGCGCTGGGCCGTTGCCGGACGAGGCGGTGCTGCTGCCCTGCCCGCTCAAACGAAACAGGCCGTTTTCACCGGTGGGCAGGGAGAAGCCCGGCAAACTCAGCGGATTGACTTGCTGCTGCGCGAGGTCTGGTGGCAGCTGGCTATTGATACGGATAACCGTGGTGCCACTGCTGCCGACTTTGGTGTCGGCAACTTTGTTGGTTCCGCCAGTTGAGCCGTAGTCCTCATGGATAACGGCGTTTTCAATGGTCCGAGTGGCCGTGATCGCGACTTTGCCGCCTGCCTGGATAACCGCATTGCGACCGGCAGCAGTGTTCGCGCCGTCCAAGGGACGCTCTTTATCATCGGTCAGCGTGAACCCCTGCAATCTGGTGGGCATTTCCACGAGGTTGTTGGGGTCGTATTGGGATTGAGGACTGGTGTTTCCCCACGAATATCCGGACAGGGTCAAGGAGGAGACGGACTTGTTGGTTACCGTATCCTTGATTTCGACGACATAGGTCGTGCCGCCATCATGGCCAGGCTCTCGCCCTTTCGCCGATGAAACGACACCTTGGGCAAAATTCCCGCTGCCGTCGATGTAATAGACGTTCGGAAAGTCCGGGTTATTGCGCTGGTTGTAGCCAATCACCTCAGGCATGAAGACATTGAAAGAGCCAGAGTCAATTGCACCAGTACGGTAGGTACGGGTGCGCTCGATGCTGCCGCTGACCGCGCCAACGTTCCTCAGGTTATTGGCATTGATGGTGATGTTGCCGGAAGCGCTGAGCGTACTTTTGCTGTTGAGGAACTCACCGCCGTTGAAGACGAAATCGCCACCGGCAGTCAGCAAGGAAGAGGCCGTGGTGTCGTTGTCCTGACCACCCTCGAAGACTTCACGAGCAATGAGATTGACGTCGTAAGTGCCGCCCGAACAATCGCCACACTGAACGGCGATAAACCCGGAAACCAGCTTGCGATTCAGGGCAAAGTTTTGGGTACCGTCGTCACCTGACGTGCGGTTGGCGAAGTTGGCAGCGTCGATCTTGAAGGTTTTGCCGCTCTCCATCGAACCTGACAGGTTCAACACCTGGCTGGCTTGCGCGGTGCCGTAACCCTTTATGGTCACGTTTCCCAGCCCGTAGAAATCACCGTTCTGGTTAGTGAGATTGCCGACGCTGAGGGTCATGTCATTGCCACTGAAAATCAGCCCGCGATCGTTGAGCAACGATGGCGTGCTGATGGACAGGTTCTGCGCTGCACCCAGGCTGCCGTAGTTGACAACGCTGCCGGCGTTGACGGTCAGGTCTTCGCTAGAGGATATGCGTCCCGAGTTGAGCAATTGCCCGCCGACGCGGAGGGTCGATGTCGCGCCTGCAGCGAAACTGCCGCCTGCACCAATGTTCATCTGTGCGACGGTCAGTTCGCTGCCACGCAGGCTGGTCAAGCGGCCGGTGCCCGCATAAACACCGCCCAACTGCATATCGATGGAGCCATCACTGGCGATGAGTCCGTTGTTGGTCCAGTTGCCGCCCCGGGCCTGCAAAGACTCCGAAGCCAGCAGTTTGCCGCTGGCGCTCTGGCTGAATTCGCGCACGTTCACGTTCAGGCGACCGGCCTGAATCGCGCTGGTGTTGTTCCAGCTATCGGCATTGAGTTCCAGCAGCCCACCGGTGACGATGCTGCCACCCGCGCCCAGCACATTGGCTGTGGAGATATCGAACTTGCCGCGCCCAACGTGGTTGAGCTGCCCGCCGCTGTTGAGGAAGCTACCGACCGCCAGGGTCATGTCAGTGTTGGCGGTTTCCAGTACGCCATTGCGGTTGTCGAGCAAGCCGCCGAGCTGAAACTCGGTCTTGCCGGTGGTGCCCAGCGAGCGCAGGCGACCGTTCTGGTTTTCAACCGCGCTGGCTTTGACACTCAGTTGGCTGTTGCTTTCGATGACGCCCGCGCCGTTGCGCAGCGCACCACTGAGGCCGAAGTCGATACGCTCGGCGGCAATCTGTCCGCCACTGTTGTCCAGGCTCGCGCCGGTAACACCCAGCAGCCCTTTCGCGTAAAGCACACCAGCGCTGTTATCCAGCGCTGCCGTGGTGATGCTGCTGTCTGCCGCTTGCGCCGAGATCCGCCCGCCGCTGTTGTTGAGGCCCGCCAATGCCGACAGCGTCAGGCTCTGCGCCTGAATGATGCCACCCTGACGGTTGTTGTTCAGGTCGAAACCATTGCGCAGGACGCCAACCGTGCGCGCTTCCAGTGCACCCTTGATGCTGGCGAGCGTACCGCCACGGTTATCAATGTTGGCTGCCTTGATCAGCACATCACCGGTCTGGGCGATGACTTTGCCGCTATGGTTGTCGAAATCGCCGCTGATTTCCAGAGTCAGCGCGCTGTCGCTCTGGATCGAGCCTTTGCCGTTAAGCAGCCTGGCCGCGTGCAGTTGCACATCGGCACTTTTACTGTAGATCAGGCCGTCGGCATTGTTGCTGACGGCGCCCGAGGCGGTGATCAGTAATTGGTTATTGGCGGCGACGGTGCCCTTGTTGCTGTTGTCCAGCGAGCCGGTACGCAGGTCCAGATTTTTCTGGCTGGCGAGCTGACCGTTCTGGTTATGCAGATCGGTTACACCCTTGATCAGCAGCGGGCCGGCAGCCGCGAGTTTACCGGTGTTGTTGTTCAGCTCACCGCTCAGGTTGAGGGTGATTGCATCGTTGCTGGCGATCTGTCCACCACGGTTGTCGAGGCTCGATGCGGTGGCGTTGAAGACCTGCTCTGCATTGATCACGCCGCCGATATTGCTGAACGCGGTGCTGACGATATCCAGCGCCGCACCACTGGCAATCAGGCCGCCCTGATTGTTATTAAGCGCACCGGCCAGCGTCAGGGTCTGCCCTGCTCCACTGCTAAGGTTGCCCTTGTCGCTGTTATCGACGCTGCCAGCATTGACGCTCAGATTGCCCTGAGCGACCACGGCACCCGCGCCGCTGTTGAGTAGCGCCCCCTTGAGATCAACAGTGACATCGGCGAACTTGCTGGATAGCGTGCCGCTGTCGCGGTTATCGAGGCTGTCGCCGCTGACCGTGAGCCCTTGCCAGCCGGAGAGCAGGCCTTTCTGGTTGATCAGTCCGGTGCCCCGTACCAGCAGCTTTTCACCGCTGATGATTTTACCGGCGCTGTTGTTTATCGTTCGGGCGATGAGGTCAAAACCGAGGTTGCTGGAGACTTCGCCGTTCTGGTTACTCAGATCGCGCAGGCGCTTGAGGGTCAGCGGGCCTTTGGCGGTGAGCAGACCGTTCTGGTTGTCGAGGTCGCCGTTGGCCAGATCCACGGTGAGCGATTTGTCACTCAGC
Source organism: Pseudomonas sp. LF-5 (assembly GCF_037626295.1). Taxonomy (NCBI): domain Bacteria; kingdom Pseudomonadati; phylum Pseudomonadota; class Gammaproteobacteria; order Pseudomonadales; family Pseudomonadaceae; genus Pseudomonas; species Pseudomonas sp. LF-5. The sequence continues at coordinate 1,305,985 of NZ_JARKMT010000001.1, forward strand.
AGTCGCCCACCGTTCTGGGTCAACGAGGTCAGTGTCAGATCAACGTCACCGTTGGCGGAGACTTCGCCATCGTTGCTGGAGTCAAGACCGGTCGCCTTCAGCGTCAGGTTGCCTTTGCTGTTGATCAAACCACTGTTGCGGTTATTGAGCTCGGCACTGTCGATGTGCAGCGTTTGTGCAGCGCTGATCAACCCTCTGGCGTCGTTATGCAGTTGGCCGTCGACGGTGATGTCCAGATCGCCTCGACTGACCAGGCCACCACCGCCGTTGTTCACGCTTCCCGCGCGGACATCAATGGAAGCGGCGCCGATCATGCCCTTGACGTTATCCAGTGCTGCGGCAATGCGCAGAGTCAGGCCCTGATTGCTCAAAAGATTGCCGTTGCCGTTATCCAGACTTTGCGCGGTCAGCGTGAAGGCTTCCGCGCTGGAAATCGTCCCGCCCTGGTTGTTGACGCCGTTGAGTTGTTTGAGCAGCAGCGCGCCGGGGGCGTTGATCAAACCGCCGTTGTTCAACTGACCGTGATTCAAATCCAGGCTAAGACGCGTGTTGCTGAACAGCTTGCCGCCCTGTTGATCGAGACCTGTGACCGAAGCTGTCAGAGCGCCTTGACTACCGATAATGCCGTTACCGGCATTGGTGACCTGAGCGGCGATGAGGTTCAGGGTGTCGGCACTGCTGAGCAGTCCATTGCTGTTATCGAATGCGCCGGTGGTAACGGTGACTGCACCTTTACCGCTGAGCGTGCCCTGCTGACGGTTGTCGAGGCTGCCGCTTTCAATGACGAGTGCACCATCAGTAACAACCTTGCCGCCCTGGTTATCGATGCCACGACGGCTGACCAGTTTCAAATCGGCGGCACTGGAAAGACTGCCCTGAACGTTGTTCATCTGTGCAGTGTCGACCGTCAACGTCGATTCACTGCTGACCTTGCCCTGAGTGTTATCGAAGGCGTCGTCGGCGGTCAGGTGCATGGTTTGCTGACTGCGCAATTCACCGCCGTTGTTGGCCAGAGTACGCGCTTGCACAGTCAAGAGCGTGCCCGCATCGATCAGGCCTTTGTTGCGGTTGAGCACTTCATCGATGGTCAGCTTCAGCGCCTTGCCGGAGAACAGCTTGCCGCCATCGCTGTTGTCGAGTTTTTTACCGGTGAGCAGCAGATCGCTGTTGGTGCTGATTTCGCCGCCACGGTTATCCATTTCACCCACGGTCAGGGTCATGGCTTTGGTTGAACCCAACAGACCGTTTTGACGATTATCAAGTTGACCGGCGTTGAGTTTGAGCACACCGGCGGCGATCAACTTACCGTTCTGGTTGTCGGCGTGCTCTGCCAGCACGCTGACGTCCGATTTGCCGGCGACGTTGCCGCCACGGTTGTCCAGAATACCCGCCGTAAGCGAGAGCTGACCGTCGGCAATCACCGTGCCCGACTGATTATCCAACGTCTTGTCGGTGGTCAACAGCAACACGCCGCGACTGCTGATCAGGCCTTCGTGGTTATCGAGACTGGCGCTGTGGCTGTCCACAGAGGCGCCGGAAATCACACCTTTGACGTTGTTCAATGCTTGCGCCATGCGTAGCGTCAAGCCTTGTTGTCCGAGGAGTTGACCATTGCTGTTGTTGAACAGGCCAGTATCAATCCGGCTGTTTTGTTTACTGATGATCAGGCCTTTTTGACTGTTGTCCAGGCTTGCACTGTTGACGGCCAATAGGCTATCGGTGCTGATCGAACCTGCCCGATTCAGCAATACTCCCGCGCTGGTGATCGTGAGCTTGCCGGCACTGCTCAGGTTGCCGGTGCTGTTATCGATACGCCCGGCGTTGAGGGTCAGCGTACCTTCACTGCTGATGACGCCGCCAGCATTGGTCAGCGCATCATCAAGCGTAATCACCAAGCCATTGAGACTGCTGAAATTGCCGCCGCTGTTGTCCAGCCTTTGGCCGGTCAGGGTCGTCGCGCCTTTGGCGGTGATCTCGCCCTTGTTGCGATTGTCGAGCAAGCCACTGACGCGCAGCGTCAGACCACCATCGCTGACCACCGAGCCGGCATCGCGGTTATCGACACTGGAGGCTTTGAGGTCTACCGCCCGCCCGGAACCGAGCACGCCATCACGGTTGTCCAGCGCTGCGCTCAGATCAATATTCAACCCGAGATCGCCAAGAATCTGACCGCTGCGGTTGTCCAGAGACCCGCCGGTGAGGGCGATGTTTTTTGCACTGAGCAAACCGTTCTGGTTGTTCAGGATGGCAGCGTTGACCGTCAGATTGCGGCTGGCGAGCAAGCTCTTGCCGGTGTTGTCCAGATGCTGAGCGGTCAGGCTCAGATCGCCGCTGGCATTACGGCTGCCGTCGGCGTTAACGCCCGCTTCGATGGTGCCGGCGTTGGTCAGTTGCCCGCCAGAGCTGAGGCTGATGCTGTCGCGGGCGGCGAGGGTCTGGCGGTTGGTCAGGTTGCCTTGAGTCTGCACATTGAGCGCGGTGCCTGCATAGATCGCGCTTTGGGTATCGAGGCTGGCAGCCTTGACGTTGACGGCGCCAGTGGCCGAGGTTTCTGCGAGGCTCAACTGGCCGTTGGCGTCGAGCTGGATGTCGCCGCCGCTGGCAATCAGTTTGCCGTCGAGTTTCACCCCGACCCCGGCCTCGGTGCCGACCAGTTTGATCGCGCCGGCATACATGCCGCCGAGTGCCGAGGAGTCGATCGCCAGTTGCGGTTTGGCGCTACCGTCATCGGCGCGGGCGGTGGCATTCAGAGTTTGTGCGTTGACGTCGTTGCGACCGGCAACAATCGTCAGGTTCTGCGCCTGAATTTCGGCATTGATCTTCGCGCTGCGCGTGATGATTTCAAAACGATCGACGTTGGTCGCGTTAAGCCCCGCCCCCTCGATGGCCACAGTTCCCTGATCGACCTGAAAACGATCCAGACGACCGTTGTCGAGCACTGGTTTGCCGGTGGTCAAGGTCACACGCGGCGAGTTGATAAAACCGCAACCATTACAGGTAATGCCATAAGGGTTGGCGACGATCACCCGCGCCGACTGCCCCGCCACTTCGGTGTAACCGCGCAACTGGCTCGGGTTGCCACTGATGACTTCGTTGAGAATCGCCTGCGCCGAACCGCTGTTCTTCAGGTTCGGGTTGTCGATGATGTGGCCGCCCAGCTGGGTCAGATTATTCTGCGTCGAGCCGTTGTTGAGGATCAGCCCCTGCGCACCGACGTTGTAGTCGTGGAACTGGTTATGCGACAGACCGCTGGCATTGGGCGTGGCGATGTTGATGATCGGCACACCGTTGCCGGCGCGGTCCAGCGAGGTATTCGGGTTGGCGACGACAATACCGTCAGCCTGCGCCCACATCGGTTGCCAGAACATGACATTGGCCAGCAGAAACGCCACCCCACGTTTGGGCATGCCCAAAAAACGTTCGCGGTCTTTTACAGCCGCAGAAGGTTGGAGCGCAAGAAATGTAAACTGGCGAACGTCCATGTCGGTGTTCTCGGAAAGTTGTTATTAGAGGAAGAAATCCAAGCGGAAGTAGATCGGTGCTTCACGCTCGGTCAGCGCATCCGGGCGCTCCAGGGAATGAGCAAACGTCACCCCGGCGGACAGGTATTTGCCACGGGCAAACAGGTTCAGCGAGTTGCTCGACATGCGCCCGTGCTGATCGCCGTTGTAGCGACCGTTCTGGATCACACCCTGGTCGTAACCCAGGCTAGTGCCGTATTCGGAGAACACCGGTTGCAGCCATTCGATGGTCACCGGGCGCGACCAACGCAGATCGTTGCGCCAGTAACCGCCACTGTCACCGGACAGCGACTGGTCCTTGTAACCACGAATCGACGACGAGCCACCAAGGCTGGTGCGTTGCGGGCTGAACAACACATCTTCACTACGCTGGCCGGTCATCAGGCTGCTGAAGCTGAACGACTCGCCCCACAACTTGAACGGCTGCAAGTAGCTCAGGGTGGCGGTGTATTTGCGGTAGCGCGCATTCGGCTCACCCGGACCCGGATCATGACTGCCTTGAGCGTCGAATGCGCCAATGCCTTCCTGCATACCGGCGTCAAAGTTGACGAAGGCACTGCCGACGCGGCGACCATGGTTGAAGCCGAACTGCGCTTCGCTGATGCGGTTGCTGCTCAACTTGAGCTTGCTGTCTTCGATGAAGTTATTGGTGCGCAGGTACGACAGGCCGGCGCTGAGCGAGGTTTTGCTGACGGCGTCGCGGTGGATCACCCGCTCGGCGCGCAACTGATGGTTTTCGCTGTCGCCGGTCTGCTTGAAGTTGTAGCCGTTGGCGGCGATCTGCGAGCGGTATTCGCTCTGGCTGTAGGTGTAGCTGAAGGTCCACCAGCCCCACGGCAAGCTGTAGTTGAGCATGGCGTTACGCGAGGTGTGCTGATGATCGGTCATCGCATCGTGACCGCCGCGCAGGCTCAACTGATCAGCCAGGCCGAGCGGGCTGTCCCAGTCAAACGTGGTGCCCCACTGCTGCTCACCGGTGCTGCGCTGGCCGTCATTGTTGCGCGACAGCCCTACTCGCCATGGTTTCTGCGGGTTGTTGGTAACCAGCACTTCGCTGCCACCGACGTTCTGGCCGGGCGCCAGCTCCATTTTTGCCTGGTTCGAAGGCAGACGGTTGAGCTGATCGACCATTTGCTCGATCTCGCGCAGGTTGACCAGGTCACCGGTTTTGCCGGGAAAGGCCATGGCCAGTTCGCGCTCCGAGAGCTGGCTGTTTTCCGCACCCTTCATGCCTTCGAGCTTGCCTTCGACCACCAGCACTTGCAGGTGGCCGGTGGACAGATCCTGCTGCGGCAGGTAGGCGCGGCTGGTGACCAGACCTTTCTCGATGTAGTGATCGGTGATGACCTTTAGCAGCTCGTTGAGCTGCGGCACGCCCAGGCATTCGCCGATGTAGGGTTTGAGCAGGCGAGTCTTGTCGCGCTCGGAAAGGCTGTCGGCGCCCTTGAGCTCGATGTCTTTGATCGGGAAGCAGCGGGTATCGGTGGGGGCTGCCGGTTGCGCAGGCCTGGCGTCTTTGCCGGGCAGATCCTTGAGTTCTTCGAGGCGCCGCTGCTGCTCTTCGAGCAGGCGGTTCTGGCGATCACGGATGAGGTCGGTGTCGCCGGGTGTAGGGGCGGCAACGGCAATCTGGAGTGGAGACAGGCACAGCAACGCTACGCACAACCTCGCCACGAGGGCGGGTGAGGACATGTTCGATCCCTCGAGACGAAAGTGATATCAAAATAATGGCGCGATATTAGATGGCCATCATTTTGACGTCAAACTTAAGTTTCTACCGTCTGTCGGGGATTCGTGCGGGTTTTCCTCAGTGTTCTATAGCAAGCCGGGTGGCCACCTCATCGGGCGCCAATAAGCGACCCTCTGCAGACCTGAGTTCCCGTTTGCGAATCGGCTGTCGATGTTATGCATCGACCATCACCGAACCCGGCTCACCTGGCGCGTACATGACAACGCGACGATCACGGTTTGCAGGGCCCGGCCAGCGGACAGGCATCGCCCTGCAGGCTTTTGCGTTTCACGCCTTCATACTCCCTCGAATAATCGCTCGAAGTTGCACCATAGAACCTGGCGATCAATCAGACGTCATTGCAACCCAGCACCTGCATACAAGTCGCCCGCCTGCTTTGCGCAGATAGTGAAGGCTGCCATTCCGGCATCTGCACGCCCATCAGCGAACCCTGACGCAAGGAGTTTTCATGAGCACGTTCTTCACTCACGACGGCATCGAAATCTATTACAAGGACTGGGGCAGCGGTAAGCCCGTGTTGTTCAGCCACGGCTGGCCGCTGGATGCGGACATGTGGGAATACCAGATGGAATACCTGAGCAGCCGCGGTTACCGCACCATTGCCTTCGACCGTCGCGGCTTCGGCCGTTCCGAACAGCCTTGGCACGGTTACGACTACGACACCTTCGCCGATGACATCGCGCAGCTGATCAAGCATCTGGACCTGCGTGAAGTCACCCTGGTGGGCTTCTCCATGGGCGGCGGCGACGTCAGCCGCTACATCGCCCGGCACGGCAGCGAGCGGGTGGCTGGCCTGGTGCTGCTGGGCGCGGTGACGCCGTTGTTCGGCCAGAAAGCCGACTTCCCGCAAGGCGTCGACAAGTCGGTGTTCGACGGCATCAAGGCGGGCCTGCTGAAAGATCGCGCACAGTTCATTGCTGATTTTGCCGCACCGTTCTATGGCACCAACCAAGGCCAGAAAGTCTCCGATGGCGTGCTCACGCAAACCCTGAACATCGCGCTGATGGCCTCGCTCAAAGGCACAGTGGATTGCGTCACCGCGTTCTCGGAAACCGACTTCCGCCCGGACATGAGCAAAATCGACGTGCCGACCCTGGTGATCCACGGCGACGGCGACCAGATCGTCCCGTTCGAAACCACCGGCAAACAGGCGGCGGCACAGATCAAGGGCGCTGAACTGAAGGTCTACGCCGGTGCGCCGCACGGGTTTGCAGTGACGCATGCGCAGGCGTTGAATGAGGATCTGTTGGCGTTCCTCAACCGCTGAGCGGCCTTGCGTGAGGATTTGATTCAGCCTGTGCCGAACTCAATTCCCTGACCGCCAAGTGCCGTTCACGAAAAAGGCGCCCCTTTCCTGAGGTGGGCGCCTTTTTTACCGGTTGCCGATTCAAACCACGCCAACAAAGTCACTCGCTGTCAGCGCAACATGCCCAACCAGATCTATTTGAATATCCGCTCCAGATCCCGAATTTACATTGCCCTCCACATAGGTGTGATCCACGCCGCCAACGTTCACGAAGTGGTACTTCAGTTGTGACTGATTGCTGAACTCGGTACCCACGCCATTCCATTCGCCGAGGAACGTGAAATCCTGATTACCGGCCGAACCGGCGCCGGAAGTTCGCGAGTCAATCAGCGACAGATCAATATGGTCCTGCCCTTGAGTGAAATCATTGATGACATCGCGCGTGAGAACCGTCGTTCCCGAGTCGCCTGTGGCAGAGAACACGAACACATCATTGCCTGTGCCGCCGGACAAGGTGTCGCGATTGCCGCCGCCCTCGAGCGTGTCATTGCCACCTCCGCCAGCGAGTGTGTCGCTGCTGCCCTGCCCCGTCAGGACGTTGTTGCCAGCATCACCGGTCAAGGTGTTGGCGCCGCTGCTGCCGATCACATTTTCAACGTTGATCAGCGTGTCGTTGCCAGTCTGCGAACTGCTCGCCAGACCGGTCGTCAGGTTGACCGTGGCACTGGCCGACGTACCCGACAAGTCGTATGTGTCATTGTCACCACCACCGTCGTAGCTGTCGTTGCCGTCGTTGACCGAGGCGCGCAAAGCGTCATTCCCCAGGCCGCCAAACACGCTGTCCAGGCCTTGCCCACCCACCAGCGTATCGTTGCCGCTGCCACCGTCCAGCCAGTCATTGCCGCCCTGACCTTGCAGCACGTTGCTGGTGCTGTCGCCCAGGATATGATCGTTGCCAGAGCCACCGTTGACGTTTTCAATGCCGGTCAGGGTGTCACTGCCGGTCTGAGTGCTGGTTGAGGTGCCTGCCTGCAAATCCACCGTGGCCGCCGCCGAGGTGGCGGAGAGGTCATAGGTGTCGGTCCCGGCGCCGCCGTCATAATGGTCGTTACCATCGTTGAGCGACGCCAGCATTGTGTCGTTGCCACCGCCCCCCGACAGCGTGTCATTGCCGGCCAGCCCGGTGAGCTGGTTGTTGCCACTATTGCCGGTGATGACGTTGTCCAGAGCGTTACCCGTGCCATTGATATTGGCCGAGCCGAGCAAGGTCAGGTTTTCGACGTTGGCCCCCAGGGTGTAACTGATCGACGACATCACAGTGTCGGTGCCCTCATTGAGGTTTTCCTGCACCACATCGCCATTGGCGTCGACCATATAGACGTCGTTACCGGCATTGCCACGCATCGTGTCGTTGCCGCTACTGCCATCCAGCAGATCCGAGCCGAGACCGCCATTGAGCACGTCGTTACCCGAATAGCCCATCAGGATGTCCTGATAGTTGGTGCCGTTGAGGGTATTGCTGAAGAAGTTGGTGCCCTCGATGAAGCGTCCGACCGCTTCCGTCGGATCTGAAGTCAATTGCTCCACGGTGCCGTTATTGTCGGTGTAGGTGGTCAGCACTCGCACCTGCTGACCAAACTGCGCCGAGGTCGGGGCAAAGGTCGAAGCATTGGCGCCTGCGATGTTCAGCCACGCGGCGCCCACCAGTGCTTGCCATTGATAGGAGAAGCCGCTTGGGCCCGGCAAGCCGTCGGCATCTTGAATCGCCGACGTGTTGGCGGTCAGCCGATACTGCGTTGGCACTGGCCGGCTCGGCGTGGCGGGCGCGGTGGCAAATCCCGACACTGCAACATTGCCGGTGGGCAAATGGTTGGTGATGCTCAGATTGACCGTGCGATCGGCGAAGCGCAGTTTCTCGACACCGATCACGATGTCGGTGCCGTCGACATTCGCAGCCCCCACGCGCAGATCCACCACTTTGAACGCGGTGATCAACTCGCCCCCCGGACGGGTGTCGGTGAACTTGGTGATGCTGTAGTCGGCGAAGTTGCCACTGAGGATCGCGGTATCGGCTGCGCCATCGGCCGTACCGGGCGCAGCATGGTTATCACCCAGGATGAAATCCGGACGACTGGCTTGCAGGCCGGTGAAATGCTCGGCAAAGCCCTGACTGGCGAGCAAGTGATTGAGGTCGGCAAGTTTGATCGAGTCGCCGACGATTACATCATTACCGCCGTTGCCTTGGGCGACGTCGTCGCCGCTGCCGCCAATCAGCCAGTTCTCGGTGGCGCTGCCGATCAGGCCGGCCGTCGGATTGGCCGGCACGGCACTGTTGGGCCGACTGTCACTGAAGCGCGAACCGATCAGTCCTTCAATGTCGGTGAGCAACGCGTTGAACGGCTGGAACAGCACGCCAGTACCCGGCGCGGCGACGATGTTCTGGTTGTTCAGATCCGCCGCCGCATCCAGCGCAATGTTCACATCGCTGAATGCGGCAATGTCGAAGCCGACATCACCAATGGCCTCATCGCCATCGCCCTGACCTGGAGCACCACCGAGGCCCGGCAAGAGAATATCGTCGCCGGCACCGCCGAACTCCTGGTCACCGGTCGAGCCGCCGGAAATGATGTCGTCGCCGTCTTCGCCGAACAGGATGTCCGGGCCGTCACCACCATAGATTTCATCGTTGCCGTCGCCGCCATGCACCAGGTCGGTGTCGCCACCGGCATCAATGTAATCGTCACCGGCACCACCGTAGAGCTCGTCGATACCGGCTTCACCGTAGAGATGGTCGTTGCCGTTGCCGCCGATCACCACATCCAGGGCGCCGGCACTGGTCCCGGCATAAATGGTGTCGTCACCCTCGCCGCCATCCAGGAAGTCTTCGATGTCGCCACCGTAGATCACGTCATTGCCGTCGCCGCCGTAAATATGGTCGGCGCCGGCCTTGCCATCGAGGATGTCGTCGCCGCCTTCGCCGTAGATCGTATCGTCGCCGTCACCGGCATCGAGCCAATCGTTGTAGTCGGTGCCGACCAGCACTTCGTGGGAGTTATAACCCACGGCTGCGGTGCCATCCGGGTTCTGGCCCTGATCCGGCCGGTAGTCACGGATATAGGTTTGTGAGGCGTGGGTTTCTGGATTGCTCAGGCTCACCAGCAAGCCGTTGCCGCCAATGCCACCAACGCCGCCGGTGGAGTAGACACCCATGTGGTTGGCTTCAATGAGCGTGCCGTACTTGTGCTCGCTCTTGTACGCGGTCGGACTGGCACCGGAGTCGGTGTAGCTCAACTCGATGTAGCTATCGGCATAGCCAAACACATCACCGGCCAGGTGCCGTGCGTCGGTGGTGCGCTCAATGATGTCCTTGAACTGCTCGGTGACCACCTGCTCGTTGAGGTTGGTCATCGCCGGCAAGCCGAGGTCGAGGCGGAACAGGTAGTAGAAGCGGTCGCCGTCCATCAACCGTTCCATCTGATCCTCGAAGATCGCATTGAAGGTGGTCCCCAGTTGCCCGGTATAGACGTGCTTTTCCGCCAGACCGCCGATCCATAGATCGATCGCGTTGTAACCGTCATAACCGGCCACGTGATTGCCGGCAGGATCGGCTGCGCCGGAGAGGAAATAGGCCGCTTGCTCTGCCGTCACACTGCCACCGGCGTAGTTGGTGGTCACGCCCGTCGCATCGGCATCGATGATCGCTTGGGCGTGCGCCACATCACCGTCGAACGAATAGGCCGCGATGAAGTTCACCAGCGACTCGGGGTGAATCATGTTGTTGGCGAAGTCACTCCAGCTGGTATAGGGCGTCAGGCCGTCGACGATCAGGTTAGTGTGGTGCTGCGCACCGGCCGGCGAGGCCCGTTCCGCGATCAGCGCATCGTGGATCTGCTGCCGTGCCTGGTTCAGGGTTGGCAACCCCAGATCCCGACCACGCGCCAGGTTGATGGTCGCCAGGTCCAGTGGCTGGCCAAGCAAGCCTTGTTGCAACGCCGGGGTGACGAACTCATCGATTTCGTTGCTGATCTGCCGGGTCATCCCCAGCGCAATTGCGGTGGGTCCCACTTCGGCAAAACCGCCCGGATTGAGAAACGCCTGCTCCAGCGCATAGTGGGTGATCGCGCCGGTCAGGTCGTAGCCACCACTGGCGTTTTTTTCCAGCGCATCAATGGTCTCGCGCAGTTGCGAGTGGCCGAAGCGGAATGCGGCCTGACCGTACTCCAGCGAGATATTGGTGTTGATCCCCGAGTCATAGGTGACGAATTCGGGCAGATCCGGCGTGATCAGCCGGGCGTACTGGTCGATCGCCACGTGCTGGTATTCCATCTCCACGGTGAGTTTGGCGGCGTAGAACAATTTGTCCTGATCCCAAGACACCGTGACGCCGTCGGCCAGGGTGAAGTTGCCATTGGCGTCGCTGTAAAAACCGCCGCTGCCATTGCTGATCTGCACTTGCCAGTTGTGCCGGACATTGACGTCAGTCTGGCTCAGCACTTCGTTCTGCAGGTTGATCAGCTGCACGTTGTGATCTTCGTGGAACACGTGATGGATCGCCGTGAGACCGAAGTTTTCGTTCACCCGTCCGTCGCCGGCAATGTAGTGATCGCCCACCGATTGCAGCAACAGTTCGTTGGCCACTGCGTAATCGGCACTGCCCGCTGCCGCGCTGATGGTGAAATCAGCAAAGTTGACGAAGTTGAACAGATTCTTCGGCCCGGCATTATCGTAATTGACGACCATGCCGTAAGGGTTGTTGGCATCGAAGGTGATGCTGGTGATGTGCGCGTCCAGCGACATCAGTCGGGCCTGGTCGATGTGCGCATCATCGAAGTGCGGGTTCATGTCCAGCAACAACGCCTCACGGGTGTACACCGCCTGCACGCCAGCGGTGTTGGGATCGGCATCGAGCACATGACCATGGGCATCGCGCACGCGGAAGTTGGCTATGTCGTCCCAGGTCAGATCATCACGACCGGTGGCCAGCACATGGGCGCGCAATTCGCTCAAGGTCGGCAGGGTCTGGTGGGTCAGTACGCCGTTGAGTGTCCAGGCGGCTTCATCGCTCAGGGTCGTGCCATCGAACAGCGCCGCGCCGGCAATGAATTGCCCCGGGTGATTGGGATCGGCCACCCACTGGCGCAACAACTGCGTGACCGCGTCATTGGAGCCGTAGGTCTGGTTCTGATCGATGTAGGGCGAGTCGAGGTTGACGTACTGCGCCTGCCCCTGCCCGTCCACTTCAGCCACGGAGGCCCGGTGGACCTTGATCGAATACACCGGCTGCCCATCCGGACCGATAGTGCCGTAGAGCGGATCGTCCGGCGCCAGCGGAATGGTGATCGTCGCGTTCTGGTTGGGCTTGTTGATGAAGTCCAGGCCGTGGTCGAAGAATTGCCCGAACAGGGTGAACCAGCCGGTGGTCGACGGATCGCCTGACACGGTGTTCTGGTTGCGGATGTAGTACTGGCCGGAGTCCGGCGCACTGGTGTCGACTTCACCGATGGTGCCGAGAATGCCCGGATCGGTGACGATCGCCACGCCCGTGGCGGTGTGCTGGATATGGCCATTGGCGTCGGTGGCGAAGGTGACCCCGCCGCTGACGATGGTCTGGCTGATCATCCGCGGGGTGTAGTCCACCAGCGATGCTGTCGGATCGCTATAGAGTGAACTACTGTCAGTCATGGGCGTGGCGCCTGCCGGAACGCCGGCGCCGGCCAAGGCGTCGTTACTCAGATTTTGCTGGACGTAGTGGTTGTAGTCCGAATGGGTCAAACGGATGAAGTTCTGCCCGAAACTGCCCCAGCTTTGCCCGTCCTGAGTCAGGTTGTTGAAATGGCCGGAGACGTTGCGCAGACCGATCGGATCGCGGGCGCCGTTGTACCAGACGGTCTCACCGGGCGGTGTGTCGAGTGGGTTGAAGCTACCAAGCAAGCCGAGCACATGGACATTGCCATCGGAACCGTCATAGCCGTATAGCGGCTGACCGGCGCTGTCGTAGCCAACGATATGGATGGTCGGAAACGTCACCTGTTGCTCGAGGAACGAAATATCGTTGCTGTTGAGGGTGAAGCGCTTTAGCTGGTACATGGCAAACTCCGGATATCCGTTGGCTCGCAAGGTTTTTCAACCGACTTACCACGATCATCAGGAAATCGACGCGATGGCAAAAGATGCAAAAGTCCAATCAAAAATCGAGACTTTTGTCGCCGATGAGTCTGAGACTTTGGTCGAACCCAGACCTGTCCACAGAAGACTCTGGCGCTGGCGCTTCAAGCAGCGCACCCGCCATCTGAGCCGCTCCACCCAGTTTGTGCTGGCCGCTGCACTGATCCTCGGGCTGACGATGTTTTTCGTCGGCAAACTGGTAAGTGCACGCATCGAGCGTGCAGCCGTGCAGAGCGCTGCCGAAGCGGGCGCGCATTACATGGAAGCGTTTCTGGAGCCGTACGTGCAGGAGATGAGTCGCGATAACGGCCTGTCCCCGACCAGCGTCAAATCCCTGGATCGGCTCATGGATAGCCGCTCGCTGAAGCGACACATCGTCTCGATCAAAATCTGGCGTGGCGATGGCACGGTGGTCTACAGCACAGACAAATCCATCACCAACCGCCAGTTCCCGATGGATGAAATTGCCGAGGCGCTCAAAGGCAATGTGGTCACCGACCTTGAAGACCTGGATCAGGAAGAGAACGAATTCGAGCGCAAGCTCAACGTACCGCTGTACGAAATCTACGCGCCACTGCGCGAATTCAGCACCCGGAAAATCATCGCCGTGGGCGAGTTCTACGAAAAAGCCGAAAGCCTGGAACAGGAAATCAACCGCGTCCGTCAACAAGTGTGGATGGTGGTCGGCACGGCCACGCTGGCGATGTTGACGCTGCTGTTTTTCATTGTCCGGCGTGGCGACCAGATCATCCAGCGTCAACAGGTGACCCTGCGAATGCGGCTGTTGGAGCAGACCCGCCTGCACATCAGCAACGCCGCCCTGCATCGCAAAATCAACACCGCGACCCAGGAGTTCTCGCGCATCAACGAATTGACCCTGCGCCGCATTGGTGCCGATCTGCATGACGGGCCGGCCCAACTGCTGACACTGATTCTGATCCGGCTGGATGACTTGGCCGAGCACTGCACAACACTGGATCAGGAGTCGCTGGAAACCATCCGCGGCGCCGCTACCGACGCCTTGCGTGAGGTGCGCGACCTTTCGCGAGGCCTGGCCCTTCCGGAAATCAACGACCTGACCCTGACGCAGGAACTGCAGCTGGTGGCCCAGCGGCATGAACAACGCACCGGCAGCAAAGTGCAGTTGAATATCGAAAATTTGCCAGACGCGGCACCACTACCGGTGAAGCTGTGCCTTTACCGGTTTGTGCAAGAGGCACTGAACAATGCCTACCGACATGCGCAGGGCAAAGGCCAGAGGATCATCGCGCATCACCAGGAAGGAACACTGACCATCACCGTCAAAGACGACGGGCCGGGCATGGCGGCCGACGCTTTAGTGGTCGATGGCCACGGACGAAACCGGCTGGGGCTGGCCGGTTTGCGCTATCGCGTGGAGTCACTGGGCGGCGTGTTCAGTATCGAGTCCTCACCGGGCGTCGGCACCGCCATCAGTGCACAGTTGCAGTGGTAATCAGGACCCCCCGTGAACATCCAGAGGCGTTGGCGCCGGGCTGATGTGCAATCGCCCGACAGCCTCGCGCTCCCAGTGGCGCCTGAGCGCCGTGACCGCTTCCACCCGGTTGCGTGCATGCAACTTTTGCATCACGCAGGTCATGTAGTACTTGACGGTTTTTTCGCTGATGAACAGCTTGGAGGCCACCTCTTTGTTGGTCAGGCCCTTCGAGACTTCGCGGATAATCTGCTCTTCCCGATGAGTGAGGTCGATCTTGCGGACTTCGGCTTCATGTTTCTTGAAATTGCTCAACAGTTTGTTGGCGAACTCTGGGGTGATAAAGGTTTCGCCCCTGGCAATCGAACGGATCGCCAGCACCAGATCCGGTCCGCTGACGCCCTTCAACACATATCCGCGCGCACCCGCTTCCAGGGCTGAATAGGCGTCATCCTCAGACTCTGACACCGTCAGCATCAGCACTTTCACCTGCGGTAATTGCGTGGAGATGAACTTCACTGCGGCAAATACGTCGCCCGGCATATTGACGTCCATCAGCATCACGTCCGGTCTCATCCGCTGAGCAATATCCCGTGCCTCGTCGGCATTGCCGCCTTGTTCCACGACTTGCAGATCTGCCCTTTTTCTCAACGTGTTGGCAACACCTTCACGCAGTAGAGGGTGATCATCGGCAATACCGATGCGGATAAACGGATTCATAACGCGCTCCTGAAAAGGCCATGCGTATTGACGCCCATTGATTAATAGCAGCTAACCCGCCCGGCCGCAGGGCTCCGACCCATTGCAGACCGGGTCGCCAGCGCAAAAATTAGACTTAGGTCGGGCGATTTTTCGCCGTCAACAAGTCATCCGCTTAACAAGCGGCGACAAAATAGACGGGCAAGCCATTGTTTTTGAATAAACAAAAAACCGTCAGAAATATAACGCCAGTGAAAACCCGGACCTGAAGGTCATCCGACCAACAGTCGCTCTCCTACGCTGAGGTACATCAGGCCACGGCACTGGAACCTTGCGATGAACAAGAAAAAACACCCGCGATCCGAGTTTGCCGACGTGTTTTTTCGGCTGCGCCACACGCTTTATTCACTGGCCGGATTCAGTGGCGTGATCAACGTGCTGATGCTCTCTCCTGCCATCTACATGTTGCAGGTGTACGACCGGGCGCTGGTCAGCAGCAACCTCACCACCCTGATGATGCTGACCTTGCTGATGATCGGCCTCTACACCCTGCTGGCAATGCTCGAAGTCGTGCGCACCCGTGTGATGATCCGGGTCGGCAACCGACTCGACATGGCCCTCAACCGTCGAGTGTTCACCGCCGCGTTCGAGCGCAACCTGCAACGTGCCGGCGGCAACCCCGCCCAGGCGCTGCAAGACCTTGCCCAGGTGCGCCAGTTTCTGACCGGCAACGGGCTGTTCGCCTTTTTCGATGCGCCGTGGACGCCAATCTACCTGTTCGTCGCCTATCTGATTCATCCGTTGCTGGGTATCGTCACCTTGTGCGGCTCGCTGATTCTGGTGGCACTGACCTGGCTCACCGAAATCGCCACGAAAAAGCCCCTGGCCGAAGCCAACATGGCCGCCCAGGTTTCAGGTACATTCGCCAACAACAATCTGCGCAACGCCGAAGTCATTGAAGCGATGGGCATGCTGCCGGCTATCACCGGGCGCTGGTTCGGCAGCCACCTGCGGATTCTGCAGATGCAGACTATGGCCTCGGATCGAGCGGCCTACATCAGCGGCCTCGGGCGTTTCGTGCGTATCACCCTGCAATCACTGATCCTCGGTACCGGTGCGTTGCTGGCCATCGAGGGCTCGATCACCCCGGGCATGATGATCGCCTGTTCGATCCTCAGTGGCCGGGCACTGGCACCCGTGGAGCAATTGATAGGTGCCTGGAAACAACTGCTGACCAGTCGCCGTGCGTGGTCGCGCCTGCGCGACCTGTTGCAGGATTTCCCCGCCCGCGCCGATGCGATGAAACTGCAAAAACCGTTGGGCATGATCTCGGTGGAACACCTGCACGCCGGTGCACCGGGCATGACGCAAGCCATCCTTCACGGGCCCAACTTCAACCTGTCACCCGGTGAATCACTGGGCATCATCGGTCCTTCTGCGTCGGGAAAATCGACACTGGCGCGTTTGCTGGTGGGCATCTGGCCCGCACTCAGCGGCAAGGTGCGACTCGACGGTGCCGACGTCTACCTGTGGAACAAACAGGAACTGGGCCCGTGGATCGGTTATCTGCCGCAGGACGTGGAATTGTTCGAAGGGACCATCGCCGACAACATCGCGCGCTTCGGCAATGTCGACAGTGAAGCAGTGATCATCGCCGCCAGGCGCGCCGGCGTACACGACATGATCCTGCGCTTTGCCCGAGGTTACGACACCACGCTGGACGTCGATGGCAACCCGTTGTCCGGCGGCCAGCGCCAACGCATCGGCCTGGCCCGCGCACTGTATGGCGAACCTTCTCTGATTGTGCTCGACGAACCCAACGCCAACCTCGACGACGCCGGCGAGAAAGCACTGATCGAAGTGCTGGAGGATCTGAAGCAGCGGCGCTGCACCACGGTGTTGATCAGCCATCGGCCGAGCATCCTCGGCACTGTCGATAAAGTCCTGATGCTGCGCGAAGGCAGCACCCAGTTGTTCGGCCCACGGGAAGAGGTGTTCGCGGCGTTGCGTCAAACCAGCGTGCTACCGACCGTGGGCTCACCCACCCTGTCAGCCGTGCGCGGGAGAGAGTAAATGGGGGCCTTGAGTGTTGACCCGCATGGCCAGGAACTGCTGCGTGCAGTGGCCGAGATCGACGTCGACGACCGACGCCCGGCGCGTTGGGGTGTGCTGTTGGTGATCGTCGGCTTCGGCAGTTTTTTACTCTGGTCATGGCTCGCGCCGCTAGACGCGGGGATCGTTGCCACCGCCACGGTCAAGGTCACCAGTAACCGCAAGGCCATTCAGCACCAGACCGGCGGCACCATCGACGCGATTCTGGTGCGTGAAGGCGACAACGTCAGAAAGGATCAGGAACTGGTCAGGCTCGATGCCACTCAGGCGCTCTCCGAGCAAGGGGTGGTCAACGCCCAATTCATCGCCACGAAAACCATGGAAAATCGTCTGCAAGCCGAGCGCGACGGTTTATCGGAGGTGGTCTTCGACCCGCTCATGCTGCAGCGCTACGCCGACAATGAGCACCTGAGCGAGGCGATCCGCCTGCAGCGTCATCTGTTCGAAACGCGCCGCGCCAGTCTGGCCGGCGAGCTCGACATCCTGCGCGAATCGCTCAACTCGGCGGACGCGCAAATCAAGGGGCTGCAGCGCGTCTACAACGCCCGCTCATCACAGATTGGCTTCCTCAATCAGGAACTGACCGGCGTGCGCCAACTCGCCGCCGAAGGCTACGTGCCGCGCAACCGCATGCTGGAACTGGAGCGCACCGGTTCCGACCTGAATGCCTCTCAGGCCGATAACCTGAACAACATCGCCCGCGCCCGGGGGCAGGCGGCCGACATCAAGTTGCGCATCATCCAGCGCGAATACGACTACCGCAAGGAAGTGCAGTCGCTGCTGGCCGATGTGCAAAAGGAAAACAGCGCCCTCACCGATCGCTTGCAAGCGCTGGACTATCAGGTGCGGCACACGGTAATCCGCTCGCCCATCGACGGCATGGTGCAGGGCTTGAGCGTGTCGACGGTCGGCGGGGTCATCGCCCCCGGTTTCAAGATCATGGAAATCGTCCCCGCCCATGAGCCTTTGCAAATCGACGCGATGATTCCGGTGCAGGCCATCGACCGTATGAACCCCGGGCTGCCGGTGATGATTTCGTTCCCCGCGTTCAACCATGTGCAGACGCCCAACATTCCCGGCAAGGTGCTGACCATCTCTGCCGACCGCCTGATGAGTGAGGACAACAAGCAGCCCTATTACCTGGCCCAGATCGAAGTGACCCGGGCCGGCATGGCCATGCTCGGCGACAATCACATACGTGCCGGCATGCCCGCCTCGGTCACCATCAAGACCGGGGAGCGCAACCTGCTCAGCTACCTGTTGAAACCTCTGCTCGACCGCGTCAACAGCGCGTTCAAGGAGCAATGAAGTGCATGGCCTGCGACGAGTGATCGGGGCTGCCACGCTGTTGGGGCTGGCACAATCGGCCGCAGCACTGGACCTGCGCGAGTCGTGGAACCTGATGCAATTTCAGGGTCCCACCTTGCTGTCAGCCGGGTACGAGCGTGATGCCGCTCTGGAAAACCGCGCCATCGGCAAATCCGGCCTGCTGCCGAAAATCGGGATCACCGCGTTCGACAACCACATCAACGGCACGCAGCAACAGCCGGACTTCTACGGTAACAATCACACCAACGACCTGAACTACGCCTCGCGCGGTGCCACCCTGCAACTGCGCCAGCCATTATTCAACAAGCAGAAAATGGCCGAGTATCGGCAAGGCCAGTATCAGGCCGAGTACGGTAACGCGGTGTACGACGGCAAGGCCCAGGACTCGGCGGTGCGCCTGGCCGGGCGTTACTTCGACGTGCTGCTGGCCCATGAAACGGTCAAGCTTTCAACGGCCAAACTCAACGCACTGAATGAACAGGTGGCCTCAACTCAGCGCCGTCGGGAGCTGGGCGACGGCACCGTCACCGATGTCGACGAAGCCGTAGCGAGACGCGATCTCGCTCAGGCTGAACTGATCGAGGCACAAGACAGCCTTGTTGTCGCCAGACGCCAGTTGCAAGAGTACGTCGGTGAAGCACCCGAGCAGATTGCGACGTTGCAGGAAGCCTTCCCTACCCCGCCGTTGCGACCCGATAACCTGCAGGAATGGATCATCCGCGCGGGCGCCGATAATCCGTCGGTCCGCGCCCGTCGCTTGAATGTCAACACCGCCGATGAAGAAGTGGCCAAAGCCAAGGCAGGCCACTGGCCGACGCTTGATCTGGTGTTGGGCTACACCGCCGCCGACAGCGAGACCCTGTCGACGCAGAATCAACGCAACCGTTACACCTCGGCGGGAGTGGAGCTGAACATCCCGCTGTACAGCGGTGGCTACGTGAGTGCCCGCGCCCGGCAAAGCGTGGCCACCCGGGACCAGGCTGAAGAAGATCTGAATGCCACTCGCGAAGAAATCATCTCGGGGACCACTCGCGAGTTTCGCGCCGTACAAAGTGGTGAAGCGCGCATTCATGCGCTGGAAAAAGCCGTCAGTTCCAGCGAGCGCTCGCTGTTGTCGTCCAGAAAAGGCTTTCTGGCAGGCAGCAGCACCAATATCGACATCCTCAACGCCCAGGAACAGATCTTCAACGCGCGCCGCGACCTGTTCGAAGCCAAACTCCGCTACCTGCTGGCGAGGCTGCGGCTGGCGGCCGACGTCGGCGCACTGGGCGACGACGACATCGAAAGCGCCAATGCCTATCTGGGGCCCCGGCTGTCGTTCTGAGCCTGGCCGGGCAGCCGTGCAGCCCTTGATATACGCGGACTCCGGGCCTCTGCATCAGAATTTTATCTTCACATCCCAGCTTAATAATATTTTACCGATCCCCCCCTCCTCCCTAGTCTGACCGCAAGCAAAACGGACAAGCCAACAGCGCCCGAATCCCACTGCCTTGCTAGGAAGGATGTAGAGATGACCACTGAAATAATAAAAACAGACACGCTGATCGTGGGTGCCGGCCAGGCGGGCGTAGCCATGAGCGAGCACCTGAGCAAACTCGGTGTGCCGCACCTGGTGCTGGAGCGCAATCGCATTGCCGAACGCTGGCGCACCGGGCGTTGGGATTCGCTGGTGGCCAACGGTCCGGCGTGGCACGACCGCTTCCCGGGGCTGGAATTCGATGACGTCGATCCCGACGGTTTCGCCCACAAAGAGCGCGTAGCCGATTACTTTGAAGCCTACGCGAAGAAATTCAACGCGCCGATCCGCACCGGTGTGGAGGTAAAAAGCGTGGTGCGCAATGTCGGTCGTCCGGGCTTCACCGTCCAGACCTCTGAAGGCGTCATCGAAGCCTGCCGTGTTGTCGCCGCAACCGGCCCGTTTCAGACGCCAGTGATCCCGGCGATTGCGCCCAAAGACGCGCGTCTGCTGCAGATTCACTCCGCGGATTACCGCAATCCAGAGCAATTGCCGGCAGGCGCCGTGCTGGTGGTCGGCGCCGGTTCGTCGGGCGTGCAGATCGCTGATGAACTGCAACGCTCCGGCAAGCAGGTATACCTCTCGGTCGGCGCCCACGACCGCCCGCCTCGCGCCTACCGCAACCGTGATTTTTGCTGGTGGCTGGGCGTGCTCGGCGAGTGGGATCAGGCGGCAATGAAACCGGGGCGCGAGCACGTGACCATCGCGGTCAGTGGCGCTCATGGCGGGCGCACCATCGACTTCCGTGGCCTGGCCCATCGCGGCATGACGCTGGTCGGCGTCACTGAGTCGTTCAACAACGGCGTGGTGAGCTTCAAGCAGGACCTGATCGACAACCTCAAGCGCGGCGACGAAAACTATCTGGCGCTGCTCGACGCGGCCGACGCCTACATCGAGCGCAATGGCCTGGACCTGCCGGAAGAACCCGAGGCGCGGGAAACCTTTGCGGACCCCGAGTGCGTGAAACACCCACTGGCCGATCTGGACCTGGTCAAGGCCGGGGTCACGTCGATCATCTGGGCCACCGGGTTCGCCGTGGATTATTCGTGGCTGCAAGTCGCGGCGTTCGATGACAAAGGCAAGCCCGTGCATCAGCGCGGTGTGTCCAGCGAGCCGGGGGTGTATTTCCTTGGTCTGCCGTGGCAGTCACGGCGTGGTTCCTCGTTCATCTGGGGCGTGTGGCACGACGCCAAACACGTCGCCGATCACATCGCCACCCAGCGCAAGTACCTGGACTATCGCGATGCCGAGCAGCGTGAAGCCGCCCTGCATTCGAATGCACACAGCAAAGCCGCCGACACCGTCGACGCCTGATTCCCCTTTTCCACCGGCGCCAGTGCGCCGGGCCTTTATTCGTCAGGAGCCTTACATGAGCCAGCCCACTCACACCCGCATTCGCATGTTCAACACCAAAGACACCTACCCAAATCAGACGCTCGACAACGACCTGTGTCAGGCCGTGCGTGCCGGCAACACCGTGTATGTGCGCGGTCAGGTCGGTACTGATTTCGATGGCAACCTGGTCGGCCTGGGTGATCCCCGTGCACAGGCCGAACAAGCCATGCGCAACGTCAAGCAACTGCTGGAAGAAGCCGGCAGCGACATGAGCCATATCGTCAAGACCACCACCTACCTGATCGACCCGCGTTATCGCGAGCCGGTGTATCAGGAGGTCGGCAAGTGGCTCAAAGGTGTGTTCCCGATTTCCACCGGGCTGGTGGTGTCGGCGCTGGGTCAACCGCAGTGGTTGATGGAGATTGATGTGGTTGCAGTGATTCCTGAGTAAGGCATCACACCGAGTCGCGGCTATCGCTGGCGAGCCAGCTCCCACAGGGTTTGGGGTTGTTTGAAAGCTTCCTGATCGACCCGATACCTGTGGGCGCTGGCAAGCCTGCGATGAGGCCTTCAAGGACAACATCTTCCTGGAAAGGAGCAAGCAAATGACCTTCTCTATTGCCGCCCGCTGCCCCGAAACCGGCCAGTTCGGCGTCGCCATCAGTTCCTCCAGCATCGCCGTCGGCGCGCGCTGCCCGTGGCTGTTGCCCGGTGTGGGCGCGGTGTCGAGCCAGAACATCACCCTGCCCTCCCTCGGTCCGGAGGTGCTCGCGCTGATGGAGCAAGGCCTGGCCCCTGACGCAGCACTGGACCAGGTGCTCACGCGCAACGGCTACAGCCAGTACCGCCAGATCACCGCCATCAACCACCTCGGCCAGACCGCGTATTTCAGCGGTTCGCAGACCCTTGGTGTACATAACGCAGTGGTCGGCGAGCAATGCGTGGCCGCCGGCAACATGCTCGCCGGGCGCTCGGTGATCGAAGCGATGGTCAGCGCCTTCGAAGACAGCGAAGGCCAACTGGCCGACCGCCTGCTCAGAGCCCTGCACGCCGCCCAGGCCCTCGGTGGCGAAGCCGGTCCCGTGCACTCCGCCGCCGTGGTAGTGGTCGGCGAACAGACCTGGCCGATCGTCAACCTGCGCGTCGACTGGGCCGATGAAAATCCGATCGGTCAGTTGCAAACGCTGTGGGACGCCTACCGCCCGCAGTTGCAGGACTACATCGACCGCGCCCTCGATCCGGCCAAGGCACCGGGCTACGGCGTTGCCGGTGACGACCGATGAACAGCGTCGAGTTGCTCGAAGTGCTGGTGGGGTTCGACACCACCAGCCGTGAATCCAACTTGCAACTGATCGAGTTCGTGCGCGATTACCTCGCCCGATTCGATGTGCCCTGCGCGCTGATCTACAACGACGAACGCAGCAAGGCCAATCTGTTCGCCACGATCGGCCCGGTGGATCAACCGGGCATCGTGCTGTCCGGGCATACCGATGTGGTGCCGGTCGATGGCCAGCCGTGGACACTGCCACCGTTCGAACTCACTGAGCGCGACGGCAAGCTGTTCGGGCGCGGCACCGCCGACATGAAGGGCTACATTGCCTGCGTACTGGCCCTGGTGCCGGCGCTGGTGAACGCGTCATTGCGCAGGCCGGTGCACATCGCCCTGTCCTACGATGAAGAAGTCGGCTGCCTCGGCGTGCGCTCGCTGCTCAAGGTGCTGCAACAGCGCCCGATCAAACCGCTGCTGTGCATCATCGGCGAACCCACCGAACTGAAACCGGTGCTCGGCCACAAGGGCAAACTGGCGATGCGTTGCGAGGTGCACGGCCATCCGTGCCATTCGGCCTATGCGCCGCTCGGGGTCAACGCCATCGAATACGCCGCCGAACTGATCGGCGAACTGGGTCGCCTCGGCCAGCAACTGAAAGCGCCGGCGCATCACGACCCGCGTTTCGACCCGCCCTACAGCACCGTGCAAACCGGGGTGATCAGCGGCGGCAAGGCCCTGAACATCGTGCCCGCCGATTGCCGCTTCGATTTCGAGATCCGCGCCCTGCCCTCGCAGGATCCGGCCTTGGTCGCCGCGGCACTGAAAACCTACGCCGAACGCGAAGTGCTGCCGCGCATGCGGGCGGTCAGCGCGCAGAGTGATATCCGCTTCAGCGAGTTGTCGGCATATCCGGGCCTGGCCACCGCTGCGCAGAGCCAGGCAGCCGAGTTGATTGCGTCATTCTGCGGCTCTGCGGCGTTCGGCACCGTGGCGTTCGGCACCGAAGGGGGCTTGTTCGATGCGGCGGGGATACCCACGGTGGTCTGCGGCCCCGGCAGCATGGATCAGGGCCATAAACCGGACGAGTTCGTCAGCCTCGATCAGTTGCAGGCTTGCGATGACATGCTGCAACGGATGCTTGCCTCGATCAGCATCTGAAAACCGGCTCGGCGGCCCTCACGGGTACAGCCGGGCCAACTCTTCGCGGCAATGATCGACAAACAACTGCACCGGTTTGGTCAGTTGCACCCGCCGCAGCCACGCGGCCGACAGCCCCGAGCCGGTCACGGTTTCCGCCAGCGGCACACACACCACTTGCTGGCCGTCATAGGTGTAGTCGCTGAACGGCTTGGTCACCAGAATCGAGAAGCCGAATCCATTGCCGACCATGCCGCGCACCATCTCGATCGACGGTGAGCTGAAGACGATATTCGGCGTCAGTCCGCGTTCTTCGAAAATGCTCACGAAGTAGGTTCGGCTCGGCACCACATCGAGCAAGATCATCGGTTCCAGCACCAGATCGTGCAGCGAGACTTTCGCCTGTTGCGCAAAGCGATGGCTGGCCGGCAACAAGGCGTAAGGCTGTTGCGGCGGCATCAGCGGCGTGGTGTCGATGGTGCTGTCGAGATCGTGTTCGAACATCATCGCCACGTCGATACTGCCGGCAGTCAATGCCTGCACCAGCTCCTGCTGCTCGCCATCGCGTATGCGGATTTCCACTCCCGGCCAGCGTGCCTTGAAACCGGCGATCAGGCGCGGCAGGTAGAGCGGTGCGACGGTTTCGAAACAGCCGATATCAATCTGCCCCGCCACCACATCGTTATCGGCCAGGGCGTTCTGCTCGAACTCATGGGCCACCCGCAACAGCTCCAGCGCCTTGCGATAGAACCGTGAGCCGCTGGGCGTCAGGGAAACACCCTGGGCGTGATGGCGGATGAACAGCTGCACACCGAAACTTTCTTCCAGGTGTTTGATCGCGGTCGAGACCGACGGTTGCGCGATGTAGAGCTTGCGCGAAGCTTCGGCAACGCTGCCGCAATCGGCGGTGGTGACGAAGTATTTGAGCTGGCGCAGGTTGTAGGCAGCCATGAGCACCTCCGGTGAAATAAGTCTGGCAGTACTTTTGTGGCGAGGGCTTCATCCCCCCTTTGACGGCGCAGCAGTCTCCCGCTTTCTTAGATCAAAAGAGGGGCCGCTTCGCAGCCCAACGGGGAGGAATCCCCTCGCCACAGGCCCCGGCAAATCCTGATATGAAAACAGGGTTGACCATACCGGAGCCCCCCACTAGCCGAAGCATATTTTTTTTAAGGTCTGTAGCAACAAACTTACTAATTTATCTATTCCGGGGCTTTGCACATGATCGCTTCAACAAGAATTGCGCCGCCCGTGCCGGCGCTTACCGAAGTACGTCCACGTACTCATCCTTGCCTTGGAGTCCGTCATGGCTACCGTTGCATCCACCTCCGCTCCGCTGATTGAAAAACACACGATAGGATACGTGCCCCCGGAAGATCGCCACGGAAAGGTCAGGGATTTGTTCACGCTCTGGTTCGGCGGCAATATCGCGCCGTTACCCATCGTCACCGGGGCGCTGGGCGTGCAGTTGTTTCACTTGAATCTGGTCTGGGGCATCGTTGCCATCCTCGTCGGCCATCTGGTCGGCGGCGTGCTGATGGCGCTGCACTCGGCGCAGGGCCCGCAAATGGGCATTCCACAGATGATCCAGAGTCGCGCGCAGTTCGGCTCGCTCGGCGCCTTGCTGGTGGTGTTGATCGCCGGCGTGATGTACATCGGTTTCTTCGCCTCCAACATCGTGCTGGCCGGCAAGTCATTACACGGTGTGGTCGACAGCGTGCCGGTGCCGGTCGGCATCGTCATCGGCGCGTTCGGTTCGGGGATCATCGGCATCATCGGCTACCGCTTCATTCACGTGCTCAACCGCATTGGCACCTGGGTGCTGGGGATCGGCATCGTCGTCGGTTTCGGCTACATCTTCACCCATATCCAGACCGATGACTTCCTGACCCGTGGCAGCTTCAACCTCTCCGGCTGGTTGGCCACCGTGTCGCTGGCGGCGCTGTGGCAGATCGCGTTTGCGCCGTACGTGTCCGACTATTCGCGGTACTTGCCGGCCGACGTGAAAGTCTCGTCGACGTTCTGGACGACCTATCTGGGTTCGGCGCTGGGCTCGAGCCTGGCGTTCATCTTCGGTGCCGTTGCCGTACTGGCCACACCGGTGGGCATGGACACCATGGATGCGGTCAAACTCGCCACCGGCTCGATTGGCCCGCTGATGCTGGTGCTGTTCCTGCTCAGCGTGATCAGCCATAACGCGCTCAACCTGTATGGCGCGGTGCTGTCGCTGATTACCCTGGTGCAAACCTTCGCCTACCGCTGGATCCCGACCGCCAAGAGCCGGGCAGTGATTTCGATCATCGTGTTGCTGGCCTGCTGCTTCGCCGCCGTCGGCGCGTCGAAGGACTTTATCGGGCACTTCGTCGACATGGTCCTGGTGTTGCTGGTGGTGTTGGTGCCGTGGACGGCGATCAACCTGATCGACTTCTACGCCATCCACAAAGGCCAGTACGACATCCAGTCGATCTTCCAGGTCGATGGCGGTATCTACGGCCGCTACAACCCGCAGGCATTGCTGGCATACGCGATCGGCATCGCCGTGCAGATCCCGTTCATGAACACGCCGCTGTACGTCGGCCCGGTGTCGGCGCATATCAACGGCGCAGACCTGTCATGGCTGGTGGGCTTGCTGGTGACGTCACCGCTGTATTTCTGGCTGGCCAATCGCGACACGTCTTACCGTCGGCGGATGATGGGCGGCAAACTGGCGAGCAGTCTGTGAGATTGTCCCGATAGCCTAAAAAAAGGCCCGCCTCGTGCGGGCCTTCTGCATGGCGCTGTGGTATTTCTTTGAGTCCGACGATGACGGAACAAGGACAGCCAATGCTGCGAATACTCGGCAAAGCCTCATCAATCAACGTGCGCAAAGTGCTGTGGACCTGTGCTGAACTGCAATTGCCGTTCGATCGTGAAGACTGGGGTTCGGGATTCCAGGCGACCCACACACCTGAGTTTCTTGCGCTGAATCCATGCGCCATGGTACCGGTGATTCAGGACGGTGATTTCACGTTGTGGGAATCGAACACGATCATTCGTTATCTGGTGGCCAATTACCCCGACGCAGACCTCTACCCCACCGAGCCACGCGCCCGCGCGCGCGTCGATCAGTGGATCGACTGGCAGGCCTCGGAGCTGAACCGCTCATGGTCGCACGCCTTCACTTCCCTGGTGCGCCGCTCGCCGGATTATCAGGACAGCGCCGCATTGGCCCGCGGAATCGAACAGTGGTCGAAGAACATGGAGATCCTCAACCGGCAACTGGAGAAAACCGGCGCGTATGTCAGCGGCGAGCGTTTTTCGCTGGCGGATATTCCCATCGGGCTGTCGGTGAATCGCTGGTTTGAAACGCCACTCGGACACCCGGACTATCCTGCCGTCAGGACGTATTACGAACGTCTGAGCCAACGCGAAGGCTTCCGTCTCTACGGCAGAAACGGCACGCCGTGACACAAAGTGTCAATTACCCTTCTGCGCGCACCACCCCACGCTCTTCCAGCAAGCGCACAAACATGCTCAAGCTACGCGACACCGTGCCCCGGCGCCACACCAGCCACGTCGTCAGGTAACGAAAATCCGCCGCCAGCGGCCAGACACTGACCGTGGCGCTGCCGGGCATGCTCTGCAACATTTTGCGTGGCATCAGCGCCAGCCCGGCACCGGCGCTGACACAGGCGAGCATGCCGTGGTAGGACTCCATCTCGAAAATCTTGCCTGGCACGGCAGCGTCGGTGCTGAACCATTTTTCGAAGTGGTGCCGATAGGAGCAGTTGGAACGGAAGGCATAGATATTCTCGCCGTTCACATCTGCCGCACGCTGCACCGGTGCGTGATTGAGCGGTGCAATGACGACCATTTCTTCCTCGAACGCCGGCACGCCTTCCAGCGCCGGGTGCAGCACCGGGCCATCGACGAACGCGGCCGCCAGGCGCCCGGAGAGCACGCCGTCAATCATCGTCCCGGACGGACCGGTCGACAGGTCCAGATCAACCTTGGGATGCAACTGGTTGTACGCCGCCAGCAGCTGCGGGATGCGCACCGCCGCCGTACTTTCCAGCGACCCCAGCGGAAACGCGCCCTGCGGTTCTTCACCCGCAACGGTGGCCCGCGCTTCCTGCACCAGGTCGAGTATGCGCCGCGCGTACTCGAGAAAACTCCAGCCGGCCGGTGACAGGCGCAATCGGCTTTTCTCGCGAATAAACAGATCGACGCCCAGATCCTGCTCCAGCTGTTTGATTCGTGTGGTCAGGTTCGACGGCACGCGATGGATCTGCGCCGCGGCGGCGCTGATGCTGCCGTGCTCGGCAACGGCCTTGAAGATTTCCAGCTGCACCAGATCCACAGTCATTCTCCAATCGTGAAAGAAACGATCTTTATTATTCAGTTTCCAGAAAACAAACGCCAGCCTACTCTGGGCCCATCCACTGAACTCGCAGGAGCCAGCCATGAGCCAGATTTCCAGCCAGACCCACGCCATCTCGATCAACCCCGCCACCGGCGAGCAGATCGGTCACTACGCCTTTGAATCAGCCGAGGCCCTCGACGCTGCGCTGACCCGCGCCGCGTTCGGTTTCTCGAAGTGGAAACGCAAGCCGCTGCAAGACCGCTCCCGCGCCCTGAGCGCATTGGCCGGCGCCCTGCGTGACAGCGCCGAAGCCATGGCCACCATGATCACCCTGGAAATGGGCAAGCCCATTGCCCAGGCCCGTGGCGAAATCGAAAAATGCGCCAGGCTCTGCGAGTGGTACGCCGAACACGGCCCGGCCATGCTCGACGCCGAGCCGACCCAGGTGGAAGGCGGCAAAGCGCGAATCGAGTACCGCCCGCTCGGCCCGATTCTCGCCGTGATGCCGTGGAACTTCCCGATCTGGCAAGTGCTGCGCGGCGCAGTACCGGCGCTGATCGCCGGCAACACCTACGTGCTCAAGCATGCGCCGAACGTGATGGGCAGCGCTTACCTGCTGCGCGATGCTTTCAACAACGCCGGCTTCGCTGATGGCGTATTCGAAGTGCTCAACGTCACCCCGGAAGGCGTTTCGACCGCCATCGCCGACCCGCGCATCGCCGCCGTGACCCTGACCGGCAGCGTCCGTGCCGGCATGGCCATCGGTGCTCAGGCCGGTGCTGCGCTGAAAAAATGCGTGCTGGAGCTGGGCGGTTCCGACCCGTTCATCGTGCTCAATGACGCCGATCTCGACGAAGCCGTTCAAGCTGCCGTCATCGGTCGTTACCAGAACTCCGGTCAGGTGTGCGCTGCGGCCAAGCGCCTGATCATCGAAGAAGGTGTGGTCGAGGAATTCACCCGCAAATTCGTCGAAGCGACGCGCAAGCTGAAGGTCGGCGATCCGTTGTCCGCCGACACCTACATCGGCCCGATGGCACGTTTCGACCTGCGTGACGAACTCGATCAGCAAGTGCGCGACACCCTCGAAGAAGGCGCCACCCTCCTGCTCGGCGGCAGCAAGGCCGAAGGCCCGGGCAACTATTACGAGCCGACCGTGCTGGCCGATGTCACCGACCGCATGACCTCGTTCAAACAGGAACTGTTCGGCCCGGTGGCGTCGATCATCACCGCCCGCGATTGCGCGCATGCCGTGGCCCTGGCCAACGACAGCGAGTTCGGCCTGACCGCGACGATCTACACTGCTAACGTACAACTGGCCCAGCAACTGACCAGCGAGCTGGAGACCGGCGGCGTGTTCATCAACGGCTACTCCGCCAGCGACCCGCGCGTAACCTTCGGCGGTGTGAAAAAAAGCGGTTTCGGCCGCGAACTGTCGCACTTCGGCGTACGCGAATTCTGCAACGCGCAAACCGTGTGGCTGGATCGCAAATAACCGCTGATCCCAGGCGTTACCCATCCCCCTGCAGGCCTCCGCCTGCACGGGTTTTGCGGGAGCGACCGCAGCCAAAAGCGTTGGCTGTCATGTCGCGACCTGCTGCGCTTCCGTGACAGTCCGCCCCTTGCTCAACAACCCCAGCACCACCGCCGCCGAGACCAGAGTCATCAACGTGAGGATGTGCAACAGCATCCGGCCGGCTGATTGAAGTGCTGGCTGACTGGTGCCCCTATTACCCGGGGCTGCACCTGTATTACCCAAGCCGCCGGCACGTACCGGCGCCGCTCAAGGCCTTTATCGACTTCGTCCGCGACACCCCGCTCCTGCAGGGGCATGGGGCAAGCGTTCGATGACCGGGGGATCAGCGTCTATAGTCAACGGGTTCCTGCCCTGAAGGCCCGTTGTCCATGGTCAACACCGAACAGCTGATCATCTGCGAGCACTGCGACTGCGTGTACGAGAAAGTCGCCCTCGCCAAACACCAGAAAACCCTGTGCGTGCGCTGCGGTGGCGTGTTGCAGCGCTATAACGGTCTGACCGTCGAACAGCGTCTGGCGCTGTCGTTCACCGCGTCGATGCTGTGGCTATTCGCCAATTTCTATCCGGTGATGAGCATCAGCATGAAGGGCCTGAAAAACAGCGCAACGTTGTGGGACTCGGTCCTCGCGTTGAGTCAGGGGCCGATCACGTTCATGGCGATGGTGGCGGCGATTTCGATCATCATTGCCCCGGCGTTTCAACTGGTGCTGTTGATCTGGGTGTTGAGTTTCGCCCTGTCCTCCCGACGCGCGCCGGGGTTCAAGGTGTGCATGCGCTGGCTGGAAACGCTGCGCCCGTGGAGCATGCTTGAAGTGTGTCTGCTGGGGGCAATGGTCGCAGTATTCAAACTGGCCGGGCTACTCGATGTGCTGCCCGGCATCGGTCTGTTCGCGCTGGCCGTGCTGAGCCTGATGATGATCCGCATCGCCGGCCGCGACATTCGTGATCTATGGGACATCCTGTGAAGCGACCACCGACCGCCAGCGAACTCAACCTGTGTCTGTGCCACAGCTGCGGCCTGGCCTGCGACATGACCGACGAGCCGCACGAATGCCCGCGCTGCGAGGCCCCCCTGCATCGACGCAAGAGCAACTCGCTGAACCGCACCTGGGCGTACATGTTCGCCGCGCTGGCGTTTTACGTACCAGCCAACCTGCTGCCGGTGATGAACACGGTGATGCTCGGCAACGGCGCCGACAGCACGATCATGAGTGGCGTGCTGGAGTTCTGGGAAGGGGGCGCGTGGGACATCGCCCTGATCATCTTTATCGCCAGTATCGCAGTGCCGGGGATCAAGTTCGTCGCCCTGACGCTGCTGCTGATCACCGTGCAACGCGACAGTGGCTGGGCGCGCCGTGAGCGCTCGAAGCTGTTCCGTTTCGTCGAGCTGATCGGCTATTGGTCGATGCTCGACGTGCTGGTGGTCGCCCTGGTCGCGGCGCTGGTGAAGTTTCAGGCGCTGGGTGATATCGAGCCACGACCGGGCATCCTGTTTTTCGGCCTGGTCGTGGTGTTCACCATGCTCTCGGCAATGAGCTTCGATCCACGGCTGATCTGGGACAACACCCCGGACGACGAGCCGCTCAGCGACGCAGCACCTCCAGCAACACCTGCAACGGATGGCGCAGCGCCTGATCCGACTGGCGCTTGACCTGGCTGCGGCATGAGTAACCGGTGGCCAGCGCTTCGCCCTTTTGCGCCGGCTCAGCGATCTGCCGTGCCCACGACTGTTCATAAATCACTGCCGACGTTTGCCGGTTGCGCGCCTCATGTCCGTACGTCCCGGACATGCCGCAGCAACCGGTGGCCTGGGTCGCCAGGCTCAAACCCACGCGCTCGAAAACCTGCTCCCACTGCCGGGTCGCCGCCGGCGCATTGGTCTTTTCCGTGCAATGGGCCAGCAAACGGAAGGCACCGGTGTTGGCCTGAGGCGTTTGCTGCGGCATGACCTTGAGCAGCCACTCCTGCACCAGCGCCACTTCGGGACAGTGCTCCATGCCCGGCACCTTGAGGTATTCCTGGCGATAGACCAGGGTCATCGCCGGATCCAGGCCCAGCAGCGGCACACCGATATCCGCCAGTTCACGCAATTGACGAGCATTGCGCAGCGCGGCCCGATTGAACGCCGAGAGGAACCCCTGCACATGCAGCGGCTTGCCATTGGCGCTGAACGGCGCCAGGTAAACCTGATAGCCGAGGCGTGATATCAGCTCGACCAGATCCGCCAGCAACGGTGCCTCGAAGTAACGGGTGAAGGCATCCTGCACCAACACCACGCTGCGTTCGCGTTGTGCCGGCGTCAGCGCCGACAACGTCGCCGCCGTCGCCGGCTGCACCTGCCAGCGACGCATCGCCGCATGGAAATCGAAGCGGCTGAGCAACGGCACATCGACCATTCCCCCCAGGCGTTCCAGCAGACCGCGAACCAGCGCGGCGCCCATCACACCGTTGTACAGCGCCGGAATCCGCGCCATGTAAGGGATGCTGTATTCCAGCGAGGCGATCAGATAGTCCCGTACCGGGCGCAGATAACGGCTGTGGTACAGCTCCAGAAACCGCGAACGAAACTCCGGCACATTGACCTTCACCGGGCACTGGCCCGCGCAGGACTTGCACGCCAGGCAACCGGCCATGGCGTCGTACACCTCATGGGAAAAATCGGCATCCTGGCTGCGGCTGTTGCGCCAGCGTGTCCACAGGCTGCTGAAAAATGCCGGACGACGGATCGTATCGCAAAGCACATCCACTCCCGCCTCGCCCTGCAAACGCAGCCATTCGCGAATCAGCGATGCACGCCCCTTGGGCGACTGCGCACGTTCACGAGTGGCCTTCCACGACGGGCACATGGCATCGTCGGGGTCGAAGTTGTAGCAGGCGCCGTTGCCGTTGCAGTGCATCGCCGCACCGTAGTCCTGCCAGACTTTTTCGTCGATCTGCCGATCGAGCTCGCCACGCAACGTGACTTCATCGATTTTCAACAACGCCGCGTCGGTGTTGGCCGGGGTAGCGATCTTGCCCGGGTTGAACTGGTTGAACGGGTCGAATGCCGCCTTCAGCGCCTGCAGGGCCGGATACAGTTCACCGAAGAACGCCGGTGCGTACTCCGAACGCAGGCCCTTGCCGTGCTCGCCCCAGAGCAAGCCGCCATAACGCTGGGTCAGCGCGGCGACGCCATCGGACACCGGGCGCACCCGCGCCGCTTGCTGCGGATCCTTCATGTCGAGGATCGGCCGCACGTGCAGCACGCCGGCATCGACATGGCCGAACATGCCGTACTGCAAACCGTGACTGTCGAGCAGCTCGCGCAGCTCGGCGATGTACTCGGCCAGGTGCTGCGGCGGCACGGCGGTGTCTTCGACAAAGGGTTGCGGGCGTGCCTCACCGGCCACGTTGCCCAGCAGGCCTACCGCACGTTTGCGCATGCCGTAAACCTTGTTCACCGCGGCATGACCGACGGCCAGCGTGTGCCCCAGACGTTCGACGGTGCGGTCGCTGCCCAAGTGCGCGACAAACGCCTCGACTCGGCCCTGCAGCTCATCGGCATCATCGCCGCAAAACTCGACGAGGTTGATCCCCAGCGTCGGCCGCGCGGCGCTTTCCGGGAAGTATTCGGCGACGCCGTGCCAGACGATGTCCTGCATCGCCAGCAGCAACACTTTCGAGTCGACGGTTTCGATCGACAGCGGCTTGAGCGCCATCAGTGCCCGTGCATCGCGCAGGGCATCCATGAAACCGGCGTAGCGAATGTTCACCAGCATGGTGTGTTTGGGGATCGGCAACACATTGAGCCTGGCCTCGACCACAAACCCCAGCGAGCCTTCAGCGCCGCACAGCACACTGTTGAGGTTGAAGCGGTTGTCCGCCTCACGCAGGTGCGCCAGGTCGTAACCGGTGAGGCAGCGGTTGAGATCGGGGAAGCGTTCCTTGATCAGCGCGCCCTGTTCATCAATGATCTGCCGCGCGCAGCGATAGACTTCACCGACGCGATCTTCGCGGGCGCACTGGGCGAGCAACTCGCGCTCGTCAAGCGGCTGACCGTGTAAATGCTCGCCACCGCGCAGGATCATGTCGAGCTCAAGCACGTGGTCGCGGGTTTTGCCGTAAGTGCAACTGCCCTGGCCGCTGGCGTCGGTGTTAATCATGCCGCCGACGGTGGCGCGGTTGGAGGTCGACAGTTCCGGAGCGAAAAACAGTCCGGCGGACTTCAGCGCCGCGTTGAGCTGATCCTTGACCACCCCGGCCTGTACGCGCACCCAGCGCTCTTCAACGTTGATTTCCAGAATACGGTTCATATGCCGCGACAGGTCGACGACGATGCCGTCGGTCAGTGACTGACCGTTGGTGCCGGTGCCGCCGCCACGCGGGGTGATCACCACTTTCCGGTAAGCCGGTTCGGCGATCAGTCGCGCGACCCGCGCCACATCCTCGGCGTCCATCGGAAACACCGCCGCTTGCGGCAGGCGCTGATAGATCGAGTTATCAGTGGCGAGCACTACGCGACTGGCGTAATCGGCGCTGATTTCACCGCGAAAGCCGCTGGCTTTCAGGGCGTTGAGGAACTGCTGGTAATCGGCGGTCAATGCAGTGGCGGGCGACAGCTGGGCAATCATCGGTCAGGAATCTCGGTCAAAATCGGGCCGTGTGGCGGTGAACAGTTGTGCGCAATGAATGATTGCGTCACGCTCCCGCCATCTCATGGTGCTTATGTTCATTGCTTGGCGCCATCGGGACAAACGTAAAATCGACCCACAATCCATGACTAAAACGAATGAATCCGCGAACACTCACGCCTTCCATGTCGTTGTTGCTGGCCTTCGAGGCCGCCGCACGACATGAAAGCTACACCCGCGCCGCCCATGAACTGTCGCTGACGCAAAGCGCGGTCAGCCGTCAGGTGCAGATTCTCGAGAAGATGCTCGGCATGCGCCTGTTCAGCCGCGAAGGCCGGCAAGTGGTGCTGACCGATGTCGGCCGCATGTATCAGCGCGAGCTGGCCGAAGCGCTCGGGCAGATCCGCAGTGCGACGCTTCAAGCCATGGCGTTTGGTTCCGGCATTCACAGCCTGCGTCTGGCGACGCTGCCTACCTTCGGTTCGAAATGGCTGCTGCCACGGCTCAAGGACTTCTACACCGCACACCCCGGGATGACCGTGCACTTGCATTCGCGCATCGAAGCGATCGACTTCGACACCAGCGAGATCGACGCGGCGATCTGTGTCGGTGGCGGTGAATGGCCGGGGCTGAGCGCCCTGCCCCTGCACACCGAAGAACTGGTAGTGATCGCCAGCGCGCAATTAACGGCAGCCGAACGTCAGGACGCCGAACAACAGATTGCCGGACAACTGCTGCTCAACGTCAGCAGCAATGCCCAGGCCTGGGCGGAATGGTTCACTCATCACGGCTTGCCGCACCGCAGCATGCGTATCGGACCGAGCTTTGAAATGACCTCGCACCTGATTCAGGCCGTGCGAGCGAATATCGGCGTGGGGCTGGTGCCGCGGATTCTGGTTGACGATGAATTGCTTAACGGCGAGCTGCTGCAACTGGGGGAACCGATCACCAGTCGGCGCAGCTATTACCTGGTGTATCCGCCGCGTAACGAGGCGTTGCCGTCGTTGAAGGCGTTTCGGGACTGGCTGGTGCGATCGCTATGAATTATCGCCTCACCCGAGTGAGCAATCACCGTTTTGGCGGAGGCGGAGCACTAGGACCGCGAGCAGTTTGTGGCGAGTTTCTGTCGTTCGAACCAAGGTAGCGGGCCACTTCTGGCGGCATGGGTCTCGGTGCTTCGGCGGTCATGACTGGCCCTCTTTTATGGTGGTGAATTCAACCCACTGAACTTTCGACGAATCTATCACCAACAGATCTGCTTCAAAAGGCTGGGCAATGCCATCGTCGCCCAACCATTTCGGGCTCTGCATCACAAACTGTCCATTCGCAGGTTCGGAAGGCCATTCACAAGGCCAGCCGAACAGGCGCCGTTCGTCGTTCAAATGCAGCGTAATGAGCCGATCATGTCGCGCAAAGGTGCTGTACCACTGACTGGGATACGAGGTTTTTCTGGTTACATTTCGAAATCGTAACCAAACATGCAGCTTGTCATTTGACGCAAGATTGCAGGATAGAAACCCGAGCATCACTGAAACAACAAATGCCCAGATTGCCTGCGCTTTGCCATCCCATATTCCTACAGAAACCCCCTTCGTCCCCACCCATAAACAGATTGCCTCGCCCCCCAACACCAGCCCATGAATCACAAACGTAAAAATCAACGCCTGCACAATCTGCCCAAACGTGTCAGGTCGCTTGAATGCGGTGAGCGTGTAAAAAATCCAGGTCGAAACAAACCCGGGGATGAGGTACTGCAACAACGGAATAACTTCTTTGACCAGATCGTCCATGATCCGTGGCTCCTTGAAAGACTTGCCGGCCCGATAAGTGACCGGCAATCAAAGCCTAGTGCACGCTGAAAAAGTCCCTCGCCGCGATCTGTCACAGCGCATTACGCCAGCCGCTAAACCTGCGCATCCTGCAGAATCAGATCCGCGCCCTTCTCCGCGACCATCAGCACCGCCGCATGGGTATTGCCCGATGTCACATTCGGGAAAATCGACGCATCGACGACCCGCAACCCTGCGAAACCATGCACTTTCAGGCGCTTGTCGACCACCGACGTCTGCTCGTCCGTTCCCATCGCACAGGACCCGCACAGGTGATAGATCGAGCCACAGTTGTCGCGAAAGTACTGCAACATCTGCTCATCGGTTTCCACCGCTGGCCCCGGCAAGACTTCATCGACGGTGATGCTCCTGAGCGCCGGGGCGTTCATGATCTTGCGCATCAGGCGACTGCCCTGGATCACCTCATCAATGTCCTTTTGTGTGCTCAGGTAGTTCGGGTCGATCAACGCCGCATCCCGTGGATTTTTCGAGGCGATTTCGACGTGCCCGCGACTGGTAGGCCGGCACGGATTGAAGCACAGCAGGAAGCCTGAATACGGCTCCGGCTTGAGGCTGGCCTTGTTGTTTTTCGGGATCTGGTACGACAGCGGGTTGAAGTACAACTGCAGATTGGGATGCGCCTGCTGCTGGTCGCCACGGAAAAATCCGCCGGCCTGATTGACGCTCATCGCCAGCGCGCCCTTGCGGGTAAACAGGTATTTGAGGCCGAGCTTTAGCTGGCCGAACAGCGAACTCAGCTCATCGTTCAACGTCGGGATATTGGCCTTGTAGTAGTAGCTGACGCACAGGTGATCCTGCAGGTTGCGGCCCACCGCCGGCAGGTGTTTGACCAGCGGAATCTGGTGCCTGGCGAGCAGCTCGCGATCGGCCACGCCGGACAACTGCAGGATCTTCGGCGTATCGACCGCACCCGCACAGAGGATCACTTCCTTGCGCGCAGTAAACGTGCGCACCACCCCGTGCTGGGTAATCGAGATACCGCTGGCACGCTGCTGTGCTGCGTCAAACAGCACACGATCCACCAGTGCGTAATGCTCGACTGTCAGGTTCGGCCGGCTCAGTGCCGGATGCAGATGAGCGAAGCTGCTGGAACAGCGCTGGCCGTTTTTGGTGTTGACGTCGTAAAGACCTGCACCCTCGAATTTCGCCCCGTTGAAATCGTCGCTGCGCGGATAGCCGAGCTGCGAGCAGCCTTCAAGAAACACATCGCAGATCGGGTGGGTCTGGCCCTTCATCGGGGTGATGCTGATCGGACCGCTGCCGCCGTGGTATTCGCTATCGCCCAGCGGGTGATTTTCCAGTTTGCGGAAGTACGGCAGCACGTCCTTGAAGGCCCAGCCGTCGTTGCCGTTGGCCGCCCAATCGTCGAAATCGTGGGCCTGGCCACGCACGTAGATCATCGCGTTGATCGAGCCGGAACCACCCTGCACCTTGCCGCGCGGGGCGTAGATTTCGCGATTGCCCAGTTGCTTCTGCGGCTGGCTGTAGTACATCCAGTTGAAGGTCGGGTTGTAATACATTTTGGCGAAGCCGACCGGGATCCTGAACCACAGCGAGCTGTCTTTGCCGCCCGCTTCCAGCAGCAGCACCGTGTATTGCCCGGAGGCCGAGAGCCGATTGGCCAACACGCAGCCAGCGGCGCCTGCGCCAGCGATGATGTAGTCGTATGTCATGCACGGTTACCGCGTAAGTCGTTGTACAAAAATCGGAATAGACACTGCGATCGCCAGTAGGCGCGAGCCTGCTCGCGATGGCGTCGTATCAGTCACCACTTTCAGAGGATGACCCACCGCTATCGCGAGCAGGCCCACTCCTAAAGGGACGGTGTCAGCCACGCGCAGGCGATGTGTCTTTCACGTCAACTGGCACAGGTGCCATTTGCAGGTGCAGGCGCTCGCCGGTGTACGGCGAGTGCTTGCGCACCACCTCCATGTTCAGCTCGACGCCCAGGCCCGGCTCGGTGGACGGAATGATGTAGCCGTCCTCCCACTGCAACGGTTTGGTCAGTACCTCGGCGTGGAAGCCGCCCCAGGTCTCGATGCTTTCCTGAATCAGGAAGTTCGGGGTGCAGGTCGCCAGCTGGAAACTCGCCGCTGCGCCAATCGGCCCGTTGTACAAATGCGGGGCGATCTGCGCGTAGTAGGCCTCGGCCATGCTGGCGATTTTCTTGGCTTCGAGCAGACCACCGCAGCGCGCCACGTTCATCTGCAGAATCGACGCACCGCCGGCCTGCAACAGCTTGAAGAATTCGTACTTGGTGGTCAGGCGCTCACCGGTCGCAATCGGGATGCTGGTCTTCACCGCGACTTGCGCCATGGCTTCTTCCTGGCCTGGCGGCACTGGTTCTTCGAACCACAGCGGGTCGTACTTCTCCAGGCGCTTGGCCAGACGAATCGCCGACGACGGCACCATCTGCCCGTGAGTCCCGAACAGCAGGTCGCACTTATTGCCCACTGCTTCGCGGATCTTGCGGCAGAAGATTTCGCAGCGCTCCAGCACTTCCAGCGAAATCTGATGCCCGGAGTACGCGGTGTACGGGCCGGCCGGATCGAACTTCAGCGCGGTGAAGCCTTTGTTCATGTTTTCGACGGCGCACTCGGCCGCCAGGTCCGGGTCGTCGTAGTCGTATTCGCCACGGCTGTTGACCGGGTACAGGTAGGTGTAGGAGCGCAGACGCTCGTTGACCTTGCCGCCGAGCAACTCGTAAACCGGCTTGTTCGCCGCTTTGCCGATGATGTCCCAGCAGGCCATTTCCAGACCACTGACCACCCCCATCATGGTCAAGTCGGGACGCTGGGTGAAACCGCTGGAATAGGCCTGACGGAAGAAGCGTTCGATATGGTGCGGATCCTGGTTGAGCAGATAGCGTTCGAACACGTCTTCGATGATCGGCAGCATGGCTTTCGGGCCGAAGGTTGCGGCGTAGATCTCGCCCACGCCTTCGATGCCGCAGTCGGTCTTGAGCTTGACGAACAGCCAGTACATGCCACCAACGTGCGGTGGCGGTACGGCGACGATATGGGTTTCAAGGGCGATGATTTTCATGTCAGGCACCTGCTTTATTTGAAGTTTTGCGATTGATTCGGGCGCGCAGGGCCACGGCAGCCAGGGTGCCGATCAGACCGATGGCGGCGATGTAGCCGAAGTACAGCTGGTAGCCGAGGGCGCCGGGGAAGTGCTCGGTGAGGTAGCCGTTGATCAACGGAATGAAGGCATCCGGCATGTAGCCGACCACCGAGACAATGCCGATGGCCAGGCCGGTGATGCGCAGCGGAATGTTGCAGCTGTCGAGGATCGCCCAGTACAGACCGCGAATCGCGTAGGTCATCAGGCCGATGAAAATCACCGTGGCGATCAGCAGCCCCATGCTGTTGAGTGCTGGAAAAACGATCAGGCCGACGATCGCCAGACTCGCCAGCAACAGCGCGACGATCAGCACCGAGATGTTCGAGAACTTGTCCCCCAGCCAGCCGCCACCGATGCCGCCGATGGGCCGCATCCACAGCTTGATGGTGGTGATGGTGCCCGCCATGACGGCGGTCAGGCCGCTGCCTTGCAGGTAGTCCGAGAAACTGTAGGTGGCCCAGAAGATGTGATAGCCGCAGAACACAATTGCAGTGACCAGCCACAGCTCGGGAATCTTCACCAGCGTCGCCAGATCCGTGAGCAGATTGAACTTGCCCTTCTCCACCGGCGGCGTGTCCGCCATCGACTTCGGATCCTTGATCAGCACCAGCACACAACCGATGGCGATACAGGTGAAGGCGTAGAGATAGACCACGTGCCTGAAGCCTTCGGCAGTCGACTCACCGCGGGTTTCGGTGGCGAAGGCGAACAGCGCCAGCGCAACCGTCGCCAGCAGCGCCTCGACCAGACCGCGACCACCATCAAGGATGCCGAAGAAGCGCCCTTGCTCGGTATGGTGCGCAATCATCTTCACCCGCTTGAGCACCGAGGCCCAGAAGGTCAAACCGGTGGTCAGGCCCCAGCAACCGAAGATGATCATCAGCCCGGTCAGCGAAGGCGCCGTCGAGTACCACAGGCCCAGTGCCCCGGTCGCCACCAGCGAGAAGAAAATCAGAAAGCGCGGTGCAATGCGATCCGCCAGCCAGCCGCTGGGCAAATAACTGAGGAGAAAAATCGTGCCGAGCATCGAGTACAGATAGCCCAGTTCACTGTGGCTGATCTGGAACACTTCGAGCATCGTGGTCTGGTAGACCTGACGCAGGTACAGAATCGGGTAGATCGCGCCGGCGGCCAGCACCAGCAACATCAATTGGAAATAGCGACTTCCCTTGTCGCTCTGGCTTTTCACAGCCGAGTTGGAACCCTGAACAGCGGCAGCAGAGGATGCATGCTTGGACATTGAAGTGACCTCGGGCAACCCGTGCTCCGGGCGCCCCTGATAATTGTTTTTATTAGATAAAATCAGCTGCGAGTTTCAAGCTACAAGCGGCAAGCCAAAGCCCGTCACCGTTTGCCCTTACTGGCAGCTTGAAGCTCGCAGCTAGCAGCTGCTTTTCTAGTACTTCATGACCACGAGTCGGGTCTGGGTGAATTCGAGCATCCCGTGCTTGCCGTCATCGCCGCCCAGGCCCGAGCGTTTCCAGCCGGCGTGATAGCCCTGATACGGGTCAGCCGGGGTGCGATTGACGTACAACTCGCCCGCCTCGATGGCGTTGGCGACTTTCTGCGCGGTGCGGTAGTTCTCGGTGTAGAGCACCGACGCCAGGCCGAACTGGTGATCGTTGGCCAGGGCCAGCGCTTCGTCGATGTCGCGGTATTTGAGCACCGGCAGCACTGGGCCAAAGATTTCTTCCTGAACGATTTCCATGTCTTGGCGGCACCCGCTGAGCAGGGTCGGCGGATAGAAATGTCCGGGGCCTTGCGGCAGCACGCCGCCGCTTTCGAGCACGGCGCCGGCGGTGATGGCGCGCTCAACCATGGCGTGGATGTTCTGCTGCGAACTGGCGTTGACCAGCGGTCCCATCAGGCTGGCATCCGTGGCGCGATCACCGAACTTGACCTCGGCGATTTTGGCCTTGAGCAGCGCGAGGAATCGGTCGTGGACACTTTCCTGCACGTAGACCCGCTCCACCGCCGTGCATAACTGCCCACAGTGGGTGGTCTTGGAGGCGATGATCGCGCTGGCGGCGGCTTCGAGGTCAGCATCGGCTTCGATGATGGCCGGGGTCTTTCCGCCCAATTCCAGCGACGGCTTGGCGATGTTGGCCTTGCAGTAGTCGAGGACAATGCGCCCGGCGTTGACGCTGCCGGTCAAGGTGATCAGGCCAACAGCTTTATGCGTGCACACCGTGGCAGCGGTGGCGTGATCCATGGTCAGGATATTGATCACACCGGCCGGCATGCCCGACTGCTGCACGGCTCGGGCGATTTCGAATGCCGAGGTCGGGGTGTTGTTGCTCGGGCGCACGACCACCGTGTTGCCGGCAATCAGCGCCGGGGCAATCTTGCGCAGCAAGGTGTAGACCGGGTAG
This sequence comes from Pseudomonas sp. LF-5, assembly GCF_037626295.1. Taxonomy (NCBI): domain Bacteria; kingdom Pseudomonadati; phylum Pseudomonadota; class Gammaproteobacteria; order Pseudomonadales; family Pseudomonadaceae; genus Pseudomonas; species Pseudomonas sp. LF-5. The sequence continues at coordinate 1,347,349 of NZ_JARKMT010000001.1, forward strand.
TTGAACGGAATCAGGCACGCGACGACGCCGATCGGCTCGCGGTGCAGAAACAGGTTTTCGTCGGGGCTGTCACTGGGAATGATCTCGCCTTCGATGCGCCGGGCCCACTCGGCGTGGTAACGGGTGATTTGCGCGGCATAGCGCGCTTCGTTGCTCGCGTCGCTGAGACTTTTACCGGATTCAGCGGCCAGGGCGGCGCCGATGGATTCGGCACGCTCCTCAAGCGCGGCGGCGAAGGCGCGCAAGTGTTCGGCGCGCTCGATACTGGTCAGTTTGCCCCAGACTTTTTGTGCGCTAGCCGCAGCATCGACGGCTGCGGTGGCTTCTTCGGTGGTTGCCGCCGACACATGGCCGAGCAACGCTTCGGTGGCCGGGTTGTAGACCGCGATCAACGCCGCGCTGGCAGGCTCGACAAACTGGCCGTTAACAAAATTTCGCTCGATTCGCATGTGCATCGCCCATCGTTTGTTTTTATCAGTGCCACCAGTCTTGTCATCGGTGGCGGGTTGAACAAACGATTTAAAGGGCGGGCAAACATTCGAAAAATGCAGGTTACCCTCGCATCAGCACAAATCCCCTGCAGGCTCACGCCTACAAAAGGCCTGTGGTGTGTCAGGAAGCCGCGGTCGACGGCTCTAATTGGCGCTGCGCCAGCCAGATTTCCGCTTGCAGCCATTGCGCAAACACCTGCAACTGAGGCATCTCGGTCTGCTCCGGCCGGGTCACCAACCAGTAAGACTGATGCCCTTCCACGTGCACATTCAGCACCTGGGTCAACTGCCCGCTGGCCAGTTCCGCCGCGACCATGTGCCAGTCGGCAATGGTGATGCCCAGCCCGTCGGTGGCAGCCTGAATCGCCAGGTCCAGCAGGTCGAACTCGTAGCCGCCCTGGGTATCGACGCCACTGATGCGCGCCGCGTCCAGCCAATGCTTCCAGGTCAGGTAACGCTGATCTTCCTTGGCCAGCACATGCAGCAGCGTCAGGCGATTGAGGTCGATGCCCTGCTCGCCGCCCTCGCGGGCATACAGCGACGGTGCGCACACCGCGATGTGCCGCTCCTGAATCAGCAGCGAACTGTCGAGGCCGTCCCACTCACCGTCGCCAAAACGGATCGCGCAATCGAGGGTGCTGGTTTCCGCCAGGCTGTCCTGCAAACGCGTGGTGATGCTCAGTTCCAGCTCCGGGTGCTGCTCGCGCAAGCGCCCCAGACGCGGCATCAGCCAGCGACTGGTGAAGGTCGGAGGTGCGTTGATGTGCAGCCGGTTGGAATGGGTTTTCTGCTGAATGCTGCGCACCGTCAGTTCGATCTTGTCGAACGACTGGTGCAACGCCCGCAGCAGGACCTTGCCGGCGGCTGTCAGCTCCAGATGATGGTGGCGGCGTTCCAGCAGGCTTTCGCCGAGCTGTTCCTCCAGCTGCCGCACCTGACGGCTGACCGCACTCTGGGTGACGTTAAGCAACTCGGCGGCGCGGGTGAAGCTGCCGGTGCTGCCGGCCACTTCGAACGCCTTTAGCGCGTTCAGACCGGGCATTTTGCGTTTCATATCAAGGCACTCGAAAACCACTGACAAGGCGCAAAGCATCCCACGACTGTGCCGGACTGTCCTACAGGATTTTCTGAGTAACATGCATTCGATGCAGGTTTGCGCATCGTTTTTATCGTTTGTTCAACCTCCGGCGGAGGGCAAAACTGCGCGACATCTCTAATAAAAACAATCGAGAGCCGCTCCATGCCCTTCCCTGTCTCTTTGCGCCTGCGCACCACCTCCATCGTTCTGTTCTGCAGCGTTGCCGCTCCGGCGATGGCGGTACAAGTCACCGACAACCTTGATCTTGGCGGCGCCGTTCGCGCGCGCTGGGACGTGGACCCGGATCGCGACATTCAGAAGTTCGGCCTAGACACCGTATTCCTCAGCGCCAAATACAATTCCGACAGCTGGATCGGTGAGGCGCAGTACCGCTTCTACGGTCGCTCCTACCCTTACCAGTACACGAAAAACTACGGTGATATTCAGTTCGCCAAGTTCGCCTGGGCTGGCTACAAGTTCAACCCGGACCAACAAGTGCAGGTCGGCCTGAACACCGTGCCGTTCGGCTTGCAGCCGTACTTCGGCAGCACCTTCTACGAAACCCTGGGCAACGTCATCGGCCTGGAAGACGTGCAACAGATCGGCGCCAAATACATCCAGCAAAGCGGTGACTGGAACATCCAGGGCGGTTACTACCTGCGCCCGGCGTGGCAAGGCAAAGGCACCAGCAAGGGCGTCACCTATTCCAGCGTGGTGTCCGGGGCCGACAGCTACGTCGCCGACGGCAGCGACAACCAGGAACGCAACACGGTGGTGCTGCGCGTGGCAAAAGCACTGGATCTGGGCCCATGGAAATCAGAAGTGGGGATTTCCGGCCTGACCTCGACCCTGGAAAACAAGGACACCGACAACGATGGCCGGCGCAACGCCGTGGCCATTCACTATCTGGGCAAGAACGGCCCGTGGGGCGTGCAGTTGCAGGCGGCGCGCCAGCAGATGTCGCCGCGCAATCCCGGCAGCGATGAAGTGGTGACCCTCGGCGGCTACGACGGCACCTACAACGTCGCCAGTCGCGGCAATCTGTACGTCGCCGATCTGAGCTATGACGTGGGTGGTAAATACCTGTTCGATCAGGTCAGCGGGATCAAGCTCTACGCCAACTACAGCGCCTTCGACAAATCTGCCAGCGGCTTCAAGACCTCTGAGCGGATGATCCTCGGCAGCTCGTTTTCAGTGAGCAAATTGTGGGTGGCGACCGAGTGGTTGTTCGGCCGAAACGATCCGTACATCGGTGGCAGCAGTTACACCCAAAGCCTGGGCGCGGGGGGTCTGGATCAGTGGGAAAACCAGTTGTATGTGAACGTCGGTTACTACTTCTGATCCTGATGCGTTGGTGTTCATGACATAGCTGTCGCGAGCAGGCTCACGCCTACAGTGGTCCGTGCACGGATCCAGATGCAGGCGTGAGCTTGCTCGCGATGGCGTCCGTGTAAACAATACTTGCATCCGCCCTCCACCAATAGTCAGATACGCCCAAAGGAAGAACCTGCAAAACAACAATAAACCGGGCCACCGGATCGGAGTTCCACCTCCATGCGTCAACTGCCCTCGCTCAACACCCTGCGCGTGTTCGAAGAAGTCGCGCGGCATCGCAGTTTCAGTCAGGCCGCGCTGAGCCTGAACGTCACCCAAGGCGCCGTCAGCCGCCAAATCAAACAGCTTGAAGACTATCTCGGCGTCGCGCTGTTCGTGCGCACCCCGCAAGGGCTGTCGCTGACCGAAGCTGGCAGCAATCTCTCCCCGCATCTGGCCGAAGCCTTCGACCACATCGAACGTTCTCTGCAAGCGGTGCGCGTGCCGAATCTGCGCCAACGTTTGAAAGTGCTCGCGCCGCCGACCTGGGCCACCCGCTGGCTGTCGCCGCACCTGCGCGCGTTCTGTCAGCGCTACCCGGACATCAACCTCAGCGTGACCAACCAGATCGGCCACGACAGCCTCACGGAAGTCGATTGCCACATCCGCTTCGGCCTCGCGGCAGCGCCTCACTGCGTCAGTCAGTTGCTGGTGATGGAACGGCACATCGCAGTGGCGAGCCCGGAGCTGTTCAACGGCGATCAGCCGCCGGATCTGCGGGAATATCCATTGCTGCACATCCTCCACGACGGCAAACGCTTGAAGGTCTGGGAAAACTGGCTGGCAGCCATGGGCCGCGATGACATTGATGCCGCACAGGGACTGGAATTCAGCACTCTGGACCAAGTGATTCACACCGCGCTGGCCGGCGGTGGACTGGCGGTGATCGACCGCCAGATGATCGAAAAGGAACTGGCCAACGGCAGCCTGTTGCCGATCACCCCGATTGAGGTGGTCGGCCCTTATGGTTATTGGCTGGATGTGGCGAATGACAAGCAAGGCTTGTCGAAAGTGAAGCTGTTTACCGAGTGGCTGAGCCTGGTCAGTAATCCTTGAAACATCAACCACTGAACCACGAAATTCCTAGGCTGCTGGCCTTACTTATCGTCAGGTAGTTCGAGTTGAAGGTATTCCAACCTCAATTGAAAATCTTCATTCAGTCGCTGCAGAAATTTTTCAGTGACCACGTCAAGCACAGGCTCAGCCACTATGACTAGTTTTTCTGGTTCAAACCCACCAGAACGAAAAGCGTATTCGAGTAGTTGTCCCATCGCGTCTCGGACAGCACCGGCAGCAGTCACCGCGACTTTGATTTCGTAAAGAATGCAGCGACTGTCACTCAGTCTGACCAAAGCATCTGCATATCCTCCCGATCCCGTTGGCTGCTCCGTTTTAACGAATTCGCTTCCAAATTGCGCAGACAACAAACCGTACAAATGTGTCTGGAGTCGATTGTGGCGCAACATTACCTGGCGGGAAGTTGCAGGTAGATCAACTATTGTCGATTCAGGACGCTTTCGATGCCCCGGGGTGAATGGGACTCGCTGATTCGCATCACGCAGTTGCTCATGGACAAACCACGGAAACATGCTGCGAAAAACGTTTTCGCCGTCAAATGCATCGATCAGGTTCATATGGGACATCAATCCCTGCGCTTTTGACGCCCAGTTACCATTCGGAATGGAGAATCCGGTATGAACACTGAACCATCCAAGCACCTTCTCCAACTTTTCCTCGACAACCAAAGTGGGATAACGCTTCGGGTGAATGGCAGCAAATGCCCGAGCAATCAGCAACATCGGCAACTTGGGAATCAATTTTTCATCACGCCACTCCTCCATTTTCGACACTACCCTGCTGTAACTCTCGGGACTGCCATCCCGGGCAATGTCATGAGTCAGTGTTTCAAATTGCGCTCGCAATGCCTGAATCACTGGCAACCCAAGAACACCCTGCGCCGCGTTGCTAACACCGTTGTCGCACTCAGCCCAGATCAGATCGACAACGTCTGCAACTTGATCTTTCAACAGCGCCTTCTCAATCGTAGTAATCGTCTCTGCGTAATGCGGTCGCCAAACACTCTGGAATCTGTTTGCGGGGTCTCTGAACCCCTCAATCAGCAAGAACGCTTCGGCATCGGGAGCGGGAGCGGGAGTAATAACATTATTACCGATCGTCTTTCCCTTCGAACTGCGCCGATTAAGAATGACGCCGGCAAGCCGATCTCTTGCCGCCATAACAGCTTGATCAGAGAACTCTTCTGGATATCGATCAATAATCGCCTCGAAACTGTGATCAGCGAGCCCCGCCTCCTCAAGTACGATATATCCGATAGAAGGGTTCGGAGCGACTACCATACGCTCGGCAGCTCGCAGCGCTCCGTGATCGCGCATCATCTTCCGCGTCCGGCTCGCCCGAAATACTTTTCTGCTCGCCTTCCCTTGCTGATCTTCATAAGCGTAAAGGGCTCGGGCAATGGCAATTTCCGCCGGAGTAGAAAACCCCTCCTCTCGCGCCTGCAGCTCCAACGCTCTGTCGAGTGCTTTGGCTTCAGAAACGAGATCGCCGAGACGCTTGGCATTTGCGGCAAAGACTCTTGCATCCCTTGATGTATTGATTCGAGCGATGGTTCCGTCCAAAACATGACTCCAGTGAATGGCGAGGCGTTGAGATATGACGATGCCAACGTTACGCTTTTCTCGGCAGCCAATGCAGTTGAATTTCGTATAAAACTACTCACCGAGTGGCTGAGCCTGGCCAGTAACCCCTGCCCCACCAAAGATCCAATGTGGGAGCGGGCCTGCTCGCGAAGGCAGTGGGTCAGCCGACATTGCGTTCGACTGACCTGACGCTTTCGCGAGCAAGCCCGCTCCCACAGCTTTTTGTGGCAGACCGTCAGATCGGGGTGGCCACTTTGGCCACTGCGATGGCACTCCCCTCCACCGGACTCTGCGCCTTGCACGCCTGACTCAGCGTCAGCGACTTGGTCTCCGGTGCCCACGCCCATGACAGCCACGCGCCAAGCGCCAGGATCGCCGCAAGAATACCCATGGTCGGGCTCAGGCCGATCCCCGCCACGCTCACCGGTAGCAGAAAGGTGCTGACCGCCGAGCCCAGGCGACTGACCGCCGTCGCCAGGCCAATGCCACTGGCGCGTACTTCGGTCGGGAAGCTTTCTGCCGGGAACACCCCGACCAGATTACTCACCGCCGACAGCACCAGGGTGAACACGCCGAACACCAGCACCATCAGCCATGCCGCACTGCCCGGCAGCACCGCCAGCAGAAACAGCGCCACCGCGAGGATGATGAACGAATTGATCAGGAAGCCGCGCCGGCTGAATTTGATCGTGCACCAGATGCCGATCAGCGCGCCGAGGATCAGCAGCATGTTCAACATCAGCTCAGTACCGAAGCCTTCGGCCAGGCCCATCTTCTGCAGGATCGAAGGCAGAAAGGTGTAGATCGCGAAGTACGGCATCACGATGCAGACGAAGAACAGGCAGTTGAACGCCGTGCGTTTGCGGTACTCACGGCTGAACAGCACCGCGTAGCCGGAACGGGTTTGCGTGGTGCGCGTTTCGTCCAGTTCGACATTGTCGCCCAGATGCTTTTTGACAATCGCCCGCGCCTCGGCAATGCGCCCCTGATTGACCAGCCAGCGCGGCGATTCCGGCGTGCCGATGCGCGCAATCAAAATCAGTGCCGCCGGGATCGCTGACGACGCGAGCATCCAGCGCCAGGCGTCATCGCCAAGGCTGAGCATCGCCGTGCCAACGAACGTGGCGGCGACATAACCGAAGGTCCAGATCACACTGAACGAGCCAAGCAACACACCGCGATGTTTCTTCGGCGAGAACTCGGCGAGCATGGCGTGGCCGACGCTGAAATCACCGCCCAGACCAATGCCGATCAACACCCGACAAAGGAACAAACTCATGGCGGATTCGACGTAGAACTGCATCACCGAAGCGATGGTAATGAGCACGAAGCTGACGAGAAAAATCTTCTGCCGGCCGACCTTGTCCGAAATCCAGCCGAAAAACAGACTGCCGAGAAACAGCCCGATCAACGCCGACGCGCCGATCAGGCCCTGCCAGAACGCATCCAGCTGCATCTGCGGGCTGAGCAAGGTGAACGCGATGCCGATCAGGCCAAGGATGTAGCCGTCGGTGAAGTGCGCGCCGAAGGTCAGCCCGGCGATCTTGATATGAAACCGGCCGATGGGCAGGTCGTCGATTTTTACCGATTGAGCGGACATGTTCGTCTCCAATTGTTGTTATTGACGGAGAAACGGATTGCGCTTGCTTTATCTGTAGGAGTGAGCCTGCTCGCGATGTTGGCTCACTGACCCACCGCTATCGTCGGAACAGGCTCACTCCTACAGAGGTTTTGCGTTGGGGTCAGAGGCCACCCATCAACAGGTATTTGATCTCCAGATAGTCATCCAGACCGTACTTCGAACCCTCGCGTCCAAGGCCCGATTCCTTGATGCCGCCGAATGGCGCGACTTCCGTGGAAATGATCCCTTCGTTGATCCCGACCATCCCGGCTTCCAGGCCTTCGGCCATGCGCCAGACCCGGCCGATATCGCGGCTGTAGAAGTACGCCGACAAACCGAATGGCGTGTCGTTGGCCCGCGCCAGCACCTCGGCCTCATCCTTGAAGCGGAAGCACGCAGCCACCGGGCCGAAGGTTTCGTCCTGGGCGATAAGCATGTCGCCGCTGACCTCAGTGAGGATGGTCGGCTCATAGAAGGTGCCGCCGAGTGCATGACGACGACCGCCGCACAGCAGTGTGGCGCCCTTCTCCAGCGCATCGCTGACATGGCTTTCGACCTTGGCCAGCGCGGCGGTGTTGATCAGCGGGCCTTGCTCGGTTTCACCATCCAGCGCACTGCCGACGCGCATCGCCGCAACCGCTTCGGCAAGCTTGCCGGTGAAGGCTTCGTAGACGCTGTCCTGAATGAAGAAGCGATTCACGCACACACAAGTCTGCCCGGTGTTGCGGAATTTCGAGGCCATCGCGCCTTTGACCGCGGCGTCCAGATCGGCATCGTCGAAGACAATGAACGGCGCGTTGCCACCCAGCTCCAGCGAGACTTTTTTCAGGGTGTCGGCAGCCTGACGCATCAGCAGTTTGCCGGTGCGTGTCGAGCCAGTGAACGACAGTTTGCGCACGATGCTCGAGGCTTGCAGCGCACCGCCAATCGCCACCGCATCGCCGGACACGATGTTGAACACGCCCGCCGGAATCCCCGCCTGTTCGGCCAGCACCGCGAGGGCAAACGCCGACAGCGGCGTCTCTTCCGACGGTTTGAGAATCATCGTGCAACCCGCCGCCAACGCCGGGCCGACCTTGCGGGTGACCATCGCCAGGGGGAAATTCCACGGGGTGATCGCGGCGACCACACCGATGGCTTCCTTGACCACGATGATCCGCGCATCCGCCTTGTGGCTCGGGATCACGTCGCCGTAGGCACGCTTGGCTTCCTCGCCGAACCACTCGAGAAAACTCGCCGCGTAGACCACTTCGCCCATCGCCTCGGCCAGCGGCTTGCCTTGTTCGCGACTGAGCAGCGTGGCCAGGTCCTTCTGGTGGGCGAGCATCAGATCGCTCCAGCGTTTGAGCCGTTGACTGCGTTCCTTGGCAGTGAGTCCGCGCCACATCGGCAATGCACGGTTGGCGGCTTCGATGGCCAGATCGGTCTCCTCGGCGCCAGCTTTCTGCACATCGGCAATCAGCTCGCCGTTGGCCGGGTTGCGCACCGCATAGGTCTCCCCGCCCTGCCCCCACTGGCCAGCGATAAAGTTGCCGTGACGAATCAACGCGCTCATGCCACCGCCCCCTGCAAAGTGAAACGCTCAAGGCCCGGACGCGCCGTGCGCAGGATGCGTTTACCGGCGGTGTAATCGTTGATCACGTCGCACGGGGTGTAATTGCGCTCCAGTTCGTGCAGCTCATCGGCATCCAGTCTGGTCTCCAACGCAGCCAAAGCACTGTCGAATTGCGCCGTGGTGTCGGCACCGACCAGCATGCAATCGACCCCCGGATGACTGGCCACCCATGCCTGGGCAATCTGCGCATTCGACACGCCACGGGCGCGTGCCACGCGCTGTACCGAATGGGCGATTTCAAACGAGGCTTCGTCGCTGTACATCTGCTGAGTGAAGAAGTCGGTCTGGTTACGGGTCGATTGCACGTCGCCGGTCAGCAGGCCACGTGCCAACGGGCTGAACACCGAGACGCCGATGCCCTGGTCGCGACAGAACGGAATCATCTCGCGCTCTTCTTCGCGGTAGGCGCAGTTCAGCTGCAACTGCATGTTGATCGGCTTGACCCAGCCGTTGCGTTCGCAGGCCATGAGGATCTTCGCCAGTTGCCCGGTGAGCATGGTCGACACGCCGATGTAACGCGCCTTGCCGGAACGCACGATGTCGTTCAGTGCGCCCATGGTCTCTTCGACCGGGGTGTTGACATCGAAATAATGCAGCATGAACACGTCAACGTAATCCATGTCCAGACGCTTCAGCGAGGCGTCGATGCTGTCCATGATGTGTTTGCGCGAATGGCCGCTGGCGTTGATCCCGCTGCGGGTGCCGTAGCCGACCTTGGTGGTGATTACCAGGTCCTCGCGGCGGGCCAGGCGCTTGACGATGCGCCCGACCACTTCTTCGCCGACCCCGGCGGAATAGAAATCTGCCAGGTCGATGAAGTTGACGCCGTTGTCCAGCGCATGGGCAACGATCGGTTCGCTCTGTTTTTCATTGAAGATCCATGGCTTCCAGTCCGGCGTGCCCATGTTCATGGTGCCCAGGCACAGACGGGAAACTTGCAGGCCGGAGTTGCCCAAACGAATGTATTGCATGGCGCGGACCTCAGGCTTTTGGCGTGTAGAAAGGATTGCTGATGTGGTTGACCACATCGGCCAGTTGCGCAGTTTCCGGCTTGCCGGTCAGGGCGGCGCGGATCGCGGTGCGGCAGGCGTTGTAGTTGTTCAAATAGACCGCATCGAGGTCGTCGCAGGCCGGATTGACCCAGTTGGCGGTAACGATCGCCCACTCGTCTTCGGCTTCCGGCGGCAAGGTGCCGTCGAGCAGCGCTTCGAGCACGGCTTTGGCAATCCCGGCCTGCGACGCGCCCCAGGTGGCGTTGCCGTGCAAGTCGCTGCTGATTGCAGCCTTGTTCACATACAGAGTCATCGGCTTGACCGGGATGTTCGGCTGGGCGATCACCATGAACGGGCAATGGCCCTGGCTCGGCGACGCGAGGCTGTTGGTAAACGCCTGCCCGGCCGGGCCATTGCGCGGGCCGATCAGGATATTGATGTGCGCGGCGTTCACGCCCGGGCCTTCGAAACCTTCACCGATGTACAGGTCGAGTTCTTTCATCAGTCATTACTCTTTTGCGCTACGAGGGATGGTCGATCGCTCACACGGGCCGAATGGCCGGTGCGCTCAATAACAGGCGTGGGGAGGTGCGGCGGGAGAAAAGGGGCATGGCTGCAAACGCTCTCTGGTTGTTATTGATGAGCTGTGTTTGCGATTTTTTAACACCGGGGCTGGCGGTGCCTGTAACCATTAAAAATCATGGGGCCATGAGTTTTGGTCATAGCCTTGGATACGCATTCCGACAGGCGAAAAAAAAAGCAGAAACCGTTGATACGGTTTCTGCTTTTTTTGCACCCGACATGCCCTTAAAGGCAATCGCGCACCGATTTGCGCAACGATCCGGACTTGGCCCACGGCGGCCCCTGATACAACGAAACCCGGCTGCCGTCCTTGTACTTGACGATATCGAGAATCTCGTCGGCCGTGATCACGCTGGGCGCGGTGATGCGATAACCATTGGATATCGAAGTCTGCGCGGTCTTGGCAACATCCTGTTGCCACAACGGTAATACGCACGCGGCATAGTCCTTGGGGGTCTTGGCACTGGTCTTGCTGATATTCGGCTCTCCCGGCACCAGCGATGCCGGCAACGAACAACCCGCCAACATGGCCAACGCCAACCCCCCGATCCATATCCGCATGGTGTATCCCTGTTCTGAAAAAAGTGAATGTAACGTGTAACCGGGTACACATCCATCGTGGCACTGCGCCCGCGATGGCGTTTGGACAATTTTTTACATCCATCAGTCCAATGGCAGACGGGCCTTGCCCCACAGACAAGAAATGCGACTACTCTATTTTACCGAGAATGTTCTGGAGGTGATCATGCGGCTCAATGAATACGAACACGAACTTCAGCGCGACCTGCAAAGCGTTGCATCGGATCTGCGCTGGTCGGCAGTTGACCTCAAGCGCATCGCTGAACTGTTGCGCAAATCCGGCAACGAGGCGGACGCGCAAACGGTACTGAGATCCTGCGAGGTCCTGCAAAGCGATGAGGAGCGGTTGCAACTGTATGCCAAGGAAGTGAAGGCCCGCGCCATCAGCCGAACCAAAGTGCACTGACACCGCTCGTCTGCCCCCGCAAACAAAAGCCCCGGCAAACCGGGGCTCTTTCATTACACAGGCTTCAACTGCCCGTGTGACTCTGCACACGCATCGCGCGTTTTTTGTAGCCGGGCAGTGCAGCGGCATACGCCAGCGCTTCCTCTTTGCTGCCAAATGACGCCAGCCGATCGCCTTGCGTGCACACCCGCCACGGACCGTTGTTCACGCTGAGCACGTCGTAACCGTTCATGTGCATCCTGTTCAACATTGGAGTGCTCATGGGGTACCTCCCTTTTCGCTAACAGTGGATCCAGCTTCACCGGCTCACCTTACACCCTGATCCGTACGAGAGACCGACCGGGCGTCGCGACATTTGCCTGTCAAGGTACAGGCACTTTTCGCGCAAAACGTATCTCCAACGTCCGACGGAACCTTTAAAACCGGGCCCGGCTCAAATATTGCAGTTTGGTTTCATTTTTATGTCAGCCCCAAAACAGGTAACAGATGAAAGTACGCGCGACCGTCATTTGCGAACAGGACCGCCATGTGCTCCTGGTACGCAAGCCCCGCTGCCGCTGGACATTGCCCGGGGGTAAAGTCGAGCCAGGGGAAACCTGGGCAGAAGCTGCCACGCGCGAATTGCAGGAAGAAACCGGACTGGATGCTGACGACATGTTGTATGTCATGGAACTGCACAGCGGCAGCACCCAGCATCACGTCTACGAAGCGTCAGTGACGAATATCGAACGGTTGCGCCCGCAAAACGAAATCATCGATTGCATCTGGCATCCGCTCGACGCCGTGCAGCACCTCAGCACCAGTGACGCGACGCTGCGCATCGTGCAGGCATTTCAACGGCGTTTATGAAGGTTTAACCGGCGAACGCCCGGCGCCCGGCGCTCATTTCCGTGCGCAACTCGCCGATGAAGTTGGACAGGTCGCGGATCGTCACGAGATGTTCCGGGGACACACCATTGAGTAGCAGTTCGACACGGCCGCTGTCCGGTTCATACACCTTGATCTGCAGCAGGCCCTGCGCAGTGGGCACGCAATCGCACTTCAACGCAGGAAAGCCGGATTCGACAATCCGGCAAATATCGGCGATGGCCAGCATGGGAGGACGCCTCGCAGGCGATGAGTCAGTCGACCCGTTCAGCATAGATGAGCCCTGTGTGTCGCGCCCGATACAAAATGCCAACCGGGTCACATCTTCCAGTCACATCCTCAGTGGGCGTCATGATCCCCGATCCAGCCCGAAATACCCGGCAGTGCGAGCCGGGTTTGGTCGCGCTGCTCGTTTCAATGCGTCAGCGCCTGCTGAAAGGACGTGTCGATGATCCCGGCAGTGGCCAGCGGTGCCGGCAGCGCCTTGACCTTGAACAGAAAGTCCGCGGTGCTTTGCAGATCGGCGGCTGCCTGCTGATCGACCGGACCGACGCTCATGTGCGCCTGACGCAACCAGTGCCGTGAAACCGCCTGATCGAGATTGGCTTTCTTCGCCCACAGATCGGCGTACTCATCGGTGTGGCTGTCGACCCAGGCCCGCGCCTGCTTCAAACGCCCGAGAAAATCGGCGATCGCTTCGCGCTTGCTGTCGATTGAAGGGGCAGACGCGGCGATGGCACTCAAGCCCGGCATCAGGTTTTTCGCGGTCAGAATCGGCCGCGCACCGGAGAATACAATCTGTTGCGAAATGTACGGTTCCCACACCGGGAAGGCGTCGATGCTGCCCTGTGGCAAAGCGGCAGCGGCATCAATGGGCATCAGTTTGACGAAATCGACGTAGTTTTCCGGCAAGCCGCCCTGCTCCAGCGCACGCAGGGTCAATTGCTGGCTCCAGGCGCCAGGCCAATAGGCGACCTTCTTGCCTTTTAGATCAGCGATGGTGTGCACCGGTGAATCCTTTGGCACGAGCAGCGCAATGGTGTCGGGGTTCTGCCGCGAAACGCCGATCAGCTTCACCGGCGCCTGTTTCGCGGCCAGGAACAGAAAGCCCGAATCCCCCAGAAACCCGAGATCCAGCGACCCGGTCTGCAAGGCCTCGGCGAGCGGCGCGGCGGCCTGGAAATGTTTCCAGTCAACGCTGTAAGGCGCACCTTTCAACACGCCGGACGCTTCTATCGAGGCGCGGATGTTGTAGTAATTCTGGTCGCCGACATGCAGGACCAGAGGTTCGGCAGCGTAAGACAGTGGTGAGACGAACAGCGCAGCAGTCAGCGCGGTGCGTAGGAAACGGGAAAGCTTCATGACGAGTCCTGCAAAGGGGATTTGCATAGACCATAACGCTCTTAATAAAAGCTTTTGAAATTCGATTAGTGCATAAGCTCATCACCGTTGATCTGGACTGTTGGCCGCGCAACAGTGCCGCGCCACACTGTTCTTCAGGCAACACTTCCAACCTTGCAAAGCGCCGAAAAACCCTTGTAATCCGGGCAGTCCGCACACATGGCACAGAGCCTGCAATATTCCATTGATGCAGGAAGCATTCGATAAAAATATCTTTTTGGACATAAGCAACTTGTGCCTTTGCCGGAGCGCTCCCATGAAATCGTTGTTGCCGTTTCCCCGCCTTAAAACGTTGCTCGTCGCCGGCGCCCTGGTTCTGGGCCTGCAACCGCTGGCTCAAGCCGAAACCGCGCCGGCGCAAGTCCATCTCGACTACGCCTATTACTCGCCCGTCAGCCTGGTGCTGAAACACTTCGGCTTCCTCGAAAAAGCCCTGCCGGACACCCAAGTCAGCTGGGTGCTGAGCCAGGGCAGCAACCGCTCGCTGGAATACCTCAATAGCGGTGGCGTCGATTTCGCGTCCAGCGCCAGCCTCGCCGCCGTGCTGAGTCGCGCCAATGGCAGTCCGATCAAATCGGTGTACGTTTACAGCCGTGCGGAATGGACCGCGCTGGTGGTGCGCAAAGACTCGCCTTACCAATCCATCGCCGACCTCAAAGGCAAGTAAATTGCCGCGACCAAAGGCACCGACCCGTACCTGTTTACCCTGCGCAGCCTGCAACAGGCCGGGCTGAACAAGGACGATGTGGAACTGGTGCATCTGCAACATCCGGACGGTCGGACCGCCCTGGAAAAAGGCGACGTCGATGCCTGGGCCGGCCTCGATCCGCACATGGCCGCCAGTCAGGTGCAGGCCGGTTCGCGCCTGCTGTACCGCAACCCGGCGTTCAACAGCTATGGCGTGGTCAGTGTCACTGAGGCATATGCCAAGGACCATCCGCAGACCATCGCCACGGTGATCAAGGCTTACGAGCAGGCGCGCGACTGGGCACTGAAAAATCCTGACGAGTTCGCCGCCCTCCTCGCCAAAGAGTCCGGTCTATCGCTGGATGTGGCCAGACTGCAGCTGTCGCGCACTGACCTGAGCAGCCCGCAACTGACCGCCAACGATGTGCTCGCCTCCAAGTCCGCCGCACCGATTCTGGTGTCCGAAGAACTGGTGCGACGTGGCGTCAACGTCGATCAGGTCATCGACGAGTTACTCGACAGTGGTGTGCAGCAAGCCGTCGCCCGCCAGTAATCGACCAGACTCACGGCCAATCCGCGCGCGTCGCGGATTGGCCGTGTGCGGAGCCAAACCATGTCCCGTTACAGCAAAGCGTTGTCCGCGCCACTCACCGTGGCGCGCAAACGCACGCCTGCCATCCATCCTGCATGGCAACGCCGACTCAAAGGCCTGACCTTGCCGCTGCTGATCATCGTCGCCCTGGAAATCATCGTGCGTAGCGGCTGGTTGCCGTCCCACCAGATGCCAGCGCCGAGCGAGATCGCCCTGACCCTCACCGACCTCGCCGAGGGCGCCTTGTGGAAACACATCGCTGCGAGCCTGATTCGCGTGCTGCTGGGTTTCGCCATCGGCGCCAGCCTGGCGCTGGTGTTTGCCGCGTGGGTCGGTTTGAGCCGCGAGGCCGAGGCGTATCTGGAACCGACCTTCGCCGCGCTCCGCGCCATTCCAAGCCTGGCCTGGGTGCCGTTGTTGCTGCTGTGGCTGGGCATCGACGAGACGTCGAAAATTGTCTTGATCGCCATCGGCGCGTTCTTTCCGGTATACGCCAATGGCGTCGCGGCCATCCGCAACATTGATCGCAAATGGGTCGAGGTCGGGCGCATCTATGGTTTCAGCCGCTGGCAACTGGTGCGACGGATTCTGCTGCCCGCCGCCCTGCCCGGGCTGTTCACCGGGTTGCGCAGCGGCATGAGTCTGGCGTGGATGTTTCTGGTCGCCGCCGAATTGATTGCGGCGACCAAAGGCCTGGGTTATCTGCTCAGTGACGGGCGCGAAACCTCGCGCCCGGACATCGTGCTGGCGGCCATCATCGTCCTGGCGTCGCTCGGTAAACTCAGCGATGGCGTGCTCGCCGTCATCGAACGACGCTGGCTGATCTGGCGCGACACGTTCACCGGTCAGGACGCCAGGGATTGAGTCCGCAACAGCGACTAAGCTGACAGCTCCAGCCGGAGATTCAGCCGATGTGCGGACGACTCTCGCAGTACCGCGGTATCCACGATTTCGTGGCGGTGTTGAGCATTCCCGATGCGCTGCTCAATCATGTTGGCGACGCACCATTGAATCGCTACAACGCCGCGCCGACCACGTCGCTGGCCGTGCTGCATCAGCATGAACGACGGTTATATGCCGACAATCTGCGCTGGGGCTGGCGCCCGCACTGGGCCAGGGATCGCGCCGCGCCGATCAATGCGCGGGTGGAGAAAGTCGCGCACGGCCCGTTCTTCCGGGCGATCTGGCGCCATCGGCTGATCGTACCGGTGGACAACTGGTTTGAATGGGTCGACGCAGCGGACAACACCCGACAACCATGGCTGATCCGTCGGGCAGACCGCTCAGCGGTATTCTGCGCGGCCATCGGTCAGTTTCCGACAGCGGATCGCGAGCCGCGAGACGACGATGGTTTCGTGATCATCACCGCCGACAGCAAGGGCGGTATGCTCGATATTCACGACCGCCGCCCGGTGGTATTCAGCGCAGCACTGGCAAACGAATGGCTCGACCCTGCCACACCTGGCGAACGCGCCGAACAGATGCTGCTGTTCGAAGGCGAAGGCAGCGAAATGTTCGAATGGCACAAGGTCGACAAGGCCGTCGGCAACGCGCGCAACCAGGGCGCCAGCCTCATCACCGCACTCCCGTAAACATCCGCCGCCTCCACCCGTTATCTATGACGCTGCCGAAGGCTGCGCCTTCGGGTGACGCAGGATCGTTACAGAGGGTGTTTCATCAATGAAACAGGGCGAAAAACAGACGTTTGAGCGAACTAACCGCCTGTCTGACATTTCACTCGTCATACATACATTTAGAGGCACTACGGATAGCATGCGCGCCGCATTTCCGATTGGCATACCAGTTGACTAAATAGTCAACAAATCAGGAATTCCCTACAACTTTTACAAACCTTGCAGAGAAATAAGTTGCGCGACGATTTTGCAATCAAACAGGTCAGCGGCCTGGAGTGTATTTATCTGTCGATGACAGAACGCTTTGAACTCGACTGTTTTATCGGCCACTACATCAAGACCCGAAACCTGCGTGCCGTGCCCGACATCGAACGCCTCCTGCGCACCACCCTCGAAAGGTATCCCGGCCATCCGCCGGTGATGGTCAACGAGCTCAATGCGTGGATCGACCGAACCTTGGGCTATCGGGCTTCACACCCCGATTTCATGCAGGTGGACGATCTCTGAAACAACGAAAAAGCCCCGCGTGTACGCTTGTGCGGGGCTTTTTCGGGGCAAACGATCAGAACTTGCGGTCGGGGTCCGACAGCTCTCTGCCATCGTCGTGTTTCCAGGTTTGTTCCTTGTGTTTTTCCCGCTCGATTTCTTCTTGCGTGGGCTCGTCGGTATCTTCTTCATCCGCTTCCGGATGCTTTTGCTCAGTCGCCATGCGCACCTCCTGCCACAAGTAAAGGGTCATCCTGAAAGCGTAGAACAGTTTTCATCCGGCAACTTACAGCCACCAACGCAACAGAAAAAAGAACGCCATGCTCAATAGCATGCTCAGTAAAGTATTGCGGGTGTAGATGACCAAGGCGATCGCCACCAGCGAACTAAGCAAATACGGATTATCCCACTGCAGATTCAGCTGTTTTTCCGGCATGAACACGATCGGCCCGCAGATCGCCGTGAGCATCCCCGGCACCGCAAAACCGAGAAACTGCCGGGCATTGCTGCTCAAGCGCAAGGGCAACCGCGGCTCAAGAAACACATAGCGATTGAGAAACACCAGAATCCCCATGCCGACAATCACTGCCCAAACCATCATGTGCGCCCCCGATACAGCTTGTTGCAGATAAACCCCGCGGTCATGCCCGCCAACCCCGACAACACCAGCGCCGAGCCCCATTGCCAGTAGCTGAACAACACCGAGCAGAACAACGAGACCGCCACGCACACCACTGTCGGGACATTGCGCACCACCGGGGTGATCAAGGCGATGAAGGTCGCAGCAATCGAGAAGTCCAGGCCCAGATGTTCAAGGCCCGGAATGCTGCTGCCCAGAACGATACCGGCCAGCGTGAACAGGTTCCACGCGAGGTAAAACGTCAGGCCGACACCGAGTGCATACCAGCGATTGAACTGCTGCCGGTCATGCTGACTGGTCAGGGCAAAGAGTTCGTCGGTGAGCAAGAAGCCCAGGCCGATGCGCCAGCGCCCCGGCAGCGGCGCAATCACCGAACGCATGCTCATGCCGTACAACAAATGTTGCGACGTGAGCAGCAGCGTGGTCAGCAGAATCGAGAACATCCCGGCACCGCCCTTGAGCATGCCGATCGCCACCAATTGCGCGGCACCGGCGAACACGATGCTCGACAGGCCCTGCCCTTGCAGCGGCGTGAGATTGGCTTCGATCGCCATGGAGCCGGCCAGCAGCCCCCACGGTGCGGTCGCCAGCGATAACGGCATGATCGCCGCCGCGCCGCGAAGAAAGGCACTGCGCGGCATGAGTGAGTCAGACATAACGCTCTTCATCCGGAAAACAGCCGCTGACTCTGCCAGCGAAGCGGTGTTAGTGGCTTGAACAATCTTGCGCACTTACCGCCGATTTTCACCCTGAGCGGCGTAACATATGGCCATTCGCAAACGCGTCAGGGAGACGACATGCTGTATCGAATCGCAGCCGACGGGCTGGTGCTGTTTCATTTGTCCTTCATTCTGTTCGTGCTGTTCGGCGGGCTGCTGGTGCTCAAGTGGCCACGCTTGATGTGGCTGCATCTGCCGGCCGCGGCCTGGGGCGTGGCGGTCGAAGTGTTGCACCTGACCTGTCCGCTGACCTACTGGGAAAACCTGATGCGCCACGCCGCCGGGCAAACCGAATACGCCGGCGGCTTCATCGAGCATTACATCTGGCCGATCATTTACCCGGCCGGGCTGACGCCGCAGATCCAGCTGGCACTCGGCAGCGTGGTGCTGGTGGTCAATCTGTTCGTTTACGGACGCGCGATCCGTCAGTGGAAACTGCGCCGCACCAGCCGGATACCGTTTTAGCGGGAGGCGGGTTTCAACGCTTCGAGCCAGGCTGGATCCAGGCGCTTCTGGTCAAGATCCAGACCCAGCGCCTGCATCCGTTCCTTGTGTGCTTCGACTTCCCGCTGCAACTGCGCATGATCGCTGGAGTTACCGTCCAGTTCGTGCATCTGGGTCAACCCCAGATGATAGAAACGCAGCACCTTCATCGCCGCCGGATCATTCTGCGCCGCCGCCGCCGTCACCTGGTGCATCACGTTGGTCACGCTCATCAGACTGCGCTTGAGCCGCCAGCTATAGACCGCCGGCGCCATCCACGCCTGATGCCAGAACTGCCCGCGCAACAACGCCGCCGTCAGCAGAAACGCGACGAACACCCCGCCGACATTAAAGCGCAGGTTATCTCCGCCAGCTTCGCCGAACAGCGCCACCGCCGCCGTGGAAAAACCCATCGCCAGCACCAGGAACAGCGCGGCGATGATGATCGTGCTGCGGCGGGTCTGCTGGCGAAACGTTGCTGCATCCATCGGCTGAATCTCGAACATCAGGCATGACTTCCTTGAGCGATAAAAAGGGCAACGGAAAAAACTCGCTGCGCATTATCGCCTCTGCGCGCGATTTAGCTATGCTGGGGGCCCTTTTCATCTTTTCAGCGTCCAACGGGGACATGGCGGTACCGCGCAGATCGTGCCATCTTCATTCATGGATACACACTATTCGGATGCCATCCGCCTGGTTCGGGATGACATCGTTTTAAGGATCATTGCATGACCCAACGACACGTAATCAATGCCTCGGTCAGCCCGAAAGGCAGCCTGGAAACCCTTTCTCAACGTGAAGTTCAACAACTGAGCGAAGCCGGATCCGGCAGCACCTACACCCTCTTCCGCCAGTGCGCCCTGGCCATTCTCAACACCGGCGCCCATGTCGATAACGCCAAGACCATCCTTGAAGCCTACAAAGACTTCGAAATCCGCATTCACCAGCAGGATCGTGGCGTGCGCCTGGAACTGCTGAACGCTCCGGCCGACGCCTTCGTCGACGGCGAAATGATCGCCAGCACCCGCGAAATGCTGTTCAGCGCCCTGCGTGACATCGTCTACACCGAGAACGAACTCGACAGCCAACGCATCGACCTCAGCACCTCGCAAGGCATCAGCGACTACGTTTTCCACCTGCTGCGCAATGCGCGCACCCTGCGCCCAGGCGTGGAGCCGAAAATCGTCGTCTGCTGGGGCGGGCACTCGATCAACACCGAAGAATACAAATACACCAAGAAAGTCGGCCACGAACTGGGCCTGCGCAGCCTCGACATCTGCACCGGTTGCGGCCCCGGCGTGATGAAAGGCCCAATGAAAGGCGCGACCATCGCCCACGCCAAACAACGCATCCACGGCGGGCGCTACCTCGGTCTGACCGAGCCGGGCATCATCGCCGCCGAAGCGCCGAACCCGATCGTCAACGAACTGGTGATCCTGCCGGACATCGAGAAACGTCTGGAAGCGTTCGTCCGTGTCGGCCACGGCATCATCATCTTCCCGGGCGGCGCCGGGACCGCCGAAGAGTTCCTCTATCTGCTGGGCATCCTGATGCACCCGGACAACGCCGGTTTGCCATTCCCGGTGATTCTGACCGGGCCGAAACATGCCGCACCGTATCTGGAGCAACTCGACGCCTTCGTCATCGCGACCCTGGGCGAAGCGGCGAAACAGCACTACGAAATCATCATCGACGACCCGACTGAAGTGGCGCGGCAGATGACTCAGGGCCTGAAAGCCGTGAAGCAGTTCCGCCGCGAGCGCAACGACGCGTTCCACTTCAACTGGCTGCTGAAAATCGACGAAGGCTTCCAGCGCCCGTTCGATCCGACCCACGAAAACATGGCCAACCTGAAACTGCACCGCGACCAGCCTCCGCACGAACTGGCAGCCAACCTGCGCCGGGCGTTCTCCGGCATCGTCGCCGGCAACGTCAAGGACAAGGGCATTCGCCTGATCGAAGAACACGGGCCGTACCAGATCCGCGGTGACGCGGCGATCATGCAACCGCTCGATCTGCTGCTCAAAGCCTTCGTCGCCCAGCACCGGATGAAACTGCCGGGCGGTGCGGCGTACGTGCCGTGCTATCGCGTGGTGGCGTAACCCTCACCGCTGACGCGACTCCCTGTGGGAGCCCGCCCGCTGGCGATAGGGTCATCAGATTCAACATCATTGTTGACTGATAATCCGCTATCGCCAGCAGGCGGGCTCCCACAGTTGTTTCAGGGTGAACCCGACGCTGCCAATCCGCCTTTATTTCTGACACAAAAGCCCCGTACTTTCCTCACGACAGCCAGCCTCGGCCCGTACTAAGCTTCGCGATCAATTTTTCAGGGACGAGTCATGAAACGGATTGCCGCATATTTGCTTTCAATGTTGGCTCAGACGGCCAATGCGGCGGATCTGCAATTGCTCACCGACTACCACCCGCCTCTGCATTTTCAACAAGGCGAGCAGTTAGTCGGCTTTGGCGTAGATATCGTGCGCGCACTGGCTAAAACAACCGGTGATCAGATCCATCTCCAACAAGTCCCGCTGCTCCGCGCGCTGCGTATGGCTAGCGACACCCCGGACACCGGCGTCTTCACCGTATTGCGCACCGACGAACGCGACAATCGCTACCAGTGGGTCGGGCCGCTGATCGAAGTGGAGACTGCGCTCTATGCGCAGGACACTCGCCAACCGCGTGTACGCAGCCTGCACGAGGCCGACCGGGCGGGCCGCATCACCGTGCCGCGCAAGTGGCTGGTCTACAGCTATTTGCAGAGGCAGGACCTGAACAATCTTTATGGCGTGGAAACCCCGGAGCAAATGATGCGGCTGTTCAGTCTGGGGCGTACCGACTTCGTGGTGACTGACACGCTGTCCTTTGCGTCCCTTGCCCGCGAACAGGGCATGGAGCCCGGGCGCTTGCAGTACCAGATCCCGTTGATGAAACAGGACACTTACATCGCCTTCTCGCTGCAAACCGACCCGCGTCAGGTTGCGCGTTGGCAGCGGGCGCTGGACAGCTTGCGCGCCGATGGCCGCCTTGAGCAGATTCGCCAGCGCTGGCTGGTGGGGGCATTGCCGAGATGATCATCGGTTGAGCGGGCCCCATCGCTGACAAGCCAGGCTCCCACAGATTGCGCAGTGCCAGCAAAATTGTCGCCCTACCTCGGCCCCTGTGGCAGTTGGCTTGCCAGCGATGGGGCCGTAAGCGAACAAGCTCAAATCACCAGACGCGCCGCCAACGCCTTGGCCTGCGACGCCACATCCGTCACCGCCGTGCTCTCCCACCACATCCCGCGCAACGGCGGCCCCATGGCGAACAGACGACGCGCCTTGCCCCCCTCTGCGTCCAGCACCGCACCATCTATTGCCGCCGCAATCCCCAACGCCAACGGCCCCGGCTGCACCAGCCCACGTGCCAGCAGTTGCTGCGGCAGCGGTCGCGCCACCCGCCGCCAGTCATACTCGATGCCACTGGAGTTGATCAGCGCCGCCCCCTGCACCGCACAGGTTTCAGTTTCGCCACGACGCCGGATACGAATACTCACCCCGCCGTTCGCAGTCGGCTCAAGCCCCTTGAACGATGCGGCTTGAATCCGTAAACGGCCTTCACCACGCAACCGCTCAACCAACTCGGCACTCAGCGGCGGCGAACGATGGTGATGACTTTCCCACCACGGCCGTACATGCCGTACGAATTGTCGACGTTGCACGTCAGTCGCCTGACTCCACAAACGTGCAATGTGAGCGCGAACCGTGTCCAGTGGTGCCTGCCAGTCAACGCCCTGAGCGATGGCATCCCGACAATGCCGACGCAGTTCGCGCAACAGCTGTCGCGGCGTACGAATGCTGTAATCCGCAGCCAGGAAATCCATCCACGCTGGCGGTTGCCGCCGCACATGGGGCAGTAGCCCGTGACGGGAGAACACTTCGATCGGCCCACGATGCCCGGCCTGTTCCAGCGACACCACGGCATCGACCATGGTCAGGCCAGAGCCGATGATCAGCACGGTCGAGTGTGGATCGAGCAAGCGCATGGCGTTCACGTCCCACGGATCGAGCGCGGCGGCATTGAGGCCGCTGGAGTGCTTTTGCGGCGTGCGCGCAGCCGGGAACATGCCGGTCGCCAGCACCGCAAAGGCGCCGCTCACCTGTCGACCGTCGTGCAACGTCAGTTGCACCGAGTCGGCGTCCGCCTGCAAATCGAAGACCTCCGCGCACAGGTGCACGACGCTCGAGCCATGTTGCGCACCGATACTCCGGGCCTCGGCCAGACGCTGTTGCACATACACGCCAAACAACCCGCGCGGCGGAAACAGCTCGCTGACCGGCACGGGCTGCGCGGCAGACTCCGGCCAGCCACCGCCGGCAATATGTGCGCTGAGCCACTGGGTCAGGTCATCGGGATTGTCCGGGTCAACGCTCATTCGCGCCGCGTTACCGTTGAGGGTATGGCCCGGTTCGACCGCGCTGTACGCTTCACCCCGGCCAAGCTCGGCACGCGGCTCGACGATCAGGATGCTGCGCGGCCCAGGCAAGCGCAGCAGTTGCACCGCCAGCATCGTGCCACTGAGGCCGCCGCCGATGATCAGGATATCCGCGCTCTGCGTCATTCAAATCACCACATTGCGTACAAACCACGCCGCTACGTCGCCGTCATTGCGATAGCTGTGCGGCTGGTTGCTGGCAAACATGAAAAACTCACCCTTGTTGATCTGCTGCCGTTGCTCACCGAGCATCAGTGTCAGGCAGCCTTCGAACACATAAATCTGCTCGCTCCAGCCATCGGCGTCCGGTTGCGAGGGGTAGACCTCGCCGGGTTGCAGGCACCATTCCCATTGCTCGACTTCACGGGTCGCGGTGGCTTTGGACAGCAGCACGGCCTTGCTTCCCGGCATCACGCCGGCCCAGGCCACTTCATTGATGCGGCTCGGATCGCGGGCGTCGGGCGCCTGGATCAAGTCACTGAAGGCCACGTCGAGGGCTTCGGCCACCCGGTCGAGAGTGGTCAGACTGACATTCTTCTCGCCGGCCTCGATCGCCACCAGCATCCGCCGACTGACGCCGGACTTTTCCGCCAACGCCGTCTGACTCATGTCCGCCGCGTGACGCAGGCGCCGAACGTTCTGGCTGACGTGTTGAAGGACGGACGTTCTTTGGCTGGAATCTTTGTGCACTATATTGCTCACTCGGTGGGGTTGGGCAGTATACTGCGCAACGTTAGGCGCATTGTGCGTCCTCTTTTTTACAGTGCGCAAGGTCATGACGACAGTGAACGGTTCTTCCCCCCCTCTTCGCTTCTCCCGCTTCAGCAAGGCCGAGTGCGTGCTGGTGCTGATCACCATGGTCTGGGGCGGCACTTTCCTGCTGGTGCAACACGCCATGACCGTCAGCGGCCCGATGTTTTTCGTCGGCCTGCGCTTTGCGGCGGCCGCGTGCATTGTCGCCGCGTTTTCCTGGCGGCATCTGCGTGCACTGACCCTGTTCGAACTCCGGGCCGGCGCCTTCATCGGCGTGGCGATCATGCTCGGTTATGGTTTGCAGACGGTCGGCTTGCAAACAATCCCGAGCAGTCAGTCGGCGTTCATCACCGCGTTGTACGTGCCGTTCGTGCCGCTGTTGCAATGGCTGGTCCTCGGGCGGCGGCCGGGGCTGATGCCGAGCATCGGCATCATGCTGGCGTTTACCGGGTTGATGCTGCTGTCGGGGCCGTCCGGCGCCTCGTTGAATTTCAGTTCCGGTGAAATCGTCACGCTGATCAGCGCCATCGCCATTGCGGCCGAAATCATTCTGATCAGCACCTATGCCGGTCAGGTTGATGTGCGTCGCGTGACCGTGGTGCAACTGGCGACGACGTCGGTGCTGTCGTTCCTGATGGTGGTGCCGACCGGCGAGATGCTTCCGGATTTCTCCTGGACCCTACTGGTCACCGCGCTGGGACTGGGCGCCGCCAGTGCAGCGATTCAGGTGGCGATGAACTGGGCGCAGAAGAGTGTTTCGCCGACCCGAGCGACGTTGATCTATGCCGGTGAACCGGTGTGGGCCGGTATCGTCGGGCGGATTGCCGGGGAGCGGTTGCCGGCAATTGCGCTGGTGGGCGCGGGGTTGATTGTCGCGGCGGTGATTGTCAGTGAGTTGAAGACCAAGGGTAAGGCCGCAGAAACCGATGTTGAGCTGCAGCGAGAAACGCAGGGCTGATCGGCAATACCTTCAGCGCCTGCGCCAACGCTTTCGCGAGCAAGCTCGCTCCCACACTGGAATGTATTTCAAATGTGGGAGCGAGCTTGCTCGCGAAAGGGCCATCTGCCACACCTTCCCTTGGCTTGAAATAACGCCAAACACAAATTTTGAGTCTACTTTGTAGGATTCTGAGACATCCTGGCGTTTGGTGATCAGGGAGCTGGCACGTATGATGCTTCACAAACTTCCGCAGATTAGAAGCCTATGTCCCTGATAGTTCTACTGCTTCTGCCATTCATTGGCAGCTGTCTGGCAGCGGTGCTGCCACACAACGCGCGTAATACCGAATCCCTCCTGGCAGGCCTGGTCGCTTTGATCGGCACCGTCCAGGTCGCGATGTTGTACCCGCAAATTGCCCACGGCGGCGTGATCCGCGAAGAGTTCATGTGGCTGCCGAGCCTGGGCCTGAACTTCGTGCTGCGCATGGACGGCTTCGCCTGGCTGTTCTCGATACTGGTCCTGGGCATCGGCACCCTCGTCTCTTTATATGCCCGTTATTACATGTCACCGGATGACCCGGTGCCGCGTTTCTTCGCGTTTTTTCTGGCGTTCATGGGCGCCATGCTCGGCCTGGTGATTTCCGGCAACCTGATCCAGATCGTGTTTTTCTGGGAGTTGACCAGCCTTTTCTCGTTCCTGCTGATCGGTTACTGGCACCACCGCGCCGACGCCCGTCGCGGCGCCTACATGGCGCTGATGGTCACCGGGGCTGGCGGATTGTGCCTGCTGGCGGGGGTCATGATCCTCGGCCATGTCGTCGGCAGCTATGACCTGGACAAGGTCCTGGCCGCCGGCGATCAGATTCGCGCACATGCCCTCTACCCCATTCTGCTCCCCCTCATCCTCATCGGCGCCCTCAGCAAAAGCGCGCAGTTTCCTTTCCACTTCTGGCTACCGCACGCCATGGCGGCGCCCACGCCGGTTTCGGCTTACCTGCACTCGGCGACCATGGTCAAGGCCGGGGTCTTTCTTCTCGCCCGTCTGTGGCCGTCGCTGTCCGGCAGTGAGGAATGGTTCTACATCGTCAGCGGCGCCGGTGCCTGCACGCTGTTGCTCGGCGCGTATTGCGCGATGTTCCAGAACGACCTCAAAGGCCTGCTGGCCTACTCGACCATCAGCCACCTCGGCCTGATCACCCTGCTGCTGGGCCTCAATAGCCCGCTGGCAGCGGTCGCGGCGGTGTTCCACATCCTCAACCACGCCACGTTCAAGGCCTCGCTGTTCATGGCCGCCGGCATCATCGACCACGAAAGCGGCACCCGCGATATCCGCAAACTCAGTGGCCTGATCAAACTGATTCCGTTCACCGCGACACTGGCGATGGTCGCCAGTGCCTCGATGGCCGGCGTGCCGTTGCTCAACGGCTTCCTGTCGAAAGAAATGTTCTTCGCCGAAACCGTGTTCATCAATGCCACGGCGTGGGTCGAGGCGGCGCTGCCGATTGTCGCGACCATCGCCGGTACGTTCAGCGTCGCCTACTCGCTGCGCTTTACGGTTGATGTGTTTTTCGGCCCGACCGCCACCGACCTTCCGCACACCCCGCACGAACCGCCGCGCTGGATGCGCGCGCCAGTAGAGTTGCTGGTCTTTACCTGCCTCGTCGTCGGCATCTTTCCGGCGCAAGTGGTCGGCCCGCTGCTCGCAGCGGCCGCCCTGCCGGTGGTTGGCGGCACGCTGCCGGAATACAGCCTGGCGATCTGGCACGGTCTGAATGCGCCGATGATCATGAGCCTGATCGCCATGTCCGGCGGCATCGTCGTCTACCTGTTGCTGCGCAACCAGCTCAAGCGCGGTCGCTTCAAATACCCGCCACTGATCGGTCGCTTCAACGGCAAGCGCCTGTTCGAACGCAGTCTGGTGGTGATGATGCGCATGGCCCGGCGCGTCGAACGTCGACTTGGCACCCGCCGCCTGCAAATGCAACTGTTCCTGATGGTATTGGCCGCGGTGCTCGCCGGCCTGATTCCGATGCTGCACAGCAGCCTGAGCTGGGGCGACCGGCCGAAGATTCCCGGCTCGATTGTCTTCGTGACCCTGTGGCTGCTGGCAATCGCCTGCGCCCTCGGCGCCGCGTGGCAGGCCAAGTACCACCGTCTCGCCGCGCTGACCATGGTCAGCGTCTGCGGGTTGATGACCTGCGTGACCTTCGTCTGGTTCTCGGCACCGGATCTGGCGCTGACACAACTGGCGGTCGAGGTCGTCACCACCGTATTGATCCTGCTGGGGCTGCGCTGGCTGCCACGCCGGATCGAAGAAGTCTCGCCACTGCCGAGCAGCCTGCGCAAAGCGCGCATTCGCCGCCTGCGCGACTTGCTGCTGTCGATTGCCGTGGGTGGCGGCATGGCGTTGCTCTCCTACGCCATGCTGACGCGCCAGACGCCGAACGACATCTCCTCGTTCTACCTCAGTCGTGCCATGCCCGAGGGCGGCGGCAGCAACGTGGTCAACGTGATGCTGGTGGACTTCCGTGGCTTCGACACCCTGGGCGAAATCACCGTGCTGGTCGCCGTGGCGCTGACCGTGTTCGCCCTGCTACGCCGCTTCCGCCCACCGAAAGAAAGCCTGCAGTTGCCGGCCCAGCAACGCCTGCTGGCGCCGGACGTGGTCACCGACCTGGTCAACCCGCGTTCGGCCAGCGACACCGCGCTCGGCTTCATGATGGTGCCGGCGGTGCTGGTGCGCCTGTTGCTGCCGATTGCGCTGGTGGTGTCGTGCTACCTGTTCATGCGCGGGCACAACCAGCCGGGCGGCGGATTTGTCGCCGGCCTGGTGATGTCGGTGGCGTTCATCCTGCAATACATGGTCGCCGGTACGCAGTGGGTCGAAGCGCAAATGAGCCTGCGCCCGTTGCGCTGGATGGGCACCGGCTTGTTGTTCGCCACCGCCACCGGGCTGGGCGCAATGGCGGTCGGTTATCCGTTCCTGACCACCCACACCTGGCATTTCACCTTGCCGTTGCTGGGCGATATCCATATCGCCAGTGCGCTGTTCTTTGATATCGGCGTGTATGCCGTGGTTGTCGGTTCGACGCTGTTGATCCTTACCGCCCTCGCCCACCAATCGGTACGCGGTCACAAGACTGCATCGCTGCCCAAGTCCGTCGCCAGCAAAGGAGCCGTCTGATGGAAGAAGTCATCGCAATCGCCATCGGCGTACTCGCCGCGTCTGGCGTCTGGCTGATCCTGCGGCCACGGACATTCCAGGTGGTGATGGGCCTGTGCCTGCTGTCGTACGCGGTCAACCTGTTCATCTTCAGCATGGGCAGCCTGTTCATCGGCAAGGAGCCGGTGATCAAGGACGGCGTCACCCAGGACTTGCTGCACTACACCGACCCGTTACCGCAAGCACTGGTCCTCACCGCGATCGTCATCAGCTTCGCCATGACCGCGCTGTTCCTCGTCGTGCTGTTGGCCTCGCGCGGCCTGACCGGTACCGACCACGTCGACGGCCGGGAGCCTAAAGAATGATGGCGATGACTCACCTGATCGCCGCGCCGATCCTGCTGCCGCTGCTGACCGCCGCCATCATGCTGATGCTTGGCGAGAAACACCGACCGCTGAAGGCGAAAATCAACCTGTTCTCCAGCCTCGTCGGGCTGTTCATTTCGGTGATGCTGCTGCAATGGACACAGACCACCGGCGTGCCCGGCTCCATCGGCGTGTACCTGCCGGGCAACTGGCAGGCACCGTTCGGCATTGTGCTGGTGGTCGATCGCCTGTCGGCACTGATGCTGGTGCTGACCGGGATCATCGGCGTCAGCGCGCTGCTGTTTGCCATGGCCCGTTGGGACGGCGCCGGTTCGAGTTTCCACGCGCTGTTCCAGATTCAATTGATGGGCCTGTACGGCGCATTCCTGACGGCGGATCTGTTCAACCTGTTCGTGTTCTTCGAAGTGTTGCTCGCCGCGTCTTATGGCCTGTTGCTACACGGCTCGGGCCGGGCTCGGGTGTCGTCGGGGCTGCATTACATCTCGATCAACCTGCTCGCCTCGTCGTTGTTCCTGATTGGCGCGGCGCTGATCTACGGCGTCACCGGCACATTGAACATGGCCGATCTGGCGCTGAAAATTCCGCTGGTATCGGAAGCCGACCGTGGCTTGCTGCACGCTGGCGCGGGGATTCTCGCGGTGGCGTTCCTGGCTAAGGCGGGGATGTGGCCGTTGAATTTCTGGCTGGTGCCGGCCTACTCCTCGGCCAGTGCGCCGGTGGCGGCCATGTTCGCGATCATGACCAAGGTCGGCGTCTACACCCTGCTACGCCTGTGGACACTGCTTTTCTCCGGCCAGGCCGGGGCCTCGGCCTTCTTCGGCGGCGACTGGCTGATCTACGGCGGCATGGCGACCATGGCTTGCGCGGGGCTGGCGATTCTTGCCGCGCAACGCCTGGAGCGCATGGCCAGCCTGAGCATTCTGGTGTCGGCGGGGATTCTGCTGTCGGCGGTGGGTTTCGCCCAGCCGAACCTGATCGGCGCCGCGCTGTTCTATCTGGTCAGCTCGACCCTGGCGCTGAGCGCGTTGTTCCTGCTCGCCGAGTTGATCGAGCGCTCGCGTTCGGCCAACGAAATTCCGCTGGAAGACGAAAGCGAACTGCTGCCACGTCCGCAAGAGTCCTTGCAGCCGCCCAAGGGCATCAACCTCGATGATGAGCAGAAAGCCGTGGTCGGTCAGGTCATCCCGTGGACCATGGCGTTTCTCGGCCTGAGCTTCATTGCCTGCGCGTTGCTGATCATCGGTATGCCACCGTTGTCCGGTTTCATTGGCAAACTCAACCTGATCGGCGCCTTGCTCAATCCGCTGGGGCTGGGCACGGGCGCACCGATTTCCAATGCGGCGTGGGCGTTGCTGACATTGTTGATCCTGTCCGGGCTGGCCTCGTTGATGGCGTTCTCGCGCCTTGGCATCCAGCGCTTCTGGACACCCGAGGAGCGCCCGTCGCCGCTGCTGCGCAAACTCGAATGCGCACCGATTTTCCTGCTGCTGGGGTTGAGCATCGCCCTGACCTTCAAGGCCGAACCGCTGCTGCGTTACACCCAGGCCACCGCCGACGCGCTGAACAATCCGCAGCAATACGTGATGGCCGTGCTCGGCACCCGCGCCGTGCCAAGCCCGGAAGCCAAAGCCGCGATGCTGGAGGTGCAGCCATGAAGCGCATTTTCCCGGCACCGTTGCTGTCACTGACCCTGTGGGTGTTATGGCTGACGCTGAACCTGTCGGTCAGCCCGGGCAATCTGTTGCTTGGCGCAATACTGGGGTTCGCCGCGCCATTGATGATGCGCAAGTTGCGCCCGAAACCAGTACGCGTTCGCCGTCCGGGGACAATTCTGCGCCTGTTCCTGCTGGTCGGGCGTGACGTGATCATGTCCAACCTGATCGTTGCTTGGGGCGTACTCAACGCCGGTCGCCGCCCGCCCCGCTCACGTTTTATCAAGGTGCCGCTGGACTTGCGCGATGCCCATGGCCTGGCGGCGCTGGCAATGATCTGCACCGTGGTGCCCGGCACCGTGTGGTCGGAACTGGCGCTGGATCGCAGCATTCTGTTGCTGCACGTGTGGGATCTGGATGACGAAGCGCAGTTCATCGAGCACTTCAAGCGCACTTACGAGCGGCCGCTGATGGAGATTTTCGAATGAGCCCGTTACTGTCGAACGCGATTCTGCTGACGTTGTTCCTGTTCTCGCTGGCCATGGTGCTGACCCTGGTGCGCCTGTTCAAGGGGCCGTCGGCGCAGGATCGAGTACTGGCCCTGGACTACCTGTACATCATCGCCATGCTGATGATGCTGACCCTCGGCATTCGTTATTCCAGTGACACTTACTTCGAAGCGGCGCTGCTGATTGCGCTGTTCGGCTTCGTCGGCTCGTTTGCCCTGGCGAAATTCCTGCTACGTGGCGAGGTGATCGAATGAATGCCGATTTGTCTTTATGGGTCGAGATCCCCGTGGCGATCCTGCTGGTACTCAGCGGCGTGTTCGCGCTGATCGGTGCGACCGGATTATTGCGCATGAAGGATTACTTTCAGCGCATGCACCCGCCAGCCCTGGCCTCGACGCTGGGAGCGTGGTGCGTGGCATTGGCGTCGATCATTTGTTTTTCGGCATTGAAATCGGGGCCGGTGCTGCACGCCTGGCTGATTCCGGTTCTGTTGGCGATCACCGTACCGGTCACCACGTTGCTGCTGGCGCGGGCGGCGTTGTTCCGCAAGCGCATGGCCGGGGATGATGTGCCGGCCGAGGTCAGCAGCCGGCGCACCGAAAGCGGCAGCTGAAGCTTTGTATTGTCTGCAATGACGCTATCGCGAGCAGGCTCACCGCTACACTTGGAACGCGTTCCTCTGTAGGAGTGAGCCTGCTCGCGATAGCGCTCTCCAGATCACCTCAAACCTCAAACCCAGGCCACCGCCAACAACCCCGCCCCTAGCGCCAGACACAACGGCGAATACACCCACGTATCCAGTCGCGCAAACCGTGAATCCTTCACCTCTTTGAAGAAGCCCACCAGATTCGAATCGCCAATTGCCCGGGCAAACATCAACAGCGCAATTGCACTGATTACCCATTGCAGCCAGCCCTCATGCACCGCCGGCATTCCCCAGCCGACGCGCATGCAGACCAGCCCGGCAATCGCCAATAACGCTGCCGCCACCAGCAGCGTGATCCAGCCTGAAGGCTCGAAGGCCGGTCGTACTGTCGCCACCAGCCCCTGCACGGGAATCTGCGGCACCGCAGCTACCGCCGCCCACTGCCCACCCAACGCCCAATACACATGCACCAGGCTGATGATTGCAAAAATCGTCACCAGCCACTGAGCCAATACGAAGGTCATGCTTGAGAGTCCTTTCAAAAGACTTGAACAAATCATCCTAGTCGGCATTTTTTCAAGTGCACGACCGATCAGCGGTACGGTAAAGTGCCGCCCCATGAAATTCTCCCGTTCCGATCGCTCACTGCTGGCCTGGATGCTCTATTGCTGCGTCCTGTTCAATGTGTTCGCCTGCAGCATCGGTCACGGGCAAATGGTCGGCATGCAACTCAACGGCATCGGCGGCCAGTTCTGTACGGTCGACCCGGCCACTCAAGCGCCGCTCACGTCAAATCCCGTCGAAGAAAAACTGCCGACCCTGAGCAAGGCGTTCGGTTGCCCGCTGTGCTCTGTCGGCGGGGGCATGGGCCCGGCGTTCAACTCCAGCCTGACCCTTGCGGTGCTGCCCGAACAACACAGTCCGCCGTTGGCGCCTGTCGTCAGCGCCGACCTCCCTGCCCGCTTCACCTGGCCCTCGGCCAACCCTCGCGCCCCACCGCTCGCCTGAGTGTCTTCGCCCTATTGATTTGTCAGCCCACTGCGCCAACGCGCGGCGTTTGCCTGTGCGCTGACACCTAGCCAAGCATTCAGGATTCAATGATGAAACAACTCACTTTGCTGGCGAGCCTGTGCGGCTGCCTGTCCGTTAACGCCTGGGCGCAATCCGCCGTGGATCTGGCGCCGATCACCATCAATGGCGAGTCCGGTGCCGAACCGGGCTTGAGCCTCGACCAATCCAGTGGCATGGCCTCGCGCCTCGGTCTGAGCGTGCGCGACACACCCGCGTCGGTGGCCATTGCCAACCGCAACGACATCGAACGCCACGGCGCACAAAATTTCCAGGACGCCGCCAACACCCTGCCTGGGGTCAATGCCAGCGCACCGCCGGGTTTCGGCGGCTTCGTCTCCTATCGTGGCTTCACCAGCAGCCAGATTACCCAGATGTTCAACGGCATCAACGTATCCGGCGGCCTCGCCCGGCCGGTGGATGCGTGGATTTACGACCGGGTGGAATTGCTCGGTGGTCCGTCATCGCTGGTCAATGGCGCAGGTTCCGTCGGCGGTTCGTTGAACTACGTGACCAAACTGGCCAGCCGCGATGAACAGGCAACTGAAGGTCGGGTCAGCTACGGCACCTACGACACCACCGAAACCGCATTCGGCCTAAACCACGCACTGACCGCGCCGAATGCCGATGTGCAGCACTACGCGCGTCTGGATGTCAGTCACAACACTAGCAACGGCTACATCGACCGCCAGGAACGCGATGCCTGGAGCGTGGCGTTCTCGCTGCTCAGCGACCTCACGCCGGACCTGTCGCACACCCTAGCCCTCGAATATCAGGACGAGCACGAAGAAAGCCCGTACTGGGGCACGCCGGTGCTCAACCCCAAGGCCGGTGAGTTGAAAATCGACAGACACAACCGCTTCAACAATTACAACGTCGAAGACGGGCGCTACGAACAACGGACGATCTGGCTGCGCTCGATCATTGATTACCGGATCAACGACAGCACCACCCTGCGCAACACGCTGTATCACCTCGACAGCCAGCGCGACTACCGCAACCTCGAAACCTATCAGTACAACGCCGACAACACGGCGGTGAATCGCTCCACCGCGTATCAGGTGCGCCATCAGGGCGAGCAGAACGGCAACCAGTTCGAACTGCGTCACGACAATACGTTCTTCGGTCTCGATACAACGTGGTCCGGGGGTTTCGAATACAAGGTCAACCAGACCACCAACTCACCGCTCAACGTCAAAGGCGCGAGTACGGTGGACCCGAACAACTACCGGCCGGGGCATTTCTACGACATTCCCGGCACCAACCCGAAGTTGATCAGCGACAAGACCAATGAAGTCACGACCAAGGCACTGTTCGTGGAAAACCGTCTGGCGCTGACCGACAAACTGTCGCTGCTCACAGGCCTGCGTTACGACGATATCGACCTCGACGTCACCAACCATCGCACAGTGACCGCCGCCAACCCCAAGCACCTCAAGCGCAGTTGGGAGCCGGTGACTGGTCGCGTCGGCCTGACCTGGCAATTCATCCCGTCGGCCAACGTCTACGTGCAATACAGCACCGCCGCCGAGCAACCGAACGGTACTCAGGACTTTGATGTTTCGACGGGCAAACAATGGGAGATTGGCAGCAAGTTCGACTACCTGAACGGGCGAGGCTCGGCGACCGTCGCCGCCTACACCATCGAGCGCAAGGACTTCGCCGTTACCGATCCACTGGACCCGACCAGCAGCATTCCAGTCGGCCAGCAGACCTCGAAAGGCATCGAGATTGCGAGTTCGTTGCGTATCACCGACAAGCTGTTGGCCGAAGGCAACTTCGCCTGGGTCGATGCGCAGTACGACGACTTCACTGAAAAGAATGCCGCCGGTGTCGTGGTGTCGCGCAAGGGCAATACACCGACCAACGTGCCGGATCGCGTCGGCAATGTGTGGCTGACCTATGACTTTTCGCCGCAATGGCAAGGTGGGGTCGATGCGCGTTACGTAGCATCGGTGTATGCCGACACCGCCAACACCATGACGGTGCCGTCGTACACGCTGTTCGGCAGTTTCCTCAGCTACAAGGTTGATTCACACACCACCGTCACTGGGCGGGTGCGCAACCTGACCAACGAGGTGTACGCCGAGTTTGCGCATGTGTCGCCGGCTTACTATCTGGGCACGCCGCGCACCTTTGAATTGGCGGTGCAGACTCGATTCTAAAAGCTTGAAAGCATCGCGAGCAGGTTCACTCCTACAGGGAAACGCATCCCAAATGCAGGAGTGAGCCTGCTCGCGATGGCGTCAGCCGCAACCCCTCTATTTCAGATCAGCCGCCACCTTATCCGCCACATCCTTCGGCAACCATGCCTGCCACACATCCGGATGCGCTTTCATGAAGGCTTCAGCCGCTTGGCGTGGCGCGGTGTGTTTTTCACTCATGTCTGCCAGCGCCTTGTTCAGCGACTCGATCGGAAAATCGACCTTGCTGAAGAATTCGGCAATCTGCGGGTACTGCTTTTGAAACGGCGTAGACACGCCAATCGACAGCTTCGAGGCCAGCGACCGGGTCGGTTTCGGATTCGGATTGTCGGCGTCGGTCAGGGTCTTCCATGCCTCGGCATCAAACGGCGGCTCTTCCAGTTGCACCAGTTTGAATTTGCCCAGCAGCGGTGTCGGCGACCAGTAGTAGAACAACACCGGTTTGCCGCGACGAATCGAAGAACTGATCTCGGCGTCCAGTGCCGCTCCCGAGCCACTGCGGAAATTGGTGAAGTCATCCTGCAGGCCGTATGCCGTCAGCTTCTGCTTGTTGACCACTTCCGAGGTCCAGCCAATGGGGCTGTTGAGGAACCGGCCCTTGTTCGGGCTCTCCGGGTCCTTGAACACATCCTTGTACTTTTTCAGGTCACTGACGCTGCGCAGGTCCGGCGCCAGCGGCTTGATGCCTTTGGCCGGGTCCCCCTTGATCACGTATTCCGGCACCCACCAGCCTTCGGTCGCGCCCTTGACCGTATCACCGAGGCTGACCACCTTGCCCTCGGCTTCTGCCTTGACCCACACCGGACTACGCCCGGCCCACTCCTCGCCAATGACCTGAATGTCATTGTTGGCCAGCGCGGTTTCCAGGGTGATGGTGGTGCCGGGCAACGTGTCCGTCGGCAATCCGTAGCCCTTCTCGACGATGATCCGCAAGACATCGGTGATCAGGCTGCCGCTTTCCCAATTCAGGTCGGCAAAATGAATCGGCGCCTGCGCGGCCATCAGCGGTGGTGCCGACGCCAGCAAAGCGAATGCGGCCGCGCTGGCGGCCAACAACCGTCGAAATCCGTTCATGCTTTTTGCACCTCGCGCTGTTCACAGCAATAGCAGGATGGCCTGATGGAAGACCGCAAGCCTCTGAATACTCAGTCAACTGACTGTAGCCGAGGTTCCTGCTTTTTCCGGGGCGTATCCCGGACGAGGTCAGGTTTCAGACTTTTCCTGCAAGCTTTGCAGCTCGCGTCTGACCATGCTGGCGTATTCCGCCGGGCGCAACGTGTAGATCTGCGATGCCACCCACCCCAGCCACGCGCCCTGCAATCGGGCTTTCGCATCGAACAGACGCCGAGCCTCTTCACGCGCATTATCGAGGTGGTGCACATGAAAATCAGCGCGACTCACAGCATTCACTCGCTGGCCTTGAAAGTCACCAGTTCGCCCTTGCGCCATTTGGCGGCCTTGGCGGTGACGGCTTTCAGGGTTTTGGTCAGGCCTTCCTGCAGTTGCTCATTGGCGGCGAACACGGTCACCACACTGTGGCCTTCCTTGAACAGGATCGCGTGACCATCGGCGGTGTCGACAAAGGCGTAGTCGCCCAGGCCGTAGACCGTCAGTTTGATTTCACGAAAACGGATATCCATCTTGCCGCCTTCGCGGCTGGGCAGGACCGACGCGCTGAAATGATCGCCAACCTTGAGCTTGAGCCCCGGTTTGTCATCGACCACCAAGGCACTTTCGGTGTCGATTTCGGCTACGTAAATGCCTTCGGCGTTTTGCTCGGTGATGTAAACAAAACGCGACTGGAACAGCTTGACCAGCTTTGCACGCAAATCACCGAGCACGAACAAAGCATGCATATCGAGGTTACTGACTGCCAAAGAAACATCCCCACATCTGAAAAAACCGTGCACGGAAAACGCGCGCGGCAAAAAACGGCCATGCCGACAGAACTGCCAAGTGACTCAAATAAAAGTCCGAGCGAGCGGAGCGCTCATTTATCGCGAGGTGCGTAAGACTACTGGAATGTCACTCGCGAAACTTGCTCCGATGTCGCCAAAGTTCGAAGGAAGATTCCTTACTGACGCTCAGAGAAAGCTGACTACGAACTTTAGGGAAAATTCTCACGAAAAAAAGCATTTTTCCGACATATCGCCCGTGAAAAATTGCTTTAGATAAGCCCTGTCGTCAACAGGTACTGGCGATTCTAGAGCAGCAACGCTCATTACGACTACCCGCAACGGCCAGTAAATGCCGGCCGACCGATGAAAAGGACTTCATATGTGCACCCTGACTCACTTTGCCACTCCCGTAGAGGCCAGGCACAAATCGACGCTGATCTTCCATGTCAGTGAAACGCCCGACCCGACCCCACGCTTTCAAGTCGTGCCGGCGGGCATCGCCTTCTTTCACATCAAGGAAAAATCCACCGGTCGCGTCAGAGGTTTCCGCGAAGACCATAACGAAGCCTGTGCCTTGGCTCGTTCACTTGAAGCGCAAATCGAACTCCTGGCCGGCGACTGCCTCAGATAAAGGGAGTGATCGACTGCGCCATGTCGGCGCAAAACCAAGGAGTAAACGATGGAACTGCCAGCATACGACCTGAAAACCCTGTTCGACCAGTTGGGCCTGCCCTCGGAAGGCAGCGCTATCGACGACTTCATCGAAGCGCATCCACTGCCCGCCGATGTCAAATTGATCGAGGCCGACTTCTGGTCGCCGCAACAGGCGCAATTGCTCAAGGAATGGTTACGCGCCGACGGCGAAGAAGCCGTCATGGTCGATGAATTGAACGTGCGCCTGCACCCCGGCAAGTAAGCACTGATCAGTGCAGACTGTCAGCGGGCTCGGCCTGCAATTGCGCGAGCCACGCAGCCTTGCACTCTTCGGCCTCGTCGCGGCTGGCAAATGCGGTGCCGCGTTGCTCCCCGTTGAGCAGCACCACCCAGCAAACGCTTTGCCCCCTTGCGCGCAAACCGGCGGGTACACCACTACCGATCATCACGGCGACATCAACCCGGCATTGCATGCCGACCTCCTGAATTAATTAGCTACCTAACTAAGCCGGCAGACTAATGCTTTCATTCGGAAGGAAAAAGCAACGCCGCTGCACAGAACCCTTGCCTCAACGGTAACAATCAGCACGGGGTCTCCGGTTTGTAGCCCAGCCGCAATCCACCCCAGTGACGTCCCTTGATCATGATCGGCACCGACAAATCGTGCATCAATTCGCCGGTGTCGCGGGTGTAGGTTTGCAACAGCACCGGTTGCTGATGACTGCCACAGCGTATCCCGGTGCGGTCGGCAAACTTGCGTTTGGTGCGATTGTTGACCGCATCAACCTGCACATCCCCGGTCAACGGCTGGCTGAACACCTGGTTATGCGTCGGCACATAACCCTGCTGCGTGCAGGCGATGGCGAACACCAGACCTTCATGGCGCGGCAACAAGGGCTCCTGAATCGCCGGCAGCACCTGATCGGTGTAACGGTCGAAACGGGTCTGGTACTTGGCCGGTTGAGTATTGGGAATCGCCTGATACTGGCGATCGAACAGATCCTCCAGACTGATCCGCCCCTGTTCGACATCCGCCTCGAAACGCGCCGCGATCTGACTCGCCCCCTCACGCGCCAGGTCATAAATACGCTGGTGATAGTCATCCAGGCCAACCTCAGCCAGACGTTCGCTGATGGTTTCGGCCTGCCCTTCCATCTGCACCGCCGCTTCGGCGAGGCGACGGGTCTGTTGATCGCTGATCGCCAGATCGCTGCGCATCTGCTCGATGGCCTTAAACAGGCTGTCGAGTTGCTCGCGATTGGTTTCCGCGCCCCGGGCGATTTCACCGACCTGAGTTTCCACGCCGGCCGCCAGGCGTGCGATGTTTTCCAGGTGCTGCCCGGTGTTTTCAACCTGTTCGACGCCGGTGTGCAGGTCGCTGGACAACTCGCGGATCTGCTCCACGACCTGTGCAGTCCGTTGCTGAATGTCGGCAACCATCTCGCCGACTTCCCCCGTCGCCGACGCCGTTCTGGCCGCCAACCCGCGCACCTCATCCGCCACTACGGCAAAACCGCGGCCATGCTCGCCGGCCCGAGCCGCTTCAATCGCCGCGTTCAACGCCAACAGGTTGGTCTGACTGGCAATCGACTGAATCACCAGCGTCACCCGCTGAATATCGTCGCTGCGCAGGCTCAACGCCTCGATCAGTTCGCGGCTGGCATTGGCGCGCTGGCTGAGTTGATGCATGCGCGAGATGGAATCGACCAGCTCGGCACGTCCCGCAGCACTGCTTTGATGGGCCTCACTGGCGGCTTCCAGGGCTTGGCGACTGAGCTGCGAAGTGGCGTGCTCGGTCGCAATCATCACCTCGGCATTGCTGACGATCCGCGCCGCCGCGTCGAGTTGCGATTCGAGTTTGTTCGCCAGTTCCTTGACCGAAAACGCCACTCCTGCCGCCGACAACGCGTTGTGGCTGGTGGTGTAGGAAAGATCGCGGGTCAGTTCGGAAATGGCACTGCCGGTGTCGGCAGGCGGTGCATCGAGGACGGTTCGCGAGCGCAGGCGCGGCAGCCAGACAATCAGCACCGCCAGTGGCATGCCAATGTACAACGACCCTTCACCCAGGGTCATGCCGGCCAACAACAGCATCAGGGCGATGCTTTGCAGGGTCGGTGCGATCCAGCGGTTTTTCGGCAAAAGCACTGGTGCAGGCAAAGCCCCAACCAGAGATCCATCTCTCGTCATATCAACACCCCACGCTTGTTCTCATTGTTGTGACTGCATTAAACGCCACTACAACGC
The DNA here is from genome assembly GCF_037626295.1 of Pseudomonas sp. LF-5. Taxonomy (NCBI): domain Bacteria; kingdom Pseudomonadati; phylum Pseudomonadota; class Gammaproteobacteria; order Pseudomonadales; family Pseudomonadaceae; genus Pseudomonas; species Pseudomonas sp. LF-5. Next base: position 1,386,849 of record NZ_JARKMT010000001.1, read on the forward strand.
CATTATCTATGGTCCGTTAGTCGCGGGGTCTGCAGCAGGTCAATGGAACGGCTTGGAAATAGTGCAGACGAGCAAAAGCAAAGATCGCAGCCACGGCACCCCTTTTGGAGCTGCCGAAGGCTGCGATCTTTTGCAGGCGCCCCCCTTTCAGGGGGCCGCCATGGAATCAGGCCTGACGCTGGTGCTTGTCGATCTGCTCGTGACGCTCTTGAGCTTCGATGCAGTACTTGGTGGTCGGGCTGATCAGCAGGCGTTTCAGGCCAATGGCCTCGCCGCTGTCGTCGCACCAGCCAAAACTGTCTTCCTTGATGCGCTCAAGGGCTTGTTCCAGTTGCGGCAGCATGCGCTGGTCGCGATCAATCGCGTTCACCAGCCAGGTGCGCTCTTCTTCAACCGAAGCTGCATCCGCCGGGTCGGCCGGGGTGTCCAGGCTTTCGATGGCGATACGGTTTTGCTCAATGCGCTCGTGGGTTTCGACTTTCATGTTCTGCAACAGCTCAGTGAAGAAAGCGTGTTGCTCTGCATTCATGTAGTCATCTGCCGGCATGGCCAGCAACTTGTCCTTTGTCATTGATATCTCTATAAAAAAACGTGCATTAAGGCGAATTAGGGAGCGTTCCGGCGAACCGTGTCCGGTCGACGAAAAGGCATCGTTTATTGCAAACGCCACCCGGCACTCAATTTACGAAGGGGCGGCAGTCTAAGGCCCGATTGAGGCCTCAGCAACTGTAAATACTGGGAATTTGTCCGACAACACCCGTTAACAGCTCTGACACAGGCGTCGTGGCGGTCATCGGAGTGCGTTTATAGCAAGAAATTCAGTCGAGCGGCTGTATATAGAAGACAAACGGCTAAACCAGCGGCAACCGGTCGCATTTTTTTTCAGCCATGCCGCCCGCGCAGTGCATCGTTTCAGCTGCGCAGACGCCGAAAAACTCCCCAGCCAACTGCTCGCACCCCGCCTATTATCAGGCACACCGCCATCGTGTGATTTGATCAGCCCTAAGGACACCTTATGCCCCGCCCCGATCTGCCGGCCACCGACGAGCCCACCCTCGCCAGCCCCCCGATCAATGCCGAGCGTCTGCTGCAACTGATCACCGACGAATACGACACCCTGCCGCGCCAGCTAAAACGCATCGCCAGCTACATGAGCCAGCAAAGCGACCGGATCATGGTCGATCGCATCAGCGACATCGCCCGCGAATGCGAAGTCCACCCCTCCGCCATCGTCCGCTTCTCGCAGCGCTTCGGCTTCAGCGGTTTCAGCGAAATGCAGGCACTGTTCCGCACCGCCTACACCCACAAAGCCTCGCCGGCACAGAACTACCAGCAACGCATCCGCAGCCTGATCGCCAACCCGTCGCAGCAAACCAGCGACGGCGACCTCGCCCGCGAATGCATCGACGCCACCCGCTCCGGCATCGAACGCCTGGGCCGTGAACTTGACGACGTCGCCTTCGAAAAAGCCGTCGACCTGATCGTCAACGCCGACAACATCTATGTGGTCGGCGTGCGCCGTTCCTTCGCCGTCGCCGACTACCTCGTTTACAACTTGCAACACACTCACAAGCGAATTCAGTTGGTATCGGGGCTGGGTGGCAGTTATCGCGAGCAGATGCGCAGCGTCCGCGAAAATGATCTGGTCATCGCCATCAGCTTCACCCCCTACGCCAAGGAAACCCAACATTGCCTGCGCTACGCCCGCCAGCAAAAGGCCAACACCCTGATCCTCACCGACAGCCACCTCTCGCCCCTGGCCAGGCACGCCAACAGCCTGTTGCTGGTGAATGAAGGCAGCGCATTGGCGTTTCGTTCGCTGAGCGCGACGCTGTGTTTGTGTCAGGCGTTGTTTGTGGCGGTGGCCTATCGGCTGGAACTGAATGTCGACGAGATTCACGAACAACCCGGCTTCGACGACTGACATTTGCCTCAGCCTCGGCTAGGTTATGCCTTCCCACTCGGTTCGACTTGAAGGAACGCGTCATGAAACTGATCGGCATGCTGGACTCCCCATACGTACGCCGCGTGGCGATCTCCGCCAAACGCCTCGGCATCGACCTCGAACACGAGTCAGTCTCGGTGTTCCGCCACTTCGAGCAATTCCAGCAGATCAACCCGGTGGTCAAAGCGCCCACGCTGATCCTCGACGACGGCGTCGTCCTCATGGACTCGACCCTCATCCTCGATTACCTCGAAGCCAGTTCCGGCAAAAGCCTGCTGCCCGCCGACCTCAAACAACGCGCCCACGCCCTGCGCCTGATCGGCCTGAGTCTCGCCGCCTGCGAAAAAGCCGTGCAGCTCTACTACGAACGCAACCTGCGCCCGGCCGACATCCAATACCAACCGTGGGTCGAACGCGTCGAAGGCCAACTCGCCGCTGCGTTCACCGCCCTCGAGCAAGAACTGGAAAAAACCGGCCTGCCCACCGACGGCACCCTCACCCAGGCCGGCATCAGCCTCGCCGTCGCCTGGAGCTTCACCGGCCTCGTCGTCCCCGACCAGATCGACACCCGCCGCTACCCACACATCGCTCAATACACCGCCTACGCCGAAACCCTCGAAGCGTTCGTCAGCACCCCGATGACCTGACCATGAGCACCACCGACACCGCCGCCCCGGCGTTAAAGGAAATCTTCAACCCCGAGCGCTTGCGGCACATCGCCAGCGAAATGAGCGCCGTGTACCCGGCGTTCAAGGCCAAGGCGTTTCTCAAACATGCCCAGGACGGCCTCGCTGAATTATCAGTGATGCAACGCATGGCCCGCGTCAGCGAAAGCCTGCACGCCGTGTTGCCGCTGGATTACGAAGATTCCCTCGAAGTGCTTTTCGAACTTGCGCCAAGACTGAACAGCGGATTCGTCAGCATGTGCCTGCCGCACTACGTCGCGGGCTACGGCGGCCACGCCTTCGACACCTCCATGGACGCCCTGAAATACTTCACCACCTTCGGCTCCTCCGAATTCGCCATCCGCCACTTTCTACGCAGCGACCTGGAACGCTCGCTGGAGCTGATGCACGACTGGACCCGCGACGAAAACCACCACGTCCGACGCCTAGCCAGCGAAGGCAGCCGCCCTCGCCTGCCCTGGTCGTTTCGGTTGGAAGCGGTTCAGGCCGATCCGCAGTTAGCGGCAGGGATACTGGATCGGTTGAAGACGGATGAGAGTTTGTACGTGCGCAAGTCCGTGGCGAATCATCTGAATGACGTGACCAAAGAGCACCCGGAGTGGGTGTTGGACACGATTGAAGGTTGGTCGTTGGAGAACAAGCACACGGCGTGGATTGCCAAGCATGCGTTGCGGAGTTTGATTAAGCAGGGAGATTTAAGGGCGCTGACGGTGATTGGCGCGGGGGCGAAGGCTGAGGTTGAGTTGTTGGATGTGCGGGTTGAGCCGACGGTGGTCAGGTTGGGCGAAGCGATTACGTTGTCGTTTGTGGTGAAGTCGACGGTGGCGCATGAGCAGCGGTTGGTGATTGATTATGCGATTGACTATGTGAAGGCGAATGGCGGGGTTTCGAGGAAGGTTTTTAAGTTGAAGACGGTGGAGTTGGCGGGGTTTGGGGAGTTGGTTGTGGGGCGGCGGCAGGTGATTAAGGATTTTACGACGCGGAAGCATTTTGTGGGGCGGCATGGGGTGCGGGTTATGGTTAATGGGGAGGTTTTGGCTAGCACGGTATTCGAAATAGTCGCCGGATTACGTCACGTATAGGATCCGTTGATCTGGCAGTAACACTGATTGATATGGAATTACGGATAGGGCAACTTTCGGCCAGAAGCGGTCAGTCAGAAGAGTAATGCGCTTGTCAAAAATGCCTCAAAAACTCTACTTTTAATGCGATATGTTATGTGCTTTTTTTATCACCCCGAACTAACGCAGGGGAAGAAGCACTTAACTCAGCAACTGCGGTAGCAAATCGTGAAACATCATCGTTAAGATAATCTTTAAGATATCGAAACGTCACGAAGTCAACAAGGTAGTCACCTTTTAATGTGTCCGAGTCCAGATTGCGCACAAATGTAACGCGCCCCCGCTCCGCCAACTCCTTCTCCTGTCCTTTTATGGAAAGTGCCATTAAATGATCTCGCAGTACTACTACTGGGAAAACCAACCATACAACGCGCCACTCACCACCATTACTAGCGGCAATGGACTTAAGACGCGCGTCCACAGCTTTAACAATAGGGAGGAATACCGAGTCATAAATTCCGTCATGATTAGCAATCCAATCGCTCCCCTTTCGTACTATCTTAGAGAACTGAGTGGTTTTGTTCGGAGATTGAAAATAGTAGTGCGAAGAAGCAAGTCCTAGATGTGTAAAAGCGGGGACCTCTCTGAATGAGCTAGCACTCAAGGCTTCCCTGTAGAATTTACAAGGAAAAATATATTCTTTAGGTCGAAACGACGTCATTTCTCGTTTGTTTTTTGGACGTTCTAAAAACACAAAAGGAGAGCTTGAGTCTTTGCATTCAACTAAAACTTCCACAAAAACCTGAATTTTATGCTCTTCATTATGGAGAAAAGTTTTTACTGCGCGAAGATCTATCTCTCTTGACTTTTTTGTATCTACGTCTAGGTATGGCCAAGATGTTTCAACGTGAAACCCATCTTCTTCGAGAATGGTTGCGATTTCTTGCTCAAAAAGAAAACCTGATCTCTCGAGCGCCTTTAGTATGTGATCGTTTGTAGGGTGAGAAGAGGACATGATTTCGATACCTCGCATTAGTTAATTAATTAATTTCTATTGCGTTATTTTTAGTTGATGTCATCAACTCCAAGCTATTACTGATCCGGCTTTCTTTTGCGGCTCTGAGCTGTTCGCTTCCGAGCGGACTTAAAACGCTCTGTTGAGAAAAGACGGTCAGAATTAAACTCTTTCTGAGTTAAGTTTATTTTCCATAAAAACTCAAAGCTCCTGCAATGTCCTAAAGGAATGCTTGATGAAGAGAATCGCTCTTGAAATGAAGGCGATGTTGAAATAACAGCCCGTAGCACTTGGTAATTAGGATTCAGGAAAGCTTGATAGAACAAGTATTTTATTTCATAAATAGTGAATTGAGAGGATAGGATTTTCAAATAATGCTCTCGCTTTTCCGGCAAGAAACATTCATTCAGAATTAATGATAGGATCGAATTTAATGTTTCTGTGTACCTGGTTTGTCGAAAAAAAATCATACTACTAGTCTTGTAGAGCCAATAAGTATAATCATCTTGATCGTTACTGCTAGCGTTTGACGGAAACATCATTATTCGCTGAACGCTACACGCCTCATCAAATTTCTGTTGAAGGACACTAAGCGCATCGATACCGTAAATTCTTGTGCTAGAGTTGGTTTCGGACTTAATGGAAAGCTGGCTCAGATTTTCTTTATACAAGGTGACGAGGCGATAAAATGACTCTTCGAATTGCTGCTGCTGAAATGTCCTGCTCTGAAGCTTTATCTCCGCCCGGGTTTCTGAAAGCTCCATCCTTGTAAGTTTTATATCTTCACGCTGCAGAAAGATTGTAACAAGCAATCCAGCAAAGCCGAGCCCCGTAAATAAACTATTCAATACACCAAAGCTGTCTCCAAAAGTCCCGGCCTTGGATATGGAGTACTCATCGACGGGCCACGTTTGTATAATCAAAATCGAAGCATAAGACAGTACAGATAATATAATCACCCCAAAGCATACTAGAATAACATTTCGTACGTGCAGGCTTGGCGGTGAATTAAAGTCGTTAGGATCGGCTTTGTAAAAGAAACCACTTTGGTTTTTCATTTTTACTCTCTAGGCATCAGATCTACTTGTTAGCTTCAATTAATGCTCTGATTTCAAGGAACAAACTTTGCAACCACCAGTCGCACGGCTGCAGCCTATAACATCAGGGCACACGTATCGTAACACCTGGAGCAAAAGTACGATAAATAAAAGTCACGCCGTCCTCATCAAAGCCGCGAGTGTCATCTTTAATTTCCATTATTTTAGCGGCCAGTATGCTTCCATCGGCATTTTTCACGAGAAAAATTTCCGCAACACCAATGGTGTATACCCGAGAACTACTGTCAAACGATTCAAATTCAATTGCCTGATCTCTTGGTACATGCCTTGCTCGTGCAACTGCTGTTCCAGAATCTGCGTACACATGGATTCTTTCATTACTTGCCTTGCTGAATTTTAAATTAAAATCGCCCTTTCCTTTAACGGTGATGAGCAACTCGCCGTCATATGTCGAGTAGTTAAAGCAAGCAATATCTTCATTATAATCCAATATTAAAGAATCGCTGGCAGTAACTGACGCCTCAGCGTCTTTCACTGCGCTTACTACCTCTTCTTCTACACCTGCTCGGCTGAGCAATTCACCCAAGCTTAACAGTTCGAGACTCCGCCCATTGGAATGTCTACGATACTCGTCAATCAATTCAGGCCTAAGATAGACTCCTTTACTATTACTTCTTACACGCCAATCAGCTTTCTCCTCGCCTGTAACAAATATGAGGTCTTGATTCTTTTTCTTGCCTATTTCGAGAATGCTCAGCCATATGAGAAAATCACCAATTCCCGTATCTAGTTTTCCTCCATCTTTGTAGCCAGGCGGTATCTTTGATGCTAACCGAATTTTCCAGGCCTTCTCCACCTCGGTTCGCTTAAACTCTGGATCAACCACCACATCATCCACAAAAATTTCGCGGTAGGCTAAACTTACAGGATCATTCCCACGCCAAGCCTTCATACTCTTGATCAAAGAATGTAATGACTCAGCATATTCATTACTTGCTTCGCGGAGTTTTTTTATTGAATTTAGAGCGGGGAGGGCTTCTACATGATCTTCGAAAAAATCAGGCAAGTTAATCATTGCATTATGAACACCATTAGCTTTAGTCTCGACGCCCTTTAAGATATCTGCAATTTTTCGATCCCGATTTGACAAAAACTCTCGAATTACCCGCCCGGGTACAAATAACCTTTCTTCTTCAGCAAGCTTCTTAAATGTCGATTTGATTGCTCCAAACTGCCGACCACCCATTATAAATGGTAGCAACAGAACATTAGTATCTAGGACAATTAACTCATTCTTGCTGGGCCCTTGAAGCACAGTAGGATGAAGTAAACATGTTACATCTGGAAAAGCATCTTCCAGCTGCCACATTGTGAGCGATAAATCATCTTTAGTCGCCGCAGAAACTTTTGGCTTCACATCACCCGTCATTGTATTTTTCATCCTTGTTATTTACTGCATTCAAATTAGTATTGAGTCGACAAAAAAGTAGGCGCACTAAATCAATGTAAAGTATTGGAGCCTGTTGAGGATATACCTCGCCCCCCTTTATCCCCTATTGTGGAGATCTAATCCAATTCAGAAGAGCGACCCTACAGTTATCTGTTAGCTCCTGTTCTTTTTTTGCCAGATACTTCGGAATGACCCTGGAGAAATTTATATAGCTATCAATATGTGATCTTTTTGGCGGAGCAGTATATAACCATGTATCCACCTTGCGCTTAATTAATGCCATGAAGAGCACCAGCCTAATCCCCTCCTCATAAGACAGTTGCTCTTTCTCCAAAGTAGAAATCCAAAAAACGGGAAACCATATGAGATAGAATGGCACATTTTGATATTCGTTTACTTGCCCCCCTCCATGAGCAATTTTATGCCGTGCCAAACGTAAACCATTGAGCTCTGAATCTAGGTTGGATTTAATCTCATCCAAGGACGGTTCTAGCTCTTTCCATAACAAATCAACTATAGTATTGGTTTTGGCATGGGCCTCTATATGTGCTAATGAGTTCTTCCAGAAAGTCGGTAAAAAATCTATCGGTTCAAGCTTGACGTGTTTTAGGGAGGCTTCAATTCCAGCTCGGGCAAACAACGCTTTATCGAGATAACTATGGATTGAATAAGTTTCCCAGCACTTGTTGTAGAGCTTTATTGCAGAGAACAGTTCGTCATCTATTTTTAGTTTCGAAAGCCGATCAACGTAGTGTAAATCATCAGGCCGAAGATTAACTTTGCATTGCCGCAAAATTGTTCTGAATTTGTAGTAGTTCTCCATAGAATGCATAAAATCATACATCCCATTCGATAGAATAACTTTTTGCTCAAAACTGGAGTCTGGGTTCTTTTCAAAGAGCCTGAAGCATTCAAAATTCTCGCTAGAGGTATAGCCACCGATATGGCCTGCCGTTGCTGGATTTAAAAAAAAATATGAAAACTTTATTTTTTCAAGTAACTGGTGCACTTGAATGTCTATTTCTGTACTGAAACCTTCCCCACTTACAAAACCTTCTATCTCCACTAGGCTTCCTCCTTCGGGAAAAATACCATCCGGCATTAGAAAGCTATGTCCAAGTGTATGCTCATATTTTTTCAGACAAAACCCAGTACCATAGATTTTGTTTTCAACATGAATAAGGGGTAAATAATACATAACACTTCTTTTATTGGCTTTTCCATCGGCAGCAGAGTGCGCAACTACAGAACTCATTGATTTCCTTCCTTGTCTTAAACTGCCCAGTAATGATATCAATTTAATACCAGTCCGCGGATGGTTGTCTACGAGAATTCCTCACACTGAGACTCCGTAGAAATTAGCGATCATCGCAATCAGCATAGGTTGACACCCCCTGCCTTATACACTCTGAATTCGGAGGGGGCCAATGACTGCTTTTGGTCGAAAGGAGACGCCTGAAAGGGGGGGGTCGGGATGATTTAGGGCATGTCCTAGGCCAGGATATGCAGAGGCATGCCACGCTACAACCGTGTAAGTGTCCGGCTTGGTAGCCTTAAACGGCCTCAAGGAGCTCCGAGGGGGTTCGGTTCCCTATCTCAGAAGCACTATTGTGCTGCTGAGAGTGTTCTTATGGGGTTATTGGAATCGAGCAAATTTCATGATTTCTTTCCATATGTAACCGTAGCTGTAGAGTAGCCACGCAACCTTTAACCGGTCGAAGCTACGTCTTACCCAACTTCTTTCTCGCGCTCTGAGTTCTTTGGCTATTTCATCTAGTAGCCATTCATCCTAAAAACCGGCCCACAAAGGAGGGACGGGGGCTTCAAGGTTGCTGAAACAAACAGGCGAAACCTCTGAGTATAGGATTTCTTCAACGATCTCTGAAGCCTAGCCCTGGATTCGCTCTGCGATAGAGGCGTAGTCGACAACGCGGTCTACAAACGCGTCTGCAAGCGCAATCTGGATGTTCGCTCGTTCCGCAGGAGTTAAAATATGTCCCAATGGGCCAGCTCCTCTAGCTCTGCGTCGAACGTACCGTCCGGCCAAATCACCTACTCGCACCATACATCGCACTTTTCGCGTGTTCTCAGGTTTAGAAGCTCTGCGCTGGTACACGCACCGACCGGGCTTCCCTCGAGAAATAAAACTTCGTCTCCCTCTTCCCAGCCCAGGCAATAAGTTTGGGATTCAAATTTTTCACCGTTGATAATGAAAAGCTCATCGTTATGAGCAACCTCGATTTTATAGCTCTCATGACCTGAGCTTCTGCTTGGTGTGCTATAGAGCTTGCGTGGAGCAGGAGACGCAGCTGCGCGAGGTTGTTGGGGAGCGGATTGTGTGCCACGAAGAGCTGCCGATTCTCTTTGAACGCATGCCACAAATAGCGAAGGCCCCAGCGATGTAGAGCAGGAGCTGAACAACCATTGCTTTTGTTCTTCGTTAAGAGACGAAATGTTTGGCAACCCGTCTACCAGTGCAGCTTTCTCCCGGGTGAGGCAGCTAATGGTAAGAGACGGGCCGAGGGAGTCGGAGCAGCTTCTTATGACCCAAGCCCGCATCTCCGGATTTAGGCTGGAAAGGTTTGGTTTTCCACGCGAAGCGGCTGACGCTTCCCGCACGACGCAACTAGACCAGAGAGACGGCCCGAGGCTGCGAGTACATGAACGATTGACCCAATCACGCGCTTCAGGAGATAGCTTAGATAAGGCCGCGTCAGGATCTTGAGCTATCGCTGACTGAGCAACCAAAATCGCAAGAGTGGTTAAAAGCATGAGTTGTAATTGCATGTGCCTCCGGCATCTAGTTGCCCTTTAGCGGCATTACTATCGCATTTAAACGCGATAGTAATGTCGTATCACGTTCCTTGATTTTCTGTACTGCCCTTTTTCCCTACGGTGGCTATGGCCAAAGCGAGCCTACTCAAGGAGAAACACAATACAGATAACAAGCCAAGCTGCTTGAACAGTGTAGGCGCCAAATTAAACAACACTGCCAGCATGCCGGCAGTTTCATTACCGCTTTTGGCCGAAAGCGGACCTTCGTTGAAACCAGCATTGACGCGGTAGCTGTCAAAGATGATCACTAAAAACAACACCAGTGAAAGACGGGCAGGAGAAGCGTCTCATGCCCCGGCGCAATCGGATGCTGCGTCCCACACAGCAATCCAGCCGCCGTGTTATTCGCATTGTTCCCAGTGCCATCAAAGAACACCCCAATCCTCAACGCGATCCCGATTTTCTCAGGTTCGCGCGCAGGTTCTTTTCCGTGCTTCTCATACTCCGCCCAACGCTGGGCGTGGATGTCGACGGGTTTGGCTTCTTCGTAGCGGTGGTTTTTCGGGGGGTTGGGGACGTAGCCGCTCAATCCTTGATTCCTTGTTCTGATCCTTGAGAACGGGCCGAAGGGTGACAGCGGAGGCGTTGTGGCGCAAGGCGTTGCCCTGTGCCAGCGCGGGTACGGCTTCTGGTGTGACGAGGGTTTCCCCTCGTCGTGTTGGGGGCGTTATCGGGGGACTTCGACGTTGTCCAGTGCCTGGTTGACGGCGATTTCGCCGAGCATCACGACTTGGGCGATGCCCAGTGCGGTTTTGCGGTGGGCGGTGTCGAGGACGGCGGCGAAGTTGTTGAGCATTTCGCTGGCGGAGCCGAGGGTTTCGCTGGCGTTGGCCAGGAGGGATTCGGTGTCGTACTTCGGGTTGGCGAGGTACATGCGTTCCGGCTCCTGAGCGTTGGCCATGATGTGGCTGGCCGGGAGCAGGTAGTGGTCGAGGGCGCGTTCGGCGGCTTCGTGGAGTTTTTTGGAATTAAGGGATTCGTAGGGGGATGCGGGGTCGGTTTCTGGCGGGTTGGGTGTTGGTTTGAACATGGTGAAACTCCTGGTTGTTCATTAGGAGCTACCACCATCACTTGCAGATGATGGGTGGCAGCTATGCGCGGGTCTGCAAGACCGGGAAACCAGGCACCCGGCAGACCCGAAGGTCTCCCGCACAAAGCTGCCATTGAGCGGACACGAACGAGTGTCCTTTGGCTGGCTGTGCGACTGGTTTTTCCGGCGGGCTTGCAGACCCGATCACTGATGAGCAGTGACAGGAATCAAGGTACGGAGGACGTGCCAGGCGCACAAGCCGGCGGATTCTGGCGCACTCGTAGGCAATGGCGCAAGGCGCTGTAGGGCATGGATGATAACGACAGGCTTATTTAAACATTTCGATTGTTTTCTGTTTATCCGCCGATTGAACTGGCTACCAATCCAACACCACCTCCGCAATGATCGGAATGTACTGTTCAGGCCAAAAAAGTCATTTACGCACCTACCTCACCGACGTCCGGGTCGCTAGAGTGCAGCGCCCCTCTCAAATGGCTGACGTACTTATGAATTTGTGGTTTCGACTGCTCTGCATGCTTTTTCACCGACCGTGGCGCAACCCGGTCAATGCGCTGGAATCCACCATTATTCGCATGCGCGTGTGGCCGCTGGATCTCGATTTCAATCGGCATGTCACCAATGGCCGCTATTTCACAATGGCAGACGTCGGACGCATGGATTTTGTGTTGCGCAGTGGCGCGTTTCGGGTGGCGCTGCGCACCAAGGCGCTCCCGATCGTTGGCGACACCTGGGGTAAATTTCGGCGCGAACTCAAGCTGTTTGAAGCGTTTGAAATCCACAGCCGGATGCTCGGCTGGGATGATAAATGGAGCTTCATGGAACATCGCTTCGTGAGTAAAGGCCGGGTGATCGGCGTGGTGGTCATGCGTGGGCTGTTTCGTTCGGCGAAAGGAACGATTGCGCCGGGTGAGTTCGTCAGGGAGTTGGGGTTGCCTGAGCGGTCGCCCGAGATGCCGGAGTGGCTGACGTCGTGGTCTGCGAATTGCGATGTGATGAGTTGTCAGCTTAGGGGTGAGGAGGCTTGAGTAATGTGGTTTCTGGATGATCGCATTTATGGATAGGGTGCGGTGGTGGTTGGTCGTGTGCCATCGCTAGCAGGCTAGCTCTCACAGGTTTTTTGGCTGGCTTGGGATTGGGGGTGGCTGGGCTGGCGTCTTCGCGAGCAAGCTCGCTCCCACAGCTTGCGCACAAGTCTTGGGAGCATGTCCGGCCGGGCGAACACCATTGCGAGCAAGCCTGTTCCCCCCCAAGTTTGGGGATGGCTATGGTCGGTGGCGTGTCATGTTGATGAGGGCAGAACGTCCACCATTTGGCGCCGGGCGTTCTTCGATAGAGAACGGCACGAAGCCGAGTTTCGGGTAGAGCAACAGGCCTGCAGTGTTTTCGTTGAAGCACGACAGTTGCACTTCTTTGGCCTGGTACTTTTCGAAACCCACTGCGGTCATGGTCTCGACGATGTACCGCGCCACGCCCTGGCCTCGGGCGTAGGGCGCGACGATGACGTTGCCGATGCAGCAGATGCCATCGCGCTCAGCGCGGTAGAAGTTGGCGAAACCGACGAACTCGCCGTTGGCCAGAAAGGCCGTGGAGTCGAAGCGCTGGCTGATCGCGCTGTGCATTTGCTCTTCCGTGAGCGGGAAGTTGGCTTTCGGGAACATGAAGAACAGCTCTTGTTCGCCTTGGGGAAAGCTGCAGAGGGTGTTGACGTCGTCGGCCGTCACTGGCCGGTGGGAGAAGTTCATCGCTGCCCTGCCCTCACTTTTTAGCCGCCAGATGATGCGCAACCAAGGCGTTGGCATGGCCGTGGCCCATGCCGTGTTCATCCTTGAGCCACGCCACCAGTTCCATGTGTTTCTTGTCGGTGATACCGGCGAGCAGGTTTAGCCAGTGATCAATGGGCTGGCCGTATTTTTTCTCGATGGAGGGGAAGTACGACGCCGGGCCTTTTACCTTGTTGTCTTCGCTCATGCTGCAAGCTCCCTGTGGTCACGACGGAGGGTCGGCGGACGCTCCTTGTCGGCAGGTCATAGAGTGGACGCGAAGTGCGGTTCCGGCAACTGCCCCGTTCTGCCAGACACCACAAAATCCTGTGGGAGCGAGCTTGCTCGCGAAGGGGCCGTGTCAGCCGACATCATCAGAGGCTGACACACCGCTTTCGCGAGCAAGCTCGCTCCCACAGGGGTTGTAGTGGTTCAGGGTTATTCGGTGCGGCCTGGCAGCATCCGCACGAGGGTGTTATCCCGCACCCAATAATGGTGAAACAACCCCGCCGCGGCGTGCAGGCCGATCAGCCAGTAGCCAGTGCTGCCCAGCAGTTCGTGCCAGTACTTCAGTTGTTTGGCAAAGTCCGGGTCGATGGCCACTGGCGCCGGGACGTGGAAGCCGAAGTACGGGAAAGGTTTGTCGGCGGCGGCGAGCATCAGCCAGGCGAGGATCGGCGTGGCGATCATCAGCACGTACAGCGCCAGATGCATCAGATGCGAAATGCCGGTCTGCCATGCCGGTGGCTTGGGCGTGATCGGCGGACGCGGCGTGAGACGGCCGAGTAGACGCAACCACACCAGCGCGAAGATGCCCGTGCCGAACAGGCCATGAAAGCCCATCAGCAAGCCGCGCGCTTCGCTGCCCTTGGGCATGTAGCCCTTGATTTCGACGCATGCGTAGACGCCGACAAACAGCGCCAGCATCAGCCAGTGCAGGGTGATTGAGAGTTTTCCGTAACGGGTTACGGCGATGTCGCGGGACATAAGCTGCGCCTCTTGATTGTCATGAGTGACGGCCAATTCGTTCGACCGCCTCGCTCCGGTTGTTGGGCGAACCGACGGCGTTACCCTGCCCGCCCAGTCTTAAGAGAGTCTGAAGAAAGACCCTCAGGTTAACCTTTTTTTACCTTCAGACTTCGTTAAGAAATGGCTTGGATACTTCGCTCAAATCTATTGAGGGAGGCGTTCTGCCCATGCCCGAATTTGACTGGAACATCCCCCTGCCCCTGCGCTTCGGTCAAGCCGAAACACCGCAGATGACACTGACCGGCGCGCTGCCCGAGGACACTCTGCGAGCGACGTTTGAAAGCTTTATCCAGCAACGCTTTCGCAAGGCCCACGGTGCCGATATCCGCCACTTCATGCCCGAGCTGTTCGGCATGCACAACGGCGACGGCGAGTTGTGCGCGGTGGCCGGAGTGCGTCGTGCACATCTGGAGCCGCTGTTTCTCGAGCGCTATCTGGATGAGCCGATCGAGCCGTTGATCAGCGCGACGGCAGATCGTCCGGTCGAGCGCAGCGCCATCGTCGAAGTCGGCAACCTCGCCGCCAGCGACACCGGCAGCGCGCGCCTGAGCATCATCGCCATCACCTACCTGCTGGCGATGGGCGGCCTGGAATGGGTGACGTTCACCGGCAACATCGGGCTGGTCAACAGTTTCCATCGCCTGGGTTTGAAGCCAGTCACATTGTGCGCCGCTGATCCGGAACGATTGGGTGACGAGCGTCAACACTGGGGCAGTTATTACGAAAGCAAGCCTTGGGTGCATGTCGGCAACATCCGCGCCGGCTTCATCCATCTGCGCAATATCGGCCTGTTTACCCGCCTGGGATTGCCGGGCTCGATTGAGGGAGCCTGCCATGTCGCTTGAATTGCAACGTTTCCAGGAAACCCTGCGCGACCATGCCCGGCGCAATGACCACGCGACCGCCCTGTGGGGCGACACGCTGAAACTCGATTACGCCACGCTGTACGCCGAGGTGCTGTATCGCCAGGAGCGTTTGCGCGATGAGCAGGCGCAGGTGATTGCGCTGGCGTTGGACAATGGCGTCGACGCGATGCTGTGGGATCTGGCCGTGCTGTTTGAAGGCCTGACCTGCGTGACCTTGCCGCCGTTTTTCAGCCCGGCACAGCGCGCCCATTGTCTGGAACAGAGCCAGGCCGAACGGGTGATCGCCGAGCCGGAACTGGGCGCCGAACTGCTCGCAGCTGGCTATGAACAACGTGGCGAGTTCTGGTGCCGCACGTTCAGTGGCCCCAGTCGCATGCCCGCCGGCACCGCGAAACTCACCTTCACCTCCGGCACCACCGGCACGCCGAAAGGTGTGTGCCTGAGCGCCGACAGCCTGCTGCGGGTTGCACGGGAGCTGCATCAGGCCAGCGAAGTGACCGGCCCGCAGCATCATCTGGCGCTGTTGCCGCTGGCGATTCTGCTGGAGAACCTCGGCTGTTATGCCGCGCTGTATGCCGGTGCGACGCTCAGTGTGCCGAGCCAGAAAACCCTCGGCATTCAGGGCGCCAGTGGCGTCGACATTCCGCGCTTGCTCGGTTATCTGGCCAGCCGTGCGCCGCAGAGTCTGATCCTGGTGCCGCAGTTGCTGTTGTTACTGGTCAGCGCCGCCGAACAGAAAGCCTTCGACCCGCAAACCCTGCGCTTTGCCGCTGTCGGCGGTGCGCGAGTGTCGGAGGATCTGCTGCACCGCGCGCAACGGCTCGGGCTGCCGGTTTACGAAGGCTATGGCTTGTCCGAATGCGCCTCGGTGGTGTGCCTCAATCGCCCCGGCGCACGGCGTCCGGGCAGCGTCGGCCGGCCGCTGCCGCACGTTGAAGTGCGCCTGGCCGAGGACGGTGAAGTGCTGATCAAGGGCTCGACGTTGCTCGGTTATCTGGGCGACACCCCGTACGCCGATGAGTGGTGGCCCAGTGGTGATCTGGGCGAGTTCGACCCGGAAGGGTTTCTGTACCTCAAGGGCCGCAAGAAGCACCAGTTCGTCACCAGCTTCGGGCGCAACGTCAACCCGGAATGGGTCGAGTCGGAACTGACCCAACGCCGCCACATCGCCCAGGCCTTCGTCTACGGCGAAGCAATGCCGCACAACCACGCCCTGCTCTGGCCGCACCGCGCCGACTGCAGCGACGCGGAACTGGCCGCTGCTGTCGCCGAAGCCAACGAAGCCTTGCCCGATTACGCCCAGGTGCATCAGTGGACGCGCCTGCCGCAACCCTTTACCGCCGCCAATGGCTTGCTCACCGCCAATGGCCGCCCGCGCCGCGAGGCGATCGTCGCGCAGTATCACAGCCAATTGACTGAATCCGCTGTTTCCGAGGAGTCCGCATCATGAGTTTTTTCGACACCCTGCAAGAAGCCACGCAACAGGAACGCCACGAACTGTTCAACCTGCCGATCATCGTCGATGCCCTGCAAGGCAAGGTCAGCCTCGACAGCTATCGGGCCTTCCTTGCGCAGGCGTATTACCACGTGCGCCACACCGTGCCGCTGATGATGGCTTGCGGTGCGCGCCTGCCAACGCGCCTGGAATGGCTGCGCAAAGCGGTGGCCGAATACATCGAAGACGAATACGGCCATGAACACTGGGTGCTCAATGATATTGCCGCGTGTGGCGGCGACCGCGATGCGGTGCGCGACGGCCAGCCGTCATTGCCAATCGAACTGATGGTGAGTTTTCTCTACGACCTGATCGCTCGCGGCAATCCGGTGGGCCTGTTCGGCATGGTCAATGTGCTCGAAGGCACCAGCATTGCCTTGGCGACCCACGCGGCGGGCAGCATTCGCGAGCGTCTGGCGTTGCCGGACAGCGCATTCAGCTATCTGAGCTCGCACGGTTCGCTGGACATCGAGCACATGCAGACCTATCGCCGCTTGATGAATCAGCTGGAAGATCCGCAGGATCAGGCGGCGGTGATTCACGCCTCGAAAGTCGTCTATCGCTTGTACACCGACATGTTCCGTGGCCTGCCGCGTGACGCGGAGGCTCAACATGCAGCTGCGTGATGCACGTGTGGTCTTGACCGGCGCCAGCGGTGGCATCGGCCTCGCGATTACCGAGGCCCTGTGCGCCGCCGGTGCCAGGGTGCTGGCCGTGGCGCGACATCAGGAAGCGCTGGCGCCGTTGCTGGCGCGCTATCCCGACACGCTGTGCTGGGTCGCCGCCGACCTGACCTTCCTCAGCGACCGGCGCAAAGTGCTGGCCGCCGCCGAAGCCATCGGCGGCATCAACCTGCTGATCAACGCGGCCGGGGTCAATCACTTCGCCATGCTCGAACAGCTCGATGACAGCGAGATCAACGCGATGCTCGCGGTGAATATCAGCGCGCCGATCTGCCTGACCAAGTTGCTGCTGCCACTGCTCAAAGAGGCCAACAGCGCCATGGTAGTCAATGTCGGCTCCACCTACGGCTCGATCGGCTACGCCGGTTATGCCAGTTACTGCGCGACCAAGTTCGCCCTGCGCGGTTTCTCCGAAGCGCTGCGCCGGGAGCTGGCCGACACTCGGGTCAACGTACTGTATGTCGCGCCCCGCGCCACCCGCACGTCGATGAATAGCGCGGCGGCGCAGGCCTTGAACGATGCGCTCAAGTCCAACGTCGATGACCCGCAAACCGTGGCTTCGGCGGTGGTCCACGCGATTGCTGGCGACCGCCGCGACCTGTATCTGGGCTGGCCGGAACGCTTCTTCGTGCGCCTCAACAACTTGCTGCCACATCTGGTGGATCGCGGCTTGCGCAAGCAATTGCCGCTGATCCGCCGCCTCAGTGAAAAACCTGACAACGAGTCCCTCAAACCATGAAAAAACTTAGCGCATGCCTGTTGTTCGCCGCCCTCAGCCAAAGCGTCTGGGCGCTGGAACCGGCCGATCAGCAACGCCTCAACGGTATCCAGCAAAGTTGGGCGCATATCCAGTACGAAGTGGCAGAGAAACAGCGCGCTGCTGCGTTCGAGCAACTGTCGTCCGACGCCAGCGCCTTCGCCACCCAGCGTCCGTCGGTGGCCGAAGCGTGGATCTGGAAAGGCATCGTCACCAGCAGTTGGGCCGGTGCCCAGGGCGGGCTCGGCGCCCTGGGCAAGGCCAAGGACGCCAAGGCCGATCTGGAAAAAGCCCTGAGCCTCGACCCCAAGGCCCTGCAAGGTTCGGCCTACACCAGCCTCGCCGCTCTGTATGATCGCGTTCCGGGCTGGCCGATCGGTTTCGGCGACAGCGACAAGGCCGAGCAACTGCTCAAACAGGCCCTGCAACTGAATCCCGATGGCATCGACAGTCTGTACTTCTGGGGCGATCACCTCTACCGTCAGAAGCGCTACGCTGAAGCCAAGGCTGCCCTGCTCAAAGCCCAGCAAGCCGCGCCACGTGCGGGCCGTGAAAGCGCCGACGCCGGGCGTCGCAAAGAGATCGCCGCCCTGCTGGTGGACGTGAACAAGAAACTCGACTGACAGGAGTCCGTGTGCGTTTATTACTGATCGAGGATGACGTGGCGCTGGGTGAAGGCATTCATCAGGCGCTGGGGCGCGAGGGCTACACCGTCGACTGGCTCAAGGACGGCAGCAGTGCCTTGCATGCGCTGCTCAGCGAAACCTTCGATGTCGCCGTGCTGGATCTCGGTCTGCCGCGCATGGACGGCCTCGAAGTCCTGCGCCGTCTGCGTGACAGCGGTTCGAACCTGCCGGTGCTGATTCTCACGGCCCGCGATGCCACCGAAGACCGCATCGCCGGGCTCGACGCCGGGGCCGATGATTATCTGATCAAGCCGTTCGACCTCGCCGAACTCAAGGCGCGCCTGCGCGCCTTGTTGCGCCGCAGCGCCGGGCGCGCCCAGGCGCTGATCGAACACGCCGGCATCAGCCTCAACCCCGGCACCCAGCAGGTCAGTTATCAGGGCCAGCCCGTGGCCCTGACACCCAAGGAATATCAGTTGCTGCACGAACTGCTGTCACCGCCGGGCCGGGTGATGACCCGCGATCAACTGATCCAGCTGCTGTATGGCTGGAACGAAGAAGCGGAAAGCAACACCCTCGAAGTGCACATCCATCACCTGCGCAAGAAATTCTCCACCGACCTGATCCGCACCATCCGTGGTGTGGGTTATCTGGTGGAGGAGCGCCGATGACCTCGATCCGCCGCCGCACGCTGACCCTGATCATTGGCCTGTTGCTGGCCGGGCTGGCGGTGCTCAGCACCTTCAACCTGCACGACAGCAACCACGAAATCGCCGAGGTCTACGACGCGCAACTGGCGCAGAACGCACGCCTGTTGCAGGGGGTGATGCGCATGCCGTTGGCCGGTAACGATCACTCGCAGTTGTATCAGGCGTTCAATCAGGCCTTGAGTGAAGCGGCACCGCGAGTCGACGGTCACCCTTACGAAGGCAAGATCGCCTTTCAGGTGTGGAACCCCAAAGGTGAGGTGCTGGTGCACACCACCAGCGCGCCCTCCTTCACTGTACCGCCGACCCAGCCCGGTTTCAGCGATGTGGTGGATTTGAAAAATCGCCAGTGGCGCGCGTTCCTGCTTGAAGACAAACAGAACGGCCTGCGCATCTGGGTCGGTGAGCGAAATGACGTGCGCACCGATCTGGTCGACCGCATCGTCCGCCACACCCTGTGGCCCAACGTGATTGGCAGCCTGATCCTCGCCGGCATGGTCTGGCTGGCCATCGGCTGGGGCCTCAAGCCACTGGCGAACATGGCCGCCACCCTGCGCGCCCGGCACAGCGGTTCACTGGAGCCGCTGCAACTGACCCCGCTGCCCAGCGAACTGGAACCGATGCAAGCAGCGCTCAACCGCATGCTCGCGCAGATTCAGGAGGTGCTCGGCCGCGAACGCCGCTTCATCGCCGACGCCGCCCACGAAATGCGCACGCCGCTGGCGGTGCTGCGGGTGCATGCGCAAAACCTCCTGGAGGCCGGCACCGAACAGGAACGCCGCGACTCTCTGGAGTTCCTGATGGCCGGCGTCGACCGCACCAGCCGTCTGGTCAACCAGTTGCTGACCATGGCGCGCCTGGAGCCCAGACCCGACCCGCCGCCCCTGCAACGCATCGACCTCAGCGAAACCGTGCGCAACAGCCTCGTGCAACTGACACCGTGGCTGTTGAGCAAACAGCTGGAGCTGGCTTTCGACGACAGCGCGCAACCGTTCAACGTCATGGCCAGTGCCGCCGCGATCGACATTGCCCTGAACAACCTGATCACCAATGCCGCCAACTTCTCTCCGGAACACGGGGTGATCACTGTCAAGCTGAGTCAGGCCGAAGGTTTCTACCATCTGAGCGTCGAGGATCAGGGACCGGGCATTGATGAAGCGGACCGGGCGCGGTTGTTCGAACGCTTCTACAGCCGAGGCAATGCGCAAGGGGCAGGTCTGGGGCTGACCATTGTCAACACCATCGCTACACGCCTGGGCGGACGAATCACCTTGGCCAATCGGGCCGAGGGTGGCCTGCGCGCGACGTTGTCGATCCCCGAGAGGTCATCGCCCCCCGCTTCGCCACTCAGCACCGGTGAGCCGCCGGGCCAAG
This sequence comes from Pseudomonas sp. LF-5, assembly GCF_037626295.1. Taxonomy (NCBI): domain Bacteria; kingdom Pseudomonadati; phylum Pseudomonadota; class Gammaproteobacteria; order Pseudomonadales; family Pseudomonadaceae; genus Pseudomonas; species Pseudomonas sp. LF-5. The sequence goes on from NZ_JARKMT010000001.1 coordinate 1,407,247, forward strand.
CATGATAGCGGCGCGAGGAGCGCCATCATCGCGTCAGATCAGTGGCCGCGTGCCGATCTGATCCAGATCAGATCGCGGCGTTGCCATCGGCGTAGAACAGACCTCAGCGCACTCCCCCGCGCGTTGCTCGTTCAGCCGATGGAGGCTCACCTCATGCTCACTGTCAAAGACCACAACGACCGCGCAGCGGCGGCTTACGCCGCGCACAACGGTGAATACTGGATCGAATCGCTCAAGGATGGCCGACACGTCTTGATCCGCGCTTTGGCCGCCAAGGACCGCGAACGCGAGTACGCGTTCATCAAGCGCTTGTCGCCCGAATCCCGGCACATGCGCTTTCTCGCGCAAATCAGCGAACCGGGCACGGCACTGCTCGATCAGTTGATGGACATCGACTACAAGCAACGCGCGGCCTTCATCGCGCTGGTGCACGAAAACGGCGAGTTGATCGAAATCGGCATCAGCCGCTACGCCGCCACGGGCGAAGAGGATTGTGAATGCGCGGTGACGGTCGCCGATGAATGGACCCAACTGGGCCTGGCCACGCTGCTGATGGAACACCTGATCAAGGCCGCCCGCCGCAACGGTTTCAAGCGTATGTACTCGGTGGACTCGGCCAGCAACACGGCCATGCGCGACCTGGCCAAATCCCTGGGCTTCGAAACCCACGGCGACCCTGATGACACCCGTCAGGTCATTCATCGCCTGAGCCTGTAGCGAACCCTGCGCCCCGCCGTCTTCAACGTTGCGGGGCGCAGCACCGGTCAGGGTGTGATCGCCACTTTCATCACGCCATCGCGCTGATGACCGAACAACTCATACGCGGCCTCGATATCGTCGAGTTTGAAATGGTGGGTCACCAGGGGCGACAGATCGACGCCGCCGCTTTGCACCACCGCCATCAATCGCCGCATGCGTTCCTTGCCGCCGGGGCACAGGGTACTGACGATGCTGTAGTCGCCCAGTCCCGCCGCAAAAGCATCATAGGGAATGCGCAAATCCGAAGCGTAGACCCCCAGGCTCGACAACCGACCGCCCGGACGTAACACCCGCAGCGCTGATTCGAATGTGCCCTGGGTACCCAAGGCTTCGATGGACACATCGACGCCACGCCCGTCAGTCAACGCCATGATCTGCTTGACCACGTCGCCGTCCTTGAAATTGACCACATGGGTCGCGCCCAACTGACGAGCGACAGTCATGCGCTCGGCCACCGTATCGACGCCGATAATGACGCTCGCGCCCTTGAGTCGCGCCCCGGCCACCGCGCAGAGCCCGATCGGACCCAGTGCGAAAACCGCCACCGTGTCGCCGATACTGACCTCGCCACGCTCGGCACCGGAAAACCCGGTGGACATGATGTCCGGGCACATCAGCACTTGCTCGTCGCTCAATCCGTCGGGGATCGGGCACAGGTTGGCCAATGCATCAGGGACTAACACGTACTCGGCCTGACAGCCGTCGATGATGTTGCCGAATTTCCAGCCGCCGGTGGCGCGAAAGCCGTGGCGGGTGTCCGGGCCGTCCTGGGAGCCGCAGCCACACAGGCAGGCGTAGCTTTGGCCACTGGGGGTGATGGCGCCGGCGATCACTCGCTGGCCTTCGGTAAACCCGCGAACCTGTGAGCCGAGCTTTTCGATCACCCCCACCGGCTCGTGACCGATGGTCAAGCCTTTGGCCACCGGATACTCGCCGCGCAGGATGTGTACGTCGGTGCCGCAGATCGTGGTGGTGGTGATCCGCACCAGTGCGTCCAGCGGACCGACGTCGGGGATCGGCTTGTCATCCAGTACGATGCGATTCTTTTCGACGAATATCGCCGCTTTCATCATGGCCATGAGCGAGGCTCCTGCGCAGGTCGGTTCAGTGAGTTCAGCACCTTTCACAGGCTGCGCCGTACTCACCGGTGCAAGGTTGATAACAATCAACAATTGCGCAATTGCGCCGGTCGCTGCCATCCGTCGGGCGCGCGCGTGGCGCTGTCGCATCATTGACAAAGATCAAGCTGCGCCCGGCTACCCGGAGCAGCATGACCCTACGCCTCTGTCGCCGTTGCGCCCACGCATCCCGGCCGTCCCCTCAGGAGATTCGTCATGTCCGAGCAAGCACGTTTCATGCTGGTGGCTTCACCTCTGATGAAAAACAGCCCCGCATTCGACCGGGCGGGCGCGCTGGCCAAGGCCTCGGGCGCGGCGCTGCATATCGTCGCGTTCGATTACCTGGAAGGCCTGGCAACCGCCGGACTGGTCAATGAACAGGCGCTCGAACAGATGCGCCTGGGCTATGTCGAACGCCATCGTCAATGGCTGGAAGACCAGGCCCGGCCGATGCGCCACCTTGGTGTCACGGTGACGACGGAAGTGGTGTGGGTCGACAATCCGTTGCGCGAGATCCAGATTCACCTCAAGGAACAACCCATGGCCCTGCTGATCAAGGATCTGCAGCACGCCTCGTTCATGTCGCGGCTGATGTTCACGCCGCTGGATATCCATTTGCTGCGTGAGTGCCGGGTGCCACTGCACTTTGTCAGCCATGTGCAACATGCCAGGCCGCGGCGGATCGTGGCGGCGGTCGATCCATTTCATCGTGACGATCAGTACGCCGATTTCAACGACCGCATCCTGCGCGAGGCCGTCAAACTGGCCAGCCTCTGCGACGCCGAGCTGGATGTGGTCTATGCCTATGACTTGTCCTCGATCAGCGCCGACGAGTTCGGCTTTGGCAATCCCTCGGCGTTTTTCAAGGTGGGCAACGCGAAAGCGCTGTTCGATGCACAAGGCGATGCATTCCGTGAGCTGGCCGAGCGCAACGGCATCCCGCCGGAACGCCAGCACATGGTCATGGGCAACCCGGCCAAGGTGCTGTGCAGCTATGCCGATGCCTATGACATCGACGTGATCGTCATGGGTCGCATCGGTCATCGTGGCCTGGGCAGGTTAATTGGCAGCACGGTGGAGCAGTTGCTGTACAAAATGCCGTGCAGTGTCTGGGTGGTGTCGCCGCAACTGATAGAGCAAACCAGTTAAGCCCTGCCCACATTCAGGCAGGCGCTGCGGCACGCTGCGATCTTTTGATCCTGCTTGAAAGATCGGGATCAACAGACCGCAGCGCCTACAGGGGATGTCATCCGGACTGACCGCGCAGCAAACCCTGCTCCGCCTCGCACAGGCCCACCACATAATCCCAGACCACCCGCAACCGCACCGATTTGTGCAACTCGCGCCGTGTGCTGATCCAGTAACTGCGCTCGATGCCCTCGTCCGGCAGCAGCGGCACCAGGCCGGGATCGGCTGCTGCCATGTAGCACGGCAGCACGGCGATCCCCAGTCCCGAACGCGCCGCTTCCTGCTGGGCGATGACACTGGTGCTGTGAAACACCACGCGCGGACTGCGGCAGAAGCTGTTGAGGAACATCAGTTCCTGGCTGAACAGCAAATCATCGACGTAACCGATCCACGCGTGTTTCCCCAGGTCTTCGCGGCTGTGCAGCGGCGGCGCGGTGTCGAGATAGGCCTGGCTGGCATACAGCGCCAAACGGTAGTCGGTGAGCTTGCGCGTCACCAGCATGTCCGCTGCCGGGCGCTCCAGATGAATACTGATCTCCGCCTCGCGGTTGAGGATGCTGACGAAACGCGGCACGGCGACCAGCTCCACTTCCAGCCCCGGATAGCGCTCGAACAGGCCGATCATGCGACTGGCGAGAAACTTTACCCCGAGGCCCTCGGTGACGCCGACGCGGATCTTGCCCAGTGGCGCGGTGGATTGGGTGATTTCTTCCTGGGCCAGCAGCGCGACGTTTTCCATGGCTTCGGCGTGCTTGAGCAGCGCCTCCCCCGCCGGGGTCATCTCATAGCCTTGGGCGTGCTGCACGAACAGCGCGGTGCCGAGGCTTTTTTCAATGGCCTCGATGTGCCGGGCGACGGTGGCGTGGGTGGTGTTCAAGCGCCTGGCGGCGGTGAGCAGGCGACCGCTGCGTTGCAGTTCAAGAAAAAAACGCAGGTCGTTCCAGTCGAACATGGCAGGTCCTTGTCAGCGATGGTCAGGTGAGGCTGTTTGAAAACGCACAGCGGCTGCGCAAAAACTAACATTCTTTTGACGAAAGCTAACAACTAGAGTGTCCGACAATAAAAACAAAAAGCGAGGTCAGGGAATGCAGACTTCCCTTGAGGAATACGATTACATCGTGGTCGGCGCCGGCCCTGCCGGGTGCCTGCTGGCCAATCGACTGTCGGCGGATAAACAGCAGCGCGTGTTACTGCTCGAAGCCGGCGGACGCGACAACTATGCGTGGATTCACATCCCGGTCGGCTACCTGTTCTGCATCGGTAACCCGCGCACCGACTGGTGCTTCAAGACCGAGGCGGAACCCGGCCTGCAGGGCCGCAGCTTGAGCTATCCGCGCGGCAAAGTGCTGGGCGGCTGTTCCTCCATCAACGGCATGATCTACATGCGCGGCCAAGCCAACGACTATGACGGCTGGGCGGCCGAGGGCAATCCGGGCTGGGCCTGGAACGATGTGCTGCCGCTGTTCAAACAAAGCGAAAACCACTTTGCCGGCGCCGCCGAATTTCACGGCGCCAAGGGCGAATGGCGCGTGGAGCAACAGCGCCTGTCGTGGCCGATTCTCGATGCGTTTCGCAGCGCCGCCGAGCAGAGCGGCATCGCCAGCATCGACGACTTCAATCAGGGCGACAACGAGGGTTGCGGCTACTTTCAGGTCAACCAGAAGGCCGGGGTGCGCTGGAACGCGGCGAAGGCCTTCCTCAAGCCGGTTCGCGACCGGGCCAATCTGACGGTGCTGACGGGGGTGGAGGTAGATCGGGTGCTGCTGGAGGACGGTCGCGCCTCAACCGTCAGTGCGCGGCATGCAGGTCAGGTCAAACAGTTCAAGGCCCGCAAGGAGATCGTGTTGTGCGCCGGCTCGGTGGGTTCGCCGAGCATTCTGCAACGCTCCGGGATTGGCCCGCGTCCGTTGCTGGAGCGCCTCGGGATCGGGGTGATTCATGAGCTGTCGGGCGTCGGCGGCAATCTGCAGGATCACCTGCAACTGCGCCTGATCTACAAACTGCAGAACGCCCGCACCCTGAACCAGATCGCCGGCAGCGTGTGGGGCAAGATGGGCATGGGCCTGCGCTATCTGTATGACCGCAGCGGGCCGTTGTCGATGGCGCCGAGTCAGCTCGGGGCGTTTGCCCGATCCGGGCCGGAGCAGGCCTCGGCCAACCTCGAATACCACGTGCAACCCTTGTCGCTGGAGCGCTTTGGTGAGCCGTTGCACAGTTTTCCGGCGTTCACTGCGTCAGTGTGTGATTTGCGGCCGCAGAGCCGTGGGCGCATCGAGATTCGCTCGGCGGACCCATCGCAGGCGCCGCTGATCCAGCCCAACTACCTCAGCCATCCCGAGGACCTGCGCGTGGCGGCGGATGCGATTCGTCTGACCCGACGTATCGTCAGCGCACCGGCCCTGCAAGGGTTCAAGCCGGTCGAGTACCTGCCGGGCGCCAGCCTGCAAAGTGAAGAAGAATTGCAGCAAGCGGCGGCGAAGATCGGCACGACGATTTTCCACCCGGTCGGCACCTGCCGCATGGGCCAGGACGCGGACTCGGTCGTCGACGCACAACTGCGGGTACACGGCGTGCCGGGCCTGCGTGTTGCCGACGCGTCGATCATGCCGCGCATCACCTCGGGCAACACCTGTTCGCCGACGCTGATGATTGCTGAAAAAGCGGCGCAACTGATCCTGAAACCTACAGTACACATAACCCCTGTGGGAGCGGGCTTGCCCGCGATGACGGTATGACATTCAACATTGAAGTTGGCTGACCCAGCGCAATCGCGGGCAAGCCCGCTCCCACAGGTTTTGGCAGCAGATTCAAGGCATCGCGCATCACCCGGACACGCAACACCAGTGGAACAACAAAAACAATCACTGTGAGGGATACCGATATGTCAGAACACGCTCAGACGCTGGACGCCGCGAGCGGCGCCAGCACCAGCAATGCCACGCAGAAAGTCATCTTCGCCTCGTCCCTGGGGACCGTGTTCGAATGGTATGACTTCTTCCTCTATGGCGCCCTCGCGGCGGTGATCAGCAAGCAGTTCTTCGCCGGGGTCAACGACACCACGGCGTTCATCTTCGCGCTGATGGCCTTCGCGGCCGGGTTTATCGTGCGGCCCTTCGGCGCGCTGGTGTTCGGGCGGCTGGGGGACATGATCGGGCGCAAATACACCTTCCTTGCGACCATCATCCTGATGGGCGTCGCGACCTTCTGCGTCGGCCTGCTGCCGACCTACGCCAGCATCGGCATCGCCGCACCGATCATTCTGGTGGTGCTGCGCATGCTGCAGGGCCTCGCGCTCGGCGGTGAGTATGGCGGCGCAGCCACCTACGTGGCCGAGCACGCGCCGATTGGCAAACGCGGTTTCCACACCAGCTGGATTCAGTCCACCGCGACCCTTGGCCTGCTGCTGTCGCTGCTGGTGGTGCTCGGTTGCCGCTACTTCACCGGCGATCAGTTCGAAGTCTGGGGCTGGCGCATTCCGTTCCTGCTGTCGATTGTGCTGCTGGGTATTTCCACCTGGATTCGCCTGAGCCTGCACGAGTCGCCGGCGTATCTGAAAATGAAAGAGGAAGGCAAAACCTCGAAAGCGCCGATCCGCGAATCCTTCGGCAAATGGGAAAACCTCAAAGTCGTGCTGATCGCCCTGTTCAGCATCAACGCCGGGCAAGCGGTGACCTTCTACGCGGCGCAGTTCTACGTGCTGTTTTTCCTCACTCAGTTCCTGAAGATGGACCCGGCGGTGGCCAACAGCCTGCTGATTATCAGTGTGGTGATCGGTGCACCGTTCTTTATCATTTTTGGCTGGCTGTCGGACAAGGTCGGGCGCAAACCGGTGCTGATGCTCGGCCTGCTGCTGGCCACGGTGCTGTACTTCCCGATCTTCAAATCCCTGGCCCACTACGCCAACCCGGCGATCGACCAGGCCAGCCGTCAGGCACCGATTACCGTGCTGGCGGACCCGGCGACCTGCACCTTCCAGTTCGATCCGGTGGGCAAGGCGAAATTCGACAGCCCGTGCGACAAGGTCAAAACCTTCCTGGTCAAACAGGGCCTGCCCTACTCCAGCGCCGCCGCTCCGGCCGGCAGTGGCGTGCAGGTGAGCATCGGCGACATGAAGATCGACGGCTACGACGAAGCCGCACTGCGCGGCGCGGTGACACTCGCTGGTTACCCGCAACAGGCGGATCTGCAGCAGATCAACAAACCGATGATCGTGGCGCTGATCGTCGCGCTGATCATCATCTCGGCCATGTGCTACGGGCCGCTGGCGGCGCTGATGGTCGAACTGTTCCCGACGCGCATCCGCTATACCTCGATGTCCCTGCCCTACCACATCGGCAATGGCTGGTTTGGCGGGTTCCTGCCGACCGTGTCGTTTGCGCTGGTGGTGTACACCGGGGATATTTTCTATGGGCTGTGGTACCCGGTGCTGATTACCGGGGTGAGTTTGGTGGTGGGAATGTTCTGTCTGCGTGAGACGAAGAATATAGATCTCGACAAGAACTGAAACTCACCCAGACAACTCAATCGGCGAGGGCTTTTACCCTCGCCGTTTTTTTTGCTCAGGCATCAGCCTTGATCACTTCGAACTTCACCTGATCCGGATAAAACGCCACGTAGTTTTTGATCTGCTCGACCGAGATTTTCGGTTTCTCATAAGTCCACACCGCATTCGCCCCTTCATGCCCCGGCACTTGCAGACTGAAGTAATTGGCATCGCCCTTGTACGGGCAATAACTGGTGTGATCGGTGCGGGCGAAATACTGTTCGTCGATGTCTTCGCGGGGGACGTAATAAACCGGTGGGTAATTGGCTTCGTTGAGGATCAGCACGCGGGAGGACGCAGCGACCTGGATGCCGTGGAATTTCACCACCAGGCACCCGACAAGTTGTTCGAGGTTTATGACGGGACTGAGGCCGGAACTTTTCATGAGGTTCCCCTGAATACGGCGAAGAGACCGGTTCAGGTATAGCCCATCGGTTCTGGTTGGGGTGGTTTTACAGCCGAACGGCCCATCAACTTCAAAAGCTCCCTCACCCTGGCCCTCCCGAAACGTCGGACCGCCCTGAGGAAGAGGGGACAGACCGAGTTGTCTGACGAAATCCATCGACCTGAAAAATCGAGTCGATTATGGATTCAAAACCAATCGTTCAAGTCGGTGAATTTCGCCAATATCCCCCAATCAGTCCCCTCTCCCCCTGGGAGAGGGTTAGGGTGAGGGCCGATCTTCAGGCATCACGCCAGAATATCAGTCGCCACCGCCTGCCCCACCACGCCGACGGCAAAGTCCACCGAGCCCTGCCCCGTCAGATCAACCATCAGACTGGTCTGATTGGTCTGCGCGAAGTAGGTCAGGATCGCGTCGCCGGCATGTCCGGTGAAGCCGCTGACGAAGTTCAGCGAGGCTGCGCCCGTGGCGAAACCGGCGATCCCCGACAAGTCGATCTTGTCCAGACCGCTAGTGAAATCCATGATCCAGTCCGGCGCGGTCATGGTCGAATCGCTGGCCGCACCAAACACAAAGGTGTCTGCGCCTGCACCACCCCACAAGGTATCGCCACCGCCACCACCGTAAAGGATGTCATTACCGGCACCGCCGACCAGATCGTTGGCCGCCGCATTGCCGATCAGCAGATCATTGCCTGAACCACCCAAAGCATTTTCCACGGTCACGCCGTAAGCGATGGACACGTTACCGACCAACCCGCCGACGTCGGAGAACGAACCCTCATTGAGGTTGATTTTCTGGTTCTGGCTGAAGCCTGAGAAGTCCAGCGTGTCGTTGCCGCCGCCATCCCACACCGAAAACACCACTTTCGAGGATGCCGAAGTGGCGCTGTAGAAATCGCGCTCGGCGTTGGAGTTGAAACCGTACGTAGTGTCTTCGGCACGGGTCGCGTAGTTGGCGCCATAGAGTTTTTGCACAGCAACGATATCGTCCAGCAACGGCGCCGAGGCGTACGCGCCGCTGCCGTCCTTGCTGAAGTTCTGGTCGGTGTTGGCTTCGCTCCAGTAGCTCATCAGGCTGTAGCCACGGGTATCTTCAGCGTATTTGGCATCGTTGTAGGTCGGGTTGCCGTTGCCGGCGTTGTAGGCGCCCGGGTGCGACAGACCGAGGGTGTGGCCGATCTCGTGGGTCAGGGTCTGGCGCCCGTAGTTGTTGGTGTCCGGGGTCTTGTTGACCTGATATTGATTGTTGATCAGGTACCACGACTGGCCGTCATAGCTGCCACCGCTTGGCAGGTAGGCAAACGCCGCGCCACCGGTGCTGACGTCGTAGTTGCCGAACGTCATGTGCCCGTCGCCGCCCTTGCCCTCGGTGAACGTGACCCTGGCGACATCGGCCCAGGATTGCATGGCCAGCACGGCCTGCGTCTTCTGCTGGGCGCTGAATTCGCTGAAGTTGCCCAGTTGCGGATTGTAGTTCGCCGGTTTTTCCGTGAGGAAGCTGTAGCTCAGGTCGATTTTGCCGTCAGCGTTCTTGTCGCTCCACGACAGGCCTTTGCGCAGAATTTCGTCAGCGGCCTGGTCGGCGGTGAACGATGGTTTACCGTTGACCAGACCGACGCCACGGTCGTACAGGTGGCTGAACGTATTAACGTCGTCGTAGGCGCTGCTGGTGCTGGAGGTGGCTTGAGCCATGATGGACTTCCTTGTTTCTGAGTAGTCAGTGTCCGACAGACCACGGCGATCCCGTGTCGGGATCGTCCTGTCACGTGCTTGTCATAAAAACGCACTGAACCTGACATGGCGGACAACACGAGGCTAATCAATTTCTCGATAGCCGGAGTGACGTCCCCGGATTACCCGTCACGTGCTGCAATCGTTTTTATCTGTATATCCATACAGATAAACGTTGCCCCTGAGGCGAAGTCCGGCCATTCTGTGCACCTGTTCCGACCTTGATCGACGATGGTGGTTATGCGGCTGTACCTCTGTGAAAAACCTTCCCAGGCCAAAGACATTGCGGCCGTGCTCGGTGCCCGGCGCCGGGGCGACGGTTGCTGGCTGGGAACGGATGTCACAGTGACCTGGTGCATTGGCCACTTGCTCGAAACCGCGCCGCCGGATGCCTACGATGCCCGCTACAAGCGCTGGGTGCTGGCGGATCTGCCGATCATTCCGGACAAATGGAAAATGACCGTCAAACCGCGCACTGCCAGCCAGTACAAGGCAGTCAAGCGCCTGCTTGGCGAGGCCAGCGAACTGATCATCGCCACCGACGCCGACCGCGAGGGCGAGATGATTGCCCGGGAACTGGTCGAGCACTGTCGCTATCGCGGGCCGATTCGGCGCTTGTGGCTGTCGGCGCTGGACGAGGCATCCATCCGCAAGGCGCTGGCCGCACTGAAGCCGGGGGCAGAGACGTTCAGCCTCTATCACTCGGCGCTGGGTCGCTCGCGGGCAGACTGGTTGATCGGGATGAACATGAGCCGGCTGTTCACGCTGCTGGGCCGTCAATCCGGTTATCAAGGTGTGCTGCCGGTGGGCCGGGTGCAGACACCGACCCTGCGCTTGGTGGTCGATCGCGACCGCAGCATTGCCGATTTCGTCCCGGTGCCGTACTGGGCCGTCGATGTGCAACTGCTGCACAACGGCACAGTATTCACCGCGCAATGGCGGGCGCCGGGCGACGCCTGTGACGATCAGGATCGCTGCCTGAATCAGGCGCTGGCTCAAACAGCGGCAGCCGCTATGAGTAGTGCTGCCAGCGCCCGGGTGGTGAAGCTGCGCACGGAGCGCATGCGCGAAGTGGCGCCCCTGCCCTTCGACCTCGGCACCCTGCAAGAAGTCTGCTCGAAGAAACTCGGCCTCGGCGCACAGGAAACCCTCGACATCGCCCAGGCCCTCTACGAAACCTACAAGGTCGTCACCTACCCGCGCAGCGACTGCGGCTATCTACCCCTGAGCCAGCACAGCGAGGCGCCGCAGATTCTGGCGGCATTGCGTCAGGCCGACCCGAGCCTTGAGGTGCTCAACGGCTTTCTGCAGCCCCAGCGCAAATCCCGGGCATGGAACGACGCCAAGGTCAGCGCGCACCATGGCATCATCCCCACGGCTGCAGCGAAGAACCTCGAACGCCTGAGCGGCAAGCACCGCGCGGTCTACACACTGATTCGCGCGCGCTATCTGGCGCAGTTTCTGCCCAATCATGAATACGATCGCACCCAGGCCGACTTCGATTGCGCCGGTGAAGCGTTGCGCGCAGTCGGCAAGCAGATCATCGAACCGGGCTGGAAACGTGCCTTGCCCGAAGCACTCGCACCGGCCAAGGGTCGTGAGGCGCCCGCACCGCAGACCTTGCCGGTATTGCGCGAGGGCATCGACTGCGCGGTGGCTGACGTCAGGCTCAAGGATCTGTGGACGCAACCGCCCAAGCCCTACACCGAAGGCGATCTGATCAAGGCCATGAAGAACGTCGCCAGACTGGTGGAGGATCCGCTGCTCAAACAGAAACTCAAGGACACCACCGGCATCGGCACCGAAGCGACCCGGGCGTCAATTATTCAGGGCTTGCTGGATCGCGGCTATCTGGTGAAGAACGGCAAGGCACTGGCCGCGACACCGGCGGCGTTCAGCCTGATCGATGCCGTGCCCCGCGCCATCGCCGACCCCGGCACTACCGCGATCTGGGAACAGGCGCTGGACATGGTGCAGAGCGGCGAAATGAGTCTGGAAGAGTTCGTCACCAAACAAGCGGCATGGATGAGCAAACAGGTCACCCGCTGTTCCGGCCTGAGCCTGACCATCAGCGGCCCGCCGCCGTCAGGCAAGGCTGCCGCGCCGTGGAAGAAAAAGCGCAAGTCGACACGCAGTAAAACCACGGGTACCAAGCGCAAAACTCAATGACCACAGCCTCTGTGCCGAGGGGATTTATCCCTGCCAGGTCGCGAAGCGGCTCCTCTTTTGTTACAACCATCAGGGGGACTGCTGCGCAGTCCAACGGGGATAAATCCCCTCGCCACAAGGTATGTGCATTCGCAATACCTGGGCTTACTACAAAGTGTTGGGGCCACAATACTGGCTCATCACTGCCGGGAGTTCAGCCACTATGCCCACCATCGCACTGCACCCCGCCCACCGCGACGAATGGGACACCCTGGAAAACCTGATGCAGTTCTACATGCACGACTTCAGCGAATGGCTGCCGCTGAAACTGGCCAGGCACGGTTTGTTCAGCATTCACCCGAAAGACGACTACTGGCGCAATCCCGCCACCCAGCCCTTTCTGATCCGCGTCGACGGCGAACTCGCTGGTTTCGTCACCGTGGACAACGACACCCACATCGCCGGTGCCGAATTCAACATCGGCTACTTCTTCATCGCCCGGCGCTTTCGTGGCCAAGGCGTCGCGCAATTTGTCGTCTCTGCCCTATTGAGCCGTATCCCCGGTCAGTGGCAAATTTTCCATATCGACGCCAACCTGCCGGCACAGCGCTTCTGGGCCCGACTGATCCCCGAGTTGAGTGGCGGCGAATTCACCTGCCAACCGCGCGAAGTGGACGGTTACCCGTGCACCTTCTACGGGCTGTACGCGCCTTTTTCCGTTGCCTGAACGGATCCTTTCTCATTCCAAAACAGCTTTGTCTGACAATATGTAGTGAGAAAAAATAATCACTACAAAACCGTTGACGGCATCGTTTTGCTTTTGCATGATGAAGACGTTCCCCGATCGGGAGCACTGGCAACACGCTTGAGCAAACTCGTCTGACCGCCGAGTTGTTTTTTCCGGATACACGCTGCCCACAAGGCAGATTGAAGAAGCTGACCTGGCCTGAACGTCCAGTACAAGGACGAGAAGCGCTGGCGAAAATTCTCAAGACGCTTGTGGTCGACACTGTAAAGGTCGTCAAGGAGCCTCCCGGTTTTCGCTGCTTCTCCTCGTTGTGACGCTATTGCGTAGCAGTTATTCAACACGACTACATGCAACAGATGCACGACCCCGTACTTGTCACGGGCGAGCGCTGACGTCCTGGTTTCGGTGCCAGGGATCAACTAACCGATGGGCTACCTGTATTAGCGAATCAACTTTGAAAGATCACCAAACTGGTCAAGGGGCAACATCATGAATCTGAACAATCAACCGACTATTGAAGAACTGGCTCGTATGTTCGCTGCGCAAAAAGACAGCCACGACAGCCATATTCTGTGGATCAGCAAGACGGGCCAGGTGCATATCGACTGCCTGTCGCCCCATGCTGGTGAAGAAGAGTTCGACCAGAACAACCAGAACCTGCTGGCCCGCCTGAAGATGTACCGCCGTGGCCACGGTTATGTCGGCAAGAAAGCTGCGGCCGACAAGGACTTCATCGGTAATGTTCTGCAAACGCTGAAACAGGCGTGGGACTCGATGCAGAACAACAACGAAGTTCGGGTGATTGACCGGTTCTGCTGAGTTAGTAATTAGATAATTGAAAGGCCTGCTTCCTTAAAGGAAGCAGGCCTTTTTTTTGTTCGCTTGCATTGATATGGCGTGACTGGAATTGTAGCCCCTCACCCCAGCCCTCTCCCGAGGGAGAGGGAGCTGATTTGTGCTGCGCTGAAAATTTTAGTTCGGCTCAAAACTTTCAGGTCGGCGTAAATCGCACAAACACCTCGGTCAGTCCCCTCTCCCTAAGGAGAGGGAGCCGATATATGGTGCTTTCAGAACCTGAGTTCGACTCAGGTTTCTCAGGTCGGCGTAAATCGCACAAACACCTCAGTCAGTCCCCTCTCCCTAGGGAGAGGGAACTGATTTATGGTGCTTTCAGAACCTGAGTTCGACTCAGGTTTCTCAGGTCGGCGTAGACCGCACAAACACCTCAGTCAGTCCTCTCTCCCTAGGGAGAGGGAGCCGATTTATGGTGCTTTCAGAACCTGAGTTCGACTCAGGTTTCTCAGGTCGGCGTAGATCGCACAAACACCTCGGTCAGTCCCCTCTCCCTCCGGGAGAGGGTTAGGGTGAGGGGCTTCCCATGCCCAACACCAATTCCATAAACGCCACCGACGCCGCACTGTGATAATTATTGCGCCGCCGCAACAACGCCGCCCCACGCTGCGGCGCCTCGCTCTCTACGCGCAACCGGCGCAACGCCCGATCCTGCGTCGCGATCGCCTGCGGCAACATCGTCGCCATCGGCGAATGACGCACCACCTCCAGCAACGTACTCACCGAATTCACCTCAATCCGCACCTGCGGCGTAATTGCGTGCTGACGGAAATATTCATCAACCGATAGCCGGGTGATGAAGTCTGACGCCAGTAACGCGAAATCCAGTTGGGCGATGTCCTCCGGGGTCAGCACCGAAGTGCTTTCGTACAGCGGATGCTCGCGCCCGACCATGATCCCCAGGGTTTCGGCAAACGCCGGAATGCATTCGATATCCGGGTGGCGCACCGGGGTGAAGGCAATGGCGATGTCCAGCGAGTCATCCGCCAGGCCCGACTCGATGTCGTCCATCGACAACTCAAAGATCTGCAGGTGAATCCCCGGATACCGCACCGCATAGTCACGCACCAAGGGCCCGACCAGATACGCCATGAACGTCGGCGTCATCGCCAGGCGCAAAGTGCCACGGGACAGGTCCTTCACGTCATGCAACGCACGCTTGCCCGCCTCCAGCTCCACCAGCACCCGCCGTGCAGATTCCAGATACGCCATGCCGGCATCCGTCGGTTTCACCGTGCGTGAGGTGCGATCGAACAATTCCACCCCGAGGCTTTCCTCCAGTTGGCGAATCTGTTGCGACAGGGTTGGCTGCGACACGTGCAGCGCCTCCGCCGCGCGAGTGAAGCCGCCGTGATCGGCAACGGCCAGCAGATAACGCAAATGACGCAGCAGCATGGGGGCACACCATCTATAGGCAGGACTTATGCAAAGCATTGTATATCGGTCTTGGACGCTATGGGTCAATCGGCAGAAGATGAATCCCACACAGCAAGCCAACCCCTGAAAGGAGTGACACCATGCAACAGTCCCATGCCTACAACGACACCAGCCTGGCCCTGACCACCCGCATTCTGGACATCAAGGCACGCAAGAACCTGTCGTGGCAGGATCTCGCCGACGGCACCGGCCTGAGCCTGGCCTTCGTCACCGCCGCTCTGCTCGGTCAGCATCCGCTGCCGGAAAACGCCGCCCAAGTGGTCGGCGACAAACTCGAACTGGACGCTGATGCCGTCGCCGCCCTGCAAATCATCCCGCTGCGTGGCAGCCTCAGTGGCGTGCCGACCGACCCGACCATCTACCGCTTCCACGAAATGATCCAGATCTACGGCACCACGCTCAAAGCCCTGGTTCACGAACAGTTCGGCGACGGCATCATCAGCGCGATCAACTTCAAACTCGACATCAAGAAAGTCGAAGACCCGGAAGGCGGCTCCCGCGCCGTGGTCACCCTCGACGGCAAGTTCCTGCCCCTGCGTCCGTTCTGATCCAGCCCGGCCCGCACCCTGCGTGCGGGCCGACTCCCCCGAATGACTCACTGTCACCACCTGCGTCTGGAGGTTGCCCCATGCAAAAAATTCTGTTGACCCTGGCCCTGATCGGCGGCCTGTCCGCCCAGGCATTTGCCGCTGACGAGGTTGTCGCCTACCGCTACGGCATGCCACTGGACATCGCCCAGGTGCTGAGCATTACCCCGGTTGCCGACGTTTGTGGTGTGGTGCCGGTAGAGATGACGTATCTGGACAGCAACGGCGGCAAACACATTCTTCAATACAGCGAATTCGGCAGCGGTTGCTCAAACTAAGAGGACAACACCATGAAAAACCTGATTGATGGTTTCCTGAAATTTCAGAACGAAGCGTTCCCGCAACGTACCGAACTGTTCAAACACCTGGCGACCACGCAACAGCCGGGCACATTGTTCATCACTTGTTCCGACAGTCGTGTCGTGCCGGAGCTGCTGACCCAACAAGAACCTGGCGAGCTGTTCGTGATCCGCAATGCCGGCAATATCGTACCGTCCTACAGTCCGCATCCGGGCGGGGTGTCGGCGACGGTGGAGTATGCGGTGGCGGTACTGGGTGTGACGGACATTGTGATCTGCGGACATTCGGACTGCGGTGCAATGACCGCGATTGCCCAGTGCAAATGCATGGATCACCTGCCCGCTGTGAGCGGCTGGCTGCAGCATGCCGCGTCGGCCAAAGTGGTCAACGAAGCACGGCCCCATGCCAACGACGCGGCGAAGTTGAGCTCGATGGTGCGCGAGAACGTGATCGCGCAACTGGCGAATATCCAGACCCACCCGAGCGTGCGCCTGGCCCAAGAGAAAGGCCTGTTGAATCTGCATGGCTGGGTGTACGACATCGAGACAGGCTCGATTGATGCGCTGTCCTCGGATCGTCGCACCTTCGTGCCGCTGGCCGAGCAACCAGCAACTTGCGCGGTGCACGCTCAAACCACCCACGCTGCCTGAAAAAAACACCCCTGTGGCGAGGGAGATCCCTCGCCACAAGTGTTTTTAGCGCTTCACATCCAGGTCGGTCTGGCTCATGCGGCTACGCACGGTGAACACACCATCGCCAGACAAAATCGCACTGCGGGCAAACAACCGGCCGCTCTCCCAGTTCGAAAGGCCCAGCTCCGGCTTGTTCAACGCGTACTGCCCATCCACCCAACGGGTAATGCCGTTGCCTACGAAAGGCGCGTTGACCGCGTTGTAAAACCGCTCTTGAGCCAGCGCATTCTCACTGATCAGCGACACGGTGAACTGCGGACTGTAGCGGTTGAACAGATCAATCGCCTGATCCAGATCGTCGACGATCATCAAGCTGACTTCCGGGGTTTCTTCCCACTCCCACTCGCGGCCCAACTCGGCTTCCGCCAGCGGTTCGGCCAGTGCTTCGGTCTGCAAACCTTCGGCGCGATAGACCTCGACCGTCGCGTTCTGCCATTCGCCTGGCAAGCAAGCTTCGCTGCCTTCGACGATGTGTAATTTGCAGTCCTGCCCGCGCGCGGTGCCCGCCTGCTTCAGTGCATCGAGGAACAGCGGCACCAGTTCAGCGGCACGTTCACGTTGAATCAGGCACACGTTCAGGGTGTTACACACTTTGCGATCCAGCGAGTTGCGCACCACCGCCGCAAAACGCCCGGCGTCAGCTTCACGGTCGGCCACCAGCCACGCGCCACCGGTACCGTGCAGGCTGACGGCGGTGCCGGCCTGCTGGGCGATGCTGCCCAACTGACTGACCGCACGCCCCGAGCCACGCGCTACCGCGAGCGACAAGCGGCGGTCGGCAAACATCGCCCAGCCGGCCGCGTGATTCACGCTCTCGACCAGTGACACCGCGCCCACCGGCAACCCGGCCTCGGCCAATGCCGGATTCAGGGCATGGCTGACGATCGCCTGCGCGGTGCCCAAGGCATCGCTGCCAATGCGCAACACTGCGGTGTTGCCGGTGCGCAAGACACCGGCCGCGTCGGCGAACACGTTCGGGCGACCTTCGAAGACAAAGGCCACAATGCCCAACGGCGACACCACTTGTTCGACTTTCCAGCCCTCATGCTCGACGCTGCTGATGACTTTGCCCCGGGTAGGTGCGGCATCGCGCCAGGCACGCAGGCCAGCGATCATGTCGCGACGCATGCGCTCATCGGCCAGCAAGCGTGTGGTGGAACGTCCGCGCGCCCTGGCCCGTTCGATGTCGGCACGGTTGGCGGATTCGATCTGCGCCCAGCATTGCGGGGTTTCCAGACGCTGCGCGAACAGGTCGAAAAACTGACTGATCGCTTCGTCGGACACCGCCGACAGCGCGGTAAACGCCGCAGCCGCTCGCTCGATCGCCACCGCGGCGGCTTGTTGGTCAGCCACGGGAATCAGTAACAGCTCGCCACTCACCTGCTCCACCAGCAGGTGATCGCCGGGTCGAAAGCGCTCCGCCAGTTCGGGGCTGACCACGGTGACGCGGTTACCAGCGAAAGGAATCGGGGTGCCAGCGATCAGACGTTCGAGCGCGAGAGACATGAAGCGGATTCACCATGCAGAGAGCGGCCGGAAAATGTAGCGGATTATTCGATGAAATACATCTCTTCACACACTAAAGAAACCTGAGGGAGCTGGCTTGTCGGGGCGCCGCATCGCCGCGATGGCGGTGGTTCAGGCGACATTGATTCTGGATCTCCCGGCCTCATCGCTGACAAGCAGCTCCCACAGGTTTTGTGGTGTTTGTGTGATCGGATCAGAACACCGACCAGCCAATTCTTGAGCTGAGCATCTCCAGTGCCGCCATCCCTGCCAGCGAGTTGCCGGCTGCATTCAACTCCGGTGACCACACGCACACCGTGAACTGCCCCGGCACCACCGCGACGATCCCGCCGCCCACCCCGCTCTTGCCCGGCAAACCGACGCGATAGGCGAAGTTGCCGGCTTCGTCGTACAAACCGCTGGTGGCCATGATCGAGTTGACCTGCTGGGTCTGGCGCCGACTGAGGATCTGTTCGCCACTGTGCTTGCAGAACCCGTCGTTGGCCAGGAAGCAGAACGCCCGGGCCAGATCAATGCAGCTCATGCGCAGCGCGCAATGGCTGAAGTAGCTGCGCAGCACCGCTTCGACGTCGTTGTGGAAGTTGCCGAACGATTGCATCAAATACGCCATCGCCGCGTTGCGCGCACGGTGCTGGTATTCGGAATCGGCGACTTTGCCGTCGATCATGATTTGCGGATTGCCCGACAGGCGCCGGACAAAATCGCGCATCGACAGGGTCGGCGCAGCGAAGCGCGACTGATTGATGTCGCATATCACCAGCGCGCCGGCGTTGATGAACGGATTGCGCGGGCGACCGCGTTCGAACTCCAGTTGCACCAGGGAATTGAACGGCTGGCCGGACGGTTCGTGACCCAGCCGCTCCCAGATCGCCTCGCCGGAATGCTCGATCGCCTGCACCAGGCTGAACACCTTGGAAATACTCTGCACCGAGAACGGCGTCTCGGCGTCGCCGGCGTAATACATCTCGCCGTCGTTGCCATACACGGCAATGCCCAGTTGATTGGCCGGCACGGTGCCGAGGGCAGGAATATAGTCAGCCACCTTGCCCTGCCCGATCAGGGGCCGGACAGCGTCAAGGATCTCGTTCAACAGCGCTTGCATGCCGGGTTCCGAAGTCTCGCCCCATGGGATTGCGGGGACACTGGGGCTAGACGCTGCGCCCGCCCGTCGAATCACACCGACCGCCATCGCACTGAATGTTCTAGGCTCAACCGCACATTCAAAAACGGGAGAGCAACCATGCAACTCGAAGGCTCCTGCCATTGTGGCGAGGTCACGTTCAGTCTCACCAGCGCCCATCCCTACCCTTATCAACGCTGCTACTGCTCGATCTGTCGCAAGACTCAGGGCGGTGGCGGTTATGCGATCAACCTTGGCGGCGACGCGACCAGCCTCAAGGTGCGCGGGCGCAAACACATCAGCATTTACCACGCGAAGATGAAAGACGAAGGCGACCAGCGCGCCCATCGCAGCAGCGCCGAACGACATTTCTGTTCACTGTGCGGCAGCGGCTTGTGGCTGTTCAGCCCGGAATGGCCGGAACTGATCCACCCGTTTGCCTCGGCCATCGACACCCCGTTGCCGGTGCCCCCGGAACATACGCATCTGATGCTCGGCTCGAAAGCACCGTGGGTGGAAATCGACGTTAAAGCGAAAGACAAACAGTTCGACGTCTACCCCGAAGAATCCATCGCCCAATGGCATGAACGCCTCGGTTTGACCCGCTGACCGCGTAACTCCAGACTCCCCCCTGTAGGAGTGAGCCTGCTCGCGATGGCGGTGGGTCAGTAGCAAAAATGCCGATTGGACTGACCCCTTCGCGAGCAAGCTCGCTCCCACAATGATCTCCGGCGTTCACAAATCCAATGTGGGAGCGAGCTTGCTCGCGAAGGGGCGGCACAGGGCAACGCATTCAATCCAGATGCGCCCAGGTCATGCGAAACGACGCCCCGCCCCAGACGGAATCCCCGACCTCAACCTGCCCGCCATGGGACTGCGAAACCCGCCGCACCAACGCCAGCCCCAGACCGAAACCGCCGGTACGGCGATCCCGGCTCGCGTCCAGCCGCGAAAACGGTTCAAAGATCTTCTCCCGGCCGTCCACCGGCACGCCCGGCCCGTCGTCGTTGACCCGCACTTCGTAGTAGTCGCCATGGCGCACCAGCGACACCTCCACCCGTTGCTCGGCATAGCGAATCGCGTTGCGCAGCAGATTGATCACCGCCCGCGCCATGAAGCGAGGTTCGATACGCACCGTGTCGAGCCGGCAATCCGCGATCAGCAATTGCACGCCCGCCGCTTCCGCCTCCAGCGCCACACTGCCGACCACACTATCGAGCCAGTTGGCCGCCTGGATGTTCTCGCGCTTGATCACCGTGGCACCACGCTCGAGACTGGCGTAGGTCAGCAATTCGGAGACCATTTCTTCCAGTTCGCCCAGGTCGGCGTACATGTCGGCAATCAGCTCGCGGTTCTGGCTGGCGTCCGGTTGCTGCTTGAGTTGATCGAGTTCAAATGACAGCCGCGCGATGGGCGTGCGCAGCTCATGGGAAACGGCGTTGGTCAGTTCGCGCTGATTGGCGATCAGCCCTTCGATGCGCGCGGCCATCAGGTTGAAGTGTTCGGCCAGATCACGGATGTTCGAACGCTTCGACAACTGGATGCGCACCGACAGATCGTTATCGCCGAAACGCTCGGCGGCCAGGCGCAGTTTTTCCAGATCGCGCCAGTGCGGGCGCACCCAGAAAAACAGGACGATGCCGATCAACACGGCAATCATCAGGTAGGCACTGGCGATGTAGAACGGCATCAGGCTCGGCTCGGCCGGCAAGCGGATGCTGAGCAACTGCGGCCCCTCGTCAATCGCAGAAATGTACTGGTTGTACTTGTCGCGGATCACCAGCAGCCCTTTGGCCAGCTCGGCTTTTTCCTCGTTGCTCAGGGCCAGTTCAGAGGCGTCGACCAGCGTCAGCCCCAAACCGTAATGCGGTCGGATCGTTTCCAGCTGTTGTTCCCGGGCCGGTCTGTCGAGGTCGCGCAGCTGCTGGCCCAAAGTCCAGGCCTGGCCGCGCACGGCCTCACGGTTGTAGTCCTGCATCTGATAATCGAGCAAGGCATCAAAAGTGCGCTCGACCGTTTGCAGGGCCAGCACCAGACCTATTGTCATCACCAGAAACAGCCCGAGAAATAACCGCAGCATCTACAGCTCCCACGCAAACGGATTGAACAGATAGCCCTTGCCCCACACGGTCTTGATACACACCGGCTCGCGGGGGTTGTCCTTGAGTTTGTTGCGCAACTTGCTGATGTACACGTCGACGCTGCGGTTCAGGCCATCGAAGGCGATGCCGCGCATACGGTTGAGAATGTCATCGCGCGAAAGGATCTTGCCCGCCGCACTGGCCAGCAACCACAGCAGCTCGAACTCCATCGTGGTCATTTCGATGACCTCGGCGGCCAGACGCACTTCGCGGCAACTGCGGTCGATGCTCAACTGGCCGAACTCCATGAAGCTGACCACGTTGCTGTCCGGCACTTGTCGCCGTTGCAATGCGCGCAGGCGGGCCAGCAACACCGGTGGCTTGATCGGTTTGATCACGTAATCGTCGGCGCCGGATTCGAGACCGAGAATATGGTCGAGGTCATCCTCCTTGGCCGTCAGGATGACGATCGGCGTGTCCGACACGCTGCGGATCTCGCGGCACACGTGCAGACCGCTCTGCCCCGGCAGCATCAGGTCGAGCACCACCACCTTCGGTTTGAATTCGAGAAAGGCCGCCACCGCCAGGTCGCCGCGATGCACCGCGCGCACCTCGTAACCGTGTTGTTCGAGGAAGTGTGCGATCAGCGTGGCCAGACGCTCATCGTCTTCCACCAGCAGGACTTTGCCAAAACCCAGGTTATCCATAACGCCCGTCTGCCACCCTTGTGTGAAGTGGGCGACATTATGGCGGCAATCGCGGGCAGGACGTTTGTTTCAGGCAGCAAAAACCGGCCATGGGGGCCGGTTTTCGGTGATGTTTCATACTCTTAAGAGTTTTTTACAATCAAGAGCAAGGATCGCAGCCTTCGGCAGCTCCTGACGTTGACATGCGATGCCCTGTCAGCGCTGCCGCAGGCTGCGATCTTTTGATCTTAGGCCGCGGCCGGTACGCCACTGTGGAAACGGAATTCTTCATCGGGCGACTCGATCAGTTCCTGCTCGGCAGCGCGAACCTTCTCGATCACCTGGGCGATGTCCTTCGCGTCGCCATACTGGTAAGCCAGTTTCAGGTAACCCTGAAAGTGCCGCGCCTCGCTTTTCAGCAGGCCAAAGTAGAACTTGCCGAGTTCTTCGTCCAAATGTGGCACCAGTGCTTCGAACCGCTCGCAACTGCGTGCTTCGATAAAGGCCCCGACCACCAGTGTGTCGACCAGTTTCACCGGTTCGTGGCTGCGCACCACTTTGCGCAGGCCCGAAGCGTAACGCCCGGCATGCAGCTGACGCAGTTCGATCTTGCGGCGTTTCATGATGCGCATGACTTGTTCGTGGTGCACCAGTTCTTCCCGGGCCAGGCGCGACATCATGTTGATCAGGTCGACGTGGGAATGGTACTTGGCAATCAGGCTCAGCGCGGTGCTGGCAGCCTTGAACTCGCAGTTCTTGTGGTCGATCAGCAGGGTTTCCTGATCGGCCAGTGCGGCCTGAACCCAGGCGTCAGGCGTGCGGCAGCCAAGGAATTCGTGGATTTCGGGAAGGATCATGGGGCTCACGGTAAAAGGTGTTCGAGCGAAGGCCGCCGATTATACCGGCCTGTCCGCAGACCACCAGTGGCGGGTGTTGATATGCATCAAGTCACGGACGTTCGGGCAGCAACTATAGTTGTGCAACGCCGTGCCTTTTCTTTGCTGGAGACTCCGCTCATGCAAGCCATTCGCAGCATTCTGGTGGTCATCGAACCCGAACATTCGGAAAGCCTGGCGCTCAAGCGCGCCAAGTTGATCGCTGGCGTGACCCAGGCTCATCTGCACCTGCTGGTGTGCGACAAGAAGCACGACCACGCCGGCATGCTCAGCGTGCTCAAGGCTGCTCTGTTGGCGGACGGCTACAGCGTCACCACCGAACAGGCATGGAACGAGAGCCTGCACGAAACCATCATCGACGTGCAGCAGGCCGAAGGCTGCGGTCTGGTGATCAAGCAGCATTTCCCCGACAGCTCGCTGAAAAAAGCCCTGCTGACCCCGGCGGACTGGAAACTGTTGCGCCACTGCCCGACCCCGGTGTTGCTGGTGAAAACTTCCACCTCCTGGAAAGACCGGGTGATCCTCGCGGCCGTCGATGTCGGCAATGCCGATGGCGAGCACCGGCATCTGCACACCACCATCATTGATCACGGCTACGACATTGCCAGCCTGGCCAAGGGGTATTTGCATGTGATCAGCGCCCACCCATCGCCGATGCTGTCGGCGGCCGATACGACCATGCAGTTGAGTGAAACCATCGAGGCGCGCTATCGCGAGCAATGCCGGGCGTTTCAGGCGGAGTTCGATGTCGATGATGCGCATCTGCACATCGAAGAAGGTCCGGCGGACGTGTTGATCCCGTTCATGGCGCACAAGCTGAAGGCAGCGGTGACGGTCATCGGCACCGTGGCGCGCACCGGGCTTTCAGGGGCGCTGATCGGCAATACCGCCGAAGTGGTGCTGGATGCCCTGGAAAGCGATGTGCTGGTGCTCAAGCCGCAGGAGGTTGAGGATCATCTGGTGGAGCTGACGGTGAAGCACTAAGGATTGCGGTGCCTGAACCGGCCCCTTCGCGAGCAAGCTCGCTCCCACATTGAATTGATGTCGTTCACAAAATCATTGTGGGAGCGAGCTTGCTCGCGAAGCTTCTAGGCGCCGAAGGCGTCCTTGAGGAAGCCAGGCGCGATGTAGCGCTGGTAGTGCGCTTCCGACAGCAGGAAGAATTCCCGATCAATGGCATCGCGCAGTTCCGGCAGGTTCCAGTCGCGGAACTCCGGCAGCAACACCATCCCGTAGGCTTCCAGATTAATGATCACCCGGGCCCCTCGGGCAATCAGCTGATACGCCCAGCAGTACTCCGACTGATGCGGCACGAAGCGGATCTTGCGCTGTTCCAGCTGCTGGCGCAGGCGCGCCGGATCAAAGATCTCGACCTTGCTCGCCATCACTTGTGACAGCAACTGCTCCAGACGCAACCACACCGCGCGCTTTTCCTCCTCGCCGTAACCATTCCAGTTGATCACTTCGTGGTGGAAACGCTTGCAGCCACGGCACACCAGATCACCGTAAACAGTGGAGCAGAGGCCGACGCAGGGGGTCTTGATGGTCTGATTGGGCATAAATTGGCAAAACACTGAAACGCGGAACAGGCCGGCATGTTAGCCCTTTGTCGGGCATTGATCACCCCTCAAACGTCAGGGGCAAGGCCTCGATCGCCGTTTGCCCCGTGCATGCACAACGCCACCAAAGTCCAATAGAGCCCGACTTACCTTTAAATTTTTTTTGCCGTAGAATCAGCCAGCCTTTTAAGGCGCCAATGTCCGTTAGAAGCTGTTTTCAAAGCGTCACGAGCACAGTCGTTCCTTCAGAGCGGTGTTGGCGAAGGGTTTTTCCAGCGGGGAAAAGCCTGTCGCCAACCCTCATCAGCTCCCCGTTCTGCAGGCGTAAAACTTTGAAAGCAGCTTCTGTAAGGAATTGCCGGTAATTCTGACCGAGCGACCCACAACGTCGTGAGGTGCATGAGTACGGCCATTTCGGGATGAGCGTCCCGGACACCCATTTGGGACCACTGATGAGGGTAATAACTGTGCTTGAAGCCTACCGCAAACATATCGAAGAGCGTGCAGCCCTGGGTATCGTTCCCCAGCCGCTTAACGCCGAACAAACTGCAGGCCTGGTCGAGCTGCTGAAGAATCCTCCGGCTGGCGAAGAAGCTTTCCTCGTTGACCTGATCACCAATCGCGTACCACCAGGAGTGGACGAAGCCGCTTACGTCAAAGCCGGTTTCCTGTCGGCCCTGGCCAAAGGCGAAGTCACCTCCCCTCTGCTGGACAAGAAGCGCGCTGTAGAACTGCTCGGCACCATGCAGGGCGGCTACAACATCGTGACCCTGGTTGAACTGCTGGACGACGCCGAACTGGCGCCAGTGGCTGCCGAAGAACTCAAGCACACCCTGCTGATGTTCGATGCCTTCCACGACGTGGCTGAAAAAGCCAAGAACGGCAACGTTCACGCCAAAGCCGTGCTGCAATCCTGGGCTGACGGCGAGTGGTTCAAGAAGCGCCCTGTGCTGGAAGACAAAATCAGCCTGCGCGTATTCAAAGTAACCGGCGAAACCAACACCGACGACCTGTCCCCGGCGCCAGACGCCTGGTCGCGTCCGGACATCCCGCTGCACGCCCTGGCCATGCTGAAAATGGCCCGTGACGGCATCGTTCCGGACGAGCAAGGCAAGACCGGCCCGATGAAGCAGATCGAAGAAATGCGCGGTCAAGGCTTCCCGATCGCCTACGTCGGTGACGTGGTCGGTACCGGTTCTTCGCGTAAATCGGCAACCAACTCGGTACTGTGGTTCTTCGGCGACGACATCCCTTACGTGCCGAACAAGCGCGCTGGCGGTTTCTGCTTCGGCAGCAAAATCGCTCCGATCTTCTACAACACCATGGAAGATGCCGGCGCACTGCCAATCGAGTTCGACGTATCGAACATGAACATGGGCGACGTGATCGACCTGTACCCGCACGCTGGCAAAGTCTGCAAGCACGGTACCGACGAAGTCATCACCACCTTCGAAATGAAGACCCCTGTGCTGCTGGACGAAGTCCGTGCCGGCGGTCGTATCCCGCTGATCATCGGCCGTGGCCTGACCGAGAAGGCTCGCGCCGAACTGGGTCTGCCAGCATTCGACCTGTTCAAGAAGCCGGAAGCACCGGCTGAAAGCACCAAGGGCTTCACCCTGGCGCAGAAAATGGTCGGCAAGGCGTGCGGTCTGGCAGAAGGCCAAGGCGTTCGTCCTGGCACCTACTGCGAACCGAAGATGACCACCGTAGGTTCTCAGGACACCACCGGTCCAATGACCCGTGACGAACTGAAAGACCTGGCGTGCCTGGGCTTCTCCGCTGACCTGGTAATGCAGTCGTTCTGCCACACCGCGGCGTATCCAAAGCCGATCGACGTGACCACCCACCACACCCTGCCTGACTTCATCATGACCCGCGGCGGCGTTTCCCTGCGTCCGGGCGACGGCATCATCCACTCGTGGCTGAACCGCATGCTGCTGCCGGACACCGTAGGTACCGGTGGTGACTCGCACACCCGTTTCCCGATGGGCATCTCGTTCCCGGCCGGTTCCGGTCTGGTCGCGTTCGCCGCTGCCACCGGCGTCATGCCGCTGGACATGCCGGAATCGATCCTGGTGCGCTTCAAAGGCAAAATGAAACCTGGCATCACCCTGCGTGACCTGGTTCATGCGATTCCTTACTTCGCCATCCAGAACGGTCTGCTGACCGTCGAGAAGAAAGGCAAGAAAAACGCCTTCTCCGGCCGCATCCTGGAAATCGAAGGCCTGGAAGGTCTGACCCTGGAACAGGCGTTCGAACTGTCCGACGCCTCGGCCGAGCGTTCGGCTGCCGGTTGCACCATCAAGCTGTCGAAAGAGTCGATCACCGAGTACCTGAACTCCAACATCACCCTACTGCGCTGGATGATCGGCGAAGGCTACGGCGATGCGCGTACCCTGGAACGTCGCGCGCAAGCGATGGAAGCCTGGGTTGCCAACCCGGAACTGATGGAAGCCGATGCCGACGCCGAATACGCCGAAGTCATCGAAATCGACCTGGCCGACATCAGCGAGCCTGTACTGTGCGCGCCGAACGACCCGGACGACGCCCGTCTGCTGTCCAGCGTTGCTGGCGAGAAGATCGACGAAGTGTTCATCGGTTCGTGCATGACCAACATCGGTCACTTCCGCGCTGCCGGTAAGCTGCTGGATCAGGTCAAGGGTCAGCTGCCAACCCGTCTGTGGCTGTCGCCGCCGACCAAGATGGACGCTCACCAACTGACCGAAGAAGGCTACTACGGCATCTACGGCAAGGCCGGCGCACGCATGGAAATGCCAGGCTGCTCGCTGTGCATGGGTAACCAGGCACGCGTTGAGCCGAACAGCACCGTGGTGTCGACTTCGACCCGTAACTTCCCGAACCGTCTGGGCGACGGCGCGAACGTCTACCTGGCTTCGGCTGAGCTGGCGTCCGTAGCCTCGATCCTGGGTCGCCTGCCGACCGTCGAGGAGTACATGGAATACGCTGGCAAGATCGACAGCATGGCGGCCGATGTTTACCGCTACCTGTCCTTCGACCAGATCGCCGAGTTCCGTGAAGCTGCTGCGAACGCCAAGATCCCGGTCGTTCAAGCCTAACGTTACAAAGCAATGAAAAACGCCGCCCATCGTGAGATGAGCGGCGTTTTTTTATACGTTGAAAATAGCGAAGGCCTACAAGGGGCCAGTGTTGAGCTTGAGGGCCTGCTGCACCGCGCCATCGACGCTCAGACCGCTGAGGATCACCCCGTTAGCCGTCACCTCCGGCAACGCTTCCAGCGCAGCCAGCGCCTCATGCTTGAGCCGCGCCAGAATCAACCGCTTGCCTTCCTGATGCACGCGCAGGAAGAACTCCTGCATCGCCTCGATACTGGTACCGTCCAAGTCCGGGCTTTCCTCCAGACTGATGATCACCGTGTGCAGCGGCGCGTCCGAATGACGTATCAAGTGCAGCGCCGCACCGAGAATTCGCTCCACATTGGCGAAAAACAGCGCCTCGCTGGGTCGCAAGATCAACACGCCCGGCTCAACCATCGCCGTTGGATGGCGCTGCAAATCGACAAAATCGTGCCCGCCGTCGATCCGCCCGAGCACCTGAATATCCGCCGCCGACATCTGTTTGAGCATCAGCAACACGCTGATGGCCACCGACACCAGCAAGCCGTCGAGAATACCCAGCACCAGCACCGCCGCCACCGCGCACAACACCAGCACTCGGTCCCGACGCCAGATGAAATAGCGCCCCAGTGGCTGCAGACTCAAGCCGCGGCCCAGGGCATGCATGACGATCGCCGCCAGAATCGGCTCCGGCGTCAGGGCGATCCATGGCAGCACCGTCAGTACGATCACCAGCACCACCAGCGCCGCGACCCCGCCCGCCCAGCGTGACGTCGCCCCCGCCGCCTCGTTCGCCGAAGTCGCCGAATAGCCCGCCCCTGCCGGCATGCCGTGGAACAATCCAGACAGCAGATTCGAGGCGCCGAGTGCCAGCAGATCGCGGTTGGAGGTGACGCGGTCGCCATGCTTGAGCGCAAACGAGCTGATCGAACCGTAGGACTCGGCATACAGAATCATCACCATCGCGAACGCCACTTCACCCAACCGGAGCCAGTCAGCGAACGGCAACACCGGCAGATTCGGCACCTCCAGACTCAGGTCAATCAACCCGATCATCTTCACGCCATACGCCGACAGGTCCAGCCACTGCCCGGCGGCGATGCCGATGACGACCACCAGCAAGCCACCGGGCACTCGGGGGAATCGCGAAAACAGCCCCAACAACACCAGCGCGACGCCAGCGACAGCAGCCGCCGGCCAGTTCCATTGCGGCAGTTGCTCGAGCAATTGCGGGGCGAAGCGCACCAAATTCGCGTCGGCCAAGTGCACGCCGACGACGCTGGCGACCTGCTTGATAATGATGGTCAGCGCCAGTCCGAAGGCAAATCCGCGCAACACCGGTTTGGCGATAAACGCAGTAACGCTACCAAAACGAAAGATTCCCGCCAGCAGAAACAACCCACCCGTGACCAGCACCAGGCCGATCGCCAGGCTAGCGCGCAGTTGCGGATCACCATTGGCCAGCGACGCCGTGGCCGCCGCCAGCACGGCAGCTGACGATGACGTCGCCGAGACGATGGCGAAACGGCTGGTGCCGAACAGCCCATAGCAGAGCAAACCCGCAAACAAGGCAATTACCCCGGCCTGGGGCGCTAATGCGGCGATGGTCGAATAGGCGACGGCTTCGGGCAACAACAGGCCGGCAATCGACAGTCCGGCGAGAATGTCCTGCCAGCGATTGGGTGGTTCTACAGCTTGGGGCGCGCTCGACAATCCACTGTCTCCAGACGAAAAAAAGCCGCTGCGCATCACGAATGCGCAGCGGCCTACTGTAGCTGAAAAGCAATAGATCGCCGCCCTCGGCAGCACCTGCGGGTGCACATAAAACCCCGCAGGCGGCGATCTCTTGATCTCGCCTTAAGCGCTCAGCGAATAAACCAGCGCCGAAATCGCCACCAGCCCCACTGCGGTGACAAATACGTTCGACGCCTGACCACGATAACGGGCCATCGCCGGCACCTTGCGAATCGCATACATCGGCATCAGGAACAGGATGGCTGCGATCACCGGACCACCGATGGTCTCGATCATGCCGAGGATGCTCGGGTTCAGCGTTGCGACGATCCAGCAGATGACCAGCATGAACGCCGCGACAATGCGATCCAGCGCCTTGGCACCCGGCCGCTTGCCGCTTTTGACGATCAGGCCTTTCAAGCCTTCACTGGCACCGATGTAGTGACCGAGGAACGACTTGGAAATCGCCACAAACGCAATCAGCGGCGCGGCAAACGCGATGGTCGGGTTGCTGAAGTGGTTGGCCAGGTACGACAGGATCGACAGGTTCTGCGCCTTGGCTTCGGCCAGTTGTTCCGGCGACAGGGTCAGCACGCAACTGAATACGAAGAACAGCACCATCGCCACCATCAACAGGTGCGCACGGGACAGGATCTGCGAGCTGCGTTCTTCGGCGTGAACCCCGTAACGACGCTTCTGATCCACCGCGAAGGCCGAGATGATCGGCGAGTGGTTGAACGAGAACACCATCACCGGAATCGCCAGCCACAGGGTGTGCAGCAGCGCCGACGGTGCAGGCACCTGCGAAGCGGTGGTCAGGATGCCGCCGTTCCAGTGCGGAATCAGATACACCGCCAGAAACAGCAGCGCGACGATAAACGGATACACCATCAGGCTCATCGCCTTGACGATCGCCTGCTCACCGCAACGCACCACGGCCAGCAGGCCGAGGATCAGCACGAACGACAGCAACGCGCGCGGTGGTGGCGTGATGTGCAGTTGGTGTTCAAGGAAACTCGCGACCGTGTTGGTCAGGCCAACGCTGTAAATCAGCAGGATCGGGAAGATGGCGAAGAAATACAGCAAGGTGATCAGCGCCCCGGCCTTGATGCCGAAATGCTCCTCGACCACGTCAGTGATGTCGGCGCCTTCGCGACCGGAGAGCACGAAGCGGGTCAGGCCACGGTGTGCGTAGAACGTCATCGGGAAAGCCAGCAGCGCAAGGATCACCAGCGGCCAGAAGCCACCCAGCCCTGCGTTGATCGGCAAAAACAGGGTACCGGCGCCGATGGCCGTCCCAAACAGTCCCAACATCCAGGTGGTGTCCTGGCGATTCCAGCTCGAAAGTTCAGCGGGTGCTGCTGCATCAAAGCGTTGATCGACGCTTTTGGCCTGATCATTCATCCGGTCGGATCTCCGCATTCCGGTCACTTGCCACTCGGTCAGGACGCATCGGAAAAAACCGACAGACATGCCCCGGCCGAAACAGGGGCGCGATTCTCCGCGATAAATGAGCAGAAGCAAAGACTTAGCTGAGGAATGGTTGTGCGGTGCAGATCAGCGGGGTGTCGTTTTCAGGAACAAAGCTGTCGCTGATAGACATCTGAAATGTCGTTTTTGATACATCTTTTCGAGTTCAAGCACGCGTTTCACGGCGAACCTGAATCATTCAGAGCGAATCTGCACGCAGGACAGACCGCTGGCCTCTTCAGCGAACACAGGGACCTTTGAGAAATTGCCTCGTGTTCAAGCACCCAAGCCTTTCAATTTGGGGCACATGATCTAGCGTGAGATGAGTCCCCTGCCCTGCGGAGCCCTCCCATGCCTTTGGTTCGCGTTGACATCAAACAAAACCCCGACCCTCACTTCGCCAGACACATCGGCGAACAGGTCTACGCCGCCATGCGCAGCACCATCAATGTGCCGGAGCACGACAACTTCCAGATCCTTGCCGAGCACGATAGCGAGCACTTCATCTTCGACCCGCAGTACCTGGGCATCCAGCGCACAGACCAATTGGTAATCATCCAGATAACGCTCAACGAAGGCCGCACCCTGGAGCAGAAAAAAGCGCTCTACCAGACCATCGCCCAAAACCTCAACACCCAACTGGGCATCCGTCTCGAAGACGTGTTCATCAATCTGGTGGAAGTAAATAAAGAGAACTGGTCGTTCGGCAATGGCATCGCGCAATACGCCAGTTGACCGCCCTTCACCTCCCGCCACGCGGTGTTCGCAGGGCTGCTCACCAGTGTCGATGTGACGTTCTGAGCCGGGGCTGCGCCGTTGCACCAAAGTGCGGCGGCGTCAATGTCCTCTTTTATTGGCGCTCATTTTCCTACAACTTTGTTTAAGTATTTATTGTGACTGGCAATAACCCGCACCTGTATCGCGCGAAAAGAATATTACCCACCGTATAAGTCATCAAAGAACTCAGATATTTCCTACAACTAAAAACACCTTATAAAACCATAACAAAACATGACTAAAAGTTTATTTGTTACAAGCAACTTCCCCGCCATTGAACAGACTTTCAATCCGGGCCTATATTTTCCCGCGACGAATATGGCAATGAATACCGGCCCGATGAAACCCCGGCCGGCCATCAAACAATAAAACGGGATGCCCACCATGCAAAAACTTAAAACACTGCTGATGTCGACAGCGCTGGTCGCTTCGGTCTGCTGCACCGCTGTTCATGCACAAGCCGTCACTCCAGCGGCAAACCATGCGGCTGCCACTCCGGACAACGCGATGATGCTCACCGTGTTTCTGAAACACGATCAGTCGCGACCGTTAAGCGAAATCAAGGCTCAGCTCGCCCGCCAGGGGTTCTATGAAACCTTCCCCCCGGCCGGCGTCGAAGTGGTGAGCTGGAACATCATGATGGGCATCGGCCAGGTGGTCACCGTGCGCTTCCCGGCTTCGCGTCTGGCGGAAGTCAACCTCGCCCTGGAGAACACCGCGTGGGGCAGTTACCGGACCGAGTTCTATCCCACTTATGATTTCAAACCGATTGCCCTCGCCGAACAAACCAGGGCCCGGGCAGCCCAGTGATCATGCCGGCACACTGGATGGCCGGTATTGCGGTGCGCTTGCTTCTTGCGCGAAGGCGTCCAGAATCAATCACAGCGCGAATGACAAAGATTGCCAGGCCGCTCCGCAATCAGCACTCTGCTACGACTTTCGCGAACCAACCCCGCCGACGATCTCAGGAGCCGCGCAATGCCCGCCACCGTTCTGGTACTGGTTGAAACCATCAATGACTATCTGCCGATTCTCGAACATCAGGGCTTTCACCTGATTCTCGCGCCGACGCCGGCCGAACGCGCGCAGGCCATCGCCAGCCAGGGTAGCCGCATCGACGCCGTATTGACCCGCGGGCCACTGGGCCTGACCGCCGAAGAAATCGCCGCCCTGCCCGCGCTGAAGATCATCACGGTGATCGGCGCCGGTTACGAGCAGGTCGATCTGCAAGCCGCCAGTGACCGCGGGATTACCGTCACCAATGGCGCCGGGGTCAACGCCTCGTCGGTGGCCGACCACGCCATGGCCATGCTGCTGGCGCTGGTGCGGGATATTCCGCGCTGCGATGCGGCGGTGCGCCGGGGCGAGTGGCCAAAGATCATGCGCCCGTCGCTGGCGGGCAAACGCCTGGGGGTTCTCGGCCTCGGCGCGGTGGGCATGGCGATTGCCAAACGCGCCCACCTGGGCTTCGACATGGCAATCAGTTACCACAGCCGCCAGGTGCGCACTGACGTGCCCTACGCCTTTTGCTCGACCCCGACCGATCTGGCAAGAGCCTCGGATTTTCTCGTCGTCGCCACTCCCGGCGGCATCGGCACGCAATCGCTGGTCACGCGCGCGGTGCTCGATGCCCTCGGGCCGAAAGGCTTTATCGTCAATATCGCCCGCGCCAGTGTGATTGCCACGGCAGATCTGATCGCCGCCCTCGAGCAACGGCGCATTGCCGGCGCCGCACTGGACGTGTTCGATCATGAGCCACAAGTGCCCGACGCGCTGAAAACCCTCAGCAACGTGTTGCTCACGCCACATGTCGCCGGGTTGTCACCGGAAGCCACCCAAGGCACGGTGGAACTGGTGGGGAAAAACCTCGTGGCGTTTTTCTCCGGGCAACCGGTGCTGACCCCCATCGCCCTGCCGCCGCGAATCTCCAACCAGCGCGTGCACTAGAGCACGCCAAGCAAGGTCCACAGGCGTCGCGATTCGGCATCGGCGGAGATCAATTCACCGAGCAGTTCGCTCAGCGGCTTGTTGCCCCACTCGACCCCGCGCCGGATCAGATACGGCACCGGGCTGTGGGGTTCGGTACGGGCCAGGTATTCGGCAATCAGCAGCAATTGCCGGTAAGCCTCCTCACGGCTGGCCGGTTCGCGGAATACCTGCGCAACCGGCGCCTGCGCTTCAGGCTGTGCCACAGCGGGCGGTGCTTCGGCGAGCGGCGGTGGCGGCGCCGGTTGTTGTGGGTGCATGGCGATAAACTCCTGAACCAGCGTCAGCAGCGCTTGAATGGTTTCCTGCAACGGCCGCAACCCTGGGCCCTGTTCGCCCAGATAGGCGTCGCTCCAGATGTCGAGCCGTTGCAGATGTTGCAGGCTCAGCAGCAGATTGCCCTGGGTGCGCAGCCAAAAGGCCAACGGCGTGGCGCGGATCTGTTCGTTGAGTTTCTTCTGTTCGTTGCGCGCGGTTTCCGCCGAGCTCTTGGCATTTTTACTGTCGTTGACCTGTACCTGCTGCAGCTGCAAGCGCCGCCATACCTCAAGGGTGCAGCTCTCGAAATCACTGTTACGGGTGCCGAACAATGGCACCCGCGTCAGCAGGATTTCACTGTAACGCCGCACCAGCCATTCCAGCGGGATGACCCGCCAGGACTGATCGCCGTCCTCGGCCTGCGGGTGTAGATGCTCGGGAAAGCGTTCGCACAACCCGGCGATCAACGCCAGGCTGCCGGGCAGTCCATCCAGCGCTTGCAGGTGCAGCCACGCCTCGCCCAGCCAGGCGCTGAGCATCAGGTCCTTGCTGCGTTCCAGCAATAACGTTGTCGTGAGTTTCTCCACTTCCGGCCAGTTCGCCCGCTTCAGCGTCGACTGCCAGACCCCGGTCGGCAAGCTCGCATCATCTTCGCGACGCAGATCACGCAACTGATCAAACTCGCGTTCATAACGCAAATCGACGCCACACGGCGCTTCGCCGCTGATCGGTGCGAGCAACTGATCAATCAAGTCCGGCAGTTGGGTTAATGGCAGGCTCACAGGCCCTCCTTCTGCGTTTCAATGGCGGCCGTGGTGCCGGTGAACTGGAACGGTGAACGCGGTGCGCGGGTCGGCAGCGGCGCAATCGCCAGCGGCAGTTTCGAGCCCTGACTCATCAGCGACAGCCGCACGTACATCCGCGTGAATTCGCTGGTGACGCTGTCTGTCGAGGCCGTCACCGGCAGGCGCAAGGTCAATGGAAAATCGGTGTAATCCATGCTCGGCTGACGCTGCACAGAGAAGTGCGCACGCATCATGCGCAGCAACGACCACGGCCCGCCGTATTCCCAACCGGCTTCCAGATCACGCACCACCAGGTTCGGTTGCAGCGGATCGTTGACTGGACGTTCCTTGCCGTTGCGCGCCCAACGCAGGGTCAGGCGAACAGGCTGGCCGACCATCCAGCGCAGGTTCGGTTGTTCGGCGGCGGGATAGTTGATCTGCTGACTGCCGGCGAGCAGCCCCCAGGCAATCACCTGATCGGCGCCCTTTTCGTCCTCGCGATCGGTACGCCAGCGCACATCAAGTTCAACGCCGAGAATGCCACTCTTGTCGCGCACGAACAGCGGCGTCAGCCACGTGCTGGCCTGCTTCAAGCGGTTGAGGAAGTCTTCTGCCGCCTGGCGTTCGGGGTTCTGGCTCAGCACCAGCCCGGCCTGGGCCACCGGCAGGCGTTTGTCGATGATCTCGAGAAAATGCTGGACCCGCGCCGGGTCGGCATCCTGCGCCTGCACGCCGTTGGCGAAGGGGAAGCGATCGGCCAGGTACTGATTGAAGTAATTGGCCAGTTCATTCCACGCCGCCGCAGCCTGCTGTTGCTGCAGGTACTGGCAACGCTGCATGGCCGACTGCTGCAATTCCACCGCACGCATCGCCAGGGTCCCGCGGCCAGCAGCAAGGTTGGCGGTCTGCAGGACCTGCACGCAGGAGGCGGTGTCCATCTCGATGAAATCGCGGCTGACCAGTTGCTCGATCTGCGCCGGTGAACTCGCCGGGTTCGCCTCCTTGTACTTGAGCAATTCGTCATTGAGTGCGCTGAACTGGGTGACCCGCTCGTAATCCAGCGCCGACAGATTGCCCTGTTGGGCCATCAACCACTGCAATGCCGACGTGCGCCGTTCGGTGATGCCGAGCATGGTGTTGAACTGCTGCTTGAGGCTCAGCTTCAAGTCCTGCACATCGTTCGCGCCATAGAGTTGCAGGCCGAGGTTTTTCGAGCCGTCCCACTGGCTGATTTCGGTGCGCCCGCCAAACAGCGGTTGCGCGGTGATTTCATCCAGACCGCCAACGATTTGCGCCAGTGCCCGACGATTGAGAGCGCCTTGCAGCCGCGCAGCAAGATCGTTGCGATGCACTTCGACAAAGGCCTTTTGCAACGCCATCGCCTGCTCGGCCTGTACATTGAACACCGCATAAGGATGCATTTGATCGTCGTGATCCTTGAGGCTCAGCCACATCGCCTGCGCGGCAGCACTTTCGGCGGTTTGCAGCAAGGCTTCGCGATAAGCCGGCGGAATGCGCGGCAGTTCTTCGGCGATGTAACTCTTGTAACTGGAGAAGTAGTTCAACGAGGTGTTGAGGTCATCGCCATCCACGGTCTGGCCTCGCAGATTGGCGCTGTCCTGACTGGCGCGCAGAGCGACCGAAACGAAGTCACGTTTGAACAGCGCCTGCACCGCGTTGTCGAGTTTGACCACATGTTCCTGCAACGCCAGTTGCCCACTGCCCTGCTGGATCAGCAAGTTGCCGCGTGAGCCGACCTGGGCGATCCACTGATCGCGGAAACTTTGCTGCAACTTGCTCGCCTGGGCCTCCAGTTGCTGCTCGACGGCAGGGCCAAGCAAGATGCTTTTGTGCACCTTGTCGAGAAACTCTCGATAACCCGGCACCAGTTCCTGGCCTTTGCCGCGGCTCCAGGTGGAATTGGTCAGGGCGATCGCCGCTTGCAGGTCGTCGATCAGTGCCCGCAGGTCTTCCAGTTCGGTCAGGCTGTTGCCGCTGCCGGCCTCCAGTTGCTCCAGGTGCAGCTTGAGATATCCGGCCTTGCTGACGAAGTTGTCGGCGAGGAAGTACTGATCGAGCCAACGCTCCAT
Source organism: Pseudomonas sp. LF-5 (assembly GCF_037626295.1). NCBI lineage: Bacteria > Pseudomonadati > Pseudomonadota > Gammaproteobacteria > Pseudomonadales > Pseudomonadaceae > Pseudomonas > Pseudomonas sp. LF-5. The sequence continues at coordinate 1,443,819 of NZ_JARKMT010000001.1, forward strand.
CAGCCCGGTAAAGTGGCTGGTGATCAAGGGCCGCTCGACGCTCAGATCCAGCGCTTGCAAGTCGCCGCCATCCCCCGCTGCCAGCAGGCGGTTGTAGTACGCCGCATGGGGCAAGGTCGCCGCGTTGAGATTGAGCGACAGCGCGCTGTTGCTCAGTTTCACCAGGTCATCCAGCGGCGCCCGTTGATTGTTCTGGACCTCCCCGAACAATTGGTTCTGCAACTCGAGGCGCAGCGCGCGGTCGACCAGATCGCTCGCCTTCTGATAGTTCTGCCACTGCGCCGGGTCTTCGCTTTCGAGGCTGCTGCGTCGGTCGGTGGCGCGGATCGCCTTGATCCTGTCCAGTTCGTCGACCAGCCACTCGTGCAGAGGCACGAGCATGTGGCGTTGCGTTGACTTGAACACCTCTTGTTCGAGCTGAGTGTCGAGGGAGGAAAACCACGAGGTCGGAAACGCCAGCGACACATAGTGCCAGTGCGGTGCGCGCTCCAGCACCCGCCAGAAACTCTGCACGTTGCGCCGGGTCGGCTCGAGCCGATGTGCGTCATCGGTGACCGCCACGTAGCTCTTCTGCGCACCCTGCATCAGCCGCGCCAGCTCGTGGGCATCCTTGACCGACTGGTGCCAGACCCACAGCATCGCCACCGCCCAGATCACCCCGACCACCAGCGCCACCCCGGCGGTCAGCCGTTGCCAGCGCTGACGCAGGCGCAACAGGCGCGGCACCCCTTGCGCCAGGCCCCGTTCGCCGACCAGACGCTGACGCCACAACTGGCGCACGAACACACTTTGCTGCAAACCGCTGTCATCGGCGGAAAAACCGTCCCTGGCGTCCTCGCTCGCCTGACTCGCACTGAAGTACACCCCGCGAAAGCACGGCGCCTCACCCTGCGCGTTACCCTGAAAAACCGGCTCCAGCACACTCTGCAAACCACGGCGCAGGGTTTCCAGACGCTCGGGCAACGCATACAGATCGGCGCTCAGATGCCCGGACAAGGTGCCGATTTCGATCACTGCTTCAGCCACGGCACGATGAATACGATCCAGCGCCTGATCGCTCCACTGCCCTTGCCACACGGCATCGCGCGCGTAGGGCGACGACCAGCCCAAGGTGCGTTCACGAGCCTCATCGGGCAAGGCATCAATCAGCTCCTGAAACCCCGGCAACTCTTCAAGTCCCGTAACGATCACGTACACCGGCACGCTCAAGCCAAAGCGTTGCAGCAGATCAATGAAGCGGCGGCGTGCGGCCAGACCGAGGCTCGCTGCCTGCTCCAGATTGCTCAGGTGGCTGACCGGCACGGTCCAGATCACGCCGTCCAGTGGCCGTTTACTGCGCAGGCGCAGGATCAACCCGAGCAGCCGCCACCAGCCACCGCGTTGCAGATGCATGCCGTCGTCCGGCAAGAACAGCGCCTGCGGCACCACCAGCACCGCGCCCTCGGGGTCCGACCACCAACGACCGAACCACGCCGGTTTGTCGGTGGGTTGCAAATGCCATTCAGTGACCAGCTGCGTACCTTGAGTTTCATCGCCGAGCATCAGCAGCCACGGCATCTCATACCGATCGCGACTGCCCTGCTCCTGTTCCATATGGCGTACGGCCGCATAGAAACTGCGGATCGCCGCACCACTCTGGGTGCGCAGCCACCACACCGCCACAGCGATGATCACCAGCAGCAACAGCAACCCGACGACCCACGCGACAATCGTCAGGGTGCTCATGAGTCTTGCTCCGGCGTGGCCACGGAATCGGTCATTTGCAGCACCGGTTCCAGCTCGGAGCGAATGTCACGCCAGAGCAGCTGGCCGAACCCGGTCAACAGCAACACCATTGCCAGAATGCCCAGCGCCAGACGAAAGCCGTCCGGCAGCGCCGTGCGGACCGGCAACTGCAACGGCGCGGCCAGCGACGGTTGCACCAGTCGCTGACTGACATCGTCGTAAGTGGCGTCGTCCTGCCAGGCAAAGTTGAACAGCGCCAGCCGCCATTTCGCCAGCTGCGCCTGGCTGTGTTCGCCGCGCAGACGCCCGTGAAAGCCGAGAATCAGGCATTGCAAATACACGTTGGCCAGGTCGCGGGTGGTCGGTTGTTGTTCATCGAGCAGGGTTTGAATGGCCGCCGGCACTTGCTCGCCAGCCTGGCGACTGGAATACAGCCGCGACTCCAGTGGTTTGTCCTGCCACGCCGCTTGTCCCGGCCACGGGCTGAACAGCAGGGTTTCATCGACCAGTGCGACGAACGCGTACACCAGCGCCTTGACCTGCTCGGTCGCCGAGTCGCCGACCCGCGAATATGCCGTGCGCCACAGTCGCTGCGAAGCCTGGGTCGACAGTTCGACCACGGTGTCCACCAGCGCCGCTTCGTCCTCGCTGTCCTTGGGCAATTGTGCCCAATCCTGTTGCCATTGCTGCCACGTCTGGCGGAACGCGCTGCTCAACGGTGCGTCCTGCAACCCCAGGCTTGCGGCACTTCCCTGCGACATACGGCGTTCCTTGTGTGATCAGGCACTTTCACTGTTCTGGGCGACAAACAGCACCACCTGCCAGGGGCTGCTGGTCAGCTTCGCGGCAGGCGCGGCGATGGTCAGCGGCAGTTGTGCGTCGAACCAGGCGCCTTCGGCCGTGACCACAAACAGGCGCGTGTCATCGCCGACGCTGTAGGCCACTTGTTCGCTGCGACTCATCGCCTGATGGGGCAAACCGCTCATGCGCTGACGGCTGAGCAAGGCGATATGCGGCGCCGAAGCGATGATCGCGCCACGCAGCCAGTCGCCGGCAGCCTGCTCGCTGGCGCCGTTGGGCATGCGCAGGCCGATGACCAGACGCTGGCTCGGCTGCTCGTCGGGCAACTGGATCGAAAAGTGCTGTTCACTGCGTTCGAATGGCAGGCTGCGATAACCGGCACGGATCAGTTCCAGGGTGGTTTCCAGCCACTGCAACACGGCGTCGTAACCGCGCTGTAACTCAAGAAAATCCAGCGGCACAAACGCCGGCACCCCGGCCAGCGGATCAAGCGCCGACCACGCGCCAGCCAGACCGAGCAAGTGCACGTAGAGACTTTGCGGGTGGGCGATGCGGCTGTTGAGTGCGCCTTCGACTTCCGGCAGACGCGCCCACAGTGCGGTCAACTGGCGACGGATTTCCAGGGCATCGTCCTGATTGCCGGCCTGTTGCGCCTGACGCAAGCGGCCACCAAGAAACAGGCACTTCTCCCGCGCCCGCGCGCAGAGTCCGGCGATGCGGCGGCCCAGTGGCGACTCCGGCAACAGCAGCGGCGTCGGTGCGGTGTAGGTCAGCGGCAAAAAACCACCACCCTCCTTGCGGATCTTCAACAGCGGCAGGCAGATCGAATCCGCCTTGTTCAGTTGCGTGCACAGCCGTGGGTTGGGTCGCCAGACCGTGATCGACTCAGGGAATTCGCCGCTGGTGAGGTCCGGCAAGGCCTCGCCGACCACCGACTGCAAACGGCCCTTGAGCGGCAGCAATTGCCCGGCGCGCCACATCGGGCTGATCGCCAGATACACGGTGACGGTGGCATCGTCGGTGGTGTCGATCGCGGTGCTGACGTCCAGCTCCAGGGTCGGGCCGATCCCGGCCTGCAAGTCCACCGGCAAACCGTCGGGCAGAGTGCCTTGCAGCGACACCACCCGCACCACGCCTGCGCTCAGCGCCGACGGGTCGAATTCCATATGGCTGACGCCCCAGAACCACGGGTTGCACGCCTGCGCCAGATGCGCCCCGAGCGCTTCGGCCCGCAGCCCTTGCAACTGAAAATGCTGCGGCAGCAATTGCATGCCTTCGTGCCAGCAAACCGCGTCAGGTAGCAGACTCATACGACTCCCTTCGACTACGCCGCGATCCGGCGGCAGCGGTGGTGTTTCAGTGCTCGGTGGGATTGACCAGCGTCATCTCGCGACTGTCGAATTTCAGCCACGCTTCGCTCTGGTCATCGAGGCGCAATCGGTGCGCTCCGGGTGTGTTATAGCTGGCGAAGACCAAAAGTCCAGCGGCCTTCTTGCCCCCCAGCGGGAAGGGTTGGCGGTCGATGAATTGTCCCGGCACCAGCTCCAGTCCCCACACGCTCATCAACTGACGATAGTCGCGCTGGTACTGCTCGCGTCCGGCAAACCACTGACTGGCGCTGATGCCCGAGAGTTGCTTGAGCAGATCCGGGTCGGCGACCGCAATGAAATCCACGGCAATCGGCGTGTCGTCATTGGCCTTCGGTGCGACGTCGAGGGTCAGGCTGTCGAGGTCCACCTTCGGCCCGAAGAAGGAACAGCCGGCCATGAGCGCAAACACCATCGCTACAAAAAAACGTCCGTACAAAATGAATTTTCCTTTTCCCGACCCTGTCCAAAAATGTTTTTTTGCTTGCATTTTTATAGACCTGTTCTAGCGTCTTGGGTAGTTCGGCTGCTACCGCCGAATGAGGAAGGTTTGTCAAAGGAACGACAGGTCATCTGCTCCCCTTTCTAACCTACGGTCCAGTAAGGGAAAGCGATGAACGGGCCTCCCGATGCATTGCGCCCGCCCAACGCATCGGAGTCCGCCGTCATGGCAGAAAGTACTCAGCACAAGCTCGACCGGGTGCGCCCGCCCCGGGTGCAAATCACCTACGACGTCGAAATCGGCAACGCCATCGAGAAAAAGGAATTGCCCCTGGTAGTCGGGATCCTCGCCGACCTCTCGGGCAAACCGCTTGAGCCATTGGCAAAACTGAATGAACGGCGGTTTACCGAAATCGACCGCGACAACTTCAACGAAGTGCTCGCCTCGATCGGCCCGCGCGCCACGCTGCAAGTCAACAACACCCTGAGCGGCGACGACAGCAAGCTCAACATCGAACTCAACTTCAAGCACATCGACGACTTCGATCCGGTCAAGGTGGTCGAGCAAGTCACGCCGCTGCGGCGCCTGTTCGAGGCCCGCCAGCGTCTGCGCGATCTGCTGACCAAACTCGACGGCAACGATGATCTGGACAAGCTGTTGCGCGACGTGATCGCCAACACCGAAGGCCTGCAAGAGATCAAGTCGGCCCGCCCGGACACCGCTACCCCGGCAGCTGATGCCGAGGCGCCGGCCGAACCGCAAGCCTGATCATCCACTTAACCGAGGGAGCATCCGTCATGCCCGCCGCCGCCCAGAATCAAGCCAGCGACAATGCTGCAGCCGAGACTTTATCCCTGCTCGACCGGATCATCGCCGAAGGCCGCATGGCCCACGATGACAGTCAGCAGGATTACGCCCGCGACATGCTCGCGGAATTCGCCACCCAGGTGCTCGACGAAGGCATGGCCATCGACAAGGACACCGTGGCGATGATCAACGACCGCATCAGCCAGATCGACGAACTCATCAGCGCTCAGCTCAACGAGGTGCTACACCACCCCGACCTGCAAAAACTCGAAGCCTCGTGGCGCGGTTTGCACATGTTGGTGCAGAACACCGAAACCAGCACCCGCCTCAAGTTGCGCCTGCTGAACGTCACGCAGAAAGAGCTGCAGAACGATCTGGAGAAAGCCGTCGAATTCGACCAGAGCGCGCTGTTCAAGAAGATCTACGAAGAGGAATACGGCACCTTCGGCGGGCATCCGTTCAGCCTGCTGGTGGGTGACTACACCTTTGGTCGTCACCCGCAGGACATCGGCCTGCTGGAGAAACTGTCGAACGTCGCCGCCGCCGCGCACGCACCGTTCATTGCCGCCGCCAGTCCTCGGCTGTTCGACATGAACAGCTTCACCGAACTGGCGGTGCCGCGCGATCTGTCGAAAGTTTTCGAGAGTCAGGAACTGATCAAGTGGCGCTCGTTCCGCGAGAGCGAAGACTCGCGTTATGTGTCGCTGGTGCTGCCGCACTTCCTCCTGCGCCTGCCCTATGGCCCGGACACTTCACCGGTGGAAGGCATCAATTACGTCGAAGACGTCAACGGCACCGACCACAGCAAATACCTGTGGGGCAATGCCGCGTGGGCACTGTCGCAACGCATCACCGAAGCGTTTGCCAAGTATGGCTGGTGCGCGGCGATTCGCGGCGCTGAAGGCGGTGGTGCGGTGGAAGGCCTGCCGGCGCACACCTTCCGGACCAGCTCCGGCGACCTGTCGCTGAAATGCCCCACCGAAGTGGCCATTACCGACCGCCGCGAGAAGGAACTCAACGACCTCGGTTTCATCGCCCTGTGCCACAAGAAAAACAGCGACATCGCGGTGTTCTTCGGCGGCCAGACCACCAACAAATCCAAGGTCTACAACACCAACGAGGCCAATGCCAACGCGCGGATCTCGGCGATGTTGCCGTACGTGCTCGCAGCCTCGCGCTTCGCCCATTACCTGAAGGTGATCATGCGCGACAAGGTCGGCAGTTTCATGACCCGCGACAACGTGCAGACCTACCTCAATAACTGGATCGCCGACTACGTGCTGATCAACGACAACGCGCCGCAGGAAATCAAGGCGCAGTACCCGTTGCGCGAAGCGCGGGTGGATGTCACCGAGGTGGCCGGCAAGCCGGGGGCCTACCGCGCGACGGTGTTTCTGCGGCCGCACTTTCAGCTGGAGGAACTGACGGCGTCGATTCGCCTGGTGGCGACCTTGCCGCCACCGGTTGCTGCCTGACCTGCTGCCCCCGCCGCCCGTGCGGCGGGGGCCTGCCCTATATCTAGCGTGATACCTTTCAGGAGTTTCAAGCGATGGATGCAATCATTCTCGACCTCGGTGGCGACATCAAAGGCGACAGCCTGCTCGAGGGTTACAAGGACAAGATCGAAGTCATGTCCTACAGCCACAACGTGGCCATGCAGGTCACCAATGACGTCAGCAACTCGGAGCGCACGTCGGGCCGGCCACACATTGGTGAATTCACCCTGACCAAATTCGTCGACAGCTCAACGCCGTCGCTCAACGAATACTGCTGCGCGGGCAAACCGATTCCCGAAGCGAAGATCACCATCGGCCGCAATGCCGCCGAGGGCAGCGGGCAGTTGATGCCATTCATCATCTACACCCTGACCAATGTCGTGCTGTCCAACGTCAGTGTCAGCGGTGGCACCGGTGGCAAACCGGTGGAAACCCTGTCGCTGAACTTCACCAAAATCAAATGGGAACTCACCGCGCAGAAAGACGACGGCACCAAGGAAGGCACCGCCGGTACGGTCTGGGATCTGGCGGCCAACAAGGCCAGCAAGTAACCGGTCGCCCTGGCCATGGCTGGCACCGGGATCCGCGCGCCGCTGTTCGAACGCCTCGCGTCCAGCGAGGCCGAGGGCGCACGGGAGTTTGATCGGCAGGCGTTGCTCGACTCGGTGCATGCCGAGCTCGGGCGCCTGTTCAACACCCGTCGCGGCTCACGCCCACTGACCCGGCCGCCCAGCGTGATCGACTACGGCATCGCCGACTGGAGCGCCTTGCAACAACAGCGCAGCGATGACCGCCGGCAACTGGCGCGGGACATCCGCGAAGCCATCACCCATTTCGAACCGCGCCTGAAACTCGGCGAGGTGCAGGTCAATCCGGTGCCCGAACACCCGCAACAATTGAGCATTCGCCTGCTCGGCGAGTTGCGCAGTGGCCAGCAACACTGGCCGGTGGCGTTTGTCATCGAGCCCGGCGGCCAGGGCCTGGAGGTGCGCCATGAGCGACTCGATTGACGCGCAACTGCTCGATTACTACCAACGCGAACTGACCTGGCTGCGACACGCCGGCAGCCAGTTTGCCGAACGCTATCCGAAAGTCGCGCGGCGCCTGGAGTTGTCACCCGGTGAATGCCCCGACCCGCATGTCGAACGCTTGCTGGAAGGCTTTGCCCTGCTCGCCGCCCGTCTGCAACGACGCCTGGATGACGATTACGCCGAATTCAGCGACGCGCTGCTCGAACAGCTTTATCCCTTGGCCATGCGCCCGCTGCCCTCCTGCGCCATCGTCCAGTTCGAGCCGGACCCGAGCAAAGGCAATCTCGACGAAGGCTATCCCCTGCCCCGCGACACGCCATTATTCGTCACCACCGACAAGGGCCAGAGCATTCACTTTCGCAGCACGGCTGCCGTGCACTTGTGGCCTGTCGAAGTGACTGAAGCCTTGATCCTCGGCAGTGACGAAGCCCAGGCGCTGACGGGTGTTGCACAGTCGCGCTCGGCCTTGCGCCTGAGCCTGCGTTGCCTGGGCGAAAGCCAATGGGCGGGGCTCGGCATCGAACAGTTGCGCATTCACCTGGCAGCGTCGCCGGTGATCAATGCCTGCCTCTATGACTTGCTCGGTGCCCATGCGATGCAGGTTCTGGCCGGCTCACCGGGCAGCGTTCCGACGCCGCTGAAAGGTCTGCCGCAGATTGTCGGATTTGCCGACGACGAAGCGCTGTTACCCGACGAAGACGGTGTGCATCCGGGCATGCGCCTGCTGGCCGAATACTTTGCCTTTGCGGACAAATTCCACTTCTTCGACCTGCCCTTGCGCGGCGTGACCAGCGACAGCCAGACGCTGTATCTGTACATCGTCTTCGACCGCGCACCGGGCAGTCGCGTGCATTTGCAGGCCAGTGATATCGCCCTCGGTTGCGCGCCGGTGATCAACCTGTTTCCGCGGACCTCCGAGCCGCTGCGTCCCGATGGGACCCACAGCGAATACCGCCTGATTGCCGACAGCCACCGCGAGAACAGCGTGGAGATCCACAGCATTCGCGGCATGCGCGCCAGCTCTAGCGCGGGGGTGCAACGCTTGCCGGCCTACTACGGCAGTCAGCACAGCGGTGGCGATCAGCAGCGTTACTGGCATGCACGACGGGTCAGCGGCATGACACCGAACCGCCTCGGCAGCGACCTGTTGGTCAGCGTGGTCGACACCCGCTTCGAGCCGCAGACGGATTTGCCTGATTACAGCCTCACCGCCGAACTGCTCTGCACCAATCGCCACCTGGCGCAAAGCCTGCCGGCCGGCACACCGTTGGGATTCGAGCGCCCGGGACCGGTGGCCTGGGCACGTCTGCGCAACCCGCCCAGTCCACAAAGTCTGCCACGGCTGGACGGTGATTCACGCTGGCGGCTGGTGTCGCAACTGACCCTCAATCACCTGTCACTGGTCGAAGGCCCACAGGCGCTCGATGCGCTGAAAGAAATTCTGCAGTTGCACAACCTGCGCGATGAAGCCAGTGCCCTGCGCCAGATCGAAGGCCTGTTGAGCCTGCATGCCGAGCGGATCATCGGTCACGTCGGGGCTGACGCCTGGCGCGGTTGGCGCAATGGTCTGGAGGTGCAAGTGCAGCTCGATCCGCAGCACTTTGTCGGCAGTAGCGCGGTGTTGTTTTGCGCCGTGCTGGCGCAGTTCTTTTCGCTGTACGCCACGGCCAATCGCTTTGTGCGCACGGTATTGATACAGGACGACAAGGAGGTCAAGGCATGGCAACCCCAAGCCGGCATGCCCCTGTCGCTCTGACCCTGAGCCAGCGTCTGCGCCGCGATCCGCAGGCGTTCGAGTTGTTGCAGGCGCTGTTGCTGCTGGAACGCGAACAGCCGCAGGCCGAATCCCTCGGCAGCGGCACTTCGCCCCAGGCCGAAGCGGTGAAACTGCGTGGGCCGTTGACGCCGATGTTCGCCGCCAGCCAGATCGAAAGCCTGCGCGAAGCGCCGGGCGAGCCGCTGACCCTCGACACGCCGGTGTTCGGCCTCGGCGGTCCCGACGGCCCCCTGCCCTACGCCTATCAGGAATGGCTGCAACAACGCGCCCGGGCCAAGGATCATGCGCCGGCCGAGTTCCTCGATCTGTTCCAGCATCGCCTGCTCAGCCTGCTGTACAAGGTGATGCGCAAACACCGGATAGCCTTGGGTTTCGTCACGCCGGGAGCGTCGCCGGTGCAGGCGCAATTGCGCGCACTGACCGGGTTGTTACCCAAGTCGTTGCAGGAGCGCCAGGCCGTGCCGGATTGCGCGGTGCTGGCCTGCACCGCGTTGTTCGCCGATGGCCGCCGGTCGCTGGCCGGGTTCGCGGCGATTGTCCGCGAACAGTTTGCCGTGCCGGTCGCGCTGAGTGCCTACGAAGGTGCCTGGCGCGAAATTCCAATGGCCAGCCGCAGCCTGATGCAGGCCGGCGGCCGCAACCTGCAATTGGGCCGTACAGCGGTGGCCGGCACGCGGGTCTGGGATGAGCACGCCGGCATTCGCCTGACACTCGGGCCATTGCCGTCGGCGCAGGCCGCACGGTTCCTGCCCGATGGCGAAGTGCATCCGGCGCTGGCCAGCCTTGCCGCGTTGTATTTCGGCCCGGATCTGGACGTGAAACTGGTGTTGCTGGTGCGCGGTGCCGGGCCGCTGAAACTCGGCCGGCAGGTGCCGACGCTGCTGAGCTGGAACGGCGGCCTGCAACGCCAGGCCAGCCTTGCCGTGCAACGCATCGAAACCCGTCTGCGTCAGCTGGAGATCACCTGAAAATGGAACTGGCCAGCCTGATCGGACGCCTCAACCCGGACAACCGCCGCGCCCTCGAACGCGCCGCGCAACGCTGTTTGCAGCGCGGCCATCACTTTGTCGAGATCGAACACCTGTTGCTGGAATTGCTCGACATCGAGGGTGGCGACTTTGCTTTTCTGCTGCCGCGTTTCGGGCTGGAACGGGATGCGCTGAGTGCGGAAATCAACAAGGCACTCGACCTGTTCAAGGCCGGCAGCACGCGCACGCCAGCGCTGTCATCGCACACCTTGGGCCTGCTCGAAGATGCGGTGGTGCAGGCCAGTGTGCTGGGGCTCGACAGCATTCGTTCGGGGTTGTTGTTGCTGGCACTGATTGACCGTGATGAGCGCCGCAGTCTGCTGCTCAACAGCGCCTCGTCGTTACTGCGAATTCCCAAAGAAGCGCTGCGGGCGAACTTGCTGGAGTGGACCGAAAACTCCCGTGAACATGTCGGCCCGCGTTCCGCGGCTTCCTCTGGAAATCCTGCGCCACGACAGGATTCGGTGCTGGATCAATACACCCAGGATCTGACCGCCGATGCCCATGCCGGGCGCATCGACCCGATCGTGGGTCGCGATGGCGAAATCCGTCAATGCATCGACATCCTGCTACGTCGCCGGCAGAACAACCCGATTCTGGTCGGCGCACCGGGCGTGGGCAAAACCGCCGTGGTCGAAGGCCTGGCCTTGCGCATCGCCGCCGGTGACGTGCCGCCGTCGTTGCAGGAGGTCAGCCTGCGTGTGCTCGACCTAGGCCTGTTGCAGGCCGGCGCCGGGGTCAAAGGCGAGTTCGAACAACGGCTCAAAGGCGTGATCGACGCGGTCCGCAGTGCCGACAAACCGATCATCCTGTTCATCGACGAAGCCCACACCCTGATCGGTGCCGGCGGTGCCGAGGGTGGCAGCGATGCGGCCAACCTGCTGAAGCCGGCGCTGGCCCGTGGCGAGTTGCGCACGCTCGCGGCCACAACGTGGATGGAGTACAAAAAATACTTCGAGAAAGACCCGGCCCTCGCCCGTCGTTTTCAACTGGTGCAGGTGGAAGAGCCGGACGAAATCACCGCCGTGGAAATGCTCCGTGGCGTAGCCGCCAAACTTGAACAGCACCACGGCGTGCAAGTGCTCGATGCGGCGATCCACGAAGCGGTGAAACTTTCGCACCGCTACATCTCCGGTCGCCAGTTACCGGACAAGGCCATCAGCGTGCTCGACACCGCGTGTGCCCGAGTCGCCCTCGGCCAGCACGATGTGCCGCCGCCGCTGGAAAGCCTGCGTCATCGGCAAAACAGCCTCAAGAACGAAGTCGAACGCCTGCGCCGCGAGCAAGCCACAGGCCTCGATCACCGCGAACGCATCACCCTGCTGGAAAGCGAATCGCAGGGCAACGTGCAGGCGATCCGCGAACTGGAAACCCGCTGGAGCGAAGAACGCGTGGCCGTGCGCGAACTGCTCGACACACGCCGCGAATTGCTCGACTTGAGCGAACGCGCCGACAGCGACAAACCCGATGAAGCCACCGACAGCCGCATCGACCACCTGGCCGCCGAACTGCTGCGCCTCGAGGCGGGACTGGACGCGATTCGCCAGGACGATCCGCTGGTGCCCGAACAGGTCGACGCAAAAACCGTCGCTGCGGTGATCGCCGGCTGGACCGGCATCCCCGTTGGCAAAATGCTCGCCGACGAAGCCCACGCCGTACGCACCCTCGGCACCCGCATGGGTCAACGGGTGATGGGCCAGAGCACCGCGCTCAACACCATTGCCCAGCGCTTGCAGGCGTATCGCGCCGGTCTGACCGATCCACAGAAACCGGTCGGTGTGTTCCTGCTGGTCGGCCCCACAGGCGTAGGCAAAACCGAAACTGCGTATGCACTCGCCGACGCCTTGTATGGCGGCGAACGCAACCTGATCAGCATCAACCTTTCCGAATATCAGGAAGCCCACACCGTCAGCCAACTCAAAGGCGCGCCACCCGGTTATGTCGGTTATGGCAGCGGCGGAGTGCTGACCGAAGCGGTGCGACGCAAACCGTATTCGGTGGTGCTGCTGGACGAAATCGAGAAGGCCCATCCGGATGTGCTCGAAGCGTTCTACAACGTTTTCGACAAGGGCTTGATGGAGGATGGCACCGGCTTGGTGGTGGACTTCAAAAACACTGTGATGCTCGCCACCAGCAACGTCGGCGCGGAGCTATTGCTGGATACACCCGCCGCGCAACTCGGCTCGGATGCCTTCAACGAGGCACTGCACAAAGTCCTCTTGCAAGCCTTCCGCCCGGCGTTTCTGGCGCGCATGACCGTGGTCGCCTATCGACCGCTGGATGAAGCGACGCTGGAGGGGATTGTGTTGGCGAAACTGGAAAAACTGCGGGGCCGTTACAAGGCGGCAACGGGCAAACAGTTCGAGTTTGATTCGGGAATCGTTAAAGCGGTACTCGCCAAGTGCAGCGCGGCGGGTGCGCGGGATGTCGAGAACGTGTTGATGACGCAGGTGACAGGGAAACTGGCGGAGTGGGTTTTAGAGTGAACGACACAGGAAAAGCTGCGTCGCGCCCTTTCTCGTAAGTGTTCGACTTCTTTGCAGGTATTCGCGATGCCCTACAAAATTCTTATATGGAATACGCAGCACTTCCATAACCAGAGCAAAAAAGAATCAGAGGCATACCAGGCAAAGGCCGCTTACCTGAGCAAAGTATTGCTGCTCAAGCGGCCCGATATTCTTGCACTCTTTGAAACGGGCACGACCGGGGCGCCCAATGTCAGCGCAGAGAAGTTGCTGGAATCGCGCGGATACCGGTTGGTGCATGCGCTGGACAACGAGGGCGGCGCGCGAATCGACACGACTTTAGGTTCGATGGTGTTCGTGCGCAATGAACTGGCAGGAGCCTTCGAGATGCTCTCCGACTACATACTGGGCGCTTCCGAGCGGCGCGCACCGATCGTCATACGACATAAATACAATGGCGACGCCCTGGCCTTCTATCATGCCAACTCATCTTATAAGGCGGCCGAAATCACGGCCGAAACCATCAACTTTATCGTTGCCAACAAGCGTGAAAAATTTCGCGAACTGATTTTCTTCGGCGGCGACCTGAATGCCGAGCCTCACGAGAATCACAAGGAAATCAGGCCTCCCGAGCACAGACCGCTGAAGCCCGTCCCACCCGCCACAGCCGGCACCCATATTCAGATCACCAACAAGACGCTCAAGGAGGCCAGACTGGATTGGCGCAACAATGTCGAGTATGTGTTCGACGACGAACAAGGCATTGATGTGCCTGTGCGTTCCCAGGAAAGCTGGAATACAAGCTATCGGTGGGATGAGGGAATCTGCGAGGACGAGTATGTTGCCACCCCTCGGGTTCTCGACTACGCCTACGTCACCGATACCTATCGCTGGAATTGCGAATGCGACGGCCGAGCGCAGTGCATCCCGAACGGTACCGGCGGTTATAAAGCCATCAGACGTATCAGTTATGGCGACGTAATTCGGAGCGACCACTTCCCGGTGTTTTACTTCGGCAAACGACATGATGAAGAAGCGACCTTTCTCGTGCATATCGCAGAAGATCCCTATCTGAGTGCCGCATTGAAAAACCGGCTCGGCGCCGGTGAGCAGCGGATAACCCTGCGTTTTGGCTCCTTCAAGTCTTCACCGGTAGAGATGGAAGCTCCGCTTGACGCTACGTATTGGGCCTGGACGAGCGCAAAGACTTTGCGGGTGACATCAACGAGCAATCTGACAGGGCATTTTCGCTTCAAGAAACAGATTGGCGTGACATGGCCGGCCATCATCGAATTTCCCGCCGTGTCCGGAGCAATCGGCAGCAGCGCAAAGCTCACGCTGTATGTAACGGGTATCGACTATGAATAGTTTTTCCCCTCTCGAGATTGCTCATGACTCGCTCGACTGACAGCAACACCACCCTCTCCCTCACCGCCCCCTCGCTGTCGGCGCTTTACCCTGAATCACTGTCCGGTGAAGAAGCGCTCAACTCACTCGGATCGCAAACCCTCAACGGCGTGAATGACGGCGCCTCTCTGACGCTGACCAATGCCATTGCCACCCACGTCACCACCACCCTGCACAATGACGCGCAACTGCGCCCGTTCGATGCGCTGGTTGCCGAAATCCGCCAACTGCCCGCCGATGCCACGGCCGAGCGCTACCAGTTGCTGTTAAGGCCGTGGCTGTGGTGGCTGACCCTGGCGAGCAATAACCGGGTGTTCCAGAACCTCGCCACTTCGGACATTGTCACGACGATTTTCAAGGCCCACGGCTTTACCGATTTCAAGCTGTCGCTGAGCGGCAGTTACACACCGCGCGAATACTGCGTGCAGTACGGCGAAACCGATTTCGCATTTGTTTCGCGGTTGCTGGAAGAAGACGGCATTTTCTGGTTTTTCACCCACGACAGCGGCAAACACACGCTGGTGCTCGGTGACAGCAACGACGCCTTCGTAGCGATCCCCAACGGGCCGAAGGTCAAGTATCTGGGTCAGGGAATGGGTGAGCGTGAGTTACACGGAATTCGCGCCGGGCAGGTGTGCCTGCAAGCGGTAGCCGGGGTGTATCGGGCCACGGATTACGAATTCACCACGCCGACCACATCGCTGTATGGCCAGGCGGAAGCGGTGGCCGGGCCGCGTTCGATCTACGAGCATCCGGGCGGTTACAACGCCAAGGCCCGGGGCGATGCGCTGACCAAGCAACGGATTGAGGGTTTGCGCAGCGAAGAGAAGCGTTTTGTCGGTGAAAGCGACTGTCGCTGGCTGGTGCCGGGGCACTGGTTCACCCTCGACGGGCATGAAGACGCGAGCCTGAATATCGACTGGGTGGTAACGCAGGTCACCCATGACGTCAGCCACGAACGCTATCGCAACCGTTTTGAAGCGATCCCCAAAGCCACGCCGTTCCGCGCGCAACGCACCACGCCGAAACCGCGCATGCATCCGCAGACCGCCATTGTCGTGGGCAAGTCTGGCGAAGAAATCTGGACCGACGAGTACGGCCGGATCAAGTTGCAGTTCCCGTGGGATCGCGACGGCAAGAACGATGAAACCAGTTCCTGCTGGGTGCGCGTGGTGTTGCCGTGGAGCGGCAAAGGCTTCGGCATGCAGTTCATTCCGCGCATCGGTCAGGAAGTCATCGTGACCTTTATCGACGGCGATCCCGACCGGCCGCTGGTCACCGGTTGCGTGTACAACGGCGACAACGCCCTGCCCTACGCCTTGCCGGCCAATCAGACCCAGTCGGGGATCAAGACGCAGTCATCCAAGGGTGGCGGTGGTTTCAACGAGCTGCGTTTTGAGGACAAGAAGGATGCCGAAGAGGTGTTTTTGCAGGCGCAGAAAGACCTGAAGATCAATGTCCTCAACGACACCACCGCCACCGTCGGCCACGACGAAACCCTCACCGTACAGAATGCACGCACCCGCACGGTCAAGGACGGCGACGAGACCGTGACCCTGGAGAAAGGCAAACGCAGCGTCACGATTCAAACCGGCAGCGACACCCTGGACGTCAAGGACAGCCGCACGGTGAAAGTCGGTGCCGATCAGAATCACAGCACCGGCGGCAACTACACCGACAAAGTCACCGGCGATTACAGCCTGACCGTCGACGGCAACCTGACGATCAAAGTCAGCGGCACCCTGACCCTGCAAAGTGGCGGCAGCTTCACCATCAAAAGTGGCGCCGATCTGGCCACGTCGGCCAGTACCTCGATCACCCACAAGGCCGGAACTGCCTTGACCAATCAGGCCGGTACATCGCTGGACAACAAGGCCGGCACCACACTGACCAACGATGCCGGGATAAGCCTGACCAACAAGGGCGCGGCTTCGCAGACTGTCGATGGTGGCGGCATGCTGACCATCAAGGGCGGGCTGGTGCAAGTCAACTGACAGGGAGCACTCATGGCGATCACACCGCTGGATCTGCAGCAGGATGACAAGCAGCTCAAGGGGCGTCTGCAGGACGGCCAGCTCGACGGGCCGCTGCAGATCAAGGATGACGGGCGCAAGCAGGCAGACCTCAACTACAGCGCCGGGGTGCTGCAAGGGACCTCCCTGCTCTATCACCCCAATGGCAAGGTCTCGGCGCAGATGCCATTTGTGCGCGACAAGGTGCAAGGCGTCGCGAGTTTCTTTTCCGCAGAGGGCTGGTTGCAACGCAAGGCGACCTACCGCCGTGGGTTACTGCATGGCGAGGCGTTCAATTACTTTCCTGACGGACAAGTGGCTGAGGCGGAGTTTTATCGCGATGGTGTGCGTGAGGGGCGTTATCAGCGCTTTCATCCCAATGGCAAACCGGCGGCCGAGGCGCGGTATGTGAACGGGCAGTTGCTGGAGCCGGAGCAAGGCTTTGCCGAGGATGGCCGGCCGCTGGGAGCGGATGGCAAGCCGATTTCGCGGGTGCGGTGGTGGTATCGGCAATGGGCGGATCCGCAGCAGACCTGAGAACCTTGAAAAGCCCCTCACCCTAACCCTCTCCCCGAGGGAGAGGGAACTGATCGGGGGAGATTGGCGAGTTACGCCGGCGTGAAAGGTATGCAGTGAATCCATCATCGACTCGGCCGCTCTGGTCGATGTATCGCGACAGACACCTTGGTCGGCTCACTCTCCCCGAGGGAGGGGGAACTGATCGGGGGAGATTGGCGAGTTACGCCGGCGTGAAAGGTATGCAGTGAATCCATAATCGGCTCGGTCGTTCAGGTCGATGTATCGCGACAGACACCTTGGTCGGCCCCCTCTCCCTCTGGGAGAGGGCTGGGGTGAGGGTTAGCGGTTCAGGGGATGAGCATCTGCATCTGCCCCGGCATGGCGATCTTGATCACCCCCGCCCAGTTGCACATCAAGGTGCTGTTGGCATCAATCGCCGGCATGCCGCCCAATAACAATGTCGGCGCGCCACCGGGGATCCACGGTGTGGCCGTCGCCGGAATGCACGGCATCGGCGTCAACACCCCAAGCGCCGCAGCGGTTGCCGCCGCCACCATCGGATTGGCCATGCTCATGCACACACCGAACGGCAGGATATTGACCAGCGGGATGTGATCCATGATGTTCGCCGCCGGCATGCCGCCGGTCAGCGTGCGATTGACCGGCAGCACGTTGAGCATCGACGGCGCGGCGCCAAAGCTGCATTGCAATGTGGCGGTGGCACAGACTTGCGGACAGCCCATTTCCCGACTCCTTCGTGGACACGGCATACCCGCTAAACCTTAGTCTGCTGCGGCTCCTCGCGCACATTCCCAAAGGTGATTATCCGGCAACACGCTAACCTATAAGACCGACCCGCGCTTGTGACCGCCCGAGCGCGCCATTAGATTAGCCAATGATGTCTGGCCTCCAAAATAAGCAGAAGGGATAAGCATGGCGCTTACTGACCAGTCCACCCGTATCCGCTCTGGCGAAGAACTCGATGCCAGCCTGATTGATCCGTACCTCAAGGCGCATATTCCGGGCCTGAGCGGCTTACCTGCGATCAGCCAGTTTCCCGGCGGCGCGTCGAACCTGACCTACCTGCTGGAATACCCGGAGCAGGAGTTCGTCCTGCGCCGTCCGCCGTTCGGCCACAAGGCCAAATCCGCCCACGACATGGGCCGCGAATTTCGTATCCTCAATCAATTGCGCGACGGTTTTCCGTACTGCCCGAAAGCCTACGTGCACTGCACCGACGAAGCGGTGATCGGCGCCGAGTTCTACGTGATGGAACGGGTCAAGGGCATCATCCTGCGCTCGGAACTGCCGCCGGAGCTGGGCCTCGATGCGGCGAAAACCGAAGCACTGTGCAAAAGCTTCATTGACCGCTTCGTCGAACTGCACCGCGTCGACTACAACGCTTGCGGCCTCGGCGATCTGGGCAAGCCGGAAGGCTACGTTGCCCGTCAGATCAAGGGCTGGAGCGAACGCTACGAAAAAGCCCTGACCCCGGACGCACCGCACTGGGAAGCCGTCAAAGCCTGGCTCAACGACAAGATGCCGGCCGATCACCCGACCTCGAGCATCGTCCACAACGACTACCGCTTCGACAACGTCATCCTCGACCCGGACAACCCGATGCAAATCATCGGCGTGCTCGATTGGGAACTGACCACCCTCGGCGATCCGCTGATGGACCTGGGCAACACCCTCGCCTACTGGATCGAAGCCGGCGACCCGGCACCGGTGCAACTGATGCGCCGTCAGCCGAGCCACGCGCCGGGCATGCTCACCCGCCGCGAGTTCGTCGACTACTACGCCGAACGCTCGGGCATCCAGATCGACAATTTCGACTTCTACTACACCTACGGTCTGTTCCGCCTGGCCGGCATCGTGCAGCAGATCTACTACCGCTTCTACCATGGCCAGACCCAGGACAAACGCTTCGCGCAGTTCATTCACATGAACAAACTGCTGGAGCAGATGAGCCTGCAGGTCATTGCGAAATCGAGCCTCTGACGGCCCACACCAAGGAACCCCTATGTCCAAGACTCAGTTGTTCGACCTCGACGGCAAGATCGCTTTTGTTTCCGGCGCCAGCCGTGGCATCGGTGAAGCCATCGCCAAACTGCTGGCCCAGCAAGGCGCCCACGTGATCGTTTCGAGCCGCAAGCTCGAAGGCTGCCAGCACGTCGCCGATGCGATCATCGCCGCCGGCGGCAAAGCCACCGCCGTGGCCTGCCATATCGGTGAAATGGAACAGATCAGCCAGGTGTTCGCCGGGATCAAGGAACAGTTCGGCCGCCTGGATATTCTGGTGAACAACGCTGCGACCAACCCGCAGTTCTGCAACGTGCTCGATACCGATCTGGGTGCGTTCCAGAAGACCGTCGATGTAAACATCCGCGGCTATTTCTTCATGTCGGTCGAAGCCGGCAAGCTGATGCGCGAGAACGGTGGTGGCAGCATCATCAACGTCGCGTCAATCAACGGCATTTCCCCGGGGATCTTCCAGGGCATCTACTCGGTGACCAAGGCTGCTGTGATCAACATGACCAAGGTCTTCGCCAAGGAATGCGCGCAATTCGGCATCCGCTGCAACGCCCTGCTGCCGGGCCTGACCGACACCAAATTCGCCTCGGCGCTGGTGAAGAACGATGCAATCCTGAAGCAGGCGCTGACGCAAATTCCGCTCAAGCGTGTGGCTGATCCGAGTGAAATGGCCGGGGCGGTGCTGTACCTGGCGAGTGATGCGTCGAGCTACACCACCGGGGTTGCGCTGAATGTGGACGGTGGGTTTCTGTCCTGATTTAAACGGCAAATGATTAACCCTGTGGGAGCGAGCTTGCTCGCGAAAGCGTAGTGTCAATCGACAATGATTGGGTTGACACACCGCATTCGCGAGCAAGCTCGCTCCCACAGGTCGTTGCTTGAATCAGGCATCGAGGACTTTCGGTAACTGCCAGCCGAAATGCACCGAGAGCAACCGCAGCGTCAGACACGCCGCTCCCGCCAGCAACGCCGCCGCTACCGGCGAAACGCCCAGCCTGCGGCCCATGATCAACACCGCTGCACCGACAAACGCCGAACTGGCATACAAATCCGCCTGCAACACCACGGGTATCCGCGCCAGCACAATGTCGCGAATCACCCCGCCACCGACGCCGGTGATCGTGCCCATCAGCATCGCCACAAACGGCGTGATCCCGAAATTCAACGCCTTCTGCGCCCCGGCCACGGCAAACAGCGCCAGCCCCGCCGCGTCCAGTACGATCAGGGTTGAACCGGACCAGCCCAACACCTGCTCATGACAGACAAACGCCAACCCGCCCATGAAAAACGCCAGCGCCGGATAACGCCAGTCGGCCACGGCGTTGGGCGGCGTGGCACCGATCAGCACGTCACGGGTCACCCCGCCGCCAAGCGCGACAATAAACGCAATCACCATCACCCCGAGCAAATCGAGCCGACTGTGCATTGCCGCAATCGCACCTTCGACAGCAAACACCGCCGTACCGGCCAGGTCGGCCACCAGCACAATCCGCTCAACCCGAGACTTGCGCCCCGCCGGCGCTATTGAGTGACGCAACGGGTCGTGGTGATGTGACGAGTGATCTGCCCGTCGACATACATGTCGCCGGCTACTTGAGTGTTCTCAAGCACCTGACAGGTGCGTACCGGCGGCGGAGGCGGCGCGGCCGGTGGAGGTGGCGGCGGACTGGCACAACCGGCCAGCAACGCTACGGAAAAAACCAGCGACAGCGGCGAACACACGCGTTTCCCAAGATTGTTCATAGGACGACCCGCGATAAAGGGAGACCCACTCCCGCGCACAACCGAACACGGAAGACCTGACCACTCATTCTTTATAGCCGAGCCCCCTGTAACCGCCAGTAAACCCGCCACCGAAGACATGCCTGGCTGTCGATTTTGCTTTTCGGCACAGCCGAAGCCTGGTTGGCTGTCAGGCCGCCATCGCTGGCAAGCCAGCTCCCACAGTTGGTTTGAGTGCATTCAGTTAGAGGATGGTCGGCTGTCAGGCCGCCTTCGCTGGCAAGCCAGCTCCCACAGTTGGTTTGAGTGCATTCAGTTAGAGGATGATCGGCTGGCAGGCCGCCTTCGCTGGCAAGCCAGCTCCCACAGTTGGTTTGAGTGCATTCAGTTAGAGAATGGTCGGCTGTCAGGCCGCCATCGCCAGCAGGCTGGCTCCTACAGTTGGATTGGGTGCATTCAGTTAGAGAATGGTCGGCTGTCAGGCCGCCTTCGCTGGCAAGCCAGCTCCCACAGTTGGTTTGAGTGCATTCAGCTAGAGGATGGTCGGCTGTCAGGCCGCCATCGCCAGCAGGCTGGCTCCTACAGTTGGATTGGGTGCATTCAGTTAGAGGATGGTCGGCTGTCAGGCCGCCTTCGCTGGCAAATCAGCTCCCACAGTTGGTTTGAGTGCATTCAGTTAGAGGATGGTCGGCTGTCAGGCCGCCATCGCCAGCAGGCTGGCTCCTACAGTTGGATTGGGTGCATTCAGTTAGAGAATGGTCAGCTGTCAGGCCGCCTTCGCTGGCAAGCCAGCTCCTACAGTTGGATTGGGTGCGTTCCGTTAGAGCATGGTCGGTTATCAGGCCGCCTTCGCTGGCAAGCCAGCTCCCACAGTTGGTTTGAGTGCATTCAGTTAGAGGATGGTCGGCTGTCAGGCCGCCTTCGCCAGCAGGCTGGCTCCTACAGTTGGTTTGAGTGCATTCAATTAGAGGATGGTCGGCTGTCAGGCCGCCTTCGCTGGCAAGCCAGCTCCCACAGTTGGTTTGAGTGCATTCAGTTAGAGGATGGTCGGCTGTCAGGCCGCCGCTGTCTCCCAAAATAACCGAGCCAACCAATAGGCCGAGTGTCAGCTCGCCTGCTTTTGATCTTGATCTTCAGGCCCCTTCGGCAGGCTGAGTGGAGGGATTCATCCGGGGGGCAGGCGCGGAGCGCCGTGCGGCGAAGCCGCATACATCGAGAGGAGGTGCAGCGAAGCAAACCGGAGGCGATGCCCCCGGATGAAACCCGCAACGAAGGAACCCCGAGCCCCAGCGAGCGGGCCGAACGCTGGGGCAAGCCTTTTTTTGCTTACTTTTTTGAGGCGTTTGTCAAAACAGTGAGTCGCCGTAAGGGCGAAACCGCCAGCCGCCACACCCCAAAAAACGGATATACACCCAAACCCCAAGAACATGGTCGGCCCAAAGGCCGCCAAGTCTCATACCCCCAACCCTAGGCCAAATCAGGATCCCGAGAAGAGCGCAAAGAAAAACTCTCAAGCTCATACCGCAACTCGTCAATCAACCCCTGCACCGCCTCAGGCGTACGCAGAGAATCCAGCTTCAACCCACTGATCACCAGATCGACCTGCCCCGACCCCGGGTGATAAAGCTTCACCGTCAAGGAATGGTCACCATCCACCAGACATTCGCACGCCAGCGGTGAAAAGCTGTGTTCCAGCCGCGCGCGCAACTGCGCAATATTCATCATGGGGCTGTTCCTATAGTTACTTCGAAGGGACGCGATCCCGAACCCGAATGGCTCGTATCGCACCCCACCAGACTAAGAACAGCCCCCTTGAGCCAACACCTCCATTTGCACTGATTCAACTAGTGCATTTGCACCTACCGCTGATTCTTGCTGCTCCACTCACCGGAAAACAACCCACGCTCCCGCGCCCAGACAATCGCCTCGCTGCGGCTATGCACATCGAGTTTGGAATACACCGTCGCCACATGATTGCGCACCGTGTTCGGCGCCAGTTTCAATCGCGCTGCAATCTCCTTGTCAGCCAGCCCTTCACAGATCAACCCCAGCACATCGCGTTCACGCGCCGTCAGATCGGTGAACGAAACACTCGGCAGCTGTGGCGAGTTGATCTTCTTCACATTGGCCAGCTTCTCGATCAGCGTGCGGCTGAACCAGGAGGCATCTTTCATCACCTCTTCAATCGCCGCGACCAGTTCAAGCTCGGTGCGTTTGCGCTCGGTGATGTCCATCAGCACCAGCAAATAACAGCGCGTGTCCTGGATGTTGACGGTATCGGCGGACACCGCGCACTCAAGCAGCTCCACATCCTTCTTGCGGACCCGCACATCGACCCGATCAATCCGGCCGTTCTGCTCCAGCGCCGTCAACAACCGCGACCGGGTGCTGCTGTCGTCGATGAAACCCAGCTGCGTCACGGTTTTGCCCAGCACCTCTGCGCTGTCATACGCCAGCGTGTCGAGGAACGCCTGGTTGACATCAATCACCTGCTGCTCGTCGGCGCTGCAAATCAGAATCGGCACCGGGCTCAGCCGAAATGCCTTGGCGAAGCGCTCCTCGCTCTGGCGCAGCGCCACTTCGGCCTTGCGTCGCAACTCCATGTCGACGAAGGAAAACAGCATGCAATCCTCATCGTTGAGCGTCAGCGGCTGCCCAGCCACGATCACTTGCTTGTTGCTGCCATCAGGCAAGCGCAGTTCGGCTTGCATCTGCGGGATGGTCGCGACATCACGCAAGCGCTGGATCGCCAGGTCTCGGTGTTCGGCCTGCTCGAAAATGTCGATTTCGTAGGAGGAAGTGCCAATCACCTGATCGCGGGTGTAGCCGGTCATCTCCAGAAACCCCGGATTGACCTTGATGTAGCGCAAGTCACTGAGACGACAGATCACCGCCGGTGCCGGGTTGGCGTTGAAGGTTCTTTCGAAACGCTGCTCGGCGTTGGCCCAGTCGGTGACGTCGCTCATGATCAGCACCAGCGACTCGGGCTGACCTTCGCGGTTGGTGAGCACCATGCTGCGCACGTTGTGCACCCAGACGCGCTCCGGGTCATCGACGGCGGACACTTCGATCAGCACATCACTGAACACCTCGCAGCGAGCGACGCGGCTGATCGGATAGTTCTCCGGTGGCAGGGTGTGGTTATTGCGATAGCGCAGGCTGAAGCGCTTGGCGTATTCGCCGGCACTCGTGCCCAGCTCACCAATCCGGCTGACCCCGTGCATGGTTAGCGCCGCTTCGTTGGCCCAGAGAATGCTCTGATCCAGCTCCAGCAGAATCACCCCGTCCGACAAACCGGCGATGATCTGTTGCAACTGGCGACGATTGGTTTCGGTGGTCAAGACTTCCTGGCTCATTGGATCTCCGCAGGTAATACGCGTGTGAAGATTACGACCGCAGCCGCCCGCGATCGTGCCACCCTCTTCACCCCCACCCCCACTCCTACAGGAGATCGCAGCGCATTCGCGACTTCAGGGTTTGTCATCTAGAGTTACTACCTCATCGGATAGAGCCCCTGCCCGCAACACCGGGCTCTTTTTCAAGGAGAGACTGATGACGTCGCGTCGCAACATCGAACAGACCTACCGCACCTGGTCCAGCCCGATCCTGCTGGAGCTGAAAAAGCGTGAGCACCAAATGGCGCCAATCGAGCGCCAGGCCCTTGAAAATGTATTGGTGGAAAGAAGGTTGCTGGACGTTGGCAACCCGGACGGTATTGAACGTCGCCGAAACAGCGGTGACTGACAGATCGCTATCGCGAGCAAGTTCGCGATAGCGTCACCCCTCGACTGGGCTCAGCGGAGCAAGCCGGCGTTCTTCAGCAGTTCGTGCAAGCCTTTCGGCACCAACGGCGCCTGCTCGCTGAAGCTTGAGCTGTCATGCCAGCGCGCGGTGAAGGGCGCGCCGTCGCTTTCATGGCCATCGATCTGTGCGTGGTGGTATACGCCCGGATCGATAAACGTCGCGTCGTATACCTGGACAATTTCGTGCCCCGGTTTGCCGTTGTAGACGAACAGGCTTTCGAGTGTGCCGAGCAGGCGCATATCCGTTATGGACAGCCGCAACTCCTCCTGCACTTCGCGCACGATGGTATCGGCGCTCGTCTCGCCGAATTCGATACCGCCACCGACAGGCCGAAAGCAGGTTTGCTCGCTCACCGGGTCGCGAAATTCGTTAACCAGAATTTTGCCGTTGTGATGAAAAACACAAAGTGCGAGTGCGCGGATGCGGTGTTCGGCCATGGCTGAAGTCCATTTACAGGTGTGGGGCGCGGCATTTAAACATGCTTTGCGCGACACGCCTGTGGCCGTCATTTGAAAAGGGTCGCCTCAGACCGGCGAAATCGTCGCGAGCAGGCCGATCAGAATGGTCAGTGTCAGGAATCCACCCAGAAAAATCGCCATCTTGTTCATGTTGCTCTCCTCAATGCTGAGCTTGCGGTGCACTGGGCGCTTCGGGATGAAGAACTGCCGCGAGTGACCGAACTGCCGGGGCATTTTGAGCGTATGACTGCGCCGGTTACAGAGGCAGATCCAGTGAAAAAATACGGATCAGATGCTCATCTGATCCGCTTGGGCCATAGGCGGATATTCAGATTGCGGCACGAGGGTTCAATTTCGGCGTGGTTGATCTAGAGTCATTGCCGTCGCAAGAACAAAAAGAAAAACTCTGGAGTGAAGATGACCGACCTGAACCTGCAACCCAACGTCGCCGTATCGCTGGGCAAATGGCACGAAATGATCCGCACCGGCAACCTCAGCGCCCTGCCCGGTTTGCTCGATCCGCAAGCCGTGTTCCGCTCGCCGATGGCCCACACGCCCTACCCCGGCGCGCCGGTGGTGTCGATGATCCTCAACACCGTCTTCGAGGTGTTTGAGGATTTCCACTATCACCGGGAACTGGCGACTGCCGATGGCTTGAATGTGATTCTGGAGTTCAGTGCGAAAGTCGGGACGAAAGAACTGAAAGGCATCGACATGATTCGCTTTGACGAAAGCGGCAAGATTGTCGAGTTTGAAGTGATGGTGCGGCCCCTGAGCGGATTACAGGCCTTGGGCGAAGAGATGGGACGGCGCCTGGGTGCCTATCTGGCCAAGGCCAAATCCTGAGCACCTGAATGACCGGGTGGGAGCAGCCTCATTTCACTCGACAGCACCTGCAAAACGCTTAGCCACAAAAAAGCCCACTGACCGTCGCCGGTTCAGTGGGCTTTGTGTGTCAGGCGTCTGGTTACAGCGCCATGTCACGTGCAGCGTTTTCCTTCGGAGCCTTGGCCTTGTCAGCCGCAGCATCGACTGCCGGAGCAGCGACCTGACCGATCACCGGAGGCGTCGGCAGTTCGAGGATCTTGGCAGTGTAAGCCCACTCTGCAGCCACTTTGGCTGGATCGCTGTTCAGCTGAGTACCGTAGCTTGGAACGATCTGGTGCAGCTTGGTTTGCCACTCAGGGGTCGCGACTTTGTCTTTGAAGACTTTCTGCAGCACGCTCAGCATGATCGGTGCAGCGGTCGACGCGCCTGGCGATGCGCCCAGCAGACCAGCGATGGTGCCGTCTTGTGCAGCAACGATTTCGGTGCCCAGTTTCAGCACGCCGCCCGCGGCTTCATCACGCTTGATGATTTGCACGCGCTGGCCGGCTTGCCACAGGCGCCAGTCTTCGGCTTTGGCGTTCGGGAAGTATTCCTTCAGCGCGTTCAGACGGTCTTCATCCGACAGCATCAGTTGGCCAGCAAGGTACTCGACCAGCGGGTATTCCTTGATGCCGACCTTGGTCATAGGCCAGATGTTGTGGGTGGTGGTGCTGGTCAGCAGGTCCAGGTACGAGCCTTCTTTGAGGAACTTGGTGCTGAAGGTCGCGAATGGGCCAAACAGGATGACGCGCTTGCCGTCCAGGACACGGGTGTCCAGGTGCGGAACGGACATCGGTGGTGCGCCAACCGACGCTTTACCGTAGGCCTTGGCCAGGTGCTGTTCAGCGATGGCCGGGTTATCGGTCACCAGGAACGAACCACCAACCGGGAAGCCCGCGTATTCCTTGGCTTCAGGAATGCCCGACTTCTGCAGCAGGTGCAGCGCGCCGCCGCCAGCGCCGATGAACACGAACTTGGCGTCGGTTTCGGTTTTGCTGCCGTCTTTCAGGTTTTTGTAGCTGACGCGCCAGGTGCCATCGGCATTCTTGGTGATGTCCTGGACTTCGCTCGACAGTTTCAGGTCGAAGTTAGGCTTGGTCTGCAGGTAAGCGGCGAACTGGCGGGTGATTTCGCCGAAGTTCATGTCGGTACCCAGCGGGCTCCAGGTGGCCGCGATTTTCTGGTTCGGGTCACGCCCTTCCATCATCAGCGGAACCCACTTCTTGATCACAGCCGGGTCTTCGGAGTACTGCATACCGGCGAACAGCGGGCTCGCCTGCAGGGCTTCGTAGCGCTTTTTCAGGAACTTGATGTTGTCATCACCCCACACGAAGCTCATGTGCGGCGTGGTGTTGATGAACGAGCGAGGGTTCTTCAGAACGCCTTGCTGAACCTGCCAGGCCCAGAACTGACGGGAGACCTGGAACGCTTCGTTGATCTCGACAGCTTTCGGGATCGTGACGTTGCCTTTGTCGTCTTCCGGGGTGTAGTTCAGCTCGGCGAGCGCCGAGTGACCGGTACCGGCGTTGTTCCAGCCGTTGGAGCTTTCCAGGGCGACGCCGTCGAGGCGCTCGACCATTTCCATCGACCAGCTCGGCTCCAGCTCATTGATCCACACACCCAGGGTGGTGCTCATGATGCCGCCGCCAATCAGCAGTACATCGACTTTCTTCGGGTCTTGAGCATTGGCGGAAGACATCCCCATCGCCAAAGCCAGCCCCAGCAGGGCTGTGTTCACTTTTTTAAACATCTGTTGCACCTATGATAAAACGCCTTCCGCCCGCCGCTGTTATCAGTATGCGATCCGCTTTGATGACGCTCAGGCTCGCGTCGCAGATTCCGGCACACTTCAATTTTGACGGGTGGGCACACAAGGCCGACATGCTGCATCGACCTCAGTTAATGTCCCTTCTGAACTGACTTCTTATCATTATTGGCTCAGCTACTTGAGCGACAGGGATTCCGTCAGCCCGCCCGAAGGCAAGCAAACTGAATAAGGTCAAACCAAGTTGGCGCGAAGAATATCACGTCAGGGCAAACCCGCGCGTCTGTTCCCGACTTGATGGTCTTTTTCCGCTGTGGGAATTATCGGCCGGCAAACGCTGAACATGAACCCGACGCTGGCTCTGGCTGAAGCCTTCAAACGATCCACGGGGTCGATATTCACACGACAAAACCCCGTGGGAGCGGGCTTGCCCGCTAAGGGGCCCAGTCCGGCAGCGCAGGCTGACTTGACTCACGGCAGCCTTACAGACGAAACCGATCCACCGACTGCGCCAACTGCCCTGCCAGGCTCGACAACTCATCGGTGGTATTCGCCGTCTGCCCGATCACCCGGCTATTGCCCTCGGACATCCCCGCAATCATCTCCACCTGATGAGCGATTTCATTGCTCGCCTGGCTCTGTTCGCCAATGGTGCGGGTGATGTCGTTGACCAGTTGGGTCGTGCTCAGCGTGGCCTGCAGAATTTCCCGAATCGCCCGTTCGACGTTCGCCGTGACTGCCATGCCCTTGTCGACCTGCGCCACACCGGCCTCCATGCTGCTGACCGCCTCGCGGGTGCTGTGCTGGATGCGCGCGACCATCGCGGCAATTTCCTGGGTCGAGGCGCTGGTTCGCGCCGCCAGACTGCGCACTTCATCCGCCACAACCGCGAAGCCCCGGCCCTGTTCGCCGGCCCGGGCTGCCTCGATCGCGGCATTGAGCGCCAGCAGGTTGGTCTGATCGGCAATGCCTTTGATCACCTGAATAATGTTGAAGATGCCTTCGGATTCCTGATCCAGCGTACGAATCACCTGCGCCGACTGTTGCGCCGAGCGCGCAATGTCATCCATGTCGCTGACCACTTGATGGATGACCTGCCCGCCATTCTTTGCCAGTGATTCAGCCTGATTGGCCATGCTCAGGGCGCGTTCGGCATGGCGGGTGATTTCCTCGATGCTCGCGGTCATCTGGCTGGCAGCCGCGGCCATGGTGCCGGCGGCGACGCTTTGTTGCTGGCTGCTGTCGGCGACCTGATGGCAACCGTGGCTCAGTTGTTCGCTCATGCCGCTGACGCCGTGGGCGTTGCGTCGCACCACGTCGATCATGTTGCGCAAATCGCGCTGCATGGTCGCCAGTGTGCGGATCAGCGCACTGGCTTCATCCTTGCCGGTCGGTTCGATGATCGGCTCGCCGAGGTTGCCATGGGCGATGCTTTCGGCAATGTGACTGGCGGACTTCAGCGGGCCCATGATGCTCAGGATGACCCAGCGCCCTTGCGCCAACAGCAGTAACAGGCTGGCGATCAGCACCACGCCGAGGGCGATGTTGGCATTGCGGATCGCCGCTTCAGTCGCCGCACTGGTCTGCTGCGTGTTGGATTCGATCAATTCACTCAACGCAGCCATCTGCTCTTCCAGCTGGCCGAAGGCGGTGTTGAAGGTGCCCAGTTCCTGCTGCGCGGCGTCCGGGTTGTCCAACGCCAGCCCGACGATGCGTTCACCGGCATTGATGTAGGTATCGAGACTCGGCTTGATCTGTTCCAGCGCCGTGCGCAGCGTCGGGTTGATCGGCAACTTGAGGTTGTCATCGAGCACTTCCCGGAAGTGCCCGGCATGCTCATTGATCGAGTCACGCACCTCGGTCGCTGTACTGGTGCTCTTGCCCAGCCCGACCAACATCGCCGAGTAGACATCGGCGCGCAGGGCGTCGTGCATCATGTCGGCTTCCATGTGGTTGCGCAGTGCGCTCATGCTCACCACATTGTCGCTGACCGCCGAAGCCATTCGCACGTTGCCGACATAACTGACCAGACTCACGATCAACGCCGTCAGCAGGCTGGTAACAATCAGCAACACTAAACGCAGTTTGATCGACACCGTAATGTTCTCCCCCTTCGCCACGCCCGCAAGCGCCTGTCAGATCTTCAGTTAAGCCTATTTACGCGGGTCTGCCGTGCCAGAACGTGACAGCAGGTGTCTGCGCGCGGGGGAAGCGCGGTAAAACTTTCGGATTGCGCGGCAAGTCTCACTTTGCACACCTTCATCGCGGGTTAA
This sequence comes from Pseudomonas sp. LF-5, assembly GCF_037626295.1. Lineage (NCBI taxonomy): Bacteria > Pseudomonadati > Pseudomonadota > Gammaproteobacteria > Pseudomonadales > Pseudomonadaceae > Pseudomonas > Pseudomonas sp. LF-5. The sequence goes on from NZ_JARKMT010000001.1 coordinate 1,473,619, forward strand.
TACCGCCGGGCTATTGAGTCCGGCGTTCAAAACACTCAGGCAGCAAAAGGAAACGCTTATGAAACGCGCACTGTGGTTGGGATTGCTAGGCACCTTCGCCATTGGTACGGCTCAGGCAGCCACCGAAAAAGTCGCCATCAATCTGGTCAGTGCCAATGGCGCGCCGCAGGCCATCGGCTCGATTACGGTCAGTGAGACGCCGTATGGCCTGTTGTTCACCCCGGACCTGAAATCCCTGCCGGCCGGCGTACATGGTTTCCATGTCCATGAAAACGGCAGTTGCGAAGCCGGCATGAAGGATGGCGTGAAAGGCGCCGCACTGGCCGCCGGAGGGCACTTCGACCCGCAGAAAACCGGCAAACACCTCGGCCCTTATGCCGATGGCCATCTGGGTGACCTGCCGGCGGTTTACGTGACCGCCGACGGCATGGCCAGCTATCCGGTGCTGGCACCGCGCCTGAAGACAATCTCCCAGATCAAGGGCCACGCACTGATGATCCACGCCGGCGGCGACAATCACTCCGACCAGCCGAAACCTTTGGGCGGTGGCGGCGACCGCATGGCCTGCGGGGTGATCTGAGCGCGCGTGAACCCGGGCAACCCTTAACGGTGTTGCCCGAGTCTTTTTTTGCATTCACACAGACTTTAGCGCCCTACGGAACTCCGCCCCACCGCGCCCCTCTCACACTATGCAGTACTTCCTTTTTGCTTCGCGCTTGTGGAGGAACACCGTCATGCGCAAGTTAGTGCTCGTTTCTTCTTTACTCTTATGCCTGCCGGTCGGTTCGGCGCTGGCCCGCGTCGATGCGGGTGATGTTGCCACCTCGGCGGGTGTCTCCGCGTCGCTGTACTCGACCTTCAAGGATCACAAGATGGTGATCCCGGCCCGTGACGACTTGTCTGCATTTGTCGCCAGCGGCGGGGCCATCCGTGGGGTTTATCTTGAGTCGGTCTTGCAACAGGTGCGTCACGACAACCCCGGTCTCAACGCCAGCGATGAAGACCTCGCCAATGCGATTCTGGTGCATTACGAAGGTCTGAATCAGTAGCCGTCAGGGATGACGCGGCCGATGGATGGCCGCTGACGGCGCATAGGCAAAACTGTCCGACGGCCTCTATGATGGAGGCCATGACGACTTCTGTGCCCCTGCGCTCACCCTGCCCGCCCGGCGCCTGCAATTGCGGGCGCGATCCGTTGCTGGAAACGCCCGGCGCGGATGTGCGCATCCTGCGCCTGACCCGCGAGGAAGAAAAACGCCTGCTGGCGCGTCTGGAGAGGCTCAAGGATCTTGCCGATCTGCGGCACCTGCAACAGCGCATGTTCGAGCAACTGGGGATTCGCGTCGATGTCGCGCCCGGTTTCAACGAAGTGCGCACCATGCGCGGCATCGCCATTCAAATTGATGAGTTGCCGGGACTTTGTCGCAAGACACGTGCGGCGATCCCGGCAGCGATTCGTCGCGGCCTGGAAAATCATCCGCAAATCGCCTTCGAACTGCTCAACGCCCACGACTTGCTGCGTGATACCTGATCACGGGTGCATGCCGACCCGTTTGCGCATCTGTGCGGTGATGCTCTGACGGGTTTTCTTCATGTCTGCCCAGGGTTCGTCGCCGACCTCAGCCAGGCGCTCGTGAATATTGTGGATGTTCCACTGGTTGCCGCCCTTGATCTCGGCGACCTCCTCACGAAACAGCGGCACCGACACCGGCAAGCCCTCACGGGTACGCGCCGCGTAGGCGCAAATGGTGGTGGCCCCCAGACCGTTGCGCAGGTAGTCGATGAAGATCCGTCCGACGCGGTTTTTCGGCCCCGACACCGCCGAAAAACGATCCGGCAACAGCTTGGCGATGTGGCTGACGATTGCGTGGCTGAAGTCCTTGACCTCGTCCCAGCCGAGCTTACGGGTCAGCGGTACGACCAAATGGATACCCTTGCCGCCACTGGTTTTCAGAAAGGCCTTGAGGCCCAGTTCATCGAGCACTGTTAGCGTCAGCGCAGTGGCTTCGACCATGCTTTTCCACGGCAGCGCCGGGTCTGGGTCGAGGTCGAGGACGAGGCGATCGGGCTTGTCCAGATCGACTGTGGTGGCATTCCACGTGTGCAGTTCGACCGTGCTCATCTGCACTGCGCCGATCAACGCTTCAGCATTGTTGATCAACATCACGGGCTGACCGGTGACATCCTTGTCCAGCGTTGTGATGCCAGGAATCGCCAGCCGCTCGGCGTTTTTCTGGAAGAACAGTTCGCCGGCGATACCATCCGGAGCACGCACCAACGCCACCGGGCGATCCTTGAGTTGCGGCAGAATCCATTCGGCGACGCTGGCGTAGTACTCGGCCAGTTGCATCTTGGTGGTGCCGCTGACGGCGTCGATCACCCGGTCCGGGTGAGTGATGCGCACCTTGCCATTGGCCAGGTCCCGTTGTGACGGCACGGTTTGCGCCTTGCTCGCTGCGGATTTTGTTGCCGGTTTTTTTGCGCCTGCTTTGCTGGTGGAAGGCTTGCTGGCGGAAGGCTTGCCGGCGGAAGCCTTGCTGTCGGAGGCCTTGCTTCTGGATGTCTTCACGGGCTTCGCTCGCTCTTCGGTGATGTCCTTGGCCGGCTTGTCATCGCGCAGGCCATGGAACACTGCGTGGCGCACCGAACCGTCCTGGGTCATTTCGGCGAACGCGACTTCGGCGAGCAATTTCGGTTTCAACCAATGCACGCCCTTGGCTTCGAAACCGCTCGGTGGATTGACCACGGCGGCTTTCTTCACCTGCAAGGGTTTGAGCTGGCCCAGGAGGGTTTTCAACGTGGTCTCGTTGAAACCGGTGCCGACCTTGCCGGCATAGCGCAGTTCACCCCTGTCGCGATCATGCAGGCCCAGCAACAAGGCGCCGAAAGCACTGCGCGAGCCTTTCGGATCGGTGTAGCCGACGATCACGAATTCCTGCCGGTGTTTGCATTTGAGTTTGATCCAGTCGCCACTGCGGCGGGACACATAAGGCGAGCCGAGGCGCTTGCCGATCACGCCCTCCATCTGCATCTGGCAGGCGCTGTTGAGCAGCGCCTCCGGGGTTTCATCGAACGCCTCGGAGAACCGCAGCAACGGTTGTTCATGGGCACCGAGCACTGTGGACAGGGCCGCGCGGCGCTCCTCGACCGGCACTTCGCGCAGGTCGACGCCGTTGAGATACGGCAGATCGAACAGGTAATAAAGAATGTTGCCGCTGCGTCCGCTCTCGAAAGCGTTTTGCAGCGCCTGGAAATCCGGCACGCCGTGTTCATCGGCAACGACCATTTCGCCATCGAGCCACGCCGACTCGAGACCCAGCGCGGTCAGCGCCGCAGCTTGTTGCGGCAGTTTGTGCGTCCAGTCATGGCCATTGCGTGTGAACAGTTGCACCTGGTCACCGTCGATCCGCGCCATGATCCGGTAACCGTCGAACTTGATCTCGTAACTCCACTGGCCCTGCGGCGCACTGTCGACCAGCGTCGCCAGTTGCGGTTTGAGCGAGGCAGGCATTTTCGCCTTGTGCGCCCCGCCGAGCGTGGCGCTGGTCGGCTTGCGTGATGGGGTCTTAGTCTTTTTCGCCGTTTTGCTGGTTTCGGCCGCCAGTTTGGGTTTGCCGACAATTGTCCGCTCACTCAATACGCTGTCCGGCTCGGCGACCAGTACGTCGTAATCCTCCTGCGGGCGGGCGGCACTGTCCTGATGCTTGATCAGAAACCAGTTCTCTTTCTTGCCCGGCATGTGCGTGCGCACCAGATTCCAGATCCCGGCGAGTTTCTCGCCTTGCAGTTCGAACTTGAGCTTGCCTTTGGCGTAGGCTTTTTGCGGGTCTTCCAGCGGGATCCACACGCCACGATCCCAGACAATCACATCCCCGGCGCCGTAGTGCCCCTCGGGAATGCTGCCCTCGAAGGTGGCGTAATCAAGCGGGTGATCCTCGACATGCACCGCCAGGCGCTTGACCTTGGGGTCGAGTGACGGGCCCTTGGGCACCGCCCAGCTTTTCAGCGCACCGTCGAGTTCCAGGCGAAAGTCATAATGCAGGTGCGACGCGTCGTGCTTCTGGATGCAGAACTGCAAGGCGTGGTTGCCGGCGGTTTTGCGTCCCGGGCGCTTGACGGCGGCAGGCTCCGAGGTCGCCGAGAAATCGCGCATGCGGTTGTAGTCGTCGAGGTTCCTGGTCATCGCACACCTGCCTTGTTTCAGCCAATTCGGGTCACGGTCAGCGCCACCACGGCAATCCGGTCAACCCGCTGATAGCCGGGGTTGAGCAACTCCTCGCCGAAGACATCGGGATCGAGTTCGCGGTAGGTCCAGCCAAAGCGCTTTTGATCCAGGCGCGGCAGCACCGTGTCGAGAAACGGATCGTGGCCATCGACCATTGCCACGCCGGTGTAGAGCAGCAGCGAACCTCCAGGTGTCAGGCGATTCAGTGATTGCTCGACGATGCACAGCGACAGCCCGGCGCCCAGGGTACCGCCGCCATGTCGATAGGCGCGCGCCGCCGGATCGGCCATATACGGTGGGTTGGCGACGATCAGGTCGAACTCGCCCTCGACCCCCTGCAACAGATCGCTGGCGCAGGCTTCGACGTTGGCCACCTCGGCCAGCGCCGCGTTGATCGTGGTCAGGCGCAGCGCGGCGGGATTGATGTCCAGCGCCAGCACTTGCGCTTCACGCCGCGCCCGGCCGATGAGGATCGCGCCGACCCCGGCGCCGCAGCCGATATCGACGGCGCGTTTGATCGGGGCAAAATTCTGCTGCAGGTGAGCGTGAATCAGTTGCGCAAACCGATAGGTGTCGGGGCCGAAAAACACCGCGTCGGCGGCGTCGGTGGGGAACGCCGAATGCACAAACAGCAAGTCATCCAGACTCGACCAGCGCACCCGGCTCTTGAAGCAACCGTCGTAAGTGTCGATGACCTGAGCGTCCTGCAGTTGCTGCAGTTCATCGGCGGACAACAGCCCAGCTTCAAATGGCCGCGACCAGCCGAACACATCGCGCAGGGAATCGACCGCCTGGCCTTCGTTGCGCTGGTTGACCCGTTGGTGGGTCAGCGGGGTGGGCGTGATAAAACGATAACCGTCGGCTTGCAGGCGGCGGCCCAGTTGCAACAGTGCAAGATCATCGGCGCACAGTGAATCTTCCTGAATCATTGGGTCGCTCCTTAAGGCAGGCGGGATTTGAGTTCGATAAAGCGGCGAGTCGCGAGCAATCCGGCCGGATGCGCATGCCGCGCCGGCGCCAGCCACGGGATGAGCAGCGCCATTTGCGCGTGATCGTCCTGGCCTTGCAGCGCTGCGTTCAATTGCTGGAGGTCGGGATCCTGCTCGGGAATGACCGCGGGTGCCGAAGTCTGGCCATGGCGCCGAGCGGGTTTCACCGCTTTCGGGGATGTCCAGCTGCCGGCAATCCAGTCGTGCAACAGTTGTTTTTCATAGGCGTTGAACACGCCGAACATCGCGGCGCCATCGCCGCAGATCAGTTGCCAGAAGCGACTGGCTTGCGGGTCTTGATTGCGCTTGATCCAGCCTTTGTCTTGCATGGCCTGAAGGAAACCGGGCAACTGCTCCGGCGTCGCCAGCCACTGATTGACGGTCTGGCCTTCAAAACGGCAATAGTCCGAATGCAGGTGCTGGCCGAACGGCCGCTTGCGCTCGAGCATCGCCAGCAACTCGCGCTCAAGATCGAAGCCTTCAATGATCGCGCGACTGCCCTGGCCCAGATCGTTGAGGCGATAGCCCAAAGAAACCCGTCGCAGAAACTCGCTGCGATCGGCTTCCAGCGGCAGCAGGTCGAGCACAGCCTGCACGGCTTTTTGCGCATGCCCGGTGCTGGCGTTATCAATGGTCACGTGCAGGGTGAAATAGTACGGATTGATGCCCAGTTCGCTGAGTTCGTAACTGCTGATCAGCAGGTGCAGCGGCAATTGTTCGTAGCCGAGGTTGTAGCCAATCACCTCCGGCAGACAGTCCATGCCGCCAAGCCCCAGCGCCAGTTGCAGCGCGCCTTGCAGGTAGTATTCATCGGCGATGGCGGCGCTTTCCTGCAGGTCGTGATCGGCCAACAGTTTGCGGTAAATCACCACATGATTCTGCGCCGGATTGCCCTCGCCAAGTTCTTCCAGATAGGTGCTCAACAGCCCCGCGAAACGCGGATCGTGCCACTGCGGCAAAAGGCCGGACAGCCAGGCACCATCGACCAGTTTGGTCGGTGCGACGGCTTGCAGAAAGTACAGCGCCTGAGCCTTGTTGCTGAAGAACTGCCGCGGGCCGCCTGCCTGGCGTTGTTGCAGGTAGTCGGCGTATCGCCGGGCGACCTCGGTACAGTGCGCGGTCATCCACTCATGCCAGCGCCCAGGATCGCGTGGCAAGGTTTCAGCGATATCTGCGGCCTGTTGCAACTGCTCCTGCAAAAAAGCGTGAGCACGTTCCCGGGGATTTTCATCGCGCAGCAGCGCTTCATACAGCTGCCGCAGATTGCCGGCAGGATGGAGCGCTTGCGATTGTGCCGGCGCAGAAGGCAGGCGAGTCAGGACAGTCATGGCTAAATTCTCGGTCGATTGGCAGGACGCTGATTCACACGCCTCTACAGCAGCAGAGAGGTGACGCCTGCGAAAAATTCAATCGACGTGAAAATTGCCCGGACGGACGGAGTACCCGCCCCCTTGTTCTCCCCTGTGCAGGAGCTGCCGAAGGTTCAGACCGCGATCGGACGATCCTTGGCTTTCAGGCCGTGCCCTTGACCTGTTCTTCCAGATGCACCTGCAACTGCGGATCGATCTGCAAGGCCGCCGCCAGTTCATCCAGATAATTACGCTCGGCCGCTTGCTGGTCATCCACCAGCATTACGCTGGCCAGGTACATTTCGGCGGCAACCGCTGGATCACCTTGTGCCGATTGGGCAACTTCCGCTGGATCCAGCGGTTTGGCGAACTCGGCGTCGAGCCATTGCTGCAACTGCGGGTCCTCGGCGTGTTTGCCGATTTCGCAGCTGATCCGGTCTCTTTCCGCTTCATCAAATGCGTCCGTCAGCCTTGGCCGCCGCGATCAAGGCGCGCAGCACTGCATGGCTGTGTTCTTCAATGTCGGGGCCAGCCAGCAAGTTAGCTGTTTGCGGGGTTTGCTGCGGTGCCGCGCTGGCCTGGCTGCGTTGCCAGGCCTGATATGCCTGGAACGCCATCATCCCCAGCGACGCCAACGCAGCGTAATTGGTAGCGCCGGAACGGCTTTGCGTACCACCACCCCCGAGCATGCCCCCCAGCCCACCGCCACCGCCAAGCAGCCCGCCGAGCAAACCACCCAATCCGCTCAGCCCGCCGGGCGCCGCCGAACCGCCGCCACTGGCTTGACCGCCACCCAACAGACCACCCAGCAATCCACCCAGACCGCCACCGGCCGAAGCGCTTTCCTGTTGTCCCGCCGAGGCCTGGCCTCGCAGCAGTTGTTCGAGCAAATCGCTGGTGTTCATGACGTCATCCTCCGGCGTTGGTATTGGCCGCGTCTGGCAACGATAGACCGGTGCGGCCATTGCGCCAGCACCGTTTGGCCGACGCACCATCCGCTGAATCATTTCGCCCAACGCATTTTTTGGCGGCCAGCTAAGATTCATGGCAGGTGAACCTTATCCCGGCCAGACCGGTCGATAGCTGCAACCCCGACCCGGTTTGCCGGCGCCCTTCTGAACGAGGGTGATAACCGGCTTGCTTCACTTTCTGGAGAACGCCCCCGTGATATCGACTCTACACATCGCCAGGCTCAAAGCATGGGGCGCCCATGGTTTTACCGCGACCGGCGTGGTCACCGCCTTCCTCGCCACCCTCGCCCTGCTGGAAAACCAGCCGACCCACTGCCTGATGTGGCTGGGCGTGGCGCTGATCGTCGACGGCCTCGACGGTGCGCTGGCACGCAAGGTCAACGTGCAATCGGTACTGCCGAGTTTCGACGGCTCGATCCTCGACCTGGTGATCGACTACCTGACGTACGTTTTCATCCCGGCCCTGTTCATCTATCGCTACATTCCGTTGCCGGACTACACCTTGCTGCTGACCGTGTCGCTGATTCTGGTGTCATCACTGTTCTGTTTCTGCAACGTCAACATGAAGAGCAAGGACAACTATTTCGTCGGTTTCCCCGCGGCGTGGAACGTGGTGGCGCTGTGTCTGTACATCATCGGCCCGGGGCCGTGGATCACGTTCCTCACCGTGATCGGCCTGGCGCTGTTGACGGTGACGCGAATGAAGTTCCTGCACCCGTTCCGCGTGCGCCGGTTCATGCCAATCAACATTGCGGTGACGGCGATCTGGCTGCTGTGCAGCCTGTCGCTGGTGCTCAACCATCCGCTGATCAACCCGCTGGTGATGGGGTTGTGGTTGCTGATGTCGGCGTACTTCCTGGGCATCTGCATCTGGCGCACGGCGCTGGAGTGGTTTGATCGGGCCCAGTTGAAATAGGCCATCCGCCGCAACACATCTCCTCTGCAGGCTCGCGCCTGCAGAGGACGTTCGCTTTTGCGTGATCAGCGTTTGGTGATCACCACCTCCAGATACTCGCTCGGCACCACCAGCGATGCCTCCCCCGCTCGATTCGAGCGGTTGAGCAAATCCGCCAGATCACTCTCCAGTGCCTGACCGCTCTCTGGCGGGAGCGCCGCGAAGGCCTTGTGCACCGGCCCGTACCAATGACGAAAGATGTCGATGAAATGCAGCGCCGAGCGATAACGGAAATTGAAGGTGCGCCGGGTCACTTGCACGACAAAATCGTGATCGTTGAAATGCGTGTGCAGCCAGGCTTCGGTGCCCCAGTTTGCCGGCGGCTGGGCTACGGGCGGCGGTGGCAGATGGCGGCTGAGGGTCTTGAACATCTGGCCGACAAAACCTTCTGGGGTCCAGTTGGCCAGACCGATCCGTCCGCCCCGACGACAGACCCGCGCCAGTTCGGCGGCGGCCTGGGCCTGATCGGGTGCGAACATCACGCCGAAGGTCGACAGCACTGCGGCAAAACTGTCGTCGGCAAACGGCAAGGCTTCGGCATCGGCCACCTGAAAGGTCACGTCCAGATGTTCGGCCCGGGCGCGATCCTGGCCGCGTTCGAGCAAGGCCGCGACATAGTCGGTCGAGGTCACCAGACAGCCGCGCCGCGCCGCCGCCAGTGTGGCGTTGCCGTTGCCGGCGGCAACGTCCAGCACCTCCTCGTCGCAACGCAGGTCGCAGGCCTCGGCGAGGTTTTCGCCGACGATTTGCAAGGTGGTACCGATCACGGCGTAATCGCCGCTGGCCCAGGCGACTTTCTGGCGTTCTTTCAGGGCTGTCAGATCAATCGGGGTACTCATGGCGTCGAGCTCCACGGCAGGTTGAAGCCGACATCATTCGGCGGTCGTCGGATCGATGACCGTCATCACCCGCGCCACGCTGTTGGCCGGGAACCCACCCAGCCGGGCATGCTCGCGTACTTGCGCTTCATCGGGAGCGATGTACACGCAATAGACTTTGTCGGCGGTGACGTAGCTCTGCAGCCACTGCACTTGCGGCCCGAGTTCACGTAACGCCTGGCAGGATGTTTGCGACACGGCCTTGAGTTCTTCTTCCGACAGCTTTCCGGCTCCTGGAATCTCGCGTTCAATCACGAATTTCGGCATGGCAACCTCGCGTTCTTGTTATGTGGCAGGACCGGCAGTAGCCCTGCTCAATCACTATCGCGCCGAGTCCCGCCGGCGTCCCTGCCGGTCGTCCGGCGAAGCGGAATTAACCCGGCTTTGCCGATGAGTGGCGTGAATCTGTTAAGCCGTTGTAACAGCTCCTGCCTCAGGCTGCGGGGGCTTTGGCCTCTTCCAGCAACTGGCGGATCATCTGCTCCTGCGCCTCGTAGCGGCCTTCGCCGAAATGGCTGTAACGCACCTGCCCCTTGGCATCGATCAGGTAGTGCGCCGGCCAGTACTGATTATCGAAGTGACGCCAGATCGCGTAATCATTGTCGATTGCCACCGGGTAGGTGATGCCGAGCTTGCGCACCTGCGCCTTGACGTTGTCGATGATGCGCTCATAGCCGTATTCCGGGGTGTGCACGCCGATCACCACCAGGCCGTCCTTCTGGTACTTCTGCGCCCAGTCTTTGACGTAAGGCAAGGTGTGCTGGCAGTTGATGCAGTCGTAGGTCCAGAAATCCACCAGCACCACTTTGCCGCGCAGGGATTCGGCGCTCGGCTCCGGGGAGTTGAGCCATTGCACGGCGCCGGACAACGACGGCATCGCGCCCTTGCTGTCGTTCTGCATCGAGTCGGCGCGGACTTTGCTGACCAGGTAATCGACCACTTTCGGCACGTTTTCCAGCACGCTGTTTTCGACGCTGGCGACACCTTCGGAAGACGTCCCGGCCAGTAACGTCTTGTCTGCCCCGGTGGCAATCACCGCCGCCGCAGCCAGCACGGAAACACCTGCCCCGCGACGAAACCAGCCCGTGAACGGGATCGACGGTTTCAGCCGGTTGACCAGCCCGCGCCCGGCGAAAATCAAAGTGCCCAGCGCCAACGCACTGCCTGCGCCATACGCCAGCAACAACAGACTGGTGTGAGCATTGGCGCCTTGCAGCATCGCCCCGGTGAGGATCACGCCAAGGATCGGGCCGGCACACGGCGCCCACAGCAGTCCGGTGGCAACACCGAGCAGGATCGAGCCCGTCGACCCGGCCGTCTTGCGGTTGTCGGCATCAAGGCGATTGCCGAGCAGGACCAACGGCCGGGTCAGCCAGTCGCCGATGCGTGCCGAGATCAGCGCCAGGGCGAACGCGATCATCACGAGCAACGCCACCTGCCGCCCGGTGTTACTGGCCTGAATCACCCATTCGCTGCTGACCACGGCCAGGCTGGAGATCAGCGCAAAAGTCAGGGCCATGCCACCGAGGGTCAGCAGGATCGACGAGCGCCGGCGGTTGGCGCCGGCGAACAGGAACGGCACCACCGGCAAAATGCAGGGACTGAGGACGGTCAGCAGACCGCCTAGGAATGCAATGAGATACATGATGATCACCCTGTGTAAATGTGCGCCCTTGTGGAGGACTCAAGCGCTCTAGCTTTGCAGCCACAGGCCCTGCGGTGTGCGGCTTGCGCCGTTCTCGGCAAACATCTGGCCCTGCGGCGTGCGGCTGGCACCGTCGGCTGCGAGCGAGCTATCAATGCTCTGTCTGGCCATCGGCGTCAGCTGCAAGCAACTGCCGCCGTGGCAGCTATTCTGTTCAACCGACGCATCGGCATGGGCAGCGAAGCCGCTGAGGGAAAAGGCGATGGCGGTGAAAAAACGCGAGACGTTGTGCATGGTGACTCTCCAGAGAATTGGAATGACTCAGTTGTCGTTGTTGCAGCCGTCGGCGAACTTGCGGTAATCCAGCACCTGCGTGGCGCCGGTCGAGTCGAGATACGTCATGCGTGCATCGACGATGCCGCAGGTCACCGAGTCGTCCTGGGTCATTGAGATCACCTGGCGGATGTCCAGAGGCGTGCCGTAGGTGTAGGTTCGCGGGGTAACATCGGCTTCGGCACGGGCTGCAAAGGTGCAGATGTTGAGGGCGGCAAACAGGCCGGCGGCCATCGCGGTTTTACTGATCATGGGAGTTTCCTCAAGGCGTCAATGGGTTTGAGCCGAGGCCATCTGTGTGTGCCTCGATGGAGCCTATTTGAGGCTCGCGAGGTATCGCGGATGTGTCGGAAAACCGCGCGGATAAGTCGTTACGTATCTCTGCCGGTCGGGGATACACAACGATACAAAACCCGGGGAGGCGGCCGTTTTTGCCTCGCCGTGTATCCGTGCTCACGCTGGATACACTGCAATACAAAGGCCTGCAGGCAGGTCGTCGATGGCGCTATAAACTGCACGGCATTCCCCTTTGCTGGAGGTTTGAACCGATGGACCATGTCGATCACATTCTCATCGTCGACGACGACCGCGAGATCCGCGAACTGGTGGGCAACTACCTGAAAAAAAACGGTCTGCGCACCACCGTGGTCGCCGATGGCCGGCAGATGCGCAGCTTTCTCGAAACGAACACGGTCGACCTGATCGTGCTCGACATCATGATGCCCGGCGACGATGGCCTGCAGTTGTGCCGCGAACTGCGGGTGGGCAAACACAAGGCCACGCCGGTGCTGATGCTGACCGCGCGCAATGATGAAACCGACCGCATCATCGGCCTGGAAATGGGCGCGGACGATTACCTGACCAAACCCTTCGCCGCCCGTGAGTTGCTCGCGCGGATCAACGCCGTGCTGCGGCGCACACGGATGCTGCCGCCCAACCTGGTGGTGACCGAGGCCGGCCGCCTGCTGGCCTTCGGGCGCTGGCAACTGGACACGTCGGCGCGGCACCTGCTGGACAAGGACGGCACCATGGTCGCCCTCAGCGGCGCCGAATACCGCTTGCTGCGGGTATTTCTCGATCACCCGCAACGGGTACTCAGCCGTGATCAACTGCTCAACCTGACCCAGGGCCGTGACGCCGACCTGTTCGACCGTTCCATCGATTTGCTGGTCAGCCGTTTGCGTCAACGGCTGCTGGATGACGCGCGCGAACCGGCGTACATCAAGACCGTGCGCAGCGAAGGTTATGTATTCTCGCTGCCGGTCGAAATCCTCGGGGCGCCGGCATGAGCCTCAACCTGCATTGGCCGCGCACGCTGACTTCGCGAGTGTGGCTGATTTTTCTGATCGGCATGATCCTGGCCCAGGCGTTGTCATTCGGCGCGCAGTATTACGAGCGCTACCAGATGGCCAGGAACACCATGCTCGGCAATCTGCAGACCGACGTGTCAACCTCGATTGCGATCCTCGACCGCTTGCCCGCCGAGGAACGCCCGGCGTGGCTGTCGCGTCTGGCCCGGGCCAATTACGCCTATCTGCTCAATGCAGGTGAAGCGGGCGTGCCGATCAAGGCCGGCGACGTGCCGATTGCCGTCACCTCGATCACCGACGCCATCGGCGAACACTATCCATTGACCTTCACCGACATTCCCGGGCCGAAAAAACACTTTCAGGGGCATCTGCGCCTGAGCGATGGCAGCCCGGTAACCATAGATGTGCGGCCGTCGATGGTGCCGCTGTCGCCGTGGCTGCCGGCGGTGTTGCTCGGCCAACTGGCGCTGATGATCGCCTGCACCTGGCTGGCAGTGCGGATTGCAATCAGCCCCCTCACCCGCCTCGCCAACGCCGTGGAAACCCTCGACCCCAATGCCCATCCGATCAACCTCGACGAGCAAGGCCCTACCGAAGTGGTCTACGCGGCCCGCGCCTTCAACACGATGCAAGCCCGTATCGCCGCCTACCTGAGAGAGCGCATGCAATTGCTTGCCGCCATTTCCCACGACCTGCAAACGCCAATCACCCGGATGAAGCTGCGCGCCGAGTTCATGGACGACTCGGCGGAAAAGGACAAGCTGTGGAACGACCTTGGCGAGATGGAACACCTGGTGCGCGAAGGCGTGGCGTATGCGCGCAGCATCCATGGCTCAACTGAAGAAAGCCGCCGCACCAACATGGATTCGTTTCTCGAAAGCCTGGTGTTCGACTATCAGGACATGGGCAAGGACGTGCAACTGATCGGCAAGAGTGAAGTGGTCATCGACACCCGCCCACATGCGTTGCGCCGGGTATTGGTGAACCTGACCGACAACGCCCTGAAGTTCGCCGGCGCGGCTGAGGTATGGGTCGAAGCGAACAACGGCAGCCTGAGGCTGACCGTCATGGATCGCGGCCCGGGCATTGCCGAGGCCGAGCTGCAGCAGGTGATGGAACCGTTCTACCGCGTGGAAAACTCGCGCAACCGCGAAACCGGCGGCACCGGGCTGGGGCTGGCGATCGCGCAACAACTGGCGATGGCACTGGGTGGCTCGCTGAGCCTGAGCAACCGCGAGGGCGGCGGGCTGTGCGCGGAACTGAAGCTGCCGCTCTGACCTGTGGGAGCGGGCAAGCCCGCTCCCACAAGGCTTACGGAGTCTCTGGAATCACGAGGCCGGCCCCATTACGCGGTCTTCGTGCAACTGCTGCAACAATGCCAAACCACTGTCCATGAATGACGCATTGCCCAACTCGCCGGCCTCTTGCGCCAGACCGTGCAACTGCTCGCGCCCGGTCAACACAGGGTACTCACCGATCCGCTGCAACAACCGCCAGGCCAAGGGGCTCAACTCAGCAAACCTGACGCTGAAATCCGCAGTGCGGCGTACCAGCAACAGGGTCGGTTGGGCCGGGGCTACGGCGGGTTGAAGGTCCGGCGACAGCCGTTGCACCGGCCACACATACGCCAACGGCCAGGCCAGCGCCGATACCCGTAGTGGACGTTCCAGCAGCAAGCCTTGGTCTGTTGGTGGTAACGGCTCGGCGTCTGATTGCTGCAGTACCATCTCTACCCATTCGTAGTGCGCCAGTTCCAGCAGAAAGGGTGGCCACTCACCTTCACTCGTGACCTCGGGCTCGGCCGCGAGAAACCCGACAAACGCCTCGGCGATCTCAGCAAACTTCGGCGTTTGCGCGCGGCACTCGCGCAGAAAGCCGCGCACCAGTGCCCGCCAGCGGGTTTCGCCAATGATCCGGATCAGCACCGGAAACGTCGGGCTCAGCAGCGCCGAGACGTTGTTGAACACCAGATTCCGGTACACCGTGACCCGCGCCGGGTTCATGTTGGCCGGCAACGGCTGATGGTCGGGGTCACGTAAGTACGCGGTGAGCGCCTGCTGTTGCTGCATCAGGTTATCCATGACGAATCTCCCGATCCTGCAAGTGGCGAATAGTCTGCAACTCGGCCACCAGTTCGGAAAACACCGGGAAATTGAAATCCCGCTCAAGCAACGTTGGCTGGACACCGAACCGAGCATAGGCATCGCCCAGCAACGCCCAGACCGCCGGTTTCACCGAGGCACCATGGGTGTCGATTTTCAACGTGTCCGACTCATCGAAATGCCCGGCCACGTGCATGCCGACTACCCTGCCCGGCTCAACCCCGGCGAGAAACCGGTGTGGGTCGAAGCCGTGGTTGATCGAATTGACGTAGACGTTATTGACGTCCAGCAGCAGGTCGCAATCGGCCTCGCGCAGCACCGCGTTGGTGAACGTCACCTCGTCCATGTCCTGACGTGGCGCGGCATAGTAGGAGACATTTTCCACCGCCAGACGCCGCCCCAGAATGTCCTGAGACTGGCGGATCCGCGCGGCGACGTGATGCACCGCCTCTTCGGTGAATGGCAACGGCAGCAGATCGTAGAGATGACCGTCGTCGCTGCAGTAGCTCAGGTGTTCGCTGTACAACGGCACTTGATGGTGGTCAAGAAACGCCCGGACTTCTTCGAGAAAACCGACGTCGAGCGGCGCCGATCCGCCAAGTGACAACGATAAGCCGTGGCAAGCCAATGGATAACGCTCGGCCAGTTCGTGCAACGCCGCGCCGTGGGCACCGCCAACGCCGATCCAGTTTTCCGGGGCGACTTCGAGAAAGTCGAAAACACCGCTATGGGCAGCTTGCAGGTCTTTCAGCAAGCCTCGTCGCAGGCCGAGTCCGACTCGGGCAAGTGCAGATGGATGAGCAATATGCATGGGGCTGTCCCTCTGTTGGCGCATCAGCGTGATGGCGATCAAAAGGTCAACCTAAACAGTGTATGTATCGCGGTTGTTTCGACGACGAAGTCGAATGCACAGGTTATGTATCTGTGATCGCGCTGTATTGATTGAGATACAGATCATCGGTTTATCGAAGGCAATCCCGCGTCAAAATTAACAAAACAGAATAAAAATTTATTTTTTATACCTGTCAACTTTGACAGTTATGCGTGACTGGCACCGCCACTACACTGGCGTCTCATTCTTTCGTAACTCCCTCGAGAAAGGAATCCAGAGCATGAATAGCAAAATGTCCATCACGCAAGGAACAGTAGCCGCCACGGGCACGCTTACCGCCAAAAGCGCCGAAGAGGCGGATTTCCAGGCCAATAGCGGACTTTCAATTGAAAAACTGCCAACCCATTGGGAAATAAGCGCCACTCATATCAGCGGCAACAGCTATCGCTACATGACTTTTGTTATCCCTCTGAACCTCGGAGGCAATGGCGTCCCCATGAATTATTCGCTTGTTTCTGGCAGCGATAAAAATTTGGCGCACGCTCATTACTTTTCCCGAGACATCTTAGTGGTCTCGACCGAAGGATTATTGTCCATTCAATACTTCGAATCCGAGCAGCGAATGGTCGGTACGTTTAACTTCAAGGGCAATTTTGGAGGCAAGGAATATATCCTGAGCGAGGGCAAGTTCGACCTGCAGGACATTACCCGCACTTCGACGGCAGAACAGCTTCAGCAGCACGAGTTTTCTGCTGAACTTGAAGGAGGTATTTATCATGAGTTCAAGTCCGACGAGGTTGAAATCTCTTTTCAAGAAAACACGCAAACATTTGCAGTGGTCGCCAATCAGAGAGTCTGGGAATTAGACCCGCCAAAACCGCACCGCGTAACGCTGTTCATTGCAGCAGGGCTAAAAAAAGGTAAGTACACGTTTGAAACAGGTGATCCAAACATTCGAGCGGCCTATCTGGATTTGCTGGGGAGCGCTTACCTGGCGGTCGAAGGGACACTGGAGCTTAAGGAAGATCCATCCGTGGAGCGAATCGAAGCCACGCTGGAGTTCACCGGAAAAACGCTCTCGCTTCCTGAAAGAGTGGCCAAGCTGTCCAATGGCGTGTTGAGCCAGACGCCTGCATCCAAGAAGCGTACAAAAGCCTGAAAAACGATCGCTTCATGGCATTGGAGGGCTAGACTTGTTGCATAGCCCTCAAGAGTAAAATCTGGGCGATGAATCCAGCAGTGATTCATCGCTCAAACCCAAGACGACCACTGCCCGATGGCGCACGCCTCGACCCTCGATCCTTGACGCCGCCGGACTGTGATCCTGTTTCAGGAGCACACGTGATGGACGAGGCCCGACTCAACGAATTCATGGGAAAACTGATCAACGACATGGGCGGCGCGGCGATGCTGGCTAATGTCATCGTCGGCGAAGAACTCGGGTTGTACCGGGCGATGGCCGACAGTCAGCCGATCAGCCCCGAAGCACTCGCTGCGAAAACCACCTGTAACCCGCGTCTGGTCCGCGAATGGCTCAGCGCCCATGCCGCTTCAGGCTACATGGAGCATCACGACGGGCAATTCCGCCTGCCGGAAGAACATGCCCTGGCATTGGCCCTGGAAGACTCACCGGTGTACGTCGCCGGCGGTCTGGGCGTGGTGGCGTCGTTTTTCCATGACAAGGACAAACTGGTGAAAGCCATGCGCGGCAACGGCGCCTTGCCCTGGGGCGATCACCATCCGTGCATGTTCACCGGCACCGAACGGTTCTTTCGCCCCGGTTACAAGGGGCATTTGATCGCCGAATGGCTGCCGGCACTGGACGGTGTGGTGGCCAGGCTTGAGGCAGGCGCCAAGGTCGCCGACGTCGGCTGCGGCCACGGCGCCTCGACAGTGATCATGGCTCAGGCGTTTCCCAACTCGCGCTTCGTCGGTTTCGACAACCACACGCCCTCGATCACCGTGGCCACCCAGCGCGCCGAAGAAGGCGGTGTCAGCAGCCGGGCGAAGTTCTTCCAGGGCACGGCAAAAAATTACCCCGGCGACGACTATGACCT
Organism: Pseudomonas sp. LF-5; assembly: GCF_037626295.1. Taxonomy (NCBI): domain Bacteria; kingdom Pseudomonadati; phylum Pseudomonadota; class Gammaproteobacteria; order Pseudomonadales; family Pseudomonadaceae; genus Pseudomonas; species Pseudomonas sp. LF-5. The sequence continues at coordinate 1,491,265 of NZ_JARKMT010000001.1, forward strand.
GATCTGCTATTTCGACTGTCTGCATGACATGGGCGACCCGGTCGGCGCCGCACGCCATGCCTACGACTCGCTGAAGGACGACGGCACGGTGCTGTTGGTCGAACCGTTCGCCAACGATACGCTGGATGACAACATCAACCCGGTCGGCCGACTGTTCTACGCGGCGTCGACCTTCATCTGCACACCGAATTCCCTGTCGCAAGAGGTCGGCCTCGGGCTCGGCGCACAAGCCGGGGAAATGCGCCTGCGCAAAGTGTTTGCCGAAGCCGGCTTCAAGCAGTTCCGGCGGGCCACGCAGACACCGTTCAATCTGATTCTGGAGGCGCGCAAATAGCCCGGAGACAAGCTATTGACCGTGTGGGAGAAATCTGTGGCGAGGGCGCTTGCGTGCGCTCGGCGGCGAAGCCGTCGGCGGTTTTGGGGCCGCTGCGCGCCCCGGCGGGAGCAAGCCCCCGCGTCACTGGAAAATCCGCGCCCCCCAGCCAGACGCCCTCGCGATGGAAGGTCAGTGCTAACCTGCAAGGCATCCATCTGCCCGGAGTGCTGACCATGCTCGACAGCCCGATCCGCGACCACCTCGACACCTTGCAACAGGCGATGGCCGACGGCGACTTTCTGGTGCTGACCGGCGCCGGCATCAGCACGCCGTCGGGGATTCCGGATTACCGCGACAGCGACGGCGTGCGCCGGGGGCGCCAGCCGATGATGTATCAGGAATTCCTCGCCGCCCCGGAATCACGCCGGCGCTATTGGGCACGGGCCATGCTCGGCTGGCCACGGGTGCGGCAGGCGCGGCCGAATGCAGCGCACGAGGCACTGGCCCGATTGCAGACGCATGGGCGGATCGGCGGGTTGATCACGCAGAACGTCGACACCCTGCACGATCAGGCCGGCAGTCAGGACGTGATCGAACTGCACGGCAGCCTGCACCGGGTGCTGTGCCTGGATTGTGGCCAGCGCAGTGAGCGCGATGCCATTCAGCGCTTGATGGAGATGCACAACCCGTATCTGGCCGGCGTCGATGCCGTGCAGGCGCCGGACGGCGATACCCTGCTCGACCCCGCGTTCGAAGCCCGGTTTCAGGTGCCGCACTGTCCACATTGCGCGGGCGAGCGGATGAAGCCGGATGTGGTGTTTTTTGGCGAGAACGTCGCGCAGCAAACCGCCGCGCGGGCGCTGACGGCGGCGGAACGCGCGGCCGGGATGTTGGTGGTGGGCTCGTCGTTGATGGCCTATTCGGCCTTTCGCCTGTGTCGGGTGATTGCCGATCGGGGCAAGCCGCTGATTGCGATCAACCTGGGCAAGACTCGCGCAGATGACCTGCTGTCATTGAAAATCCAAGCCTCATGCGAACAACTCCTGCCCCTGCTGACACAACGCCTGCTCACCTGACACACAAAATCCCGCGGTTTCAGTGCTCAGCCTTGAGGATATCGAACAGCGCCTGTGCCGCCGCCGACAGTTCATTTCCGGGTTCGGTCAACACGCCGATCGCCCGCTCCACCGAGTCATCCAGGGTCAGGCAACGGGCGCCCAGTTCTTGCATCTGCTCGGCACACAATGCCGGTACGGCACTGACACCAAGGCCACTGGCGACCATGCGCCCGACCGTCGCCAATTGATGGCTTTCGAACTCCACCGGTAATTTCAGGCCGCGCGCCTGCAAGTGTTCTTCGAGCATCACTCGTACTGTCGATGGCCGCTGCAAGGTGATGAACGGCTGCTGCAGCAAGGTTTGCCAGTCGATAGCGGTGCGCGCTGCCAATGGCGAATCCTGCGCCACCACGGCCACGAAGCGATCCCTGTACAACGGCGTGAAGGTCATCGAGGTGCTTTGCATCGGCTCGAACGCCACGCCCAGTTCCACTTGCCGATCGCGGACCATCTCCAGCACCTGCTCGTTGATCACGTCGTTGACCGTCACGTTGACGTTCGGATAGCGCGCACGAAACGTCTTGAGGATCGGCGGCAGCAGGTTGCCGGCGAACGACGGCATCGCCGCCAGCGTCACCCGTCCGCGTTGCAGGCTGAAGCGCTGACGCATTTCGTCTTCGGCGTTGTCCCAGTCGGCAATCAGCCGCCGGGCCAGCGGCAACAGGGATTCACCTTCCGCCGTCAGCGCCACGTTGCGCGTATTGCGGCTGAACAGGCGCCCGCCGAGGCCCTCCTCCAGCGCCTTGATGGTCAGGCTCAACGCCGATTGCGACAGGTGCAGGCGCTCGCAGGCCACCGCAAAACTCAGGCTCTGGGCCACGGCGAGAAAGGCACGGATCTGCTTGATGGTCATGTCGCTTCGCTCCAGTTGTAAGCTCCAGGCGTCAAGCTGCAAGCTATAACGCGACGAATTATTGAGTTTTATCTATCAATCAACCTTAAAAATCAACTTAACAAATATATCCGTCAGCGAGACACTCCAGTCATTCGGCTAGCCAGCCGCCCGCAAATAATAAAAGAGGTGCATATGGCAGGTTTCGACAAGCGCGTGAGTTCCTACGAGGAAGCCCTCGCCGGGCTGGAAGATGGCATGACCGTCATCGCCGGCGGCTTCGGTCTGTGCGGCATTCCGGAAAACCTGATCGCCGAGATCAAGCGCAAAGGCACCCGCGACCTGACTGTGGTTTCCAACAACTGCGGCGTCGACGGTTTCGGCCTCGGCGTGCTGTTGACCGATCGCCAGATCAGCAAAGTCATCGCCTCCTACGTCGGCGAAAACAAGCTGTTCGAAGAGCAACTGCTCAAGGGCGAGATCGAAGTCATCCTGACCCCGCAAGGCACCCTCGCCGAGAAAATGCGCGCCGGCGGCGCCGGCATTCCGGCCTTCTTCACCGCCACCGGCGTCGGCACCCCAGTGGCCGAAGGCAAGGAAGTGCGTGAATTCAAAGGTCGCAAGTACCTGATGGAAGAGTCCATCACCGGCGACTTCGCCATCGTCAAAGGCTGGAAAGCCGACCATTTCGGCAACGTCATCTACCGCCACACCGCGCAGAACTTCAACCCACTGGCGGCCACCGCCGGCAAGATCACCGTGGTTGAAGTCGAAGAAATCGTTGAACCCGGCGAGCTGGATCCGTCGCAGATCCACACCCCCGGCATCTACGTCGACCGGGTCATTTGCGGCACGTTCGAAAAACGCATCGAACAGCGCACCATCCGCAAATAACTGAAGCCCAGACGGAGAACAACAACATGGCACTTTCCCGCGAACAAATGGCTCAGCGCGTCGCCCGCGAAATGCAGGACGGCTATTACGTGAACCTTGGCATCGGCATTCCGACCCTGGTCGCCAACTACATTCCCGAAGGCATGGAAGTCATGCTGCAATCGGAAAACGGTCTGCTCGGCATGGGGCCTTTTCCAACCGAAGAAACCATTGATGCCGACATGATCAACGCCGGCAAACAGACCGTGACCGCACGTATCGGGGCGTCGATTTTCAACTCCGCCGAATCCTTCGCGATGATCCGCGGCGGGCATGTCGACCTGACCGTGCTGGGGGCGTTCGAAGTCGACGTCGAAGGCAACATCGCCTCGTGGATGATTCCCGGCAAGCTGGTCAAGGGCATGGGCGGCGCCATGGATCTGGTGGCCGGGGCCGACAACATCATCGTGATCATGACCCACGCGTCCAAGGACGGTGAATCCAAACTGCTGTCCAAATGCAGCCTGCCGCTGACCGGTGCCGGTTGCATCAAGCGCGTGCTGACCGACCTGGCTTATCTGGAAATCGAAAATGGCGCTTTTGTCCTCAAGGAACGCGCACCTGGCGTCAGCGTCGAGGAAATCGTCGCCAAAACCGCTGGTAAACTGATCGTCCCGGATCACGTACCGGAAATGCAGTTCGCTGCCCAGTGAGGAATTCGAAAATGCAAGACGTCGTAATTGTTGCCGCCACGCGCACCGCGATCGGCAGTTTCCAGGGCTCCCTGGCCAGCGTGTCCGCGGTGGATCTGGGCGCGGCGGTGATCCGCCAGTTGCTCGAACAAACCGGTCTGGACGGTGCCCAGGTCGATGAAGTGATCATGGGCCAGGTGCTGACTGCCGGCGCCGGCCAGAACCCGGCGCGTCAGGCCGCGATCAAGGCCGGCCTGCCCCACGCCGTACCGGCCATGACCCTGAACAAGGTCTGTGGCTCGGGCCTGAAGGCCCTGCACCTGGGCGCGCAAGCGATCCGTTGCGGTGACGCCGAAGTGATCATCGCCGGCGGTCAGGAGAACATGAGCCTGTCCAACTACGTACTGCCGGGCGCACGCACCGGTCTGCGCATGGGCCATGCGCAAATGGTCGACACCATGATCAGCGATGGCCTGTGGGATGCGTTCAACGATTACCACATGGGCATCACCGCGGAAAACCTGGTCGATAAATACCAGATCAGCCGCGAGCAACAGGACGCTTTCGCCGCAGCCTCGCAGCAGAAAGCCGCTGCCGCCATCGAGGCCGGCCGCTTTGTCGATGAAATCACCCCGATCCTGATTCCGCAGCGCAAAGGCGATCCTGTCGCGTTCAAGGTTGACGAACAACCACGCGGCGACACCACCGCCGAATCGCTGGCGAAACTGCGCCCGGCCTTCAAAAAGGACGGCAGCGTGACGGCCGGCAACGCCTCGTCGCTGAACGACGGCGCCGCTGCGGTGATCCTGATGAGCGCCGAGAAAGCCAAGGCCCTGGGCCTGCCGGTGCTGGCGAAAATTGCCGCCTATGCCAACGCAGGCGTTGATCCGGCGATCATGGGCATCGGTCCGGTCTCGGCTACCCGCCGCTGCCTCGACAAGGCGGGCTGGAACATCGGCCAGCTCGACCTGATCGAAGCCAACGAAGCCTTCGCTGCGCAATCGCTGGCGGTGGCCAAGGATCTGCAATGGGATCTGGACAAGGTCAACGTCAACGGCGGCGCCATCGCCCTCGGTCACCCGATCGGTGCCTCGGGCTGCCGGGTGCTGGTAACCCTGCTGCACGAAATGATCAAGCGTGATGCGAAAAAGGGTCTGGCGACCTTGTGCATCGGCGGTGGTCAGGGCGTGGCGCTGGCGCTGGAACGCGCTTAAACATCGAGTTCAACGGCGGGCGGTGGATCCACGACATCCGCTGCTCGCTGGCAACAAAAACCCGGTGCGACTGGCGTTGCACCGGGTCTTTTTTTGCCTGGATTTTATGTAGGTCTTGATGGCCCCATCGCTGGCAAGCCAGCTCCCACAGGGCCCCGGGGTGTACAAAAACATGAATCCACCCTCAATCACTGTGGGAGCTGGCTTGCCAGCGATGGGGCCATTTCAGTCACCACAAAAACACCTGTTCACACCGCCATCTGCAGAATCAACCACGCGTTCGCCCCACTGATCACCGCAAACAAGCCCCACGCCAGTATCCGGGTCGGCAGGCGATTCACAAACGGCCCCATCAGCTGTCGGTCGTTGGTCATGCGAATCAGCGGATACAGCGCAAACGGCAGTTGCAGGCTCAATACCACCTGACTCAACACCAGCAACTTGCCCACCGCGTTGTCCCCCATCAGCCACACGCCGATGAACGCCGGAATCAGCGCCAGCCCGCGGGTGATCAAACGGCGCTGCCAGCACGGAATTCGCAGGTTCAGGTAGCCTTCCATGATCACCTGCCCGGCGATGGTGCCGGTGAAGGTCGAACTCTGCCCCGAAGCGAGCAGTGCGACACCGAACAGCACGCTGGCCAATGCCCCGCCCACCAGTGGATCGAGCAAGTGATAGGCGTCCTGAATATCCACCACATCGGTATGTCCGGACTGGTGAAATGCCGCTGCCGCGAGAATCAGGATCGCCGCGTTGACCAACAGCGCCAGCGCCAGCGAGCCGATGGTGTCGATGCGTGCCAGCTTCACCGCGTCCTGCTTGCTCGCCAGGTCTTGGCCGATCATGCGTGTCTGTACGATCGAGGTGTGCAGGTAGAGGTTATGCGGCATCACCGTCGCGCCGAGAATGCCGATGGCCAGGTACAACGGTGCCGCATCGCTGATCGCCGCCAGTGACGGTTTGAAGCCTTGAAAGACGTCCGGCCAGTAAGGTTTGATCAGCACCAGTTCGACGAAAAAACACACGCCGATGGTTGCCACCAGCACCAGCATGATCGCTTCCAGGCGGCGAAAGCCCCGGTTTTGCAGGGCCAGCACCAGCAGCGTGTCGAACGCGGTCAGGGCAATGCCGAAGGTCAGCGAACAGCCCAGCAGCAAGTGAAACGCCAAGGCGCAGCCGAGCACTTCGGCCAGGTCGGTGGCAATGATCGAGATCTCCGCCAGCACCCATTGCAAGCGCGCGGTCGGCGTGCTGTAGCGCTCACGAGAAAGTTGCGCCAGGTCGCGGCCGGTGGCGATGCCGAGCCGCGAACACAGGCATTGCACGACCATGCCCGCCAGGCTCGCCAGCAACACCACAAACAACAGGCCATAGCCAAAGCGCGAACCGGCCTCGATGGCGGTTGCCCAGTTGCCCGGGTCCATGTAGCCGATCGACACCAGCAAACCGGGACCGGCGAAACGCAGCACGCGTTTGAAGAACGCGGCATTGGGATCCACCGCCACACTGCCGGCCACTTCCGGCGGGCAAAACGGCGCGGTGGCGATTTTGGGCAAACTGAATTTCACGCACACATCCAGAAACAAGTCGGAAAGACGCAGCTTAGACGTTTCAGCCGAAGCCTTGAAGGGCTGCGATCTTTTGCTCTTAACGACTCACACCGAGTAACTGTTGACGCAACTCGGGGCTGCGGGTCCGCGGATCCAGCCAGATATCGAAAAACGCCCGGGCAAACTGCGGATCATCAATCTCATGCTGCAACTGTTGCCCGACAAAAAACCGTGCGCCCTGTCCCGGCAGGTACACCCCGGTAATTCGTGTGCCGGCCTGCACATCGACGAACGACTGCTGCATCTGAATCTGCCAACTGGCCAGTTGCGCGGGACTGACGCTGCTGCCTGCCAGACGTTTGATCTCATCGACGCTGGCCTTGACCAGATCATCGCGGGAGATGGTGCGGCGATAGATCAGCTCCAGCGCGAAGGGCTGGCCGTCCGCCAGCGGCCGCGCGGCGCTCCACAAACGCGCGTTGTACACGTCGAAGCCCCACACGCTGAAATCGCCGGTGCCGATGATCTGCGCGCCGGGCACTGCGTCCTGCCAGTTGGCCCAGGTGGGCGTCAGCAATAACGCCCATAAACCGATGCCACAAAATCCACGCAGCACCTTGGGTGTTCTGTTCATTGCAATATCGACTCCGGCAAGCCCTGATAGACAGAGCATAGCCGGGGATCGCGCCTCGTACCCTGTATACATATTTTGCGCACATCTTCAGCAATCAATTGTCGACAATGCTAACGTAACGCCACTCACCCGGACGGAGACACCTGCGTGCTGATCCTCAAACTGCTGCTGATTCCCGGTTTTCTGCTGCTGATTTCTCTCGCAGGCAAACGCTGGGGGCCGAGCGTGGCCGGGTGGCTGTCGGGGTTGCCGGTGGTGGTCGGGCCGATCCTGTTTTTCCTCGCGATCGAACAAGGCCCGGCATTTGCCGCGCAGTCAGCGGTGGCCGCGTTGTCGGCGATGTTTGCGATGATTGCGTTCTGCATCACCTACGCTCAGGTCGCGCAACGGGCTAACTGGCCTTCGGCGCTGATGACTTCATTGGCGGTGTGGACCGTGATCGCGTGGGGGTTATCGCTGATTCCGGCGTCGCTGCCGTTCTCCGTGGCCGCCGCGGCGGTCGCATTGCTGTCCTCGCCCTACCTGTTTCCCAAGGTGCAACCGGTACTCAATGGCCCGGCGCCGAAGTCGGACAAATTGATCTGGCGGATGATCGCCGGTGCGGCGCTGACCTTGCTGGTGACGATGCTCGCCAGCACGGTCGGCGAACGCTGGAGCGGCCTGCTCGCGGTGTTCCCGGTGCTCGGCAGCGTGATGGCGGTGTTTTCCCAGCAGACCCGCGGGCCGGCATTCACCGCCACATTGTTGCGGGCGACGGCAACCGGCATGTATTCGTTTTCGGCGTTTTGCCTGGTGTCGGCGCTGACCTTGCCGAGCCTGGGCCTGAGTGGGTTTGCCGTGGGTGTCGCGGTGGCGGTAGCGATGCTCGGCGTGACCCGCAAGCTACTGGCTAAACCGGCCCCGTCCAGACAAGCGCACCCTCAAGCCTGAACCCGTCCCCTGTGGCGAGGGCGCGGGTGTTCAGACGGGCCGGGCTGGAGTGATAAGGCGCTGCGTGGGATGATCGCCCGCCTAGCGCGACCATCCACCGGAGATTCGAATGTCATTGCTCAGCAAGAAAGCCGTCGTCCTGTTGCTGGCGGCCGTCGCCGGCCTCGGCGCCATCAACGCTCAGGCAGCCAAGGCCAAGGAAAAAGCCGCCACCGAGAAAGTCTCGATGCTCGGCGGCAAGTTCACGTTCGTGTTGCCCAAGGGCTTCGTCGCCGATCCGCTGCCGGCCAGTCCGAGCGGGGCCGTCGGCACGATGTACACCAACGAAGCCACAAAAACCGTGGTCATCACCGCGGAAAACCGCATTCCCGAAGGCGTTAACGTCAAGGACAACGACGGTGAGTTCCTCGACGCCAGCGTGTCACGGTTCATTGAAGACCAAAGCAAGGCGCTGCCGGACTTCAACAAGCTCAGTGAAAAGAGCCTGACCCGCAAAGGCACCGGCCTTGGTGTGCGGCAGGTCGACAGCACCGCCACCCAGGGTGGCGGGCAGACGCTCAACACCACGTTGCTGGCCGGCTCCGGCACCAAAATGGCACTGGTGCAGGTGATCTCCCGTGCCAGTGACAAGAAAGGTCACGACGCCCTGGTCACCACCCTCCTCAAGGATTGAGCTGCTGCAACCAGCCATTCAGGTCCCGCAGTTCGGCCGCACTGATGCTGTGGCCGACGCCGGGATAGGCGTGAAATTGCGGTTTGTAGTCGAGCTTCTGCAGCAGCGCATTGGCCTCGGTGCCCTCGCGATACGGCACACGATCATCGGCGGTGCCGTGGCCAATGAAGATGTTCAGGGCCAGAGGGGGTTGCCCGGCCTTCAGTTCGCCCTTCAACACCGGCAATAAACGACCGCTCAACGCCGCAATACCACCGACCGCCAGCGGCGACCGCAACCCCACTTCGTAAGTCATCATCGCGCCCTGGCTGAAGCCGATCAGGTACACCTTGTCCGGGCTGGCGTGATATTTCTTCGCGGCCTGGGCGATAAAGTCGCGCAGTTTCCGGCCGCTGACCTTCAGATCATCGGTCTCGCCGTTGTAGGCACCTTCGCCCTTCTTGCGAAACCACTGGTAGCGACCTTCACCCAGCGCCATCGGCGCCTGCACCGACAGGTAGTTGTATTGCGCCGGCAACTGGAACTTCATGCCGATCAGGTCGGCTTCGTTACTGCCGTAACCGTGCAGGAAAATCACCAGCGGCCGCGACTCGGCGTCAGGGTGAACCTGTTCGAGGTAGTTGAGCGGCAGATCGGATTGCAGCGTGATTTGAGCCTGGACGGCGGAAGACGCCAGCAGGGTCAACAGGGCAAATACTTTCAACATAAAGCCTTCCTCACAACGTGTCGGTTCGGGGGGAGCCTGACACCCTGCGGTCAGGATCCAGATTTGGCGATGTTGCCGATGGCCCCTTCGCGAACAAGCCCGCTCCCACAGAGAAACGCATTTCAAGGTGGCAGCGCGCCTGCTCGCGAATGTAATCGCCGCAGATCTGTCAGTCGTTCGACAGCTTGCCCGTCCGGAACGGCACCCGACCCGCGACTTTCGCCTGCCAGATCCCCGGTTGGGTGTAACGCCCACGGTCGATGGCAAACAACACGCCGCTGGTGCCGGCGCACACGGTGGTCACGCGATCCTGCAGCGGATCGACCACTTCAAACAGTGCATCGCCCTGCTCGACCCACTCGCCCGCATTGCGCAGAAAACTCACCACACCATGGTGTGGCGCAAACAGGTATTCAGTGCCCTCGAACGGCAGGCCCTCGCAGCACGCGTCCGGCGCGGTCGGCCATTCGCCGCTGATAAAGCCCAGCTCGGCGAGAAAACCGAGAATCGCTTCGCAATTGGCCTGGGCCTGATCGACCCGGGTGTCGCCCATGCTGCCCAGCTCCAGGGTGGTGGCGAGGTTGGCCAGTGGAATCGCGGCCTGGGGAAATGCGCGCGCCAGGCGCAGCCACGGCGTCGAGCAGGACTCATCGAACGAACTGCCGCCGGAATCCTCACACAACAGCGCCACGCCAGCCTTCAGCCGTGCCGCCAGCGATTGCCACTGTGGCCAATGCTGCGGCAGCGCGTAAAGGTGGATCGCGGCGTCGAAATCGCAATGCAGATCAAGGGTGATGTCGGCATCGCAGGCGTGGCGCAGCAACAAGCGATGCAGGGCTTCCAGTTGCGAAGCCGGAGCCGGCAGCTCATCGAACAGCTGAAGCATGGTCTGGCGGATCAAGGCAATGTTGGCCTCGGCATCGCGGCCCAGACGCTCGCCGATCCGCGCCGCCACCGGTGCGCTGAGTTCGACGAAGGCGCGGTTGAAGTTCTTGCCGCTGCCCAGTTCGAAACGGCCCATGTGCGCACCTTGCAGATGCTGGTCCAGCCCGATCGGGTTGGCCACCGGCACCAGTTCGATCACGCCCTGCAAACGGCCTTGCTGTTCGAGCGCGTTCAGACGCTGCTTGAGTTCCCACGCGGTGCGCATACCCGGCAGTTCATCGGCGTGCAGGCTGGCCTGGATGTAGGCCTTGCGCGGGCCCGCGCCGTAACGGAACACACTGAGGGAGCGTTCGCTGCCCAGGTGGCTCCAGGGTAGAACATGGTCGATGCGTTGCATGGGATATCTCCTGAAAACCGGATCTCACAGATCCCCTGTAGGAGTGAGCCTGCTCGCGATAGCGGTGGATCAGACAACAGTGATGTTGAATGCTAAACCGCTATCGCGAGCAGGCTCACTCCTACAAGGTTCTCGCCACCATTAGAGCGTAAAAAAAGTGGCCGGCGCAGTGCGCGGGCCACTTTTTTCTACGGCGTATTAATGGCCGTACACGTCAAAGTCAAAGTACTTGTCCTGCACTTGCTTGTACTTGCCATTGGCGCGGATTTCGGTGATGGCCTTGTTGAACTGCTCGGCCAGGGCGGTATCGCCCTTGCGCACGGCAATGCCGGCGCCACCGCCGAAGTACTTGGCGTCTTCGTAGGTCGGGCCGACGAATTCGAAGCCTTTGCCGGCGTCGGTTTTCAGGAAGCCGTCACTCAGGTTGACCGAGTCGGCCAGCATCGCGTCGATACGGCCGGAGACCATGTCGAGGTTGGCCTCCTGTTGCGAGCCGTAACGCACCAGCTCGATGCCGGCCGGAACCAGCACTTCGGTGGCGTAACGGTCGTGGGTACTGGCACGCAGCACGCCGACTTTCTTGCCCTTGAGCTCGGTCAGCGGGTCCTTGACGCCGGAACCTTCCTTCATCACGAAGCGCGCCGGGGTGTGGTAGTACTTGATGGTGAAATCAACGTTTTTCTTGCGGTCGTCGGTGATGGTCATCGAGGACAGGATCGCGTCGATTTTCTTCACTTTCAGCGCCGGGATCAGGCCATCGAACTCTTGCTCGACCCAGGTGCATTTGACTTTCATCTGCTCACACAGCGCATCACCGATGTCCACGTCGAAACCGGTGAGTTTGCCGTCAGGGGTTTTCATCGAGAATGGCGGGTAACCGGCTTCGATACCGATGCGGATCGGCTTGGCGTCTTCGGCCACGGCGGTCAGGGACAACATCGACAGTGCCAGGGCACCGAACATCACTAGCTTCTTCATTTATAACTCCTGTGTGCGGAGGCTTTTATTGGCAGCTTCGATTCAGCGTTCGGTCATGGCCAATGGGCGGCAAAAACCGAAGTGGCCGGCAGTCTATGGCGCCGCGCACAGGGCAAATTGTTTTTAAGCGACAAATACTTACAGGAATTCGGCAAGGCGATTGACCGGGGTCAATCGCTGCGCCGTCGTGGTGCAAAGGCTGTAGGACAAGCCCTCGATCGGCCCACAAATCAACTGCAGGAGCCGCCGAAGGCTGCGATCTTTTAACGCTGGTTCGGGCGGCAGAACACCTTCGGCTGCATGCCCACGCAGAGCGTGGGAACGCTTGGCCCGTTCAACAGATCGCCGTCTTCGGCAACAGCTGCACGTGCTTTCAGCAGGCGCAGTTGACGGGACTCCCGGCGGCGTGCGGCAGGCTCAGTTCGAACCCTTCGTCCAGCCAGCCGGTGACGCCGCCGAGCATTTCCTTGACCGGGTAACCCAGCGCCGCCAGTTTCACCGCTGCCTTGTTGGCGCCGTTGCAGTGCGGGCCGGCGCAATACACCACAAACAAGGTGGTTTTCGCGTAGCCCTGCAACCCTTGTTCCGTCAGCAGACGTGTCGGAATGTTGATCGCACCCGGCACATGGCCGCGCTCGAACGCCAGCGGCCCACGTACATCAACCAGCACGAAGTCGATTTCCCCGGCTTCCTGGCTGCTGTACACGTCGGAGCAATCGGTTTCGAAAGTCAGACGGTTGCTGAAATGCATCAGGGCAATGGCCGAGGGGGCGGCAGGAATGTCGCGAACCAGGCTGGTCATAGGTGTTGCTCCTTTATCTGAACGGGTGTGAACAGACTTTATCGAGCCGGCGCCCGGCGCTACAGTGGCGCACAAGACACCCACCGGGAATTTTCCGCCAAATGCACACCTCACCAGGACTGGTCGCGATTCTGGCCTACGATGGCCTCTGTACCTTCGAATTCGGCATCGCCGTGGAGATCTTCGGCCTGGCCCGACCGGAGTTCGATTTCCCGTGGTACACGCATGCGATTGCCGCGGTCGATCAAGGCCCGATGCGCGCCATGGGCGGGATTCAGGTGTTGGCAGATGGTGGCCTGGAACTGCTGGCCGACGCGCGTACCATCATCATTCCCGGTTGGCGCGACCGTAACGCCGCCGTGCCGCCGGCGTTGATCGACGCTTTGCGTCAGGCCCACGCGCGGGGCGCCCGATTACTGTCGATCTGCTCCGGGGTGTTTGTGCTGGCGGCCAGCGGCCTGCTCGACGGTCACGGCGCCACGACTCACTGGCGCTACACCACGGAACTGGCTGAGCGGTTTCCGGCCATTGCAGTCGATCCGGACGTGCTGTACGTCGACGCCGGCCAGTTGATCACCTCGGCTGGCAGCGCTGCGGGCATCGACGCCTGCCTGCACCTGGTGGCGCGGGACTTCGGCACCCAGGTCGCCAACGCGGTGGCGCGGCGTCTGGTGATGTCGCCGCAACGCACCGGCGGTCAGGCGCAGTTCATTCCGGCCCCCGTCAGCGCGACGCCGCGCAACGATTTGTCACGGGTGATGCAGTGGGCCCGCGAGCGCTTGCACCAACCGCTGGAGGTGCGCGATCTGGCCAATGAGGCGGCGATGAGCGAGCGGACCTTTTTGCGGCGGTTCACCGAGGCCAGTGGTCAGTCGCCCAAGGCGTGGTTGCAGCATGAACGGCTGGCGCGGGCGCGAGAGTTGCTGGAGAGCACACCGCAGCACACCGAACAGATTGCCCAGCGCTGCGGGTATCGCTCGGTGGAAAGTTTTCGCGTGGCGTTTCGCAGCGTGGTGGGGGTGCCGCCGTCGGTGTATCGGGAGCGGTTCGGGCGTGGGGACAACGCAAATTCCTGAGGTGATCCCAGGGACTCCTTTGCGGGCAAACCCGCTCCCACAGGCTTTAGCGGTGATTGACTCCCTGTGGGATCGGGCTTGCTCGCCAAAAGGCCGGCAGAGGCGCCAATGGACTATGGCCGGCGCAGCAAATAGGTATCCATTATCCACCCATGCTCAGCCCGTGCCGCCTTGCGCACCCGCTCAATCTCATCCGCCACGTCTCCCAACTTGCCACTGATCAGAATCTCGTCCGGCGTGCCCAGGTACGCGCCCCAGTAAATCGACGTCGCGGGATCCGCCACCCGCCGATAGGCCTCTTCGCCATCGAGCATCACCACCAGACTCTCGGCCTCACTCACCTGCCCCGCCGCCAACCGCCGACCGGTGGTGATCTCCACGGAGCAACCGATCGAGTTCAACGGCACTTTGTGCTGCGCCGCCAGTGCCTGCACGCTGGTGATGCCGGGGATCACTTCGAACTCGAACGCACAGCGGCCCGAGGCCAGAATGGCTTGCAGGATGCGGATCGTGCTGTCGTACAACGCCGGATCGCCCCACACCAGGAAACCGCCACACTGGCCATCGGACAATTCGTCATTGATCAGCCGTTCGAAGGTCTGCTGCTTCAGCCGATTCAACTCATCGACACTGGCGATATAGTCGACCTCGCCGCGCTCGCGCTCCGGGCTGTGGGCTTCGGCAAAGCGATAGGCACGATCGGTGATGTAGCGCGTACAGATCTCTCGGCGCAGGTCGATCAGTTTGTCCTTGCTCTGGCCCTTGTCCATGAGGAAGAACACATCGACGCGGTTCAGCGCCTTCACCGCCTGCATCGTGATGTAGTCCGGATGACCGGCGCCGATGCCAATCACCAGTAGTCGTTTCATCAGAGCACTCCCTCAGGGTCTATGCCGGGCAAGCGTAGCCGCCATCGACCGTTGAACTGCAATTCGATCGACGCCAGCGGCTCGACATCAATTGCGTTGAACGCCGCGCCCTGCACAACCTGCATCAATGCCGCACGGACCACGAACGGATGGGTGACGGCGACCACATGGCCCGGCGCCAACTGTACTTGCATCAGCCATGCCGCCACTCGGGCGCCGAGTTGCGTAACGGACTCCCCCCCAGGCGGCACAACCTGTGGATCGCTGAGCCACGCGTGCAACGCTTCGCCCTCCTCGCGCTGCACATCCTTGATCGACTGGCCATGCCAATGGCCCCAATCGCAGTCACGCAACGCGTCCTCCACGTCGGCATCGGCACCAAACCACGCGGCCGTCTGGCGCGTGCGCAACTCGGGGCCGCAAAGCAAGCGGCGCGGCCGGGGGTAGCGGGCGGCCAGCGCGTCGGGCGCCAGCGCGATATTTTCAACGGGCTCGTTCGTAGGAAAACGCGCAAGTTTTTGTGCGACGGTTCGCGCATGGCAAATCAAAGTCAAACGGGTGGTCTGCACGGTGCATCGCTCGCTCAGGAGGCATGAAAAACAACGGCGCAACGCCGACGGGTCGGCAATTGTGCCGTAAACCGCGGGCTGCGGGACAACACAAAACGCGCCGGAGCGTGCTCGCAATGTTACAAAAGCGGCAATCTCTGACACCACCATGGGCAACGGACTACAAAGCCGGTCGACTTTCATGTAGGCCTTGTTACACGGGCATTTCGCACCCTTTTGGAGCCTGTTCAACATGGCGAAAAATTCACTAGACATGTAGCGTCAGTTACATAAATACTGTTTTAACGGATTGTGAAGCGAATTCGACACCCCCCATCCAGCAGGAGCCCGGATGCCCCCTCTTAGAGACCTGATCACTGACCCTGGCCTCGAACTGACGCCGTCAGAGCGCAAAGTCGTGCGCGCCTTGCTCGATCAGTATCCGCGCAACGGCCTGGGGCCAATGGCACGCCTGGCCGAACACGCCGGTGTCAGCGATCCGACTATCGTGCGTCTGGTCAAAAAACTCGGTTTTGGTGGTTACGCCGAATTCCAGGACGCGTTGCTCAGCGACATGGACCATCGCCTGCGCTCGCCGCGCACTCTGTTGCAGCCACGTGCGCAACAGCACAAGGACGATGCCTGGAGCCATTACCTGGGCGACAGCCATCGCCTGCTGGTCGAAACCCAATCGCTGACCCAGCCCGAAGACGTGCGCATCCTCAGCGACTGGCTGCTGGATACTCGTCATCAGGTGTACTGCTTTGGCGGGCGTTTCAGCAGCCTGATGGCCACCTACCTGCTCAATCACCTGCGCTTGCTGCGTCCCGGCTGTTTTGCCCTGGAAGACAACGCGCAATTGCCCGACCGACTGTTCGACCTGCAGCGTCAGGACGTGGTGCTGGTGTTCGACTATCGCCGTTATCAGACCCAGGCCCTGCGTGTCGCCAGCGCGGCGAAACACAATAACGCGCGGGTGGTGCTGTTCACCGATATCTACGCCTCGCCCCTGCGCGAACTGGCCGACCTGATCATCAGCGCCCCGGTGGAGTCGGCCTCGCCGTTCGACACCATGGTTCCGGCACTGGCGCAGGTCGAGGCGCTGATTGCCTGCCTGACCCTGCGCAGCCCGGATCTGGCCGATCGCCTGGAAGGCATCGACGCCCTGCGCAACGACTTCAACACCCACCTGCTGGAGGATAAATAAGGATGTTCAGCCTTCCCCACCGCTCGCCGCGGGATCTGCCGTTTGTCACCGATCACAGCGCATTGCTGCTGGTGGACATGCAGCGTGCCTGGCTCGAACCGCAGTACGACCCGCACCTGAACGGACCGGATGCCGAGTACTTCCTGACCCGCACCCACATGCAGGTGGTGCCCAACCAGCGCCGGTTGCTCAGCGCCTTTCGCGAAGCGCGGCAGAACGTGCTGCACACCATCATCGAGAGCCTGACCGCCGACGGCCGCGACCGCTCGCTGGACCACAAACTGTCAGACATGCACCTGCCCAAGGGCAGTGAGCAGGCGCGGATCATCGACGACCTGACCCCGGTGGAAAACGAGATCGTCTTGCCGAAAACCTCGTCCGGGGTGTTCAACTCGACCAACATCGACTACGTGCTGCGCAACCTCGAAACCCGGCACTTGATCATCGCCGGCATTGTCACCGACCAGTGCGTTGACATGGCCGTGCGCGACGCCGCCGACCGTGGCTATCTGGTGACCCTGGTCGAAGACGCCTGCGCCACCTACACCCCGGCGCGGCATGACGCCTGCCTGAATGCGATCAAGGGCTACTGCTGGATTACCGACACGCAAACCGTGCTCGGCCGGTTGCAGGAGATGCGCCCATGAGTGCACGCCTGACGCCGCTGCCGATGACCACCATCGTCACCACCGACCTGATCGGCATTACCCGGGGCCGCTCGTTTCCCACCGATGAGCTGGAGCATTATCAAGCCGCCGGCTGCGGCTGGGTGCCGGCCAACAGTGCGCTGACGCCGCAGGATGTCATCGCCTCGACCAACCCGTGGGGCGCCTATGGCGATCTGCGGCTGATTCCGGACCTGAACAGCCGCGTCACTGTCGGCAACGGCCCGGACGCCGATGCGCCAGCGCTGGACTTTATCCACGGTGATATCCGCGAAACCGATGGCCGCCCGTGGGGCGCCTGCCCGCGCACGTTGCTGCGTGACGAAATCGAACGATATCGCGACGTACTGGGCCTGCAGGTCAACGCCGCGTTCGAACACGAATTCAACCTGCACGCCGGGTTTGCCGAACACCTGGCGTTTTCCCTCGAAGCCCAGCGTCAGGGCGCCGAATTCGGCGGCTGGCTGCTCAGCGCGTTGCGCGCCGGTGGCGTCGAGCCAGAAATGTTCCTGCCCGAATACGGCAAGCATCAATACGAAATCACCTGCCGCCCGACCCTTGGCGTGGCGGCGGCAGACCGTGCGGTGAACGTGCGCGAAATCACCCGTGAGATCGCCCGGCAAATGGGCCTGGATCTGAGTTTCGCACCGAAAACTGCCGCCGATGCCGTGTGCAACGGCGTGCACCTGCACGTCAGCCTGCTCGATCTGGCGGGGCAGCCGCAGCTCTACGACGCGGGCACCAGCAACGGTTTGTCGAGCCTTGGCCAGCATTGGGCGGCGGGGATTCTGCATTATCTGCCGGCGCTGTGTGCGTTCACCGCTCCGACGCCGGTGTCCTACGAGCGTCTGCAGCCGCATCACTGGAGTGCGTCTTATGCCTGTCTGGGCCAGCAAAATCGTGAAGCGGCACTGCGCATCTGCCCGACCGTGACACTCGGCGGCAAACCCGTGGCCAACCAGTTCAACCTGGAATTCCGCGCCATGGACGCCACCGCCTCGCCGCACCTGGCGATGGCCGCGCTGCTGATCGCCGGACGGCTGGGCATCGAACAGCGCCTGGCGCTGAACGCCATCACCGATGAAATTCCCGATTCACTCAACGACGAGCAACGCAAGGCCCGGGGCATCGTTGCCCTGCCCGCCTCGCTGGCCCAGGCGCTGGATTGCCTGCGTGACAGTGCAGCCTTCAATGAATGGCTGCCCAAGCCCTTGCTCGACACCTACCACGCCCTTAAAACCGAGGAACTGGCGCTGACGGAACAGCTCTCGCCCGCTGACCTGTGTGAGCACTATGCACGCCTGTACTGAATCCACCGAGTCGGGGTTGTACACCCGCCCGGTCTACAACCTGAGCCGCGAAGATTCATCGCATCCGTTGATCCTGGTGTGCGAGCACGCCAGCCGCTACATCCCCGAGGCCCTGAACAATCTGGGCCTGGACGATGCCGCCGCCCGCGAGCACATCGCCTGGGACATCGGCGCACTGCAACTGGCAGAAGCACTGTCGGAAACACTCGGGGCGACACTGTTGAGCGCCAATTATTCACGGCTGCTGATTGATCTGAATCGTCCACGCCATGCGCCGGACAGCATTCCGGCGCAGAGCGAGATTTACCAGGTGCCGGGCAACCGCGAGCTGGACGAAGCCAGCCGCGAATACCGCCGCCAGACGCTGTTCAAACCGTTTCACGCGCGCTTGCAGACGTTGATCGACGCCCGCATCGCCAAAGGCCAGCCGGTACGGGTGGTGGGGATTCACAGTTTTACCCCGGTGTATTACGGCCAGCCACGACCGCTGGAAATCGGCGTGTTGTTCGGGCAGGCGAAAGCCTATGCGCAACGTGTGCTCGACGGCCTCGACGAACTTGCGCTGAAGGTCGCCGGCAATCAGCCGTATAAGATCGACCCGCTGGGCGACATGACTGTGCCGGTGCATGGCGATGCCCGAGGCCTGGATTCGGTGCTGATCGAGGTGCGCAACGATCTGCTGCGCAGCCCGCAAGCCGTGGCCTTGTGGGCCGAGCGCCTGGCGCCACTGCTGTAACGAATGTTGTAGAAACTGCAGATGCTGTAAATGACGGACCGACATAACAACTAAAAACGCTCGATAAGCTGACAAGGAGTTGCGCTTCATGGAAATAGAAGAGTTCGGCTACAAACAGGAGTTGAAACGTAGCCTGACACTGACCGACCTGGTGGTGTACGGGATGATCTTCATGATCCCCATCGCCCCGTTCGGCGTGTATGGCTACGTCAATGCCGAGGCGCCCGGGATGGTGCCGCTGGCCTACATCATCGGCATGGTGGCAATGCTGTTCACCGCGTTGAGCTACGGCAGCATGGCCAAGGCTTTTCCGATCGCCGGCTCGGTATATTCCTACGCACAGCGCGGCCTCAATCAACACGTCGGGTTCATTGCCGGCTGGCTGATGCTGCTCGATTACCTGCTGATTCCGCCACTGCTCTACGTCTATGCAGCAATGGCGCTCAATCACCTGTACCCCGACATTCCGAAAGTCGGCTTCATTCTGGCGTTCCTGGTCAGCGCCACCTTCGTCAACCTGCGCGGCATCACCTTCACCGCACGGATGAACATCATCTTCCTGCTGGCGCAACTGGTGGTGCTGGGGATTTTCTTGTTCTACGCCTGGAACGCCCTGCACCACGGCGGCGGCAACGGCGAGCTGACCCTGGCGCCGCTGTATCACCCGGAAACGTTCAACTTCGCCCTGCTGATGCAAGCGGTGTCGATTGCGGTGCTGTCGTTCCTCGGCTTCGATGCGATTTCCACCCTCGCGGAAGAAATCAAGGGCGATCCGGGCAAAAGCGTCGGCAAAGCGGCGCTGATCACATTGCTGGTGATGGGGGTGATTTTCGTCGCACAGACCTGGATCGCCACCGATCTGGCAGCAGGCATGGGCTTCAAGTCCGCCGACACCGCGTTCTATGAAATCGCCGAAATCGCCGCCGGCAGCTGGCTGGCGACCCTGACCGGGGTGGCGACCGCGCTGGCCTGGGGCGTCGCGGTGGCAATCACCTCGCAAGCCGCGGTCTCGCGCCTGCTGTTCGGCATGGCCCGCGACGGCAAGTTGCCGAAAGTGCTGGCCAAGGTGCACCCGACACACAACACGCCGTACCTGAGCATTTATCTGGTGGCGGTGCTGTCGCTGGTGATCTGCTACCTGTTCATCAACTCGGTCGACACCCTGACCTCGCTGGTCAACTTCGGCGCGCTAAGTGGCTTCATGCTGCTGCACCTGACGGTGATCAACTACTACTGGCGTCGGCAAAAGTCCGGTCAGGTCGTGCGTCACCTGATCTGTCCGGTGATCGGCTTCATCATCGTCGCGGCCATCATGTACAACATGGGCGTCGATGCGCAGAAACTCGGCCTGATCTGGATCGCTCTGGGCCTGGTGTACCTGTTCTTCCTCAACAAGCTCGGCGCCAGTACCGCGCTGCCTGACCCGAGCAACGGCTGACAAGAAAAAGAGCGGCGTCTGACAACAGATCAGGCGACCGCCGATTTAACGCGTGGACACCGACAGTGATAGTCAGGTTCGGCGAATTCGCCGGACCTTTTGATACAGGAGTACATCCATGCTGGTCTTACGCTCAGTGGAACCCGGCGACCTGCCGCAGTTGCAACAATTGGCGCGCGATAGCTTGGTCGGCGTCACGTCGCTGCCGGACGACAGTGAACGCCTGCGCGATAAAATCGCCGCGTCCTGCGCCTCGTTTGCCAGCGAGGCCACGGCACCGGGGCCGGAAAACTACTTCTTCGTGCTCGAAGACCTCGACAGTCAACGCCTGCTCGGCTGCTCGGAGATCCTCGCCACCGCCGGTTTCAAGGAACCCTTCTACAGTCTGCGCAACCGCCACTTCACCAGTGCCTCGCGGGAGTTGAACATCGAGCACGGTGTACCGGCGCTGTCGCTGTGCCACGACCTCAACGATCACACCCTGTTGCGCGGTTTTCATATCGACGCGGAACTGGTGCGCACGCCGTTTTCCGAGTTGCTGTCGCGAGCACGCCTGCTGTTCATCGCCGCCCACGCGCCGCGCTTCGCCGAAGCGGTGATCACCGAAATCGTCGGCTACAGCGACGAGAACGGCCACTCGCCGTTCTGGGATGCGCTGGGCAAACATTTTTTCGACCTGCCCTACGTCGAAGCGGAGCGCCTGTGCGGATTGCAAAGCCGCACGTTCCTCGCCGAACTGATGCCGCAATATCCGATCTACGTGCCGATGCTGCCGCCCGCCGCACAGCAATGCATTGGCCGCATTCACCCGGACGGCCAGGAAGCGTTCGACATTCTTGAGCGCGAAGGTTTTGAAACCAACAGCTACATCGACCTGTTCGATGCCGGCCCGACCCTGTATGCACGCACGGCGAACATCCAGTCGATCGCCCGCAGCCAGACGCTTGAAGTGCAGCAACAGGCGCACATTGATGCGCGCGGCGGTTACCTGCTGAGCAACGACTCGCTGCACGGCTACCGGGCGATTGTCGCCGAACTGGATTATCGCCCCGATCAACCGCTGGCCCTCACCCCGGCAATATGTGCGGCGC
The DNA here is from genome assembly GCF_037626295.1 of Pseudomonas sp. LF-5. Lineage (NCBI taxonomy): Bacteria > Pseudomonadati > Pseudomonadota > Gammaproteobacteria > Pseudomonadales > Pseudomonadaceae > Pseudomonas > Pseudomonas sp. LF-5. The sequence goes on from NZ_JARKMT010000001.1 coordinate 1,512,805, forward strand.
TGAATGTGACCGACGGCAGCCTGATCCGCCTGATTGCCCTGTGAACCGCGCCCGGTCTCGCACCCAACGACAGTGCCCGAGCAGGCGCGCAGAAGGAGTTACAGCATGATTGTCCGCCCGGTTAAAGTCAGCGACTTGCCAGCCTTGATGACACTGGTGCAACAGGCCGGCCCGGGGTTTACCACCCTGCCGGCCAACGAAGAGCGTCTGGCCCACCGGGTACGCTGGGCGCAACGGGCGTTTGCCGAACAGGTGGAACGTGCCGACGCCGACTACCTGTTCGTGCTCGAAGACGACGACCTGCGCGTGGTCGGTGTCAGCGCCTTGACCGGGGCCGTGGGCCTGCGCGAACCCTGGTACAACTATCGGGTCGGGCTGACAGTCAGTTCGGCCCCGGACCTGGGCATTCAGCGGCAGATTCCGACGCTGTTCCTCAACAACGAACTGACCGGCCAGTCGGAGCTGTGCTCCTTGTTTCTGGGGCATGACCACCGTCAGGGCAGCAATGGCCGCCTGCTGTCGTTGGGGCGCTTGTTGTTCGTTGCCGAGTTCCCGCACCTGTTCGGCGAAAAAATGATTGCCGAACTGCGCGGCAGCGCCGATGAACAGGGCTGTTCGCCGTTCTGGGACAGTCTGGGCCGGCACTTCTTCCAGATGGACTTCAGCCATGCCGACCACTTGTCGGGGCTGGGCAACAAGTCGTTCATTGCCGAACTGATGCCACGTCAGCCGTTGTACACCTGCCTGCTCACCGAACAGGCGCAAGCGGCCATCGGTCAGGCGCACCCCAACACCGAACCGGCACTGAAAATCCTCCAGGCCGAGGGGTTCGCCCATAAGGGCTATATCGACATTTTCGACGGTGGCCCGGTGATCGAAGCGCCAGTGCGCAGCATTCGCACCGTGCGCGACAGCCTGGAGCTGACCCTGAGCCTCGGCACCCCGGACGAGCAGGCGCCGCTGTGGCTGATCCACAACCGTCGCCTGGAAAACTGCCGCATCACCGTCGCGCGGGCCCGTCGGGTCGGCAGCAGCCTGGTGATCGACCGCCTCACCGCCAAACGCCTGCAACTGCAACCGGGCAATTCAGTGCGCGCAGTGATGCTGCCCAATCAACAGCAGCAGGCGGTCGCGGCCTGAATCGTCATCTGCCAGGAGATTCCCTGTGGCGAGGGAATTGATCCCGGTTCGACTGCACAGCATTAGCAGAATCTCGAAATACGACAGGTTTGAAGAAGGCAGGTGATTGGCTCAGGGGCCGCTTCGCCGCCCATCGGGGATAAATCCCCTCGCCACCGATCAATCAGGTATCCACAGGTAAATCCCCTCCTATAGCGTTGATCGCTGATGAATCCTTTCAGCGCAGAATCCCCCCTCCCAGGTCACCCTCGCAAATTCGTCATGATCCTTGACCCATTCGCGTGATAGCCTTTTCATCCTTCGGCGTTGACACATTTGCTCAAGCCTTCCATTCCTTTGTATTGGTGGAACTCGTATGACCCGGCTTTCCCATCAAGATTTGCGCCGTAGTTTCCGTCAGCTGCTGGCTTCCGACACCTGCTACCACACGGCTTCGGTGTTCGACCCGATGTCCGCCCGCATCGCCGCTGACCTAGGTTTTGAAGTGGGGATTCTTGGCGGTTCCGTGGCGTCGTTGCAGGTGCTGGGCGCTCCGGACTTTGCCCTGATCACCCTCAGCGAGTTCGCCGAACAGGCCACCCGCATCGGCCGCGTCGCCCAATTGCCGGTGATCGCCGACGCCGACCACGGCTACGGCAACGCCCTCAACGTGATGCGCACCATCGTCGAACTGGAACGCGCCGGCGTCGCCGCCCTGACCATCGAAGACACCCTGCTGCCCGCACAATTCGGGCGCAAATCCACCGACCTGATCACGGTCGCCGAAGGCGTCGGCAAAATCCGTGCGGCGCTGGAAGCCCGGGTCGATTCGGAAATGGCGATCATCGCCCGCACCAATGCCGGCATTCTGCCCAATCAGGAAATCATCAGCCGCACCAAGCAGTATCAGGCGGCGGGCGCCGACGGGATTTGCATGGTCGGGGTTCAGGATTTCGATCAGCTCGAGCAGATTGCCGAGCATTTGACCGTGCCGCTGATGCTGGTCACCTATGGCAACCCGGCGCTGCGCGACGACAAACGTCTGGCCGAGCTCGGTGTGCGCGTGACCATTGATGGGCATGGCGCTTACTTTGCGGCGATCAAGGCGACCTACGACAGCCTGCGCGAACAGCGGCAGATCTTCACCCAGGCATCAGACCTGAGCGCGACCGAGCTGACGCACACCTATACCCAGCCTGAGGAATACATTCTCTGGGCCAAGGAATACATGAGCGTCAAGGAGTGATGCACACGCTTTACCGGCCCTTTCGCAAGCAGGCTCGCTCACACATTTGATCGGTGTCGAACACGAATATTGTGTTCACCCAAGATCCACTGTGGGAGCGAGCCTGCTCGCGAAGGCGTCGGCCGCTACACCGCTAAACCGGCGTCTTGTAAGCCTCCTCCCGCTGCACCGCCCGCGCCTGAATCACATCCAGAATCGCACAGCCCTCGCGCATCAACAGATGCACCGCGCTGGTCACCCGCGTCAGATCACAATCGGAAATGCCCTTGAGATTAAGACTGGCAAAGGTGTCGGCCAGATCGCGCACGACCACAAACCGGTGCATCGCACAGGCGGCCATGTCGCTGAGTTCTGAGTGGGTGTTGAGGAAGAGCACCGGGGATTCGGCGTCGTAGGTGTCGATGGGGAGGAAGCGGGGCATTACTTGGTCGGTCATAGAGTTCACTCCAAAAGGGTCAGGTTCTGTATTCGACCGGCCAAGATCGTTGCAGAGTTTTCTGCGAGCCGGGACTATAAGAGCCGCGCTCAACAGCCGCAATGAGCGCTTCTGTCGGACTTTTCGGTATTTTTTGTACGCCGTTCGCGACTTCCATTTTTCCCACAAAAGCCCCTCACCCTAGCCCTCTCCCAGAGGGAGAGGGGACTGATTGGGGGATGCTTGGGAGCTACGCCGACTTGTGACACCGCGCTGAATCCGGTTTTGAATTCAAATGGATCTTTCAGGTCGCCGTGTTAATCACAAACAACACGGTCAATCCTCTCCCGGGGGAGAGGGAACTGATTGGGGGTTGCTCTGGATCTACGCCGACGTGAGAGACCGCATTGAATGCAAATTTGCATTCAACTTGATCTGCCGGTTGCCACATGGACCACAAACAACACGGTCAGTCCCCTCTCCCTCTGGGAGAGGGTTAGGGTGAGGGCAAATGCACCTGACACCCCTCCCGCATCAGTCACACCACAAACCCACTCACCGCGGCTTGGAGAGCTCCATGATCATCCGCGACAACAGATAAATCCGCGGCGCCACGCTCGCCACTTCGGCGTACTCCTCCGGCGTGTGAATGTTGCCGCCGACAATCCCGAAACCATCCAGTGTCGGCGTACCCACCCCGGCCGACAGGCTGGCATCCGCCGCGCCACCGCTGCCCTCCTCGGTCAGTTTGCGGCCGATCTCGCCGTAAATCCCCTGGGCCATCGCCATCAGGCGATCCGACTCGGGCGTCTGCGGCATTGGCGGCAAACCGCGCTGGAGTGAAGTCTTCACTTCGGTGTCAGCAATCAACTTGTCCTGCGACACCCGGGCCAGATCCTTCTCGATGCGGTCGAACTCTTCCGGCACCGCCGCGCGCACGTCAGCCTTGGCCGTGGCCTGATCCGGGATCACGTTGGTGCGGTCACCGGCCTTGAGCACGGTGAAGTTGATGGTGGTTTTCTTCTCCTCATCGCCGAGTTTGCCCAGTTGCAGAATCTGGTGCGCCGCCTCCATCGCCGCGTTACGCCCCAGTTCCGGGGCGACGCCGGCGTGCGCGGCTTTGCCCTTGACCTCAACCAGCGCCGTCGCGCTGCCCTTGCGCCATACCACCAGGCCATCCGCCGGACGCCCTGGCTCGAGATTGAGGGTCACGTCGTGTTCCTTGGCAGTTTTTTTGATCAGGTCGGTGGCGACGTCCGAGCCGGTTTCTTCGCTGGCATCGAGCAGGAAGGTGATTTGCGCGTAATCCTTGAAGTCGAGGTTCTTCAGCACCTTCAGCGCATAGATCCCGGCGACAATGCCGCCCTTGTCGTCCATCACCCCCGGCCCGTAGGCGCGACCGTCCTTGATGTGGAACGGCCGTTCGGCGGCGGAGCCTTCCTTGAACACCGTGTCCATGTGCGCCATCAGCAGGATTTTTGCCTTGCCGGTGCCCTTCAGGGTAGCGAGCACGTGACTGGATTTTTCCGGGGTGTTCGGCACCCGTTCGATCGTGGCGCCAAGCTTCTTCAGCTCATCGACGGCAATGTCGCTGACTTGCTTGAGCCCCGGCTCGTAGCCGGAGTCGATATTGACCAGACGTTCCAACAGCTTCAGGGCTTCGGGCTGGTATTGCTCGGCGTCGGCGAGCACCTGTTTGTGCGGTTCGGCGGACGCCACGGCGGCCGAGAGCGTGAGAGACAGGCCGAGGCTGGCAGCCAGCAGAGAGCGGGAAAATGAGCGCGTCATGAATCAATCCTTGTTTCGCGTCGGGGGTGGATTGAAACCGTACCCGACATTGACGCAAGGCTCTACACCCAATACGACGCTGACCTGGCCGACCGCACCCGAAACCTGTGGCCGCTAGCTGGCCTGCCAGCGTCTACAGGATCAGTCGCAAGCGGCTCAGACCGAGTCGAGCTGCGGTTGCTTCGGCAGGCTCTCGCAATTGCAGATCACCCGATTGCGGCCACTGGCCTTGGCTTCATACAAGGCCTGATCGGCATCATTGAGCCACCGCGTCGCGTCGGCATGCGCGGGATCGTACGCCGCCAGGCCGATACTCAAACTGACCTTCAACGCCGGGTTCTGCTCATAGCCAAGAACGGCAAAGCGCTCGCGCAGCGCCTCCATGGCTTGCGCCGCGTTGAACAGCGGCAGCTCCGGAAGAATCACGCAGAACTCGTCCCCGCCGTAGCGCCCGGCGACATCGGTGGCGCGCAGGTTCTGCTTGAGCATCTTGCTCAACTGGCGCAGCACGATGTCACCGGCGACATGCCCGTAGGTGTCGTTGATCGCCTTGAAATGGTCGATGTCGATCAGCGCGATCGCCGCGCCCTGTTTCTGCCGCTTGCAACGCTGAAAAGCGATCTCCAGTTGATCCTTCCAGGCGCCGTGATTGAGCAGTCCGGTGAGGCTGTCAGTACGACTCAGCGCGAGCAACTCACGTTTATGCAGGCCGAGGGTGTAGGCCTGGCGAAAACAGATCCAGCCCAGTGCCAACGGGTACAGCAGCAATAACGGGAAACACGCGTACATCTGCGCGGGTGAGGTTTGCGGAATGAATGCCGGCGCGAAAACCACCAGGCTGACGGCGACCCCGAGCAACTGCGCCGCGGAGCCCGCCAATAGAAAGCGTGAACCTCCGATAGCGACGTTGTTCATCGCCATCATCGAAATGGTCGTTGCCGTGGGCAGCGGATTGAAATGCATGGCAGCGACCCAGAAGCCGCCAAGAAAGGCGTCGATCAACAGGTTGCGGTGTTCGGCGTGGAAAGGCACCTCGGCGCGGCGCGCCCATTGAAAGGCCAGATGCGGCCAGATCAGGCCATTGAACAGCATCAACGCCCAGACCCACAGCGGCGGATCGAGGGCTTGCATCGCCACGGACACGCAGAGAAGCCCAAGCAACAGCCCGAGGATTCGCGACGTGTAAAGCCTCCTGGCCAATGAAAGTCCCTTTCCTCCCGTTTTTCCCATAAGGGCCTCGACCACTCGACGGAACCTGCACACCGTAGGACGGATGTGTTGGGAGTCTATCAGGGCAACGTTAAATAGCCATCACCGGCCAGCGGGCTGAATAGAGCGACATTACCGCTGCGCACAGTGCAAATATTTGGCTATACATGAAAGGAGGAAAACGAAAAAACAACTATAAGAAGGAGCCCCATGCACACCTACCACGTGTTGATCATCGGCAGCGGTTTCGGCGGCCAGTGCGCGGCGGTCAACCTGCTCAAGGCCGGGATCGACGATTTTCGCCTGCTGGAGCGCCGGGACTTCTTCGGCGGCACCTGGTGTCAGAACACCTACCCCGGCGCCGCGGTGGACGTGCCATCGCCGCTGTATTCGCTGTCGTTCGCCTCTTACCGCTGGTCGCAGATGTTCGCCGAACAGGCCGAGCTGCACCGCTACACCGAGCACGTGATCGACCGGTTCGGCCTGCGTGAGCGGGTGGAGTTGCAAGCCAATGTCGAGCGTGTCGAATGGGACGACGAGCAAAAACGCTGGGCCGTTCATACCGGCGCCAAGGGCACGTTCCATGCGCAATTCCTCATCAATGCGACCGGCCCGCTGAGCCAACCGGTGATCCCACATATCCCCGGCCAGGAGCGCTTTCAGGGCAAGACCTTTCACACCAATAATTGGGATCATGACTACGACTATCGCGGTAAACGCGTGGCCATCGTCGGCAGCGGCGCCAGCGCGGTGCAGGTGATTCCGGCGATTGCCCCCGACGTCGCGCAACTGCACGTGTTCCAGCGCACGCCGCATTGGGTACTGCCTCGCGCCGATCGTCTGTTCGGGCCGCTGCAACGCTGGCTGCTGGGTGTGAAACCGGCCTACAAGCTGTTGCGCTGGTTGATTTACTGGCAGTTCGAAACGCGGGTGATCGCGTTCAAATATTCGAGACCGGCCATCCGCATGGTCCAGTGTCAGGCCTTGCGTCTGCTGGAACGCCAGGTGCGCGACCCGGCGCTGCGGAAAAAGCTCACACCGGACTTCACCATCGGCTGCAAACGCGTGCTGCTTTCCAACACCTATTACCCGGCGTTGACCCGGCCCAACGTGACGCTGCACACCCGCGAACAAAGCATCACTTCGCTCGACGAGCGCGGCATCAACACGCAGGACGGCCAGCACATCGAGGTCGATCTGATCATCTGGTCGACCGGTTACGACGCCACCGACGGGGTGATTTCCTACCCGGTCAGCGGAAAAAACGCCGTGCAACTCAGAGATGTCTGGGCCCAATACCCACGCGCCTACCTCGGCACCAGCCTGCCCGACTTTCCCAACCTGTTTATCGTCACCGGGCCGAACACCGGCATCGGCCACACCTCGGCGCTGTTCATCATCGAGTCGCAGATGAACTACATCCTCGACTGCATCCGCACCGTGCAAGCCAAAGGCCTGCGCAGCATCGAAGTGCGCCCGGAAGCGGAACGTACCTACACTGAGATGATCCACCGGGAAATGGAACGCACGGTGTGGAAGTCCGGTGGCTGCCACAGTTGGTATCAAAGCAAGAGCGGTCATGTGATCGCAATGTTTCCCGGCTTCAGTTTCAGCTATCACCGCTTGACCCGGGCGCTGAAACCGGCCGACCACATTCTGTCCTGAACACGTAAAAGGAAGACGTCGATGCTTTTGCTGTTTGTCGCCCTAGCGGTTTTCGTGGCCTGGAGCTGGTTGAGTTATCCGGCGGTCGGTCATTGGCTGTATGACCTGAACATGGCCGTCGAGGCCAAACTGTACAAGCTGCACAAGATCGAAGTGCCGATCGCCGAGATGACCGTTTCGACCTGGCAAGGCGGGCCCTATGAAGCGGCCAGCGCCATCCTCATGCTGCACGGCTATAGCGCCGACAAGAATCTGTGGTTGCGCTTCTCCCGGCACTTCGTGCGCCAGTATCGGGTGATCATTCCGGATCTGGCCGGCCACGGTGAAACCGGCTTCAAGGCTGGCGGCGGCTATGACATCGCGGTGCAGGCCAAGCGCATGATCCAACTGCTCGATGTCTGCGGCGTGGAGAAAGTCCATGTAATCGGCAACTCGATGGGCGGTTACATCGCGGCGTGGCTGGCGGCAACTTACCCGGACCGGATCGCCTCGCTGGCGTTGATCGACCCGGCCGGCGTCACGGCCCCGGAGGCCAGCGACATGGAGCGCCATCTGGCCCGTGGGCACAACCCGTTCCTGATCAATTCCCGGGAGGACTTCCAGCGTTTCTACGCGATGACCATGGCGTCGCCGCCGTGGGTGCCGAAGCTGGTGCTGGATGCCATTGCTCAGCGCTACGAACAGCAACGCGATGAACTGGAGGAGATCTTCCGCGATTTCCGCGCCAGTGAACCGATGGAGCCGAAACTGGCTGACATCAAATGTCCGTCTCTGCTGCTCTGGGGGCGCAAGGACCGGCTGATCGACGTCAGCAGTGTGCCGGTGTGGAGCAAGGGCATCGCCAATCTGCGCGTGGAGGTGTGGGATCACGTCGGGCATATGCCGATGGTCGAACAACCGGGGAACACCGCGCGGTTGTATCGGGAATTCCTCGGCAACCAACGATGATCAGCAGGCCCCATCCGCCCCCTGTAGTGAAGGAACGTGCTCCCGCCGGGCTGCGCAGCAGGCCCACAGTTGACGGCGGGTTGCACCCGACAGTCTGTGTTGGCTGGATCAGGCCCGTTTTGCGCCCCAGCGCGAGCAAACGACTTCGCCACAGGGGTGCCCCTCTCTTACAAAGGTTGCGGGACTGAGATGAACATTCTGTATGACGAGCGCCTCGACGGGCCCTTGCCCGAGGTGAACAAGGCCAGGGTTCTCGAAGCCTTGCAACGCGCCGTGCCCGATCTCGACATTCTCTGGCGCGACGACGAACTCAAGCCCTACGAATGCGATGGCCTCTCGGCTTACCGCACCACGCCGATGCTGGTCGCCCTGCCCCGGCGTCTCGATCAGGTGCAGAGCCTGCTCAAACTCTGTCATCAGCACCAGGTCCCGGTGGTCGCTCGCGGCGCCGGCACCGGATTGTCCGGCGGCGCCCTGCCGCTGGAAAAAGGCCTGTTGCTGGTGATGGCACGCTTCAACAACATCCTGCACATCGACCCCGCCGCACGTACCGCACGGGTTCAGCCCGGTGTGCGCAATCTGGCGATCTCCCAGGCTGCGGCACCGTTCGGCCTGTATTACGCGCCGGACCCGTCTTCGCAAATCGCCTGTTCCATCGGTGGCAACGTCGCTGAAAACGCCGGCGGCGTGCATTGCCTGAAATACGGTCTGACCGTGCACAACCTGCTGAAAATCGAAGTGCTGACCATCGAAGGCGAGCGCCTGACACTGGGCAGCGACGCCCTCGATTCAGCGGGTTTCGATTTGCTGGCGCTATTCACCGGCTCTGAAGGTTTACTGGGCATCATCACCGAAGTCACGGTCAAATTGCTGCCAAAGCCTCAGGTTGCCAAGGTGCTGCTGGCCAGTTTCGACTCGGTCGACAAGGCCGGCCGTGCGGTGGCCGACATCATCGCGGCGGGGATCATTCCTGGCGGTCTGGAGATGATGGACAACCTGGCGATTCGTGCCGCCGAGGACTTCATCCACGCCGGTTATCCGGTCGATGCCGAAGCCATTCTGTTGTGCGAACTCGACGGCGTCGAAGCCGATGTCCACGACGATTGTCAGCGGGTGCGCGACGTCATGACCGAGGCCGGCGCCATCGAAGTGCGCCAGGCCCGTGACGAGGCCGAGCGCGTGCGCTTCTGGGCCGGGCGCAAGAACGCCTTCCCCGCCATCGGTCGCCTGTCACCGGACTATTACTGCATGGACGGCACCATTCCGCGCCGCGAATTGCCCGGCGTTCTGCAAGGGATCGCGCGCCTCGGCGAAGAATATGGCTTGCGCGTGGCCAACGTGTTCCATGCTGGCGACGGCAACATGCATCCGCTGATTCTGTTCGATGCCAACCAGCCGGGGGAACTGCACCGCGCCGAAGCCCTGGGCGGGAAAATTCTCGAACTGTGCGTACAGGTCGGCGGCAGCATCACGGGTGAACACGGCGTCGGCCGCGAAAAAATCAATCAGATGTGCGCACAGTTCAACAGCGACGAACTGAGCCTGTTCCACGCCGTAAAAGCCGCGTTCGATCCACAAGGCCTGCTCAATCCCGGCAAAAACATTCCGACCCTGCATCGCTGTGCCGAATTCGGAGCGATGCATATTCACGCCGGGCAACTGCCCTTCCCCGAACTGGAGCGCTTCTGATGGCTGACTGCGATGCCGCCAATGCGTTGCTCGAGCAGGTCAACGAGGCCCGGGCCAACGCCACGCCGCTGAAAATTCAGGGTGCTAACAGCAAAGCCTTTCTCGGGCGCGAAGTGGCCGGTGAAGTGCTCGACACCCGCGCCCATCGCGGCATCGTGCGTTATGAGCCGACCGAACTGGTGGTCAGCGTGCGCGCCGGTACGCCGTTGTCGGAACTGCTCGCAGCACTGGAAGCGGCCGGGCAGATGTTGCCCTGTGAACCTCCGGCGTTCGGCGAAGGCGCGACGGTCGGCGGCATGATCGCCACCGGGTTGTCCGGGCCGCGACGCCCCTGGTCCGGCTCGGTGCGGGATTTTGTCCTCGGCACCCGGGTGATCACCGGCCTCGGCCAGCACCTGCGCTTTGGCGGCGAAGTGATGAAAAACGTCGCCGGTTATGACCTGTCACGCCTGATGGCCGGCAGTTTCGGTTGCCTTGGCGTGCTCACCGAAGTCTCGCTGAAAGTCCTGCCCAAACCGCGCCAGTGCTTGAGCATCCGCCTCGATATCGACTGCGCGCGGGCGCTGGCCAATCTGGCCGAATGGGGCCAGCAACCGCTGCCGATCAGCGCCGCCTGCCACGATGGCGAGAGTCTTTATCTGCGTCTTGAAGGCGGCGAAGGTTCGGTGACGGCGGCGCATCAACGCCTCGGTGGCGAGCCACTGGATTCGGTGTTCTGGTGCGATCTGAATGAACAACGCCTGGCGTTTTTCAACGAAGGCCTGCCGCTGTGGCGCGTGTCCTTGCCGAACAACCTCGGCCCGCTGGAGCTGCCCGGCGAGCAACTGATCGACTGGGCCGGGGCGCAACGCTGGCTGAAATCCGACGTCGAGCACATTCATGTCCTCGCCCAGGCACTCGGCGGCCACGCGACGTGCTTCAGCCACGGCGCCAGCGAGTCGCCTTTCCAGCCATTGGCCCCGACACTGCTGCGCTATCACCGGCAACTCAAGGCGCAACTCGACCCGCAAGGGCTGTTCAACCCTGGCCGGATGTACGCGGAGTTCTAGCCATGCAAACCACCCTCAGCGAACAATCCCGACAGCTGCCCCGCGCCGCCGAGGCGGAAAAAATCCTCCGCACCTGCGTGCATTGTGGCTTTTGCAACGCCACATGCCCGACGTATCAATTGCTTGGCGATGAACTCGACGGCCCGCGCGGGCGCATCTACCTGATCAAGCAGGTACTCGAAGGCGCACCGGCCACCGCACAGACGCAACTGCATCTGGACCGCTGCCTGTCGTGCAGCAATTGCGAAACCACCTGTCCGTCCGGTGTCGACTACCACAACCTGCTCGACATCGGTCGCGCGGTGGTCGATCAGGCGGTGCCGCGCCCGGCTGCACAGCGGCTGCTGCGCGAGGGCCTGCGCGCACTGGCACCGAATCCGCGACTGTTCAAAGGCCTGCTACAGGTTGGCAGCACTTTTCGGCCGCTGCTGCCGCGGATCTTTGAAAGCAAGCTGCCGCAGCATCTGCCAACGTCCGGGGTGCGCCCCGCCCCACGGCATGCACGCCGGGTGTTGTTGCTCGAGGGTTGCGTACAGCCGGGGCTGTCGCCAAACACCAATGACGCCACCGCGCGGGTGCTCGACCGGCTCGGCATCAGCGTCACCCCTGTGGTCGAGGCAGGCTGTTGCGGCGCCCTCGACTATCACCTCGACGCCCAGGCCAAAGGCCTCGACCGTGCTCGGCAGAACATCGACGCCTGGTGGCCGCACCTGCAACCCGGCGTCGAAGCCATCGTGCAGACCGCCAGCGGTTGCGGCGCCTTCATCAAGGATTACGGGCATTTGCTGGAAAACGATCCGGCGTACGCGGACAAGGCGCGACTGATCAGCGAACGCACCCTGGATCTGGTGCAGATCCTTGCCGGTGAACCGCTGGAACAGGCCTGTGCCGCCAGCGAACGACGGATCGCCGTGCATTGTCCGTGCACCTTGCAGCACGCACTGAAACTCGGCGGCGCGGTGGAAGCACTGCTGACGCGCCTCGGCTTCAACCTCACTGCCGTGCCGGACGGTCATTTGTGCTGCGGTTCGGCAGGCACCTATTCGCTGACGCAACCGACAATCGCCCGACAACTGCGCGACAACCGGCTCAACGCATTGGAAAGCGGCCGCCCGCAGTTGATCGTCACCTCCAACATCGGTTGCCAGAGCCATCTGGCCAGCGCCGGTCGTACACCGGTAATGCACTGGATCGAACTGGTGGATCAGTCGTTGGCAGAATGAAGTTCGTAGGATTCTTCGTTTGCTCGCGTGCGAGAAGGCTGCGATCTTTTCCCTCATCCATTCCGTGACCGTGGCAGGAATTTTTTTCATGACCGTGCAGCCGTTCATCAGCCCCGACCTGATCCGCCAACGCTTCTCCAAAGCGATGTCCGACATGTACCGCAAAGAAGTGCCGCTGTACGGCGCGCTGATGGAACTGGTGGAGCAGACCAATCGCGATGTGCTTGCACGTCAGCCGGACATCGCCCGGCAGCTCAACATTAGCGGTGAAATCGAACGGCTGGACATGGAGCGCCATGGCGCCATTCGCGTCGGCACCGCCAGCGAACTGGCCACCCTCGCCCGCCTGTTTGCGGTGATGGGCATGCAACCGGTGGGTTATTACGACCTGACGCCAGCGGGGGTGCCCGTGCATTCCACGGCGTTTCGTGCGGTGCATGAAGAGGCGCTGCAGGTCAGTCCGTTTCGGGTATTTACCTCGTTGTTGCGCCTGGAGTTGATTGAGGATCCTGCGTTGCGCGCCTTCGCCGAATCGGTGCTGGCCAAGCGTTCGATCTTCACGGCGGCGGCCTTGCAGCTGATCGAGCTTGCGGAAACCGCCGGTGGCTTGAACGCAACGCAGGCCGAGGAATTTGTCCTGCAGGCTTTGGAGACTTTTCGCTGGCACCACAGTGCCACCGTCAGCGCCGCGCAGTACCAGACGCTGAGCGCCCAGCACCGCTTGATCGCCGACGTGGTGGCGTTCAAAGGTCCGCACATCAATCACCTGACGCCGCGCACCCTGGACATCGACATCGTCCAGGCACAAATGCCGGCGCATGGCATCACGCCCAAAGCGGTGATCGAAGGTCCGCCACGGCGGCAGTGCCCGATCCTGCTGCGCCAGACCAGTTTCAAGGCGCTGGATGAGCCGATCGCCTTCACCGACCAGCCTGAAACCCGTGGCAGCCACAGCGCGCGCTTCGGCGAAATCGAACAGCGTGGCGCGGCGCTGACACCCAAGGGGCGTGCACTGTACGACCGCTTGTTGAATGCCGCCCGCGATGAACTGGGTGACTTCCCCAACGAAGGCAATGCCGCACGCTACAACGCGCTGATGACCCGGCACTTTGCCGAATTTCCTGACAGCGTCGCGGGCATGCGTGAACAGGGGCTGGCGTACTTTCGTTATTTCCCGACGGCAAAAGGCCTGGCGGCGAGCGGGCTGGGCGAGGTTTCACTGGAGGATTTGCTGCGCGAGGACTATGTGAAAGCGGAGCCGCTGGTGTACGAAGATTTCTTGCCGGTGAGCGCAGCGGGGATTTTTCAGTCGAACCTCGGTGATGCCGCGCAGGCACACTACGGCGAACACTCCAATCGCCAGGCTTTCGAACAGGCGCTGGGGCGTTCGACCCTTGATGAGTTGGGATTGTATGCCGAGACGCAGCAGCGTTCGCTCGAGGATTGCGAGAAAGCGCTGGCTGTGAAGCTGATCTGAGTACCCGGAAAAATCTTGTGGTGAGAGGGTTTATCCCTTCGCGCCAGAGCGATTCAGCGTAACCCTAACTGCGCAAGAAGTTGCGCACTGACGGGTGATTTTTCGCGGTCGATCTCGCTACAGCCCTTGATCTACAAGGGCTGTGGACGAGTGCGCAAGAAGTTGCGCAGTACTGCGCAACTTCTTGCGCACTTTTGCGCCCCTCCGCTCGTAGAATGCCTCCAAAATCGCCGACCAAAGCGTTTTCACCCAGAGCCTCCGGGGGTCTCGCAAAACCTGGCACGCTCCTTGATAACACTCAGGCACCCACCGGGCGATTTCGCCTCCCGGGCACCTTAAATTATTCCGCAAGGAGAGCACCCCATGGCAACACCAGCGTACATGTCGGTTACCGGCGAAAAACAAGGCCTGATCACTGCCGGCGCTTTCACCGCCGACTCCGTTGGCAACACCTACCAGGAAGGCCACGAAGACCAGGTTATGGTTCAGGCTTTCACCCACGACGTGATCATCCCGCGTGACCCACAATCCGGTCAGCCAACCGGTCAGCGCGTTCACAAGCCAGTTGTGATCACCAAGGTCTACGACAAGGCTTCGCCTCTGCTGCAAGCCGCTCTGACCTCCGGCGAGCGCATGAGCGAAATCGTTATCCAGTGGTACCGTACTTCTGCTCAAGGTACTCAAGAGCACTACTACACCACCAAACTGGAAGACGCGATCATCGTCGCCATCAACAACAAAATGCACAACTGCCAGGATCCAGGCAACGCGCACTTCACCCACCTGGAAGAAGTGCAGTTCACCTACCGTAAAATCACCTGGACCCACGAAGTATCCGGTACTTCGGGTTCCGATGACTGGCGTGCTCCAGTCGTTTAATTACGGCTGATCGTTACAAGCATCGACCAGCCCTGCTGGTCGATGTTGTTTACGCCCCTCCAGAATTTCGCGTACGTTGAGCCGCTTTGCGGTCGTCGACGAGCGCCGCTGTACAGCACGAGGAACAAGGGATGTTCGCGCCGGCCAATGAAACCCACTTTGCCCTGACCATCGAAGGGCTCTCTGCCGATTTTCAGGTATTTACCCTGACCGGCCGGGAAGCCATCAGCCAGCCTTTTGTGTTCGAGGTGGAACTGGTCAGTGAGCAGCCGTCGCTGGACCTCGAAACCCTGCTGCACAAACCGGCCTTCCTGCAACTGTCGCCCGATGGCAGCGGCATCCACGGCCAGATCTATCGCGCCGCCCAGGGCGATTCCGGCAAACGCCTGACCCGTTATTCGGTGACCCTGCGCCCGCAACTCTCGTACCTGGCGCATCGCGTCAACCAGCGCATCTTCCAGAACCTCAGCGTGCCGAAAATCATCGGCATGGTCCTCGAAGAGCACGGCATTCAAAGCAACGCCTACGAATTCAAGACCGGTTCGATCTATCCCGAGCGCATCTACTGCGTGCAATACGATGAATCGGACCTGCATTTCATCCAGCGCCTGTGCGAGGAAGAAGGTATTCACTACCACTTCCAGCACAGCGCCACGGCGCACAAGCTCGTCTTCGGCGATGACCAGACGGTGTTCCCGAAACTCAAGCCTGTGGCCTACCAGCAAGACTCCGGCATGGTCGCCAGCAACCCGGTGATCAAGCGTTTCGACCTGCGCCTGGAAACCCGTACCAGCCGCACCACCCGCCGCGACTACGACTTCGAAAAACCACGCATCACCCTCGAAAGCGAAAACCGCGGCGACGCCCTGCCCGACCTCGAAGACTACGACTATCCCGGTCGTTTCATCGACCGCGAGCGCGGCAAGCACTTGGCCAAACGCGCCCTCGAACGTCACCGCAGCGACTTTCAGCTCGCCGAAGGCAAGAGCGATCAGCCACTGCTGGTCAGCGGCCATTTCCTCGCCCTGACCGAGCACCCGAAGGCCAAGTGGAACGACCTGTGGCTGCTCACCGAAGTCTTGCATGAAGGTAAGCAACCGCAAGTGCTCGAAGAGTCGGTGACCAGCGACACCACGGCATTGAAAGACGATTTCCATCAGGGCTATCGCAACCGTTTTCAGGCCACCCCGTGGGACGTGCCCAACCGCCCACCGCTGCGCCACCCGAAACCGCGCATCCTCGGCAGCCAGAGCGCCGTGGTCACCGGCCCCAAAGGCGAAGAGATCCATTGCGACCAGTACGGCCGTGTCAAAGTCCAGTTCCACTGGGACCGCGAAGGCCAGGCCGACGACAAGACCAGTTGCTGGCTGCGCGTCTCCAGCGCCTGGGCCGGCGCCCAGTACGGCGGCATCGCCATCCCGCGCATCGGCATGGAAGTGCTGGTCACCTTCCTTGAAGGCGACCCCGATCAACCGCTGATCAGCGGCTGCCTGTACCACAAGGAAAACACCGTCCCGTACGCCCTGCCGGCAAACAAGACCCGCAGCACCTTCAAGACCCTCAGCTCGATGGGCGGAGGCGGCTACAACGAACTGCGCATCGAAGACAAAAAAGGTCAGGAGCAGATCTACCTGCACGCCCAGCGCGACTGGGACGAGAACATCGAGCACGACCAGAAAATCCGCGTCGGCAACGAACGCCACGACACCGTCGAAAAAAACAGCTACACGGAATTTAAGGCCGAAGAACACCACACCGTCTACGCCGACCGCAAAGTCGAAGCCCGCGCCAACGACCACCTCACCGTAGGCGTGAATCAGCACATCAAGATCGGCACCGGCCAGTTCATCGACGCGGGCCAGGAAATCCACCTCAGCAGCGGCATGAAAGTGGTTATGGAAGCCGGCAGCGAACTGACCCTGATCGGCGGCGGCAGCTTCATCAAGATCGACGCCGGCGGCGTGACCATGAGCGGCCCGGTGATCAACATGAACTCCGGCGGCAGCCCCGGCAGCGGCACCGGCGCCGCCCCGCTGATGCCCGGCATACTCAAACAAGCCGACGCCGACAAGGCCGGCCAAGTCCTGACCCCGGCCCAGATCAACACCCTCAAACGCAACGCGCCGTTCTGCGAAGAATGCGAAAAATGCAAGGCAGGTGCCTGTGCCATCTGATCGAATTACGCCCAAGGATTGGCTGGCGCAACAGCCGTTGCAGACTGGCGAGCGCTTGTATCTGGTCATCAGCGCGGCGAGCGATGCCGAGCCGCTCAAGCCCTTCTATCAGCAAGATGCCGCACCACAACTGCAGCCTATTTGGAGTGGAACGCCTTACGCCGATTGGCTTCCCGTAATGCCGTATCTCGCCGAGATCAGCCCCAATGCCAGTTTTTTGCAATGGATTACTGAAACCGATGCACTGGATTGGGGTTGGCTAGCGGTATCCACCAGCGCGCCGGAAACGGTGCTGGAGCATTTGCGCAGCCTGACCCAGGTAAAAATGCCAGACGCTACTGAAGTGTTTTTCAGGTTCTGGGATGGTCGACATTTTCATCCGATCATCGAAGGGTTAGGTGCTACGGCAGGTGAGTTACTGCCGGTTTTCCAACGCTACCTGATTAACGGACAGACGCTCGAAGTAGGCAGAAGAGCAGTACCTCCCGCAAAAGAGTGGCCCTGGTGGGATATTCCCCAAACGCTATTGGATGCTCTCGCGAAGAAGGACCACACCACCGTCGTCGAGAACCTGATGCAGTGGCTATCAGAAGATTGCCCAGAATTGTACTTCGAATTCCCCGAAGCCAACTTGCGCAGAAAGGTTGAGCGCTTCGTGCGCCAGAACCCAAACACAGAAGATATGGCAGAGCGTCTCGCCGCAGAGCTGACAAAGGAAGTCACGTCATGAATACCCCGATTGGTACCCTGGTCCTGCGTGTGCTGGACGCCAAAGCGCCTGACGTGAACCTGATCCTCAAAGACTTCAAAAACTGCCTGAGTGATTACAAGGAATGGGCGGACGGTTTCTGGACTGGCTGGGCGCTGGACGTCGACCAGACCTTCAAGGTCGGCAACGAAGTCAGCATCACCGAACGGAAAACCGAAACAGGTGCGGTAAAGACCTATGCCACTTGCC
Organism: Pseudomonas sp. LF-5; assembly: GCF_037626295.1. Taxonomy (NCBI): domain Bacteria; kingdom Pseudomonadati; phylum Pseudomonadota; class Gammaproteobacteria; order Pseudomonadales; family Pseudomonadaceae; genus Pseudomonas; species Pseudomonas sp. LF-5. Next base: position 1,530,644 of record NZ_JARKMT010000001.1, read on the forward strand.
CGTTGGTAGGTGACTTCACGCTGATTCATATGTTCGAGTCGGCGCGCTTCGTGCCGATTGGCAACACTCCAGTCAAACTGGAACCGGTCACCAAAGGTACCTTTTACGACGACGTTACCGGTCCGGTAATCGAAACCATGATCGGCCCGAGCGGTATCAAAGTGATCGAGGGGGCCAAGAAGGGCCAGACCTATCGCATTACGTTTTTCCCCAACGTATCCCAGAATGACGTCAAAGCGCTCTATAACTCCTATCAAGGCGTTATCAGCAAGCTTGATGGCTGGTTGCAGAGCGAATGGTCAAGCAAGTTTCAGCCGCAATGGGCCAGTTACTCTGCAGCCGATCGCGCCGGACGTTCGGTGATTTTGCTCAAACGCGCCCTGGAGGGGTTTGAAAAGGCTCTGTTGCAGCTGTGGGATGACATCAAAAGCTTGTTCGAGCTACTCGCCAATCCGAGGAAAAATTACGAAAAGCTGAAAAAGTACCTGTCGGACGTCGAGATCGACAAACTCTATGCAGCCTCCAAGGAGTCGATTGCTTCAGGGCTGTTGATCCTCAGCGACGAGCCGCTGATGTTCATCTACGTCTCCGCCATTGTTGCTTGGGTCGGCATGCTACCGCCGCAGGTTGTTGTCGACGTGATGACTGCCATCGCCTCGGAATTCCTGATCAACGTACTGGTGGGCATCTGCCTGACAGGTGGCGCCGGACTGGCCGTGAGAGCGGGCACCAAAGTCCTCTCCACCGTCAAATCCGGAGAAGCCATCAAGTATCTTGAAGACCTCGCGTCTACCTTGATGACACTCAGCAACAAACACGCCCTGCCCGCCCATGCGGAAGTGTCGAAACCAATCATCGCTAGCGCCAAGAATGTGCCGATGAAGCCTGCCAAAACCGCAGCGCTGAAAATCGATGAAGCTACCACTGAAGCGCCAAAAGCTGGCTCGCGCAAGGCTGAACCCAAGAGCCAACTAGAGGGACTGTCTCCCACAAAACAACTGCCTAAAACTGCAGATACTCCGAAACAGGAAGTCAAAGACGCCTCTTCGTTCCCAAGGGACAAGAAAAAGAACCAGTCCACTCTGCAACCCAAAGAAAAAGTCGACGACGTTCCTGATCAGTCCAAGACACCCGATGACAAAAGCGCCACTTGCGCGAAGAAGACCTGCACCAACGGCTGCCCGGTCTCGATGGTCACCGGTGAAGAGCTGCTAACCATTACCGACGGTGAACTCGGTGGCCTGCTGCCATTCAGTTGGACTCGACTCTACCGAACCAGCGCGGCTGAAATCGACTGCGGTCTAGGCTATGGCTGGAGCCACGCCCTCGCTCAACGGGTGGCCATCAATGGCGACGAGGTCGTGTGGACCGATCACGAAAACCGGGTCACCACATTTCCCCTGCCCAGCGTACAACGCCCGGCAATCACCAATAGCCTTTCGGAAGCCGCTATCTTCATTGGCGAAGATCCCTCCGAACTCATACTGACTCAGGCCGGCGAAAAGCCGCTGTTCTATCACTTCCGTTTCAACAGTAAAGGCGCGACGCTGATCGCCATCAGCGACAACTACGATAATCGCCTGCAGATCACCCGTGACATCCATGGTCGAATCAAGCGCGTGGATAACGGTGCTGGTCGTGCGCTGCTTGTCCGGTACGACCGCAAGCACATTGTCGCCATCGACTATCAGCAATTCATTCCGGCGGACAATCTCGAAGACGCCTGGAACACCGTTCAGACGCTGACCACCTATGAATACGATGGTCACCATCGGTTGATCAAAGCCACAAACGCTCTGGGAGAGTCCGAGCGTTATGCCTACAACGAGCAGAACGTCATTCTTGAGCGGCAACTCGCCGGGGGCGCAAGCTTTTACTGGGAGTGGGAAAAGGAAGGCAAGTCTGCACGTTGCATCCATCACTGGGCCAGTTTCTCTCAGATGGATGCGCACTATGCGTGGGATGACAAAGGCAGCGTCACCGTTACCAACGCCGATGGCAGCGAAGAGGTTTATACCCACGATGACAAGGCTCGACTCGTCGCCAAAGTTGATCCGGACGGTGCAGAACATCTAAAGGCCTATGACGACAAAGGCCGACTGATCGCCGAAAAAGACCCGATGGGGGCGGTCACGGAATATCAGTACAACGAAGCTGGTCGATTGGTCGCGGTGATCCCACCGGAAGACGCACCGACCACCTACGAGTACTACAACGGGTTTGTCCGTGTGGTAAATCGTGGTAACGCCAAATGGATCTACTGGCGTAACGACCAGGGTGACATCACTGAACAAGTCGACCCGGATGGCAACTCTACGCATTACGCCTATGATCGCCAAGGACGCCTGCTGGAGATCCGCCATCCCGACGGCAGCCGCCACCAACTGGGGTGGAACAACCTCGGCCAATTGCTGGAGGAGCGCCTGCCGGACGGCGGTCAGCGCAAGTACCGCTACGATGCGCTCGGTCGCCAGATCACACGTCAGGCTGAAACGGGTGCAATCACCCACTACCAGTGGGATGCGGCTAACCGTCTGGCACAGATCACCCTGCCCGGCGGCGCTACCCGTGCGTTCACCTACAACCCATACGGCCGCGTCACTGCAGAACGCGACGAACTGGGGCGCGTAACCCGTTACGAGTATGCCGATAACCTGCATCTAGTCAGCCGTCGCATCAACCCGGACGGCAGCCAACTGCGCTATCGCTACGATAATTCGCGTCTGCTGCTCACCGACATCGAAAACGAACGCGGCGAACACTATCAGCTGGATTACTACTCGAACGGGCTGATCCAACAGGAAACCGGTTTCGACGGACGCCGCACTGCCTACGAGTACGACCTCAACGGCAAGCTGCTGAAAAAAACCGAATTCGGCGACGATGGCAGTGAGTTGGTGACCGAGTATCAGCGCGATGCCTCTGGTCGCCTGCTGGTCAAAACCCTGCCCGACGGCGAGGAAATTCACTACAGCTACGATGCACTTGGCCGTCTGGTCAACGTGGACGATGGTCATTGGCCGCTTGCTTATGAATATGATGTGCAGGATCGGCTGATCAACGAGCATCAGGGCTGGGGCACCACGCGTTACGAATACGACAGCGTCGGTCAGCTCAATCACTGCCGCCTGCCGGATGGCAGCACACTCGATTATCGCCACCAACCCGGCGGGCATCTGAGCAACATCGACCTCAACGGCACACGCCTGACTTCCCACCAATTCAGTGCCGGTCGTGAACAGCAACGCCAGCAAGGCCTGTTGCTCAGCCAATACCAGTACGACGAACAAGGCCGCCTGCAAGCACACACAGTCGGTCAGCGTGATAAAAACCTGTTCCAGCGTCGCTACAACTACGACGCCAACGGCAACCTCGCCGGTATCGATGACAGCCGCAAAGGCAACCGCAGCTACCACTACGACCCGCTCGACCGTCTGATCAGCGTGCGCGGCGCCACACCGGAAAGCTTCGCCCATGATCCGGCCGGTAACCTGCTGGGTCAAAACAACGAAGGCACAGCCAACCTCGCCAACGTCAAAGGTAACCGCCTGCTGATGCAGGGTGACCGGCACTACGACTACGACGCCTATGGCAATCTAATTCGCGAGCGGCGCGGCGCTAACCAGAAACTCGTCACTGAATACCGTTATGACTGCCAACATCGTCTGATTGGCGTAAGTCTGCCGGGGGGCAGTACGGCGTCGTACAAATACGATGCCTTCGGCCGCCGTATCGAAAAAACCGTTGACGGCCAAACCACTGAATTCCTGTGGCAAGGCGAACGTCTGATCGCCGAAAGCGGTGACAACCGCTATCGCACCTACATCTACGAACCCGGCAGCTTCCGACCTTTGGCGATGCTCGAAGGCGAGGGCCCACTAAAGGCCACTCCGTTCTACTACCAACTCGACCACCTAGGCACACCGCAGGAACTCACCGACTACAGCGGCGAGATAATGTGGTCGGCGAAATACCGTGCCTATGGCAACCTTGCGGCACTGGATGTCAGCGAAATCGACAACCCCCTGCGCTTCCAGGGTCAGTACTTCGACGCCGAGACAGGGTTACATTACAACCGGCATCGCTACTACAATCCAAACACAGCACGGTATCTGACGCCGGATCCGATCAAGCTTGCGGGCGGGTTGAATAACTACAGGTATGTACCCAACCCTACAGGCTGGGTTGACCCATTAGGCTTGGACACTACCCCTGTAATATGTCCAGGGGGTCCAAACTGCACTCCTCCTGTCAAAACATTGGATGAATTGGTACCTGGAGGCAGCGTACCCAGTGTTAAAGATGGAGCTTTCAACAAGTGGTTCAACGAGCTAACACCGGATGAATTCGACACAGTTTGGTCCAATGAATCTTACAAGAACGCCATTAAAGATCGACTGAGGCACCCGGGAGGAATGCATGAATGGCACATGGTTTCGAGAGCTGACACATTCAAGCGTTGGGGCGTAAGTGCTGAGCAGATCTATGAGCTACGGACCGCGATTGCTGAAGTGAAATTTGTGAACCCTACTGGCCATCATGGGGGCAAAGGGTCCACAAAAGCACATAATGAAATACTTAAAATAATTGACAATTCAAAAGATTACGGCGAGTTCCGACAGGGCCTCAATGAGTGGGCGGGTCGGAGGTTAGAAGGTGGAGTTGACTCTCTCCCATCCGGCCTTAAAAATTGAGGAGAAAAAGATGAGTAATAAAAAAACAGTATCAATTTGGACTGCAAACGCCGACTGGCAGCAATCCACTCTTCGGGAAATAGTGACGCCTGCCTATTCTGACGATGGAGAATCTCTAGGATCGGAATTCAGCAATGCATTTTCTCTGGGCTTTATTGACGACGACTTTATTGAAGCTGATATCGTAGAGCCAACTAAAAATTTGGAAAAAGCAATCGAAGATTTTTCTTATGACTCCGATATCATCGCTGAGATAAAAAAGAAAAACCTCTCTACTTTATCTGAAAAAATAAACACTGTTATTGCAGTTTATGATTGTGCTTATAAAGGAAAAACCACAGCTTCCATATTACGAGGCATCGAATTTACATATCGAGGTCAGTTTAAATATCAAGATTAGGACACATGAGACGTAACCGATAAAGATTGAAACTTTTACGTCCCTAAGTGCCCATCGGATGACGTTTACCAGTCAACCCTAAATGCTCGTGACTAGCCTCGTCGATGTCAAAGACAAGCACCTGACGACACCCTTACTATATGGGTAATTGCACTGATCAGCCATTTGCACAAGACCTAACCTAACTACAACGTGTAGAGAATGGCTATTCAAAGCCATTCTCTGGCTACTTACGATCAATAGGAGTCCTTCCCGGAGTCCAGTTCCGGGTCTGCATGAGAAACCCGCCGCGCTTACCAATTGGATTCTTGGTATCTCACACTTTCTCAACCTACTCACCGAGAGCAGCTGATTCTTGAGCAAAAGGTGACAGATTGATTTTCCCGTTCAATTCAAATACGCGTAAAAATAAATCCATCCCTTTTTGCTGTCTCGGATGATCCAAATGATTTGACTAAGGCGTTGGGAGTACAACCTAAGGTCTCGCAGACGGAACACGGAACACAAGGTACCCATTGCAATTTCCGATGTAAAATTTATGAATCCTGCTGATCAGCATCAGACAAAAGGGGACATATTTATTTTCGACACACTGAAAATAAATCCGTCCCCTTTTCTCGGTTTCTTTTTTTCATCTTTAATCTGCCCTCTAGAAACACTACTCCTTCTCGCTATTTACCGTGATCTGCCCCTGAAACACCGAATAAAAATAAAGCAGACTCCTATCCTAAAGAATGAGTTCCTGGAGGTAAAACAATGAGCAGCACAAAAGAGGCCGCTCTTATTGACTCTGAAAAAATCGACCACGGCGCCGACATGAATAAGCTTCTAAGCCAATTTGACGACTGGGAACAACTTCAATGACAACCAACTTTGAAATAGCTTTGAAAAAGAATGAACTCCCTGACTACTTCAGAGGTAATGGCCAATATTTCACAAGAGACCCCGACTGGGGAGCCCAGTTGCATATCATAAATTGGCAAGGACTATGCGGCTATTTAAAATCGCTAGAAAGCTCGATCGAAATATTGAGGAATGCATTTAGCGCATACTTAAACTCGGTTGAGTTTACAAAAAATGACGCCAGCGACCTGCTTGAAAACATTGGCTGCTATTATTACCTAAGAAATAAACATCCTTTCTTGTCAAAAGATGGATTTGATCTTGTACGCGATGCTGCTGATAGTGAGAAACAGAAAATTTCACATATCATGACCTTTCTGAGAAAAACAATCGAAGCCAACAATGATATTCAAGACCTTGAACTCTATAATCGCCGCATGAGAAAACTCATTGATGACGGCGGCCCAACCAATATAGAGAGCCTCTAATTCTTTCGACGAAACCCACTGTAAAAAGGTGACCAAGAAAGGGGACAGATTTATTTTCTACAAACTGAAATAAATCCACTCCCTTCTCTCCGGAGCGTCATTGAGAATCTTGATGACTGGAAAAAAATTCAATGAAAACCACCTTTGAAACGGCTTTAGAACTTCATGAAATACCTGACTTCTTTAAAGGCAATGGGAAATATTTTGCCCGCGGCTCCGATTGGGGAGATCATCTCTTCATTAGTAACTGGCAGGAAATGTGCGGAGTTTTAAAGCATCAAAAAGCAGCACAAAACCTGCTGACAACTTTATTTTAAAAATATGCAGAATACTTAAAAGAAGATTATTCAGATGCAGAAGGCTTGCTTTCAAACATAAGCACTTACTACACACTTAAAAATAAAATCGCTTTTCTGTCGAACAATAATTACGACTTAATTGAGAGCCTTGACGAAAAAAGCAAAAACAACATAGGGAAATTATTCCGCCTCCTTAGACAGCACTACGACATAAAAAACGAACTCTTGTCAAAATACAAATTTAATGATGAGATCAAGCGATTAAAACTAAAAGGCTGTCTAATTGACCTCGAACACCTTTGAGCAAGATATTTGATGCGACTACCTCACACCACCGTACGTTCGATACTTGACCAGTCCTCATGAATAAACATCAGATCACTCTAGCCAATGGATGGACAGCAACCTTTGATAACAACGGTGAGTTCCGCATGGGAGCCGAAGGCTGGAGCTTGCTCCTGCAAGGGCCTGACGGCAGAAATATCAATTACTTCGCGGACCAGATCATTTTGGTCAACGATGACGACGGCATCCAGGCAAACTCGTGCATTCGTCTATCCAGCGATGGTGTTTACGGTTATTTGAGCACAGCCGTTGATAGCTGCTGGGTGATCGATTTTTCGCGGGGCATGATCGCCCCACACCGAGTGAGCATCCGTCACTACCATGACATCTACGACGAAAGCGTGGCAGCTTACGAACAACCGGCCTTCAAACGTGCGAGGCAATATATCAGTGTGGTTGGAAGGTCCATCTATCTGACCTTCCCGCTGACCAAAGATGAAGACTTCCCCAATATTTGGGAAGAGTATCTGTCGATACGCAAACGCCAACTGGATGAGCTCTATTTCAGGAACTGATCAATGGGCGCCACCGTTAGCGAAGCTGTTTGTGCGCCCTACCCGATCAACTCGTCCATCACGTCGTACTTAACCAACACCCGATTCCGATACAACCTCACCCTCTCCACCAATTCCCCCACCTGTCCCTTCTCCCGCACCTCCCGCCAAATCTCATTCTCCCGGTACACCCGCGCACCCTCCCGCACAAATCGATGTGCCTCTTGAAACACGTGATAGCGATATTCCCTCACCCGATCACACAACAACTCCCCTTCGAGTTGTGTCTCGCCGACGTTCAACTTCAGCTGAAAGCTCCGATCCGTCGGGTTGTGCAGCACCAGGTCAACGTAGTTGTAGAAAATCGCCGCCCCGGATCCAAACGGCAGCACCCGCCCTTCGTCCGGAAACGGGTCGAAGCTGTGGTTGGAGCGTTCAACCACCACCAGCGGTGAATGAATGGCCATCCAGTGAATCAGGTTGCTCAGTTGGCAGATGCCACCGCCTACCCCGCGTCGTGCCTCGCCGAAGGACAGTTCCATGCCTTCCACATACCCGCGTTCGCGTGTCGGGCGGCCGACGAGGCGGCAGAAGGAGAAGTGTTCGCCGGGGGCGATGATGACGCCGTCGATGGCGGCGACAGCCAGTTTGAGGTTGATGACTTTGTTGTGTTGCAGGGCGAGGTCGGAATCGCCGAGTTTGCGGATGAGTTTCGAGGTGTGTTTGAGGTAACGAAATGGCAGGCGCTCGGCCTGTGCGCGAAGGCTTGCGTAGCGTTTGCCGGAGCAGCGCCAGGCGATCTGGCGGAACAGTCTTTTTTGCCACACGCGCAGCCAGTACAGGGCCGGGTGGTAGAGGGAAAGTGGTTTCATCCGTGATACGTCGGCGCTTGCCGTTGCTTCCTTGAGCCGTTGGGCGCGCATTTTAGCGTGTAACGATCTCCGGCACCCGTGGCATTTCCAGGCAAATCGAACGCTTTCAGACACTCGCCGCGCTCAGGAAATCTGCAAATTAAGGTTCGACTAAGGTTGCGTCGCTACCATCGCGCCTCATGAAACCCCTGTCGCCCCATGAACCGCGGATGAGTCCTTCTGATATGAGAGCGTTCGATTTACCAGCCCGGCCACAAGCGAATTTCAGTCTTGTCTTGGTAAATTACAAAACCCCTGACATCACCAGGATGTGTCTTGAGTTATTGCACCCACATGCCAAGGAGCTGCGTATTCCGGTGTGGGTCGTGGACAATGATTCGGCCGATGCCAGTCTTGATTACTTGCGCTCGCTTGACTGGATCAATCTGATCGAACGTCCTTCGCCGGGTAAAGAACCCGGCCACATTGCGCACGGTAAAGCGCTGGATCTGGCGCTGGAAAAAGTCGACACCGATTATCTGTTTCTGCTGCACACCGACACCTTTGTCTACGACAAAGAAGTGTTTGCCATGATGATGCGTGAGTGCACAAAAACACCGGATATGGCCGCAGTCGGTTGTGTCGAGCAACTCAATCGCGGAATTGTTCGTGACACCTGGCGTTTAACTTCGCGCTTCTGCAAGCACTATGTTCGTAAAGCGAAAGTGCGTATGGGCCTGCGTTCGAAACAGCCAAGACCTTACAAAGAAACGCATCTGAAAAGTTTCTGCACGTTGTGGAATGTCCGCTTGATGAAGTCTCAAGGCCTGCACTTTTGTATGGATGATCGAGTGCCCGGTTATACCCTGCAGGACCGGATGGTCGACTTGGGTTACGGCATCAAATTCCTCTCGCCGCGCAAGATTTTCAGCTATCTGGATCACATTCAGGCAGGAACCGTTGCAGCGGCGGGCACCTACGGGGAAAACCACCGGCGCACGAAGATGTATCAGGCCACCCTCAAGCGTCTTCAGAGGGCATAAACCAGAAGACGATGCAAGTGAAGGTTAATTTAAGTCCAATAAAAAAGGGCGACTGCAAAGTCGCCCTTTTTGCTTGCAGAAATTGTATACATCCGCTCCGAAGAGGTGTTCGCCCAGTGTAATGGCCTGGCAATCCATGCACCGGTAAAGAGCCCTGACACTGGGCGAACGGGTTGGATTTTAATAGAAGTTGGCGCTTATGTCCTCATACTTCAATGTAAAAATTATGTACGAACAAGTTAACAGATATTTATCGACGATTTCTTGCGTGAAACTTTCGGGATCGCTAAACCCTATTAATAGTATGACTACTCTAATACAAAAACTGTACAAGAGCAGTCATGCCGTAGAGTTAATACTCAACTTTCGTGTTGACTGGTCACTTTTAATATATCGGTGTAAGTGACGATGACGCTCTGCCCTTCTTTCAAATCTTTCAGCTTGGCTTGAATTTCAGGCTTTTTCACGTCGAGGATTTTCGATTGACCTTGCGGGTTTTGCAGGGTCACCTGATTTTTCTTCAAATCAATTTTGGTGATTTTCAGTTGCACCTGAACCTGACGGAACGCTTCACCGCCCGGATTATCGCTGCCCGGGGCGTTGCGCAGCTCGCCGGTATGCTCGACGGTGCCAGGCAGACCTTTATCCACATCGGTGTCGAGGTACGCGGCGACGGAGCGCTGGACTTCAACCTTGACCAGATCGCCGACCTTGAGATTGGCGAGGTTTTTCGCCTTCTCGCTGAGCTGGACATGCACTTGACGACCTTCGGCGCCCTCGAGCACGACCTGGTGCTTGGCAGCGTCAACGGAGATCACTTTGGTCGTGACCTGATCCGCTTCGAGGGTGGCAGACAACGGAATATCGGCGGCCAATGCGCCGAAGCTGGTGGCGGACAGTACGGTGGCGAGGGTGATGGCCTTGGCCAGTGTATGAAGCTTCATAGACGATCCTTTCCCTGTGATGAATGGCAGCACCCGGCGTCGAACCGCGTTCGGCGCCGAATGTGCCCCTGAGCATAGACGCTGTTCAGGGCTTGGCCGTCGTCTGTTGCTTTGCCGTGTCCTGCGCGGTGGACTCGCCGCTCGGTGTGCCTTTGCCGCTGTTCTGGCGCTGTTTGGGATCGGTTGGCCGCAACGCGTCGTTGTCGCGCTCGGTTTCTCCTGGTGGCCGGGGTTCGTCGGGGTGTTCGCTGGAGTTGACGGGGTTCATGGCGGTTGTCCTCAGGCTTCGGGGTCGTCGAGTTCGCGGGTGACGTTGACCGCGGGGGAATCCTTGTGCAGGTCATCGGCCTTGGCGCGCAGGATCTGCCATTGCTCCAGATCGATCGCGCCTTGGCCCAGCAGGTCGTCGGCGATGCGTTGCAGATCGAAGTAGTGAGCGTCGGGGGATTGCTGCCAGTAGGTCGAGTCGTCGAAAAGGCGCTGCCAAATGCTGAGGTCCGGGGGTTGCAAGTCTTCGCTCATGGCCAATCCTCCACAGGTATTACGGTGTAGAGGCGGCGAAATGAAACGGAGTTCAATCCAATGCAGGCGCGCCGGTCAGTACCCGGTCATTTCCAGATAGCCGCGCCCGCCATGGCTGCCGCTGACCCGCACCGGCCCTTCCCAATAGGGAATGCGCAGGTTCATCCAGGCGTTGGGGTTCAACGCCGACAGGCTGATGTCCAGTTGCTTGTCGGGAATGCGAATGGTCCAGCGCACCGGCATCGAACGTCCAGCGACTTTGGCGGTGTCTTGCGGGACGAGTTCGATTTGTTCACTGCGCAAGGTTTGCGCCTGGCCGTCGGCGGTGATCCAGGTGCCGGTGAGGTATGGCGCGCCGTCCTTCTGGCGCATGCGGTAGAGCATGACGTGTTCACCGCTGTCGAGGTGCAGGGAGAACCAGTCCCAGCCGGTCTGATTGGCGGTCAGCGGCTGACTGCTCCATTCGCGATCGAGCCAGGCCGGGCCGCTGACGGTGTAGATCTGGCCGTCGATCTGCAAAGTGCCACTGGCCTGGAAAAATGGCTGGCTGTAGTAATACGAGGCCTGGCCCTGCTCGGATTTCTGGCTGAAGCCATTATCGCCCTGCAGCACCAGCGGCCGACTGGACGTGAGGTGCAGTTGATAGGCGAATGATTGAGCGCGTGCACTGAGTTGCATATCGCTCAGGGGATCCTGCGCCTGACTGGCAAACCGCCAGTCATCGATCCACGCCTCGAACGGCGCCACGTTCACCCCAGCCTGCCCCACGCCGCCCCGGGCATAACGCTCGGCAGCATGGTGCGCGGTGGCCGAGGTCACCGCCGCATGGCCGAGCCAGACCGTCTGATTGCCCCAGCCCGGTTGCTGCGACACGGGCTTCAAGGCGCTGCGAAACAGCGTCCACTGCACACCGAAATCGTTGCCCTGCGGGTCCTTGAGATTGGCGGTGACGTACCACCACTCGATACGAAAACCGTCATGGGCACCGTGATCGGCCGGGAAGCTGAACACCCGCCCGGGTACTACGGGGGTGAACTGCGCCGCCTGGTCGCCGAGCCCGGCAAAGCCCTTTTGTTCAGGCGCCGATTGATCACAGCCGGCCAGCAGCAATGCCAGGCACAACGACGCCACCCGGTTAATCCTCATGGGCAAACGTCCTCAGCAGGTCCGCCGGTTGCGTGCGGTACAACGAATACAGCGGCCAGGCTGAGGCGAGCAAGGTCGCCAGCAGCGCCAGTCCCATCAGTTGCAGGAGTTGCAGCGGAAAGATCCGCAACGGCAACCGCCAGCCGAACGCCTGCACATTGATCACCGCATCCAGGCACCATGCCAGCGCGATTCCCAGCGGCAGCGCCAGTACCAGCGTCAGCACCGCCAGCAGCCAGGTCTGGCCGAGGTTGAGCAGCATCAACTGCCGGCGCGTCACACCCAGCGCCCACAGCGGCGCCAGTTGTCCGAGGCGGCTCTGGCTCTGGGTCAGCAAGCTGATGAACAGCGCCACACCCGCCACCGCCAGCGTCAGGCTGTTGAGCGCCGCCGTAGCCGCGAACGTGCGCTCGAACACTTGCACCGACCAGCCCTTGAGCCGCGCCTGATCGACGATGCGACTGTCATCAATCTGGAAGCGCGTTTGCAGCGCCGACAAAAATGACGGGATGTCGGGCGGCGCGATGCGCAGGTTGAAACGGTTCGGCGTCAGTGTCGGCCACAGCCGCAACAGATGGTTGCTGTTGACCAGCAGGTGCCCCCTGGGATTGCCATAGTCGGCGTAGATCCCGACGATGCGCGGTGACCAGGTTCCGCCCGGGAACGGCAGGCTCAGATGCTCACCCGCACGCACCCTCAGGCGCCGCGCCAGTTGCTCGCTGAGCATCACCGCGTCGTCGTTCGCCAGGTGCGCCCACGGATCCCCGGCGATCGCGTCGAGCAGCGGCCAGTGCTGCCGGTAATACGGATGATCAATTGTCCCGAACACATCCGCCGGCCAGCCTTGCAGGGTCACCGCCACTTGCCAGTTGGGCAGTACGGCGCTGACGCTCGGCTGCTGCTTGAGCCAGCTATACAGCTCGCGGGACTGCGCCGGATTGACCGGGTTGATATAAAGCTCGGCGCTCAGGCGTTGTTCGAGCCAGTCGTTGAAAGTCTGGCGAAAACCGGCGGTCATGCTGCCAGCGCCGATGTTCGCTGCGAGCGCCAGCAGCAGCGCCATCAGCGCCAGACTCAGCGCCGGCAGTTGCTGGCGACAGTCGGCCAGAAACCACTGACCGAGCACCGAACGACTGCGCCCGAGCAGTTGATTGAGCACCGAGCTCAGCACCACCGGCAGCGCCAGCGCGGCGCCAAGCAGCAGCCCGGCCATCAACGCAAAACCACTGCCGAGGCTGTCGCCCCAGACCAGCGCCAGCAACGCCATCGCGCCCAATAGCGCCGCCAGCCACCCCTGACGCCGCAACCAGCGCGCATGCTGCTGATGCCAGGCCTGCGGTTCCGCCACCGCCAACAGCGGCAAGCGAGCCGCGCGCAGCAGACTGTTGGCACCGGCCAGCAATGCGCCGAACAGGCTCAGGCCGATACCGCTGAACCACCACCACGGACTCAGGCGCAGCTGCCCCGCCACTTCCGCACCGTAGAGACCGCGCAGGCTGGCGGCGACGTCCGGAAGCAACACACTCGCCAGCCAGTATCCGCTGATGACCCCGAACACCCCGCCGACCAGGGCCAGCACACCCAGTTCGACGATCAGGCTACCAATCAGCATCCGCGCACTCACCCCGCAGGCGCGCAGGGTACGCAGCAGTCCACGCCGTTGTTCCAGCGCGAGGCCAATGGCCGCGTGAACGATGAACAGCCCGACCACGAACGAGAGAAACCCCAAGGCATCGAGATTCAAATGAGAACTCTCGGTCAGGCGCGCCAGATTGTTTTCCTCGGCACTGTTTTTAAGCTGCAACTGACCGTTGAACGCGGCCGGCAGTTCGGCGTGAAAATCCTTCGGCAATAACAGCCGCGACAGTTGCCCGGGTTGTTCGAGCAGGGTTTGCGCGACGCCGATGTCCACCAGCAGCACACCCGGGGCCATGTCCTGTTGCGCGTGCAACGGCGGCAGGGTCTGGCCGTTGACGGTCTGCGGCGTGGCGCCCTCGCTGAGGTTCAAGGCCTGCAGCGTCTCCGGTGAAATCCACGTACTACCCGGCGGCGAGAAGAACGCTACGATACGCTCGATCGGCATCGCCTGCCCGGCCACGGCGGAATCCGCCGGCAGTGACACCGGTTCGATGCCGATCAGTTGCAGACGCTGGTTATCGTGATCCTTGAGCACCAGTCGCCCCTGCAACAGCGGCGAAACCGGCCAGCCGTCGCGGCGCAGATCGACAAACCATTGCTGCGTGAAGGTCGCACCGTTCGGTGTCGCGAGACTGGCCTGGGGTTCGCCACCGATCATCTGGCTGGCCCGGGCGTAACTGTCGCGGGCCTGACTGTTCAGCGCCTCGACCCCGGTCAGCAGACTGGTCGCGAGCCACAACCCGGTCAGCACACTGAAAAACTGCACGGGATGCCGCCGCCAATGGCTGAGCAGCGCGCGCAGAGTTTGCCAGAAAACGTTCACGTCAGCCGGCCATTGGACAACACCACCCGCTGCGCCAGGCGTGCAGCAACCCGCGGACTGTGGGTGACCATCAGCAGCGTGGTCGGCGTGTCGTCGAGCAGCTCCAGCAACAGACGCAGCACTTCATCGCTGGTGGCTTCGTCGAGGCTGCCGGTGGGCTCGTCGGCCAACAGCAATTTCGGCCGCGACGCCAGGGCCCGGGCCAGCGCGACCCGCTGCTGCTGGCCGCCCGACAACTGTTCGGGATAGCGCTTGAGCAACTCACCCAGCCCCAGGCGCTGCACCAGATGCGCCTGCCAGTGCGGATCATGGCGGCCGGCGAGGCGCGCCTGAAACGCCAGATTGTCCTCGACCCGCAGGCTGCCGATCAGGTTGAACTGCTGGAACACCAGACCGATCTCGGTGCGGCGCCAGTCGGCCAGTTGCGCTTCGTTCAGGGTTTCCAGCCGATGCGCGCCGCTGCGGATGCTGCCGCGATCAACCTTGTCGAGGCCGGCGATCAGGTGCAGCAAGGTGCTTTTGCCACTGCCGGACTCACCCATCAGCGCCAGACTGCTGCCGGGCTCCAGGGTCAGGTCGATGCCTTGCAGCACCGGGAGCGGGCCTTGTGGGGTGAGGTAACTTTTGAAGACGCCTTGAACCTGAAGCATGCCGCCATCCGCCGGGTCAGTGTGGGGCAAGGATAGCGGAAAGCGGCCTCAGCAGATCAGGGATGTTTGCTATGCGCTCATCGCTGGCAAGCCAGCTCCCACAGGGATGGAGGTTGCTCACACATACTGGATTCACCATCAAACACTGCGGGAGGACTCTTCAGATCAATAGTGTTCGAACTGGCCTCATCGCTGGCAAGCCAGCTCCCACAGGGCTTGAGGTTGCTCACACATACTGGATTCACCATCAAACAATGTGGGAGGACTCTTCAGATCAATAGTGTTCGAACTGGCCTCATCGCCGGCAAGCCAGCTCCCACAGGGCTTGAGGCTGCTCACACATACTGGATTCACCATCAAACACTGTGGGAGGACTCTTCAGATCAGTAGTGTTCGAACTGGCCTCATCGCCGGCAAGCCAGCTCCCACAGGGATGGAGGTTGCTCACAAATACGGAGTACAGCAAAAAACACTGTGGGAGCTGGCTTGCCAGCGATGAGGCCAGTGAACCCGACACAAATCTCACTGCCCGGTTGCCACACGGGTCGCCGCCTCCCCCGGTGTGACAATGGTGTTCAGATCAATATGCTTCCACTCAGGCTTGGCCCCCAGCCGCGCATTGAAGCGGTAGTTGAAGGTGAAATCGTCCGCCGTCGGCACCGTCAACGGCTTGCCATACACCGCCTCGATCCCCGTCAGGTCGTACCCCATCAACTGCAGCAGGGTCGGGAAAATGTTGTAGTGGCTGGAGCGGTCCTTGTTCACCGTCATTGATTGCGCCCAGTCGGGCCCCTGCAACTGATCACCCTGAATCACCACCAACGGCACCAGCCCCTCCTCCTCCACCGGGTCGCCGCCACAGTGCGTATTGAGCCCGGGGTTACCGCGTTCATGCAGGTCCTGGCCGTGATCGGAGGTGTAGATCAGCAGCGCATTATTCAAGTTGGCCTGGGCAAACACCCGCGCGAAGAACTCGCCAACGTTCCAGAGAACCGTGTTCTTGTAGGCATTGCGGTACAGCGCCCAATCGTCTGGCTGGCCGTTGAAACCATCGCGCTTGCCGGTGTCGGCGACTTCGGTGAACTGCCCGCGCGGCAGTGTCGGGCGATACGCCATGAACGCGTCGGGGTATTTGTCGTGCACCGGGAAATGCGCGCCGACCTTATTGATCACCACCAACTCCGGCTGGTCATCGTTGAGCAGCTCGATCAGCTTCGCGGCGGCGGCCATGTCGCGGTCACGCACGCTGGTCTGGTCAAACTGGACGAATTGGTCGATGTCCTTTTTCTCGCTGTCGGTCATCAGGTTCTGCAAGTTGCCGCTGGTGCGCTGGGCGTCGATGTACACCGTGCGCAGCCCGGCTTTTTTCGCGTACTGCCAGATCGACGGCAGGGTGCTGTTGATCCGCGTGTAATCGTCGCGAGTGCCGCCGTAGCGCAGGGTGACGTTGGTGTCGGCGCTGCAGTTGGCAATGGACGCGGCATAGCCGTAATTGAAGATGTCGACACCCGGATGCGCCTGCTTGAGGTTGCTGTGCACCCCGAACGGCGCGTTGATGTCCAGGTAATTGCCAGAGATGCTTTCGTCGATGATCAGCACGATGTCGTGATTGACCGCCGTTGCGTTGCGCGCCAGCGTCACCGGTTCACGCGGGCCGACGGTGTTGTGCAGCGCTTCGTAGGCGAACAGGTTCAGATAGGCCAGCGGCGTGTACATGATCGGCAAGCCCCGCGCGCCCTCGCCCGCCCGCAGGAACAACACCGTACTCAACAGCAACACGCCACACACCGGCGCCGCCACGCGCAGCGCATTGGGCACCCTCAGCGCATGACGCGGCTTGAGCCCGATGCCGAACAACAACAGCAGGCCACTGAGCGCGCCATGAATGATCGCATCGCGGTACTGGTAGGCGGCTTCCTGGATGAAGCCGCCGGAGTACACCAGGGAGACAAAGCTGCTGTAGCTCAGGTAATCCGCAGTGACCCGGGTATAGACATCAAAAAACACCGCCGAGACAAACAGTGTTATTGCGAATAAGTGGCGAATGAGCGCCTGACGAATATAAGCCGTTAGATATAACGCTAAAGTCAGCGCCAAAAACATCGCGCCAAAAAGAAGCACAGCAAAACCGACACCGATAGCATTTAACCGATCAATGTAATATTCGGAATAAAGCAGCAGATAAATAATTAAAAGCAATTCTTTGGCATATCTGGACATGGCGATACCGGACGTGCAATACGGCAGAGAGTCAAAGGCTTGTCGGTCAAAATCTGACACTAGCACCCGGCCATCAAAGCGCAAGAATTGACTGTTTTTTTTAGAAAGCGTCAAAAAAACGATGACTCAAATCTGACACACACGAAACGCTACAAGCCTTTAAATTAGCGACTTACAACCGTCCATCGCTTATTTTGAATCTGAACAAATCTGCAAGAAATCAACAAATTCAATCGCAGCAATGACTTGATGGCCAATCGCCAAAAAACGCTCAAGTGTTATACACGTGCAACATGTCATTTTGCTGACACGCTTTCCAAACCCTGCGCTATACCCCTTTTACAGTCTTCTTCCGAACTTCTTCTTTTCGCTCTATCGAGGGTGCGCAGATGGACGTGAGCGTATTTGGCACGGGCTATGTTGGACTTATTCAAGCCGCCGCACTTGCAGATGTCGGTCATCGGGTTTTATGCGTAGATATTGACCCAAACAAGATTAAACAACTGCAACAAGCCGTGCCGCCCATCAGCGAACCGGGACTGTCGGGCACACTTGAAGAAAACATAAAGGCCGGCCGTCTGCTGTTCAGCACCCAGGCCAGCGATGCGGTCGAGCATGCCGAGCTGATTTTCATCGCCGTCGGCACGCCGGCCGATGAAGACGGTTCCGCCGACCTCAGCCACGTGCTCAACGTCGCCCGGCAGATCGCTTCGCACATGGAGGCCGATCGCACCCTGATCATCAAGTCCACGGTGCCGGTCGGTACGGCCGATCAGGTGCTGGCCACCGCCAACAGCGAACTGCTGCGTCGCGGCAAAAGCAATCTGGCCGTGCGCGTTGTCTCCAACCCCGAATTTCTCAAGGAAGGCAGCGCCCTTGCCGACTGCATGCGCCCCGACCGGATCATCGTCGGCACTCGCGATGACGTGGCTCGCGAGCAGATGAGCGAGCTGTACGCGCCGTTCTGCCGCAATCACGAAAAACTCATGTTCATGGACAACCGCAGCGCCGAACTGACCAAGTACGCCGCCAACGCCATGCTCGCCACGCGCATCAGTTTCATGAACGAACTGGCCAACCTCACCGAACTGCTGGGCGCCGACATCGAAGCCGTGCGCAAAGGCATCGGCTCGGATCCACGCATTGGTTACCACTTCATCTATCCGGGCTGCGGCTTCGGTGGCTCATGCTTTCCCAAGGACCTGCGTGCCCTGCTGCATACCGCCGAACACAACGGCATGCCGCTGAAACTGCTGCGCAGCGTCACCGACGTCAACGACAGCCAGCGCCACATACTCTTCAGCAAACTCAAGGCGCAGTTTCCGCAAGGCCTGGCCGGCAAGTCCATCGCGATCTGGGGCCTGGCGTTCAAACCGAACACCGACGACATGCGCGAAGCGCCCAGTCGTTACCTGATGGACGCGCTGTGGGCCGAAGGCGCCAGTGTACAAGCCTATGATCCGGAAGCCATGTCCGAATGCCGGCGCCTTTACGGCTATCGCAACGACCTGCACCTGTGCGCCACCCGCGACGACACTCTGGAAGACGCCGATGCCTTGGTGATCTGCACCGAATGGAAAAACTTTCGCGTGGTGGACTTCGACCTGCTCGCGGAAAAACTGCGTTCGAAAGTCATCATCGACGGCCGCAACCTCTACAACCCGGAACACGTAGCCGCCGCCGGCCTGCATTACAGCGGCATCGGCCTGCGTCACATCGCACCGCAAGGGCTACGCCCATGAAAATCCTGGTCACCGGCGCAGCCGGCTTCATTGGCGCCCATTGCGTGTTACGGCTGATGCGCGACGGGCATGCAGTGGTCGGCCTGGATAACTTCAACGGCTATTACGATCCGCAACTCAAACACGATCGCGTGCGATGGGTACGCGATCAGGTCGGGCATTTCCCGCTCGCGCGGATTGACCTGGCCGACGCCGCCGCGATTGAAGCGCTGTTTGTCCGCGAGCAACCGCAAGTGGTGATCCACCTCGCGGCGCAGGCCGGGGTGCGCTACTCGCTGGAAAACCCGAAGGCCTATCTGGACAGCAACCTCAGCGGCTTTTTGAACATTCTCGAAGGCTGCCGGCATCATCCGGTCAAGCACTTGATCTATGCCTCGTCGAGTTCGGTGTACGGCGCCAACCAGCACACCCCGTATTCGGTGCACGACGGCGTCAATCACCCGCTGTCGCTGTACGCCGCGACCAAAAAAGCCAACGAGCTGATGGCCCACAGTTACAGCCACCTGTTCGGTATTCCCAGCACCGGCCTGCGCTTTTTCACCGTGTACGGCCCCTGGGGTCGGCCCGACATGTCGCCGATCCAGTTCGCCCGCGCGATCACCGAAGGCACGCCGCTGAAACTGTTCAACTACGGCGAGCACCAACGGGATTTCACCTACATCGACGACATCATCGAAAGCATCGCGCGCCTCACCGACCATCCGCCGCACAACCACCCCGAGTGGGATCGCGAACATCCCGACGCGGGCAGCAGCATGGCGCCGTGGCGCCTGTTCAACATCGGCGGCCACCACCCGGTGGAGCTGAAAACCTACCTGGCGTTGATGGAAAAACACCTCGGTCAGAAAGCCATTGTCGAGCTCTTGCCCCTGCAACCGGGCGATGTGCTCAACACCTGTGCCGAGACCGACGATCTGGCCCAGGCCACCGGGTTCCAGCCCCGGATCGAGCTGGATGAGGGGCTGGGGCGTTTCATCGCCTGGTTTCGCGACTACTACCCCACTGCCTGTCGCCCACGCGCCGCTCGCGGCTGAACATCAGCGGAGGATCCCATGACTGGACATGAGCAAGGTGTACCGATCCAACAAATGCGCCGCGACAAGCGCATTGACCCCGAGCACCGGATGCGCCTCGATGCGGCGATTCATCGCCAGGGACGCGGCTGGTTCACGGGCCGCGAAGGCGGTCGTCCATGGCAACTGTCGCGCACCAATCGGGTGATGGCCTGCTTCGGCGCCCTGGCGATTCTGCTATTGATTTCGCCGCTGTTGGTCGGCCTGGCGCTGATCATCAAGTTCACCAGCCCGGGGCCGGTGATGTTCGTGCAGAAACGCACCGGCTACCGCGGCCGCAAATTCGGCATGTACAAGTTCCGCACCATGGTCGCCAACGCCGAAGAATTGAAAGAGTCGCTGCGTCACCTCAACAAGCACGGGGTCGACGCGATTGATTTCAAGATCGACAAGGACCCACGCATCACCCGGATTGGCGGTTTCCTGCGGCGCACCAGCCTCGACGAACTGCCCAACCTGATCAACGTGGTGACCGGTGATATGCGCCTGGTCGGCCCCCGTCCGACCTCGTTCAACGCCTACCGCTACAAGGACAACCACCTTGCCCGTCTGGCGATCTACCCCGGCATGACCGGCCTGTGGCAGATCTCCGGACGCAGCAACATCGACTTCGACCAGCGCGTTGAGTTGGACCTCAGCTATATCGCCGAGCAGAGCCTTTTGCTTGATTTGAAGATTCTGTTGAAAACCCCCTTCAAAGTATTCAGCGGCCACGGAGCAAGCTAATGGACGGTTCAACCAACAAAAGCCTGAGCATCGCCAACCCCAGCGAATCGAACCTGACCTCGACCGTGCTGGATCTGGATCTGCGGATCCTGTTCCTGACCGCCGCCAACCCCGGTGCCGGCACCACCACCAGCGCCCTCGCGTTGGCCAGCCAACTGGCGCAAATGAGCAGCGGCCAGGTGCTGCTGGTAGACGCCAGCCAGTCGGCAAGCAACCTGACCCGGCAATTGAACCTGAGCAAGGAGCGCGGCCTGCGTGACTTGCTGTTCAACCCGGACAAACCGCCGCTGTTGCAGGACTGCGTGGTGCAGGTGTCGAGCCTGCCGTTTCACGTACTGCCCAACGGCCGGCCGATCCGCACCCTGGAACACCTCACCGCCGAGCGCCTGAGCCCATTGCTCGACCAGTTGGGCAGCCAGTATCGCTTTGTGGTGATCGACGGCGACGCGGTGTATTCCGCCGCCGACACGCTGGTGATCAGCACGCAGGTCGATGGTGTGGTGTTTGTCGTTCGCGCCGAAGACACCCGCTGGGAAGTCGCCCAGGCCGCTGTGCAACGCCTGACTCAGGCCGGGGCAAAAGTGGTCGGCAGCGTATTCAACCGACGCAAGTACTACATGCCCAAATGGCTTTACAAAAACCTGTAAGCGAACGCGAAGGATGACGCCATGAACGCCAAGATACTTGTTCTGCTGATGCTGCCGCTTGCAGGCTGCTCAAGCACCTCCGAAACCCAGAACATGCCGGTGAATATCCTCACCGCGACGCCGGCCAACGCCCAGGCCACCGACATGCCGAAGGTCGAGCAGACCCTGCGCCCGCAGGATGTGCTGGACGTGATCTTCCACATCAGCACCAGCGGCTCGGATGCCTACCGCGTGCAGTCGGGTGATCAGATCGGCCTGAACTTCACCGCGGCCAGCCAGCTCAACGGCAACCAACTGGTGCTGCCCGACGGCACCATCAACCTGCCGGGGGCCAACACCTCGGTGAAAATCGCCGGGCTGACCAGCGATGAGGCCCGTGAAGAAATTCAGCGTGCCTATCAGCGCAAACAGTTGTTTCAGCCCAACCGCAATCAATTGACCGTGCAGATCATCAGTCCGTTGACCAACGAGCAGAACCTGAAAAACGCGCTGAACCACCCGGCCACCGGCATGAGCCGTGAGATCACCGTGGGCACCGACGGCTACGCGAGCTTCCCGGAAATCGGCGCCGTGCCGCTGCAAGGCATGACCGTCAATCAACTGGAAACCTTCCTCAACCAGAAGTACGCGCAATTGCCCGGACGGATGAGCGTCGATGTGCTGCTCAAATCCACCGCCGGCAATGAAATCTACGTGCTCGGCGAAGTCGGCCAGCCGGGGTCCTACCCGATCCGCCGTCCGGTGTCGGTGCTTGAGGCGCTGACCCTGGCCCGGGGCACCAACGTCAAGGCCCGTCTGGATTCGGTGGTGATCATGCGCCGCAACGGCAACCAGGTGCAGGCCGTCCACTACGACGTGGAAAAAGCCCTGTCGGGCGACGCGTCGCAGATCGCCTACCTGCAACCGGACGACATGCTGTTCGTACCGAAAACCAAACTGGCGAGTGCCGGCGAACTCGCTCGGCAACTGGCCGACGTGGTGCTGTTCCAGGGCGTCGGGTTCAGCTTTGGCTACCGCGTCGACAACAAAGACAGCAACAACAACTGACTCTCAGGTGAACGATCATGAATCCAAAGGAAAACTACCTGCATGAGTTCTTCAGGATCTTCTTCGCCAACAAGCAATTGGTGAAACGGGTCTTCCTGATCTTTGCAGTCATCGCGTTGTTACTGCCGCTGGTGCTCAAACAGAGCTTCGATATCACCGCCCAGGTGATCGTGCAGTCGAAAAAACTCTCCCAGGGTGACGCCACCACGTCACTCACCGTGGATAACGCCACCTTCATTCCGCCGTCACTGGCGGACATGGAAACCGAGAGCAACATTCTGCGGTCACCGGCGCTGATTCGTCAGACCATCAGTGAACTGCGCGACAAGGGCGAATACACGCCACCGGTCGGCATGTTCGCCAGACTGGTCGTGGAACCGTTCAAACGCTACGTCACCTCGCCGCTGCGCCAGTACCTGATCAATCCGCTGCGCAACATGCTCGGCCTGGAAACCGATCCGGTGCGTGACACCGCGCTCGACGCATTGACCCAGCAAGCCATCGACAGCCTGAAAATCGAAACCCTGCCCGGCTCCAATGTGATCTCGATCGTCTACAGCTTCCCGGATCCGCATCAGGGCACGACGTTTGTCAGCGCCCTGCTGCAGAACTATCTGGTCAGCCGTCAGGCCCTGCAGTCGATCGACTTGCCGCAGTCTTTCTACGAGTCGAAGAAGCATCTCTATCAAGTGCGCCTCGATGGTCTGGAAGGTAACCGCCAGGCCTTGCTGGAAAGCGTCGGCTCGTCGGATCCGAAGGAAGAAATCACCTTCCGCCTGAACGCGATCAACACCGAGGAGCAAGCGCTGAACCTGTATCAGGATCGTCTGTTGCAGAGCCAGCGCTGGCTCGAATACCTGAAAACCGCGCTGGCCGCCGCGAGCAATAACAAGCTCAACGACTACACGTTTCCCTACACCTTCACCACTACGGTGGACAACGTGGCGTTCGAGGATCGCGAGATCAAGCAAATGGGTGAGCAACTGACCACCCAGGTCAGCCGCTACATGAACGATCTGGCAGTGTTCCAGCCCGGCAGCGAACCCATGCTGTTGACCCGCGAGCAAATCGCCCGCACCCGTCAGCAATTCCTCAAAGTGGTGAGCAACCGCATTCAGGAACGCACCAACGACCTGGCTGTGGTGCAACAGGTGATCAATCAGAAAACCGCACGCATTGCCGAGTTCAAGAACCGCATCCACACCTTGCAGCAGACCCAAAGCAAGTTGCGGCAGATGGACACGGAAATCGACGCGCTGCACACGGCATTCTCGACCTACGCGCAACGCTTCGCCGAAAGCAGCACCGCCGGCTCGCTCAACGATGACCTGTCGAACGCCAAGGTGCTCAGCCCGCCGTTCGAACCGACGGAGCCGGCATTTCCGAAACCGTTCCTGATCATTCCATTCGGCCTGCTCACCGGTTTGCTGCTGGCGATTGCCCTGGTCTACGTGCGTGAGTTCTTCGATCATCGCTTCAAACATCCGGCGCAAATCAGCCACGAACTGGGCCTGCCAGTGTTGCTGGTGATCAACGACGAGAACGCGCTGCCGAGCAATCCGCACAAGAACTGGACGGTGCCAAGCTTCGTGCACTGGGTGCGCAATTGAACACCGCGTCCGCCCCGAACCCCGCGCTGCCGATCATTCATTTGCTCAGCAGCGGCGGTTTCTATGGCGCCGAGCGGATGTTGCTGGATCATTGCCTGGCGACGCCGGGACAGCATCAGGTGCTGTTTCTCGACGCGCCAGCGGAACTGATCGCACGCTTCCGTGAGGCCGGGGTGGACTGTCGCGGGTGTGCCGGCCTGGGCGAATTGCTCAAGCACTTGCGGCAGCGGCGCAGCGAACAGCCGCTGATCAACACGCACAATTTCAAGGGCCTGCTATTCGGCTGGGTCGGGGCGACGCTGTTGCGCCTGCCGCTGGTGATTACCCAGCACGGCTTCACCCCGCGCAGTCGCAAGCAGAAGTTCTACACCTGGCTGAGCCTGCAACTGTGCCGCACCGCGTCGGTGGATCGGGTGGTCTGCGTGGCGGAAAGCATCGCCGCGCTGCACCGTCAGGCCAGTGTCCGGGCGGAGAAGTTGCAGGTGATTCCCAACGGTTTGCCCGCCGCTGCGGCGCTGGTCCCGGACGGCGACCGGCAGCGTTGGCTGAGCGGTTACGTCGGACGTTTGAGCAGTGAAAAAGGCCCGGATCTGTTTCTCGATGTGCTGATCCCGCTCTGTCACCAGCATCCGCAACTGGATGCGGTGATGCTCGGCGATGGCCCGGAACGCGAGGCGTTGCAGGCACGGATCGACAACGCCGGTCTGCAGCAACGGATACGTCTGCCGGGGTATCAGACCCACATGCAACCATGGTGGCGACAGCTCGATGCGCTGGTGATCAGCTCGCGCACCGAGGGCACGCCGATGATTTTGCTGGAGGCGATGCAGGCTGGCGTGCCGGTGGTGGCGTTCGCGGTGGGCGGGATTCCCGATGTGCTCGAGCATCGGCATAACGGCCTGCTCGCCTCCCCCGTCGACACCGCCGCCCTCGCCCGTCAGCTCGACACCCTGCTGAGCGAGCCGAAACTGGCGCGCCAGTTGCGCGACAACGCAAAACGCACGCAACAGGATCGCTACGACCTCAAGGCCCTGGCCGAACGCTGGTCGCAGCTGTACATCCGCACGGCACGGGAGGCACGCGCATGATTTTCCCGCTCTCGATCGTCACTCTGCTCGGCCTGGTGTGCATCGGTTTGCTCGCCAGTCCTTATCCGTTTCTGGCACCCGCCGCCGTCATTGGTCTGGTGGGTTTTTCGGTGTTGTACCGCAAGCCGACCTGGGGCCTGCTGGGGATTGCCGCGCTGGTGCCGTTCGAAGGGTTCTTCAAGGACAGCGCGTTCTCCGGGAGCAAACTGCTCGGCGCCTCGCTGGCGGTGATCCTGATGCTGCAACTGGCCCTGCATCAGATTCCCGGCGAGCGCCTGCGCAGCAACCTGTGGCGTTTTTTGCTGTGGTTTCTGGTCCTGTATTTCCTCAGCCTGCTCAATACCGATGACTTGGGCATGTCGCTGGGGCACCTGCGCGAGTTGAGCGTCGGGCTGATCCTGTTTGTCATCACCTTGCTGATTGGTCGCGAACTGAACCTCGACCTGTTTGCCAGACTGGTAACCCTGAGCGTCAGCGCCACCTGCGCCATGGCGATGTTCTCGGCCAAATTTCAGGACCAGGGTCGTGCGGCCGGGCTGCTCGAAGACCCCAACGCCTTCGCCCTGCTGATCGCCTTCGCCATTCCGTTGGCGCTGCTGTTGGTGATTCGCGGCCCCAACCTGCTGCACCGGTTGTTCTGGGGCGCCTGCTGCCTGTTGCTGCTCGGCGGCATGACCAAGACCGAGTCGCGCTCCGGGTTGGTGGTGGTGGCGCTGAGTCTGTTGATCGGCTGCTGGCACTACCGCGCCCAACTGACCCGGATCCGCCCACGACACCTGGGTTTCGCCATGCTCGGCGCAGCCATCGTGATTCCGCTGGCGATCTACGCGATGCCCGCCGGATACGTCGCACGCATTCAGTCGCTGAGTATTCTCAGCGCCGGCTCCAAAGCACAGGATGAATCCCTCGGCCGTCGCGCCTCGTACATCGTGGTCGGCAGCCAGATGATCCGCGAGAACCCGCTGCTCGGCTCCGGCCCCGGCACTTTCCCGCTGCACTATGCAACCACCGGTTACGCCAAGGCGTTTTCCGCCAACCGCAAGATCGGCGACCTCTATCGCCGTGCCCACAACACCTACCTGGAAATCTTCAGTGAACTGGGGATTCCCGCCGGGCTGCTGTTCGTCGGCATGCTTGGCCTGGGCCTGTACAACCTGATCCGTGCACGCGCCGCGTGGCTGCTGCGCCGTGACGGGCAACAGGCAGACCTGATGACCCACCTGGGCGTGAGCTTTCTGTCGCTGACCCTGTTCCTGATATTCCTCAGCGCGCCGAACCATAAATACGTGTGGATCATGCTCGCGCTGACCAGCGTGCTGCGCCTGAAAGCCGAACAAGCCCCCCTGACCGAGGCCCGCACATGAGCCGGATCAGCATCATTATCCCGATGTACAACGAGGCCCGGCACATCGGCCGCACGCTGCTGGCTGCACAAAAAGCCGCGCATGCAGCCAATGTGGAGTGTGAGTTGATTGTGGTCGACAACGGCTCGAGCGACGACGGTCCGCACATCGCCCGCCAGTTCGGCGCGCAGGTGCTGGTGCTGCCGGGCCTGCTGATCGGCGCCCTGCGCAATCGCGGCGCGCTGCTGGCGAGCGGCGAGTGGCTCGCGTTCATCGACGCCGATGTCGAGATGCCCGAAGACTGGCTCAAGCCTTTGTTCGAGCTGCAAGCCGAGGGACAGGCCGACGTGTTCGGTCTCGACCTGCACACCCCCGCCGCCGCGCCGTGGTACGCCACCGCCTGGCAACGGCGCACACTGCGCCCGTCGACTCAGGCGTCGCACCCGGTGGAGTGGCTGCCCAGTTCCAACCTGCTGATGCGCCGCAGCTGTTTCGACAAGGTCGGCGGGTTCAACGAACACCTGCGCACCGGCGAAGACAAGGAGTTCACCCTGCGCCTGCACAAACAAGGTGCGCGGCTGCTGTCGGTGAACAGCAGCGTGGCCCTGCACTGGGGCTACGAGATGAACTGGCGTGAATGGATGGGCAAGGAAATGTGGCGTCAGGGCAGCCATCTGCAACTGCTGCGCACCCATGGTTTCAGCCTGCGCCTGCTGCGTTTTCCGCTGCTGTCGCTGGCGGTGTGGATTCTGGATTTCCTCGCGATCTCGGCTCTGCTCGACGGTTTTCCGCATCACGCTGCGGTCATGGTGCTGTTGACTCTGTTGCCCGGACTGGTCCTGAGCATTCGTCAGAGTGCACGCCATCACGACCTCGGACTGACCCTGCAACTGTGGGGCCTGCACTGGCTGCGCCTGCACCTCGCCGGGGCGGCGTTCATTCTTAACCTGTGTCATTGGAACGCCAGGAGGCCTGCCCGTGGCTGAATTCATTTTCTGGCTGTGCCTGTTGCTGCCGGTGTATGCCTACGTGGGTTACCCGTTGCTGCTTACACTTCTGTCGCCGCTGTTTCCGGCATGGCGTCACGCCCCGGCACCGCCGCTGAACGTGAGCATCGTGATCGCCGCACACAACGAGGCGCGGCATATCGAGCACAAGCTGCGCACGTTGCTGGCGCAGGATTATCAACCGGCCAGCTTGCAGATCATTCTCGCCAGCGACGGCTCCAGCGACGACACCGTGGCCTGCGCGCGCAAGGTGGTTGATGCGCGCATCAGCGTGCTCGACCTGCCGCGTCAGGGCAAAGCGGCAACGCTGAACGCCGGAGTGGCCCTGACCACCGGCGACATTCTGGTGTTCACCGATGCCGACAACCAGTGGTCGCGGGAAACCCTCGGCCACTTGCTCGCGCCGTTGAGCGATCCCGCTGTCGGTGCCTGCGCCGGGCACATGGTGATCCCGGTGACCGGCGGCGGCCTCAGCGTCGGCGACAGCCTGTATCGGCACTACGAGGGCTGGTTGCGCCGGATGGAGAACCGCACCGGCTGCATGGTCTCCGCCGATGGCGCTCTGCTCGCCCTGCGCCGCGAGCTGTTCCAGAACGTACCGGCGGAGGTCAACGACGATTTTTTCATCAGTACCTGCGCACCGGTCGCTTTCAAACGCATTGTGTACGTCCCCGAGGCGCAAGTGATCGACCACGGCGTCGACGAAGCGGACAAACAGTTCCGCCGCCGTCAACGCGTGACTGTCGGTGGCTTGCAAAGCCTGGCCCAGCGCAGTGAGCTGCTCAACCCCCTCAAACATGGCCTGTATTCGGTCGCACTGATCAGCCACAAACTGATCCGCCGCCTGGCGCCGATCCTCCTGCTGCCGTTGCTGCTGAGCAACTTCTGGCTGTGGGACGACCACGGTTTCTATCGCCTGGCCCTGATCGCCCAGCTGTTCGGCTATGGCGTGGCGATCGCCGGTTTACTCGACTCGCAACACCGCTTGCCGAAACCGTTTCGTCTGGCCGCGTTTCTGCTGGTCACGCTCGCCGGGATGAGCCTCGGCCTGTGGCAGTTCCTGCGCGGCCAGCGGTATGCCCAGTGGAATCCTGAACAGAACCGTTAAGAGGACCGAAGCCATGGCGATCAAACAACTGATAAAACGCACCAGTGGCTGGCTCTATCTCAACTCTTCCGTGGGCCGCAACCAGTTGCACGGTGCCGGGGTGATTCTGATGCTGCACCGGGTGCTGGCCAACGACCGCGCCGCCAACCTGCCGCACCGCAATGAACTGTGCGTCGGGCCCAAGGCCTTCGAGCACTTGCTGGAGTGGCTGCGTCGCCACTTCGACTGCGTGCCGCTGATGGAAATCCTCCAGCCCAACTCGCTGCGCACCGAGCGCCCGCGGGTGGCGCTGACGTTCGATGACGGCTGGCGCGACAACGCGGTCAACGCCTGGCCGCTGCTGCAGAAATATCAGATACCGGCGAGTATTTTCCTCTCCACCGATTTCATCGGCAGCCGTCAACGTTTCTGGTGGGAGGCCCTCGGCGAAACCCTGTGGGGCAGCCACGGCGAGAAGCCGCGAATGCATTTGATCGAATGCCTGCAAGCGTGCGGTCATCCGCTGCCGGTGCTGCTCGACGACATTGACGTTGACCGGCGCAGTCTGGCGCTGTTGCATTACCTGCAAGGGCTCAAGGGCCTGGAGCCGCGTGAACTGGAACGCCTGACCGATGAATGTCCGCAAGAGTCGCAGCCGCAAGCGCTGGACTGGCATCAGGTGCGGGCGCTGGAGGCGTCCGGGCTGGTGCGTTTCGGCCCGCACGGTGCCAGTCACGCGATCCTCACCGGTCTGGATGATGTGCGCCTGAGCGAGGAAATCAGCCGCAGCCGCGATGCCCTGAACAATGGCTGCAACCGGCCGTTGCCGGTGTATTGCTACCCCAACGGTGACAACGACCAACGCGTGCGCGAACAGCTTGCCCGCCACGATTATCCGTTCGCCCTGGGCACCGCCACCGGCATCTATCGCGGCGAAGGTGATCCGCTGAACCTGCCGCGTTTCGGCGTCAGTCAGCGCACTGCACGCAATCCGGAACTGCTGTCGTGGCGAATCTTTCGCGGGGCACGGCCATGAGTCGAGGCCACTACCTCAAGCATCTGGCGCTGAGCATGGGCACCAAACTGGCGATGATCGCCCTGCGTTTGCTGCGCAACGTGCTGCTGGCGCGGATCCTCGGGCCAAGTGAGCGCGGGCTGTTTGCCCTGCTCAGCACCTTGCCGGACCTGATCAGTGCGGCCACCAGTGGCGGGCTGAATTCGGCGGTCGGTTATCAGGCCGCCAAGCAACGGCCGATGGGCCTGCTGCTCAGTCAGGTGTTGGTGTTCGGCTGTTTGCTGGCCGGGCTGTTGACCTTGCTGGTGGTGGCGCTGGTACGTGAATTCGGCAGTGAACTGGATGTCACCGTGCAACTCGGTCTGCTCGCCTGGCTGTTGCTGCTGGCGGTGCCGCTGACGGTATTGAAAAGCGGTCTGCTGACCTTGCACAACGCCTCGGGCGGGGTGGTGGCGTTCAACGCCTTGCGCCTGGTCGAGTCGCTGGCGCCGCTGCTGCTGTTTCTCGCCCTGTTCTGGATGTGGAAAAGTGCCGCCCTCGAAGCGGCGCTGATCAGTTGGCTGGCCGGCATCAGCCTGGTCGTGCTCGCCGGCTGGGTCTGGCTCAAACGTGCGCAACCGTTGCAGCTGCAGTGGGATCGCGCCAGCCAGAACGAACTGCTGCGCTACAGCGCCCGCAGCCATCCGGACCTGCTGTTCCAGCAAGTGATCCTGCGCTCGGATTATCTGTTTATCGGCGCCTTGCTCGGCAGTACCGCGCTGGGCCATTACGCAATGGCCAGCGCCGCCGCCGAACTGCTGCTGATCGTTCCGGAGGCGGTGACCACGCCCTTGATGAAACGCCTGCTGCAACAGGACGAAGGCATGGACAAGGTCACGCCACTGGCCCTGCGCCTGACCGCCACGGTGATGCTCGGCGCTTGCCTGAGCATGGCGGTGATTGGCCAATGGCTGATCGTCACGTTGTTCGGGGTCGCTTACCAACCGGCGTACCCGGCGTTGCTTGCGTTGCTGCCGGGGCTGCTGGGCCTGTGCTACGCAAGCATTCTGCGCCTCGATCTGCTGGGCAAAAACCGTCCCGGCACGGTGTCGTTGTTGATGGGCCTGGGCGCCCTGCTCAATCTGGCGCTGAACCTAGTGCTGATTCCGGCCTACGGCATCGTCGGCGCGGCGGCGGCTTCGTCGATTGCCTATCTGGCCGTGACCGTGGCGATGCTGGTGTTGTACTGCCGCTTGAGCGGCGTGCCGTTCTGGCAAACCCTGATCATTCTGCCCCGCGACGTCACACCGATGTGGCTGATGCTGCAACGGCGGAAAACCGCATGAAAGGCCTGGCCCTGCTGCTCGGTCTCGGCCTGTCGCTGGACGCCTTTGCCGCGTCCATGCGTTGGGGCGAGATCCGTGACGGCAGTCTGTATCTGCAAGCGGATCGCCCGGATACGGTCACGGTGCGCTGGACGCCGGCGTGGCAGGCCGAGGCCAATGAAGAGCATTTGTATCTGCTCGATGGCCAGGGCAGGTTGCAGGACGACCGGTTCATTCAGGCCCGTGAAACCCGTGGCAGCCAGAGTTGGCCGCTGTTGCCCGGCGCGGCCAGTTATCGACTGGAGATTCCCGGCTACAGTTTCCGCCATTATCGCGTTGAGCATGACGAGCGCACCGTCGCGTTGTTCGCCCCGGCCAAGGTGCATTTCAGTGCCGAAACGCAAAACGGCGACGAATTGTATTTCAAGGTCGCCGCCGGCGAACACGCCGTGCTGGCCGGCAAGTTTCATGGCGGCGTCAGCGCGTTGCAGGCGCAACGGGTCGGCGATGATCAAGCGCTGACACTCGCGCTGAAACCCTATCGCGCCTACTGGCAATTCGATCAGGTCGCACTGCCGGTCAGCGAGCGCGAGCAAGTCTGGCGCCTGCGCCTGCAAGGCAGCGGCAAGGCGGCGTTCTGGCTCGATGGCACGGCCAATCTGTTTGCGCAGAACCCGCAGCAACTCAAACCCTTGCGCGAAGACGCCGGCCAGATCCATCTGGTCGTGCATGACAAAGTCCTGGGGCGCACGCCGGATCTGGGCATCGCTCTGCCCTACGTGATGCCGCCAGCGGCCAGTCATGCCGCGCTCGATGCGCTGAAACCGACAGCGGCGAGTTACTACAGCTTTGTTGATGTGACGGCGAAGAATCCGCATTTCGAAGATGCGTTCCGTCAGGTGTATCAGGAGCGTTTCGGCATCAAGCAGGACATCACGCTGCTCGCTGGCAGCCAACGGCAGGCCGATCTGCGCGCCGATGTGCAAAGCAACGGCGGCCTCGCGGCATGGCTCGCCGGCACCCGTGCGCTGGGCGGCCAAGGCACGCACTACATCGGCTTTGCCGACGAGCCGAACCTCAACTACTCCAGCTATGCGCAATATCAGGCGATCTTCACCAGCATGGCCCGGCAGGTGCGCAGCGATCCGGCCAATGCCAGGGCCGGTGTGCGCATTGCCATGCCGGCCAGTTCGCGGCTGGTCAACGGGCCGTTCGCCGAGAACGCGGCAGACAAGCGCGGCATCGACTGGGCGCGGCGTCTGCTCAGTGAATCAGGTGATCAGGTCGATGCACTGGCGTGGCACGAATGGATGATCCGCGACCTCCTCGCCACTCGCGTCTACCGCGACAGCGTGCGGCGCGCCGCCGAACTGGTTGGCCTCGACAGCAAGGGGCAGCCGCGTAAAGCCTTGCTGCTCGACCAGACCAATCTGTCCAGCGGTTCCAGCCTCAGCCCCTACGATCAGGAAACCCACTACACCTCGCTGTGGTGGGCGTCGGTGGTGATCAACGCTTCGCAGGATGGCTTGCTGAGCATGCTCAACTGGTTCCAGGCCGCCGATGAGCCGCAATACCCCAAAGGCATGCTGCGCGTCTCGGACGATGAACGCCGCTTCGAGCTGAAACCGGTGGGGCTGGCCCAGCAGTTCATTGCGCAGCACTGGCTGCATCAGGTGCTGTGGCTGGAGAACGATGGATTTGAGGTGGATGTACTGGCGATGGCCGGCGACGAGCAGCGTGGTCTGCTCGGTGTGAATAAAGGCACACGCCTGCAGCGCATTGATCTGAGCGGGGCGAAATGCCCGTTGAACAATGGCGCCTTGCGCTACTTCGGCGCCGACAATCGCAGTCGCGACGCGCCGTTTGCCTGCCAGGACGGACGCGTGCGTTTCGAGCTTCCGGGGCAGACCCTCTTCTCCCTTAGCTGGAGCGCGTCATGAACCGTCCGTTGATGTTCAGCTGCGCAGGCCTGTGGCCGCGCGATGCCTCGTCATCCGGAGTGAACACCATGAACATGCTCAACAAACTGACTGAACACCTGCGGCAGAAAGGACTTACTGCCACCGTCAAGAAAGCGTGGAAACACTACATTTTTTCCCATCAGGAACTGCTGTGGATGGAACGCGATCTGGTCAGCCCGGTGCCGCCGCACAGCCTCAAACCCTACCCGCCACTGCGGGTGGTGAAGATCACGGCGGACAACGCCAGTGCCTTTGCGCGCTATTTCGGCGACCGCGTCGGCACCATGGCCGAGCTGGCCAACGAAGGTCACACCGGGCATATGCACCTCGACGACCAGGGCGATGCGGTAGCGTTTATCTGGGGCAGCGCGCGGGACTATTTCGACCGGCACTATTACGGCTGCATGTTCCCGGTGAAACCCGGCGAATTCTTCGAGTTCGGCGGTGAACTGACCCGCGCCTATTGGGGCACCGAGCTGTCGGTAGATCTGCAACTGGAGTTGTGGAAAGCCATGGCCGCACAAGGTTGCGACAAGGTTGTCGACGTCTGCGAATTCCACAACATCCCGGCGCTCAAGCTGCACTTGCGTATGGGCTACACCGAGCAAAACCGCATCATGAATGTGTACACCCTGTTCGGTCGCTGGCACTTCTACCGCGAAACCCGCTACAGCGGCTCGCGTCTAGATGCGCTGCGCAAACCGTCCCGTCCACCCGTAACAGCCACGGCGGCCTGAGCCTATGGTGACGCGATTCGAATGGCGCACTTCGCTGTGCGCCGCCGACTTCCCGGCAATAGCGTATGAAGCGCTGTGCCTGCGGGTGACGGATCACACGCCGTTCAACCACCTCGGTTGGTTGTGCGCGGCCGAGCAGGCCCTTGGCGAGGGTGAGCGTTTGCACATCCTGCTGGGGTGGGAAGCGGACGAATTGCGTCTGTGCCTGCCATTGGTGGCGAGTCGCGAGCGTTTCGCCGGCGTGCCGTTCCGGGTCGTGCATCACTTGGGGTATCCACTGGCCGATCGCTTGGCACTGTTGTCTTTGCTCGGCTGTGAGGACATGCGCAAAGCGTTGCTATTGATTCGCCAACGGGTGCCCCACGCGTTGCTGCAACTCAATGAATTGTCCGAACCTGCGGGAGAGGAAAGCGCGCTGACCGAATGGATGGCGCGCAGCTCGACCGCTGAACGGCGCCTGAGTTGTCGGGTGCCGGTGCATCTGATCAGCGCGGCCGATCATCAGGAAGTGTCTGGCGACCCGCGCTACAAACTGCGTCGGGCACGCAAGCGGATTGCCGCGTGCGGTGCCGAGGTGCGGCGCATCGTGCCCGATGCGATGAGCATGGGCCCACTGCTGCAGGTCATCAGCGACGTCGAAGCGGTGAGCTGGAAAGGTGACGAAGGCGTGGGGATTTTCGCCAGCGAACGCAGCCGCCAACTGATCGAGCGCGCCTTCACCGCCCTCGCCGGCCAGGGCCTGGTGCGGGTGGTGACACTGGAGTTGAACGGCCGCTGCATCAGCTACCGGCTCGGCCTGCTCGAACAGGGTCGGCTCTACGATTACAACCTCGCCTTCCTGCCGCAATACGCCGACCTGGGCAGCGGCCGGGTGTTGCTGGAGGAATGGATTCGCTGGGGGCTGGACGACAACTGGCGCTGGATCGACGCCTCGCGGGTCAGCCTGGAAAACTCCAGCCATCAACTGCACGAACGCATGACCGGGCAACTGGAGCATTGGCGCTGGAGTTTCTACTCATGGCGCCCGAGTGGTCTGGTGCTCGGCCTCGGCCTGCGCCTGTGGCATCGACTCAAACCGACGCTGCAACAGTGGCGCGCCAAACGCGCAGATAAACCTGCACCTGTCGTCAAACCTGTCGCAATCACCACGGAGGGCGAACATGCCTCGCCAAGTCATAGTCAACGCTGACGATTTCGGCCTCAGCCCGAACGAAAACGCGGTGATCTTCGCGGCGTTTCAGGCCGGGGTCATCAGCAGCGCCACCGCCATGGCCAACATGCCTGCATTCGAAGCGGCCTGCACGATGGCCCGGCATGCTTCGCTGCAAGGTCGGGTCGGGTTGCATTTCAACCTGACGTACGGCCGGCCGCTGAGTGCGGCGATCCTGCGCAGTCGCACCTTCTGCGATGGCCACGGGGTGTTCGACCTCAGCTTGCCGCGTCACAGCCTGTGGCTTGGGCGTGAGGATCGCGACGCGGTGCGCGAAGAGCTGCAGGCGCAGTGGCAGCGCTGTGTCGAGCACGGCATGCGTCCCAGCCATATCGATTCACATCAGCACGTGCACAACATCTGGCCGATCGGCGAGATCGTCGCACGGTTTGCCGCGCATCAAGGTGTACCGATTCGGCTGGCGCGCAACCTGGGGCAAAACCTCAATCTGCCCAAGCGTGTATTCAAGGGATTGCTCAATTGGCGTTTGCAGAGTCTGGCCGGTGTCACCGCCGATTACGTGTGCACGCCGATCGACCTGCGCAACGACAACGCGCCGACCGACGGCGTGCTGGAAATCGTCGCGCATCCGACGCAACTCGGCGCCGACTTTGGCGATGCCTATCTCCACCCCGACGAGTCTTTGAGCCGTGTTCTAGAGCAGCGGCTGATGGGCGTTCCGCGGGTTTCCTATACCGATCTGAACAAGGATTTTCTACGCGGGGCGACGGCACTCGATTGAGCTACACAAGTTGAAATACTTTCCAAAGTGGCCCTTTGAAATTAACTGGCCAGCGTGATCTATACCCACAAAAGCACCATCCACCACACCCGGGCTACGGCCACGGAGGGCATCATGAGCGTGATCGAAAAACTACAAGAACGCATCCGACAAAAGGGCCTCGGCCGCACGTTCGGCACGTTGTGGAAACGCTACGTGTTCTTCCATTGGGAACTGTTGTGGATGGAGCGTGACCTGGTCAGCCCTGTACCGCCACACAAGCTGCGGCCTTACGACGGACTGCGCAGAGTCGACATCACGCCGGAAAACGCCATCGCCTTCGCCAAGCATTTTGGGGACCGCGTGGGCACCATGGCGGAGCTCGCCGCCGAGGGGCACACCGGGCACATGTACCTCGATGCTGACGGCCACGCAGTCGCTTTTATTTGGGGCAGCATTCGCGACTATCACGACCGTCACTATTACGGCTGCACCTTCCCGGTGAAGCCGGGTGAATTCTTCGAGTTTGGCGGTGAAATGACCCGCGCCTATTTCGGCAGCAGCCTGTCGGTGGACGTGCAAGTGGCGCTGTGGCAAGCCATGGCGGCGCAGGGTTGCGACAAGGTGGTGGACGTGTGCGAGACGCACAATATTCCGGCGCTGAAGCTGCATATCCGCATGGGATACCACGAGCAGGGGCGGGTCACGCACGTTTACGGCCTGTTCGGCCGCTGGAGGTTTTTCCGTGAAACGCGGTATGAGGGATCACGGCTGGAACCGCTGCGCAAACCGGGACGGCCGGTGGTGAGCTCGGCGGCGCAGGCTTGATTCAATCCGAGGATTTGTGGTGTCTTTAGGCCGCCATCGCTGGCAAGCCAGCTCCCACAGGGTTTTGAGTTGTACCGGTTATTTATGTACGACACAAAATCCTGTGGGAGCTGGCTTGCCAGCGATGAGGCCAGTGGCAACGACGATGAATTTCAAATCCTGGTGGCGACCAAGGTAAAACACATCGGCATCTGCGCCTCTTGATTCAAATACCGGTCATACAGCTCTTCCCGGTTCGAATGCGCGTACTCCCTGAAGTGCGCAATATTCAGCCCCGCCGCAATGGCAGCGCTGAAGATGGCGCCAAGGTTATGCACAAACCAATACGACTTCGCCGCCGGCTGCTCAACCTTGCCGACATAGACAATCGGCTCTTCCTGCACAAACGGCTCGGCACGAAAGTACGAGCTGGCGAGGCGGTACGGATCCTCAGCGTCGGGATCAACCATTTCCAGGAACGGATGGGTTTCATAGATCACCAGTTTGCCACCCGGCTTCAGCGTTGAAGCGACATGGCGGAAAAACTCGCCGATGTCGGGCATCCAGTTGAGAACGCCGATGGTGATCAGCGCCACGTCGAAACGATTGTGCAGGGACGCTGGCAGATGATGGATATCGCTTTCGATGAACTCGGCATTGTGCGGTGAACGCTTGTTCAGCTCACGCGCCTGTTCGAGAAACGCAGCCGATTGATCGACACCGACCACGCTTCTGGCACCAAGCGCAAACAGGGAGAGACTCTCGCGGCCATTGTTGCAGCCCAGTTGAATCACATCCTTGGCGTCGACCTCCAGTAACCCGCTCAGGGTCTCATCGAGGCAGGAGAAATCCGCCTGCGCGACGTCGCTCAGCAACGCCTGCCAGTCAGGCGAATCCTGATGGTGATGGGCGGAATCGTTCCACGCCTGTCGATTGCTCTCGATGGCGGTTTTATTATTGGGCACTTCCATGGCGCACTCCGGACGAGGCTCGTGATTGAGCGGATCCGAGTCTAGATCAGCCCGGCAATTGTGGTTGTTGCAAACTTGTAAGCCAATTCCTGTAGGCGCTGCCGAACGCGGCCCGAGCCTTCGGCAGCTCCCACATTGGTTTCGTGTGGGGCAGCTATAGTTAATAGCCTTGGGGAAAACCGCACTCGCAGGTGCCGCCATGCTAATGCTCGAACGGCTGTTGTTGACCGGCTGTCTGCTCGCTGCCACTCAGGCGCAAGCGCTGGACAGCAATTTCAATTATTACGGGCCGAACCAGCCCTTCGCCCACCCTGCCCCGTATTCACTGCAGGCCACGCCGCCAAGGCCTTACGAGGATACGGCGCCGCAGGATTTTGTGGTGATTCCGGGTGACCATGAATTCTCCGATTCGCAATTACCGACCGTGGCGGATGCGACGGTGCGGGTGTTTATCCGCACGTACGATGCCGAGCGCGGGATTTATGTGAATGACGAGGTGCTGGATCCGGGTTGTTTGCTGGAGTGTTTGAGCCGACAGCAGCATTGATCCGGGTTGCCCAAACATTCTGCACACGCCAGCTAACCCTGTGGGAGCGAGCTTGCTCGCGAAAGCGGTGGATCAGTCACTTTTATGCTGACTGACACACTGCATTCGCGAGCAAGCTCGCTCCCACAAGGTTTTGTGCTGGCTCGGACCTCTGCATTTTTACCACTGCCGTTTATCCGGCCGGGCGAGGCCGAGTTTTTCGATGCGGTAGCGCAGCATGTCGCGGCTCAGGCCCAGCAGGCGCGCGGACTTGGTGACATTCCAGTCGGTCTTGTCGAGCATCTTGCGCACCATGTCGCGCTCGACTTCCGGCAGGTTCATCGACTCAGTATTGCTCGCCGGACGGGATTCGTAGTGCGTCGGCACTTCGTGCAAGTGCAGCGGCGGTTCGTCGACCAGGCTCATGCACACGTTCAACTGATGCGCAGCGATGGTGTCGCTCGGCGCCAGCAGCACGGTTTGCTCAAGCATGTTGCGCAACTCACGCACGTTGCCCGGCCAGGTGTAACTGAGCAGCAGCTCTTCGGCCTGATCGCTGAAATGCAGGTTCGGCTTGCCGTAGCGTTTGCCGTGGCTGGCGAGGAAGTGCCGGGCCAGCATCAAAATGTCTTCACCTCGGGCATACAGGCGCGGCACCTTGATCGAAATGATCCGCAAGCGGAAGAACAGATCGCGACGGAATTTGCCCTGCTGGACCATTTGCTCAAGGTTGCAGTTGGTGGCGCTGATCACCCGCAGATTGACCTTGCGCTCCTTCACCGAACCAACCCGGCGAATCGTCCGGTCCTCCAGCAACTTCAACAGCTTGGCCTGCAACAGCAGATCCATTTCCCCGACTTCATCGAGAAACAGTGTGCCGCCGTCCGCGGCTTCCACTAAACCTACGCGACGATCCTTGGCGTCGGTGAACGCGCCTTTCTCGTGACCGAACAGTTCCGACTCGACCAGATTCGACGGGATCGACGCACAGTTGAACTCAATGAACGGGCCTTTGCTGCGCGGGCCGTCGAAGTGCAGCGCGCGGGCCACCAGTTCCTTGCCAGTGCCGGTCTCGCCTTCGACTAAAACCGGCGGCAGATCGGTGTTGGCCATGCGCCGCTCGGCATCGAGCAACTGGCCGATGGTGTTCTTCAGAAACTGCATCGGCGCCGAGTCGCCGATCAGCGCCTGCACCCCGGATTTCTGCGCCTCGCGGTCCTGATAGAACGACAGCGTGCGCTCCATCCGCTCGGTGGCCAGGGCCTTGTCGAGCAGCAGTTTGAGCTCCGGCAACGCCACTGGTTTGGTGACGTAATGAAAGGCGCCCTCCTTCATCGCCACCACGGCATCTTCGACGTTGCCGTAGCCGGTCATCATGATCACTTTGAGATCCGGCGCGCTGATGCGCAGCTTCTGGATCAGGTCGTGACCACTCATGCCCGGCAACGAGTTGTCAGTCAGCACAATGTCGGGCATGAAGGTTTCCAGTTGCCCCAGCGCGTCTTCGGCCGAATGGCAGACCGTCACCTCGAAGTCCTTGCGCTCCAGGTAGGTCTGAATATTCTCGGCCAGCAGTTCGTCATCCTCGACCAGCAGAATGCTGTGTTCCATATTCCCCTCCCGATGCCACTTTGAAGTTGAGACTGACGCGGGTTCCCTCCTGCTCGCGGCTGGTCAGCACGACCGAACCTTCGAAACGCTCCATGATGCGTTTGACCAACGCCAGGCCAACCCCGAGGCCGCCCTGTTTGGTGGTGAAAAACGGTTTGAACACCAACAGTTGCTGCTGCGCGCTCATGCCCTTGCCGGTGTCGCTCACGGTCAGGCGCACGCTGTCAGGCTGCGGCGATTCGAATTCGACGCTGAGCACACCGCCCTTGGGCATGGCTTCGAGGGCGTTGGCAAACAGACTATTGAGGATTTGCGTGAGCAACACCTTCTGGCTGACCACCAGCGCGCAATTTTGCGGTGTGAAGCGCACTTCGACGTTGCAGCGTTTGATCAATGCTTCGAAGGCGCCAACGGTGTCTTCGACCGCCATCACCAGGTCCACCGCTTCGCCGTCGTCATTCATCGGCCGCAGCGACACCAGCAACTCGCGGACCCAGCGCGACATGCGATCGACCTGGCTGATGATGTCGCCGATATTGCGTTGCGCGCCGGGGCTGGCGATTTCCTGAGCCAGTTCGGCGCTGGAACGAATGGTCGCCAGCGGGTTGCGCAGGCTGTGCGCCACCGCCGAGGACATTTCGCCGAGAGCGACAAAGGTTTCATTACTGATCAACTGTTGCTGTTGGCTCTGCAGCAGTTTCGCCGCGCGGCGGACGATCCAGAACAACGCCAGAAAGATCACCGCACCGCCGAAACACGTGGCGGCCCAGATCGAGGCAAATCCACGGTCGATGCGGTCGACCAGATCCGCCGGCTCCTTGTAGACCTCGACCATGGCAACGACTTTGCTTTTGTCGGCGTTGAACATCGGGATGTAGTTCTCGATGAACAAATACTTCGGTTCGCGCAGTAACTGCTGCTCGGGTTTCTCATCGTCGATCTTGTGATAACTGGAGGACACCGCGACTTTCATCTCGAACGACTCGTCGAGTTCGTCGTCATCCTCGAATTTGACCCCGATCAGTTCGGGATTGGTCGACCAGATCACCGTGCGATCGAGCGCATACACCGTGGCCAGGAGAATGTCGGGCAGGTTTTGGACATGGTCAAGAAACTCGGCGCGGGCCGCTGCATGGGCACCGGGTTCGACATCGGGATAGTTGTCGTCCTGACGCGGATCGAGCATTTCGCCCATGGTCCGCGCCGGGGTGATGCCGGCGTGGCGTATTTCCGCCGCGCCAATCGCCTGAACGAATTGTGCAGTCAGCAAGGCGTCGCGCTCGACACTTTCGGTAACGACAAAGCGCGTCGAGATGTACCCCAGCCCCACTGCCACGGAGGCGATGATGAAAAAGCTCGCGAGCGAGAACCAACGCAGCAGATTGAACTGTTCGCGCCAACTTTTGCCCATTGCCGCCGACGTGTCCGGCGCAGATGTTTTTTGTGCTTCCAGTCGCTGCATGGGAATGCCCTGGAGGTTTTGTATCGAGCCAGTTACAGCCATCAGTGTAGGTGGCTCTGACCGCGACACACGGTTCAATGATGCTATTTCGCCGCTACCGCATCTGACTCACCGTCGCGGCTGGATCGCCCGGTTTTACTGGCGTCAAAGCACCGTCGGCTACGGCACTGCTGGACGGTTGCTGACGCTCGGTTTCGTCGCTGAGGAAGTCGATGATCGACTGCGCGGACTGTTCGTCGAGGCGCAGATTGGGCATCGGGATTCGCTCGAATTGTTCGTAGAGTTGCAAGGCAATCGGGTCTTTTTCCGCGAGCAGGCGATCCGGTTCGCGGATCCAGCGATTCAGCCACTGCGGATCACGGTGGCGGGTTACGCCGATCAGGTCTGGGCCGATGCTGCGCATGCCAAGGCCCTGGCCATCCTGCGGGCCTAGGCTGTGGCACGAGGCACAGCGCGTGCGGAACAGTTCTTCGCCATTGCTCGGCGGGCGAATGTCCGGGGCGTTGGCGTAACTTTCTTCGATGCTCGGCTGTTTCCAGTTCTGCAAAGTGTTGGCCAGTTGATCGGCGAGGATCCACGGATTCTCGAATGGCGAGGCTTTCATCCAGCGCCCGGTGGTCTGGTTGCCGACGATCAGGCTGAGGTTGTGATCTTTGCTGCGGCCGTTGTCGACGCCTTCAATGAACAGCCCGAGTTTCTTGCGCAAGTCGGTGACATCGGCAAATTCGCCAGTGAGAAACTTCCAGCCGGGGCCGACTTTGAAGCGCTGGGCATAGGCCTTGAGCACTTCGGGGGTGTCGCTGAGCGGGTCGATGCTGATCGAGTAGAAGAAAATGTCTTGCCCGACCCGATCCCCCAGCAGTTTCTGCACCTGGCGCAAGCGCGCGGTTTCCAGTGGGCAGGAATCGCTGCACGAAGTGAAGATGAAGTTGATCACCACCACTTTGTCTTTGATCAGGTCATCGAAGAAATGCACCTGCTGACCGTCCTGATCGGTCAGCAAGGTGTTGGGGAAATAGTCGCCACCCCACGGGGTGGCGGATTCACTGGCCGCTGACGGCTCGCTGACACTGGCCTGATGTGCCAGCAGCACGCGGCTGCCGAGCACACAGGCGACCAGCATCAGCACCAGGTGCATGCCCAGCGCCCGTGAGCGCGGGGTATGCACAGGTTGGCTATCAACGTGGCGGCGGTTCATGGCTTGACCACCACTTGTGGGCCCATACCGTCGCCGCTGCGGAAAGTTGGCAGCGCGGCGGAGTTGACGTAGCGCACACCGTCCCAGCTTGGCAGTGGGGTTGGCATCAACTGCAGTTGCCCGGGTTTCTCCAGGTCCCAACGCAGCAGCATCGAGTTGTCCTCATGCTGAGTGTTGTGACAGTGCTCCATGTAGGTCCCGGCAAACTCGCGGAAGTTGATCGCCATTTCCACACTGTCCAGACCATCGGCTTCGGAGCCGATGCGATAGACGTCTTTGCGTGCCCATTTTTCCCACTCTGGCGGTGCCTTGCCGCCGCGACTGAGGATGATCCCCTCTTCGAAGTGCACGTGTACCGGATGGCTCCAGCCCTTGCCGCCGGCCTTGATGTTCCACACTTCGAGGGTGCCGAACCCGGTGACACCGGCATCGGTCGGGCCGCTGGACAGCTGAGTCGAAGCATTCAAGCGACGCGGGTCCATGTGGAAGCCGAAGCCGCCATCAGTCTTGACCGTCCACGGCGCCTCATCGGTGCCGTCGGAGCGGCCGAAGGTGAAAGTGCGGTGGCGGGCCTTGGCCAGCACGACTTTATCGGCGGCGTTGTCGCGATGGAGTTTCAGCGGGATCATCACCAGCCCTTCAGCCTTGCCCGGTTTGGCCGGCTCGTACGCCGCTGGGTTCATCGCCAGATCCTGACCGGTGTAGGCCTTGACGTTGAGCTGCAAGACCTTGCCCACCGCCGGATCTCCCCGGTCCCACTGCGGGCCATTGCTGGTCTGCTTGATCACTGGCAGGTATTTCTCCGAAAGTACGTCAGCCAGCGGAATCATTTCTTTCGGGCCTTTGCCGTCGTCCTGCGCCTGCAGGTTGAGGAAGAACAGCTTGTCACCGGGCTTGATACCGTTTTTCGAGAAATTGACGATGATGTCGAAGCGCTCGGCGATGCCCTGCGTCGGCAGGATCGCGTTGTGGTTCTGTTTATCGCCATCGGCGTCGAGGTCCATCGAACCGTCGAACGGCACGCTGTGTTCCATGATGTTGCCGTCGTTGGCGATCATGTGGAACGGCACGCGGCTGTACGTCACACCCGAGTTTTTCGGCCCCTGAAACTCGCCGCCACTGCCTTTGATTTCCCGCACCAAGGCCAGTTTGAAGTAGCGCGACACCGAGCCGTTGAGAATGCGGAAGCGATAACTGCGCGCACGCACGTCAAGGGTCGGTTTCCACTGCCAGTTGACCAGCACCTGATCGCCGATGAAGCCATCGGTGTTGAAGGGGTTGAACCACAATTGGCCTTGTTGATCCCAGGCCTTGTCGGCGAGCACCAGATTGACGTCATAGTCGCGGTTGCCCCACGGCAAAGCGCTGCCGCTGGGCAGACGCAGGTTGACGCCGTCGTTCACCGACTCGTTACCGCGATCCAACGCGCTGTAGTAGTTCATCATCGCCGCGTTGCCCTTGTAGACATTCTGCGCGGTGAAATCGAGCATGTGGTCGTGGAACCAGTGGGTGCTCATGGTTTCGCGCCAGTCGCCACGGATCTTGATGGTGCCGTTGTCACAGGTTTTCTTCGCCGGTGCGAGATCGTTGACCCACAGGGTTTCGCCGGGGGCGCAGGGGAACGCTGCGCGCGGGTCTTCAGCCTTGGTGTTGATGCTGTCGTAACCGGCGAGCTGGATCGGCCAGCGATAGTCGTAAAACTGCCCCGGGAAGAAGAACGCGTTGGCATAGCCGTCGCTTTCCGCTGGCGCGTGGCCGTTGTGCTCGTGGGTGCTGATGGTGTGCAGGCCAAAACCACGGTTGGCCGACGGATCGATCGGCAAGCCGTTGTAGTGGCGCATCATCACCGGTTGGCCGTAGCGCACCATCAACAGTTTCGGCGGCAACGTGCCGTCGAAGGTCCACACCGAGTTGTGGTTTTGCGCCGGCATCGCCGGGTGGAAACGCGGGTCGACGCCCTTCGAGGTGCCGTCGGTCAGCGGTACACCGGCGACGTTGTGGTACAGACCGCCGG
This sequence comes from Pseudomonas sp. LF-5, assembly GCF_037626295.1. Lineage (NCBI taxonomy): Bacteria > Pseudomonadati > Pseudomonadota > Gammaproteobacteria > Pseudomonadales > Pseudomonadaceae > Pseudomonas > Pseudomonas sp. LF-5. The sequence continues at coordinate 1,574,951 of NZ_JARKMT010000001.1, forward strand.
GGCCGAATTCGCCCACCGCGTAATGGTGCATTTGCACGCTGTCACGCAGGCCACCGTTGAGGCGCGCGCCGGTCTGTACGGTTTTGTAAGCGACTTGCGGGTAGAACTCGTTCCAGCGCTGGTGCGCCCAGCCTTTTCCGGGTGGCCGACCTTCGGCGGACGAGCCGATGTGGCGGTTGAGGAACACTTCGATCTGCGCCTGCCACGGGTTACGGTCGACGACATTGGCGAACTGGCTGGGGAATGGCGTCAGCCCCGGTTGACGCAGGAACGCGTCGAGGGCGCTGCCGGGTGGCGCGCTGCGGGCGACGTTGTTCGGGTCCTGAGCCGGTGCCGGGCCGATCGCGGCCGGCGGAAATGGCAACGGCGCGGCCGGGGTGGTCGGGTCGAGCTTTTCCGGGCCAAACTCTTCGAACAGGGTCAACTGCTGGGTGAACGGTTGCGCGCCATAGAGCGGGCTCGGCTTGCCGTTGGTGGGGTAGTTGAAACTGGTCTGCACCGTCGGCGGCAGAATGTTTTCCGTGCGGGTCGAGTCGCGGCTGCCTTTGACGCCGTCGGGCAAGTCGAAGGAATCTTCGTTGGCCTCGGGCAGGGTCAGGATGTTATTGAGCGCGCCGGCGCGGTCGGTCGGTTCGTCGTAGTACGCCGAGGGATCGGAGACTTCTGGCTGTCGCTCGTCATCAATGGGACTGGCGCGAACGCCGGCCATGCTGCCGAGGGTCAACATCAGAAAGACGCTCAGAGGCGTCAGCAGGAAAGTGTTGCTTGGGTCACGCGTTGCTCTGTCCATCACCAGCCGCCTCATCAAGGAAGGGGTGATGGTGTTTTGCAACTACTGCGCCAAGAAATTATTTCTAGTTGTAACAGGGACTTGGAAAGTCTGTGGGTTCCCCCACTCCCCGGTGACCGGGGCTTGACACCCAGTGATGGGGGAAGTTCATAAATCTTTTGAGGTAATGCAAACCTCATGTAGGAGCTGCCGAAGGCTGCGATCTTTGAGATTGATCGTTCCCACGCTCTGCGTGGGAATGCAGCCCGGAACGCTCTGCGTCCCATCGGAACGCGGAGCGTCCCTTGAGGCATTCCCACGCAGAGCGTGGGAACGATCAGTCAATAGATCGCAGGCTTCGGCAGGAATGGACGAATCAGGGGACCAGTTGAAACGCCAGACGAACGGTGGTGCCCTCGCCTTCGCGGCTGTCGAGAGTCACGCCGCCACCGAAGCGCTCCATGATGCGCTTGACCAGCACCAGACCGACCCCGAGACCGCCAGACTTGGTGGTGAAAAACGGCCGGAACGCCATGGTCCGTTGCTCTTCGTTCATGCCTTTACCCGTGTCGCTGAGCACCACGCACACGCCACGGTCTTCGCTCGGTTCCAGGCTGACGGTCAGCGTGCCGCCCTTGTCCATCGCCTCCAGCGCATTGGCCAGCAGGCTGTTGAGGATCTGTGTCAGTTGCACCGGTTGGCTGAGCACCATGGGCGTGTGCTGCGGATGAAACACCACCTGCACGCCGGCTCTGGCGATCTGCTGTTCAAACGCGACAAGGCTTTCGTGCAGCGCTGCCACCAGATTCACCGGTTCCGGATCATCGTTGAGCGGACGCAGTGACTGCAGCAGCTCGCGCACCCACTTCGACATGCGATCGACCTGGCCGATGATGTCCTTGATGTTCTTCTCTGCCGGGCCGGCATCGAACTCCAGCGCCAGTTCGGCGCTGGAACGGATGGTCGCCAGCGGATTGCGCAAACTGTGCGCCACCGCCGAAGACATCTCGCCCAAGGCGACAAAGGTTTCGTTGGCGATCAGTTGTTTTTGCTGGGCCGCGAGCAGAATCGCCGCGCGCCGTACGATCCAGTACAGGCCCAGATAAATCAGCCCGCCACCCAGTGCAGTCGCCAGCCAGATCAGAACCAATCCGCGCTCCATGCGTGCGATCAGATCCTTGGGCTCCTTGTAGATTTCGACCATTGCTGTGACGTTCTTGCCCTCGGCGTCAAACAGCGGAATGTAGTTTTCGATGAAGATGTAGTCCGGTGGCGTGATGAATTTCTGTTCTTCGCGAGCCTTGTCGACGTCGTGGTAGCTGGCGGATACCGGAATCTTTTCGTTAAAGGCGCGATCGAGGTCTTCATCGGCATGAATGTTGGTACCGATCAGCGCGGGATTGGTTGACCAGATCACCTGGCGGTCGGGCGCGTAGATGTTGGCGAGAATCACGTCTGGCAGGTGTTCGATGTGATCGAGAAACTCGCCCCGAGCATCGGCCCGGGCTTGCGGACTGACGTCGGGAAAGTTCGCGTCCTGACGCGGGTCGAGCAATTCACCCATCGTGCGGATATTGGGAATGGAAACGTGACGTACCTCGGCCGAAGCGATGGCCTGTATGAACTGGGCGGTGAGCAAGGCATCGCGCTGCACGCTTTCATCGATCACGAACCGCGTCGACACCGCGCCAAGCGCGACGGCCACGGTACCGATCACCGCCATGCTGATCAGCGAAAACCAGCGCAGCAGGTTGAACGACTGCTTGCGCGAGCCCAAGCGCAGATTGCCCTCCTCGACCGGAAGCGATTTCGACTGCATGTTCATGACGGCGACTTCCCGATACATCCCTATAGGGTTATAGCCCACGGGTGGGGGTTTGCCCGGTTGCGGGGATATCAACCCGATCTACACCTCCCAAACCCACCTCAGATCTGTGTAGGAGCTATCGACTGCAACGAGGCTGCGATCTTTTGATCCTGCTTTTGTGAATCAAGATCAAAAGATCGCAGCCTGCGGCAGCTCCTACAGGGGTTCTGCGTACGACGGGCCACTAAGAGCATCCCCACCGTCCCCGATTCTGGGGAATGACGCCCTTTTCCCGCTGGCCAAAAACCTGCCCCTTCTGCGCGTCAAGCCCTCTACCCCGGCCCTCTCCCGCCCATCCACCACACCTTGGCATGGAAGGTGTACAGGCCCTGTGCAACTGACCCATCCCCAAGGGGCAGGTACTTTGATAGAGGGATTAACTCATGCACCCTTTACTGTCCAAAACCGCGACTGTCCTGGTCGTGAGCGCGTTGGCCCAGGGCATTGCCCAGGCCGCTTTGTTCGCTGTTGATCCGGGGCCTTATGCACCGGCCAATGGCGGTTTCGCCAGTTGGTATCAGGACACCCACGGCCGCACCCTGGACCTGTGCCTGTCCAAAGCGCTCAGTTCGCGAGTGCCCAGCACACCGGGCGCGCCTTCGTATATGTGCTCGCTGTTGCCGACCCCTGGTGTGTTCGATGACGCCCAGCCGATCGTCTTCCCGACCAACTTTCCCGACGAAGCGTTCTGGTTCACCGGCGAAACCAGCCTCGTCGATGCTGCACGCGGCATTGATCTGGGCTACGTCAGCGCCATTGAAGCCGCATTCGCCGCTGAAGAACCGGTGGAAGGCGATCAGGTCAGCTTCGCGCGGATCCGTATTCGCGTCGATGTGCCCACCGCCGGCACCTATGTCATCACCCACCCGTATGGCGTCGAGGTGTTCAACATCGATACCCCCGGGCGCCGCGCAATCAACATGACCCGCGACATCGGCATCGGCACGCCGAAAACCTATGACGGCGCGCTCAAGGGTGACATCGGCCCGTTCCTGCGCAGCGTCAATGGTCCGTACACCGAAACCAACCCGCTGACCGGTGCCGCCGAACAGTTCGTCGGCGACCCGAACCTCAGCGAGGCGGTCACCGGCAGCCCGTTCAACACCAACTTCGTGCGCATCGAAGGCCCGAACGGGCTGGACTTGCGCACCACCACTTTCGCCGTTTCCGGCAAGTTGTCGACCGTCGTGCGGCCAACACCGATGATCCCGCAGCGCAGCACCTACTCGCGCAAGGCCGGCGACAGCGCACCGGTGGCGCAGCAAGACGTGTTCGTCCTTGCCCCGCCTGCTCCGGGCACGGCGGCCGTCACCAGCAGCACCCCGGTGCTGAACATGACCGAAGCCAACAGCACCGGCAGCTGGTACGCGCAGTCCTCGCTCAACCCGACCTTGCCAACCACCTTGCAAGTGACCGCCGACAACCACCTGGCCATCGCCAGCAGCACGCCGACCACTCTGCCCATGACCCTGACCGACCTGGTGGTAATCCAGAGCGCGCAATACAGCATGAGCTCCGGACAACTGACCGTGGTCGCCTCGACCAGTGACGAAACCTCGCCCCCCGTACTCACCGCCACCTCCGGCAGCGGCGCCGCCATCGGTGCCCTGAGCGGCGACGGCGCGGTGAAAACCCTGGCCACCGGGATCTCGCCGATACCGCCAGCCAAAGTGCGCGTGACGTCGTCCAACGGCGGCAGCGACACCGAAGAAGTGGTCATCGTGCAATGAACGCTCACATGCCCAGATCCGTATCAGGAGGCATCATGAACAAGTGGCCACGCTTTGCGCTCAACGCGCTCGGGCTCGCTCTCTCGCTGACCGGCAGTGCCTATGCACAACTCGCCGCCGTCGACCCCGGCCCCTACACCTTCGCCACCGGGAAATTCCCGATGTGGTATCAGGACGAAAACCAGCTGTCGATGGAACTGTGCCAGTCGCGTGCTGCCAGTTCACGCGTTGCGGCCACCACACCGCCGGCCTACATGTGCATTCTCTTGGCCGAGCCGGGTGTCTACGACGACGCCCAACCGATGATCTTCCCGGACAACTGGCCGCCGGAAGCCTTCTGGTTCCTGGCCGAAACCACGATCCCCGACAACGCTGCCGGTTATGGTGTGGACGCTTATGTCGCCGGGATCGAAGCGGCATTCGCCTCGGAAAATCCGGCGGACGGTGATCAGCAAAGCTTTGCGCGGATTCGCATCCGGGTGAACGTGCCCCTTGCCGGCACCTATACCATCACTCACCCCTACGGCGTGGAAACGGTCAACGTCACCGCGCCCGGTCGGCGCGCGATCAATATCACCCGTGACATCGGCATCGGCGCACCGGGCAATTTCACCGGTGCCGTCGGTGGAGCAATCGGGCCGTTCCTGCGCAGCGTCAACGGCCCCTACACCGAAGTGAACCCGGACACCGGCGCCACGGAAACTTTCGTCGGCGACCCGAACCTCACCGAAGCAGTAACCGGCAGCCCGTTCAACACCAACTTCCTGCGCATCACCGGGCCAGCCGGGACGATCCAGTCGAACGTGTTCAGCCTGTCCGGCAAAGTGCTCGACAACCGCCAGCAGACGCAGGTGGAAATCGACCGCGCCACCTATCGCCGCACCGCCGCCGGCGTGCGTGCCGAGGTGTTCGCCAAGGCTGACAGCAGCTCGACCCTGTGCTTCCGCGAAACCGTGGCTCTGCTGCCCGGCCCACCGCCAACGCCGTGTCAGACCAGTCTGTTGGGTGACAACAACGGCCTGTTCTTCGGTCATCGCCTGGGTACCGGTGCAGTCCCTCCGGTAGTCGTCGTGACCGCCACCAACCCCGCCGGCACCACCCGGCCGACAGCCGTATCGGCCAAGCTCACCGATGTGGTGAAAGTGCAGACCGCTCGTTACAACTGGGCCAACAAAACCTTGCTGATCGAAGCGACATCGACCGATGAAGTGGCGATCCCCGACATGGTCGCCCAAGGTTATGGACGCCTGTCGAAGTCCGGCACCCTGCAACGCATCACCGTCGCCGATCTGACTCAGCCACCAGCCACCGTGACGGTGAAATCCGCCGCCGGCGGCAGTGACACTGAGGCGGTCGTCGTGGTTGGCACCGCGCCAGACACTGGTGAAAACCAGGCGCCGATCACTAATGCCGACAGCGGCAGCACAAGCTTCGGCGTGCCGATCACCCTCAGCTTGTTGACCAACGACAGCGATCCTGATGGTGACAATCCGCTGGGTATCACCGCGTTGACTCAACCGGCCGCCGGCCAAGGCACCGTCGCGCTGAACGGCACCACATCGGTGGTCTACACGCCGCCAGCGGTAGTCAACGCGCCACTGACCACCACCTTCACCTACAAAGCGCAGGACGCCAAAGGCCTGGCCTCGGCCAATCCAGCCACCGTAACCATCACCGTCGCACCGAACCAGGCACCGACCGCCGTCGCCGACAGCGTCGCCACACTGGGCGTAGCGATCCCGATCAACGTGCTGGCCAACGACACCGATCCGGAAGGTAACGTGCCACTGGCCGTCAACAGCCTGACCCAACCAGCCGCCGGGCGCGGCACGGTCAGCAGCAACGGCACGGTGATCACCTACACCCCGCCGGCCACCGTCACCACGGCGTTCACCACAACCTTCACCTACATCGCCCGGGACAGCTTCGGCGCCCTGTCGACGCCGGCCACGGTCACGGTGCAAGTGTCGCCACGGCCAGCAGCGGAAACGTTCACCGTCACCGCGTCCACGGTGCAGGCACGCTCCGGCGGTCGCTTCAACTGGGACTTCACCGGCACCTCGTCGGTGACCACCGGCAACACCATCACCGTGCAGGTCACCACCCCGACCGGGCTGGTCACTCTCGGCACCACCACCGTACCGGTGACCGGACGCTGGCGGCTGACGCTGAACAACACGCTGGTGGTGCCATCGGCCAACCCGACCGCGACGATCCGCTCGTCCCAGGGCACCGTGCGCACGGTCTCGGTGACCACGCTGTAAGCCAGATCCCCAGCCACTCTCGGGTGGCTGGGGTCGATTTCGAACCGGTTAACGCCTGACAGGATGTGAGCCATGAACACGCCGACCGCCGCCCTGCTTTGCCTGCTTGTGCTGTGCAGCAGTGCGGGCGTGCGTGCCGACGACCTGATGGAAAACGATGACCTGGCCCCGACCAGCAGCGACCTCGGCGAACTGCCCCCACCGGTGGGTCAGCAAGCCCTGATCGACCAGCTCGGCCAGGCCAACGTCGCCCTGCTGCAACAAAACGGTCAGTCGCTGCTCGGGCAGATCGTGCAGTCGGGCAGCAATCAGGAAGCGTACATCCTGCAGCAGGGCAGCGACCTGATGGCGCTGATCAACCAGAACGGTTCCGGCAACGCCGCTTCGATCACCCAGAACGGCAGCCATAACCGCGCGCAGATTTCGCAAAACGGCAACAACAACGACGCCAGCATCGAGCAGGCCGGCGCGGGGCTGCAAAGCGCCGTGACCCAGTCGGGCAACGGCATGAGCGTTTCGGTCAAGCAATACCGCTAAGCACTGCAAATCATCGGAGAGTTCAATCATGTTCAAACTGACGCCCCTCACCGCCGCCCTCCTGGTCATGATCAGTGCCCAGGCCATGGCCGACGACAGCCTGTCCAACCAAAGCCAGGTCGGTACCGCCAACATCGCGGATGTGAAACAGACCCAGGCACCGCTCAGCACCGCCACCCAGACCCAACTGGGCCAGGGCAACGACGCCGCCGCCGTGCAAGACCACGCCAGCAGCGTGATCACCCAGGACGCCGTCGGCGACTACAACGCCGGCTACGCCGAACAACTTTACGAAGACAACGCCACCATCACCCAACAACAGGTCGGCGCCTTCAACACCGCCCACGCCAGCCAGTCGCTGGGCTTCGGCTCACCGAACAGCGCGCTGCAACAGCAGCAAGGCACTGGCAACTTCTCGTTCGTCTATCAGGACTCGCAAAACGGCAGCGAAGGCAAAACCTTCCAGTACGGCGACAGCAACGAAGCCAACATCGAACAACTCTATGAGGGCAGCGGCAACAGTTCAGTGATCACCCAATACGGCACCGCCAACTACGGCACCGCCGAACAGGTCACCCACAACGGCGGCCAGATCGGCATCAACCAGGCCGGCGAAAGTAACTACGCCTACGGCGACCAACGCAACGGCACCGGCGGCACCATCACCATCAACCAGTTCGGCAACCTCAACGGCACCGAAATCTGGCAGGACGCGCAACTCGCCAGCCAGGCCACCGTCAACCAGTACGGCGACAGCAACGAAACCGTGGTCGACCAAAGCTTCGGCGAAAACAACACCGCCGCCGTCACCCAGGTTGGCAACACCAATGCGATCTACGCCGACCAATTCGAATCGGTCAATTCGACGCTGGCGCTGTACCAGGTTGGCAACGGCAACGTGCACTACACCTACCAGAGCGGCGACGGCCACACGCTCAGCGCCACCTCCGTGGGCAACGACAACAAGGTCTACGCCAGCAACTGGAAAGGCCCACAATCGGGTGGGCAGTTCGGCAGCAACCAGCGTGCGACCGTCACCCAGGCGGGCAATGGCAACGTGGCCAGCTTCACTCAGGATGGCGTCGGGCATGTGATGACCACCAGTCAGACCGGGACTGGCAACAAGACCACGGTCAATCAGGCGGAGTCGTATAACGAGCTGTACTTTGATCAGAATGGCAGTGACAACATTTTGATCTCGGATCAACGCGGGACGACCAACCTGATTCAGGGGTCGTCGAACGGGACTGGCAACAGTGCTGAGTTTGATCAATCCGGGACGGGGAACCAGGCGTACACCGCGCAACTGTATGGCAGCGACAACATGATCACTGTTAAGCAGGCGGATACGATGAACGTGGCGTATGTGACCCAGGGCGGCACGGGGAACATTGCCAATGTCGATCAGAGTGGCATGACGCAAACCGCGAATATTCAGCAGTTTGGGTCTGCTAACCAGGCGACGGTGTTGCAGCAGTAGGGGTTGGGTGTTGATGGGCCGCGATTCTCTGGTGAGGGGGGTCGCGGTTTTTTTGCGCTGACGCTTGAGTTGCGTCCTACGGAAAACGGAACGTTTTCAGAAATTCGGGGAGTTTTCTGACAAGTTCTGGCGGTTGGCCGTCGGAAGTGCAGGCTCTAGGATTTGCCGGGACAACTTGATCCTCATGGAGCTTGGCCTACATGCAATTCATCCAGACAGCGACGACAGCGATACCGTTAACGAATAGACTTCGAGGCATCAAACCCGGAGGTTCTATGATCGACCCGTCCTTGATCGACCCATTGTGCCCGGTTGTTTCGGATCTTGATCCCGAGGAGCAGGCTGCGAGTTATGACCGTTGGTTTCGGGCCGAAGTACAGGCCTCTCTCGATGATCCGCGTCCGAGTATTCCCCATGAGCAAGTGATGGAGGAAATGAATGCCTTGATGGAATCAATGCGCAAAAGCGCTGATGCAGATTAAGTGGCGACCCAAGGCTCGGGTCGAACTCTCGAAAATCCTGAAGTACATTGGTGAGCGAAATTTTGTAGCGGCTACTGCACTTCACAAGTCTGTCGTAAAAACCACATCTGCGCTTTGTTGGCATCCACACCTTTATCGCAAAGGCCGCTCTCCCGGCACTCGGGAGATTGTGGTAAGCCCGAACTATCTCGTCGTTTATCAAGTGGCGGACCAAATCGAGATTGTGAGCATCTTGCATACGCGTCAGGAGTACCCTCGACGCGCCCCCGGTTAAGATCGCTTCCTCGTCTCAACACAAGAAACCGTGCTTCCCGTGGAGGTACGGTTTTTTTGTATCTTGATCGTTCCCACGCTCTGCATGGGAACGATCAATCAGCCATCCTTCAGCTCGACGTGATCCAGCGCTTGATTCACCGCCAGTTCGCCCAGCATGAAGACTTGTGCGATACCCAGTGCAGTCTTGCGGTGCGAGGTTTCCAGCGAGGCGGCGAAGTTGATGAGCATTTCGCTGGCCGAGCCGAGGGTTTCGCTGGCGTTGGCGAGCAGGGATTCGGTGTTGTACCTGGGGTTGGCGAGGTACATGGGTTCCGGCTCGTTGGCGCTGGACATGATGTGGGCGGTGGGGTTGAGGTAGAAATCGAGGGCGCGGTCGGCGGCTTCGTGGAGCTTTTTGCTGTCGACCGAGGCGTAGGGGGATGTGGTGTTGGTGTCTGGTTCTGGGGGGTTGGGTGTTGGTTTTTTCATGATTATTTACCCTGTATGACGGTTATAGCTGGTCTCCCATTCGGTTTCCAAGCGAATAGGTGGCAGCTGTACGCAGGTTGGAAACCCGGGACAGAGGCAACCCGGCAGACACAAGGTCTCCCACGCACAGCCGCCATAACAGAGTGCACACAGTGAAGGTGCGCAAGGATACGTTATGAATGGCGCTTGTGCGCTCTGTAGTTACTCGGGTTTCCACGCCCGGTCACTGAATTGGCAGCGACGAACACAGGCTAGAGTCCGGACGTCCGACGGACAACCTGAAAACCTTGTGGGAAGGTTCCGCCGATTTAGACACTTCTTTAAACACACTTCAGATCGTAGCCCTCACCCTAGCCCTCTCCCGGAGGGAGAGGGAACTGACCGAGTGGTTTGGTAGAAGTACGCCGACGTGCAGTACCGAGCCGAACTTGGATTTTGAAGCTTTGAAGCAAGAGCCCCTCACCCTAGCCCTCCCGAAACGTCGGACCGCCCGTAGGGAGAGGGGACTGACCGAGTGGTTTGGAGAGGTACGCCGACGTGCGATACCCCGTTGAACTCAGATTTTGAAAGGCCCAACAATCGGCACCCTCTCCCTCGGGAGAGGGCTGGGGTGAGGGGAAAATCCACCACAAATCCAAAGCTGACTACGCCCCGCTCTTCACCACTCAATAGGCCGAGTGTCAGCTCGCCTGCTTTTGATCTTGATCCACGGGCGACGTCGGAAGGCTGAGTGGAGGGATTGATCCGGGCGTGGGAGCGCAGCGACCGTTTGG